>NZ_JBHSGL010000005.1:0-803581 GCF_042654465.1 Planococcus dechangensis | reverse complement strand
CCCTCTTTTTTAGGATACAAAAAATGGCGTGCTAATAAACAAAAACCTATTGAAAGCTCTCTTAATTAATTAGTTTAACCTGCCAAAAGTTGCGTTAAATGGTAAACTGTAGAAAAAGCGGTAAAGGTGTGTGAAACTCTATGAAATCCATTAAATGGCTTGCTGCAACAGCGGTGCTGTTAAGTATCGGCAATACTGCACATGCAGCTGAAATGTCGGTAGAGGACTTTTCGACGCGTACATATGAAGTAAGTGAAATTGACTCAGGCATTCTCGGAACTTCCGATCGTTTTAAGTTCGACTCGGGATTGTATTTTGAGTATCCGGATGCAGTTCGCGGGATTTTTGTCACTGGAAATTCAGCAGGAGGGGAACGATTCCCTTCGCTTGTAAGTTTGGTTGACTCTACAGAATTGAACGCTATGGTCATTGATATTAAAGAAGATATGGGGCATTTAACGTATGTACCGGATGAGGCATCCCCACTTGCTGAATTTGGCATCGGGGAAGCTTTGATTAAAGACCCGCGCGCGATGTTGGAGCATCTGGAAGAAAAGCAGATCTATCCGATTGCCCGGGTCGTCGTGTTCAAGGACACTCTACTCGCAGAAGAGCGGCCGGATTTGTCGTTTACGGATGGCGGTACGGTATGGAAAAATCGCCGCGGCGAAGCGTTCGTCAATCCATTCTTGAAAGAAGTGTGGGACTATAACGTAGAGGTGGCCATCGAAGCCGCCAAACTTGGGTTTAAGGAAATACAGTTTGATTACGTACGTTTCCCCGAGGGCTTTGAATGGCGCGGAGAAGAGTTGGACTTTTCCATGGGAGAGTACGCAGAGTCAGATTTAGATACCGTACAACGCCGTGTGGAGGCTGTCACAGATTTCGTTGCCTACGCAAGAGAACAGCTGCGCCCGTACGACGTGGATGTGTCTGTTGATATTTTCGGTTATGCTGCGACATTGCCGGAAGCGCCGGGAATCGGACAGAATTTTTCTAAAATCTCTGAGAATGTCGACGTCATTTCATCGATGATTTATCCGAGCCATTGGACTTCGTATTTCGGCATTGCTAAACCAGATCTTGAGCCATATAAATTGGTTGCAGAATATGCCAAGGTGGAAAATAGGGTGTTAGGCCAACTCGAAGCTGCACCGGTATCACGGCCGTGGCTGCAAGATTTCACCGCCAGTTATTTAGGGGCTGGCAATTATATGCGCTATGGCACAGCAGAAGTGGAAGCTCAAATTCTCGCACTGAACGAGCAGGGGATCGATGAATTCCTGTTATGGAATGCAGGAAACCGCTATTCGCCGAATGTCAATTATACCCCGCAACAATAAAGCCAACGCCTCAAGCCGGAATTTCCGGCAGAGGCGTTTTTTTTCGTGTCGGTGAAGAATCCTCTCGCAATTGAAACCTTTTCACTGATAAAACGTACTATATAATAGAAGGAACAGTTTAACTAGATCAGTGTAAATGAGAATATTTTTTTCTGATTGATGTTTAATTGATAACAGAAGCGGGTAAAATTCTATTGTATAACTTTTACAATCTGGCAAAAAATATAGCGAGAATGTGACAGAATCAATGTTTTTTACATTTTTTTGCGAACAGCTATATAAACCTGAAGCTTAATGTTGTATAATGTTTGTAGAGCTTCTAAACAATAGTGATTCTAATTTAAGAATAGATTACATTTAACATCTATGAATCCGAAAGGAAGTGCTCCATTATGATGGTTACATTATTCACTTCTCCAAGCTGCACATCTTGCCGCAAGGCTAAAGCGTGGCTGGAAGAACACGATATTCCATATACAGAACGCAATATTTTCTCTGAACCTTTGACTATAAGTGAAATCAAAGAAATTCTTCGTATGACTGAGGACGGTACTGACGAGATTATCTCGACACGTTCGAAAATCTTCCAAAAATTAAATGTGGATGTAGAGAGCTTACCATTGCAACGTCTTTACGAATTGATTCAAGAGCATCCGGGCTTGCTCCGTCGTCCAATCATCATGGATGAGAAACGTCTGCAAGTTGGTTATAACGAAGATGAGATTCGTCGTTTCCTACCACGTAAAGTGCGCGCATATCAATTGCTAGAAGCTCAGCGCATGGTCAATTAAGAATAACTAGAACTACTTGAAAGTAGCTGTCCGGACTTTATGGCTTGTCATAAGGGATCTATGGGCGGCTTTTCTTTATCCAGCTATAGAAATCAATTTATTTCATGCTTAAGCGGAAGAGTGTATTTGCAAAAAAACGGATTTATCATCTTGATTAGTTGCAAAAGTCAGTCGATTCGATTAGACTCGTAGATAATTATCTTCTATATCGCCTATAGGCATAAAAATGTTTTTCGTCCTACAGGAAAGGTATAATAAAGGCAGAAATAAATCACGGCTTTTGAGGGATTTCCTCTTAGTCCGATCCGAAAAGGAGAGGTGTAAAATGGAAATAGAACGCATTAACGACAACACAGTGAAATTTTACATTTCCTATGTCGATGTCGAAGAGCGAGGGTTTAGCCGTGACGAAATATGGTTTAATAGAGATAAAAGCGAAGAACTCTTCTGGGAAATGATGGATGAGGTCAACGAAGAAGCCGATTTCGTTATGGAAGGACCGTTGTGGATCCAAGTCCAAGCTATGGATAAGGGGCTTGAGGTCACTGTCACACGAGCGCAGCTAACAAAAGATGGGCAGAAACTTGATTTGCCGGATGACATAGAAGAACGCCGCAAAATGTTTGCGGGCGAAGAAGTGGATTCGCAGGAGTTTGATGAGTTCGAGCCGGTTTATGATGAGACCGATAAGAAAAAACTCGAATATTCGTTTATGCTCTCCGAAGTAGAAGAGTTGTTGCCGATTGCGAAACGGTTGATGTACATCCCGCTCGACACAGCACTTTATCACTTTGAAGGAAAATACTTCTTGCACATTTCGTTCGATGAAATCTTGCATTCTGAAAAAGATATGAAAGATCAATTGAGCGTCATTACGGAATACTTGCAGCAATCTCCAGTCACGATTCACCGTCTGGAAGAATACGGAAAGCCGATTTTTAAAGAAGATGCGCTTTCAAATGTGCTGCATTATTTCGGTTAAAAACCTCCTTTAAGGAGGTTTTTTTTATTGCACAATTTAACAGTCAATCGTAGACTGAGAAAAAGGAGAGTGATTGATATATTGACTGCGCTTCACGAACAAGCGTTATTTGTATTACAGGAACATCATACACGCGCGCAACTACTTGAACTGCGCAGAACGAGCCGGTTTTATTGCCCGAACTGCGAAGCCCAGGTCATCCTCAAAGTTGGAACTACAAAAATCCCCCATTTTGCACACCTCCAGTCTTGCAAGCAAAGCCACGAACCTGAAACTTTGCTGCACTTGCTCGGAAAATCCCGTCTGTATTCATTTCTTCAACAACAACAGCTATCCCCGCGTCTAGAACAGTACATTCCCGATATTAAGCAACGAGCAGATCTGTTAGTGGCGAGCGATGCATTGGAGTTTCAATGCAGTGTGCTGACGGCCGAACACGTGTCAAAGCGTAGCAACGGCTACCGCTCTATTCAAATCGAACCTATATGGATTCGCGGCACCGAAACAATTCCGCATTCAGGGCCAGGCATTTTTCAAATCCGCCCATTCGAACGGGAAATGTTTCTTGGCGATGAGGACATGCCGCATCTACTTTCTTTTCACCCCAAAAAATCCCTCTTTATTTATTTCTCCAATTTATTTTATCTTCAAGGCAACCGCTGGGTCGGAAAAGCATCCATTCTTGATATGGCGCACCAAACTTATCCTTTTGCTATCCCTAAGCGATTGGGGAAATCCGAATACGAGTTAATGGCTGCAATGTTTCGTTTAGAAAGAAACAAATATATCCGCTCTCAATTGTTTGCAAGGAATCGAATGCGCAATGCGTTTTGGCGATTGACATATGAATTGCAGGTGGATAAACAAGCGGTACCAGAGATTTTCGGGCTGCCTTTACCGGGCGGGCATTGGATTACAGAACATGCTTTGGTCTGGCAAATGAAAGCAGCACTGATGATTCATTCGGGAAAGCCCGTCGAAGACTTGCTCGACAAAGAAAGCATTCGGCTTTCCTCAGTTGGCAAGCGTGAGAAGGTATATCGCTTGCTTCGGCTTTATGAAAGCATCTATCAAGCTTCAAAAGAGGCATCCTCTGCAGAAATGGTGGATATTTCCTATCAGGCGCTTGCAAAAGCGTGGGAAAATTGAGAAAATAAGGTGTAATTCGTTTCCCGAAACAAAGGGATAGAGGAGGCAATCAGATGACAGAGAAATTATTGACGAGAGATCAAGTGCCGGCGGAATTGACTTGGCGCTTGGAAGATATTTTTGCAACCGATGCACAATGGGAAGAAGAGTTTGTTGAGGTGGCCAAACTGGCTGAGAAAGCAGGGCAGTATGAAGGAACATTGAAGAATGGTGCGGTTGCATTGTTTGAAGCGCTCAGCTACAAAGATGCTCTAACCGAACGTTTGCGCAGGCTTTATACATATGCCCATATGCGCTACGATCAAGATACTACAAATTCCACATACCAGGCGATGGATAGCCGTATCAAGTCGCTTTTTGCGAAAGTCGGAGCGGGACTATCCTTTTTGACGCCTGAGATTTTATCGCTCGATGAGTCGAAATTGAATGCGTATGTTGCTGAGCATGAAGGCTTGCAGCTTTATAAGCACGCACTAGAAGAACTCAATACGATGCGACCGCATGTCTTGAAGGCTGAACAAGAGGCGCTCCTTGCCCAATTGTCCGAAGTGGTCGGTGCTTCTTCTGAAACATTCGGCATGCTTAATAATGCCGATTTGGAATTTCCTGAAATCGAAAACGAAGACGGTGAAAAAGTACAGATTACACACGGCAATTACATCCGCTTCATGGAAAGTAAAGATCGCCGTGTGCGGGAAGACGCTTTCAAAGCGGTATATGCCACCTACGGCAAGTTCCGCAATACTTTTGCGTCGACTTTGTCCGGCAATGTGAAGCGCGACAATGTCCATGCCAGAATCCGCAATTATGCATCGGCACGCGAAGCCGCTTTGTCGGATGACCACATTCCGGAAGCTGTGTACGATCAATTGGTCGAAACAGTCAACAATAATCTTCATTTGCTTCACCGCTACGTAGCGTTGCGCAAAGAAGTGCTCGGTGTCGATAAGGTCCATATGTATGATATGTATACACCGCTCGTCCAGGAAGTCAAAATGGAAATTCCTTACGAACAAGCGACGGGAATGATGATTGATGGCTTGCACGCGCTCGGTGAAGAATATGTCGGTATCGTCAAATCCGGCATCGACAACCGCTGGGTCGATGTGAAAGAAAATAAGGGCAAGCGCAGCGGCGCATATTCTTCAGGCGCATACGGAACCAATCCATATATTTTGATGAATTGGCAGGATAATGTAGACAATCTGTTCACCTTGGCGCATGAGTTCGGCCATAGTGTACATAGCTACTACACGCGCCAAAATCAGCCGTATGTCTATGGCGATTATTCAATCTTTGTCGCTGAAGTGGCTTCCACGACAAATGAAGCACTGTTGAATGAGCATCTGGTCCAAACAACGGAAGATGAGCAGGAACGGATCTATCTGTTGAATCATTGGCTGGATGGATTCCGCGGAACGGTTTTCCGCCAGACAATGTTTGCTGAGTTTGAGCATACAATCCACCAAATGGATCAAGACGGAGAAGCATTGACCGCCGACCGCTTGACGGAAGTATATTACTCTTTAAACAAAAAATACTTTGGTGAAGAGACGGCAGTGGACGAGGAAGTGGGCCTTGAGTGGGCACGGATTCCGCATTTCTACTATAATTACTATGTTTTCCAATATGCCACAGGGTTCAGTGCAGCAACTGCACTGAGCAAAAAAATCCTTGAAGAAGGGGAGCCGGCTGTTGAACGCTATATTAATGAGTTCCTAAAAGCAGGCAGCTCGGATTACCCGATTGAAGTTTTGAAAAAAGCGGGCGTTGATATGACATCCTCGCAACCAGTCGAAGAAGCTTGCAAAGTGTTTGAGCAAAAGCTTGAAGAGCTTGAAGCATTGCTGTTGAAAAAATAAACTGTCTTTTTCGTAAACCTTCTGCAGAAAATTTGCAGAAGGTTTTTTGGTGATATTATTGCACAGCATAGTAAAAAAAGTGGAGGCGTCTATTGCAACTAGCCATTGCATCAGAAATAAGTATTTAAGAATAATTTTTATTTAGTGTTTTAAAATGTAAGCGCTTGAAATTATGACGGATTTGTGAAAATGTATGTGATTTATTGCATTAACTATTATGCCGTGATATTATTAGGTTGTGAAATAAATCACATACAAACATACACCCCTTTGTTTGAGCGTGAACATTTCTCCCATCCCCTTTGTGTAAGATATAGAAAGGCGCCTTCCGGACGTGGAAGGCGCCTTTCGCTTTTTCATGAAAACAGTAAAATAGCCTTGCCCCTCGAAGGGGACAAGGCTATTTTACTTTCCACAAGGTTTCGTCTTGCAATGGAATACGTTCTAGTTTTTGCTGAAGTACTTGTTTTTTCAGTTCGCGTTCTGCTGTTTGCTCTGAAATATTATAGATGCTGGCAACTTCATGGGTAGCCATTGTTTGATATTTCGTGAACAGATCATCGAGAGAAGGCGGGGACTGCCGGTATAGCCGGTCTTTTCCCAACATTTCTTGTAAGATGGTCAAATAGACGTCATATGAATAAAGGCCTGAAACTTTGACGCCTTCGTCCTCGATGCATTCATTGAAAAAAACGATGCTCGGCACTTCAGTGATTTCCATTTCACGCGTGATGCGCAAGTCGCATTGGAATGCTTTGGCACTGTGAACGGAATGGAAGTCGTCCTTAAACTCTGCATGATCCAATTCGGCCTCTTGTGCAATTTCAAGCAGCACATCGTAAGACGTGACATTTCTTGATTGAAGAAATAAATGTTCTTGCAGTTTATAGAGAAAACGATTGCCGGCACGCTTGCCTTGAAGTTCGGCCGCTTTAATGGCAACAGATGGCAATGCGGGATGCTCTAAGTTTCCTTCACTCATATCGGAACTTTTTACCGTTGTATTCAATGCAGATAATTGGGTACTCAAAACGACTCGCATCGAAAAGTAATGGCCATACTCAATTTGCAATTTGCGGATGATGGATTGAAGATCCCAACATGTCGGGTTCATCGGATCCATAAACACATATAGCTCCATTGGTTTGCAAGGCGCTGTATGGTCGAGGATTTTCTCTGCCAGATCCAGGTTGCTCACTCCAACTCCTCCTCACTGTCGTAATCATTCACCATATGGTGCGCGGTTAAGACAAGGCGATTGTAAAAGGTCTCACGGAATTGGCCGCTGAGATTTACTTCATCCATCGCTTCACTCATGCATTCAAGCCAGGCTTGAGCCCGGTCAGGTGTTATTGGAAATGGATGATGTCTCGCTTTTAACCGCGGGTGTCCATGTTCTGCTGAATAGATATTCGGGCCGCCCAAGTATTGTGTCAAAAATTGTTTTTGCTTTCGAGCTGTCTCGGACAGGTCATTTGGAAAAATGGGCGCAAGTTTTGGATGTGCTGAGACGCGTTGGTAAAATGCGTCCACTAGCTTTGATAATGTTTCCGCACCGATTTGATCGTACGGAATTAGCGGTTTTCCAGTCATCATCTTGTCCCCTTTGTGATTGCTGTAAATCCATTCTATCAACGCATGGTAAATATCTCAAACAAATCGCATATTGGACGTTTGGGTTGCTGCCTTAATATTGTTGTGCAGCCGCCATAAAACGGGCAATTTTTTTATCCGCAGGGCGAATGGGAATCGCCTTTTCTTTCAACAGCGTGAAAAAAGCTTCTTTGCCGGACGCTTCATCTGTAACTTCGTATTCCAGCTCGAAATCTTCAATGCCGCAATATTGAGAATGGTCGAGCACGAGGAGCCCGCCTGCATATTCAATTTCGGCGCGATAGGTAGTCAGCGATCCGATCAATTTCAGTGCAGCGGGAGATACGTTCAATTGTTCCAGTTCTGCACGGACCTCCGGGGCATCAAATTGCTTCCCTTTTAGAATGTCCTCAGCTTGTGCGGAAGTCAATTTATCGGTCGTTTCATAATTGCCGGCAGGAGCCGGAGTTTTAAGTGTGCATTCGTAATGTTCTTCTATCTGGCGGATACGTAATGCCGATTTTTTACCCCGCAGCTGAAAATCTGGTGTATCGAAATAATGGTTGGTTTGGCTGATCGGTGTTTTTTGCGTATCCGCTAGCAACTTCACATATTCTTCTTTTGTCAGCATGTTTTTAAATTCGATTTCGAGTTCTTTTGACATATGTTTACCCCTTTAATTCCGCTTTAACGAAGCGCAAAGATCCCACTTCAAATGTAAGTTCGAAAAAGCTTGATTGGTTTAGCCGAAGACCTATAGAGAACCAAAACACAAATATATATTCAAGATTAATTTCATTATCGGTTAGTTGGATGCAATCTGCAACGCATGGGCTTGCTGTGGTAAAATAACGGTATGAGAATTGAGACCCTGTAACGGGCAAGATTGCTTGATCGATACGGATCGGGTAGTAGGGGGGGATGGGGCATGGGGCAATGGAATCGGTTTTTAGCGCCTTATAAACAAGCTGTTGATGAAATGAAAGTGAAGTTCAAAGGAATGCGCAAGCAATTTGAAACGAATAATACCAATTCACCGATCGAGTTTGTCACCGGGCGCGTCAAGCCGCTGGCAAGCATATATGATAAAACTTTGGAAAAAGGCTTGCTGTTCGAACCCTCAGAAGAGTTAGCGCGCAATTTGCAAGATATTGCTGGATTGCGCATGATGTGCCAGTTTGTGGGGGATATTGAAACCGTAGTGGAGCTCCTGCGTCAGCGCAATGACTTGAGGATTGTAGAGGAAAAAGATTATATATCACAAGAGAAACAAAGCGGTTACCGGTCGTACCATGTCATCGTCGAATATCCGGTACAAACAATAGACGGCGAACAGCTGATTCTCGCCGAAATTCAAATCCGAACATTGGCAATGAATTTTTGGGCATCGATTGAGCATTCATTGAACTATAAATACAAAGGCGTGTTCCCGGAAGAAATCAAGCTCCGGCTGCAGCGTGCGGCAGAAGCGGCATTCCAATTAGATGAGGAGATGTCGCAGATCCGGGATGAAATCCAAGAAGCGCAGGCATATTTCTCAGAGTTTAAGGAGTCGCCTGGGACGAGGTTCCCGAACGATATGGAAGGAGGGCGAAAAAAATCATGAAATACTATATCATTTCCAGAAGTGATAAATTATCCGATCGATTAATGGCCGATGCCCGTACATACTTAGAGGATTTTGGAATGGAATGGGACGAAGAAAATCCACGGATCGTTTTGTCCATCGGCGGCGACGGCACCTTGCTTCACGCCTTCCACAAATATAAAGATCGCTTGGATTCAGTAGCTTTTGTCGGGATCCACACAGGTCATCTTGGTTTTTATGCAGACTGGAAACCGGTGGAAATGGAAAAGCTTGTCTTAGCGATTGCCAAAAAAGACTTTGAAGTCATCGATTATCCATTGCTTGAAGTCACGGTCAATTACCGCAATGACCAAGAGCCGTCGGTTTATTTGGCATTGAATGAGTCGACGGTCAAATCTCCAGATGTCACACTTGTCATGGATGTGTTTTTAAACGACAGTCATTTTGAGCGGTTCCGGGGAGATGGGCTGTGCATGTCGACCCCTTCAGGCAGCACTGCGTACAATAAAGCCCTTGGGGGAGCGATCATTCATCCCTCTTTGCCTGCCATGCAGTTGACGGAGATGGCATCAATTAACAACCGCGTGTTCCGGACGGTAGGTTCTCCGCTCGTATTGCCATCGCATCACCGCTGTACCTTGCTTCCTGTAAAAGCCCCTGATTTCATGGTGACAATTGATCATCTTCAAGTACTCGTGAAAGATGTAGAGTCTATTGAATACCGAGTGGCTAAAGAAAAAGTGCAATTTGCGCGTTTCCGTGCTTTTCCATTCTGGCGCCGCGTGCATGATTCATTCATTGACAGTGACTTATCGGAGGATTGACAGCATGAAAGCTTTTCAAGTTGACTTTACGGCAACAGAGCGCGTCCTTTTGCGAGACGCGCTCAAATCTTATGGCATTTCCAAAAGAACTTTGGCTTCTGTGAAATACAGCGGAGGCCATTTATTGGTCAATGGTTCGGAAGTGACGGTCAGGCATCCGCTTGAAATTGGGGATGCCGTGACCGTTGTTTTTCCGAAAGAAGCGAACGGCAAAGGATTAACTCCTGAGAAAGGCCCACTGTCGATCGTTTATGAGGATGAGGCGTTGCTGATTGTAGAAAAACCATCAGGCCAAAATACGATTCCTTCGCGCGACCAGCCGCTCGGCAGCCTGGCAAACTTTGTGGCAGGCCATTTCGAACGGCATGGCGTACCTTCTACGCTGCATATCGCCACACGTCTCGACAAAGACACCTCTGGGCTGGTGTGCATCGCCAAAAATCGCCATATTCATCATTTGCTCTCTATGCAGCAGCAGGAAAAGCGGATGAACCGTGGCTATGAAGCGCTCGTACACGGTGAAGTTGCCGAAAAAAAGGCGACCATTACGGCACCTATCGGACGTAAGGAAGGAAGCATCATCGAACGGGAAGTGAGGGCCGATGGGAAATTTGCGGAAACCGAAATGAAGCTAGTTGAGACAATAACGGGCGCAAGCCATATCCGCCTCAAACTGAATACAGGCAGAACCCATCAAATCCGCGTCCACATGGCCCATATCGGCCACCCGCTGCTAGGCGATGATCTTTACGGTGGTGGAGTAGATGTAATTGCAAGGCAAGCCCTGCATTGCACAGAACTGCAGCTGGATCATCCGATAACGGGTGAGCGCATGGCTTTCTCGTCTGCTTTGGCCGAAGACATGCAGAGATTGATTTAGTCGTATTGATGGAAGCGGTCTTCCTGGTAGGGCTGCTTTGACTCTACACTGAACAGTTGCACTTCCGGAAACCGCACTGCGCTTAGAGCACCCCCGAACACACAACCAGTATCGATATTTACGGTATTGTTTTTGAAATATGCTTTTTTGACGGGTGTATGGCCGTAAACAATCCATTGTTTGCCTTTATAGCTGCGAGCCCAATTGCCACGCACCGGCCGGCCATCCGGATGGTAGTTTCCGGTGATTTCCCCGTACAGCGCAAAAGTGATGATATGGCGGTTCAGCGTTTTGCCGATCATATCATGGCGAAGCCCGGCATGGACCACAATCAAGTCATGGGATAGCTGATGATAGAGTGGGAGTTCTTCGTAAAAACGGATATAGCGATCCCGAAACTTTTTCTGATCGGCGTTATCCAATTGGCGCCATTGCCCAACAGTGATTTCGAGCCCGTGCAGCAGTTCAACGCGGTTGCCTTTAAAAAAACGATATAGTTTATTGCAATGATTTCCGGGGGAATAGTAAAGGATGTTTTCATCTTGCATTTTAAACAGCAGCCGCAAGACAGCAAGTGAATCCGGTCCACGGTCCATGGCATCTCCGACAAAGGCGAGATGACGGCCATCTGGATGCAGCGGAATGCCGTTGTGGAATCGGTATCCGAGTTGGGCGATCAAGTCGATCAGCTCTTCAAAACACCCATGAATATCACCAATAACATCATATTTCAACTTTATCAGCTCCTATATATGCTTTGCTATGTTAATTGTAACGCATCGGTGAAAGGAAAAATGCTGAGAAGATTGAAAGGAGGGAGACGCAAGATGGAAGAAACTTTGATCCGCGACGAAGAACTAAACGAAGAATTGATGATCGAATTACTGCAACAAGGAAACGTCGAAGCATTCCGCGAAGAATTTTTGTCACACCATCCATATGACCAAGCAAGTTTTTATGAAAAAGCGGATGAAGGCACGAGGCAATTGCTCTATCAGTATCTCTCTCCGAAAGAAATGGCCGATATTTTTGAGGCCATCGAAGTGGATGATGACGAATACGAAGACATATTCAAAGAGATGGATACCCGCTATGCAGCGGATATTCTCGCGTATATGTTTACGGATGATGCAGTTGACGTACTCAATGAATTGAATAAAGATCAAGTCGCTAGCTATTTGACCATCATGGACAAGGAATCCTCCAAGCAAATTAAAGACTTGCTGCATTATGAGGAATATACTGCAGGGTCAATTATGACTACAGAGTATGTGGCGATACCGATGAATTCGACAGTTCGTTCAGCGATGAACATTTTGCGCAATGCAGCACCTAATGCAGAAACGATTTATTATGTTTTCGTCGTCGATGAAGATCGCCGTTTATCGGGCATTGTGACACTTCGCGATTTGATTGTCGCCGATGAAGATACCTTGATCGAGTCGATCATGAACGACCGTGTTGTCAGTGTTCAAGTGAGTGAAGATCAAGAAGAAGTCGCCCGCATGATCAAGGATTATGACTTTCTCGCTTTGCCGGTCGTCGATTTTCAGAATCATCTGCTCGGGATCATTACGGTAGATGACATCATCGATGTATTGGATGAAGAAGCATCTGATGACTACTCCAAGCTGGCTGCCGTGTCAGATATGGATACCTTTGACCGCGGCCCACTGACGGCGGCGAAAAAGCGTTTGCCTTGGTTAATTTTGCTGACATTTCTTGGGATGTTGACGGCGAATTTGATGGGCATGTTCGAAGCGACGCTCGACCAGGTGGCACTGCTTGCCGTATTTATCCCCTTAATTGCCGGAATGGCCGGCAACAGCGGGACACAAGCGCTTGCGGTTGCTGTTCGCGGGATTGCGACAGGTGATATAGAAGAAGAAAGCAAAATGAAACTATTGTTCCGTGAAGCGGGGACTGGCTTGATCACAGGCGTAGTATGCGGAATCGTCGTCATCGGTCTCGTCTATTTCTGGAAATCGGAACTGCTCATCGGCGTTCTAGTCGGCACTGCTGTTGCGAGCTCGATTTTTGTGGCTACACTTGCCGGTTCATTTATCCCATTGTTGATTCACCGGATGAAGATTGACCCGGCCGTCGCATCAGGACCATTTATCACCACTTTGAATGACATCATTTCCATTCTGATTTATTTAGGATTGGCGACTACATTTTTGTCGCAATTATAAACATCCACTCAATATTATTCTGAATGTAAATCAAGAAAGTGCAATTGCACTTTCTTTTTTTATGGGGTATTATTAGTACCAGGTAATAATAATAGGAGGTTGGAATATGTCGATTTCAATGAAAGATAAAACGTATGTCATTATGGGTGTGGCCAATAAACGGAGCATCGCATGGGGAATCGCTCGTGCACTTGATGAAGCAGGGGCAAATTTAATCTTTACATACGCAGGCGAGCGTTTCGAAAAATCCGTTCGCGATTTAGTCGCTACATTAGAGGGCAATCACGAGCAGATTTTGCCATGTGATGTGACAAGTGATGAAGATGTTGAAAAATGCTTTAACAACATTAAGGAAAGTGTCGGCAAAATCGACGGACTTGCGCATTGCATCGCATTCGCGAAAACGGAAGAACTATCCGGCGACTTTTCCGATACATCTCGCGACGGCTTTTTGCTCGCACATAATATCAGCTCGTATTCACTGACGATCGTTGCGAAACATGCTAAGCCGTTGATGGCAGAAGGCGGCAGCATCGTTGCGTTGACATACATCGGAGGCGAGCGCGTCATGCCGAACTATAATGTCATGGGTGTTGCAAAAGCATCACTTGAAATGTCCGTTCGTTATTTAGCGGCAGACCTCGGCAAGCACGGAATTCGTGTCAATGCGATTTCATCCGGTCCGATCCGTACATTGTCTTCTAAAGGCGTCAGTGATTTCAATTCGATTTTACGTGAAATCGAAGAAAAAGCACCTTTGCGACGCAACACGACACCTGAAGAAGTCGGCGACACGGCTGTCTTCCTATTCAGCAATATGTCGCGCGGCATCACAGGAGAAGTTCTCCACGTAGACAGCGGCTACCACGTCTTATAATTAGCAATCGAACGAAGAAAACCCTACTGAGCAAAGCTCAGTAGGGTTTTTGTTATAGCGTTTTTTCCATTTGGTGATGAGGGATGCCAGCGTCCATGAATTCTGGAGAAGTCACTTCATAACCCAGCTGCTCATAAAATGGAAGTGCGTGAGTTTGAGAATTCAGCTTGAGTCGGAAATAGCCGATCAAGCGAGCGTAGTCCTCGAGTTGTGTCATTAAGTCTGCACCGAAATTTTGGCCGCGGTACTCGGGTAGAACGCATACGCGTTCGACTTTTCCGACACCTTGTTCGTATTCGCGGATTCTAGCGGCGGCAATCGGCTGTTCTAATTCGTAGCCGACAAAATGCGTTGCGCTGTCATCATGCTCATCCATTTCGATATGCAATGGGACGCCTTGCTCATCGACAAAAACTTTCCGGCGAATATCAAAAGCCTGTTCTTTTTCCAGTTCGGTTTCAGCAATTTTGACTTTCTGCACTTATGATTCATCCCCTGTCAAACGGAATGTATCATAGACCGTCCAAGAACCATCTTCCAATTGATACAGCAAGTGGATGCGGTCGATGATTTCTTCATGGTCGATGCCTGCCATCTTCAGCTGGCCGTAAACATCGGCGTGCTCTGAATCGGACAGTTTTTGTGCAATCGTAATGTGCGGCACGAATGGGTGATTTGGCATCCCGCCTAAAAAATCAGAATGGAGGTCTTCATGGAGAGCCATCAATTCTTTTGATTGCTCGATTTTAAAGTACAATGCGTTTGTCACTGGAGAAAACGTGCTGACGCGTGTTGCATGGATGCGGAAGGGCTTTTGGCGCTTGGCGATTTTACTTAGCTCTTCGGCCATCACTTTCACTTCGTTGTCATCCGCTTCGAAAGGCCCTTTTAATGTAATATGGGGCGTAATCAATTCATAATGCGGATCGTAACGTTTCCGGTAAGAGTTCGCTAAATCTTGTAGTTTTTTGGATGGAAATGCTGCAATACCATATTTCATAATCAATAGACCTCCTCATCTAATAAATACTTTCCTCATTAATTATATCAAAATGTGTACCATGTTTCCTTAAGCCTTACATACCGAAATTCATCAGCAACGCACGCTTGAAATCGGGCTGCCAGTATTTCCAGGTATGGTCTCCGTTAAATTCTTCATAAAACAAGGAAAACCCTTTATTTTTCATCATTTCGTTCAATTCACGATTCGGGGTAAGGAAATCCGCCGTTTCTCCGTTCGTCAATTTAACCGCCGTTTCTTCGCTGCCGATCACATGATATACGGTGAATGAATTGGTCATCGGGAATTTCTCGACAGCTTCCATCATTTCCGGACCTACTTTCGGAGACTGCAAGATGACGCGCCCGAATATATTCGGGTATTTAAGTGCCGCCATCAAGGAAACTGTGGCTGCTAGCGAGTCTCCGATTAATGTACGGCCCATGCCTACTTGGTAGGTGGGATATTTTTCGTCGAGATAAGGCACCAGTTCATGAGCTAAAAAGCGTAAATAAGCGTGGTGTTGGTCTCCAGCCGGTTCGTATTTGCGGTTGCGGTCAGCTACACTTTTATAAGGAATACCGACAAAGATGATATTTTCAATTTCCTGGTTTTCGAGTAATTCGTCGATGACTCGCGGAGCTCTGCCCAACTGAAAATAATCTTTTCCGTCGCTGGCTATGACCAAGCTGTATTTATATAGTGGAGAATAATTTACCGGTAAATGAACCAGCAATTGCATTTCTTCTTGCAAGGCTTCGCTGTAGAGCGTGAAATCTTCTACGCTTCCTTTATTCATGATGTTGCCTCCTTCAAGATATTGTACAAAAATTGTAACATATTCCCCCCTGCAAGGTATAATAGGCAAGAAGACAATTTCAATAGAGAGAGGGGATCGCATAATGGATGGAGGACATTTCCGTGTGCATTCAGAAGAGGTCAATAAAGCGACACACGAAGCTTTAGAGAGAAGAGGCGTCACGAAAGAAGATATTGCTGAGATTGTTCTTGAGATGCAGCTGCCTTTTAATGAAGGGTTGACCTTGGCGCATTGTGTTGAGTCGGTCGAAAGTGTTTTGCGCAAACGCGAAATGCAGCATGCCTTGCTTGTCGGCATCGAATTGGATGAACTGGCAGAGCAAGGAAAACTATCCCAACCGCTTCAGCAAATTGTCGGTTCGGACGAAGGCTTGTTTGGTGTTGATGAAATGATCGGTTTAGGAGCAGTATTGACTTACGGCAGCATTGCGGTCACGACATTCGGCCATTTGGATAAAAACAAAACAGGAATCATTCATAAATTGGATACCAAATATGGCGAGCATGTCCATACGTTTTTGGATGACCTCGTTTCTAGTGTGGCTGCCTGTGCATCGGCACGTATTGCCCATAGAACCCGTGATTTGGAAGAAGAAGGAAGAAGCTTCGAAGATTTGAAACCAGAAGACACAACGCCGGAAACTCATGTCCCTGGAGCTGAGACTTAATAATTGGATTTCATTCCCATTATATTGATTTGAAAACGATTCCAATCCCAAAATTAAATTGACAGCTGGACAGAAAGTCATGGTATTATGAAGATTGAAAGAAAACAAAGATAAAGGGAGGCCGATTTATGTTAAACAAAAAGTTTGGATTCTACGCGACTGTCGCCTTGGCCGGATCCGTATTTCTAGCAGGTTGTGGAGATGACACTGCGACTGAAGGAGAAGGCGGCGGCGAAGCAAACGATCCTGAATTCATCAGTATTCTAACTGGCGGAACAACAGGAACGTACTATCCGCTAGGTGGAGCAATGGCGACGATCATCGAAAACGAAACAGGAGTCGACACAACAGCTGAAGTGTCTCAAGCTTCTGCGGCGAATATGACGGCCCTTGCTGATGGCACGGGGGAAATCGCTTTTGTGCAAACAGATACGGCTTTCTACGCATCTGAAGGTTCTAATATGTTCGAAGGTGAAGTAATCGACACCGTATCCGCTATCGGGGCTCTTTACCCAGAAACGATCCAAATCGTCACGACTGAAGGATCTGGTATTACTTCATTTGAAGATTTGGCAGGGAAATCAGTATCGGTTGGGGCACCTGGGTCAGGTACTTACATCAATGCTGAACAATTGCTTGAAATCCATGGCATGACGATGGATGATATCAATGCCCAAAACTTGGATTTTGGTGAATCTCAAGAGAGCTTACAGTCTGGCCAAGTACAAGCAGCATTCATCACTGCCGGTACGCCAACTGGTGCTGTTGAAAGTTTGAGTGCGACTGCTGATGTCAACATCGTGCCAGTAGAAGCAGAAAAAGCGGCTGAATTGATTGAAAAATACCCGTATTATGCTGAAGATGTCGTACCATCTGGTACATACGGCTTGACGGAAGATGTATCGACGGTTTCGGTGCTTGCTATGCTAGTCGTTCAAAATGATATTTCAGAAGATCTCGTTTATGATATTACAAAAGCAATCTATGAAAACACAGATCAAATCCAACATGCTAAGGCTGAATTCATCCAAGCAGAAACGGCTCTTGATGGAATCGGAATCGATATCCATCCTGGCGCACAACGTTACTTCGATGAAGTAAACCAATAAGATCTGATCAGAATAACTGGCGATAAAGCGCAAGCTTTATCGTCGTTATTTATTTTCCATCACTAGGAGGATCGACTTGCAGAACACATCCATTCGCAAAATCCTTCTCACAATAGCCGTCCTCATCCTTATCTGCTCCGCAATTATCTTTATCCCATACCAGAGACATTTTGTTTTCATCGATTCGGAAACAGGCGTGCTGGCAGCCCGGATTCCGGTCGTTGAAGAGCGTTTCAAAATTCGCTATACGCATTCTATCCATTTATCGGATGTTATCGAAAGCTATGAACTTAGTGCTGACGGGCAATTAATACTGACGGAACTGGAGTACGAAGATTTCAATATTGGTATGCCGTCGAATGCAGGAGAAGGAGAGCGCTTTGTCGAAAAAGACGGGAAATACTTTATACAGAACATGAAACGCGAGCTGCCTGAATTCCGATTGCTTATCGGTGATGTAGACGCAGAACTCGTTTTCCTAATCGCAGGACAGGAATTCGATTTAAAACAGAGCTTGGAAAGAGGCAAAATCTATACCTTCCGTGCAGAGCGCCTTTCCATTTATCAGCAATCAGAAGGAGTGAACATCTATGAGTGATAAACTATCGCCAGAAGAAAGAGAAGAGAAAAAACTTCCGCCAGAAGATGAGGGCTATATTTCTGAAGAGCAGCAAAAAGAAGTGCTTCAGAAGTATGATCCGGAGTCGAATACGCGGGATTTGTCCGGAATCATTAAGCATGTCGTATTTTATGGGCTTCTGGCTTTTGCGTTGTTTCAGCTATACACCGCCATATTCGGCCAGTATACGGCCTATATTCAACGTTCAATCCACCTAGGGTTCGCTTTGTCATTGATCTTCCTGCTGTTTCCGATGCGCCGCCGCAAAGGAGCCCGCCACAAAGTTGCCTGGTACGATTACTTACTTGCCTTATTGTCAGTCGGGGTCGGTGCTTATTGGCCGATCATGTACGATGATTTGGTCTTCCGCATTGGACGTGTCACTGACCTTGATTTGGCAGTGGGCATTCTAGCGGTTCTCTTAACTTTAGAGGCGACACGGCGTGCGGTCGGTATGCCAATTACGGTTATCGGCGTGCTGTTCCTGACTTATGGCTTTTTCGGTCCATATTTCCCGGGCTTTATGAGGCATCGGGGGCAGGATTTGGATTCGCTTATTCAATTGATGTTCTTTACGACAGATGGAATTCTGGGGACGCCGATTGGTGTCTCTGCGACCTTTATCTTTACATTCCTATTATTCGGTTCATTCCTTGTAAAAACAGGTGTCGGTCAGTATTTCAATGATCTTGCCGTCACCTTGGCAGGAAACTTGACCGGCGGGCCTGCAAAAGTAGCGATTTTCTCAAGTGCTTTGCAAGGGACCATTTCCGGAAGTTCGGTAGCGAACGTAGTAACATCCGGTTCCTACACGATTCCAATGATGAAAAAATTAGGATACAAAAAAGAATTTGCCGGTGGGGTTGAGGCAGCAGCTTCAACAGGCGGCCAGCTGATGCCACCGATTATGGGGGCGGCAGCGTTCTTGATGGTCGAATTTATCGGCGGTGTCACATATTGGGAAATCGCCAAAGCGGCGACAATACCGGCCTTGCTTTATTTCACTGGGGTTTGGATTATGACTCATTTCGAAGCAAAGCGCATCGGATTGAAAGGCCTTTCGAAAGAAGAGATGCCGAACCGCAAAGAGGTCTTGAAAAAGATTTATCTGTTAACACCGATTTTAGCAATCATCGTATTCTTGTTAATCGGTATTCCAACTATGCAAGCTGCTCTTTACGGTATTTTGTTGACTATTTTTGTCAGTGCTTTCAACAAAGAGACGCGACTCAGCTTTAAAGATATGATCCATGCGCTTGTGGATGGAGCTCGTACCGCACTAGCTGTTGCAGCTGCTACTGCAACGGCTGGTATCATCGTGGGTGTGGTCGTCAAAACAGGATTGGGCCTTGCGTTGGCGAACGGGCTAGTATCCGCTTCTGGCGGAAATGTACTATTAACCTTGTTCTTTACGATGCTAGCTGCGATCGTACTCGGAATGGGTTCACCGACGACAGCAAACTATGTTATTACTTCTACTATTGCGGCGCCAGCGATTATCACTTTATTGATGATCGATGAGCCGGCAGGTGCAGCAGTGCCGATCGTAGTCGCTTTGTCTGCCCACTTGTTCGTTTTCTACTTTGGTATCATTGCAGATATTACACCACCTGTTGCACTCGCGGCATTCGCAGCTTCCGGGATTTCCGGAGGGGAACCGATACGGACCGGGTTCAATGCAGCAAAACTTGCCATTGCGGCGTTCATCATTCCGTATATGTTTGTCTTATCACCAGAACTGTTGATGATCGATACGACTTGGCCTCAGATTATTTGGGTAGTGATCACCGCTGTGACCGGCATGATCGCTATCGGTGCGGGACTCATCGGTTATTGGTACCGCAAACTCAATTGGTTCGAGCGGATCATCACTTTCGTCACCGGTATTGCGTTGATCTACCCTGAAGGTTTTACAGATCTGATCGGTGCTGGAGTATTCATCGTATTGTTCGTCCTTCAGTGGCTGTCCAGAGATAAAAAGGCGCCAAAAGCACAAACTGCATAAAAAAGATGGGAGCCTATTGGCTTCCATCTTTTTTTATCCAAAAAAAAACCAGCCGGTGTAAACCGGCTGGTTTTTAGGAGCAATTCGCGATTGCTCTCGTATGATTCCTACTGGGCTCGAACCAGCGACCTCTACCCTGTCAAGGTAGCGCTCTCCCAGCTGAGCTAAGGAATCGCAATCTCAAGGACATTTATTATTATATATGGCACATGAGAAAAAGACAATAGCTTTTGTAAAAAAACTTTCGGTTTATCGAATAGAGTATTTTCAACTGTCCAAAAAAATGCTCCATTCAATAGTCGTCCTGCCACCTGCAACTGACCAGCATTCGATTGCGGCAATCGTTCCTTTGACTGGGGTAGCTTCCAATGCCAGCCTGGCGAATAACGGTCCCCAAAATGGAGCCTGGACCTGGTCGATCAACGGAATGTATGGTCTCCATAAAGCGGTAGGAGAAGAGGCGGTCAAAAATTGCCGACTGGCTAATTGCAATGCCTGAAATAGTTCTATCAATGCATGATCCGGATGCACCTGGAAATAAAAAAGACCCTGTTCTTTAGAAAATCCGATATCGGTAGCAGTGAAAAGGGGGTATCCGCTAATCTGCGCGACCGGTTGGATGGCTTGTTTCAAATGCAATGGAGAAGTTTTTTCATAAGCAATCAACGGGATATGGGGCAATTGCATTGCATTTTTGGGGTTTGGCACATAAAGTTGCTTCTGCAGTTTTTCAAGTTCGGACGAGCTATGATAATCAAGCCGTAATACGAGCAGTTGCATCCAATCCCTCCTCTTTATTGTCCTGCACTGAGGAATCCGGCATCGCGCGCTTGCTGCTCAGTACAGAACCATTGTTCCGGATTGGTCTGTTCATAGGAAGCAGTACCGGGCAAATGATAAATCTTATTGCCGCTTCTGTTGATATTGCCTTTAATTTGGCAGTCTTGGCTTGGAGCCACGGCATTGCCCGGCTGATAAGCATCTGAATTGAACCCGCGGTCAGTCGAATAGTTTTCAAACTCCCAAATGCCGATTTGTTGTTGTCTGGCATCAGCTTCCGCATCACGGAACTCGTCGACATAGCGGGTATTCGGGGGATAAATATAGGCGACGCGTGCAAATCCCTCTTCTAACAACTGTTCTTGGACACTTTCTCCATCTGCATAGAAATAACCGAGTAGACGGTCGTAATCATCGAAACGGCCGCCGACATCAAATTCGATTTCGACTTGGTTGGCGCTTTCGAGCAGTTGACGGTTGCGCTCTGTCGCCTCCTGGCCTAGCGGCTGTTCACCGTAACGCGGATGATTTGTTTCAGGTGTATCGACTAATAAATAACGCACTGTTGTTTCTTTTCCCTCGTATATGATTCTGACGGTATCACCGTCAATTACTTGGGTCACTTCGACAGGAATGCGGTCTTGTGTGCCGCTAGTGTCGGTTGCCCCAGGAATCGCACATCCCGACAACAATAATAAGCCGAGGAAAAGTAAAAATGCTTTCATAAGGATCCCTGCTTTCTAATTCGAATTATAGCGAAATGTCAACCAAGCAGCAATGCATTGTCCGCTGGCAAGTCAAAATAAAAACGCCTGTTCCGGCTGCTGCGGATCAAGCGTTTTGCTTATGTAACTGGACATTCACGAGGTTTGTGCTGCTTGGTCGGGCGTGGCTGCTGCGCCTAAATACAAAATGCTTTCCTCATTAGCGGTTCCAAGCTTTTCTTTATTGACGCCCAATTCAAGTGTTCCGGTAAAAATGGGTTCCCACCAGTGTGATTGTTCGTTCATGAAAATGCCTCCTCTATTTTTTTCCGAATGTAATTGTTTGACTATTCTATACCCTGGAAGGTTACACTTATAAACAAGGAATTAAAAAAGGGGCGATTGCTTTGATCACACTCGGAATTATTGGTGCCGGCATTGTTGGGGAACGAATCATCAAACAAACGATAGAAGAAGGCGGCGTAAACATTCAAGCGGTTTACGATACCGATACAAAAAGACTGAAATATATTGAAGATAAGTATAATTTGCCTGTGACAAACTCTTTGGATGAGC
The DNA here is from genome assembly GCF_042654465.1 of Planococcus dechangensis. Lineage (NCBI taxonomy): Bacteria > Bacillati > Bacillota > Bacilli > Caryophanales > Caryophanaceae > Planococcus > Planococcus dechangensis. Next base: position 781,217 of record NZ_JBHSGL010000005.1, on the reverse strand, counting down.
TGTTTCAAGCACCGATTGATTGGGTTTATATCGGTACGCCGCCGAAAAGTCACGCAGAATTGGCAGAAACCGCCGCAAGGAGAGGTTTACATGTGTTATGTGAAAAACCATTGGCGCATGACGCCGCAGCTGCAGAGGAAATGGCTGAATCGGCTATCAATAACCGAATCCAGACCGCAATGCATTTTCCGCTTATGTACTCTCCCATAGTCCGTGAAATGGCGCTGCTCATCAAAAGCGGCGCTATCGGCAAAATCCGCCGCGTCGAACTGCTTACCGTGTTTCCGGTATGGCCGAGAGCTTGGCAGCAAAATCCGTGGATCGCTTCACGCAGCCAAGGGGGCTTTGTACGTGAAGTGTTTCCGCATTATTTGCAATTGATGCACCGTCTGTTCGGTACATTAGAGATAGACTCGCATCAAGTAGATTATCCTGAAGATCCGGATAAATGTGAAACGGGCATTATCGCACACGGCAAAACTCAGCAAGGATCGCCATTTTTACTATCAGGATTGAGCGGAGTCGGCCAGCAAGAATCACTGCAATTCAAGGTGTATGGTGAAGAAGGCGTTCTGACGCTTGAAAATTGGTCGCGTTTGTATAAGGAAGATCAAGAGATAACACGTGAAGAAGTGAAAACGGAAAAAATTGTGCCATCGCTTTTTGCTGAAATGAAAGACCAATCGACGTTCCTTGTTGGATTTGATGAAGGGCTGGTCGTTCAGCGTTATATTGACCAATTACTAACAGACTAACATTAGGGGGATTACCTGTGAATTTCACTGCAAACGATGTTGAAGAAATGATCCATGAACAACACGGCTATTATTATACAGGAGCAACAAAATCGGTTGAGTTTCGCCAAACGCAGCTGGTGCGATTAAAATCAACCATCCAAAAACATGAAGATGACATCATCGAAGCGCTGCAATTGGATCTCGGGAAAAGCGAGTTTGAAGCATACGCGACGGAAGTCGGATTTGTACTTGATAGCATCGGCTATATGGCAAAGCATTTGGAAACATGGATGAAGCCTGAACAAGTAAAGACCCCGCTCCATCTACAGCCGGCCAAAAGCTTCGTCATGCGTGAACCATACGGCTCCGTCCTGGTTATCGGTCCTTTCAACTATCCTTTCCAACTAGTGATGGAACCGTTGGTCGGCGCACTGGCAGCCGGCAATTGCGCAATCGTCAAACCATCCGAAGCGACACCGAATGTCGCGCACGTCATTCGTAGGATACTAGAAGAAAGCTTTCCGCCGTATTACGTCAAAGTGGTCGAAGGGGAGCGTGAAGAAGTGAGCGCGTTGATCCATGCTTCTTTCGATTACATTTTCTTTACTGGCAGTGTACCAGTTGGAAAAGTGGTCATGAAAGCTGCATCAGAGCGTCTCACGCCGATTACGCTAGAACTAGGCGGCAAAAGCCCTGCAATCGTCGACCAGACCGCTAACTTGGAGCTTGCCGCCAAACGCATCGCCTGGGGAAAATTCATGAATACGGGACAAACGTGTGTGGCACCTGATTACCTCTGTGTGCACGAAGCGGTCAAAGAGCCGTTCATGAATATTCTCAAACAAACGATTGGCGATTTTTATGGGGAAAATGCACAAGACAGTCCAGATTACGGGCGCATCGTCAATGTGAAGCATCACGACCGCTTAACGGATATTTTGTTGAAAGAGCGTGACCATATCGTTTATGGCGGCGATTTTGACCGTTCAGACCGCTATATCGAACCAACCTTGCTGGACGGAATCCAGTGGGATAATCCATCGATGGAAGACGAATTATTCGGTCCTGTTTTGCCGGTAATCACGTACAATGATTTGCCCCTATTGATGCGCCAAATCCGTCAGCTGCCAAAACCGCTGTCTGCCTATCTGTTCTCGGAAAACGAGCGTGCCATCCGGTTCTTCTTGGATCAATTGCCGTTCGGCGGAGGATGTATCAATGATACGGTGTCGCATGTAGGCAGTGTTTACTTGCCGTTTGGCGGCGTCGGCCCATCCGGCATGAGTGCTTATCACGGAAAGACTAGCTTTGAGACATTCACACACGCCAAATCCATTGTCCGGAAATCGACGAAATTATCGACCAGCCTGACATTCCCGCCTTATAAAAACAAAGCGAAATGGGTGAGGACAGTATTGAAGTAAAAGCGGCCTTTAGGTCGCTTTTTTCTTTTGAGACCTGCTATTATAAGAAAAAAGGGGAGGGGCCCATATGACGGATCGCATATTGATCGTGGAAGATGAAAAAAGCATTGCTCGTGTTCTCGAGCTGGAACTCAAATTCGAGGGGTATGAAACCGCTGTCGCTTTGACGGGGTCGGAAGGTTTGATTAAATTCCGCGAACAGCAATGGGATTTGGTTTTATTGGATTTAATGTTGCCCGAAATCCATGGATTGGATGTGTTGAAGCGTATCCGTGCGGCGAACGCCACTTTGCCGGTCATTTTGCTGACAGCGAAAAACGATGTAAAAGACAAGGTCGCGGGCCTTGATCTGGGGGCAAATGACTATGTCACAAAACCGTTCGAAATCGAGGAATTGTTAGCGAGAATCCGCGCCAACTTACGGCCAAAGAGCCCGACTGACCAATATGTTCACCGTTTCGAACAACTTGAACTGAACGAAACCACACGGGAAGTGACACGCGGCACAAGGCATATTGAATTGACGCCGCGGGAATTCGATTTGCTGCTATATTTGATGCGCCACCCCAAGCAAGTGCTAGACCGCGAACAATTACTGAATGCGGTTTGGGGTTATGATTATTATGGGGATACGAATGTCATCGATGTTTATATCCGTTATTTACGCAAAAAAGTCGATTTCGGTGAAAATGAAACATATTTACAAACGGTTCGTGGCGTCGGCTATGTTCTAAAGGAGCAGCAGCATGAAGCTCAAAAATAAAATCCACTTATCTTCCACATTATTGATGTTCTTCGTATTGGCTATACTTGCGCTGGTCATTTATTTTTCATTCAGCAATTTGTCCTATAATACGGAAGTTGAACGCTTAAAATCGGAAGTGGAAGTGATGGTCACAACCTTCAATACAAACACAAGCCAAACACCAGACGATGTCTTGCGTGCGTATGTGCCGATAGACGGCTTGATCCAAGAAAAAAACCCCAGTGCGAATACTTTCAACCCCATTCAACGTCCCACTGTACAAGTCCAGTTTCCTTACGACGTTGAGGGAACCTCCGGAAGGTTGGCAATCGCTGGTGAGCAATTCGCTTATGTGACGACCCCTGTCATCTGGCCGAATGGCGAAGTGGTGGAATTGATCGTCGCACAATCGTTGAGGGAAGTAACGGCAAATCTTGCCACACTAAGGATTGTTCTTATATCGGTCAGTTTACTCGCAATGATTCCAATTTTTCTGTCGAGCGCTTTGCTTGGTCGCGTTTTGACGCGCCCGATCGAAGGGTTGACCGGAACGATGCAACGTATCCAGCGCGACGGCTCGTTCGAGAAGCTACCGGTGTCAGGCGATTACCGCGATGAATTGAGCCAAATGGGCGTTGCGTTTAATGAGATGATCGAATTGCTTGAAGAAAATTACAAGAAACAAGAAGAGTTTGTCTCCAATGCCTCCCACGAATTGAGAACACCGCTAACCGTTATTAGCAGCTCTGCCGATTTAATGCAGCGCAGAGGTGCGCAGGAGCCGGAGCTGCAGGAAGAGGCATTGAGTGCTATCCGCAATGAGAGCGAACGCATGCGGCAATTGATCGAACAATTGCTGCATATTGCCAGACGCAGTGAAGCGCAAATGGAATGGCAAAAAGTCAATTTATCACTTGTGCTCGATCAAGTCATGACCGCTATGAACGCTTCATACAACCGGGAATTCAAGCTGCAATTGGATGATAGTTCGTTGCCGGTGACGACCGATGTCCAGAAATTAAAACAGCTATTGTATATACTGTTGGATAATGCAAGAAAGTATAGCGAGGCATCGATCGAAATGCAGGCTGGAAAAAATGGTCAAGTGTTTGTGAAAATCAAAGATTACGGCGTCGGAATCCCGAAACAATCATTGCCTCATGTCTTTGAGCGCTTTTATCGTGTCGACAAGGCGAGGAGCCGTGAAACAGGTGGGTTCGGGCTCGGCCTTGCACTCGCAAAGGAACTGGCGGATTCGCTTCATATCGAACTGGAAATTGAAAGCATCGAACAATTAGGCACGACGGTTACCGTTGTTTTCTCAGAGAATTTTAATGTTCCCGAGTTACAATCGGAACAGGAGGGATGATCATGCGAAAATCTTGGGCTCTCAGCGCTGCAGCCATTGTCTTTTTGCTTATCGCCTTGACTTTTCTGTTGTTCCCGAAAACATCTGCAGAATCGGTAACGATCGAAGAAGCACAGGCTTCCATCGAACAGTTGTATGGGGGACAAGTCGATAAAGCCACGGCAACGGAAGAGTTTTATCAAATTGAATTTAATCGTAACGACGGCCGATATTTAGCGGCGGTCAATAGGGCGGACGGACAAGTCGCTTCATTGGAGTTAATAGAATCACAGGCTCCATCAAAAGTATTGACGGAAACGGAAGCGGTAGAGTTTGCGCAGGCTGCTGAATCCGGGGAAGTGGATGAAGTTCGCTATGTGCAGGAAAGCAATGCATATAATATTGAGCTGTTAAGCGATACGGAGAAGAAAATGATTATTGTCTCTGCTGTGGATGGGCAGATTATGGATGTCCAAAAAGAGGCGCGTGACATTGCGGCTGCACCTGAAAAACCGGCTGAACAACCTGAAGAGCCGGCTTCTGAACCCGAGCGCATCATCAGCCAAAACGCGGCGATTGCCATAGCCAAAGAAACCTTGAACGGCGAAGTGGACGATGTGGAATTTGTCCAGACGGATGATGGTGGTTATTATCTGGTGGAAATTGATGATGACGCGACAGATCGGGAAGCAAAAATCCAAATCCATGCGATTCGTGGAGAGACGATGACCGTGGAATGGGACGACTGAACGGATAGTGGTGAAAAGGACGGCGTTGAGAGCTCAAGAAACTGGCTTTCGGCACCGTCTTTTTTTGATCTTAAGCAGTCAATTCCAACTAGGCTTGTTGTAGGATTTATTGTGAAATGGAGTTATTCTCAGGAATTTCTCATCTTCGCTTAACGTTGCTTTAAGCTGCGCTGGATATGATAAATCCAATAAGAAAACAGGAGGAGAGAGGCATGAAAAAATTGATTTACATTCCAGCAGCAGCTATTTTGGCATTCGGAGGCATTGTGTTAGCAGATACAGGGGATTCGCCAGAGAGTTCACAAGCCGCGCCGGAATCAACAGTAAAGGCAGCCCCGCAAAATGAATTGCAGCGCTTTATCAGCTTTGAAGAAGCAAAAGAGATAGCCAAAACAAAAGCGCAAGGAAATGCAGTGGAGCTCAAACTCAGCGGCGATGACGAAGATCCACATTATTCTGTCGAGGTGAAGAAAAAAGAGACAGTGGACCAATTCCGAATCGATGCAAAGGACGGCGCGATTAGAAACGGGGAGTTACAACCGGAAGCAGCGAACAACAAGATACAACCGCAGCAGCATCGTGGAACGGTTTCCAAAAGCCAATTGATCGGAAAACAACAAGCTGTGGCAATAGCTCGGACAGTCGCCTCTGGAAAAGTCGATGATATAGAATTGGAGAAAGAACATGGCATGTTTATCTATGAGGTGGAATTCGAAGACGGAGATACCGATTACGAGGTGTATGTGGATGCCATCAACGGCACCGTTCATCATGTCGAAACCGACTTTGATGATTGAGAAAACCCTCCCGTTGGATCAAACGGGAGGGTTTCTGCTATTTATTGGTGAGAGGCAATGTAATAATAACGCGAGCACCCTGCTCTGGCCGATTTTCCACTGCTAAACTTCCTTCGTGCTCTTGGATGATTTTTTGAGAAATCAATAAACCGAGGCCAGTTCCGGTTGGTTTGGTTGTGTAAAACGGTTCGAACACACGCTCAATTAATTCCTCCGAAATGCCGTCACCTTCATCTTCAAAGCTGATGGTCAGCTTGTCTGCATCTAATAGCGTCGCATTGATCCAGATAGTGCCGCCATCATCCATAGCTTCGATCGCGTTTTTCAATACATTGATAAACACTTGTTTGAGGTGGTGTTCTTCTCCCACAGCATGGAACGGGCCGCCGTTGAAATCTGTTTTGACTACAATATTATGGACAGTGAATTCCGGCCCAAACAGGAAAATGCATTCATCGAGAATTTTTCCGACTTCGAGCGGTTTTCGTTCTGGCGCTTGCGGTTTTGCGAGTATGAGAAATTCGCTGATAATCAAATTGATGCGGTCGAGTTCTGATTGCATCAACGACGTATAGCTTGGATAGCGATGATTCGGGTCGTTGTGCATCATTTGCACAAAACCGGAAATGACAGTCATCGGGTTGCGGATTTCGTGAGCCACCCCAGCCGCAATTTCGCCAGCCATTTTAAGTTTTTCCGTTTGCAACAGCATCCGCTCGGTTTCCTTCCGGTAGCTGATATCCCTTGAGATAACGGATGTGGCAATCACTTTTCCACTGGCATCGAAAATCGGAGACAATGTAATTTGGGCCGGGAAGCGGGTGCCGTCTTTTTGGATATCTTCTGTTTCGAGTGTGAAACTTTCCCCGAGACGGACTTGCTCCGCGCGATGCTCAGCTGCTTGTGCGTGTTCAGGAGGATAGAGGGCAATTTTTTTGCCGAGACAGTCATCAGCAGCCCATCCGTATAATTGCTCGAAAGCCGGGTTGATTGCGATGATTCGGCCGTTAAAGTCAAAAACCGCGATCGCGTCTTTCGCTGCCTGGAAAAACAGGTCCAGATAGCCTTCTTTTGAAACGAGCGCTTTTTTCATGGAGGCATTGCGCAGTTCCAATTGCCGCCAATAATTGCTGAAGTATACACTGTGCAGAACAGCCAATAACATGATCAACGCAAAAAACATGACCATGGATACATGTATATACTCAAGCGAACTTGTTGTGGTAAAGCGGTCAAACACAAATGTCAGCAGCAGCACTTCAATCACGGTTAAGATGGACAATGCAATAATAGATAAAGTGTCGTTATATAGAGAAGCTGCGATAATCGGAATGATGAAATAGATAGCTGTTACAGCGGATAAAGATTCGAATTGGAGAATGAAAATATAGGCATTGATCGCAAATAGCACAGCTAAACGCAACCTGGCTGGAGGCAATTTCGTATAAAGTAAGGTGAAGAGTATCATATACGCAATCATACCGTAAATCGGCGCCACGATGGCTGCATTAATGTCGACGAAGAAATTTAGCGCTAAATGAGCCAGGCTTGAAAAGCCGAACAGGTGGATGAACAATTGATTGCGCTTGCGGTTTGTCAGGTAGCTATTCATAAATGCACCTCATCCAACTAAGAGTCACTCTCATCTTACTATAGTCGGGACTGTGCGAATATGGCTGTTTTTGATATGATTAAGAAATCAAGGAGTGATTAGATTGGCATATTCATGGAATGAGCAAGAAACTTTAGCGATTTTGGAGGAATTGGTCACGACGCCAAGCCCATCCGGCTATACGATGCAAGTCATGAAAAAAATCGAAAAATACTTTGACCAAATTCAAGTTCCATACATAACGACGAATAAAGGCGGCGTCATTGCAACGATCAAAGGGCAAGACGACGAGCGCCACCGCCTGTTGACCGCACACGTCGATACACTTGGCGCCATGGTGAAGGAAATCAAGCCGTCCGGCCGCCTCAAATTGTCGCTCGTCGGAGGCTTTAAATTCAACGCCATCGAAGGCGAGAATTGCCTGATTCACACGTCTACAGGTGCCGCGATCAGCGGCACCATCCTGCTCCATCAGACGACTGTCCATGTCTACCGGGATTCCGGTACGGCAGAGCGTACGGCCGATAATATGGAAGTGCGCCTGGACATGAAATGCGATTCAGCAGAACAAGTGCGTGCGCAAGGCATTGAAGTAGGCGACTTTATTTCGTTCGATCCCCGCTTTACGAAAACGGAATCAGGATTTGTGAAATCACGTCATTTGGATGATAAAGCGAGCACAGCGCTTGTGTTAGAGTTGGCTAAACATTTTTCCGGAAGTGATACTTTGCCGCACACGACTCATTTCTATATTTCCAATAATGAAGAAATCGGTTATGGCGGCAATTCCAATATTCCCGCCAAGACAGAAGAATATATCGCTGTCGATATGGGCGCAATCGGCGATGGACAAGCTTCAGATGAATATACTGTATCGATCTGTGCAAAAGATTCCAGCGGCCCTTATCATTACGGATTAACACGCCACTTGATCGCACTTGCCAAAAAGCAAGACATCGACTACAAAGTGGATATTTACCCGTATTACGGTTCGGATGCTTCCGCTGCGATCGGCGCAGGGGCAGACGTGAAACATGCATTGTTCGGGCCAGGGATCGAAGCATCCCATGCATACGAGCGGACACATGTCGATTCACTTAAAGCGACAGCTGAATTGCTTCATGCATATGCCAGTTCGCCGATCGGGTCATAACATTAGGAGGATTTCAGATGGACAGCAAGCAATTATTCGCAAACATTCCAATACTAACTATAGATGGCCAATTACCGGCTGAGGTTTCACATATCACGATGGATTCAAGAGCAATACAGGAAGGCTCGCTATTTGTCTGCATCAAAGGCTATACAGTCGACGGCCATGACTACGCCGAGCAGGCGGTTGCTAAAGGCGCAGCGGTCATTCTGGCGGAAACTCCGCTGAAGATCGAAGGAGCAACGGTTGTCACAGTTCCCGATACGACACGGGCGCTCGGCATCCTCGCAGTCCGCTTTTACGATTATCCGTCGAAGAAACTGAATATGATCGGCGTCACTGGCACGAACGGCAAAACGAGCGTTGCCGGCATGCTGCACGCCATGCTCATGGAGCTTGGGGAAAAATCGGCATTGACCGGGACTATCGGATTCAATTTGAACGGCGACTTGCACCCGTCAGCGAATACGACGAGCGATGTACTGACAACGCAGGAAATGATCAGCCGCGCCAATGATGAAGGTTGTTCCCATATGACGATGGAAGTATCGTCACATGGACTTGTGCTAGGGCGCTTATCCGGTGTCGAATTTGACACGGCCATCTTCACCAACCTGACGCATGACCATTTGGATTTCCATGGAACGATGGAAGAATATGGACACGCTAAAGGCTTGCTGTTTTCTCAGCTAGGCCAAGATCTTACAAAAAACAAACGGGCTATCTTGAATGCGGACGATAAATGGTCGGAAAAATTCGCTGCCATGACTCCGTTTCCAATTTATACGTATGGCATGAACGAAAATGCAATGTTTCATGCAAAAGAAGTACGCCTCGAAAAAGAAGGAACTTCTTTTATGCTCTATTGCCCGCAAGGAAGCTACCCGGTTTCAATGAAGCTGCTGGGACATTTCAACGTCTCTAACGCACTGGCAGCAACAGCTGCTTTAGTTGCTGAAGGCTATGCGATCGCAGATGTCATCAACGCTTTAGAAGCTATTCCTCCGGTTGAAGGGCGCATGCAAAAAGCGCAAATTGATGCACCGATTTCCGTGTTCATCGATTATGCCCATACACCGGATGCCATCGAAAAAGCAATTGCTGCAGTAGAAGATTTCAAAACAGGACGGGTAATTTTCCTAGTGGGCACCGGTGGAAACCGGGATAAGACGAAACGCCCGATCATGGCACAAAAAGCCTCTGTTGCGGACTATGTCGTCTTGACGACAGATGATCCGCGCTACGAGCCCTATGACAGCATTGTCACGGATTTGGCAGCAGGAATGTTGCATGACCGCTATGTTTGCGTCGGCGACCGTGAGCAAGCTGTGAGGCATGCAGTCCAGCAAGCTGAAGCTGGCGATATCATCATATTGGCAGGAAAAGGCCATGAAGATTACCAAATCATCGGAAATACGAAATACCCGCATAGCGACAAAGACATTGCAGAAGACGAAGCTCGCTTGAAGTTTGGATCATAAAAAGGCAATTGGCTAATGCGCAGAGTGAACTGGACGGAGAAAAATGCAGTATTTTTCTTCGTTCGTTTTTTTGTGCATAAGCCAAGTGTAGGATTCCGCAATTTCCGGCGATAATTCTTGTTTTTTGCAAAATCCTTCTCTAAGATGGAGAGAGGATATTAAAGGAGCGTATACAATGTCAGACCAATTAGAACATGCAATTGAAAGCAGAAGAACTTTTGCCATTATTTCTCACCCGGATGCCGGGAAAACGACTTTAACCGAAAAGCTTTTGCTGTTCGGAGGCGCAATTCGTGATGCCGGAACAGTTAAAGGAAAGAAATCCGGGAAATTCGCTACATCCGACTGGATGGAAATTGAAAAGCAGCGCGGAATTTCCGTTACTTCGTCCGTTATGCAATTCGATTATTCAGGACACCGTGTAAATATCCTGGATACGCCGGGCCACCAAGATTTCAGTGAAGACACGTACCGGACACTGATGGCCGTCGATAGCGCTGTCATGATTATCGATGTCGCTAAAGGCATCGAGGCACAAACCGTAAAATTATTCAAAGTGTGTAAAATGCGCGGTATTCCGATTTTTACATTCATCAACAAAATGGACCGTCAAGGCAAAGAACCACTGGAGTTAATGGAAGAATTGGAAGAAGTCCTTGGCATCCAATCGTATGCGATGAACTGGCCGATCGGCATGGGCAAAGAGTTTATGGGGATTTACGATCGCTATAACAAACGCATCGAGCCGTTTCGTTCTGAAGGCGGCCGTTTCATGGAGCTTGATGAAGAAGGCGGTTTGGCCGGCGAACATGAAATGACCAAAACATCTTATTATACCCAGGCATTGGAAGACATCGAGCTATTGGAAGAAGCCGGCAACGAGTTTTCCATCGACCGCGTAAAAAAAGGCGAGTTGACACCTGTATTCTTCGGTTCGGCATTAGCGAACTTCGGCGTTGAAACGTTCCTGGAGACTTATCTTCAGTTTGCACCGCCGCCGCAGCCGCGAATGACCGAAGAAGAAGATATCGTCGATCCGGTTGAAACGCCGTTTTCCGGCTTTGTCTTTAAAATACAAGCCAATATGAACCCGGCTCATCGCGACCGGATTGCATTTGTGCGAATTGTTTCAGGAAAGTTCGAGCGCGGCATGAACGTTACCTTGTCGCGGACAGGGAAGTCGATCAAGCTGTCACAGACCACTCAATTTTTGGCGGATGACCGTGAATTGGTTAATGAAGCCGTAGCAGGCGATATTATCGGCTTGCACGATGTCGGGAATTACCAGATTGGCGACACGATTACCAGCGGAAAGAAATTTCAGTTCGAAGCGCTGCCACAGTTTACACCAGAGCTGTTCATGAAAGTGACGGCGAAGAACGTCATGAAACAAAAGCATTTCCACAAAGGGATTTTGCAATTGGTGCAAGAAGGCGCCATCCAATACTATAAAACGCTGCACTTAGAAGAAGTTATTCTAGGTGCGGTCGGCCAGCTCCAGTTTGAAGTATTCGAGCACCGCATGAAAAATGAGTACAATGTGGATGTGAGAATGGAGCCTGTAGGCAATAAAATCGCACGCTGGATCGAAAATGAAGAAGACGTCAAAGAGTCAATGTCGAGCGGTCGTTCGATGCTTGTAAAAGACCGTTATGATAATTTAGTGTTCTTGTTCGAAAATGATTTTGCAACGCGTTGGTTCCAAGATAAAAATCCAGGAATTCGCTTATACAGCTTATTGTAAGACAAAACAACGTGCCTAAATGGCGCGTTGTTTTTTTATTGGATTTTTAAAAAATATACTCAGCATTAGGTAAAAAATGTCGTTCCTGTGAACAGCTGTCCTCAAGTTTGCGGTAGCGCTCTTTTTTTCTTATGATAAAGGGACCAGGCATAGAGAGGGATTGAACACATGAAGCTAAGCGATTTTTCCATCAAAAGACCGGTACTGACCATTGTCACCATGCTTTTGGTCATTATTTTAGGGGCGGTGTCGTTTCTCCGGATACCCGTTACTTTAATTCCTGAACTGAACCCTCCGATTGGGGTAGTCGTCACCAATTACCCAGGGGCAAGCCCAACTGAAGTAAACGAAAAAGTGACTAAGCCGTTGGAGGGGAACTTGGCGACATTGCCGGGCATTGAGTCGGTTCAATCCAGCAGTCAAGAAGGATCAAACTTCATTTTGCTGGAGTTCGGATGGGACACCGATATTGATGATGTCCAATCGGAAGTTACACAGCGTATTGCTCAAACACCGATTCCCGATGATTCGAATGATCCGCGATTTTTGAAATTCGATCCTTCACAATTCCCGATCATCCAATTGTCGCTGCGCGCCACTGATGCCGAGCAAGATGTCCGTGTGGTCGCAGAAGAGTTGGAAACTCAGCTGCGCCAGACCGATGGGGTCGCCAGTGTGAATATTTCTGGGTCGTTGATCGAAGATGTAACGATTCAACTGGACCAAGAGGAGCTGGAAGAGCGCGGATTGCAACAGTCGGATATTGTCCAGCTGATTCAGGCGAATAATATCTCGTTGCCAGGCGACCCGATCGAAACCGATGATGGCCGCAATTTGACGACGCGGATCGTCAGCACCTTAGAAAGTGTAGAAGATATTGAAAACCTGGTGGTGACGATTGATCCGCTCGAAGGAGATAACGTCACCGTTGCCGATGTAGCCGAAGTGGCGATTGCCGAACGCGAAACGAACAGCGAAACGCGTGCCAACGACGAACCGGCTGTGTTGCTGTCGGTGCTGCAGGAATCCGGAGCCAACACGGCGGACGTCTCCACCGCGTTTCAAGACCGCTTAGATGAATTGCTGACAGAAGAACGATTTTCATCTGTAGAAGCCGATGTCTTGTTCGACCAAGGGGATTACGTCAAACTGGCCATCAATAATATTGGGCAGACGTTGATTCTGGGCGGTATTTTTGCGATGCTGGTCCTGTTCTTTTTCCTTCGCGGAATCAAGAGCCCAATCATTATCGGCGTGGCGATTCCCTACTCTGTCATCGTGACATTTGTACTGATGTTTTTTGCGGATTTCGCGCTGAACATCTTGACGCTTGGTGCGCTGGCACTCGGCATCGGTATGCTCGTCGATAACGCCATCGTCGTCATCGAGAACATCGAGCGGCATTTGGCGATGGGCAAAAAGCCAAAAAAAGCGGCTTCAGATGGAGCAAGTGAAGTGGCAGGAGCGATAACTGCTTCCACACTAACGACCATTGCCGTATTCGTACCCGTTATTTTCATTTCCGGTTTGATCGGGGAAATTTTCTTTGAATTTGCTTTAACGATTTCCTTTAGCCTGATTGCCTCCCTGGCTGTCGCGTTGACCGTCATTCCGATGATGGCTTCGCGCATGCTCGGGCAAAAAGACGGAACGCCGAAGCCGGTAAGAGCTGATTCCAAAGGTGTGCTGCGCTTCGAGAAAAGCGTACTATGGGCATTGCGCCACCGGATCATCGTCCTTTTGACGGCACTCGCGTTTTTGGGAATCGGTGCCTATGGCGTCTCGCAAGTCGGAACCGAATTTTTGCCAGCGACAGATGAAGGGTTTGTCAGCGTATCCGTTGAACTAGAGAACGGGGCATCGACTTCAGCTACAGATGCCGTAGTCAACAGAATTGAAGAAAAGCTTCAAGCTGAACCCGATGTGGATGTCTATGTCAGTTTAATCGGATCGACTCAGCAAGGACAGGCGCAAGGCAACGCAGAATCCAATACTGCCGAAATTTACGTCAAACTGCTGCCGCTTGGCGAACGCGATCGATCGGTGTTTGAATTTGTCGATGAAGTACAACCAAGCGTTTTAGAAGAAATCGGTGAAGATGCTATGGTCAGCTTCAATTTACAAACAGCAGCCGGATCTACACCGAACACGCTCAGCTTTACAGTGACCGACACCGATAAGCCGCGCCTTGATCAAGCGGTCGAAGACATCAATGAAAAATTGGAAGCTTTGCCGGAGTTGGTCGAGTTGACGAATGACCGCCAAGAAACGATTGATGAGATTCAAATGACCATCAACCGTGAGGCAGCCACTGAAAACAATTTGCCGCCAGCCCAAATCGCGCAAACTGTCAATAACATCACACGCGGCGTGCTCGCCACGCAGCTTATCAATGAGCGGGACGAAGTGTTGAGCGTCTTCGTTTCGTATAGTGAAGAAGATCGCAATAGCCTGGAAAACTTGCGTGAGCTGACATTGCGCACTCCATCCGGCGCATTTGTTGAGTTACAAGATCTGGCGGATATCGAAATCGCCCAAGGGCCGGTATCGATTAGCCGTGTCGATCAGGCGGAGAGCGTCTCCTTTACGCTTCAATACCCTTCGAATAATACAATGGGCGACATTTCGTCATCCGTCGATGAAGCCATTGCAGAATTAGAACTGTCAGAACAGACCCTAGTATCATTCGGAGGCGACCGTGAGTTATTTGATGATGCAATCGATGATATGTTGTTAGCGGTTGTACTCGCAATCGTGCTCGTCTATATCGTGATGGCTGCACAGTTCGAATCGTTCAAATATCCGCTTGTGATCATGTTCACCGTGCCATTGATGGTCATCGGTGTATCGATTGCCCTATTCGTGACACAAACGCCGATCAGCATAACGGCAGTCATTGGGGTGCTGGTGCTCGTCGGTATCGTCGTCAATAACGGGATTGTCCTCGTCGACTATATCAATCAGCGGAAAGCAGCGGGATTGAGTTCGCTCGATGCGATCACGACAGCTGTACACGATCGCAGACGCCCGATTTTAATGACGGCGTTGACGACGATACTCGGTCTAATGCCGCTTGCAATCGGCATCGGTGAAGGAACAGAAATCAATCAACCGATGGGAATCGCCGTTATCGGGGGACTGATCAGTTCTACCTTCCTGTCATTGTATGTCGTTCCTGTGGTATATAGTATATTCGACCGTGAAACGCGTTGGATGAACAGCAAGAAACGAAAAGCCGAAAAAATGGAAAGTTAAGCGAACCTGTGCAGATTCTTCTGCACAGGTTTTTTGTCTAAAATTCCCCCTTTAACTATCCATTATTTAGTAGAATACAAGAAAGGGAGGGATTGGATGTATACAAATGTGTTTACAGGATTTCCAGGGTTTATTGCCACACGGTTGATGGAGGCATGCGGAAAAAAAGGGGCTAGGCTAGCCGCAATTGTTTTGGCTTCAGAAATGGAATCAGCTGAAGCTGCCGCACGGCGAATCGAAAAGCAGACAGGCTGCGAGAACATCCGCTTGCTGATGGGAGACATCACTCAAGAAGGCTTGGGATTATCGATACAGGACGCGTTGTTCCTGAAAGACCAAGAGCTGGTATTTTGGCATCTCGCTGCCATCTACGACTTGGCTGTGCCGCAAGAGATAGCGAAAAAAGTGAATGTGGAAGGCACTCAGCATGTAAATGATTTTGTTAAAACATTGAATGGCTTAAAGCGTTATATGTATTTTAGTACGGCCTATGTTGCAGGGAAGCGCGAAGGGCTCATTCTTGAGGATGAACTTGTCTGTCCCCCAGCATTTAAAAATCATTACGAAGAAACGAAATTTGAAGCGGAGCTACTCGTTGAAAACGTCAAGGCAGAAATTCCGGTCACCATCATACGGCCTGGAATTGTCAGAGGCCATTCGAAAACGGGGGAAACGTCCAAATTCGACGGTCCTTATTTCTTCATGAATATGATCAACCGCATGAAGCAGATGCCGCTTATACCTTATATCGGACATTCGAATGCGACCATCAATGTCGTGCCGATCGATTATATCCTGGATGCTTCCATTTATTTAAGCTCTTCACCTAGTGCGTCTGGGGCTACCGTCCATTTGACTGATCCAAACCCTCACCCTGTAGAGGAAGTCTACCGTGCGATGGTCCATGAGATGACGGGGACCTATCCTAAAGGGCGGCTGCCGAAAAAAATGGCTACTTTATCCATGTCGATTCCGGCCATCCGCAAATATCTCGGCGTAGAAGCAGAGACCTTGGATTACATGGATTGGCAGGCTGAGTTCGACACACGCCGTGCCGAGGCTTTGCTTGCGGGAAGCGGCATCGAATGTGCAGACTTTCTTGAGACGATGCCGGTGATGGTAGCGTTTTACCAACAACATAAAAATGATAAGAACTATCATGTTGCCATTAAATGAGCATAAATCAGTTCTTTGGAAAAGTGGTTATATGAGTAGCTGTCGATACGAATTCCTTTAGGCTAAAGGAATTGGTGGAAATCCAAAGATTCATAGACTTTAACCGATAAAGCTGGCTTGTTTGCAAGATCTTTGCCTGTTCTGTGGCATTGGTCTTTTTTTATTGTTAGTATGGCAAGGATGATTGTGTTTCTGCCGACCGAATTTGGATAAAAAGCTTTTATTCTGACCACTTCAGTGTTTTTTGCTGGCGGATTTTGAATGCGAAAAAGCCTTATGCAATCTGTGCGAGTGGCACGGCGACTTAAGTATATAGATAAATGGACGGACATATACAAGAGTCTGGCTTCGAATAGAATAAGGACTCGCGTCCCCTCATTCTTTTCAAGCACTGGATGGAAAGTTACAATGAAAAAAACAGGATTTGAAATGAGGTGAGTTGCATGCTTATGACAGCGATAAGCGGTTTGTTTGGGCAAGACTCTGGTTTGTCGTTGGAAGCGATGGTAAAACAGGCGCAGCAAGGGGATGAGGAAATACTAAACGACCTGCTCGCTTCACATATACCTTTCGTAAAAAAGACGGCAGCTCAAGTATGCAAACGGTTCATTGATGAACATCAAGATGAATTCAGTATTGCGCTCTCCGCGTTTCATGAAGCGGTCCGACAATATAGGCCAGGGCATGACGCATCTTTCCTGACGTTTGCCCATATGGTTATCAGGCGCCGCGTTATCGATCATATCCGAAAAGAAAGCAAACGGATCGAGATCAGCCATGATTTCACCGCATCTCCGAACGATGACCATTATAGCCGTGTCGGGGATTCAGCCTCGACTGGTCAGTATACTGCCGAACAGCAAAATGACAAGAGGCGAGAAGAAATCATTCGTTTCGAGAAGCTGCTTATCAATTACGGATTGTCGTTTCAAATGCTGGTGAAAATCTCTCCATCGCATGAAGACGCCAGAAGAAATGCCATGCAAATCGCGCAGCTGGTAGCGGAGACGGAAGATTATAAACAGTATTTGCTCGACAAGAAAAAACTCCCTGTCAAACAAATCGAAGACATGGTCCAAGTGTCGCGGAAAACGATTGAACGGAACCGAAAATACATAATTGCAATGGCGCTCTTATGGATGAGCGATTTACATTATCTAAAAGATTATTTAAAGGAGCGGTTAAACTAATGCGAATGCAAAAAGGCATATGTATTGAACTTGATGGAGACCGCTCTGTCTATATGCTTGCCGATGGCCGCTTTGTAACAGGAAGGCCTCAAGAAGGCACTGTGGTCGGAGAAGAAGCGTTCTTCGAATCTCTATCAAGCACTACAATGAAACGCCGCCGGGCAAGGATATTCACAATGCCGATCATTGCAACAGTCGCTATAGTGATGTTGATTTTCTCCACGTTCATGATGCCGGAACAAGAAGCGTACGGCTACGTCCAGGTGGAATCCAATCCAGGAATAGAACTCGCTTTAAATGATGAACGTCAGGTGATTTCACTACGGGAGCTGAATGCGGACGGCCGTCGATTGATCGAACAACTGGATAAATGGGAAAATGGCACATTAGAAGATGTCTTGAAAAATGTACTTGCCTTATCGATCAGCGATGATACGGAACAAGTGACGATTACGACAGTACAGGAACAAGGAGATACCAAGACCATTTCCACAGTAGAGCAAATCACATTGGCGGCTTTGACCGACAATGCGGACAAAACACTTCATATCCACTTAAAAGAAGCCAACAAAAAACAATGGCGGCTAGCGAAGGAGCAGCAAGTGCCTGTTGGGCAATTTGCTAAGAACAACAAAACCTATTCTTCTCCGGCATTTGAGGACAATAAAGTTCAACCGGCACGAAACGAGGATGAAGATATTGAAAAAGCGGATGGTGATGGCGAAAGCGGTCAAGCGGATAAAACTGAACAAGAAAACCCGGATGTAGAGTCGAAAGATGCACAACCAGGTAACCCTTCATCTGCCAAGCCATTCAACGAAACGAAAGATACGAACGATCTCCAGCCGGTTCCTGTAGAAAAACCGAAACCCGCTGCACCAAAAGAAAATAATAGTAACAAGCATGAATCCAAGCCGCAAGCTCCAGCCACGAAAAAAGATGATGCTCAGCCTGCAAAGCCTTCACCCGAACAACCGAAAAAACCAAATGCAGGAACAGGTAGCAACTCAGCCCCTAAAAAAACAGAAACTGTACCTAGCAAAAAAGAAAGTCCAGCTGAGCATAAAAGCAGTGGAGGCCAGAAAGCACCTCAGTCAAACAAGGATAATAAACAAAAAGACCAGCAGCAAGACAAACCGCAAGACCGACCGAAAGACAAGCAAAGTAATAGCGGCAACAACGATACAAAAGGAAAAAACACAAGCGAGGAAAACAAAACAAAAAATCAACAAAACAATGCACCGCCAAAAAGCGGGCAGCTTGACGACGGCAAAGGGGAACAGAACAAAAATGGCTCCTCATCGATTCCTTCCGATGGAAAAGCTGATACTCCGTATCCTGGAAAGAAAACAGGGAAAGATGATGTGCAATAAACCGGGTTCTTTTTTTTGATAGTGAAATCTTCAGCATGACTTTGATGCAAGTCGTTTATTCTTTAGTGGACGCGGCAACTGCGTTTTTCTTAAGAATAAGCGATTTTTTTAAAGCCAAAATATGAATGATTTCAACTGTCTTGCTTTGCGCGGTTTTAAGGGAATCGCTATCTATTTCAAAATAGCTCTTTTCTTTTCCACTTTCTTTACATAGAATGAGAAGAGAGTTACTTGCGGAAAGGAATTTTACGCCTATGATCAAATCAGTTCAACGGGTCCGAAACCTCACACCTGCACAGGCAATCGTAGCGTATTATTTCGTAGCGATTGCTTTTTCCTTTTTGCTCTTGAGGCTTCCAGGAGTGCTTCAGCCGGGTGTCAGCATGACATATATCGATACACTGTTCACCGCCGTCAGCGCCGTCAGCGTGACCGGCCTTACCGTCATAGATGTATCGCAAACACTGTCTGTTTTCGGAATCATCATCTTGATGCTCATCTTGCAGTTCGGCGGCATCGGCATCATGTCGATCGGGACATTTTTCTGGATATTGCTCGGCAAACGGATCGGCCTTAGAGAACGGCAATTGATCATGGTCGACCATAACCAGTCGAGCATGGCCGGAGTCGTCAAATTGATTACGGAAATCGTCAAAATCCTGTTGCTCATCGAAGCGATCGGAGCCCTGATTCTAACAGTCTATTTTACACAGTATTTCTACAGTTTCAGTGAAGCGCTTCTGCACGGCGTATTCGGTTCAGTCACAGCGACGACGAACGGCGGCTTTGATATCACAGGGGCGTCGTTGCAGCCGTATGTGGACGACTATTTTGTCCAGATCGTCAATATGCTGCTGATCATTCTTGGCGCCATCGGTTTTCCGGTGTTAATCGAGCTGAAGGAATTTTTGTCGAATGAGACGAAGAATTTTCGCTTTTCCCTGTTTACAAAAATCACGACGAGCATTTTTGGCATGTTGTTGGTTGTCGGCACAGTCGGTATTTTGATTTTGGAATCGGTCAATGCTTTCAAAGGGATGTCCTGGCATCAGACCCTTTTTGGAGCATTATTCCATTCTGTTTCCTCCAGGTCCGGAGGGCTTGTCACAATCGACATTACACAATTCAGTGATGCGACCAATGTTTTTATGAGTGCATTGATGTTTATCGGCGCCTCGCCTAGTTCAGCGGGCGGGGGGATCCGGACGACGACTTTTGCCATCGCCATCCTGTTTTTGATTAACTTTGCACGCGGCAAAAATACGATACAAATTTTCAATAGGGAAATCGAATTGATCGACGTATTCCGTTCGTTTGCGGTAATTTTCCTTGCTGTTGCAATGGTACTGTTTTCCACAATGGCTTTGATCATCACCGAGCCTAACGCTTCAATCGTGGAAATCATATTTGAAATCACCTCAGCATTTGGTACATGCGGTATGTCGCTCGGTTTGACGAGTGATTTGTCAACAACTGGAAAAATTATCGTCATGGTTTTGATGTTCGTGGGGCGTGTCGGTCTCATTTCCTTCCTGTTCACAATCGGCGGAAAAACCGACCCGACGAAATTCCATTATCCAAAAGAGCGTGTCATCATCGGATAAGTCGACTGTACGTGCTATTAGGCAGTCAAAAAGATATAATCAAGATAATTGAGCATCTAAAGCGGAAGTGAGTGAAACAAAATGAATGAAGACATTAAACAGTCATTAAAACTATTCATCGTTTTGTCGAGAGCACATAAAGCCATCTCGGAACAAACGAACCATTTCTTTCAAGAGAACGGAGTGAATCCAACAGAATTTGCCGTGCTGGAATTGCTTTACCATAAAGGGCGTCAGCCGCTTCAGAAAATCGGTGGCAAAATTTTGCTAGCGAGCGGATCGATTACGTATGTCATCGATAAATTGGAAAAACGCCAATTTATCACACGCGTCAACTGTCCGAGCGACCGCCGCATCACGTATGCAGAAATCACTGACGAAGGAAAAGCATTTATGGCTGAAATTTTCCCGGCGCATGAACAAAAACTGCATGATCTGACAGCTGTGTTGTCTCCGGAAGAAAAAGAGCAAGCAATCGAATTGATGAAAAAGCTCGGCTTGTCGATAAAAGATTTGTCCTATTAAAAAAAGATCCTCCGCATTGGCGGAGGATCTTTTCAGGCTGTCGAGAAACTCCAGAAAATCGTATTTTCCGAAGCTTACCGCTCGCTTTCCGTGGGGCGGGAATCGAGCCTCCTCGTCACTTTGTTCCTGCGGGGTCTCTCAAACCCGCTAGTCCCACAGGAGTCGAGCGAACGCTTCTCCAAATACTTAGACAGATCATCGATTTTTGATGCAGAATAACGACTACTATTTTTAGATGTTCAGCGGATTATAGACTTCTTCAACACTCTGAAAAGATCCTCCGCATTGGCGGAGGATCTTTTTTATTTTTGCATGCGTTCGATCGTTTGCGCCATCTCGATAAAATCATCTCGCGCTTCAACCGTGCTGTGGTCAAATATGGTTACGCGGACGATGATGTTGTCGCCTTCAAAAGCGATACCCGTCACATGCCCTTCTGCCGTTTCCACTTCAAATGCTGCGGATTGGCTATAGGACGAGCCGTCGAATCCAGTAAACTCTTGAACTTCAGCATCCGGGTTGGATGCTTGAACGGTGTCTTTAGTGTTTGCCGCTAAGTCTTCAAAGCTGATGTCACTTGGATAATACGTTTCGATGCGCATGAATACGGCATCGTTTTCTTCAAGGAACACAATGTCGCGATTCGGCTCTTCAGCGGTGAAAGCATAGCCATCGAGTACATACAGTTGATACGCTTGCTGGTCACTCATTGTCAGTTCCCCGTCAGGTACAGCATGGCTGTCACCGGATGTGGCTTCTGAATCATCCGGCTCTTCGGTTGTATCGTCTTCTTGTGTATCGCTATCATTCGTTTCTTCGGGAGTTTCCACTGGATTTACAGCCTCTGGTTTTTCTTCTGCCAGGTCGGCCGTTCCGCAGCCTGCCAAGAGAATTCCAGCTGTAAGAATCGCTGGAGCGAATAAAATATTCTTTTTCATGAATCAAATTCCTCCTTCCGATTTTTCCATTAGACGACTAAAGGATAAAAACGTTTCAATATAATTGAAGATTAAGGAATTGATGAGAAAGCCAGGAGTAGTTTCAAACGGGTAATGGGAAAACCAAAAACAGCATAATCAAGATGATAAGGTGTGTGATGATCAATAATGGCATGCTGCGTTTCCATTCGTAAAGAACGCCAAGCGATGCTCCAGTCAAGATACCGGCAATAACTGCTGGCCAAAATCCGCTAAAGGATAAGGCTGCACCGAAGAGCAGCGAAGCGCTTAAAATCGCGAGCGGCAACTTCATATACTTTTTCAATTGCTGCTGGATAAACCCTCTCCAGAAAATTTCTTCCCCCGGCACGATGATGAACATCAATAATAAATAATGCCAAATGCTGGTCGGAGCAAAAATAGTCTGCAATGCTGAAACAGGGGCTTGGACATTGAACGGCAAAACGTCAAGCAAGCGATAACCGATTGCAAGCATTGCATAAAGCAGTGTGCCGAATAAGACGCCGTAAAGCAGCGACTGCCAAGTTTTCAGTTGATCGAACACCGAATAGCTGATGATGGCGATCGACATCAATACTAAAATGGTGAAAGTGTACATATACCAAAAGACGGCTGTATTTTCAAAGGCGAGCTGATATAAATATAGCGAAAGCGGCAAAAGCCAAAGGAGCGGATGGCGCTTGAAAAAACTTAACATAAAAATCCTCCTAAAAATGCGTTGGCACAATGCCTAATTTGAACCTATGCTTGAAGCGGGTGGACGGGAAAGGTATAGTCCGTATAGTATTATAACAGAAGCATTTTGACAAAACGAAAGGAAAAGGGGAACATTTCATGACTGATTATTCGAATGAGCTGGATCGATTGAGAACAGGAGAGCTGCAAATCCTAAAAGTTCCAAAAGAAGAATTTTTGGAATTTCGCAAAGCATTGATTGAACAGGAAGATTTTAAGCATTTTCGCGGCACTGCCTACCATCATGGCTTGACTGAATACGAATATACAGAACATCCTTCAAAATAAATTTCAAAAAAAGGTTTACTGTCTGTTTACAGCGGGCATAGTATACTTGAACACAGCAACATTCTCATTTCCCCCTTTTGTGGTCGGCCCATTATGGACCGGCCTCTTTTTTTTGTTTAAAAAGAAGAGTGAATAGACTGACGATTTTTGCTACTATAGAAGTATCAAGGGAGGCAATTACATGAAAATTGGATTTATCGGTACAGGTGTCATGGGAAATAGCATTGGAGGTCATTTGCTCGACGGGGGACATGAACTGTCCATCTATACGAGAACGGCCTCAAAAGCGGAAGACTTGCTGTCAAAAGGGGCGGTCTGGAAAAGCAATACTCAAGAGCTGGCAAAGTCAGCCCAAGTGATTTTTACGATGGTCGGCTATCCGTCAGATGTCGAAGAAGTGTATTTTGGTTCAAACGGCTTGTTGGAACATGCAGAAAAAGGCGTTATTTTCGTTGATTTGACGACTTCACAACCGAAATTGGCACAAAAAATAGCACAAGCTGCAAAGGATAAAGAAATGCACGCTTTAGATGCCCCGGTTTCCGGAGGCGATATCGGTGCGAAAAACGGGGTCTTATCCGTTATGGTCGGAGGCGCAGAGCCGATTTTCAACGAACTATTGCCCCTATTCCGCTTGTTTGCAGAAAATATCATCCACCAAGGGCCGGCAGGGGCCGGACAACATACGAAAATGTGCAATCAGATCAATATCGCCAATAATATGCTGGGGGTCTGCGAATCGCTTATTTACGCAAAAAAAGCCGGCTTGGACCCGGAAAAAGTATTGCGTTCGATTACCACTGGTGCAGCAGGCTCGTGGTCGTTGTCGAATTTGGCGCCGAAAATGATCGAAGGCGATTTCCGTCCCGGCTTTTATATTAAGCATTTCATCAAAGACATGAAAATTGCGGTTCAAGAAGCTGAGCAATGGGGGCTTGAGCTGCCTGGGCTGAAACTGTCTCTTGGCATCTACGAAGAATTAGAACGCGCCGGAGACGGGAATCTGGGCACGCAAGCTTTGATCCGTCATTTTGACTTTGCCGAAAAATGAGCAAATAAAAACGGCAGCTGTTCCGCTGCCGGGTAAGTTAATCGAAATAAGACTTTTTAGGTGTATAGAAGCGGTCCATATCTTTTGGCTCGTAGCGTTTAGAAAGTGCTGACATGGTGGGCTTAACTTCTTTCGGCTCGAGCCCAGTAAAGTTTCGCAGTACTTCCTTGGCATGTTTTAAATTCATGCGGCTCGGGGGATTGCGATACGTTTCATCCAAGTCGCCCAAATGCTGGAGCGTATGGAAATCTTCTTTTCGAGGCAGCATGTGGAAATAGTAATCGCCGCATTTCACGAGGACGGATGATTGTTGTTGGCTTTTTCGGGGATTTTTGCTGAAGTGCAGGCCTAGTTTCTGTGCCCGATTCTGATGGATCAATAAATGCAGCGCTTCTTTTTTCAAGGCATATAAATATTGGTTGTCTGTGGCGGTTTTGGCGTGGCGGTTCACAGTGAATATGGCCTGTGCGATTTCCGAATCCTTGTACATCGAGGACATGGGCTCATTCCTTTCGCAGTAATAGGGTGATCAATTACAAGTATCATATCAAAATTTTCAGTTACTGTACATAAACCGGAATCTATTGCAGCATGGCGCTGACGAAAACGACAAGGGGATGTTGGAATGTTGAACGAACAAACAATTATTGTTACAGGGGGATCCAGTGGGATGGGGTTTCATATGGCACAGAAATTTGCGCAGGAAGGCGCAAATGTCGTCATTACCGGACGGGATATGGAGAAACTCAACGAAGCTTTGACGAAATTATCCGGCTTGCGCGGTAAGGTGGAAGTGTTCCAAATGGATGTCCGCGAGCCGGAACATGCCAAAGCGATGGTGAATTTCGCACATGAAAAATTCGGCAGGATCGACGGCCTTGTCAACAATGCGGCAGGCAACTTCATTGTCCATGCAGAAAAGTTGTCACCGAACGGTTGGCGCTCTGTTATCGACATCGTATTGAATGGCACGTTTTTCTGCTCGCACGCTGTCGGGAACTACTGGATTGAAAATGGCACAAAAGGGAATATACTTAATATGCTAGCTACGTATGCTTGGAATGCGGGAGCAGGTGTTGCACACTCCGCTGCTGCCAAAGCCGGTGTCATGTCGTTGACACGGACATTGGCTGTAGAGTGGGGAACGCAATACGGGATCCGCGTCAATGGGATTGCCCCAGGCCCTATTGAACGGACAGGCGGTGCAGATAAACTTTTCGAGTCTGAGGAAGCGAAAGACAGAACATTGAAATCTGTGCCGTTAGGGCGGCTCGGGAAACCTGAGGAAATAGCCGAGCTTGCAGCGTTTATCATGTCTGATAAAGCATCGTATATGAATGGGGAAATTGTGACTTTAGACGGCGGCCAGTGGTTGAACAAATTTCCTTTTTAAGCCAAATCACCCAATTAAATAGTTTCGGGATTCGTGTTATGTTATGATGTAATCGAAGTGTTTTGGCATCAGACGATTCGATGCAAAAGGAGTAGAGCACATGATTTCATTACCGAGCAAAGATTTTTTAGAAACCCCGATTGAAGAATTTGTCATCTCGTCCGAAAAGGTAGCACATGTTCAAATCGGCAATAGCGCCGAGCATGCTTTATTAGTTTTGACGAAGACCGGCTATTCAGCCATCCCGGTTTTGGATGCAAAGTACCGGTTTCACGGCTTGATCAATGCCCAGCGCATCACTGATGCCATTCTAGGAATGGATCACATAGAATACGAAAAACTTGGGGATATCCGAGTCGAAGAAATTATGCAAACCGACCTGCCGCGCATCCACTTGCATGAACGGTTCCAAAAAGCATTGGATTTGGTGATCGATCAGAACTTCCTTTGTGTAGTCGATGACGACGGAATGTTCATGGGAATATTAACGAGACGCATCGTTTTGAAGCAATTGAAAAAACAGCTTTATCAATTTAAGCGGTAACCATCAAAAAAAAGGCCTCATCCATTGGGGCTTTTTTTTCTGTCTGCTGAAAGAAGGGATTTCATGGAACAAGCTAAACGCCCTTTGATATTGATCGCCGTCATGCTCGCAATGTTCGTCGCTGCGGTTGAGGCGACGATTGTCTCGACTGCTATGCCAAGCATTGCTGCAGACCTCGGTGGATTTTCAAAATACAGCTGGGTCTTTTCAGCCTATTTGCTGATGAGTACCGTCACCGTTTTGTTATACGGAAAACTTGCCGATATACTGGGCAGAAAGCCGGTTTTCGCATTCGGCATGCTATTGTTTCTGATAGGATCATGGCTTTGTGGCCTGGCTGATTCGATGGATCAATTGATTGCGTTCCGCTTTATCCAGGGAGCAGGTGCGGGGGCGATCATGCCGATCGCCTCAACGATCGTCGGTGATATCTACTCAGCAGAAGAGCGCGCGAAAATCCAAGGCTATTTATCAAGTGTGTGGGGTATTTCCGCTGTGGCCGGGCCGGCAATCGGCGGCGTCCTCGTCGCCACTATCGGCTGGCAATATGTATTTTGGGTTAATTTGCCGCTTGGAGTTTTATCGCTACTGGGCATCATGATTTATTTAAAAGAACCGGCAAGAAATAAACGCACAAAAATCGATTACAAAGGCGCTGTATTGCTGACGGTTGCATTGAGTACGATTTTATACTTGCTCATCGAGGGCGGCGTATCATTTGACTGGATGTCAGTGCCTTCTTTGCTGCTAGCGACGCTCGGCGCATTGTTTATGTACGGCTTCATCAAAGCGGAGCGCGTATCAAACGATCCGATGATGCCTTTTGAAATTTGGCGCAATCGGGCCATCTTGTATGCCAATTTGGTTTCCTTGGCTACAGGTATTATATTGATCGGCATTTCGAGCTATTTGCCGGCCTATGTTACCGGTGTCATGGAACAGCCTGCCGCAATCGCTGGCTTCACGCTAACGGCGATGTCAATCGGCTGGCCAATTGCTTCCGTACTGTCCGGAAGGCTCTTGATCAGCATCGGCTATTTTAGGACTTCACTTTTGGGGGCTTTATTTTTAATTGTCGGAACGACACTTTTTGTTTTGATGCGCCCTGAGTTCGGCCCGTTATGGGCTGGGATGTCGAGCTTTTTGATCGGTGCCGGAATGGGATTGACGAGCACTGCGTTCATTGTGTCGATCCAATCGGCCGTGTCGTATGATAAGCGTGGCGCTGCTACGGCTTCCAATATGTTTATGCGCAATCTCGGCAGTACCATAGGCGTTGCGCTATTGGGCAGCATTTTAAACAGCTCCTTATTGAAATATTTCAATGAAAACGATAGCAACCTGACTTTGGAATCGGTCAATGCGATTTTAAGTGCAGGCAGCAGGAGCGGCTTGCCTGATGAAGAACGGATGATGTTACAAGAGGCATTGGAGTTAGGCTTGCGAAATGTCTACAGCCTGACATTTCTCTGTGCACTGCTGAGTTTTATGCTCATATTCGGTTTGCGTGGATTAAAAGGAGTGAAACCCGATGTCAAATGAAGAAATGGTCATCAAAATATTGGCCGAAGAAGGAAATATGCGCAAAGCGTCAGAACGGCTGTTTTTGTCACAGCCCGCATTGTCGCAGCGGCTGCAATCGATCGAAAAAGAGTGGGGACAGCAATTGTTCGTCCGGTCGCAAAAAGGATTGACGCCGACGCCAGCGGGGGAGCTGGTCATCCAATATGCCAATGAAGCGGTGCAGCGAAAAGAGGAAGTTTTCGAGCAGCTCCACACATTGAGTGAAAAGGTCCATGGTACCTTGAAAATTGCCTGTGCATCAATCATTGGCCAAAACTGGCTGCCGAAAGTACTGAAAGATTTTGTTACGCTGTATCCGGAAGCCAAAGTACAATTGATCACCGGTTGGAGTTCGGAAATCGTCCGCTCGCTCTATGACGGAGAGGCACATATCGGCATCGTGCGCGGGCAAACCGATTGGAAAGGTACGAAAATCCACTTGTTTAAAGACACCTTGTATTTAGTCGATAAAGAAATTCAGTCACTCGATGAAGTGATGGAAACAGAGCGGCCATTTATCCAGTTCAAGAGCGATTCGACCTATTACGAAGAAATTCAACAATGGTGGCAAAAGCACTTTGCTTACAGCCCCAAGCGCCAAATAACCGTAGACCAGATTGAAACGTGCAAACAGATGGCGGTCAACGGCATCGGTTACGCGATATTGCCTGCCATTACGCTGACGGGGACAGAAGACGTCCATACAATGCCTTTGACGACCAGCGAGCATGAGTTGGAGCTGACGCGGGATACGTGGTTGATCGGTTACGAATCGTCATTTCAGCTGCGGCAAGTGGAAGCCTTTGTCGATATAGTCAAAAAACATGCCACTCTGTTAAGCTAAAGGATGAATTATTATACAAAATCAGATATAATAACACCATTACATAATAGAAAGAGGTTTTGATCAATGGAACAGATGGATGCAAATCAAATTATTTCGTACATACAGAATGCGAAGAAATCGACGCCGGTAAAAGTTTATGTTAAAGGAGAAGGCATAGCAGCGCTGAACTTTGGCGAAGGTTCGAAAGTATTTGGCGAAGGCAACCACGCAACTGTTTTTGGCGAATGGTCGGAAGTGGAAAAAGCACTCGAGCAGCATGCATCAGTCATCGAAGATTCAGTAGTGGAAAACGACCGCAGAAATTCCGCGATTCCGATGCTTGATTTGAAGAACATCAACAGCCGCATCGAACCAGGTGCATTTATCCGAGAAAATGTAGAAATCGGCAATAACTGCATCATCATGATGGGTGCGGTCATTAACATCGGTTCTGTTATCGGCGATGGCACAATGATCGATATGGGCGTCATTATGGGTGGTCGTGCGACAGTAGGGAAAAATTGCCACATCGGAGCTGGCGCAGTACTCGCTGGCGTTATCGAACCGGCATCTGCTACACCAGTAATCGTTGAAGATGATGTCATGATCGGTGCCAACGCCGTTGTGTTGGAAGGCGTACGCATCGGCAAAGGATCTGTAGTCGCGGCTGGAGCGGTCGTCATTGAAGACGTGCCGGAAAATGCCGTTGTCGGCGGGACACCTGCGCGTGTATTGAAATTGATGGATGACAAAACCCGTTCGAAAACCGAAATCAAACAAGAGCTTCGCCAGCTGTAAGAAGATGATGGACCTTATTCAAGTCAGAAGAGAGCTTCATCAAATTCCAGAGCTTGGCTTTCAGGAAGTGAAAACACAGCGCTTTTTGAAAAACATCATTTCTGATATGGCAAACGATCGTGTCGAAGTGGCAGAGTGGCGCACCGGCTTGATCGTTAAAGTCAGCGGCATAAAGCCAAAACGGACGTTCGGCTGGCGTACCGACATCGACGGGCTGCCGATCCAAGAAGCGACCGGCTTGCCGTTTGCCTCGCAGCATGAAGGATTGATGCATGCGTGCGGACATGATATCCATATGGCGATTGCAATCGGTTTGCTCGAACGGCTCATCAAAGAGCCGATCGGGGACGATGTGGTAATCTTGTTCCAGCCGGCAGAAGAAGGCCCAGGCGGCGCAGAGCCGCTATTAGCTTGGCTGGATCAGCAACGTCCCGACCTTTTGCCGGACCAAATTTTTGCGCTTCACATCGCACCTGAATTGGCGCTGGGAACGGTTGCCACCAAGCCGGGCTTGTTGTTTGCAAACACTTCTGAGCTGTTTATCGACTTGCACGGCAAAGGCGGGCATGCTGCTTTTCCTCATCATACGCGCGACATGGCGGTGGCAGCTGCGGCATTGCTGATGCAATTGCAGACAATTGTCAGCCGCAATGTCGATCCCATGGACTCAGCGGTGCTGACGGTTGGAAAACTGACAGCGGGCACAGTACAAAACATCATTGCGGAAAACGCCCGTCTCGAAGGCACCATCCGGACCTTGACACCCGATTCGATGATGCGCGTAAAAAAGCGTATTGAGGCATTGTGCCGTTCAATCGAAGAAGGGCATGAATGCAGCGTAACGATCGATTACGGAGCAAGCTACCGCCAAGTCGACAACGACCCGGAGCTTGCGGAATCCTTTTTGGCTTTTGCATCCCAGTCTCAGGAAATCACCGCAATCCGCGCTGAAGCCGCGATGACCGGTGAGGATTTCGGCTACTTTACTGAACGCTTGCCTGGGCTGATGTTTTGGGCCGGCGTCGGTTCTGAGTTTGGGTTGCACCATGCAAAGCTCGTACCCGATGAAAAGGTTTTGGAGCTCATGCCTGATTTTCTCTATAATTATTTCAACTCATTATAAAAAAGAAGCTGGCCGCAACTGCGGCCAGCTTCTTTTTATGTGGCAACTCATGCTCAGCTGCGGCTTTCCTGTAGCAGCACTTTCTTTTTCAACGACCAGCTCGAAGCAATGAAGAAGCAAACGAGCAGGATGAGTGTACCCGCGATATACGGAAAACTCATATCGATATCAAACAGCACGCCGGCAAGTGCCGGCCCGATCATATTGCCAAGGCTCATATAAGCGTTGTTCATACCGGCTGCGTATCCTTGGGAATCTCCAGCCAGTTTGGAAATCAGCGTGTTGATGGCGGGACGCAGCAATGAGGCTGCGGTAAAAAAGATGGCCGAGACGAACAGGATGGTCCAAAACGTGTTGACAAACAAGATGCCGATCATGGCAGCTGCTGAGACGAGCAAATTGACGAGAATGACGCGCATCTCGCCGAAGCGCTTGAACAAGCTGTCGATAACGAATGTTTGCACAACAACGCCGACAAAGCCGCCAACGGTAATGACGACCGAAATTTTTTTCGGTGTAAACTGGAATTGTTTATCGACATATAAGGCGATCGTCGACTGGAAATTCGAAAGTCCGAAAGCAAAGATGAACATAACGATGAGCATCACAAAATAAGGGGTATAGACGGATCGCTTCATTTGCTGGTATAAGTTCTCACGTTTGTAATCTACCGCTTGGACGGTCGGTTTGACATTCGGCAAGGCAAAATACGACAGCAATGCTGCCAATAAAGCGACTGCAGTTGCGACATAGAATGGAAACTGCAAGCTGACTTCCGAAAGAAAGCCCCCAATGCCCGGCCCGATCATAAATCCGAGCGACATCGACGCACCGAGATAGCCCATCCCTTTGCCGCGTTCTTCATAAGTCGTAATATCCGCAACGAATGCCATCATCGGCGGGATCAGGAATGCTCCACCGACACCGCTGAAAAAGCGGGCAAGGTAAAGAATCCATAGTTCGCTGGCCATGCCGAACAGCAGTTGCGACAAGCCGAAAACGACAAGCCCGAAGATAATTAGGTTTTTTCGTCCGTATTTGTCGGACAGCTCACCGGACAGTGGAGAGAACAAGAACTGAGCAAATGCGAAAGTGGCAATCAATGTACCGAGCGCCTGTCCTGCGACGCCGAATGTGTCCAAATAGGCAGGCATGATTGGAATGATCAGGCCAATGCCGCTCATGGCGATGAACATATTGAACATGAGAATGTATAAGGCAAATTTAGTTGATTTTACGGCCATAAGCCAGACCTTCTCTCATTATTGTTTCGTGTGACTAAATTTTAGCATAAAGAACTTAATTACTATACCTTATTTAAATAGAAAAAAACAGGCAGAAGCTCTGCCTGTCATTTTTCCATATCCATTTTGAATTCCAAAAACAACTCATTGTAGACGCCGAGCATTTCGAGCCCTAGATTTTCATACACTTCCAGGCGATCGCGCATTTCTTCGGTTGGATAAAAACGCTCATCTTCCGTCACTTCCGGGTCCATCAGAGCAAGTCCCGCTTTGTTCGGGGACGAATAGCCGACATAATCCGCATTTTGTGCAGCAACTTCCGCATCGAGCATGAAATTGATGAACTCATGGGCACCGTCTACGTTATCGGCAGTAGAAGGGATGATCATATTATCGAACCATAGATTGGATCCTTCCTCAGGCACTGCGTAATCAATGTCTTCATTGATCCACATCATGTCTGCTGCCTGGCCGGACCATGTAACGGCGACAGCCGCTTCTTCGCGGCGCATCATCTCGACGATTTCATCACCGATGATCGCTTTGACATTCGGGCCCAGTGTTTTCAACTTATCGGTCGCTTCACGCAACTCTGCCATGTCAGTGGAATTCAGCGAATAGCCAAGGCTGTTCAATCCGAGACCGATCACTTCACGGGCACTATCGACTAGAATCACTTCCTGATTCAGTGTTGGATCCCACAGATCATCCCAGCTTTCGAATGTCTGTCCTTCAAGAAGGGTCGGGTTATAAGCGATGCCGACGGTTCCCCAGAAATAGGGAATTGAAAATTCATTCCCTTCATCAAATGGCAGATCCAGAAAATAGGGATCGATGTTTTCGAGATTCGGGATTTTGCTATGGTCAATCGGCACCAGTAAATCCGATTCCTTCATTTTTTCGATGGCATATTCAGATGGCATCGCCACATCATAAGAAGTCCCGCCTTGTTGGATCTTCGTCATCATCGCTTCATTGGAAGCAAAGGTTTCGTAGACGATTTGGATGCCGGTTTCTTCTTCGAATTGGGCAATCAAATCCGGATCGATATATTCACCCCAATTGTAGACGGAGATAGACCCGCTGCCGGTCGTGGCGGAGCTTGATTCGAGTAGATGGACGGCATAAAAGAGGATGGCAGAAATCACCACAATGACTGCACTCGCTTTGATTATGTCTTTCATGGTCGCGTTCCTCCTATCCCGGCATTCGTCGCTGACCGTTGATTAAAGAAATAATAGCCGAGCACCAGACCGAGCGTGACAAGGAAAATCAATGCAGAAAGGGCGTTGATCGTCAGCGTGATTCCTGCTCGCGCCATTGAATAGATCTCAACGGATAAAGTGGCAAAGCCATTTCCTGTAACGAAAAACGTCACCGCAAAATCGTCGAGCGAATACGTCAGCGCCAGGAAGAACCCTGCAAAAATACCCGGCTTGATGTAAGGGATGATGACACGTGTCAAAATGTCCCGTTGCGACGCACCGAGGTCGGTTGCGGCATCGATCAACGATGAGCTCATTTCCTGCAGTTTCGGCAAAACCATGATGACGACAATCGGTATGCTGAATGCGATATGAGATACGAGGACAGAGGCAAAACCAAGCTTGACACCGATCATCGTAAAGAGAATTAAGAATGATGCACCGATAATGACGTCAGGGCTGACGATCAATACCGTATTCAAAGATAAAACGGCGTTGCGTATTTTCCGATTACGCAGGAATATGATACCGATTGCCCCGAGCACGCCGATGGTGGTCGAAATGAGTGCCGACAATAAGGCGACGATGACTGTATTCAAGACAATGATGAGCAAGCGGCTATCGTTGAATACAGCTGCATAATGCTCCAACGTGAAATCTTCAAAACCGGACATCGTGCCGCCGCTATTGAATGAATAAAAAATCAAGTAGAAGATGGGGGCATAGAGAATAAAAAAGACGGATGCCAAATAAATTCTAGCCGGCTTACTTAGTTTTCCCATTCAATGCGCCCCCTCTCTCTTTCTGGCCAGTCAGCAGCATAATGATGATCATGAAGAGGATCAAAAAGACTGCGATGGTCGATCCCATGCCCCAATTCTGGGTCACAAGAAATTGCTGTTCAATGGCAGTACCGAGTGTGATGACTTTGTTTCCTGCTATGAGGCGGGTAATGACAAACAGCGACAATGCGGGAATAAAGACGACTTGCACACCGGATTTGACCCCATTGACCGCCAGCGGGAAAATGACGCGGCGGAATGTGGTCCACTGCGAAGCGCCTAAGTCACGGGAAGCATCGATCAACGCTGGATTGATCTTGTCGAGCGCATTGAATATTGGCAGTACCATAAACGGAATGAAAATATAAACCGAAACAAAGACAAAGCTGAAATCCGTAAAGAGGATTTGCAGCGGACTGGCACCGAAAAACTGGATCAATTGATTGGCCGGGCCGTACAAGCCGAAAATACCGATGAATGCATATGCTTTTAGGAGCAAGTTGATCCAAGAAGGGATGATGATCAATAGCAGCCATAATTCCTTATGCTTTGTTTTCGTCAGCCAATAGGCAGTCGGATAGGCGATAAACAAGGTAATGAGCGTAATCAGAAACGCATACCAAAATGAACTAAGCGTCATGCGGAAATAAGTTGACGAAAAGAAATTCGCGTAATTGTCCAATGTGAAATTACCGGACAAGTCCTGAAACGAAAAATAAACGACAAGTGCTATTGGCGCGATGACAAACAGCACAATCCATAAATAATAGGGGACCAGATACCAGGGGCGCTGTTGTTTATTAGCCATTTGGCTGCGCTCCGTATGATTCAAGGCGCGCATCGAATGCTTCCTCAGATTCATTCAAACGCATGACATGGATGGCCTCTGGGTCAAAATCAAGACCGATTTGTGAGCCGACCTCTACGCGCTTCGTTGAATGGACGAGCCATTCGTTGCCGGTTTCGTCGTAAGTGGAAATCTCAAAATGTACACCGCGAAACAATTGGCTATCGACATGAACGGCCATTTTGCCGTTCTCAGGTTTGGTGATTTCGAGATCTTCCGGACGGATTACGATTTCCACTTGTTCGTTAGGCGATAAGCCTTGGTCGACGCATTCAAATTCTTTATTGGCGAACTTGACGCGATAATCGGCCACCATGGTGCCTTCGACAATATTGGATTCCCCGATAAAGTCCGCAACAAAACGGTTGATCGGTTCATCATAAATATCCATCGGCGTGCCGGTTTGCTGAATTTCACCGGCATTCATGACCATGATCTCATCAGACATCGCCAGTGCTTCTTCCTGGTCATGGGTGACAAAAACAAAGGTTTTGCCGAGGCGCTGCTGCATTTCGCGAAGTTCGTATTGCATTTCTGTGCGCAATTTCAGATCGAGCGCCGACAGTGGTTCATCCAGCAAAATCACTTCCGGGTCATTGACGATGGCACGAGCAATCGCTACACGTTGTCGCTGCCCGCCGGACATTTCGTGGACCTCCCTGTTTTCGTAACCACTCAAATTGACAAATGCCAGCGCTTCTTTGACCCGGCGTTCGACTTCTGCCTTCTTGATTTTTTTGATGCGCAAACCAAATGCAACATTCTCGAAAACATTCAAATGAGGGAACAATGCATAATCTTGAAACACCGTATTCACTTGACGTTCGTTCGCCGGCAAGCTGTTCACTTTTTTTCCTTTAATGTAAATATCGCCGCTCGTCGGCTGGTTAAAGCCGGCAATCAAGCGTAAAATCGTTGTTTTGCCGCAGCCGGAAGGGCCGAGCAACGTATAGAATTTGCCCTTTTCCATTTCAAAGCTAATATTGTTCAATACATTGCCCACGCCTTCAAAAGTCTGGACTACGTTTTCAAAGCGGATGATCGTTTGATCAGTCATATTATTCCTCCTGGATTATAAATAAGATTTTGTCGCTACGATAATCATTTCCGCCCGTTCGGCAGAAGGATTCAATAAGGTATGTTCATGATCGGCACTATAATAGATGGAATCGCCGGCATCAGCAATATAAGAGCGGCTGCCGATATCAAGCTGAACCCGGCCTTTTAGCACATACACAAAAGTTTCGCTGGTCGACGGTTCGAAGGTTTTAAATGTTCCGGTTTCGCTAAGTGTCAAATAAACCGGCTCCATTTCTTTTTTATTCGATGTGGGGACGAGCCAATCGATTTCGTAGCCAGCTTCCCTGTCAATATGCACCGTATGGTCTTCTTCTTTGAAAACAAGTTTAGCTTCTTCTGTATCTGTAAAAAATTCCTTCGGTGTGGTGCCGAGCACTTCTAGAAGAGAGAACAGTGTTTCAATGGAAGGGGAATTCATATCTCTTTCCAATTGTGAAATAAACCCTTTGCTCAAATCAGTACGAGATCCGAGTTCTTCCTGGGTCAATTCATTTTTCAAGCGCAGCGTTTTGATTTTCTTGCCGATTTTCATGCAGTCTCCTCGATTCTCGTAGAATAAGCTAAAGCGATAAAAGGTTAGTTTATCATCCATTGAGTCCACTAGTGTTTAGTAAAAATACACTTAAAGTTTAGTTAAAGTATTTATTCATTATACAAAACATGGAATAGAATTCAAGTGAAAAAAATTTGTGAAAAATAATCCGAATCTATTGCAATCGGCTATAGCTATAACTATTATAGAGAAAGTGCGTAAGTCATTAAGTCTCTAAAGACTGACATAGAAGTTTCGGTTGTGCAGTTTCAGCAATGCAGGGTATGCAATAGCCCAACCACCAACGGGAGTGATCAACATGAACGAAAAGATGAATTTTTTCCTTGACCCAAAAAATCGAGTGGCCCAAAAACCATCAATCATGAATTATAAACAAGATGAAAAAGGGCTTTATTTAGTAGCGAATAAGAAGTTTATCAATTGGATGGATGTCCACACTTTTTGCCATTCGTGCATGGACCCGCTGACTTTCGACAATGAATTCGATGCGAGCTATTGTGCAAGCTGTAATGAGTGGCGTGAAGAACGCTGCAGCGATATCAGTTGTGAATATTGTGAAAATCGCCCTAAGCGGCCGCTCGACCCCCGCAAATAAGCGGGGCTTTTTTTATGGGCGAAAGAAGGATATGATAAAAGAGAGAACAAACAGGATGGGGGATCACAATGAAGAAAGAGTTTGTAGTTATTGGCCTTGGGCGTTTTGGCGGAAGCATCGTGCGGGAATTGATCGAACAAGGTGCTGATGTCATGGCGATTGATAAAGACCATGAGCGCGTGGATGAATTTGCATCGATCGCCACACAAGCTGTGGTTGCCGATACAACAGACGAATCGGTGCTGAAATCCCTCGGGGTGCGGAATTTTGAGCATGTGATTGTAGCGATAGGTGAAAACATCCAAGCGAGCATTTTGACGACATTGATGCTTAAGGAAATCGGAGTGAAGAAGATTACAGTCAAAGCCCAAAATGATTACCATGCCAAAGTGCTGAACAAAATCGGAGCTGACAAAGTGGTGCACCCGGAGCGTGATATGGGCATCCGCATTGCACACAACATTTTGTCGAATAACGTATTGGACTATCTCGAATTATCGGATGAGCATTCAATCATGGAAATCAAAGCGAATGAAAAGCTGGCCGGTTATACATTGATTGAATTGGACATACGGGCCAAATATGGCATCAATATCGTCGCCATCAAAAGAGGGGATGACATCATCGTTTCGCCGCAGGCCGATATGGATATCGAACGGGAAGATATTTTGATTATTATTGGTTCCGATGCGGATATCAATCGTTTTGAGAAGAAAGTGATGAATTAACAAGAGCTGCCGGTTTGCCGGCAGCTTTTTTCTATGGATAAAAAAAAGAAGCCGCAATGGGCTTCTTTTTTATACTTCCATGATAACAGGCAAAATCATTGGGCGGCGTTTTGTTTTTTCGTACAAATATGGCCCGAGAACATCCGAAATATCGGTTTTCAGTTCTGCCCAGTCAGTATTTTTACTGTGGATCTTTTTGTTCAAGTGACGGTTCAGCATTTGCTGTGCCTCATAGATCATCGTGCCGGATTCTCGCATATAGACAAATCCGCGTGAAATGAGGTCAGGACCTGAAACCATGCGGCTTTTCTTTTTATCGATGCTGACGACGACAATGACCAGTCCTTCTTCAGACAAGACACGGCGATCACGCAAGACGATATTGCCGATGTCGCCGATACCGCTTCCGTCGATATAGACATCACCCGAAGGGATACGGCCAGCAACAGAGGCTTCGTTTTCTCCAAGCGCCAAGACATCGCCATTTTCCATGATGAAGGTATTCTCACGCGGAACGTCGCAATCGACTGCAAGTTCAGCGTGTTGAGCCTGCATCCGATATTCACCGTGGATCGGCATGAAGAATTTTGGTTTGATCAAGCGTAGCATCAGTTTATTTTCTTCTTGGGAACCATGTCCAGAGGTATGGATATCATTCATAGCCCCGTGGATAACGTCAGCTCCTGCACGGAACAATAAGTTAATCGTCCGGTTGACGCTGCTCGTATTGCCCGGAATCGGGGAAGACGAGAAGACGACCGTATCGTTCGGCTGAATCTGGATTTGTCGGTGGGTACCGTTAGCGATCCGAGACAGTGCGGCCATCGGTTCGCCTTGTGAGCCAGTACAAAGAATGACCACTTTGTCTGCCGGCATGCGGTTCAAAGTTTGTGTATCGATGAATGCATCTTCCGGAACGGTAATATAGCCGAGTTCACGGCCGATCGTCATTGCATTGTCCATGCTGCGGCCGAATACTGCAATCTTCCGGCCTTGTCGAACGGCTTCTTCTGTCACTTGCTGCAGACGATAGATGTTGGAAGCGAAGGTCGCAAAGATCAAGCGGCCTTCCACTTTGCGCATGATTTCCTTGATCGTTTCGCCGACTTTGCGTTCGGACATGGTAAAGTTAGGAATTTCAGCGTTGGTCGAGTCAGAAAGCAGGCATAAGACGCCTTCGCTGCCGATTTGAGCCATTTTCAATAAATTCGCGGGCTCGCCGACTGGTGTAAAGTCGAATTTGAAATCCCCTGTGTGGACGATGCTGCCAGGTGGTGTTTTAACGACCACTCCGAAAGAATCTGGAATGCTATGTGTGGTGCCAAAGAAACTTACCGAAGTCTTGCGGAATTTGATGACGTCTTCCTCAGCGATTTCGATCATTGTCGTTTGACGCAGCAAACCGTGCTCTTCAAGTTTTTTGCGCAATAAGCCAAGTGCCAACTTGCCGCCATAAACAGGCATATTCACTTGTTTAAGTAGATAAGGGATGCCGCCGATATGGTCTTCATGGCCGTGCGTGATGAATAGGCCTTTGATTTTATCGGCGTTTTTGACTAAATAAGTGTAGTCCGGGATGACATAGTCGATTCCGAGCAAATCGTCTTCCGGAAATTTGATGCCGGCATCAATCAGGATGATTTCATCCTGGAACTGGACACCATAAGTATTTTTGCCGATTTCGCCAAGTCCGCCGAGCGCGAAAACAGCAGTCTGATCATTTTTTACGAATTTCATTGGGCGTCAAGCGTCTCCACATGATAGTCTTGGGAAGCTTGCTCATATTCGAGGTGCTGGCCTTCTAAAAGTTGGACCAGCTCGACGTTGTAATTGCGATCCTTCAGGTGGTGACGGACTTCCCGCTCGGTGGAAGCTTCTACGTACAAGCTTTTCGTGTTTTCTCTTACTGGTACTTCAAAACGGTTTTCCTGGTAATAAACTTTAAAAATCATAGTTTGCTCTCCTTTTACACGCTCAATATAAATGCACTTTCTTTATATTATCATGTCATTGTTTTAAAATAAAGAATAGCCCTCCTATTTATATAAGAAGGGCCAAAACTTTATGCTATCTTCTTTTTGTTCATAATGCCGTTGAGCTGTCTGAGTAGTCTGCGTTTCAACCGTTTCAGCATGGCCCACCACTCCTTATGTATAGTATACTGTTTTTTCTGACAAATGCAAAGAGGGTGTTTGGAAAATCCACCCCAAAAGATTGGAGATTGAAGTATGTCGAAATTATTATTATTGGATATCGATGGCACTTTGCTCGATACGAACAAGCAATTGCCGGGAGCGACCAAACAAGCGTTGATCCGTGCACGAGCCAATGGCCATCAGCTGGCGATCGCGACAGGCCGTGCGCCTTTCATGATCGGCTCGCTATTGGAGGAATTGGCGATCGATACGTATATCACGTTTAATGGACAATATATTGCCTATGAAAACAAAGCGATACACAAACAAGCAATTGAACCGGACATATTGGAGCGTGTGATGGATTTTGCCGATCAGCGCGACCATCCGCTCGTGTTCTTGAATGAACACAAAATGGTATCTTCTATTGACTTTCATCCGGATATTGATGAAAGCATCAAAAGTTTGAAATTCCCACATCCTGAAATGGATAAAGAGTTTCACCGGAGCAATGATGTTTACCAGGCGCTGGTATTTTGCGAAGAGCACGAAGAACGGCAATACCACCAAGCGTTCCAAAATGTCGACTTCGTCCGCTGGCACCGCGTATCATGCGACATCCTGCCAAAAGGCGGCAGCAAAGCACTAGGAATCAAACACCTCATAAAATCTACAGGACATCGTTTAGAAGATACCATCGCGTTCGGTGATGGCTTGAATGATTTGCAAATGATGGAAGTAGCCGGCTATAGCGTGGCCATGGCAAATGGCCACGAAGAAACGAAAAAGCGCGCAGACCATATCACTAGCCATGTAGATGACGGCGGGCTGGCGAAAGCTTTCGATTTTCTCGGACTGAGCCGCTAAGAGCAACAGGAGACTATCCATATTCAATTCGGAATGCACTAAAAAACCTCGTTCAGCATTTGCTGAACGAGGTTTTGTTATTCGACGGTCACGCGGTCGATGGCGACGGCGTTTTCCACTTCGTGGAACGGATCTTTTGGATTGATATGATCGTAGAACATAATGCCATTCAAATGATCCAGTTCATGCTGAAAGGCGATAGCTGGTAGGCCTTTTAAGCGCATCTTGAATTCCTTGCCGTCCAGGTCAAAGCCTTTGACGGTGATGCGGGCATAGCGCGGAACATAACCAGGGACGGAACGATCAACGGATAGGCAACCCTCGCCGCTCGATAAATAAGCTTTTTCGACCGAATGGCTGACGATTTTCGGATTGACCGCCACCAAGCTCAAGTTTTCACCGGACTGTTCGTCGAAATGAAGAGCGAATATGCGTTTCGACACATTAATTTGAGGAGCAGCGATGCCGACGCCTGGGCGCAAGTCGTACTTTTCCATCAGTTCATCGTCTTGACTGTTCTTGACGTATTGCAAAAGTTCCTCACCGAGCTTGCGGTCATCTGCGGAAAGCGGAATCTGAAGCTCCTGTGCTTTTTGTCTGAGGGTGGGATGCCCTTCACGTATGATATCTTTCATTAAAATCACTTATGTTCATCCTTTCATGATGCCCTCTTGTAGTTTTATTGTAACGTATGAAAGTAAATTTGAAAAAAGAAAATGCCTTAGCTTTTATTGTATTTTGAAGATATTCATTCTATAGTTAAAACATGGAAATCAAGGGGGACTTTATTGTGAAGAAAATAGTTATAGCCACTGCTTTCACTGGGATTCTTTTACTGTCTGCGTGTTCGGGAACCTCAACAGAAGAGCAATTGAATGAAATTCTGGAGTCGACGTTTGATGAAGAGGCAGGGTACCGGGATGTTCAAAGCGAGTTGCAAAAGCGGGAACAAAATGAACAGCAATTGTTCGAGTCGATGATGGCTTTGACAAAAGAGCAACAGGCGGAAGTCGAGGAGCTTTCGCAAGAAGCGATAGTATCCGCGGATGAACGGTTGGAGTTACTCGAAACTGAGCGCGAATCGATGCAAAACGCTGCGGAAGAATTCCAAAGCATGGATCAGTTGATTGAAGAAGCGGACGAAGAAAGCTTGAAGGCGGATCTTGTGGCATTGAAAGAACAGATGGAAGCGCGCTTTGACAAACATAGCGACTTCACAGATGCTTATCAATCGCTTATAGAGCATCAGCGTGAACTCTATGCAATGATAGCCGAAGAAGACATGGACCTCGAAAGGCTTCAAAGCAAAACCGACGAAGTGAACGAGCAAAATGACCTTGTTCAAGAAGCGGTGACCGCGTTCAATGAACAGACCGAGCAGTTCAATGAACTGAAAAATGACACAGCCCGAAAAATCGAAGAGGAAAATAACTGAGCAGCCCATTCGGTTGCTTTTTTCTGTGCTATAAAAGAATAGTCTGAATTCAATGTATTATAATACAGTTCGAAAATTTTTATAGTACAGTTTGAATCATTTTTAAGAATCCGGAAAACGGGTATATACGTATAATGTATAGTTCTTCTATGATTGACCATGTAAATGTGGTGGCGTATACTGAGTAGGAATGTCTTGATTGTATCAATGAGCTAGTATAAAAATTTTAATACAGATAAAGGAGAGTTGCTTTTATGGCTGCGAAAAAGAATCAGCAATTCGATCCAGTAGAAACTTTGCATGCGATCGAAGAAAAGTTTGAAATGGTTCAAGTATTGAACGAAGAAGGCGAGATAGTAAACAAGGATTACGATCCGAACCTATCCGATGAGCAATTGGAAGAATTGATGAGACGCATGGTTTACACACGTATTTTGGATCAGCGATCGATTTCATTAAACCGCCAAGGGCGTCTTGGTTTTTACGCCCCGACTGCCGGACAGGAAGCTTCTCAATTAGCTTCGCATTTTGCATTGGAAAAAGAAGACTTCATCTTGCCTGGTTACCGTGACGTTCCACAATTGATCTGGCACGGATGGCCATTGCATCAAGCGTTCTTGTTCTCCCGTGGGCATTTCAAAGGGAACCAAATGGCTGAAGGTTTGAACATCTTGCCACCACAAATCATCATCGGCGCACAGTTTATTCAAGCAGCCGGTGTTGCGCTCGGTATGCAAAAACGCAAAAAAGAAGCAGTTGCAGTTACGTATACAGGCGACGGCGGATCTTCACAAGGTGATTTCTACGAAGGCATTAACTTTGCTGGAGCATTCCGTGCACCCGCGATCTTTATTGTACAGAACAACCAGTTCGCTATTTCAACACCGCGTGAATTGCAGACTTCAGCAAAAACGATTGCACAAAAAGCAGTTTCTGCAGGGATTCCGGGCGTTCTCGTTGACGGCATGGACCCGTTGGCCGTATTCGCAGTTACACGTGATGCACGCGAGCGTGCCGTAAAAGGCGAAGGCCCGACATTGATCGAAACGATGTGCTACCGCTACGGACCGCATACGATGGCAGGGGATGATCCAACACGCTACCGTACTTCCGACATCGACAGCGAATGGGAGAAAAAAGACCCGATCGTGCGGTTCCGCAAATACCTTGAAGCAAAAGGCTTGTGGAATGAAGAAAAAGAGAACGAAGTGATCGAAAAAGCAAAAGAAGAAATCAAAGCGGCCATCAAAGAAGCAGACGGCACGCCGAAGCAAAAAGTATCCGACCTTCTCGGAATTATGTACGAGGAAGTTCCATTCAATGTTCAGGAACAGCTCGATATCTATAAAGCAAAGGAGTCGAAGTAAGCCATGGCACAAATGACGATGATCCAAGCGATTAC
Organism: Planococcus dechangensis; assembly: GCF_042654465.1. NCBI lineage: Bacteria > Bacillati > Bacillota > Bacilli > Caryophanales > Caryophanaceae > Planococcus > Planococcus dechangensis. The sequence goes on along the minus strand of NZ_JBHSGL010000005.1, from coordinate 738,151 downwards.
GGACGCTCTGAAAACAGAAATGCAAAACGATGAAAATGTTCTTGTTTTCGGTGAAGACGTAGGAAATAATGGCGGAGTATTCCGCGCAACTGAAGGTTTGCAGAAAGAATTCGGTGAAGACCGCGTATTCGATACGCCACTTGCTGAATCAGGAATCGGCGGTTTGGCGATCGGGCTTGCATTGCAAGGCTATCGCCCAGTTCCAGAAATCCAGTTTTTCGGCTTTGTTTTCGAAGTGATGGACTCTATCAGCGGACAAATGGCACGCATGCGTTACCGCAGCGGCGGGACTTTGACTTCTCCGGTGACAATCCGTTCTCCATTCGGCGGCGGCGTCCACACGCCGGAAATGCATGCTGATTCCCTTGAAGGGCTCATGACTTCACAGCCCGGCTTGAAAGTAGTTATTCCGTCAACACCATATGATGCGAAAGGATTGTTGATTTCTGCAATCCGCGACAACGACCCTGTCATCTTCTTGGAGCATATGAAACTATATCGTTCATTCCGCCAAGAGGTGCCGGAAGAAGAATATACAATTCCACTCGGCAAAGCTGATGTGAAGCGCGAAGGAACGGATCTTTCCATCATTACTTACGGCGCGATGGTGCAAGAAAGCATCAAGGCGGCAGAAGAGTTGGAAAAAGACGGCCATTCCGTTGAAGTCATCGATTTGCGTACGGTTCAACCACTTGATATTGAAGCGATCATTGCTTCTGTTGAAAAAACAAACCGCGCAATCGTTGTGCAGGAAGCACAAAAACAAGCAGGCATTGCAGCGAACGTCGTAGCTGAAATCAATGACCGCGCGATTCTGAGCTTAGAAGCGCCTGTACTCCGTGTAACAGCGCCGGACTCTGTCTTCCCATTCTCCCAAGCTGAGCAAGTTTGGCTTCCGAATGCAAAGGATATAGTAGAAACAGCGAACAAAGTGCTGAACTTCTAATTAACAATTAAGAGCAGAAATGTTCTTTACTTTGAGTACTAAAGTTTTAAACGCAATGAATCCAATCGATCGAACCGCAAGGCAAGGCCGCTTCAGTCTATAAATCTGGAGCAGCCTCGGCTTTACGGCCAGTCGATGAATAGATCTACAGCAACATTTCATATGGTGCGCCGTATCGAATGTACATTAGAAAGGGTGACTAGCATGGCTTTTGAATTTCGTTTGCCGGATATCGGTGAAGGTATCCACGAAGGTGAAATAGTAAAATGGTTCGTCAAGGCCGGAGATACGATCGAAGAAGACGACATTCTGTGCGAAGTGCAGAACGACAAAGCGGTCGTAGAAATTCCGTCCCCTGTATCAGGAACAGTTGAAGAAGTGCTTGTAGAAGAAGGCACTGTCGCAATCGTCGGCGATGTATTGGTGAAAATCGATGCGCCGGATGCAGATGATGTCCACTTTAAAGGCGGCAAGGATGAGGAAGAGAAGCCTGCCCCTGATGCAACAGAAGACAAGCAAGAAGAAACGACAGAAGAGCTAGTTCAATCAGGTACAGGAGAAGCTGGCCAGGATGTAGATAAAGAACCGGCACCGGATAGCAAGCCGCAAGGCGATACCGGAGCAGGAGCGCAGCCGCAAGTAGATGAAGCAGACAGCGACCCGAACAAACGCGTGATCGCGATGCCGTCTGTGCGCAAATTTGCACGTGAAAAAGACGTCGATATTAAAAAAGTCAAAGGGTCCGGTGACAACGGGCGTATCATGAAACAAGATATCGAAGCGTTCTTAGACGGCGGGCAACAGCAAGAAGAGCCAGCTGCAGCACAAGAAGCAGCTCAGAAAGAGGAAGCAGCGCAAGAAGAAACTCAACAAGCGCCATCAAAACCGTCTCTAGAAGGCGAGTTCCCGGAAACGCGTGAAAAAATGTCTGGCATACGCAAAGCGATTGCCAAGGCGATGGTCCATTCGAAACATACCGCTCCACACGTTGCGCTAATGGACGAAGTCGATGTGACAGAACTTGTTGCGCACCGCAAAAAGTTCAAAGACATCGCAGCGGAAAAAGAAATCAAGTTGACGTATTTGCCATACGTGGTCAAAGCTTTGGTCAGCACATTGCGTGAATTCCCGGCACTTAATACTTCTTTCGATGACGAAACAAGTGAAGTCATCCAGAAGCATTATTACAACATCGGCATCGCTGCAGATACCGAAAAAGGTTTAATGGTTCCAGTTATTAAAAATGCTGACCGTAAGTCTGTCTTCGCGATTTCAGATGAAATCAACCAGCTTGCAACCAAAGCTCGTGATGGAAAACTGTCAGCTGCTGAAATGAAAGGCGCGTCATGTTCGATCACGAATATCGGTTCTGCAGGCGGCCAGTGGTTCACGCCAGTCATCAACCATCCGGAAGTCGCGATTTTGGGCATCGGGCGCATTGCTGAAAAACCAGTAGTGAAAAATGGTGAAATTGTAGCGGCTCCTGTGTTAGCATTATCTTTGAGCTTCGATCACCGCATGATCGACGGAGCAACCGCACAACACGCATTAAATCACATCAAGCGTTTGTTAAGTGAACCAGAATTACTATTAATGGAGGCGTAAAACTTATGGTAGTAGGAGATTTTCCAATCGAAACAGACACGCTCGTCATCGGCTCAGGCCCTGGCGGCTATGTCGCAGCTATCCGTGCAGCACAAACAGGCCAGAAAGTTACCATCGTTGAAAAAGAATACATCGGCGGCGTTTGCTTAAACGTCGGCTGTATCCCTTCAAAAGCAATGATTTCAGTTGGCCACCGTTTTGAAGAGGCACAGCATTCAGATGATATGGGTATTGTTGCTAAAGAGGTTTCATTGAACTTCGAAAAAGCACAAGCATTCAAAAATAGTGTCGTCAAGAAATTGACTGGCGGCGTTGAATCTTTGCTTAAAGGCAATAAAGTGGAAATCGTCCGCGGCGAAGCTTATTTCGTAGACGAAAACACAGTCCGCATCATGGATGCTGATTCTGCACAAACGTATAAGTTCAAAAACGCTATTATCGCAACGGGTTCACGCCCAGTTGAAATTCCAACATTCAAATACTCAGAGCGCGTCATCGATTCAACAGGTGCACTTGCTTTGAAAGAAGTTCCGAAAAAGCTTGTCGTCATCGGCGGCGGTTATATCGGAACTGAGCTTGGAACTGCTTATGCTAACATGGGTGCTGAAGTGACGATTCTTGAAGGAGCTCCAGATATCCTTGCTGGCTTCGAAAAGCAAATGACGGCAATCGTCAAAAAAGGCTTGAAGAAAAAAGGCGTTGAAGTCATCACTAAAGCGTCTGCTAAAGGCGTAGAAGAAACAGATGCCGGTGTATCCGTTTCCTACGAAGCAGGCGGCGAAGAGAAAACAATCGACGCTGATTATGTATTGGTAACTGTCGGCCGCCGTCCGAACACGGATGAAATGGGCCTTGAAGAGCTCAACATCAAAATGGGCGAGCGCGGGCTTATTGAAGTCGACAAGCAATGCCGTACAAGCATCCCAAGTATTTATGCAATCGGTGATGTTGTTGCTGGACTTCAATTGGCACATAAAGCATCATATGAAGGTAAAATCGCTGCAGAAGCGATTGCCGGCGAGAAATCAGAAGTCGATTATTTGGCGATCCCAGCGGTTTGCTTTACAGATCCTGAACTTGCAAGCGTCGGGTTGACTGAAGAGCAAGCTAAAGAAGAAGGTTTTGAAGTGACAGCGGCGAAATTCCCATTCGGCGCAAACGGCCGTGCTTTGTCACTGAACGCTGCAGATGGCTTCGTGAAACTTGTTTCTCGTAAAGAAGATGGCTTGTTGCTTGGCGGACAAATCGTCGGAGCAGGTGCTTCTGATATGGTGGCAGAAATCGGTTTAGCGATTGAAGCGGGCATGACGGTAGAAGACATCGCAATGACGATTCACGCTCACCCGACGTTGGCTGAAATTACAATGGAAGCTGCGGAAGTAGCTCTTGGCACACCGATTCACATCATTAAATAATAGTATCTATAAAGGGCCGCAGAAAATGCGGTCCTTTTTTTTATGCTATTAGTTGTTTATCTATGATAAAATTTACCAAAAAGGGGGAGAAGTATGAAAAAGCGAAATTGGCTGATGCCAGCGTGTGCAGTTCTTTTCCTTAGCGCATGTACTGAGGATGAACAGGCAGAAGAACAGCCTACATCAGAAGAGTCGCCGGCGGCTGAAGCGAGCGAAAGCGAAACTGCAGAAGAAGCGGTAGAAGACGAGGAAGTAATTGACCAAGCTGAAGAAGAAGCAGCTGTTGAGGTGAGTTACCGTTTGAATCCCCAAAACTCCAAGTTGGAACCGATCGATGAGGCAGACGAGCAAGTGGTGCTAATGACGATCGATGATGCACCAAGTACATGTGCGCTGGAAATGGCAAACGTTTTAAAGGAATACGATGTACCAGCTATTTTCTTTGTGAATGGGCATTTCCTTTCTACACAAGAAGAACAGGAAATATTGGCGGAAATTCATGAAATGGGCTTTGCCATCGGCAACCATACAAATACACACGTGAACTTGAAGCAATCTTCAGAAGCAGTCCAGGAGCAGGAAATCGTCTTGTTGAATGAAACAGTGGAAGCGATAATCGGCGAAGCCCCGCGCTTTTTCCGAGCACCGTTTGGCGTCAATACGGAATACAGCAATGCGCTAGTAGAAGAGCTCGGGATGGTGCGCATGAACTGGACTTACGGCTATGATTTCATGCAGGGCTATATGGAAAAAGAGGCTTTGGCGGATATCATGGTCAATGCTCCCGAACTTAATAATGGCGGCAATCTATTGATGCACGACCGGGAATGGACGAAAGAGGCTTTGCCGGACATCATCGACGGCTTGAGGGATAAGGGTTTTGATTTTGTCGACCCCGATGAAATCAAAGGAGTCCATCCATAAAAAAGGTTCCGGCATTCGCCGGAACCTTTTTTATGGATGTCGAGAAAGTGAAGAAGTCGTATTTTCCGAAGCTTATCACTCGGTTTCCGTGGGCGGGAATCGAGCCTCCTCGCCCGCTATCGAAACCCTTGTGCTCCCACATCTGCGAAGCAGATGCGTCGCAAATGAATGTGCTCAGCACTGCTTCGCTCATTCATTGCCTGCGGGGTCTCTCAAACCCGCTATTCCCGCAGGAGTCGAGCAAAAGCTTCTCCAAATACTAAGACAGGTCATTCAGAGTTGAGTGTTGAAAAATCATCATTTCTTTTGATTTTTAGTGGATCATAGACTTTTTCAATATTAGTATTTTGTGAGAGCTCATTCACTTTAACGGAATGCGTGATGTTCTTTAATGACATGCAAAGTTTGCAGAGAATCATCTTCCGGACCTTGCACCGGCAAACCGGCAGCAATATTGGTATGGATATAGGAGATGTTTTCCTCTGTAATAATTTCCCCTGGAATGAAAATCGGGATGCCGGGCGGATAAATCATGATGAATTCAGCGGAAATCCTGCCGACAGCTTGATTTATTGGAACAATTTCCGTATCGGCATAAAATGCATCACGAGGAGTCATCGCAAGGCGCGGAATATCCGGCAACAAGACGATAGGTTCCACTACGGTATTTTCTGACTCTAGCGCATCGCTCATCCGTTGCAAGGCATTGACCAGCAAATTGATTTCCTTGCGGCTGTCCCCGAGCGTGACGAGGCAGAGAATATTGTATAAGTCGGATAGTTCAATTTCGATATTGGCGTTTTCCCGCAGCCATTCTTCTGCTTGGTGTCCAGTGATGCCCAAATTTTTGACGCTGATCAAAAGCTTAGTCGGGTCCATGTCATAGGTCGCAGAAGAATTCAGCAATTCTTTTCCGACGCAGTGCAGATGCTGGATTTTATTGATGCGTTTTCGGGCGTCTTGCGCCAAACGGATGGTTTGATCGATCAAATCAAATCCGTGGATCGCCAATTGTCTGCGCGCTGTATCGAGTGATGCCAAAATTGGATAGGATGTGGAAGTGGTCGTCAGCATAGACAAAGTCGCTTGGACCCGCTTTGGTGACACTAAGCCTTCCCGGACATTCAGGACAGAGCTTTGTGTCATCGAGCCGCCCAGTTTGTGGACGGAGGTTGCGGCCATATCCGCTCCGGCCGACATAGCTGAGACCGGCAGTGACTTGTGAAAATGAATGTGGACGCCATGAGCTTCGTCGACCAATACCGGGATATCTTTGGCATGTGCGATATCGACAATTCGCGTCAAATCCGCTGCAACACCAAAATACGTAGGGTTGATGACAAGAACCGCTTTGGCATCCGGGTATTCGTCCAGTGCTTTTTCTACGGATTCCGGTGAAATGCCGTGTGAAATCCCGAGTTCAGGATCAACTTCAGGGTGGATAAATACCGGAATAGCTCCTGCAAACACAATCGCCGACATGATCGATTTATGGACATTGCGCGGCACTAGAATTTTATCGTTCGGACCGACGACACTTAAAATCATCGTCATAATGGCGCCGCTTGTTCCTTGTACAGAAAAGAACGTATAATCTGCACCGAATGCTTGAGCGGCGAGTTCCTGCGCTTGTTTGATGGCGCCTTTTGGGGAATGCAAATCATCAAGTGGAGCGATGTTGATAAGATCTATCGATAAGATATTGTCGCCGACAAACTCCCGGAATGCGGGGTCGACGCCTTGGCCTTTTTTATGGCCTGGAATGTGAAATTGTATAGGATGCCGATTTCGATGCTTCAATAATGCATCAAAAAGCGGAGTTTCGAGTTGGGACAATGGGACGTGCACCTCACTTTATTAAAATGAAAACAAGAGAAATTATAGCATGTGAACGATGTTGTTACTATACATATAGTTATGGGGCGCCAGTATTTTTCTCATGGCAGAGCAGGTGAGGCGGTGTGTAAAAGGAATTTCGCAGCCCGTAGCGAATAGGAAACAAGAGAACAAAAAAAAGGAGTGGAATTATGGCGTTTAAAACAAGAATTACAGAACTGCTTGGCATTGATTATCCGATCATCCAAGGAGGCCTGGCATACTTGGCTTATGCAGAACTTGCAGCTGCCGTCTCGAATGCTGGCGGCTTGGGGCAGATTACAGCGATGAGTTTGCCGGGACCGGATGAGTTGCGTAAAGAGATCCATAAAGTCCGCGAATTGACGGACCGGCCGTTTGGCGTGAATTTTGCAATCGGTGACCACGGCAGGTCTTTTTCACATATGCTAGATGTTGCAATCGAAGAAAATGTGCCGGTCGTCTCCATGACTGGCGGCAACCCAACACCGATTTTCGAACAATTAGAAGGTACTTCAATCAAGAAATTGGTGTTGGTGGCTGCGAGACGGCAAGCAGAAAAAGCCGAGCAGCTCGGTGCTGATGCGGTCATGGTTGTCGGGCACGAAGGTGGTGGGCATCTTGGCCGTGATGATATCGGCACAATGGTGCTTATTCCGCAAGTAGTCGACGCGGTGTCGATCCCAGTCATCGCCTCCGGAGGCATCGGCGATGGACGCGGCTGGATGGCGGCGCACGCACTCGGTGCTGAAGGAATTGAAATGGGTACGCGCTTTATCGCCACAAAAGAATGCGTCCATGCTTCACAACTCTACAAGCAACACTTAATTGACAGCACAGAAAACGATACCGTAATTATTAAGCGCAGCATCGGCGCACCGGCAAGAACGCTGTCGAATACATGGACCGACCGAATTTTGGCAGTCGAAAAAGAAACGCCGACTTATGAAGCGCTGAAGGAATATATTAGCGGATCGGCCAATAAGCGTTATATTTATGATGGTGACGCAGAACATGGCTTTGGCTGGGCTGGTCAAGTAACAGGGCTGATCCACGATGTGCCAACTGTCCAGGAGCTGTTCGATCGTATGGTCAAGCAAGCGCAGGACATCGGTACACGTTGGGTGAATATCCAAGGAAAGTAGGCGAGAATGATGGATTATTCATATCCATTTTCCATCGACTGGACGACGGACGAAATCGTCGATGTCGTGGAATTTTTTCAAGCAATCGAAAATGCATATGAAAAAGGCATTAAGCGGGAAGAATTAATGGAAAAATACCGGAAATTCAAGAAAGTAGTTCCTTCAATGGCAGAAGAGAAAACATACTTCCGTGATTTTGAAGAACAAAGCGGCTATGGAAGCTATCAAGTCATCAAACGGATGAAAGCGGGCTCTGGAGACGAAATGATCCGCATCAAATGAACGTGAAATGAAAAAAACCGGCGTTCAGCGAGGAACGGCGGTTTTTTCGTTGACTTCGAGCAAGTTCCGATAAATTGGCAGCAAATCGCGGAATGTTTCTTCGGTAAATGCATAAAAGCCGTTTTTATCGAGCGATAACGCATCAGCTTTCGGCAAATGGCGTCCAATGACCAGTTCGCCTTTTTTGACGTCGCGCAGGCGGATCAGCAATTTTTCGATGCCTTCTTCACCGAGCGACTCAATCTCATCAGCATCAGGTTTCATATGGTCGCCTGATAGGACAAAGTTCTTCGGCAGCTCATTTAAAGCGTCGAGCTTAATGAGTTTACTCGCCATTTCCGGTTTTCCTGGAGCTTCGTATATGACAGCAAGTATAACAAACACATGGCTTTTCCATAATCCGATCTGGAAGTGGGGAACTGCTTTGTACCCACGTTTGTAAGGAGCGAATGCCACCCAGCTATCATTTGGAGGGTTTACGGTGCGGCGCATATGCTTCGCTACATGAGGGAAAAATTCATCTCCGGTTTCTCCAGAGAAATAAGCCGAGAAGTCTTGCCCTAGCTGTTCGAATTTCGGCCGCACATAGGTCGTTAATGCTTCCATTCGTGCTTCGAGGCCTTCAGTTTCAAAAACATCGAAATCCTGCTCTGTCCAATATGAATTCATCATCATTTCCTCCTTCATTTACAGCATCAATCTTTAGTTTAACGAAGTTTGGAAAGAAAGAATATAAATACGTTTCTAGTATTTAAAAATGGGGTAAAGGAGATTAACAAACATCATTGGCGGAATATTCCGGTAATGTGGGAAGGGGTGCTCAGTATGAAGCAGATGATTCAAGTTATTCGAAAGGCAGATGTAGAGAAGGAATACGTCAACACGCTGAAATTGGAATTGGATTACGAATTGGCCACCTTGTATGATGCAATGCAGCAAAACGACGACGCCCAAAAAATGAAGAGCAAGAAGCGGCTTGCTGAAATACAGGTAGAACTGGAGGCCCTTCATGCGCTGTAAACAATCATCCATACCTTAAAGGCATCTGCTGGCAAAAGACAGCGGATGCTTTTTTCGTTATACTGAAGAGAAATGAGGGGGAAATTGCACATGGATCAGCACGCAATGGATCGTTACATAAAATCAATGATAAAAGAGGCGGGCCACCGTATCCGAAATTCATTTCTCAGTGATATTTCGGTCGACACAAAAGCCCACGCCAATGATTTGGTCACCAATGTGGATAAAGAAGTGGAACAATTTTTCATTCGCCACATCCGCGAAGATTTTCCAACACACCGCGTCTTCGGGGAAGAAGGTTTCGGAGATAATATCGAGGAACTGAGCGGCACGGTTTGGCTGCTCGACCCGATTGATGGGACGATGAACTTTGTACATCAACGGCGCAACTTCGCCATTTCGCTTGGCATCTATGAAGATGGCGTTGGGAAAATGGGCTATATTTATGATGTTGTCAACGATGATCTTTATCATGCGATCGAAGGCGGCGGAGCCTATTATAATGATGAACGGTTGATGCCGCTTTTTGAAACGGCCATCAACGAATCGATTATCGGCATGAATGCAATGTGGGCAACACCGAACCGCTTTGTTGACCACGAAGCCACGATCCGCCTCGTACATGACGTGCGTGGCATGCGCTCATACGGCTCGGCTGCGCTCGAGCTTGCCTATCTAGCTAGCGGACGCATCGACGCATACATCTCGATGCGGCTGGCGCCTTGGGACATTGCGGGCGGCATGGTCATGGCCAAAGAGGTAGGTGCTGTCGCGAGTACATTTTCCGGTGGGCCGATCAATCTATTAGAATCGGATACGTTCGTGGCAGCAAACCCATCCATTCATGGCAAGTTAATCAACGAATATATCAAACCAAAACATCCATAGAAGAAAAGAAAAAGAGGCGGATTTTTCCGCCTCTTTTTTTGGAGTTAAAGGACTCCGGCCTCACGCATTTCTTTTTTACGTTTAAATCCGAGCCCCATGACTGCGAGCAATAATAAGATCGAAAGGGCGATGCCCGGCATGCTGCGCAATGCGACTGCGACACCGATGAGCACCATTGCAGCAATGGCAGCAAGTGAATAAAGCACAAAAACCCATTTGATATTGTGCCACGATTCTATGATCGCTTGTTTCATTCCATCTAACCTCCTGCGTACAAGAAAATAAAATCGTAGGGTTTTTCCCCTATATGTGCTATACTAGCACAGTTATAGGCTCGAAAAAAGAATATTGGAGTGAAAGTATGACTAACCTTAGAAACGATTTACGTAACATTGCAATTATCGCACACGTTGACCACGGCAAAACGACATTGGTGGATCAGTTGCTTCAGCAATCCGGAATCTTCCGATCAAACGAACATGTTGATGAGCGGGCGATGGACTCAAACGACATTGAAAGAGAACGCGGAATTACGATTCTTGCTAAAAACACCGCGATTCAATATAAAGACGCTAAAATCAACATTTTGGATACTCCAGGACATGCCGACTTCGGCGGTGAAGTGGAACGTATCATGAAAATGGTTGATGGTGTTTTGCTTGTTGTTGATGCTTATGAAGGCTGCATGCCGCAAACACGCTTTGTTCTTAAAAAAGCGCTAGAGCAAAACTTGAAGCCGATTGTAGTTGTCAACAAAATTGACCGCGATTTCGCGCGTCCAGATGAAGTTGTTGATGAAGTCATCGAATTGTTCATCGAACTAGAAGCAAACGACGACCAGTTGGAATTCCCGGTCATTTTCGCTTCCGGCATGAACGGAACTGCCAGCCTTTCATCTGATCCAGCTGATCAGGAAGAAACGATGCAGGTCATTTACGATGCAATTATGGACCACGTTCCAGCACCGATCGATAACCGTGAAGAGCCGCTGCAATTCCAAGTAGCGCTTCTTGACTACAGCGATTATGTTGGGCGTATCGGAATCGGCCGCGTCTTCCGCGGGACGATTGAAGTTGGACAATCCGTTTCATTGATGAAATTGGACGGCTCCATTAAAAACTTCCGCGTCACTAAAATCCATGGCTTTATGGGATTGAAGCGCGTTGAAATCCAAAAAGCTGAAGCTGGCGACTTGATTGCCATCTCCGGAATGGAAGATATCAACGTTGGTGAAACGGTGACACCGCAAGACCATCAAGAAGCATTGCCAATCCTTCGCATCGACGAACCGACGCTGCAGATGACATTCCTTGTCAACAACAGCCCGTTTGCCGGTAAAGAAGGAAAATGGATCACTTCCCGTAAAATCCAGGAACGTTTGGATGCGCAGTTGCAAACTGACGTCTCTTTGCGTGTAGACCCTACGGATTCTCCGGATGCATGGGTAGTTTCAGGCCGCGGCGAGTTGCACTTGTCAATCCTGATCGAAAACATGCGCCGTGAAGGTTTCGAGCTACAGGTTTCAAAACCTGAAGTAATCGTTCGCATGGTGGACGGAGTTCGCTGTGAACCTGTCGAGCGCGTACAAGTTGACGTTCCAGAAGAATACACTGGCGCTATCATCGAATCATTGGGTGAGCGCAAAGGTGAAATGCTGGATATGGTCAATAACGGAAGCGGACAAGTCCGTCTTGTGTTCAACGTCCCTGCACGTGGATTGATCGGTTATACAACTGAATTCTTGACACAAACTCGTGGATACGGAATCATCAACCATACGTTTGATAGCTACCAGCCAGTAGCTTCAGGTCGAGTTGGCGGACGTCGCCAAGGCGTACTTGTATCAATGGAACGCGGAAAGTCTTCAACTTATGGGTTGATGGGCATCGAAGACCGTGGAACTTCATTTGTTGATGTTGGTACTGAAATTTATGAAGGCATGATTGTCGGCGAACATAACCGCGACAGCGATTTGACGGTCAATATCGTTAAGATCAAAGCTGCGACAAACATCCGTTCAGCAAACAAAGACCAGACGACAACAATGAAAAAACGTCGCGTTATGAGTTTGGAAGAAGCTCTTGAGTATTTGAACGATGATGAGTATTGCGAAATTACTCCTGAATCCGTTCGCTTGCGCAAGAAAATTCTTGATAAAAACGAACGCGAACGTGCTCAGAAGAAAAAGAAAGTAGCCATCGAAGAATAAACAAGCGGAAGGATGTATAATCTGTGGACGAACAGTCTTTTGTCTTTGAGAATATGTATCCGGTAGCCCGGGTTCTTTATCAGAACTTGCCGAGTTATGAAATGGCTGGATATGCGCTTTTTGCGGTCATCTTCATCTTGTCGGCAATCGTCTATAAACTGGGCTTTGCCAAAAATTTGTCACTTGGAAAAAATGCAGCAATCGCCTTGTTTTTAGCTATCGGCGGATTAGGCTTAACGTTTTTAGCCTTTTTCCTGCCCGTAGTTGAAGGCCTGGTCATTGCAGCATTGATTCTTGTTCTCTATAAAATTCGCCTTTGGCGCGAAAAACGCGAAAACGCTGCTTCTCATTGAGAAGCAGCGTTTTTGCGTTCAAATGTTTTGTAAAGGATCGGCAGTAATAGTGCATATGTCAGATGAGCGAGTATCCAATAGAGGAAAGCCCCCATATCGGTCGGCTCAGGCACATCGGCTTCGACGGCAAGCATCGATAGCGGGAAAAACAATACATAAGTCGGCAAGGTTAACACAAGGCTTAATATAGTCAATTGCCCAAATGTGTAGTTGCGACGCTTGGCCAGATAAACGTAGACGATTCCGATGATCAAGGAAATGATCAAATGGAAAACAAATTCTGTCAGCTCCGACCAGTTTACTTGATTGATAAGTGGGATGAAGTCTATGTTCAATAACAATTCATAATTACGGACACCGGTCACTGCCTGCATCCACTTCAACAGCAATCCAAGGATGAGGCCGCTCCAGAATCCAATCCACAGTCCCTTTAAAATTTTCATTAAAAATCATCCTCAATGCTGCGCGAGCTGCGGAAGAAATGGAACGAGCCTGTGGCGAGGCGTTCTTCGGTCCGCTTGGCAATCCGGTCGTGGCATTCTTGGCACATATGCGTGTGAATCGGCCGGTTGCGCAGTCGTTTCGCTTGCAGCGTGTCTTCTTCTAGCTCTTCAATTTTATCGCAGATGACGCATTGTACGCGCATAGCGGCTCCTCCTATTCGACTCGGATCGCGTGGATATGTGTAATCGGCTGATCGACATTCGAGCCATCAGGCAAAAGAATATGAACCGGCCCATCTTCGCGAAGCGGCTTTCCTTGTTCACTGAATTTGAAAATCAATTGTTTGGCGTGCTCGATCGGGAAAACATGTTCTCCGGATTCCGTTTCGAAAACAACTTTAGAGGCACTTTCGGCAGGCTCTGCGTTTTCAAGGAATGGTTGGAAGCGCATGCCGAATGTTCCTGTAAGCATTGCTTGTTTTTCATGTCGCTTGTATTTCTTTTCGGAGTTCAATGTCGGCGGCACAGTGGCGCCTTCCATGATTTCACGCGACCAATGTTCGCCCATCCCGCGTTTGTAATCTTCGAGTTCATCTTTTTCGACTTGCTCTTCAGTGAAGTAGGTTTGAAGATCGAGTTTCCGGTCGTCAAAAATCCACACGGTCGGATCCAAAGTTAGTTTGTATGTGACTTCGCCTTTGAACGGTATGATGAATTCCATAAGTAAAACCCTCCATTATAGTATCTCTCTACATCAGTATACCTGTTCATGCGCAATTCCCAAAGGGTTTAATCCTTATAGGAAGAGACTTGCAATTTGATGAAGTTAAAGATACACTTTATACAGGCTAATGGAGCAGAAATACGAGTGATGGGGGAGTCCTCATGGAACATACAGAAGAACAGACTTATCAACAAAAAGCGCTGGAACTCCTTAAAGCTGATGCAGAGAAAATAGAGCAATTAATCAAAGTGCAGATGGACCATCTGACCTTGCCTTCCTGCCCTTTATATGAAGAAGTTCTTGATACGCAAATGTTTGGCTTGTCACGGGAAATCGATTTTGCAGTTAAGCTTGGCTTAATCGAACGTGAAACCGGAAAAAATTTAATGGATACGCTGGAGAAGGAATTATCCGTTCTTCACGAAGCGTATACAAATAAATGACCCAAAACTCAAACGATTCCTGTTTGAGTTTTTTTACTAATGAATCTAATTGAATGAGGGAAAAAACCAATGAAATCCTACATCAAGAAATACGCGAAGTACATTGATTATCCATTATTATTTACTTATCTTGCATTGACCATTTTTGGCCTGATCATGATCTATTCCTCTAGCATGGCATGGTCTGTCAACTACTACAACGATTCACCGGATCGCTTTTACATACAGCAATTGATTAACTTGGCGATTGCCTATCCTGTATTTTTAATGGCCGCCATTTTCCCTTATAAGCATTTCAAGAAAAAATGGATGATGGCGACTGTGCTAGGCGTCATCTTCACAGGACTTATCCTTGTTCATTTCATCGGATTTGCTGCAGGCGGCGCGAGAAGCTGGATCAGTCTCGGCTTCGTCAACATCCAGCCCTCCGAAGTTGCTAAAGTCGGCATCATCTTTTATTTGGCAGGTGTATTTTCTAATAAATACCGGAACGGTTCGATCAATAAATTGAACGAATCGATTTTTCCGCCCGTCATCATTTTAACGGGTGTGCTGCTATTGGTCTTTCTTGAGCCGGACCTTGGCTCGATGGTCATTATTGGTGCGGTTGGGCTGTCAGTCATGGCGGCATCAGGTGTGCGTTTAAAGCCCTTCATTAAACTCGCAGGGATGGTCGTTGCCGCTGCAGCGGTCTTTATTGTGCCAATGATGCTTTTTGCGCGAGATTTGATCTTTACCGAAAAGCGGATGGGGCGCATTGATGCTTTTTTCAACCCTTTCTCGGATGAGCTTGGTTTCGGCTTCCAAATCGTCAATGGCTATTTAGCAATCGGCTCAGGGGGGCTGGGCGGACTTGGGCTTGGCCAGTCGATCCAGAAGCTTGGTTATTTGCCGGAACCGCATACGGATTTCATCATGTCGGTCATTGCCGAAGAACTCGGTGTTTTTGGAGTGTGCTTTGTAATCGGCGGTCTAGGTTTCATCGTGCTGCGTGGATTATGGATTGCCATGACGACGACAGATCCGCTCGCTCGCATGCTTGCAGCTGGAGTCGCAAGCATGATCGGCATCCAATCTTTCGTCAATTTGGGTGGGCTGTCAGGAATTATTCCTCTGACAGGCGTCACTCTTCCTTTTATAAGCTATGGCGGAACGTCCGTAATTTTGTTATCGTTAGCTATGGGAGTATTACTGAATGTTTCCATGTTCAATAAATACGAAAAAACGAAAAAGTAAAGGGTGTGCGACAGAGTGAGAGAGATTAAAAAAATCTTGGTAGCCAACCGCGGAGAGATCGCAATTCGGATCTTCCGCGCCTGTACAGAACTGAATCTTCGGACAGTTGCGATTTATTCGCAGGAAGACAGCGGCTCGTTTCATCGTTACAAAGCTGACGAATCGTATTTAGTCGGCAAAGGCAAGAAGCCGATCGATGCTTATTTGGACATTGAAGACATTATTCGAATTGCAAAAGATACCGATGTTGACGCCATTCACCCAGGATACGGGTTTTTGTCGGAAAACGTCCATTTTGCACGGCGCTGTGAAGAAGAAGGCATCATCTTCATCGGCCCGACATCCCGCCATCTTGATATGTTCGGGGACAAGGTCAAAGCACGCGAACAGGCAATTGCTGCAGGTATTCCGGTTATTCCTGGAACGGACGGCCCTGTCGAATCACTCGAGGAAGTTGAGGCATTCAGCAAAGAAGCCGGCTTCCCATTGATGATCAAAGCGTCCCTTGGCGGCGGCGGGCGCGGTATGCGTATCGTCAAAGAACATAGTGAGCTAGCATCTGCATATGAACGGGCAAAATCCGAAGCAAAAGCTGCATTCGGTTCTGATGAAATGTATGTAGAAAAGTTCGTAGACAAACCAAAGCATATCGAGGTGCAGATTTTAGGGGATGCAGAAGGCAATATCATTCACTTATATGAACGAGATTGTTCGATTCAGCGTCGTCACCAAAAAGTTGTAGAAATAGCTCCTTCTAATTCAATCAGTGAAAGCCTGCGCAACGAAATTTGCGATGCGGCAGTGAAACTGATGAGAAACATTGATTACATAAATGCCGGGACTGTGGAATTTCTGGTGGCTGGAGATGAGTTCTATTTCATCGAAGTCAACCCTCGTATCCAAGTAGAGCACACGATTACGGAAATGGTTACAGGAATCGATATTGTCCATGCCCAAATCAACATCGCGCGCGGACATGCGCTGCATAGCGAAGCGATCAATATTCCGAAGCAAGAGGATATCCCATTGTTTGGGTTCGCCATCCAATCGCGTGTGACGACAGAAGATCCGTTGAACGATTTCATGCCGGATGCAGGGCGGTTGATGGTGTATCGCTCAGGAGGCGGGTTCGGTGTCCGGTTGGATGCCGGAAACGGTTTCCAAGGAGCCGTTATTTCGCCATATTATGATTCTTTACTCGTAAAAGTATCTACATGGGCAACCACATTCAAAGAAGCCGCGGCTAAAATGGACCGCAACTTGCAGGAATTCCGGATTCGCGGCATCAAAACAAATATCCCGTTTCTTGAAAATGTAGTAAAACATAAAAACTTCATCAATGGAGATTTTGACACTAGCTTTATCGACAGTACGCCAGAATTGTTCATTTTCCCAGTGCGCCAAGACCGCGGAACCAAATTGCTCAGCTATATCGGCAATGTCACGGTCAACGGCTTCCCAGGGATCGAAAAGAAAAAGAAGCCGATCCATGCCGCACCACGCAAGCCTGAGATCGATATCATCACGGAAGTTCCTAAAGGCACGAAGCAAATCCTTGATGAGCGGGGCCCTGAAGGCTTGTCAAAATGGATCCTTGAACAGGAAGATGTATTGTTGACCGATACGACATTGCGCGATGCCCATCAATCTCTGCTCGCGACACGCATGCGTTCGCATGATATGTTTGCCGTAGCTAAAGAAACCGCACGCCTTCAAAGCGATTTGTTCTCTATGGAAATGTGGGGCGGGGCGACATTTGATGTATCCTACCGCTTTTTGAAAGAAGATCCGTGGCAGCGTCTCATCAAATTGCGCGAAGATGTTCCGAACGTCTTGTTCCAGATGTTGTTCCGCGGAGCGAATGCGGTTGGATACAAAAACTATCCAGATAACGTCATCCGTGAATTCGCAAGGACTTCAGCGGATGCCGGGATCGATGTTTTCCGCATTTTCGACAGCTTGAACTGGATTAAAGGCATGGAAGTTGCGATCGATGAAGTGCGGAACTCTGGAAAAGTCGCAGAAGCGGCCATTTGCTATACGGGCGACATCCTCGATCCGAGCCGTGACAAATACACGGTGCAATACTATAAAGATATGGCGAAAGAACTCGAAGCTGCAGGCGCACATATTTTGGCCATCAAGGACATGGCCGGCTTATTGAAGCCTGAGGCGGCATATCGCCTTGTTTCAGAATTAAAAGATACTGTGTCATTGCCGATCCATCTGCATACGCACGATACGAGCGGCAACGGCATCTACCTATATTCGAAAGCCATCGAAGCGGGCGTCGACATTGTCGATACGGCTCTTGGCACAATGGCGGGACTTACTTCGCAGCCGAGCGCAAACTCTTTGTATTACGCAATGAGCGGCGGCAAGCGAAAAGTCCGTGCCGACATTCAGTCACTTGAGACGATGTCGCATTACTGGGAAGATGTCCGCAAGTATTATTCGGATTTCGAAAGCGGCATGAACAGCCCACATTCCGAAATCTATGTGCACGAAATGCCTGGAGGGCAGTACAGCAACTTGCAGCAGCAAGCGAAAGCAGTCGGCCTCGGCATGCGCTGGGAAGCCGTGAAGGAAATGTATTCACGTGTCAACTTATTATTCGGCGATGTTGTGAAGGTAACTCCTTCCTCAAAAGTCGTGGGAGATATGGCTCTGTTCATGGTTCAAAACGAATTGGACGAACACACAGTGCTGACGCGCGGCGAAAACATCGATTTCCCTGAATCGGTCATTGAATTTTTCGAAGGCTATATCGGACAGCCTCATGGCGGATTCCCGAAAGAGCTGCAAAAGGTCGTCTTGAAAGAACGCAAGCCAATTACGGTGCGTCCAGGTGAATTATTGGAACCTGCAGATTTTGAAGACATCGAAAAGAAATTATTCGATCGCCTGCAGCGTCCGGTGACCAGCCATGAAGTGCTGGCCTATGCGCTTTATCCAAAAGTGTTCGAGGAATACACGGTCACCAACCAAACTTTCGGTGACGTGTCTGTCCTGGATACATTGACATTCCTTTACGGGATGCGCCTCGGTGAGGAAATCGAAGTCGATATCGAAAAAGGGAAAACATTGATGATCAAACTTGTGTCTGTCGGAGAACCGCAAAAAGATGGCACGCGCATCATCTATTTCGAATTGAACGGACAGCCTCGCGAAGTGAGCATACAGGATATGACAGTGGAAACGGATCAATCGGCGAAACCAAAAGCCGACCCGACAAAAGAAAACCATATTGCAGCAACTATGCCTGGCACCGTGCTTAAAGTCATCGGTGAAAAAGGCTTGAAGGTTAAACGCGGCGACCATTTGCTGGTTACCGAAGCGATGAAAATGGAAACGACCGTACAAGCTCCATTCGACGGCACCATCCAGGAAATTTATGTGGCTGCTGGAGACGGCATTTCCACAGGAGACTTGTTGATCGAAATGGAAACAAAATAAAAAAATTCCGGTGCGAAGTTCGCACCGGAATTTTTTTATTTACTTTTAATGAATTTACTTCTTGAGACGAGCAGGACCATATAGCACAGCAAACCGAACAGCATTGAAATCAGCAGGGAATGCATCAATGCAACAGCCAAGTTCAGTTT
Source organism: Planococcus dechangensis (assembly GCF_042654465.1). NCBI lineage: Bacteria > Bacillati > Bacillota > Bacilli > Caryophanales > Caryophanaceae > Planococcus > Planococcus dechangensis. Next base: position 719,059 of record NZ_JBHSGL010000005.1, on the reverse strand, counting down.
CGTCAAAACGACGAGCATTCCAGTTGTTGCCTGCAGCATGACTATGATGAAAGCGATTATCCAGCCCCAATAAATGACGCGTTGGTCGCGGTAATGGCGATAAACATGAAGGGCGATGATGCCGAGCCAGATAACGATGAGCGCAGCAGCAAAACGGTGGCCCATCTGGACCCATTCATACATATTGTTAGGAAGAGCAAACTGGTCGTTGCGGCATAGTGGCCAATCGGAACAAATCAAACTTGAATCTGTATGGCGGACCAGAGCACCCGTGTAAACTACGATATAGGAATATAAAGTGACGCCGATGGTATGGAATCTCAATTTGCGCCCGATCTGGACACGGTCAGCATCGAACTTCCGGTCGACCTCGAATACCAGCAAAGTCAATAGCAGAACAGCTGCAAAGGAAATCAGTGAAATCCCAAAGTGAAGCGCGAGAATAAAGTCGCCTTGCCCCCAAAGTACTTGGGCTGCCCCGATCAATGCTTGAAGCACGAGGAAGAACACAGCCATGATCGCGAGGAATTTCGTTTCCCGCACATGTCCAAACTTACGCCATGCCCATACGGCTAAAATGACGATCAAGATGCCGACAACACCTGTCACCAAACGGTGCGAAAATTCAATCAGCACTTCTGCCGTAATCTCACGCGGAATCAGATTGCCGTTACAATCTGGCCAATTGCGCCCGCAGCCTAAGCCACTGTCGGTTTTTGTAACGAGCGCCCCGCCGAGGAGGATGAGCAGCATGCCGACAGTCGCAAGTACGCCGAACACTTTTATATAAATGTTACTTTTCAATATGCCACCTACTTTTTTTAGAAAAACTTTTATCTTTGTATATAACCTGCATATTCGATGATAGCGAAACTACGTTTAAAATACAACGAGAAATCAGCGTTCGCCTAAACTTTCAAGATTTGGACATAATAACTGAGACCTTCACAAACTGTTCAAAAACAAGGTTTTTTCTATCTTAAAATAACGAGGTGGCTACTGTATGATTAGAGATGGATATTAAGTAAGACCAATTGCGTGAAATCATCATTTATATCAGGAAATTTCAGTAATATGTAGAAATAGCTCTGGAATTTAGATATAGTTATGATTAGCGGAATATGCTTACAACTTTGAAAGGAGGGAGTTATATGTCAAACGGCCGATCTTTGCCTGCAGAACCGACTGATGCAGTGGAAGCGAGTACGTTCACAAAAGATTTTTTGGCACTCATTAAAATTGGAATTGTGAATTCTAATTTAATTACAGTTTTCACAGGGCTTTGGCTCGCGTTCCAGTTTTCAGGAACGAACTTTCTTGACCATCTGGACATTCTCGTTTACACACTCGTCGGTTCGGCATTGATTATAGCGGGATCTGCGGCGATGAATAATTACATCGACACGGATATCGATCCACTGATGGCTAGCAAAAGGTCTCGCCCAACGGTTACGGGCAGATTTAAGCCATCTGCTGTCTTGGCACTCGCCATTTCTTTCATTGTTATAGGCGAACTCTTTTTGTTTTCCGCTTCTGTTTCAGCAGGCCTATTCGGAATAGCCGGCATTCTCGCATATGTCGTCTTGTACTCGATGTGGTCGAAAAGAAGGCATGTCGGAAATACGATCGTCGGCAGCATCTCCGGTGCCATCCCGCCACTTATCGGTTGGGCTGCGGTGGAGCCGACGCTCGGTATGGGCGCATGGGCATTATTCCTTATTATGTTCATCTGGCAACCGCCGCATTTTTATGCGCTAGCGATGAAACGGACGGAGGAGTATCGGGCTGCTAATATCCCGATGCTGCCGGTGGTCAAAGGGTTCCACCGGACAAAAAAATCGATGCTAGCATGGGTTTTACTGCTGTTTCCATTACCGTTTTTGCTAACGGAATTGGGAATTGGCTTCATTATCTTAGCCACTGCTTTGAATATCGGATGGCTGGTTCTGGCAATCCGGGGCTTCAGTGTGGCGGATGATTTGAAATGGGCGAAAAAAATGTTCATCTATTCGTTGAACTACATGACGATTCTATTCGTATCGATGATTATTTTTGCAGTATTCGTCTAAATTTCGTTTCACTTACTTATGTAAAACATTTTATTCAGAGAGGGGTATGAAAAGCTATGATGAAAGGACCTAAAAACTGGCGCCTTTTCGCATTGATGACCGCATTGCTCGTATTTCTTTCCGGATGCGGGCGCGAAGAAATTTCGACGCTGATACCAGCTGGTAAAGTCGCACAAGACCAATTCAACTTGTTGATCTTGTCTTCTATTGTCATGTTGTTTGTCATCATCGTCGTTACGATCATCTATGTATTGGCAATTGTGAAATTCCGCCGTTCAAAAGTCGGGGAGGATATGATCCCTGAACAAGTCGAAGGAAGTGCGCGTCTTGAGTTTATCTGGACTGCAATTCCGATCGTTTTGCTTTTGATCCTCGCTGTCCCTACAGTTTATTCCACATTCGACTTGGCAGATGTCACGGCGATGGATGCACAAACTGAAGAAGGCGATGCCGAGAACTTGACGGTCAACGTCACAGGCAAGCTTTACTGGTGGGAATTCGAATATCCTGAACAAGGAATCATCACAGCACAAGAGCTTGTTGTTCCAACAGGAGAGCGCGTTTACTTCAATTTAATTGCAGCAGACGTTAAACACTCTTTCTGGATCCCTTCCGTCGGCGGTAAGCTCGACGTCAACCCAGAAAACGTCAACACATTCTACTTGGAATTCGACCGTGAATCAGCAGAGCTGGATAACGGCGTATTTTACGGCAAATGTGCTGAGCTTTGCGGACCATCACATGCTTTGATGGACTTTAAAGTGAAATCGCTTAATCGCGAAGACTTCGATACTTGGGTAGCTGCTATGCAGGAAGAAGAACCAGCGGCAGTTGAAGGCGATCTAGCACAGCAAGGTGAAGAACTATTTGGTACCGATGGCCTTAGCTGTATTGCTTGCCACGCTACTGGCGGAGTTGGAGCAACACCTGGTCAAGGACCAAACCTTGCAACATTCGGAGACCGCAACACGGTCGCTGGCTTCATGGACCACGATGAAGAAACTTTGAAAAAATGGATTGCTGATCCTCAGCAATACAAGCCGGGCAACTTGATGCCGGATGCAGCTTCGCTTAATAATGGTGAAGAATTAACAGACCAAGAATTAAGTGCACTTGCAGCTTACTTGATGGGCTTGAAAAAGGAAGAATAAAAGAGTCAAAGCTTAAAAAAGGAGGTAAACTATTGTGAGTTCTAACGCTCAAAAAACGGGTTTCGGCGCTACAATATGGGATTTCATTACAACAGTAGACCATAAGAAAATCGCCATCCTCTACTTGATCTCCGGCGGATTTTTCTTCCTAGTCGGCGGCGTAGAAGCGATGTTGATCCGGATTCAGTTGATGAAAGCCGGAAATGATTTTCTCAGTGCCGGAACATATAACGAAGTTTTAACGATGCACGGTACGACCATGATTTTCCTGGCAGCGATGCCGATTTTATTAGCATTTATGAACGCCGTCGCGCCATTGCAAATCGGTGCGCGTGACGTTGCTTTCCCATTCCTGAACTCACTTGGGTTCTGGCTATTCTTCTTCGGTGGTGTGTTCTTGAACCTTTCGTGGTTCATGGGCGGAGCGCCGGATGCAGGATGGACAAACTATGCTTCCTTGGCACTCGCTTCTGAAGGCCACGGAATCGACTTTTATTCACTCGGGTTAACGATATCCGGTTTCGGTAGTTTGATTGCCGGAATTAACTTCCTGGTTACAATCATCAACATGCGCGCGCCGGGTATGACTTATATGAGAATGCCGTTGTTCACATGGACGACATTTGTGGCATCTGCCTTGATTCTCTTGGCATTCCCTCCACTAACTGTCGCTATCTTCTTCATGGTATTCGACCGTTTGTTCGGAGCAAACTTCTTTGATGTCACGATGGGCGGTAACACCATCATCTGGGAGCATTTCTTCTGGATCTTTGGACACCCTGAAGTATATATCTTGATTTTGCCAGCATTCGGTATTTTCTCTGAAATCTTTGCGATATTCTCTCGCAAGCGCCTGTTCGGTTATACGGCACTTGTGTTCGCGACAATTTTGATCGGTTTCTACGGCTTTATGGTATGGGCTCACCACATGTTCACAACGGGTCTTGGGCCAACTGCAAACGCAGTATTCGCCTTGGCTACGATGATCATTGCTGTACCTACAGGAATTAAGATCTTTAACTGGCTATTGACGATTTGGGGCGGAAGCATTTCCTTTACAGTCCCAATGATTTACGCAGTAGCATTTATTCCATCATTTGTAGCGGGTGGGGTAACTGGTGTTATGCAGGCAATCGCGCCGCTTGATTACCAGCTTCACGATTCATACTTTATCGTTGCTCACTTCCACTACGTAATCGTCGGTGGTGTTGTGCTCGCACTTTTGGCAGGTACGCATTTGTACTGGCCGAAAATGTTCGGTACGATGTTGAGCGAGAAGCTCGGAAAGTGGACATTCTGGTTGTTCTTCATCGGATTCCATATGACATTCTTTATCCAGCATTTCCTTGGCCTTATGGGTATGCCTCGCCGTGTTTACACGTTCGGAGCCGACCAAGGCTGGGATCTGTTTAACGCCATCAGCTCATTCGGAGCCTTGTTCATGGCAGCTGGTGTCATCATTCTCTTGGTCAACATCGTTCTGACGTCTATCAAAAATGAGCGCGTCGGAAATGACCCATGGGGCGACGGACGTACGCTTGAATGGGCAATTCCTTCACCACCGCCATTTTATAACTTTGCTCAAACACCGCTTGTCCGCGGACTTGATCCATACTGGATCGAGAAAATGGAAGGCAATAAAGAAGGTATGGTTTACGCTGAACCGCTTGGCGACATCCACATGCCGAATAACTCGTTTATTCCTTTTGTAATTTCCTTAGGTATGTTCATTGCATCATTTGGTGCTTTGTATCACCTCGACGGCGACAAAGCTTGGGCATTGCCGGTATTGATCATCGGTCTTGGAATCACTTTCGGTTCGATGCTAGTCCGTTCATTGAAAGATGATCTTGGCTACTATGTAACAAAAGAAGAGTTGATTGCAGACCAAGAACGCATTCACAGAGAAGCACAAGCGCGGGAAGGAGGCAAAAACGGTGGACTTAAATAAGCGATATACCCCACAAACTTGGCCGGATCATCCTGAAACGGCAACGCTCGAAGGAAAGAACAAGTTCGTTGGTTTCTGGTTGCTGCTAGCTGCTGAAACAGTCACCTTCGCCTCTCTCTTTGCAACATATTTGGCATTAAAAGACAAAGGGCCGAGCGGAATGGAATTTACCGCAGCCGGATTGTTCGAACTACCACTGGTCTTTGCAATGACGATGATTCTTTTGACTTCATCCTTGACGAGTGTTTACGCGATTTACCATATGAAAAACCATAATTTCAAAGCGATGCAAGCTTGGCTTGGAATAACCGTCCTTCTTGGTTTGGTGTTCCTTGGTTTGGAAATTTATGAGTTTAACCATTACGTTCATCTCGGTTTTGGTTTTACCAACAGTGCATTTAGTTCCGCCTTCTATGTGTTGGTCGGAACGCACGGAGCCCACGTTGCGTTCGGTCTTAGCTGGTTTATCGCCCTAATGCTCCGCAACGCCAAGCGCGGCCTGAACATGTACAACGCACCGAAGTTCTACCTTGCAGCTCTATACTGGCATTTCATTGACGTAGTATGGGTGTTCATCTTCACTGTAGTCTATCTGATGGGAGTGGTCGGTTAATATGGCACACGATACTCATGATATTCATAGATCTAGAGCAGAATATGAATTTGTAAAGCGTAAAAGAGCTACTGAAATGCGCGGCCAGTTAACGTCATTTGCAATGATGATTTTCTTGACGTTGATCGCGTTCACGCTAGTGGCTGCGGAGTTCTCTCCGTACTTTATCGTGCCGATTCTTTTGTTATTGGCAGCGATTCAAGTAGTACTGCAGCTTTATCACTTTATGCATATGAGCAACAAAGGACACGGCATGATGGCTTTCTTCATGTTCAGTGGCATGTTCGTTGCTTTCTTGACTGTCCTTGCGATGGTTACAATTGTATGGTGGTAAGTTCAAAAACTCCGGACACTCTGTGTCCGGAGTTTTTTTATATACAAACGGGAACGGGAAATGTCATGATTCGTTCATTGATATAGCAGGATAACCCCTATATAATGAGGTTACTTAAGGAAAAGGAGGTACGGTCTAATGCCAATCAGTATTTTCGGCTTCGAAGCTTTATGGAGCCCCTGGTATTTTGGATTTCTCGTACTCGTCACGTTGCTCTATTTTGGGGTTACTGTAAAATGGAGAGATAAATTTGCCGATAATGAACCCTTGCAGCCGAAGCAAGCAGTTTTGTTCGTCTCGGGGATATTGTTGCTATACATTCTCAAAGGTTCTCCTATCGACCTGATGGGGCATATCATTTTTACGATGCACATGGTGCAGATGGCTTTTCTATTACTATTAGTGCCGCCGCTATTGATTATGGGGATTCCAGCTTATGTATGGCGGGCCTTCATTGAATTGCCGGTTGTGAAGCCTTTGTTTATGTTTTTTACAAAACCGATGCTGGCATTATTGTTATTTAGTTTATTTTTCTCGCTATACCATTTGCCGCTCGTTTTTGACTTCGTAAAACAAGACGTACTCATTCATGGGTTGGTCAGTAATTTATTATTTGTTTCCGCCATCCTCTATTGGTGGCCGATTGTCAATAACCTGGAAGGCATGCATAAATTCCATGGCTTGAAAAAGTTGAGCTATTTGTTCGGGCTGAGTGTCTTGATGACTCCTGCTTGTGCGTTGATCATCTTCAGCACAGGTCCATTTTATGCAACTTATTCGGACGGGGAAGCTTGGCTTCAGGCCATGGCGCTTTGTGTGCCAGCTGGAACTCTGGCACAGCTCAATTTGACCGGTCCTGAACTATTCACTAATATGTCGACGATCGAAGATCAACGAACAGGCGGCATCGTGATGAAAGTCATCCAGGAATTGGTATTCACAGTTTTCATTTGGCTTGTATTCCACGAATGGCTGAAAAACGAAACGGCCAATGCGGACGACATCACCGCAAAAGTTTTGCAAGACCGTAAAGATATGGCGTATCACAGACATAACGGGTAATGACCCAAAAGGAGTTTATTTGAAATGAATTTGCCGCTTTTGCCAACTATCAGTACGTTTTTCATCGTCCTCAGCGCCATTCTTGTGGCGATCGGGTGGAACTTGATCCGAAAGCGCCGTATTGAAGCGCATAAAAAAGTAATGCTCGGTGCCGGTGCAGCCGCATTGACATTTTTCATCATCTACGTTTCGCGCACAGTGTTTGTCGGAAACACAGCTTTCGGCGGTCCTGATGAATACAAAATATACTATACAGTGTTCCTTATTTTTCATATAACACTTGCGACAATCGGAGCAGTCATGGGGCTTCTGACAATCTTCTGGGGATTGAAGAACCGTTTGGACAAACATCGCAAAATCGGGCCGTTTACAAGTGTCGTTTGGTTTTTCACAGCGATTACAGGCGTGATGGTCTATTTATTGCTTTATGTAATTTACGAAGGCGGGCACACGACCTCCGTGTTCAAAGCCATACTCGGCAACTAAAACAAGAAAAGGCACAGAGCCATTTGGCTCTGTGCCTTTTTCTATAAAGGGGATATTAAAGTTTAAACTCCATTTTGATGATACCTGCTTCACGTGCGGATGTGAACAGGATGACTAACAGCGGTCCGACGAAAAATCCGAGGAATCCGATTAATTGTAGGCCGATGAACATGGCAATCAATGTCGCAAGCGGAGACAAGCCGATTTGTGTACCCATGACTTTCGGTTCAACGGTCCTGCGTATAACGAGGAGTACGAGCGCTAAGATGGCGAGCTGCGTTCCTTGGACGATGTCTCCGACGATGAACTGATAGATAAACCATGGCGTCAACACAATGATCGAACCTAGTATTGGGATGAAATCAATGATCCAAATAACGAACGACATTACTAATGCATATTCAGGCGCTATAAATAATAATGCGATAAAGCTGACCGCGAAAATAATCAAACTGACAAGGAATTGAGCCTTTAAAAACCCAAAGACGACATTGTTCAAACGGGCGCTCATAAAGCGCACTTTCTCTGCAGTCGATTCCTTCAGCCGATTGAACAATGTCCCTTTCAAGTCCATCAGGTCAAGCATGAACAAGAACAAAGCAATCAAGAAAACGATAAAGCTGACAAGGAATGATGGGATGCCAGTCAAAAGGTTCGTGACGGTGTCGTAATTGACGAAAGTCAGAACCCAGTCGCGTATACCTTCGACAAATGCGATCATTTCGGTTTCGAATGAACTGACAACTTCTACCGGCATTTCAGCTGTCGAGCGGAAAAAGAATTCCTCGACATCTCCCCACATGATTGATAAGGAATTTGTGTATTCTGGAACCATTTTAGAGAATTGGATAATTTGACCAACCAACTGCGTGATGATCCAATAAACGCTTGCTGACGCGATGAAGAGAAATAGGATGAAAACAGTGATGACAGCACTTTTTCGTTGCCATTTAAACCTTCTCTGCACGAATTTTACAAAAGGTTCGAGAAAGATGGCGGTAAGCAAAGCGATGATCAACGGGACAGCTACTGGCAATATGTATATCGAGATAAGAATAAAGGCAGCAACGACCAGGATGATGGTTGCCAACTTTTTATTAAACCACTTGCCCACAATTAACCTCCTTCACTAAACATTTTCAAACTTATTTTAAAGAAAGCAATTGTTGTAAAAAAACCGCAGTTCGCTTTGAACTGCGGAAATTTTTATGCTTTAATTTCGAACTCGGCTACTTCTTTTTTCACAGCCGCTAAGATTTCAGCGCATGTTTTCAAAAGGTGGTCCGGGAAGTGCTCATCTTCGCCATACTCGACACCGTGTGGGTAATAATGTTTGCCGATCATCGGCTTCAAGACGCGGACAGTTGCATCATTAGCGTCAATGTCACCATCGATAGCATAAGCGAAAACGCGCAAATAATAAGTGCCTTCACGCACGATGAATTTACGGTCATAAGTAACGCGCTCGTAATCCCACTGACCTTCTTTTGTCAACCCTTGCTGATTCATAGCGTGCTCAAGCAATGTGACATCTACTTCGATGTTCTCTAGTCCTGTATTTTCAAAATACATGGAATCTCCTCCTCTATAACAAAAAAAGACTGAATGCTCCTTTAATAATAGATCATAATTACAGCACATGCAATGGCTAGATTGTGTCAGAATGCAGGCGACTGTTATAATAAAAGAAACAGGTGTCGGGAGCTGATCGATTGAAGGACTTATTGCGCATCATGATATTTCTCGCCATTGTCCTGATCGGGCTATTTTATTTAGATCCATCGATCAGCGAAAACGAATTGCTGGAAGCCCCAAGGCCGGCAGACCCTTTACCTTCTGATAACTTGACTGAAAACGTATTGGACGTCGATCGGCCTGTTTCAGGTTTATCGACCTATATCGGAAGGTCAACCGATGAATGGCTGGCAGATCGCGGCAAGCCGGACCGCATCGAGCCGTCTGCCTATGCATATGAATGGTGGGTCTACGATGCTTCCTATTCCAATTATGTGCTGGTCGGTGTAAAGGAAGGTCATATAGCTCAAGTGTTCGCTGCAGGAGAATCGACTGATGTCGCGCCTTATTCAATAGGGCAGCCCTTGGACGAATTATACCGGTTTACCATCGTCCAAAATGAAGTGACCGTGAAATACGGCACAAATACGTATACATTCAACTTGAGCCAGGAGGATATGGATAAGCGCATTCTCGTCAGTTTTGACGAAGTCCACGCGCAATTGTACATCGATTCAGAGGACCTTCAATTGGAGGCGGTGCGCTTTATGGATGCGGAAACGCTGATTCGCCACCAGCCTTACGATATGATGTATGCGGGTGATTTGCTTGTGACACCGCGGCCTTCTTCTACCTTGCAGCGTTCGATCGATGAAGCAAATGCCAAGCAATTGATCGATTTGACGAATGTCTACCGTCTGCGCCATCAGCGTTCACCGCTTTCCGAAAATCGCGGAGTCAGCATATTGTCCAAAAAAACAAGCGAAGAAATGGCACGTATGGAGTTTACTTCTATAGAACTGGAGATAGAGGATCTTGAAGCGAGGCTGCAAAATGCGGACATCCAATTTGAACAAGCGGCAATCAATACAGCTTCACGCTATTACGACGCTGCTGAAACAGTTCATGGCTGGTTTAATTCCCCAAGCCACCGCAGCACATTGCTAGGCAGGCAATATAATCAAATGGGTGTAGGGGTGTTCGGTAGCTATTATAGCCAAATCTTGCTGAAGCAAGACCTAGACACATTCAAAAGCCAGTAAGCCGAAAGATTTTACTAACTGGAGCTGGCAAGCTCCCCCGGATTGAAGCGAATGCTGTATGATTCCATAAAAAATTCTGCTATGATGTAACGGTAGAGGAGGAATGCGCATTGATCATGACCTATGAATGGGTTGTAGTAACTGACTCTGCAGACGAGCTGAGTGAAATGATTCTTCAATCAGAACAATCAGCGAAATATCGCAAAGCTTATGACTCTGTCTATAGCGATAAAGTGTTGGCGCGTGAAATTCATGAATTCGCCAAGCTGAAGGAACTCTACGAAGAAGTGCAGCGCTTCGGCAAATATCACCCCGATTACAAACGGGTGATGAAGCAGATTCGCGTAGATAAACGGCAGCTTGATTTGAATGACAAAGTGGCGGCACTGCGTCTTGCAGAAAATGAGTTGCAGGATTTAATAGATCAAGTCAGCTTTATTATCGGCCGTTCTGTATCCGAAGCAGTCAAAATCCCATCAAGTAATCCGTTCTTTTCTTCGGATTCTTCTTGCGGCAGCGGCTGCGGTACAGGCGGCGGCTGTTCTTGTTCCGCTTAATATAGAAAGGAAGCGCAGCTTTGGTTGCGCTTCTTTTTATTTTCCATATAAACAGAAAAAACCAGCGCGAGCTAAACCGCGCTGGTTTTAGTTGTTCTTTATTGTTGATTGTCTTCAACGGCCGCAATCAACTTGACGGCAATATCCGGGCGATCGGTGATGATGCCCTTGGCGCCATTTGCTATCAGTTTTTCCATCGCATCCTGTTCATCGATGACCCAGTAATGCACAGGAATATTCAGGCGGTCTAAAAAACCGATGAAGCGCGGCGAATCGAGACGGAAAATCGAATGCTTGACGGGCAGCTGGAAAACGTCCGCCCGCGGTGCATATAGATGGCCGAATTGGCTGTTGAACGAAGTGAACGCCTTGCGCACTTCGTTTTCGCCAGCACCAAGAGCTACACGATTTTGTGCATATAAATTAAAGCGGTCAACTTGTTCGTCGAAAAAGCTTGTAACGACGACGCGGTCCTGCGCATTTACAGACTCAATCAAGCGCCAAAGTTTTGAAGGGATTAAGCTTCCTTCATACGTATCGGGTGCATCTTTAATATCGATATTGATGTACATTTGTGGAAACTTCTCCAGCAATTCGCTCAGCAAGACGACAGTTTCGCCTTTACCTCGGTAAGAATGTACACCGTTCTCGTCGACAAAATGATAACCGAAATCGAGCGCTCGCAGCTCTTCGAGCGTCATTTCTGCGACGCGTCCTGCCGAATCGGATGTCCGGTCTACAAACTCATCGTGAAAAACGAGTATTTCTTCATCATTGGTCATGCGGATGTCAATTTCAAATCCGTGCACGCCCAGTTCAGCTGCTTTATCAAAAGCTGCCATTGTGTGCTCTGGTGCAAGTGAGCTGCCGCCACGATGGGCGAGGACAATTGGGTGGTCGTAGCTGAAGACAGCTTTTTGCGGACGTGTTTGCGGTCCGGACAATGCTTTAGAGCCGGCCCAAGCGGCAGCGCCGACTGCAGCTGCTGCAAGCCCGATTTTTGTTTTCTTCCCCATATATGTATAACCCCCTGTTTTTGGTAGTATTCACATTATAGCCGAACGATAGACTTGCTGTCAGTTTATTCGGTTGCGGCTTTTTTTGATCCTATGGTATTCTAGAGTTTAGAAAAGAGGGATAGATATGCATGATCGCCAAGGTCTGATTGTCTATGTGCATCAGCTAAAACAAGCGAAATCGCTGCGGAAGTATGGACATGTCCATTTTATTTCCCGCAAATTGAAATATGTCGTCGTTTATATGGACCAAGACAAAATCGAGAGCACAAAAGAAAAACTCTCGAAATTGCCTTATGTGAAAAAAGTGCTGGAATCCCAGCGGCCATTTTTGAAGACCGAGTACGAAAATGCCAAGCCCGACAAAGCGAAAGAATACGATTATAAAATCGGCCTGTGATTACTGCATCGGCGGAATATAATGGTTGAGCCTGAGAATGGCGGTGAGATGCCCGAAATAAAGTTTCGGGTCTGCATATTGTGCAGAGTTTTTTACGTCCATACGGATCGGTATGGCCCCGAGTTGCTCTACCGCTTGTTCAAACAATGCCAGCCGCTTAGAGCCATCCGGAATGCCTTCGCGGCATAAATAGATCGGCATGAAGTTTCCTTCGGCTGCAGGCTGAAACGCCGCAGCGATCGATACGACCGTTTTGTCGTCTGCTGTTTTCGAAGCGAAAACAAATCCATGCATAAAGCGGTCTTTATTGCTCTCCATTAATTGGCGAAGTTCATAAATGTCGCCGTATCCTTCTCCAAGTTCGATAAAACGTTGTATCATAATAAGACACGTCCTTTCCAGAATTCATTCTACCATTCTGATGGGCAAATGCAGTACTAAAATGACAAAGTAAGAGGCGATAGCATGCGTGTAGTAGCTGGGCAAGCAAAAGGCTTGCCTTTGAAAGCGGTTCCGGGCAAAACGACCAGACCGACGACCGACAAAGTAAAAGAATCCATTTTCAATATGATCGGCCCTTTTTTCGATGGCGGCACTGCTGTTGATTTATTTGCAGGGAGCGGGGGCTTAGGTATCGAAGCACTGAGCCGAGGCATTGAGCATGCGGTGTTTACCGACAAAGACAAAAAAGCGATCGACACGATCCAAGCAAACTTGCAGAAAACGAAAATGGAAGACCAGGCACAAGTATACCGGGCGGACGCTGAGCGGGCATTAAAAGCGATGAAGAAAAATGGGGTAAGCGCACGCCTGCTATTCTTAGACCCGCCGTATCATATGGAAAAAGCGTACGGGTTGATGGAACGTGCAGCAGAAATCGGTTTACTGGAAGAAGGGGCAATTGTCGTTTGTGAACACGACCGCGATATTGAGCTTCCGGATGAAACCGAACATTGCATCCGTTTCAAAAAGGAATTATATGGAAATACCGTCATTTCAATTTACCGTTACCAAGGGGAAGAGGGAGAACGCATTGACTAAAATTGCTGTAGTTCCGGGGAGTTTTGATCCCATCACGATGGGTCATTTGGATATCGTCAAACGCGCATCTGCGATTTTCGATGAGGTCAAAGTAGTGGTCATGAACAATTCATCGAAAAATCCGTTGTTTGACGTGCACGAACGAATTGCATTAATTACTGAAGTGACCAAAACAATACCGAATGTTACGGTCGATTCATTCGCTGGTTTATTAATCGATTATGCCGTAGAAGTAAAAGCCAACGCGGTCATTCGGGGATTGCGTGCCGTATCGGATTTTGAATACGAAATGCAGATTACATCGATGAACCGCTTCTTGAATGAAGACATCGAAACTTTGTTCATGGTCTCGAATAACCAGTATTCGTTCCTCAGCTCCAGCATCGTCAAAGAAGTGGCGAAGTACCATGGGACGATTACGGGGCTTGTGCCGGATGCGGTAGAGCAAGCATTAATAGAAAAGTTCAAATAAGTCACGTGTCACGTGGCTTTTTGTTGTGCTTCGGCAGCAAAGGAGAGGATAGCCGATGAAAAATAAGAAACTATGGTTTTTCGTGCTGGTGATGGCAGTTGTAGTGTTCGTTAGTTCCTATCGGCTGGATGCGTATATTTCCCGTCCTGGCGATGCTTATGAACTGTCACCGTTCGTGGAAGTGGAAGGCAGGGATGATGACGATGAAGGAACGCTTAGTTTGATGACGGTCACCATGTTTAATGCGACTCCTGCATTGTATATAATGGCCCAATTCCAAGAAGGCTACAAAATACTGGATCCCCATCAAGTAAGAAGCCCTCATGAAAGCGATGAAGAGTATAACGTCCGTCAATTAAAACTGATGTCGGATTCCCAAGTCAATGCGCTGCAAGTGGCATTCGAGCAGGCACAACTGCCTTATGAAGTCTCCAGCAACGGCGTGTTCATCATGAACGTGCTAGAAGACGGTGCGGCAGCAGGGCTGTTGTCTCCAGGGGACCGCCTGCTTGAAATCGACGGGCAGAACTACGGTTCGATAGAGGAGTTTCTCGACTATTTAAGCACAAAACAAGTCGGCGACGAAGTGGAATTGTTGATCGAACGCGATGAGCGCCGGCTCAACCAGTCCATTACACTGGCACCGCTGCCGACAGAGCCGGAGCGGCCAGGGATCGGCATTTCATTTGTGGAAGACAAAGACATCGAAACCACACCGAAAGTCAACATCGACTCAGAAGCGATCGGCGGCCCTTCTGCTGGCCTGATGTTCACACTGGAAATTCTCAATCAATTATTGGATGAAGACATCACACAAGGCTATGACATCGCAGGCACCGGAACGATGGAAAGTGACGGGACCGTCGGGCGCATCGGCGGCATCGATCAAAAAATCATCGCCGCAGATCGTGCGGGAATCGATATATTCTTTGCCCCGGACGATTCACCGGAGTCCGGACTGCCGAGCAATTATGAAGTGGCGCTTGAAACCGCCGAAGAGATTGGAACAGAAATGGAGATTGTCCCCGTGACAGACATCGAGTCGGTACTGGATTATTTAGCCGAGTTGCCCCCGATGTAAATAGGCGGTGTCGTATATTCTTTTTTCAAAGATGAAGCGCCGATTGCTTGAAGATACAGTGCTGATGCTTGGATATCCAGCTGTCCCATAGCTCCTTTCAGATCCGCAGCGCGGCTGATGACGGGAAGCGGGATAGCTTTTTTTTGTTCATGCAAATAATTGCGTCCGGCTTTGTTCATGCCGAGCAGACGTATGTATTCAGGTTGTCCGTTTGTTAATGATTGTTTAGTATAGCCGGTGAAAATGTGCGTCAGCATGCGTTGTATGCGCGTACGCGTGTAGCGTTTGCTTTTGACGCGACTGATGAAGCTTTCAAAATCGCCAGCTTGCTTTGCGGCATCATAAATAAGGTTTTCAATGCCTTCTGTCACATCGGCAAACCGGGCAAGTGCTGTTGGCCCTTCGCGCAAAATGGTAAAGCGCAGCAGTGGATAAAGTTGTTCCCAACCGACAAAGCCATTTTGCTCGGCATGAAAACGTTCCAGCAGCTGGATGCTTGCCTGCGGCAAATAAGCCGATAGCTGTTCGATGCTCTCTCCTTCGAAAAAGGCATTGCGGATTCCGGTCGCACTGGCAATGCTTACACCGCGTTGCAGTGGATCGTGAAAGCCGGCGACGATGCGTTGGATGGTCAAGGGCCTCATCGCGCTCTTGGAGGCGTGGGCAGCTTCTACGTAATGATAGCCGAGAATATTATTGGGCATTGTTAAATCTACAAAACCTTCAAGGCCATGCGTCAGGCTCAAATAGGCATCGTTCAGTGCTTTCGGGTAGCTGATGCCGGTCTGGACCCGTTCTTGGATCAATCTGTCATAAGCTTGCCGGTTAGCCTCCAGCAACTCCAAACTATTGACAAAGGGTTCGATCTCGCCTTGTTCGCTGCCGAAGCAAAATGATTCGCATTGCAGCGCATCTAGCAGCGTGATCGCCCCGCGCGCAAATTCGGAAGCTTGCGCGGTGGCGAACACATAGGGCAATTCGATTACAAGGTCGACACCGCCACGAAGCGCCATTTCCGTGCGGGTCCATTTATCGGCGAATGCCGGCTCGCCGCGCTGGAGAAATTGGCCGCTCATGACTGCCACCACAACATCAGCGCCTGATAGTTGTTTCGCTTGGTTGACATGGTGGAAATGGCCATTATGGAACGGGTTATATTCGACGACGATTCCTGTTGCTTTCAATGTATGGCCTCCTTTTGTTATGATAGTTCTAGTATAGCGGTGAGCGAATTAGAGTGACAAGATTTTTTCTTGACATCGTTTGTTCTACATTATATAATCAACTTTGTTGTCTTGAGGTGATTACTTATGAAAATAGCGATTCAACAGCTACAAAAGTATCGTAAAGACGGGATGCCAATTGACGAGTTTGTTCAATTGGATGAGGTGAAGTCACGCAATAGCGATATTCGCGCGATATCCCCTGTCCATGTCACAGGACACTGTACGATTGGCTCGCAACAAATGACTTGCATGCTTCATCTTGAAGGGACGCTTACGCTGCCCTGCGCTAGAACTTGGGAAGACGTTGAATTCCCGATCAGTATCGATACGGTGGAAATCTTCAACTGGTCCGAAAAAGGGCAAGAAGAAGGCGACGATGAATACGTCCACGCGGTAACGACCGAAGTCATTGATCTTCGGCCGATTTTAGAAGAATTGATCGCACTTGAAGTGCCGATTCAGGTATTCAAGGAAAACTCGGAACAATCCGTCATCAAAGGCGGCAAGGACTGGGATTATTTGACGGACGAAGAAGTTCAAGCCGAGAAGGAACAAGCACAATCAAAACCGGATCCAAGACTGGCTGATTTAGCCAAGTATTTCGATCAGACAGATGAATAGAATCACTGTAAGGAGGTGTCACCAATGGCAGTACCGTTCAGAAGAACATCCAAAACCGCTAAAAGAAAACGCCGTACACATTTCAAATTGTCAGTGCCGGGCATGGTAAGTTGCCCAAGCTGTGGCGAAAGTAAATTGGCTCACCATGTCTGCAAAGCATGTGGATCATACAAAGGGAAAGAAGTAGTAGCAAGCAAATAAAACAGTATTTGCTGCAAAAAAGGTTATCTGGAGACCATGGCTCCCGATAACCTTTTTCTCTTGCCTAAAAACAGGTAGAATAGAGCCAGAGGTGATTTAATGGCGTACCGAATCGATATAACAGATCAAATCATGACCTTCACCATCGACCGCCCGCATATCCGCAATGCGGTCAATAGCGAAGTGATGGAAGGCTTAGAACAACTGGCGTTGCGTGCTAACCATGAAGACATCCGTGTTGTCGTCATTACAGCATCCGGAGACCAAGCTTTCTGTTCAGGCGGGGATCTGTCCGTCTTTCACGAACTGAAAACGGAGCAGCAAGCTTGGCCGATGCTCAACCGGATGGGGCAGGCGCTTTATGCCATCAAGACATTGCCGGTGCCGGTTGTAGCACTCGTCAACGGCACGGCAGTCGGCGGCGGCTGTGAAATTGCCACAGCATGCGACTACCGGCTCGTCCGCAAGCATGCCAAATGTGGATTTATCCAAGGCACACTTGCCATCACCAGCGGCTGGGGCGGGGGCACTTATCTTTTTGAAGCCTTGCCGCATGACGCGGCATTAAAGATGCTCAGTGATGCACGCGCATATTCGGCAGAGGAATTGCTGGCAAACGGTTGGGCAAGTGCCATCATCGAAGAAGACCGTGATGTCGACCATTTTTTCGCATCGATGAAACGGGTGTTGCCGTCCGTTCATCGCGCCTATAAAGCGATGGCCCTCCGTAAATGGCAAGCCACGAACTTGAAAGAGCGCGTCGACCAGGAAATTCGACAATGTGCAGTGTTATGGGCAGAACCGGCCCACCACATGGCAGTCGATGGATTTTTGAACAAAAACAAAAAGTGAGCGCTGACGCGTTCGCTTTTTAATTTCAGGAAAAACAGCGTAGAGGTAAATTGATGACGAATGAGTAGACGGAACATTATGGAAAAATATTTATATGAATAGTTGAAATCGCTTACAAAATTCGTATATGCTAGAGGAGGGAGAAAACATAGGGGGTATTTCATAGATGAAGAAAATCCTGATTGCCAACCGAGGCGAAATTGCACGGCGCATCATCCGCACTTGCAACCGCCTCGGCATCGAAACAATCGCTATCCATTCTGAGGCGGATGGGGAACTGCCATACGTAAGTGAAGCGACTGAAGCGGCAGCGATCGGTCCAAATCCGGTCGCGCAATCTTATTTGCAAGCAGACAAAATCATTGAAGAAGCATTAAAACGCAATGCACAAGCCGTTCATCCAGGCTACGGCTTGTTGAGTGAAAATGCCGGCTTTGCACGCAAAGTGCAAGAAGCGGGATTGATCTTTATCGGCCCGGCGCCTGAAATCATTGAAACCATGGGTGATAAGCTCGGCTCAAGACGTACCATGATGGATGCTGGAGTCCCGGTTGTACCGGGAACAACCGAAGGGGTGCAAGACGTTGCTGCTGCCATCGAGGCGGCACAGGAAATCGGCTATCCGCTCATGTTGAAGGCTAGTGCTGGAGGCGGCGGCATCGGCATGGTGCTGTGTGAAAATGAGCAAGCGCTCACTCAACAGTTTGACTCGGTGAAAAACCGAGCGAAAGCCTATTTTGGAGACGACATCGTCTACTTGGAAAAATTCATCGCAAATGCACGCCATATCGAAGTGCAGATTTTTGGGGATGAACACGGCAATATCGTTCATTTGTTCGAGCGCAATTGTTCTGTGCAGCGGCGCAACCAGAAAGTCATCGAAGAATCGCCGTCGCCGGACTTGCCGGAATCCGCGCGTCAACAATTATGCGAAGCAGCTGTGAAGGCGGGACGTGCGGTCGGATATACGAATGCAGGGACGGTTGAATTCATTGTCGATGAAAATAACGACTTTTATTTCCTTGAAATGAATACGCGTTTGCAAGTGGAACATCCGATAACCGAAGAAGTGACCGGTGTCGACCTTGTGGAATGGCAAGTAAATGTTTCGCGCGGTGAAGCATTGCCGTCCCAAGAGACCATCCAAACAACGGGGCATTCAATTGAATACCGCGTGTATGCAGAAGATCCAAAAACTTTTTTCCCATCGCCAGGCACATTATCCAGCCTCCAATGGGGACCCGGGGCGCGCATTGAAACCGGCTATGAAGAGGGTAATAAAGTGACGCCTTTTTACGATCCGATGATCGCCAAAGTCATCTTGACGGGTGCGACCCGTGAAGAGGTGCTGGAAAAATCAAGGAAGTTTTTCAACGAAACTGCTATCGAAGGCGTTAAAACCAATTTGCCACTATTCGATAAATTCATCGAATCCATTCCATTCATTGAAGGAAATTACGCCACGGCGGTTTTAGCGCAGTGGCTTAAACAACAAAAGGAGGAAAAAACAGTATGAAACAATTAACAGCAACGATGGCCGGAACGGTCTTGAACATTACAGTAGCGCAAGGGGATTCTGTATCAGCTGGCCAGACGGTCATGACTTTGGAGTCGATGAAAATGGAGATTCCTGTAGAAGCGGAATTCGGCGGGCAAGTAGAAGCAGTCAATGTGGAAGTAGGCAGCTTTGTCAACGAAGGGGACACATTGGTGACGCTCGGCGAATAAGGCATTTGAATCCAAAGGGGTGGAAGAAATGACGAAAACGACTGAAACGACAGGATACAATACAAGGCTCGAAGAAAAGCTTTCCAAGATTTTCGCAGGCGGCCAAGAGAAATACCATGAAAAACTGAAAGAAAGCAATAAACTTTTTGTCCGAGACCGGCTCAATTTATTATTTGATGACGGCGATTATATCGAAGACGGCCGTTTCGCCAATGTCGAAGCGGGAGATCTACCGGCTGATGGCGTCGTAACGGCTATCGGTAAAGTGAACGGCGAGACGGTTTGCGTCATGGCCAACGATTCTACAGTAAAAGCAGGTTCTTGGGGTTCGCGGACGGTCGAGAAAATTATCCGCATTCAAGAAACCGCTGAGAAGATGCAAGTTCCGATGCTCTACTTGGTCGACTCTGCGGGAGCTCGGATCACCGATCAATTGGACATGTTCCCGAACCGCCGCGGCGCCGGACGCATTTTCCATAACCAAGTCCGCATGTCCGGAATGGTCCCGCAAGTATGCTTATTATTCGGGCCATCCGCTGCGGGCGGCGCTTATATCCCGGCATTTTGCGATATTGTCATCATGGTAGAAGGCAACGCATCGATGTATTTAGGCTCTCCGCGCATGGCGGAAAAAGTCATCGGCGAAAAAGTCACGCTTGAAGAAATGGGCGGGGCCCGCATGCACTGCACCGTCAGCGGTGTGGGTGATGTGTTGGTCTCTACTGAAGAAGAAGCGATTGCAGAAGCGCGTCGTTATATGGCGTTTTTCCCGGCGAATTTTGCAAGCAAGCCGGAACGAGTAGAGGCGAAAGTGAAGAAAGCGGGACGCAGCTTGGAGGAAATTATTCCGGAAAACCAAAACGCGCCGTTTGATATGTATGAGTTGATAGACCAATTGATCGACGAAGGCAGTTTCTTCGACATCAAAAAGCTTTTTGCTCCGGAATTGATCACCGGTCTTGCACGCATTGACGGCCAAGCTGTCGGCATCCTCGCCAATCAGCCGAAAGTCAAAGGCGGCGTATTGTTCGGAGATTCTGCGGACAAAGGGGCGAAGTTCATCAACATCTGTGATGCGTTCTCGATTCCACTTCTATTCCTTGCAGACGTCCCTGGCTTCATGATCGGAACGAAAGTGGAGCGTGCCGGCATCATCCGCCACGGCGCCAAGTTCATTTCAGCCATGAGTACCGCATCAGTGCCGAAAATTTCCGTGGTGGTCCGAAAAGCTTACGGCGCTGGATTGTATGCGATGGCAGGGCCTGCATTCGAGCCTGATGTCTGCATCGCCTTGCCAACAGCGCAAATCGCCGTTATGGGGCCGGAAGCAGCAGTCAACGCGGTTTATTCGAATAAAATCGAAGCGATTGAAGATCCGAAAGAGCGATTAGCCTATGTTCAGAAAAAACACCAGGAATATAAAGAAGAAATCGATATTTACCGCTTGGCTTCGGAACTGATCGTTGATGAAATTGTGGCTCCATATGCACTTCGGGATGAATTGTCCAAGCGGCTTTCCATCTATGCCACAAAAGATTTGCCATTGCCTTATCGAAAACATCCGATTGTTCCTGTATAATAAGTTTAGACGTGGAGTCTGCCTCATAAGGCAGGCTTCTTTTTTAGCAAACGCCGTGCAGTTATGTGCGTCTGTTAAATACGATTGCTTAATTTAGGAGGGATTTCCATGGAATTCGCAGTCATTGGCGGGAATGCGCAAGCACTTCTGCTTGCGCACCTATTACAAAAAGATGGCAACGTACAACTTGTCGTGACCGATGAGGCACAAGCAACTGCCATTAGCGAGCGAGGTCTTGTATGCGGAAATGACCGTCAAGAAATTCCTGTTTATTCCGATATTGAACAGGTAAATCCGGATGCTTACATTTTTATCGCGGTTCATTCAGAACAACTGCCGCCGATTTTGAAGTTACTTAAAATTAGGCGCCCAGGGAACCCGCTCATCTTTGTCCAGCAAGGCATGCTTTATTTGGAGAAAGCCCGTTTGTTGGCGCATCGCCAAATTGCTGCGGCAACACTTGACACAGATGTGGTCAAAGTCAGCAAGCACGAAATCAGGTTTTCCAAGCAGCCCTTGCTCGAGATGGGCTTGATTAAAGGCGAGGCCTCCCAATTTGCCCAGTTGCCAAGCTTAAACCATGTGCAGGTCGAGTGGATGGAGAATCTCGAAGAGCGGTTATTCGAGCGTTTGTTGCGAGACAGCCTCATCAATCCGCTCACAGCGCTTATGCAAATTAAAAAAGGGCGTTTGCTGACTGACCCAAATGCCTATGAATTGTTCCGCAATCTATACAATGAGTTGTATTTGGCATTTCCGGAAATCGAAACGTTGCAGCCAATCGAACACGTTGCTGCCTATTGCGCTTCGCGCCCTGAAGAAATATCATCTATGCTGGCCGACCGTTTAGCCGGCGATTTTATGGATGTTGATGGATTGATGCTCTATATTTTGCAGACTTCCAAATTGGAATTGCCCTTATTTAAATCATTTTATCATTTGCTAAAAACGGTGGAGGCTAATTGATGGACTGGCTGAATACGATAGGGAATATTCTGCTTTACTTGCCATTTCTCATTTTCTTGTTCGTCTATGCTATCAGCTATAAAGCAAAACAACGGAAAGCATTGGGCATTGCAGCAGACGCGACAGCTTTTTTACTGTTTTTTTCCGTTCCTGCCTCAATCAGTTTGCTGTTCGGCGTCCAAACTCAGCCCATTATTTTGCTGTTTGCGCTATTATTCGCTATTTTCCTGTTGTTCCGTGAATGGAAGACGACGAAAGAAATTGAAGTTATCAAGTTTTTCCGTAAGTTATGGCGCTTTTACTTCTTGGCACTTGCTGCGCTGTATGCCATCACCTGGCTGGTCGGCTCTGTCTATTTAGCGATCCAAACATTTCGCTAAGCGGATTTTTTCTCAAGTAATCCACCTTTTGTTATAGTAGTCTTTGAATGTAAAGCGAAAAGGGGATTCCACTTCATGAAATTAGAAGAGAAATACATAGCGCCGTCCTCACAATTGATGGCTGATTATACAAACGGGGATGACAGCATCCTTCGATATTTTTCCTATGCACCTTCTTTAGAACAAGCACAAAAACGGCTGCAATCATTGGCTGAACATCCTGTTGATAGAAAACAAGTTAGCAGTATTATAGAAGCCTATATGAACGGGTTCGGTTTGTCTGAAACCGCACGTGAAAACCTTCAACAGTTTGAACAGGGCGCGCCTGTAGTAGTGACCGGCCAGCAGGCAGGATTGCTGACAGGCCCTTTGTACACTGTACATAAAGCGATTTCAACGATTTTATTGGCAAAACAAGCAACAGATGAGCTCCAAACACCGGTAGTGCCGCTTTTTTGGATTGCTGGGGAAGATCATGACTTGGCAGAAATCGCGCATGTCTACAGGGAAACCAATGGGCGGATAGAAAAGCTCAACTATCCTCATGCGAAATTCGGAAAAAGTGCCGCTTCGCAGGCGCCTTTGGATTATGAGGAAGTTTCGGCATTCATCGAGGAGTATTTCCGCAGCCTGCCTGAAACTTCACATACGAAGCAGGTACACGGCCTGGTATTCAGCCATCTGCGTCAAGCCAAGACATTTACGGAATTTTTCGCATCATTGCTCAACCACTTTTTCCAACAAGAAGGCCTATTGTTTATCGATGCAGCAAATAAGCAATTGCGCGCATACGAATCGCAATTCTTTTGTCGAATGATCGAGAACAGCAAAGCAATTGCCGAGTCTGTCGTAAAAGTGGAAAGCTCGCTTCAAAACTCCGGCTATACGGCAGGAATCGACGCAAAAGAAGAGGCAGCGCATTTATTCCTGACCATCGAAGGCGAACGTTTGTTACTGGAGCGGAACAGCGATAGCTTTATCGTGAAAAATACGGCGTTACGCTACACAGAGGCCGAACTATTGGAGATTGCGCGCACTGAACCAGAGCGTTTAAGCAATAATGTCGTCACCCGTCCGTTGATGCAAGATTTGGTGTTCCCGGTTTTGGCTTTTGTCGGAGGACCTGGTGAAATTGCTTATTGGGCAGCGTTAAAAGAAGCATTTGAATTGATGGGCATGGAAATGCCGATCGTCATGCCCCGGCTTAGCGTCAGCTTGATCGACCGGCGGACGGCAGCACTTCTTGATAAGCAACAGCTAAGTTTTGAAGATGTCGTAGCAGAACGGAAAATACCGCAATTGCGCAATCAATTGATGGAGTCGATCCGTGATATCGAAACCGAAAAGAAGATAGACAAAGTCCAACAGCAGCTGACGGCAGAATACGACGAATTGATGGAGCGATTTGCAAATGTCAGTGCCGGGCTCAAACCGCTCGTCGAAAAAAACTTGCGCATCCATTTGGACCAATTGGCATTTTTAAAAAACAAGCTACAGGATGAAATCGCGATTCAAAACAGTACACAGTTCAATCAACTTGCGGCAATCGAAAATGCCCTGCTGCCGGAATCCGGATGGCAAGAGCGTATATACAATCCGATTCCTTATTTCAACCAATACGGTGTGGGGTTGGTGGAAGACTTGCTTGCGCTGCCGATGAGCTATGATAAAACACATAAAATTGTCATACTTTAAATTGGAAAAGCCTGCATATGCAGGCTTTTTTTGTGTGAAGTAAACTTCTTGAGATGAAATGCTGTAACAATAGTGAAATATTTCAAAAACAAGTGGTGGCATGTGGGGGAATGTGGTACATTAATTATAATAAGTGGGGTGAAAGGCATGTTCATGGGCGAATTTCAACACAATGTTGATGCAAAGGGCAGATTGATTGTCCCTGCAAAATACCGTGACTTGCTTGGTGAGCAGTTCGTCATCACCAGAGGCCTTGATCAATGCTTATTTGGTTATCCAATGAATGAATGGAATAAAATTGAAGAGAAACTTAAAGAAATGCCTGTAACAAAGAAAGATGCACGTGCATTTACACGTTTTTTCTTTTCAGGAGCCCAAGAAGTGGAACTTGATAAGCAAGGACGCGTCAATATACCTGGGCCACTTTTAAATTATGCGAAAATCGATAAAGAATGTGTTATTTTAGGTGTCTCGAACCGCTTTGAAATTTGGGCGAAAGATGCATGGGAGGCATATTTTGAAGAATCCGAAGAATCCTTTAACGAAATTGCTGAAAACTTAACTGACTTTGATTTTTAATATACGAACGGGGGGACTGGGTTGTTCAATCACACTACAGTTTTGCTGCATGAAACTGTCGATGGGCTGAACATTCGTCCTGATGGCATCTATGTAGATTGCACGCTCGGCGGAGCAGGCCATAGTGAATATTTGGTTCAGCAATTGTCCGACCAAGGGCATTTGTACTGCTTTGATCAAGACGTGACAGCAATCGCGCATGCAAAAGAGAAACTGAAAGAATATTTACATAAAATTACATTTATTCATGCTAACTTTAAAGATATAAAAGAAGAACTGAACCGGCTGGGCGTTGAAAAAGTGGATGGTATACTGTACGACCTCGGCGTCTCTTCGCCGCAGCTCGATACACCGGAACGAGGATTCAGCTATCATCACGATGCACCACTCGATATGCGTATGGACCAAAGTGCGGAATTAAGCGCTTACCATGTCGTCAACGAATGGCGTTTTGAGGATTTGGTACGTATTTTTTATCGCTACGGAGAAGAAAAGTTTTCAAAGCAAATTGCCCGTAAAATCGAAGCTGCAAGAGAAAAGCATCCGATTGAAACGACAGCTCAGCTGGTGGAATGCATTAAAGAAGGCATACCAGCTCCGGCAAGACGCACAGGCGGACATCCTGCCAAGCGTGTATTCCAGGCCATCCGTATCGCAGTGAATGATGAGCTTGGCGCAGCCGAGACATCGTTGCAAGACGCACTGGAGCTGCTCGCTGAAGGCGGCAGGATCAGCGTTATCACTTTTCACTCTTTGGAAGACCGCTTGACGAAAGCGCTTTTCAAAGAAGTGTCATCACTGCCGGAACTGCCTCCGAATTTACCGGTCATTCCTGAAGGCCTAGAGCCGAAATTCAAACTTATTACACGTAAGCCGATTCTGCCGTCTGAGGAAGAACTGGCCCACAACAATCGTTCGCGTTCCGCTAAGCTGCGGATTGCGGAAAAAATCAAATCCTAAGGACGTGTTTAAATGGCGTTGAATGCGAGACCTCAAACCCACATCCAACAGCCGGCCGTTCCTCAAAATCCGAGTAGACAGCCGGCCAGAAAAAAAGCTCGAATAACAAAAGGTGAAAAAATCTTATATACGGCATTCCTCACGGTGTGTATTCTATGCGCATTGCTCGTATTGCAAAACCAGTCGACAATTCAAGCTTCGACGCAGGAAATCCAAACAATTGAAAATTCTATCAATGAAACGATGAGACAAAATACCGATTTGTCCGTGCAAGTAAGTGAACTGTCTTCATATGAGCGCATTTGGTCGAAAGCCAAGGATTACGGCCTACAATTAAATGAGCGCAATGTAAAGGTAGTGCCTGGACAATGAAGAAAAAGTTTCGTTTTCAAGGGGGAGCCTTTCTGCTATTTTTGTTATTTGCAGGGCTCTTTTTCCTTTTAATGGCCAGAATAATCACAATTCAAGCGACGGGCAAAGTAGAAGGGCAGGAATTGGCTGCACGCGCAGCAGCTAAATACAGCCAAGAAGAAGTGTTGACGGCCGAACGAGGTAAAATTATCGACCGCAACGGCGAAGTGATTGCAGAAGACACGTTAACTTACAAATTAGTGGCGGTGTTGGAGGAATCGATGACGACGAATCCTGAAAAACCGAACCACGTAATCGATGCCGAGGAAACAGCGGCGTACTTGTCTGAACAGTTGGGTGCGCCGAAAGAAGAACTGTTAAGCATTTTGGAGAACGGAATGGAAAAAAACCGACACCAGGTGGAGTTCGGCGTAGCTGGACGCGAAATCAGCCATACGCAAATGCTTGAAATGCAAGAACGGGATTTGCCTGGCCTATTGTTCGTCAAGGATTTAAAACGCCTTTATCCAAATGGTGTCTTCGCTTCACATTTGATCGGGTTTGCGATGAAAGAAGAAGACGAAGACGGATTGGTCAGAACTACCGGTAAAATGGGGCTCGAATCGATTCATGACGAAGTTCTAACTGGTCAAAATGGTAAGATGGAATTTGATACGGATAAATGGGGATACTTGTTGCCGAATAGCCAAGAAGTTGTTACGCCCGCTATTGATGGATCGAACCTTCAATTGACATTGGACCGGACAATCCAAAACTTCCTCGAGGATGCCATGTCAAGCGTGCAGGAAGAATACAACCCGACACGCATGATAGCGTTAATTGCAGATCCTGATACGGGTGAAATTCTCGGCATGTCTCAGCGTCCGACCTTCAACCCGAACACAAGGGAAGGCTTGTCGGACAACTGGTTGAACGAGAGCATCGAATTGACGATCGAACCCGGTTCGCCGATGAAAATGTTTACTGTAGCTGCCGCGATGGAAGAAGGCAAATGGGATCCGAATGCTTATTACGACTCGGGTACATATACTCTGCTCGACCGAACGATCGGCGACCATAACAGCGGACGCGGCTGGGGAAGCATCACGTTTCTTGAAGGGTTCCAGCGCTCCTCGAACGTATCGATGGGCTATTTGCTGGAACGATTGGGACCGGATATGTTTATGAACTATGTCGATGCGTTTGGCTTCGGCGAGAAAACTGGCATTGATTTGCCGAATGAAGCAGCCGGACAGATTCTGAATCAATACCCGATCAACAAATTAACAACTGCTTACGGGCAAGGGTCAACCGTTACACCGATTCAAATGATCCAGGCAGCCACAGCTATTGCTGGAGACGGCACGATGATGAAACCGTATATCATCGACCAAATTAAAAATCCGGATACAAATGAAGTTACGGTTAAGTCTGAGCCGGAAGAAGCCGGTAAGCCGATTTCGCCGGAAACTGCTGATGAAATGCGCAAATTGATGGCATCTACAGTTACAGCGGAAGCGGGATCTGCGAAAGGTTTTGCGCTTCAGGATTACACAGTGGCAGGAAAAACCGGCACCGCACAAGTTCCTGGGCAAGACGGCCGCTATATGACCGGCAGCAATAATTATTTGTTCTCTTTCCTCGGCATGGCGCCTGCGGAAGATCCGGAGCTGTTGATCTATATTGGTGTGCAGCAACCTCAATTGCCGGCTGATGAATACGGATCCGTTCCGGTATCGAAAATCTTTACCTCTGTAATGGAAAATAGTTTGAAATACCTGAACATCGCACCGGAAAACTCGATAGAAGCCAAGACAGTTCCGGTTGAAGATTATACCGGCATGCCGCTGGAGCAAGTAATTGCTGATGTGACAGCCAAGGGCTTAAATCCAGTAGTCACGGGAGAAAACACAGAAGTGAGCAATCAGTATCCTCAAGGCGGTGAAGCCTTGGTCGCTGGCGAGAATATTATTTTGAGAACGGGCGGTGAAACAGCCATCCCTGACTTTACAGGATGGTCGAAACGCGAATTGCTCGCTTATCAAACACTCAGCGGATTGCCGTTGGAAATTGCGGGACATGGTTTTGCCATGACGCAAAGTGTCACAGAAGGTGCAACACCAGCTACTGGAGAATCCGTCATCATCGAATTGCAGCCGCCGGAGATATTCTATCCTCACCAGGCACAAAGCAGTGATGAAGAGGAAGTTCCATCCGATGAAACATCGGAGACACCGGAAACATCGGAAACACCGGAAACATCGGAAACACCCGAAACACCCGAAACACCCGAAACACCCGAAACACCCGAAACACCCGAAACACCCGAAACACCCGAAACACCCGAAACACCCGAAACACCATCAGATAACGAATAATTGAACGAGTCAACTCGTCTTTAAAGGAGCTCTATAAATGGAAGGTATGCACATAATTGGGTTTGTGGGTGCATTAATATTAACTGTAGTATTGATGCCGCTCTTTATTCCCTTATTGAAACGTATGAAATTTGGTCAAAGCATTCGAGAAGAAGGGCCGCAATCCCATATGAAAAAAACCGGGACCCCAACGATGGGCGGTCTGGTTTTCCTCATTTCCATCGTTGTGACAGTTTTGCTCGTCGCAGCATTTAATAAACAATTAACAACACAAGTGGTCATTCTCTTAATTGTGCTATTCGGTTATGGCTTGATTGGGTTTTTGGATGATTTCATCAAAGTAGTCGTGAAACGCAATCTTGGATTGACTTCACTGCAAAAATTAATCGCGCAAATCATCATTGCCGTATTATCATTTTTCTTACTGCGTGCAAACGGTTTTGACACAGCACTCGGAATTCCGTTTACCGATGCGTCGATCGAACTCGGCTGGGTATATGTACTATTTATCGTCTTCTGGCTGGTCGGCTTCTCGAATGCCGTCAACTTGACAGATGGCTTGGACGGACTGGTCGCAGGAACTGCCACCATCGCTTTTGGGGCTTTCGGAATTTTGGCGCTCACACAACAGCAGATGGGCATCGCTTTGTTCACGTTCGCTGTGGCAGGGGGGCTTCTTGGATTCTTGGTGTTCAATAAATATCCGGCCAAAGTCTTTATGGGCGACACCGGGTCATTGGCACTCGGCGGCGCGCTGGCTATGGTGTCGATCTTATTGAAGCAGGAATTGCTTTTATTATTGATTGGTCTCGTATTCGTAATCGAAACAGCATCAGTGATTTTACAAGTCGGCAGCTTTAAGTTGCGGAAAAAGCGAATATTCAAAATGAGCCCGATTCACCATCATTTTGAACTGGTCGGTTGGTCCGAATGGAAAGTTGTTGGCGTATTTTGGGGCGTTGGTTTGATCAGCGCCGCTTTAGCCATTGTATTGGAGGTCATGTAAATGAAAGAATTGCCGCAATTACATCAAAAAAAAGTTCTAGTGCTCGGCCTGGCGAAAAGCGGTTATACAGCTGCACGTTTACTGCATAAGCTTGGGGCATTTGTAACTGTCAATGATTCCAAGCCTTTTGAAGAAAATCCGGAAGCGCAAGATTTGCTGAATCTTGGGGTCACCGTTATTTGCGGCCGCCATCCGGAAGATTTATTGGATGAAGGGTTCGAATTGGTCATTAAAAACCCCGGAATTCCGTACCGCAACCACCTAATTCAAAAAGCATTGGAAAAAGGCATCTCTGTATGGACTGAAATCGAACTTGCTTACCGTATTAGCGAAGCACCTTTCATCGGCATCACTGGCTCGAACGGCAAAACAACGACGACCACTCTTTTGTTCCATATGCTGAACCAAGACGATAAGTCCCCTCTTATTGCCGGGAACATCGGCACAGTAGCTTGCGGTGTAGCAGAAAAAGCAGTTTCAGACAATGTCATCGTTACAGAGCTGTCTTCTTTTCAGCTCAAGGGAACTGAAACCTTCCGTCCGCACATTGCGATTATTACCAATTTATACGAGGCACATTTGGATTACCACGGATCACTCGATGATTACTTGGAATCCAAAAAGAAAATTACCCAAAATCAAACAGAGGCCGACTATTTTATTTACAATGCGGATCAACAAATACTCGCCGATCATGCCAAAACACTAAAAGCACAGCTGGTGCCGTTCACTTTGAAAGGCAAGACCGACCAACATATCAGTGCTGACGGGGAATATATTTATTGGCAGGGAGAACCGCTAATTGAACGCAAGCGCATCATGCTTGCAGGAGAGCACAACCTCGAAAACATTTTGGCGGCAACTGCAGCGGCATTGATTTGGGGCGGAACGAAAGAAACGATTAACCGGGTGTTGACTTCATTCACAGGCGTCAAGCACCGTTCCCAGTTTGTCGACGAATGGCAGGGCCGTCGATTTTATAATGATTCCAAAGCGACAAATGCTTTAGCAACGAAAAGCGCTTTAGAAGCATTTCCAGGAAACATCATTCTATTGGCTGGCGGTTTAGAACGCGAGCATTCACTTGAAGAAATGCGGCCATTTATGGACCGTGTCAAGGGATTGGTTACTTTCGGTGAAACGGCACAACGCTTCTCAACGTTTGCCGAGTCTTGCAATGTTCCAACGACAACTGCTGGAATGATGGATGATGCAGTGGAAAAAGCGATCGCGCTGTCACAGCCAGGGGATATCATTCTCTTGTCTCCGGCTTGCGCGAGTTGGGACCAATACGAGAGTTTCGAAGTCCGTGGCGATGCATTTATTGCTGCGGTTCAAAAACACACAGAAGCGAACGAATAATACGAAGGAGCGGCGGTTATGGACAAAGTTATAGACATCGAAGAACGCATTCCAACGCTCCGGGAGCGGCGAAGAAAAAGGACAAACCGCAAATTTGCTGCATTGCTGTTTATTTTCGTAACTTTGCTGCTAGTGCTGTTATATAGCCAGTCCACTTACAGTGAAATTCAGTCAATTGAAGTCAATGGTGCAGAATTATTCGATGGAGAAAGCTATAAACAAGCGAGCACACTGCAAATCGGAGATTCGATGTGGTCGTTTAACAGCGATGAAATTGAAGGGCTCCTTGAAACATTGGTGTGGGTGGAATCAGCATCTGTGCAGAAAAAATGGCTGACTTCAGTCGAGGTTGAGATTGAAGAATTTGTTGAAATGGGTTACTTGGACCAAGGCAATAATTATCAGGTGGTACTGTCGAATGGGGTCGTGCTAAACCAACCAGTCTCCAATATTGAAGGACCTATATTTTCGAATTTTGAAGATGAAGCGAAACGGGAAGCTCTTGTGGAACAGCTAGTCAATACCGAACCGGAAGTGCAAAACCTCATATCGCAAATAATTCTAGACCCTGAGGAAGAAAGGGCAGATTATATAACGATTTACATGAATGATGGCAACGAAATTAAAGCGATCCTGTCGACATTGGCGGAAAAGATCAATTATTACCCGTCTGTCACAGCACAGCTTGAAGATCAAAAAGGGGTCATTGATATGGAAGTCGGCATATACTTCCGATCATTTAATGATGTCTTCGGATTGCCGGAAGCGGGTGTGGAGCTTGAAGATGCCCAAGAAGAATAAGCGTAAAAGCATTAGTAAATCCATCATCTTCTCATTAGTGTTTCTTGTGCTTGGATTTATTATGGCTTATTCGTATAGCTTATCGAATCAGCGCGAAGCACAAAGCGAATTTACCGGCGGCACTTTTTTTGAACAGAAAGAGCAGTATCGTGAAGAACTGATTGACCAGCAAGAGCGCAATAAAGAATTGAGGGAAGAAATATCCCGCAAGCAAGAAGCAGTGCAAGAATTCGAGCGCTCTGTAACGGATGGCCAAGAAAATTATACGGCATATGCCCGGGAAGCAGAACAACTGCGACGCTTCCTCGGGCTTGTTCCGGTTAAGGGCAGCGGCTTGAAGGTCACATTGCATGACGGGGACTATAATGCAGATGCCGCCAATCCGAACGATTATATTGTTCATGAAAGCCATGTGTTCCAGGTGATCAATGAACTGTATATCTCAGGTGCGCAAGCGATTGCGGTCAATGGACAGCGCTTGCACGGCAATTCCAATATCGTTTGCACAGGGCCCGTCATCATGGTCGATGGGGTGCAGCATCCTGCCCCGTTCACCATTGAAGCGATCGGCAGCCCAGAGGTTTTATCTGCTTCGATGCAACTAACAGGGGGCGTCCAAGACCAGCTGGTTAATGATAATATTGTAGTGACACTTGATGAAGGCCTGGATATTCACATGTCGGCCTTGTTGTCGGAATAGCAAACAGGAGGACGTGCAATGAAAAAGCGAATTATCAGCCGTTTTACTGTGATCCTCTTTGTCATCGGCTTTATGGTTGCTACACAATATAATACGATTAATACCGTGGACCAGCGCGATACGCGCGATACATGGGAAATCCGCCAAGAGCTCTCGAGGGAAAAGCAAATTCATTCAGAGCTGTTATTAGAAATCGGGTCTTTGGACGAGACGCTCGGAAAATATACAGGAAAAGCAGCAGAAGATCCTGAAAGTATTTTGCAAGAAACGGTCGAAGAGCTGAGGAATTTGGCTGGCCTTACAGAAGTTACGGGACCTGGCATTACACTTGAAGTGCGGCCGTCGCTTGAAGCGGTTGCCATGGGAACTGAAATCACCGAAATTCCACCCGATCTGTTAGTGAGACTGGTCAATGAAGTCAATCGCTTTAACGGCATTGAAATGGCGATCAGCGGACAGCGCATCGTCAATACGACAGCGATTCGTGATATTAATGGCTACACGACAGTTAACGGTGAACGGATTTCAACACCGCCATTCGCAATAGCCATTACATCAGGCAGCATGGAAGAGACTCGAAAATTATTCAGCCATTTGACCGCTTCTGAAATGCACGACGATTTTTACATAGACGATTTGACAATAGCCATTTCGGAACCGCAAGAGCAACTGACGCTCCCACCTTTTGATGGGGACTTGAACACAACACACCTTGAAGCACTGGAGGAGGAATAAATTTATGTGGATTTCAATCCTTGGGCTGCTTCTCGGCATTTCACTCGGCTTGCTGACTGACATTCAAATTCCACCGGAATACGCCAGTTACTTGTCCATCGCAGTTTTGGCGTCGCTAGACACATTGTTTGGCGGCATACGTGCGCATTTGCAGCAAGTGTACGACGATAAAGTATTCGTCTCCGGATTTTTCTTTAATATTGCACTAGCTGCAGGGCTCGCTTTTCTTGGCGTCCATCTCGGCGTCGATTTGTATTTGGCGGCGATTTTCGCTTTCGGGGTGCGCTTGTTCCAGAATATCGCGGTGATCCGTCGGCTATTGCTGGCAAAATGGACTGAAAAAAAGAGCGTAAGTGAAGCAAATTGAGCAATTGCAGGAAAATTTTCTAAGTTTCGCTATTTTACTTAGACAAGGTGTGTCTTTTACAATAGAATGTAATATAGAGAAGTTTTAAAGGGAGGTGCCACGAGTTGAGTCAATCAGAATTATATGTCAGTTTAGATATCGGGTCTTCCTCCGTCAAAGTATTGATCGGGGAAATGACCAATAAGTCGTTGCACGTCATCGGCGTAGGCAACGTCAAGTCCAGTGGAATTAAAAAAGGCGCGATTGTTGATATAGATGCAACAGTGCAGTCCATCAAAAAAGCAGTCGATCAGGCAGAGCGCATGATCGGCAAAGAAATTCACGAAGTAGTGCTGGGCATTCCAGCCAACCAAGTGGCCTTGCAGCCCGTCAAAGGAATCGTGGCGGTCAATAGCGAAAACCGTGAAATCACAGATGAAGATCTTGAGCGAGTGCTTGAAGCAGCACAAGTTATGTCGATTCCACCAGAGCGTGAGCTCGTCAACATCATTCCGGAAGAATATGTCGTAGACCACCTGGGTGAAATTAAAGATCCTCGAGGCATGATCGGCATCCGTCTTGAAATGGATGGTACAATGGTGACGACTTCCAAAACCGTTCTCCACAATGTACTGCGTTGTGTAGAGCGTGCTGGCCTCGAAATCCGTGAGATTTATGTACAGCCTTTAGTAGCAGGAAGCTATGCATTGACTGAAGACGAGAAAAACCATGGAACTGCCTGCATCGATATCGGCGGCGGTTCAACATCGATTGCAGTTTTCCGTGATGGTTATCTTCGTGCAGCATCGGTCATTCCTGTCGGCGGTGACCATGTAACGAAAGACTTGTCGATCGTCTTGAAAACCCCGACAGAACAGGCAGAAAAAATTAAGCTGGAACACGGCCATGCGTTTTTTGATGATGCATCCGAGGAAGAAGTATTTGAAGTGCCTGTTATCGGTTCAGATTCCAGGGAACAATATAGCCAAAAATACATATCTGAAATAATCGGAGTTCGCATGGAAGAACTATTCGAATTGATTTTGGATGAGTTATATCGTCTCGGCATTGAAGAATTGCCAGGCGGTGTCGTGTTGACTGGGGGCATGGCGAAAATGGATGGGCTTCCAGAGCTTGCACGCAGCATCCTTCAAAGCCGCGTTCGTTTGTTTACACCGGAATTCATCGGTGTTCGCGAACCACAATACACGACAGCAGTGGGCTTGATCCAATACGCATATGCTGAAGATTTGTTCTATGGCAATGTCGGCCACAGCTCAGCCGCTGCCCATTCTCCTAAAGCGGAACATGTGGAGCAGCAGCCGAAAAAGCAAAAACAGCCAAAGCAACCGAAACAGGACAACGAAGGCGTCGTAAGCAAAGCTAAAAAAATGTTTGATCGTTTTTTTGAATAAAATCATCATTGTGTCCGGCTTATATTCTAAAAGCTGAGCAATCTTAGGAGGAAAACAGAATGTTGGAATTTGATACAAATATCGATGCATTAGCCATAATAAAAGTCATTGGTGTCGGTGGCGGCGGTAATAATGCTGTTAACCGTATGATCGAGCACGGAGTACAAGGCGTTGATTTTATCGCTGTCAACACTGATGCGCAAGCATTGAACTTATCCAAAGCGGAAACTCGCTTGCAAATTGGCGGAAAATTGACGCGTGGCCTTGGTGCCGGCGCTAACCCTGATGTTGGCAAAAAAGCGGCTGAAGAAAGCAAAGAACAGATCGAAGAAGCCTTGCGCGGAGCGGATATGGTTTTCGTTACTGCCGGCATGGGCGGCGGGACAGGAACTGGAGCAGCTCCAGTTATCGCTGGCATCGCTAAAGAACTTGGCGCTTTGACAGTTGGGGTCGTTACACGTCCGTTTACGTTTGAAGGGCGCAAGCGCTCAACTCAAGCGATCGGCGGAATTGCAACGATGAAAGAATCGGTTGATACATTGATCGTTATTCCAAATGACCGTCTACTTGAAATTGTCGACAAAAACACACCAATGCTTGAAGCTTTCCGTGAAGCGGATAATGTCTTGCGCCAAGGTGTTCAAGGGATTTCCGACTTGATCGCAGTTCCTGGTCTCATCAACCTTGACTTTGCAGATGTGAAAACAATTATGTCGAACAAAGGCTCTGCCCTTATGGGAATCGGCGTCTCTTCAGGCGAAAACCGTGCAGCCGAAGCTGCTAAAAAAGCAGTTTCCAGCCCGTTGCTGGAAGTTTCAGTTGACGGTGCTAAAGGGGTTCTGATGAACATCACTGGCGGTTCTAACTTGAGCTTGTATGAAGTCCAAGAAGCTGCCGACATCGTGGCATCCGCTTCTGATGAAGAAGTGAACATGATCTTCGGTTCCGTCATAAACGACAACTTGAAAGATGAAATCGTTGTAACGGTAATCGCTACCGGGTTCAACGAAGAAACATTGAACCCAGCAGGACGTGCACCGCGCGGGTCTGGATTGAACGCTAACCGCATTCAATCCATCCAGCAGCAAAATCCGGCACCTTCCATCCGTGAAGCGCGCCGCGAGGAACAATCCCAGCGTCGCGAAGAGCAGGCTCCTTATTACAACCAAGAGCCTCAGCGCCAGGATAAGCAAAGCGAAGATGCGCTGGATATTCCGACATTCTTGCGCAATAGACAGAAACGTCGTTAATTGAAAAAACGGCTGCCAAATTGGCAGCTGTTTTTTTTGTTTGGAAACCTATTTAAACCATCACTAAATGGCAAACTGTGTCAAGGACGTTCTTTTATTTCGCAAAAATGGACAGCTACATTGATTTCATGCATAGCTCAATTGATAATTTGTCCTTGTCTTGGTACAATAAATTGAACGTCTATAGAAAAGTTGTGAGCAGATGAAAGCGATTAAATCGAAGTTTGAAG
Source organism: Planococcus dechangensis (assembly GCF_042654465.1). Classification (NCBI taxonomy): domain Bacteria; kingdom Bacillati; phylum Bacillota; class Bacilli; order Caryophanales; family Caryophanaceae; genus Planococcus; species Planococcus dechangensis. The sequence continues at coordinate 682,688 of NZ_JBHSGL010000005.1, read as the reverse complement.
AAATGACCAATAAATTAAATAAAGTCAGAAGCGGCATTGAAATCGTCGCGGTCACGAAACAAGTGGGAACAGTGACTACTCAAGAAGCGGTGGACGCAGGCATTCGACATATCGGGGAAAACCGTCCCGAAGGGTTGAAGCATAAGCGCAGTGAAGTCAAAGGCGATGTAGCCTGGCATTATATTGGTGCACTTCAGTCTCGTAAAGTCAAAGAAGTAATTGATTCTATCGATTATTTGCACTCGCTAGACCGTATGAGCTTGGCGAAAGAGATTCAAAAGCGCGCCAGCAAGCGAGTGAAATGTTTTGTTCAAGTGAATGTTTCGGGGGAAGACTCAAAAAGCGGATTTGCTCCGGAACAAGTGAGGCCATTTGTCGAATCGCTGAAAGATTTCGACAAAATTGAAATTGTCGGTTTGATGACAATGGCACCGAACACTGATGATGAGAACGTATTGCGCGCTACTTTTAAAGGATTAAAAACACTTCAACGTCAAATTGCAGAAAAACAATGGCAACACGCCCCTTGTACAGAGTTGTCTATGGGCATGTCCAATGATTATCTGATCGCTGCCGATGAAGGGGCGACATTTGTCCGTGTCGGCACGGCGTTGGTGGGATCGGAAAGCGAGGCACAACGATGAGCATGAAAGATAAATTCAAGAACTTTTTCTATCTGGATGAATACGAAGAAGAACCTGTTCAGGAGGACCGCAAACAGCGTCCTGTCCAGCGTTATGAAAAACCTTCAGCAGCAGCTGCTGTAGAAGCGCAGACGAAAGTGCAAAAAGCACCTAAAGCACCAAAAACCGTAAGGACACCAAAACCAATGAAAGAACGCCGTGAAAATATGGAGGAACCTACAGTGCAGAACATTGTCAATTTACAGAACTCATCATCTTCATCGAAAGTCAGCTTGGCCGAACCGCGTGTTTATGCAGAAGCACAAGATATCGCGGAAAGCCTTAAAAACAAACAGGCTGTCGTGGTCAACCTGCAGCGTATCGAACGTGACCAGGGACTGCGCATCATCGATTTCCTCAGCGGAACCGTATATGCGCTCGGAGGAGATATTCAACGCATTGGAACCGATATATTCCTTTGTGTGCCGGACACAGTAGAAGTGGATGGCGCCATCTCGGATTACTACCAAGATGATCAACAATAAGAAAGGTGCTTAAAACGAATGATTCTTCTTGTTAATTTATTGTTAGGGGCTATAAATATTTATTTCTATATCCTGATTGTCAGCGTGTTCATGAGCTGGGTTCCAAGCATCAAGGAATCTGCATTTGGACAGATGATCTCACGGATTACCGATCCATATTTGGATATTTTCCGCCGTTTCATCCCCCCAATCGGCATGATCGACATTTCGCCGATTGTGGCCATTTTCACTTTGAGCCTTGCCAGCCAAGGAATCGTCACATTGGCTAACTATTTTCTCTGATATAGAAGCCAATGGGCACGCCGCTGTAGGAAGATGGAGAAACTAGTTTCTCTATCTTTTTTATTTGCCTGCACCATCAATGGACAGAGCACGATTTCAAGAACCGGAGGAACCGACCATGGAAGAGATATTTCAACATTTTCGCAAAGATGAACAGCAATTCATCGAACAAGCGAACGATTGGCTGCGCGATGTAGAAGATATGTATGCGCCAAAGCTCACTGATTTTTTGGATCCGCGCCAACGTTTTATCATCCAATCCCTCATCGGTTCAAGAGACGTCCAAATGGCCGTCTCGGGGCTGTTTGAACAAGCAGAGCGCCAGCGCGTCCTGTTGCATCCGGACTATTATGTCCCGGCGGATGATGATTTCCAAATCACGATGTTTGAATTGCGTTACCCGATCAAGTTCGTTTCTTTACAGCATCCGGATGTGCTCGGGGCACTTATGTCCCTTGGACTAGAGCGCGGCAAGTTCGGGGATATCCGAATAGGTGAAGGTCGTGTCCAATTGACGGTGATGGAAGAAGTTGCGCCATATTTGCGCGCCAATCTCGTCAGTGCCGGCAAAGTCAAAGTCCAGCTCGAAGAAGTCACAGATCCTTTGGAATTCTTGCCGGTTATCGAAGAGTGGATCGAAGAAGCGCATACCGTCAGTTCATTGAGGCTCGATACGGTCATGAGTTCAGTTTATAATATTTCCCGCCAAAAAGCGGCAGCTTTGATCAATGGCGGGAAAGTGAAAGTCAATTGGTCACTTCAGGAACAAGTCGCGTTCGAGCTGCACGAATCCGATCTATTGTCAGTACGCGGTCTTGGCCGTGTCCAGATCCAAGCGATCGAGGGGCGGACGAAAAAGGATAAAATTCGCTTGCAAGTCGGCAAATTGGAACTGAAAAAATAAAACCTCAACGAAAACTTGAATACTACTGAAATTTCTCACCATCAACGGTATAATAAGAGTATTAATGAAGAGAGTAAGGAGAGATACGATGCCTTTATCACCACTAGATATACACAATAAAGAGTTCAGCCGCGCATTCCGCGGTTATCAAGAAGATGAGGTCAATGAATTTCTCGAACAGATCATGAAAGATTATGAAAAAGTGATAAAAGAAAAAGCGCAGATGGAAGAGCGTTTGAAGTCGACCGATGAACGCATGGGCCATTTCACCAATCTCGAATCCACTTTGCAAAAATCCATTTTTGTTGCGCAGGAAGCATCGGAAGAAGTCCGCCGCAATTCACAGAAAGAAGCGGATTTGATCGTTCAGGAAGCGGAGAAGAATGCAGACCGCATCGTTAATGAATCTCTTGCGAAAGCGCGCCGCATCGCGACAGAAATCGAAGAGCTGAAAAAGCAGTCGAAAATTTTCCGCAACCGTTTCAAAATGCTTGTAGAAGCCCAATTGGATTTGATTGAAACAGAAGATTGGAACACATTGCTTGAATACGATTTGGATACAGACAACCTGGAGCAAATCGAAAAAAATGAAGCGGAGTCTGCAGCGAAGGAATGAGCCTGACCTTGACTGCAATCTATTCTACTTCTATAATTACGACATACTCAGAAACGCAATGAAAGAGACAGTACAAAACGGAAATCCGTTCAAAGCGAACCAGGGAAGGTGCAAGCCTGGTAATGGAGCCGTTTTAGAATATCACTCTTGAGCTGAACCGGTGAAATCTAGTAGCCGGTTCCGTCTTCGCCACGTTACGGTGCAGAGTTGGCAGCAACGTGCTGCAACAAGGGTGGTACCGCGAGCTTCTCGTCCCTTTCCAGGGATGGGGGCTTTTTATTATGCCTACAGGAGGAATGGAAAATGGATTACAAAGATACATTATTGATGCCAAAAACCGAGTTTCCGATGCGCGGCAATTTGCCGAACCGGGAGCCTGAAATGCAAAAGAAATGGGAAGAAATGGAGATCTATAAAAAGGTTCAAGACCGCACAAAAGGACGCCCATTTTTCGTTCTTCATGACGGGCCGCCTTATGCCAATGGCGACCTTCATATGGGACATGCCTTGAACAAAGTCTTGAAGGACATGATCGTCCGCTCGCGCAGCATGATGGGCTTCCATGCCCCTTACGTGCCGGGCTGGGATACACACGGTTTGCCGATCGAACAAGCGTTGACCAATAAAGGCGTCAACCGCAAAGAATTGTCATTGGCTGAATTCCGCAAGCTATGCGAAGAGTATGCTTACGAACAAATCGACAGCCAGCGTTTCCAGTTCAAACGGATCGGTGTGCGCGGCGATTGGGAAAATCCATACGTCACTTTGAAGCCTTCCTATGAAGCGCGTCAAATTGAAGTGTTCGGCAAAATGGCGAATAAAGGCTATATCTATAAAGGCCTGAAGCCGGTCTACTGGTCCCCGTCAAGCGAGTCTTCACTCGCTGAAGCAGAAATTGAATACCATGATAAAAAATCTCCATCCATTTATGTGTCGTTCCCTGTTACTGACGGAAAAGGTGTATTAGAAGAAGGCACAAAACTGATCATCTGGACGACGACGCCATGGACCATCCCCGCAAACCTCGGGATTTCCGTTCATGCTGATTTGGACTATGCAGAAATTGCGCATGACGGTTCGAAGTATGTCATCGCTAAAGACTTGATCGAAGAAGTGGCAACAGAAATCGGCTGGACAGATTACGAAGTGGTCCGCACGGTGAAAGGACAAGAACTCGAGCATATTTTGGCGAAACATCCATTGTATGATCGCACCTCGCTGGTCATGCTCGGTGAACACGTCACCACTGATTCCGGTACAGGGTGCGTCCATACAGCTCCAGGACATGGTGAAGATGACTTCTTAATCGGCAAAAAATACGGCTTGGACGTGTTATGTCCGGTTGATGAGCGCGGCGTCATGACTGGTGAAGCCCCAGGGTTTGCGGGCGAATTCTACGACAAGGCAAACAAGTCGATCACGGAAGCGTTGGATGAATCCGGTATGTTGGAAAAACTATCGTTCATCACCCACTCGTATCCGCATGACTGGCGCACGAAAAAACCGGTCATCTACCGGGCGACAGCTCAATGGTTCGTATCGATCGATGCATTCCGTGACCAGATCTTAAAAGCCATCGACGAGACAGCCTTCACCCCAGCATGGGGCGAGACGCGCCTTTACAATATGCTGCGCGACCGCGGCGACTGGAATATTTCCCGCCAGCGCGTATGGGGTGTCCCGATTCCGGTATTTTATGCGGAAAACGGAGATCCAATCATTACTGAAGAAACGATAGCGCATATCGCCGATCTATTCCGTGAGCACGGATCGAATATCTGGTTCGAGCGCAGCGCGAAAGATTTACTGCCTGAAGGCTTTGCGCATCCGAGCAGTCCGAACAACAGCTTCACCAAAGAAATGGACATCATGGATGTCTGGTTCGATTCGGGATCGTCCCACCAGGCAGTGCTCGATGAGCGTGAAGATTTGCAGTATCCGGCTGACCTGTACCTAGAAGGGTCTGATCAGTACCGTGGCTGGTTCAACTCATCGCTTACGACAAGCGTCGCCATCAACGGCATCGCTCCTTATAAAGGCGTCTTGAGCCACGGCTTTACATTGGACGGCAATGGCCGCAAAATGAGCAAATCGCTCGGCAATGTCATCGTTCCGGCAAAAGTGATGAACCAAATGGGAGCGGACATCCTGCGCCTGTGGGTTTCTTCTGTCGACTATACAGCGGACGTGCGTGTGTCGGATGATAACTTCAAGCAAGTTTCGGAAGTATACCGCAAAATCCGCAACACGCTGAAGTTCCTTCACGGAAACTTGGCTGATTTTGATGAAACAGTCCACCGTGTACCGTTTGAGGAAATGCGTGAGATGGATCAATATATGGTCATGAAGTTGAACAAACTGATCGATACAGCACGCAGAGGCTATGAAAACTATGAGTTTTCATCGGTTTACCTTGCGTTGAACAGCTTCTGTGCGAATGATCTCAGCTCGTTCTATCTTGATGTCGCAAAAGACGTTGTTTATATCGAACGTGCGGATCATCCGCATCGCCGTGCCATGCAGACGGTAATGTTCGACAGCTTGATGGCACTTGTCAAACTGTCATCGCCGATCTTGCCGCACACAGCGGATGAAATGTGGTCGTATTTAAGCTTTGCATCAGAAGAAAGCGTCCAATTGACGGATTTCCCGGAAGTGCAAAAACGTCCGGAGTTCGAAGAGTTGGAAGACAAATGGAGCCGTTTCATGGATGTCCGTGATGATGTCTTGAAAGCGCTGGAAGAAGCGCGCGCGGCTAAAACAATCGGCAAATCATTGGAAGCCAAAGTGACTGTCTACGGCAGCGAAGAAATGGCGGCTTTATTGCCGGCCATCGATTCGAACTTGGCTCAATTATTCATCGTTTCCGAGTATGCGTTCGGTGGAGCAAAAGAGCAGGCGCCTGAAAACGCATTGGCTCTTGATGAAGTGTCGGTAGTCGTTGAGAAAGCACAAGGCGAGAAATGCGGCCGCTGCTGGACCATTTCAAAAGAAATTGGCCAATCTGAAGCACATCCGGAGCTATGCCCGCGCTGTGCAGAAGTCGTCGAAATCGAATTTGCTTAAGTGTCAACGGTCCGAAAGCCGGCTTTCCGGTTTTCGGACTTTTTCTTTTTTGGGCTGCTCTGTGTTAAAATAAATAGACTGATGAATGACGGGGGAAATACGAGTGATTTATTATGGAATTGCTTTACTAATTATCGCGTTGGATCAATGGACCAAATGGCTGGTCGTTAAAAACATGGAGCTCGGCGAGCGGATTCCGGTACTCGAGCCATATCTCGGCTGGCTATCCCACCGCAACCGCGGCGCGGCGTGGGGGATGCTAGAAGGTCAGATGTGGCTGTTTGCCATCATCACCATCGTCGTCATTGTGGCCATTCTATACTATTTCCACAAGCATGCCGGCGGACAGCCCTTGTTCCAGTTATCGCTGATGGTGCTGTTGGGCGGCGCAATCGGCAATTTCATCGACCGCATGTACAGAGGCGAGGTCGTGGACTTTGTCGATGTACTGATTCCCGTAATTAATTATGATTTTCCGATCTTCAATGTGGCGGATGCCGCGTTGACCATTGGTGTCGTCTTGATGATCGTTTATGTGATTTTGGATGAAAAACAACAAAAGAAAAAGGTGTCTTAATGGAAGAACTAACGATACACATTACAGAAGAACAAGCAGGAGACCGGATCGATAAAGTGATCTCGGCAATTGATGAAGATTGGTCACGGTCCCAGATCAGCAATTGGGTCAAAGAAGGCGCAATCAAAGTGAATGGCGAAACGGTAAAACCGAATTATAAAGTGCGCATGGGGGATAGCATCATCGTTACACCGCCCTTGCTCGAAGAATTGGATGTAGAACCTGAAGACTTGGATCTTGATATCGTCTATGAAGATGAGGATGTACTCGTCGTTAACAAGCCGAAAGATATGGTTGTGCATCCGGCTCCTGGACATTCAAAAGGAACGCTCGTAAATGGGCTGATGCACCATTGTACAGATTTGTCCGGCATCAATGGGATTGCACGCCCTGGTATTGTCCACCGCATCGATAAAGATACATCGGGCTTATTGATGGTCGCTAAAAATGACATGGCCCATGCTTCACTGGTAGACCAATTGGTCGAGAAATCAGTTACGCGCAAATATGTGGCGCTTGTGCATGGCCATATCGCACACGACAAAGGCACCATCGAAGCACCGATTGCCAGAGACCCGAAAGAGCGCCAGAAAATGGCTGTGGTCGATAAAGGCAAGCATGCAGTGACCCATTTCACCGTGCTTGAGCGCTTCGGTGATTTTACACTGGTTGAATGCCGCTTAGAGACTGGCCGTACGCATCAAATCCGTGTCCATTTGCGCTATATCGGCTTCCCTCTTGTCGGAGATCCGAAATACGGGCCGAGAAAAACGATGGATATCGGTGGACAGGCGCTCCATGCTGGAGTGGTCGGATTTATCCATCCGCGCAGCAAGGAATATTTGGAGTTTTCTTCACCATTACCGGCTGAATTCGAAGCATTGCTTGAAACACTTCGAGAAGAGGGTTGACAAGTTTCATGACTGTTCTTTATACTAAGACCAGTCAAGAACTCAACAACTAAATAAGCATCACCTTTAAGAACAGTCCAGAGAGGCTGAAAAGGGATATTCGCAAAGCCGGAAGTCTGTCTTCCGGAAGGTTTTTTTACTGCGCATCTATACCCTCCGCCTCTTTGGCGGAGGGTTTTTTCATGCACACAATACAATTCAACCGATAAAGGAGTGGAACTTATGGCAGAAAAAGCGGTCATTCTCGATGACAAGGCAATCGGGCGCGCGATTACCCGGATCGCACACGAGATCATCGAACGCAACAAAGGAATCGACGGCTGCATCTTGGTCGGCATCAAAACACGGGGCGCATTTATCGCCAAGCGTCTCGCTGAGAAAATCGAGCAAATCGAAGGCAAGGCGATTTTGACAGGTGAACTCGATATCACATTATACCGTGACGACCTAAGCCAAAAAAATCCTGGACAGGAACCGCTCGTCCAGCAAGTCGATATCGCGCATAGCATCAAGGACAAAAAGGTCATCCTCGTCGACGATGTGCTCTACACCGGACGTACCGTCCGCGCAGCGATGGATGCGGTCATGGACCTTGGGCGTCCTGCTCAAATCCAGCTCGCCGTGCTGATCGACCGGGGACACCGGGAGTTGCCGATTCGCTCGGATTATGTCGGAAAAAACATCCCGACATCGAGCGAAGAACGGATTGTCGTAGAGATGACAGAAAGCGACAGCACCGACCGCGTCACCATCAACGACTAACGATCCATACAGAGACAGGGGAGAAATAACTTGAGCAACGCCATATTAGATATACATGACAAACCAAAATCAGCTCAATGGGTTTCGCTTAGTTTGCAGCACATGTTCGCCATGTTCGGCGCAACGATCCTCGTGCCGCAGCTAGTCGGCTTGAGCCCTGCGATTGCGCTATTGACGAGCGGCATCGCGACCATCATTTTCGTCTTGATCACACAGTTTAAAGTTCCGGCATATCTCGGGTCGTCGTTCGCCTTTATCGTTCCGATACAAATTGCAACCGAGTCAGGCGGCATCGGATCCGCGATGATCGGTGCCATGTTCGTTTCACTGGTCTATGCGCTCGTGTCATTGATCATTTGGAAAACCGGTTACAAATGGCTCATGAAATTGCTGCCGCCGATCGTCGTCGGACCGGTCATCATCGTCATCGGACTGGCATTGTCCGGCACGGCGGTCGATATGGCCATGAACATCCCGACAGCAGACGGCGGTTCGGAATACAGCTTGCTGCATTTCTCGGCCGCACTCGTCACACTCATCACCGCCATCATCTGTAATATTTACTTCAAGAACATCATTTCACTGATGCCCATCTTGATCGGCATCATCGTTGGTTACATCTACTCTGCAGCAATCGGCATCATTGACTTCAGCCCGATTGGCACAGCCAGCTGGTTCCAAGTGCCGGACTTCTTGTTGCCGGGCATCGACTATTCGTTCCAAGTGACGCCGACATTGCTGTTCGTCATGGTCCCGATCGCGATCGTCACCATTTCTGAACATATCGGGCACCAGCTTGTGCTCGGAAAAATCGTCAACCGCAACTACATAAAAGATCCCGGGCTTCACCGCTCGATTCTTGGAGACGGTCTTGGAACATTCATTTCCTCGCTAGTCGGGGGGCCGCCGAAAACAACATATGGCGAGAATATCGGTGTATTGGCCATCACGAAAGTGTTCAGCGTCTACGTCATCGTCGGCGCAGCGGTGTTCGCCATCTTGTTCTCATTCTTCGGCAAGCTGATGGCTGTCATCGACACGATTCCGACGGCCGTGCTTGGCGGCATCTCGATTCTGCTGTTCGGCATCATCGCTTCATCAGGATTGCGTATGCTTGTCGATAACGGCATCGACTTCGGCAACAACCGCAATCTGGTCATCTCATCCGTCATCCTGGTCATCGGGATCGGGGGAGCAAAGCTGGAGTTCAGCGAAACTTTCGTCATCGAAGGCATGGCACTCGCCGCAATCGTCGGTGTGTTATTGAACTTGATCTTGCCGGGACTCGATAAACAAGAACTGGATGACGGAACTGAATAAATTTACCTTTTAATGAATGTCCAGAGAGGCATGGAAGGGGTTTTGGAAATGGGGCGGACTATGCCTTTATTTCCCTACACCTTCCTGCCCCTGGGAAGGTGTTTTTTTGTACAGCTAACGAAAGGGTGTGAGGAAATTGCCGAATCTTTTATCGATGAACGGCCTCTCGAACGAACAAATCATGCATTTGCTAAAGCGCGCGGCACAATTTGAACATGGTGAGCAAGCGTCCCTTGAGGGGGCGGTCGTCAATTTGTTTTTCGAACCGAGCACGCGAACAAAAATGAGCTTTGAAATGGCTGAACAGCGGCTCGGGCTGTCGGTGCTGCCCTTTGAAACGGCCTTCTCAAGTATTTTGAAAGGTGAAACTTTGTACGACACAGTCAAGACGATGGAAGCGATCGGCGTCAAGGCAGTCATCATCCGCCACGAGGAAGAAGAGTACTACCAGCAACTCGAAGGATGCAAGGTCGCAATCATCAACGGCGGCGACGGTTCAGGACAGCACCCGACGCAATCGCTTCTCGATATTTACACCATCCATCAGGAGTTTGGGCGCATCGAAGGGCTGCACGTGACGATTGTCGGAGACATTGCACATAGCCGTGTAGCCAAATCAAATGCAGCCGCGCTCGAGCAGCTTGGCGCAAATGTCAGCTTTGTGTGCCCTGCCGAGTGGAGCGGCGATTATGAAACGACAGACGAGCTGGATTCTTTGCTCGGAGAAACGGATGTTGTCATGATGCTCCGTGTCCAGCACGAGCGACACGCTGTCTCGGCTTTGTTTTCCAAAGAACGCTACCATAAAGAGTTTGGCTTGACCGAAGCACGCGAACGGAAAATGAAGAAAAGCGCCATCATCATGCACCCGGCACCGATCAATCGTGGAGTCGAAATCGCAGACTCACTGGTCGAATGCGAGCGGTCACGGATTTTCAAGCAAATGGCCAACGGCGTGTTTGTCCGGATGGCAGTACTCGAATATGCAATGAAAGGGAGAGATTAGAATGGGATTATTCATTAAAAATGTAAAAATGCTAAACGGAGAACAATTACAGGAGGTCAATGTCCGCATTCAAGATGGCAAAGTCACTGAACTCGGCGAAGGATTGAGCTTGCAGGGAGAAACAGAAATCGACGGCAAAGGCCGAATGATCGCACCAGGATTTGTGGATGTCCACGTCCATCTGCGTGAACCGGGAGGAGAGCAAAAAGAAACCATCGAAAGCGGGACGAAATCAGCTGCACGAGGCGGCTATACGACGATCTGCGCGATGCCGAACACACGCCCTGTTCCGGACACGAAAGAAAATCTCGATCTTGTCAACGGCTTGATCGAAAAAAATGCGCTCATCCGGGTTTTGCCGTATGCTTCCATCACCATCCGCGAGGCAGGCAAAGAACGCACCAACTTAAAAGAACTGAAAGATCACGGCGCGTTCGCGTTCACCGACGACGGTGTCGGCATACAGCAAGCTGGGATGATGTTCGAGACGATGAAAGAAGCAGCAGCTCTCGACATGGCAGTCGTCGCCCATTGCGAAGACAATAGCTTGATCTACGGCGGCGTGATGCACGACGGTAAAAGAAGCCGGGAGCTGGGCTTGCCGGGCATCCCATCCATAGCGGAGTCGGTCCATATCGCTCGCGACATTTTGCTCGCTGAAGCAGCTGGTGCCCATTACCACGTCTGCCACGTCAGCACGAAAGAATCGGTGCGCGTCATACGGGACGCGAAACGGGCAGGAGTGCATGTTACAGCGGAAGTTACGCCGCACCATTTACTGTTGACAGAAGATGACATCCCGGGCGACGACGCGAACTACAAAATGAATCCGCCGCTGCGCGCAAATGAGGACTTAGACGCGCTTCACGAAGGGTTGCTTGACGGCACGCTTGATTTTATCGCCACTGACCACGCACCGCATATTGCCAAAGAAAAAGCGAACGGCATGGAAAAAGCGCCGTTTGGCATCGTCGGGTTTGAAACAGCGTTTCCGCTGCTGTACACGGAATTCGTCAAGAGCGGAAAATGGACACTGCAGCAATTGATTGATTGGCTGACGAAGAAGCCGTCAGAAGTGTTTGGCTTACCGCACGGAAAACTTGAAACGGGTCAAATCGCGGATCTGGTCCTGATCGATTTGGACAAGCAGCAGGAAATCCGCACAGAAGACTTCTTATCTAAAGGCACGAACACGCCATTTGGCGGGAAAACTTGCACCGGTTGGCCGGTAATGACTATTTTCGGCGGTGACATTGTATGGCAGGAGGAAAACTGATGAAACGTTATTTGATCTTAGAGGACGGCACAGTATTCGCTGGGGAAGCATTCGGCGCAGAAGCAGCATCGGTTGGGGAAGTTGTGTTCAACACGAGCATGACCGGCTATCAGGAAATCTTGTCCGATCCATCTTATTGCGGCCAGATTGTCACGATGACTTACCCGTTGATCGGCAACTACGGTATCAATAGCGACGATTTCGAATCGATCGACCCGGCAGTCAAAGGCATGATCGTCCGAGAAGCGGCAGAGTTTCCATCCAACTTCAGAAGCACGATGAGCATCGATGAATTATTGCGTAAAAAAGGCATTCCAGGAATCAGCGGAATCGACACACGAAAACTGACACGCCTGATCCGCGTGAACGGCTCGATCAAAGGCGTTTTGACGGCAGCCGGTGAACAACCGGATTTTGAACAAGTCATCGCGAAGCTGAAAGAAACCGCATTACCGACTGATCAAGTGGCGCAAGTGTCGATCACGCGCCCTTACCCTAGCCCAGGGCGCGGCAAGCGCGTTGTGTTGATCGATTACGGCATGAAGCATGGCATCTTACGTGAATTGACAAAGCGCAAATGCGACGTGATCGTTGTGCCGCATAACACCTCAGCCGAGGAAATTCTAGCATGGGGCCCGGACGGCGTCATGCTGTCAAACGGACCGGGAGACCCGAAAAACGTTCCGGAATGCGTCGACGTCGTGCGCGATCTGCTTGGCGAAGTGCCGATATTCGGCATCTGCCTCGGCCATCAATTATTCGCACGCGCATGCGGAGCAGATACATTCAAACTGAAATTCGGACACCGTGGGGGCAACCACCCGGTACGAGATTTGGTAACCGGTAAAGTCGAAATCACTTCGCAAAACCACGGCTATGCAGTCGATGAAGAAACCTTGCAAGGAACACGCCTGAAAGTGACACATAGCGCTCTCAACGATGGCACGAACGAAGGCTTGACGCATTTGGACTATCCGGCTTTCACCGTTCAGTACCATCCGGAATCCTCGCCAGGGCCGGAAGATTCAAACTACTTGTTCGACCGATTTCTGGAAATCATGAACGTACAGCGGAAGGAGCAACAACATGCCTAAAAGACAAGATATCAACAGCATCCTCGTAATTGGTTCCGGCCCGATCGTTATCGGCCAAGCAGCAGAATTCGACTATGCAGGCACGCAAGCTTGCCTCGCCTTGAAAGAGGAAGGTTACCGCGTCATTTTGATCAACTCCAATCCGGCAACGATCATGACCGATACGGAAATCGCCGATAAAGTATATATTGAACCGATCACCTTGGAATTTGTCAGCCGCATCTTGCGTAAAGAGCGTCCGGATGCTTTGCTTGCAACACTTGGTGGTCAAACAGGATTGAATATGGCCATTGAACTCGATGAGTCCGGTATCTTGGATGAACTGGACATTGAGATTTTAGGAACCAAGCTGGAAGCGATCCATAAAGCGGAAGACCGCGATTTGTTCCGTACTTTAATGAACGAACTCAGCGAACCTGTACCGGATTCCGACATCATCCACAATATGGAAGAAGCAAAACGTTTCGTAGAACGCATCGGCTACCCGGTCATCGTCCGCCCGGCGTTTACACTTGGCGGAACAGGCGGAGGCATTTGCCACAACGACGAGCAATTGCATGAAATCGTCGCCAGCGGCTTGAAGTACAGCCCGGTGACGCAATGCTTGCTGGAAAAATCCATCGCCGGGTTTAAGGAAATCGAATACGAAGTGATGCGCGATGCAGAAGATACCGCGATCGTCGTGTGCAACATGGAAAACATCGATCCGGTCGGGATCCATACCGGCGATTCGATTGTGGTGGCCCCGAGCCAGACTTTATCCGACCGTGAATACCAGATGCTGCGCAATGTCTCGCTGAAAATCATCCGTGCGCTGAAAATTGAAGGTGGTTGCAACGTACAGCTGGCACTCGACCCGCATAGCTTCGACTACTTTATCATTGAAGTTAATCCGCGCGTCAGCCGCTCCTCAGCGCTGGCGTCAAAAGCGACAGGCTACCCGATCGCTAAACTGGCGGCAAAAATCGCTGTCGGGCTAACGCTAGGGGAAATGATGAACCCGGTCACAGGGCGCACGTATGCCGCGTTCGAACCGGCACTCGATTATGTCGTCTCAAAAATCCCGCGCTGGCCGTTCGATAAGTTTGAATCGGCCAAACGCAACCTCGGCACTCAAATGAAAGCGACCGGCGAAGTCATGGCCATGGGGCGGACATTCGAAGAGTCGATGTTGAAAGCAGTGCGTTCGCTGGAAACCGGGCAATTCCACCTGGAGTTGAAAAACGGCGGCACGATGAGCGACGAATGGATCGAAAAACGCATCCGCAAAGCTGGAGATGAGCGTTTGTTCTTTATCGGAGAAGCATTGCGCCGAGGCGTAACGATCGAAACAATCCACGACTGGAGCCAAATCGATTTGTTCTTCCTGAAGAAATTCGACAATATTGTGCGCTATGAGGAAGTATTGGCGCAAAATCCATATGATTTCGAGACAGCGAAAAAAGCCAAGCGTATGGGCTATGCCGATAGAACGATCGCCAAATTGTGGAACACTGCAGAAGCAGAGGTCTACGAATGGCGCAAGCAGCAAAAGATAGTGCCGGTCTATAAAATGGTCGACACTTGCGCTGCAGAGTTTGAATCTGAAACGCCTTATTTCTACGCGAGCTACGAAGACGAAAACGAATCCATCCGCACAGACAAAGAAAGTGTCATCGTGCTCGGATCCGGCCCGATCCGCATCGGGCAAGGGGTCGAATTCGATTACGCAACGGTCCATTCAGTGTGGGCGATCAAAGAAGCAGGCTATGAAGCAATCATCATCAACAACAATCCGGAAACGGTCTCGACCGATTTTTCCATCTCCGACAAGCTGTACTTCGAGCCACTGACAATCGAAGACGTCATGCACATCATCGACCTGGAGCAGCCAAAAGGCGTCGTCGTTCAATTCGGCGGGCAAACGGCGATCAATTTGGCTGACAAGCTGGAGAAAAATGGCGTGAAGATTCTCGGCACTTCGCTTGAAGACATCGACAGAGCGGAAAACCGCAACAAGTTCGAAGCAGCATTACATGAAATCGGCATTCCGCAGCCGCTTGGCAAAACGGCTGTGTCGACCGAAGAAGCCGTCGTCATCGCGACAGACATCGGTTATCCGGTGCTCGTCCGTCCGTCATATGTTCTCGGCGGCCGCGCGATGGAAATCGTCTACAACGAAAGCGATTTGATCCACTATATGGAACATGCCGTTGAGGCAAGCCCGGAACACCCGGTGCTCGTGGATCGTTATTTGACGGGAGAAGAAATTGAAGTCGACGCCATCTGCGACGGTGAAAATGTCTTGATTCCTGGGATCATGGAACATATCGAACGCGCGGGAGTTCATTCTGGCGACTCGATCGCGGTATATCCGCCGCAAAACATCTCCAAACAACACATCGAAACGCTGACCGATTACACGACCCGCCTTGCCAAAGGTTTGAACATTATCGGGCTGTTGAATATCCAGTACGTCATTTCAGACGGCGAAGTGTATGTAATCGAAGTTAATCCGCGCTCAAGCCGGACAGTGCCGTTCCTCAGCAAAATCACTGGCATCCCGATGGCGAATATTGCGACGAAAGCCATATTGGGCCAAAGCATCATCGACCAAGGGTTCTCAACTGGCTTGGCCCCGTTGAAAAAAGGCGTGTACGTCAAAGTGCCGGTGTTCTCGTTCGCGAAACTGCGCCGCGTCGACATTACGCTCGGGCCTGAGATGAAATCGACCGGGGAAGTGATGGGCAAAGACGTGACACTCGAAAAAGCTTTGTATAAAGGTTTGGCAGCAGCAGGCATGGAAGTGCGCGATCATGGCACCGTACTCTTAACGGTCGCGGACAAAGACAAAACGGAAGCAATTGGACTTGCGAAACGCTTTAAAAACATCGGTTACCAAATCATGGCCACTGGCGGCACAGCGCAAGCTTTTGAAGAGGCAGGCATCGTGGTGGCAGAGGTCGGTAAAATCGGCGCGGAAGGGCGAACGTTGCTCGATGTAATCCAAAACGGCGATGCGCAGATCGTCATCAACACGTTGACCAAAGGCAAACAGCCAGAGCGCGACGGCTTCCGTATACGCCGGGAATCGGTCGAGAACGGTGTGCCGTGCCTGACTTCACTCGATACTGCGGAAGCGATGCTCAGAGTGATTGAGTCGATGACATTCCAAGCAGAGGAAATGGGGGCAGGTGTATGATCAAACAGGAAAAAATGGCTGTTGTCTCCCATCAGGAAATCGCAAAGAATATTTTTGAACTCACCGTCACAGGATCATTAGTCCAGGAAATGAATGAACCTGGCCAATTTGTCCATGTCAGAGTAGCGGACAGCTTCGAGCCGCTATTGCGCCGTCCGATCTCGGTGGCGAAAATCGATAAGGAAGCATCCAGCTTCACGATGATCTACCGTGCGGAAGGCCGCGGCACGACCTTGTTGTCAGGAAAGACTGAACGGGACATGCTAGATGTGCTCGGTCCGCTCGGCCACGGATTTCCGGTCGAAGCAGCCGAACAGAAAGCCTATTTGATCGGCGGTGGAATCGGTGTGCCCCCGCTCTATGAATTGGCGCTCCAACTCAATGCGAGAGGTGTGGAAACCGTCCACATACTTGGCTTTGAAAGCCGTGAAGCGGTGTTTTACGAAGACCAGTTCCGTGCACTTGGCGATACCCACATTGCAACCGTCGACGGCTCGCATGGCACAGAAGGCTTTGTGACGCATATTTTAAACGCTTTGCCAAATGATTTCGATACGTATTATTCGTGCGGACCCACGCCGATGCTTGAAGCGGTGCAATGGGCATACCCGCAGAAAAAAGGATTTTTGTCATACGAGCAGCGCATGGGCTGCGGCATCGGGGCATGCTTTGCCTGCGTATGCCGGACGACGAAAAGTGAGACAGATTACATCAAAGTCTGTTCAGACGGACCGGTATTTCCAGCGGGGGTGGTGATTTCATGACGGATTTACGTGTTCAACTGCCAGGTCTCGACTTGAAAAACCCGATCATGCCGGCATCCGGCTGCTTCGGTTTCGGCCAGGAGTATGCACAGCTGTATGATTTGTCGAAACTCGGTTCGATTATGGTCAAGGCGACGACTGCCGAAATGCGTCTCGGCAACCCGACGCCGCGCGTTGCGGAAACTTCATCTGGCATGCTCAATGCCATCGGGCTGCAAAATCCCGGTCTTGAAAAAGTCGTCAGCGAACAATTGCCGTGGCTTGAGCAATTCGATGTGCCGATCATCGCCAATGTAGCGGGATCGATTGCCGAAGATTACGTGGAAGTGGCACGCGCCATTTCAAAAGCGCCGAATGTCCATGCACTCGAAGTGAATATTTCCTGCCCGAACGTCAAGCAAGGCGGCATCACGTTCGGCACGGACCCCGACGTTGCACGGGAATTGACGCGCATGGTGAAAGAGGTTTCGGATGTGCCGGTGTATGTGAAATTATCTCCGAACGTCACCGATATCGTCCAGCTCGCCAAAGCGGTTGAACAAGGCGGCGCCGACGGCATAACGATGATCAATACGCTGCTCGGCATGCGCCTCGACCCGAAAACAGGGCGCCCGGTCATTGCCAATATCACTGGGGGCTTGTCGGGTCCTGCCATTAAACCGGTTGCGCTGCGTATGGTATACGAAGTGCGGCGCCATACCGACCTGCCGATCATCGGCATGGGCGGTGTAACGGAAGTGGATGACGTCATTGACTTTTTATCAGCAGGTGCAAACGCTGTAGCGGTCGGCACTGCGAACTTCGTCAATCCGTTCGTATGCCCGGAACTAATCGATAAGTTGCCCGAGCGTTTGCATGAGCTCGGCTACGAGTCGGTCGAAGAACTTATCGGAAGGAGCCACCGCTTATGACAAGCAAACCGATTATTGCACTAGACTTCCCGTCGAAACTTGATGTGGAAGAATTTCTTTCGGAATTCACCGAGCCTTTGTTCTTGAAAGTGGGCATGGAATTGTTTTATCAGGAAGGCCCGGATTTGGTTAACACGCTGAACCTATACGGCCATGATATTTTCCTGGACTTGAAATTACACGATATCCCGAATACAGTCGAGTCCGCCATGCGGCGCATTGCAGAACTCGGTGTCGACATGGTCAATGTCCATGCGGCAGGAGGTGTTGCGATGATGGAGGCGGCAAAGCGTGGTTTGTCAGGAAGCGGCACGAAACTGATAGCTGTCACCCAATTGACTTCGACGAGCGAAGAACAGATGCAACAAGAGCAATTGATCCCGGTCACACTGCAGGAATCGGTGTTGCATTATGCTAAGCTAGCTAAACAAGCCGGCCTTGACGGCGTGGTGTGTTCGGTGCATGAAGCGAAAGCGATCGGGGAGGCTTGCGGAGAAGATTTCCTGCGCGTCACGCCGGGCATCCGTCCGGCATCTAGCGAGGCACACGATCAAAAGCGCATCGCCACACCTCGTGATGCCAAAGCGCAAGGGGCGACACATATCGTCGTCGGCCGTGCCATAACACGCTCGGAAAATCCGCAAAAAAGTTATGAATACATCAATGGGGAATGGGGCGGCCGGTCATGAAAAAGCAAATCGCACAACAATTATTATCCATCGGAGCGGTGGAGCTGCGGCCGAACGATCCGTTCACATGGGCATCAGGCGTCAAATCGCCGATTTATTGCGACAATCGCCTGACGATGTCTTATCCATCTGTCCGCAAAGCGATCGCGGATGGCCTTGTCGAAACCATTCGGCGCGAATATCCGGATGCTGAAGTGATTGCAGGCACCGCAACAGCCGGCATCCCGCACGCGGCATGGGTTGCGGAGCGCCTTGATTTGCCGATGGTCTACGTGCGTTCCAAACCGAAAGGCCATGGCCAGTCAAATCTGATTGAAGGAAAAGTCGAACCCGGCAAGAAAGTTGTTGTAGTTGAAGACTTGATTTCCAAAGGCGGTTCGGTGCTGCAGGCGGCGCATGCTTTAAAAGATGCTGGCTTTGATGTTGCGGGGATCGCGGCAATCTTCACATACGGTTTGCCGCAGGCAGCGGAATCGATTCACGAGGCAGGATTCTCATTCCATACCTTGACGGATTTTCCGGCATTGGTCGAACAGGCACAGCAAACGGGCGCCATCGACGAGGGCGATTTGCCGATGCTTAGTGAATGGCATGAAAAATTAAAGGCAGGCACTTTATAAAAACACTTGGCACATATATTGTGCCAAGTGTTTTTTGCTATTAAAGCAACAACAAATGACCGGTACGTTTCGCTATAATGGGGGTATAAGATTAGAGACATAAAGCACTACATGGCTTAGACAAAATGGAGGCGGAATTCAATGCAGCTAACAACAGAGCAACTTGAACAATTGAAAGAGCAGCACCCGCTGCTGCAGGAGCTGATCAATTTGAAACCAGTCGTGTGGCTGAATCCGAAACGCAAGCAAATGGAACAAGTGGCGAATTTACCGGTTACTTTCGAAGATGTGAAACAAGCTGAAGAGACGTGGCAACGCTTTGCCCCTTATTTGAAGAGCGTGTTTCCGGAGACGGCCGATATGCAGGGCATCATCGAATCCGATCTGCGCCCGGCGTTGCGTATGCAAAAACGTTTGGAAACATATTTTCATCAGCCGCTGCACGGCAAGCTGCATGTCAAATGCGATAACGAACTGCCAGTTGCCGGCAGCGTAAAAGCACGAGGCGGTTTTTTTGAAGTGCTGCGCTACGCTGAAACTTTGGCGCTCCGTGCGGGCTTGATCGGTGCGGATGACTCTTATGAATGGTTCGCGACACCAGAAGCCAAGGAATTTTTCAGCGGCTATTCGATAGGAGTCGGTTCAACAGGGAATTTGGGTCTCAGCATCGGCATTATCAGCGCGCAGCTCGGATTTCATGTCACAGTTTACATGTCAGCCGATGCGAAAGCGTGGAAAAAAGAGTTGCTGAGACGCAAGGGAGTAGAAGTGGTGGAGTTTGCGGGGGATTTCAGCGAAGCGGTGACCACCGGGAGGCAGAAGACGCTGGCTCTTGAAAATGGTTATTTCGTTGATGATGAAAAATCCCGCGAGTTGTTTCTCGGCTATAGCGTCGCGGCGCTGCGATTGAAACAGCAGCTCCAACAGCAGCACATCCGGGTAGACGAGGAGCATCCTCTTTTCGTCTATTTGCCATGCGGCGTCGGAGGAGCACCGGGGGGAATAGCATTCGGCCTGCGCCATGTATTCGGCGATCATGTCCATCCAGTTTTTGTTGAACCCACGCATTCACCTGCTGTTTTGCTCGGGTTAATGACAGGGTTAAAGAGTGAAATTTCCGTACAGGACGTGGGCATCGATAACGAAACGGAAGCAGACGGGTTAGCTTGTCGGCAGGCCGTCGAGTTTCGCTTCAGAAAGCTCCGAACAATTGATTTCGGGCGTTGCGACAGTTGAAGATGAGTCATTGTTTCCTTTATTGGCATTGCTAAAAGACAGTGAAGCGCTGAAAATCGAACCGTCTGCTGCTGCCGGGTTTATCGGACCGTTTGCGATCAGTGCGACGGACTATGCGAATGACCATGGCATCGCATTCGAAAATGCTACCCATATTGTCTGGCTGACAGGCGGAGCCTTGGTTCCAGATGGCGAAATGGCTGCTTTTTACGAAAGAGGCCGAAAGAAAATGGGGCGCTAAGCAGGAATTTCGCATCATTCACCGAATAGGAAGGTGAAAGCAAAACGAAACAGAAGGGAAGCGAAACCATGTCCATTCAAGCGAACCAGATTTTCGTTAATTTGCCGGTCAGTGATTTAGAAAAGTCGATGAAGTTTTTTGGAGAAATGGGATTTGATTTTGACGAACGCATGACAGATAATAATGCCACTTGCATGATCATCGGACCGAATATATACGCCATGTTATTGGTGGAAGATTTTTTCAAAAGCTTTACCCATAAAGCCATCGCAGACACATCGAAAAGCGCAGAAGCGATCATCGCCTTAGCGGCATCGAGCCGCGAGGAAGTCGATGAATGGATCCATAAAGCCATTGCCGCAGGCGGGGACTCTGCCAACGAGCCGATGGATAATAAGTTCATGTATTCCTGGAGCTTCCACGATCCCGATGGCCATCTGTGGGAAGTCATGTATATGGAAGATGAAGCGTTCGAATAATAAAAACCCCTGCGCTGCGAAAGCGTGGGGGTTTGTTTGTCATAAATATTCTGCGTAGCGTTTTTCCAAATAATTTTGAAGTACCGTCATCACCGAACAAATCGCCCAGTAGATGAGTGCGACTAGAATGAGCAATGTCAGTAAATCATATTCTCGCGCACCGACAATCCGTGCTTTCTGGAAAATTTCCGGAACCGTAATCATCGCAGCGAGCGATGATGCCTTGATCAGATCGAGGTATACATTCGACAAGGGCGGTACGGCAATGCGCACCGATTGAGGCAAGATGATGCGCCGCATGGCCTGCCAATAAGTGAGGCCGAGTGCCGTAGACGATTCCCATTGGCCTTTGTCGACAGAAGCGAGTGCGGAGCGGAACACTTCTGCGATATAGGCGGCGCTATTGATCGTAAAGCCGAGTATCGCAGCTTGCAGCGCAGTAAATTCGATGCCGATGACCGGCAATGCGAAATACAGCAAAAACAAAATGACGAGAATTGGAACGCCGCGCATAAAGGAAATATAAAGACGCGCCGGCAACTGGAGCAGCGGTTGTTTGGAAGTGCGGGCGAGTGCCAGGAAAAAGCCGATGACGAGCCCTCCGAGCATGCTGCCCATCGAAATGAACAGCGTCAGCCAAATGCCTTCAAGTACGTAAGGCAATGATTCAATCGCCAGTTCAGGGTCGAACAACAGCCCCCATTCGATATCGCTCATGGCTCAGTTCCTCCTTTAAATTTCCTCTTCGATGTCCGGTTCGACTGTTACGTCGGCGCCGCCGAAGAACTCGGCTGAAATCTCGCTGACGGTGCCGTCGGCAAGCATATCTTCAAGCGCAGCATTGATTTGCTCTAACAATTCTTCGCTATTCTCATTTACAACAAGCCCGACTTCGGATGGCAAGTATTTGATGTCCGGATGGATGGTGATGTTCAACTCCGGGAAAGCCGCAACACCGAATGTCGATAAATAATAATCGTTCAAGATGACATCGGTCCGTCCAATCGATACATCGCGCAAGTAAATTTCGTTTGTAGCGTTATCATAGGTCACTTCTTCTGCACCGTAATCACGGGCGATTTGCATATAGACAGAAGTGGATACACCGGCTGCCTTTTTGCCTTCAAGGTCTTCGATCGTCTCAATCCCAGACAGATCGTCTTTTCGGACGACTGCTGTGCCGTAGGAATATTTGATTGGTGTCGAAAACAGGAATTTATCGGTCATATCTTCAGTCACTTCGATGTCGTTGGCGGCCATGTCCAGCTGTCCTGTACTGACGCTCGTCAGCATTTCGTCAAACCCAAGTTCCCGGAATTCGATTTCCAAATCGAGACGTTCGCCGAGTTCGCGGACTACTTCCACTTCAAAGCCGGTCAATTCGCCGCTTTCATCGTCGCGGAAAGAAGTTGCAAGCAATGTGCCGGAAGTGCCGACAGTCAAAACGCCTTCTTCTTGTATGCGGTCCCACTCCGATGGCTGTTCCGGGTCTGCAGCATCATTGCCGCAAGCGGAAAGAACCAATGCCGTTGTTGCGAGACTTGCCACGCCTATGTATGTTCGTTTATTTACAGTGTTCAAGGGTCTGCCTCCTTCTATATACGTCCTTTAAAAAGATAGCATTAACTAAAGGTTCGGGCAATGGTTTGAGAAATTCATTTATTAAATAATAATATTATGTAAACAAATATTATCACTACAAAAAAATTGTCCGGCAAGAGGTGCCGGACAATCCAATGGTTATTTTTTCAGTTTCAACACAAGATCTTCATCGGGCGTCACGTAAACTGTTTTTTGTTCGAAATAAATGACAAAGCCGGGCTTGGCGCCGCTCGGTTTTTTTACTTGACGCACTTCCGTATAATCCACCGGAACCGATGCCGAATCACGTGCTTTGCTGAAATAGGCAGCGATCGTGGCAGCTTCTAAAATGGTCTCCTCATCCGGATCCTGTGAATGGATGACCACGTGCGAACCCGGTATGTCTTTCGTATGGAGCCAGGTGTCGGATTTTGATGCCACTTTGAAGGTCACATAGTCGTTTTGCTTATTGTTTTTTCCGACAGAAATGGCAATGCCCTTAGATGACACGTAATTTTCGACGCTTGGCTTTGTCGGTTTTTTCTTCTTCTTGGATTTCTGTGCTTTCATATAACCTTGCTCGGCCAGCTCTTCGCGGATCTCTTCGATATCGGATAGTCCTGCTTGTTGCACTTGCTGCATGAGCTGTTCGAAATAACGGATGTCTTCATCGGTCTTTTTGATTTGCTCCTGCGTTTTAACGACCGCAGTTTTGGCTTTTTGGTAGCGTGAATAATATTTTTGGGAATTTTCGATTGGCGTCTTGCGCGGATCGAGCGCAATCGTCACGCTTTCTTCATTATAATAGTTAATAACTTGTATTTCTTTCATGCCTTTTTTGATGGTGTGCAGATTGGCCATGATCAATTCGCCGTTCAATTGAAGCTGGTCGCGTTTTTGCGCCTGGTCCTGTTCTTTTTTCAGTTTTTTCAGCTTTAATTTCAGTTTGGCGATTTCATTTTGCAGCCAGCGTTCCAAATCACCTGCCTGCTGTTTGACGCGGTCTCGCTCTGCTTTGGCGTAATAGATGCGGTCAAGCAACTCCGAAAGGTTATCAAAGCGGATGTTTTCCTGTTCCAAATGCGTCAATAGAGTAGCTGAGAAATAGCTTTTGCCTTGCTGTTCGACATAATAGCCGTTTGGTTGTGCATTCGTGAAGTCGTTCAGGAATGCTTGAGCACTGGATGCGTCATTCGCTAGACGGTATTCCAATTCTTTTGCCGTCAGTGGTGAAAATCCAGCAAACTCAGAAACGATTTCCTTGCTGCTGAGTCCGGAGAAATCAGCCTCTTTATCGTATGGGGTGCGCTTGTCCTGTGAAGGCGGAAAAATATAATCCTGACCTGGCAAAATGGTCCGATAAGAATTGACGCTCGGCGGCAAATGCTTCAGGCTGTCGAGGATCATGTCGCGTTCGGCGTCGACTAAAATGATGTTCGAATGCCGGCCCATCATTTCAACATGGAGCTCGCGTTCGATTTCATCGCCGATTTCGTTGCGGGCGCGGATGCGCAAGATGATCAAACGGTCAGATCCGTGCTGCTCGATACCTGTGATGACGCCGCCTTCGATATGCTTGCGCAGCAGCATGCAGAACATCGGTGGTTCTGATGGGTTGACGTTTGCTGTG
The DNA here is from genome assembly GCF_042654465.1 of Planococcus dechangensis. Classification (NCBI taxonomy): domain Bacteria; kingdom Bacillati; phylum Bacillota; class Bacilli; order Caryophanales; family Caryophanaceae; genus Planococcus; species Planococcus dechangensis. The sequence continues at coordinate 658,374 of NZ_JBHSGL010000005.1, read as the reverse complement.
TTGGTCAAATGGATGCGTGAATAAGATGGGTGGATCGAAATGAGCAATTTATGGTTCTTACCTTGTGCACGTATTTGCAGGAGCAGTTCGAGCTGATTAGGCTGATGAACTTTTGAAATCCTTCCGCTGACCAGCTGTTGGAGCTCGCTCGTCATCGCTTTCGTAAATAATCCATCAAATGCCATGAAAAATCCCTCTTTCAAATCGTTTTGTTCCATCTTATCATTTTCTCGTCAGATTATGATATAATAAGACAGTTAGATTCAAAGCGAACAAGCTACACAAGCATCGGTGGCGGTGAAGATAATGAAACGAAAAGTGAAATTCATATCCATCGGCTCGGGCAATGCGGTGGCAATCAACCGCATCGTGTCGATGATCCAGCCGGATTCGGCGCCGTCCAAACGTTTGATGCAGGAAGCGCGCAGCAAAGGTTTGCTCGTCGATGCGACCGGCGGCAAGAAAACCAAGTCGATATTCATCATGGATAGCGACCATGTGGTGATTTCGGCCTTATCGGTCGAGACCGCCCTTGCACGGATGGAAGAAAATGAAAATGATGACGAGGCTAGTGAGGGATAAAATGAGAAAACAACGCGGACTGTTGATTGTGCTGTCGGGGCCTTCGGGTGTCGGAAAAGGCACGGTGAGAAAAGAGCTGTTCGAACAGCCGGATACGAATTATGAATACTCCATTTCGATGACCACGCGCTCACCGCGTGAAGGCGAAGTGGACGAAGTCGATTATTTCTTCAAGACCCGTCATGAGTTTGAAGAACTGATCGACCAAGGGCAATTGTTGGAGTATGCTGAGTATGTCGGCAATTACTATGGCACGCCGCTTGAGTACGTCAATAAAATGCGCGATGCGGGACGCGATGTGTTCCTAGAAATCGAAGTGCAGGGCGCTGCGCAAGTCCGCGCCAAGGTGCCAGACGGATTATTCATTTTCCTGGCGCCGCCAAGCCTGTCAGAACTTGAAGAGCGATTGGTCGGCCGTGGCACGGAGTCGGATGACGTAATCGCATCCCGAATTCATGCTGCCAGAAAAGAGCTGGAAATGATGAACCTCTACGATTATGTCGTCGAAAACGACGAAGTGGAGAATGCATGCGACCGCATCAATGCCATCATTATTGCAGAGCATTGCAAGCGAGAACGTGTCGAAAAAAGATACTTAGATATGCTAAAGGAGAATGCCTGATGTTATACCCATCCGTTGATAAACTGAAAAGCCGTATCGATTCAAAATACTCCCTGGTCGCTTTGGCTTCCAAGAGAGCCCGCCAATTGCACGAACATGGCGACGAAAAACTGGATTCCTATGTTTCCTATAAAGCAGTAGGGAAAGCGCTCGAAGAAATCGCTGAAGGCGTATTGACGCCGGTTCAGCAAGATGCATCCGCAATTTACGAAGACGAAATTTAACCAATGATCTCCATTGACGACTCCCAGAGCGAAACTGTTCTTTGGGAGTTTGTTGTTTAGAAAGGGTGTTTAACCGTGTTGGCAAATCGGAAAATCCTATTATGTGTCAGCGGGGGCATCGCGGTCTACAAAGCGGTTGCACTCGTCAGTAAACTATCGCAAGCAGGTGCGGACGTCAAAGTCATCATGACCGATTCGGCAAAGCAATTCGTCCAGCCTTTAACATTTCAAGTGATGTCGCGCAACGATGTCTATTTTGATACTTTTGATGAAAAAGACTCTTCCGTCATCGCACATATCGATTTGGCAGATTGGGCAGACCTGGTTATCGTCGCGCCGGCCACGGCAAACATCATTGCGAAAATGGCCAATGGTTTGGGGGACGATATGGTATCGACGGTGTTGCTTGCGGCATCCGCGCCGATTTGGGTCGCGCCGGCGATGAACGTGCATATGTACGATCATCCGGCAGTGAAACGCAATATCGACCGGCTCCATCATGACGGCATCCGTTTTATCGAGCCGTCCGAAGGGTTTTTGGCATGCGGCTATGTTGGCAAAGGGCGTCTTGAGGAGCCTGAAAAGATCACTGAACTCGTTGCCGCCCATTTTTCCAAAAACAATCCGCTGGCAGGGAAGAAAGTGGTAGTAACTGCAGGTCCGACGCGGGAGCGTATTGATCCGGTGCGTTTTTTGACGAACTTTTCCAGCGGCAAAATGGGCTATGCGATGGCACAAGCAGCAGCGGAACTCGGGGCGGAGACGCTGCTGATCAGCGGTCCTGTTGCCCTTGAGGTGCCGAGCGGCGTTACCCGCATTTCTGTAGAAAGCGCACAGGATATGCTAGAAGCGGTGTTGCAGGAATACGATAGCGCCGACATGGTCATCAAAACTGCTGCTGTCGCAGACTATCGCCCAGCGGCCATTGCCGCACAGAAGGTCAAGAAAAAAGACGGGAATTCCGTCATTGAACTGGAACGTACGATTGATATCCTCAAAACGCTCGGTGAAATGAAAGCAAACCAGATCTTGATCGGTTTTGCGGCAGAGACCGATCATGTGGCGCAATATGCCAAAGATAAACTGGAGCGTAAAAATGCTGATTACATCATCGCCAATGACGTTAGTGCAGCACAGGCCGGTTTTGACCATGACACGAACGAAGTTACGGTTTACGGCCAGGGCGGGTTTGAAAAAACATTCCCCAACCTGCCGAAAACGGAATTGGCGCATGAATTGCTATCGCTCATAACCGAAAAGGAATTTGCAAAATGATAGCAGAAGTGATTGTCGATGTTGCCGCACATCCAATCGACCGGCCGTTTGATTACGCAGTGCCGGAAAATTTTGCAGCGCTTGCAGAGCCAGGAATGCGCGTTAAAGTGCCTTTTGGCAACCGCAAAGTGCTCGGCTTTATTACAACTATTAAAGAAACTTCCGAGTTTGACCCGAAGCGCTTAAAACCAGTGCATGAACTGATGGACGTCGAGCCGGTGTTGAATCAGGAAATGCTTGAACTCGCGCAGTGGATGAAACGCCACACCGTGTGCTTTGAAATCGACGCTTTGCAAGTAATGGTGCCGGCCGCATTGCGCGCAAAATACGAAAAACGTTTTGTGCTGAATGCCCCGATAGAAGTGTTGCCAAAGGATTTGCAGCCGTATTTCGGTACACGGGAATTTGTGCGTGCGCAAGAAGCGGAAGCCGTGTTCGGGCTCATGAAAAAAGAAATGGACAAAGGCACAGTGTTGGCTGATACGAATATCCAGCAAAAAACGGCGGTGAAAACCATCCGCATGGTGCATATCACGGATTCCATTGAAGTAATAGACAATCTGTCCATTCGTGCAAATGCCAAACAGCAATTGAAACTGCAAGCGTATTTCCGCGAGCATTTGGGAGAAACCGTCGAGGCAGCACGTTTGCAAAAAGAAGCAGGTGTATCGCTTCCGACAATCCATGCACTAGCCGAAAAGGGCTTGGCAAGCTATTCGCTTATGGAATCTTACCGCGACCCTTCGCTGTTGACAGCGATTGAGCATAATACTGCTTTGTCGTTGACGGATGAGCAGCAAACGGCGTTTGAGGCCATCCATGCATCTTTAAATACCGAAAAGACTTTCATGCTGCATGGTATTACCGGCAGCGGAAAAACGGAAATTTATTTGCAGACCATTGCTCAAGTGCTTGAAGAAGGCAAAGAGGCGATCATGCTGGTGCCGGAAATTTCATTGACACCGCAGATGACCATCCGTTTTAAAGAGCGTTTCGGTGATCTTGTGGCGGTATTGCACAGCGGCTTGTCGGCAGGGGAAAAGTATGATGAGTGGCGAAAAATCCAACGTGCGGAAGTGAAAGTTGTCGTCGGCGCTCGCTCGGCTATTTTCGCGCCGTTCCAAAATCTTGGATTGATCATTCTCGACGAAGAGCATGAATCCAGCTATAAGCAAGATGATGCACCACGCTATCATGCGAGAGACGTAGCGATTTGGCGCAGTAAGCAACATCAGTGCCCAGTCATTTTAGGGAGCGCCACACCATCGCTCGAATCCTATGCCCGAGCGCAAAAAGGCGTTTATGAACTATTGGTATTGAAAAACCGCGCCAAAAGCCAGCCGTTGCCGGATGTGCATATTGTCGACATGCGGGAAGAATTGCGTACCGGCAACCGGTCGATGTTTTCCATCGAGCTGGCGGAAGCGATCCGCGAGCGGCTGCAAAGAAATGAACAAGTCGTGCTGTTTTTGAACAAGCGCGGCTATTCTTCGTTTGTGCTATGCCGTGATTGCGGAACGGTTTTGCAATGCCCGAACTGCGATATTTCCTTGACCTATCACCGGGCGAGCGAACGTATGAAATGCCATTATTGCGGCTATGATGAACCGGTCCCAACCACTTGTCCGGAATGCGAAAGCGACCATATCCGCTTTTTCGGAACAGGCACGCAAAAAGTCGAAGAGGAACTCGCGAAACTCGTTCCGGACGCCCGTGTATTGAGGATGGATGTCGATACGACGCGCAATAAAGGAGCGCACGAAAAGATTTTGACGGCATTCGGCGAGGGCAAAGCGGATATTCTGCTTGGCACCCAAATGATCGCCAAAGGCTTGGATTTTCCGAACATTACACTCGTCGGCGTATTATCAGCGGATACGACTTTGCATTTGCCGGATTTCCGGGCAGCGGAGAAAACCTATCAATTGTTGACTCAAGTGAGCGGCCGTGCCGGACGCGACGTTCTCCCTGGAGAGGTATATGTCCAGACCTATACGCCGGAACATTACGCCATCATGCTCGCCAAAGACCAATTGTACGAACCGTTTTATGAGCAGGAAATGGCCATGCGCAGAGCGAGCGGCTACCCGCCGTATTATTATGTCGTCAACATCCAGTTTACCCATGAGGATTTGATGACCGTCTCAGGCTATGCCGAACAAATGACGGAGTATTTACGCAATCGACTGTCTCCGAAGACCATTATCATCGGGCCGTCTGCATCGCTGATTGCCCGTGTGAACAATAGATATCGCTATCAATGTTTGATAAAATACAAAACAGAACCGAAGCTGGCTGACGCGTTGCAGCAATTAATCAAAATGTACCGCAGCGAGTGGATCAAAACGGGGGCAACTTTGTCCATCGATATGAACCCGACGACAGTCATGTAGCAGAAATGAGGAATAGAAATGGCAATCCGCGAAATTGTGAAACATCCGAATAAAGTATTGGAAACACCGTGTAGCACCGTCACGAAATTTGATAAGGACTTGGCAGTTTTGCTTGATGATATGCACGAAACGATGGTCGAAGCGGACGGCGTGGGCATTGCCGCGCCTCAAGTGGGCGTCTTGCAGCGCGTCGCCATCGTCGATTTTCAGGAAGGGCAAGATCCGATTGAAATGATCAATCCGCAACTCGCTTTGTTCGAAGGGGCTGAAACTGACATCGAAGGCTGTTTGAGCTTCCCTGGGATTTTCGGTGAAGTCGAACGCCACGGCCGCATCAAGATCAAAGCGCAAGAACGCGACGGCACTTGGTATGAGCTAGAAGCGGAAGGCTATGAAGCACGTGCCATCCTCCATGAAATGGATCATCTGGACGGCGTATTGTTCACCAGCAAAATCACAAAATACGTAACCCAAGAAGAATTGGATGAAATGATCCGCCAGCAAGAAGAGGAGGATTTGCTTTGACCAAAATTGTATTCATGGGAACGCCGGCCTTTTCGGCACCGATTTTACGGATGTTGGTAGAACAGGGCTATGAAGTGGCGCTTGTTGTCACACAGCCTGACCGTCCTGTAGGCAGAAAGAAAATCCTCACGCCGACGCCTGTGAAAGAACAAGCGCTCGCACTCGATTTGCCGGTCTATCAGCCTGAAAGATTAAAAGATCCGGAGCAAGCCCAAAAAATTCTTGATTTGCAGCCGGACTTGATTGTCACAGCCGCTTTCGGACAGATTTTGCCGACTGCTATACTTGAAGCACCGAAACTCGGAGCCATCAATGTCCATGCGTCATTGCTGCCGGAATATCGCGGTGGTGCACCGATTCACCAGGCAATCATCGACGGCAAGAAAGAAACAGGCGTGACGATCATGTATATGGTCGACCGCTTGGATGCCGGAGATATTATTTCGCAAATAACAGTGCCGATTGAAGAGATGGACCATACCGGCAGCATGTTCGAAAAACTCAGCATTGCTGGAAAAGAACTATTGCAAGAAACCTTGCCGTCGATCATCGACGGGACCAATGCGCGGACTCCACAGGACGAACAGCACGTTACGTTCGCCCGCAATATTTCAAGAGAGCAAGAGCGCATTGATTGGAACAAATCCGCCCGTGAATTGTATAACCAAGTGCGAGGGCTGCACCCGTGGCCAGTCGCCTTTACATCGTTAGGCGGAATCAATGTAAAAATCTGGTGGGCGGAACTCGCCGATTCGGCCAACATCTCACAGCCAGGCGAAGTACTGGAACTGACTGAAGATGCCATCATCGTCCAAACCGGAGACGGCGCCTTGGCGATCAAAGAATTGCAGCCTGCCGGCAAAAAGCGCATGACGGCGCAGGATTATTTGCGTGGCCCGAAATTACAGGCAGGAGATCGATTCGAATGAAAAATAAAAAAATCCACGGCAATGTCCGGGATGCGGCGTTGTCGATTTTATATGCGGTTGAAAACAAGCAAGCCTATAGCAATCTGCTGTTGAACAAAACGATGGATAGCTATGGCATTTCCGCGAAAAACAAAGGCTTGCTGACAGAGATCACCTATGGCACATTGCAGCATCAAATGACTTTGGATTATTATTTAAAACCGTTCATCAAAGGGAAAATCGATCCGTGGGTGCGGACGCTGCTGCGTTTGTCGCTTTACCAGATCATCTACTTGGACCGGATCCCTTTTCATGCTGTCATCAACGAAGCAGTGGAAATCGCCAAACTCCGTGGACACGCGGGCATCGGCTCTATGGTCAACGGCATCTTGCGTTCGGTTCAGCGTGAAGGTGTGCGGTCGTATAACGAAATAGCCGATCCGATCGAAAAGATTTCCATCGAAACAAGCCACCCGGCGTGGATGATCAAACGCTGGTCCGAACAATTCGGCATGGAGAAAACCCGTGAAATGGCGCTCGAGAACAATAAAGCCCCGTTGCAGACAGTACGTGTCAATATGGCACAAGCCACGCCGGAGCAAGTAATTGAAATGCTTGAGTCCGAAGGTTTAACGGCAGAGCCAAGCAAGATCATCCCGGAATGCCTCATCGTGTCAAACGGGCAGCCGGTGCGGTCGCAAGCTTTCGAAAAAGGCTTTATCACCATCCAAGATGAGAGCTCCATGCTGCCGGCTTATGCACTGCAGGTCGAACCCGGCATGACGGTTCTTGATATGTGTGCCGCTCCAGGCGGGAAAACAACCCATATTGCCGAAAAGCTAAAAACGTCCGGCAAAGTGGTGGCGATGGATCTGCATGCCCATAAAGTTAAGTTGATTGAAGAAACGGCTGCAAGGCTTGGCCACCAGCACATCGAAACGATCGTCGGTGACGGGCGCGAAAGCACTGAGCGCTTCGGTGAAGCGGCATTCGACCGCATTTTAGTCGATGCGCCGTGCAGCGGCCTTGGCGTCATCAAACGCAAGCCGGATATCAAATATACGAAAACGCCAGACGATTTCGGGCGTCTGCAGACGATCCAATTGGCGCTGCTCGATGAAGCAGCGAAGCTGCTGAAGCCAGGCGGTGTTATGGTTTACAGCACATGCACTATCGATAATGAAGAAAATCGCGGAACAGCCGAAGAGTTTATGAAGGCGCATCCGGAAATGGAACAGATTCCATCTGCATTGCCGCCAGCTTTTAAAAGCAAAGGGCAAGGCTTTGTCCAAGTGTTCCCGCAGGATTTCGGGAGCGATGGATTTTTTATCGCAAGCTTTAGGAAAAGCACTGGCAAAGACAATGCCGGAAGTTAAAAAGCGGGGTGTACACTATTGTTCCAGTATGTAATCGAAAGCGATACCGGCAGAGTACGGGAAGTCAATGAAGATCGTGCCGCAGTACTAAAACGCCCGAGTGGATTAGTGCTGGCGCTTGTTGCCGATGGCATGGGCGGGCATAATGCAGGGGACGTGGCCAGCCGTCTAACGGTCGAAGAACTTAGCCGGAAATTCTTAGAAGCAGAAGAAGCGGCCTTCGGTACGGCCGAATCAAAAAAAGACTGGCTGTCCGAACAGGTGTTAGCAGTGAACCGATATGTATATGAGCATGCGCTGAACCATATTGAATGCAAGGGAATGGGCACAACGTTGATCGCGGCATTGATCGAAGATGAGGATTGTGTGCTTTGCCACATTGGCGACAGCCGGGTTTATCTTATCGGCGCGACGGTAGAATTGATGACGCGTGATCATTCTTACGTCAATGTATTGGTCGATAACGGCGAAATCACACAGCAGGAAGCGGAAGAACATCCGAAGAAAAACTGGATTTTGCGCTCGCTTGGCACAGAGCCGGATATCGAACGTGAAATGCACCGCTTTTCTCTTTCGGGAATTCCGTATCTGTTGATTTGTACAGATGGTTTGAGCAATAAATTAAGTGAACGGGAAATTTCCTCCATTGTGCGATCACAGGCTTCACTCGCACAAAAAGGCAAAGCGCTCACTAGGCTGGCCAATGAGCACGGCGGAGAAGACAATATCTCTTTTGTATTGATGAAACCGCGCGGTGAGGAGGTATAGCGATGTTGATCGGTAAAAGAATTAATGGTCGCTATAAAGTTCTCGAGGCAATTGGCAGCGGCGGCATGTCTAATGTTTATTTGGCGCATGACATGATCCTTGACCGTGACGTGGCAATCAAGGTGCTGCGCTACGACTTTTCTAACGAAGAAGAGCTTCGACGCCGTTTCCAGCGCGAAGCCCTATCCACAACGAGCCTTGATCACCCGAACATCGTCACTATTTTTGATGTTGGAGAAGAAAATGCCTTGCCTTACCTGGTCATGGAATACGTACCAGGTGATACGCTGAAAGAATACATCATCAAGCATTCCCCGGTCGAACCGGAGCGTGCTGTGGAAATCATGAAGCAGCTGGCTTCGGCGCTGGCTCATGCCCATCACAATCACATCGTCCATAGAGACATTAAGCCGCAGAATATCCTGGTTGATGATGATGGTAATGTCAAAATTTCGGATTTCGGGATAGCGATGGCATTAAGTGCCACTTCCTATACGCAGACGAACTCGGTTCTCGGCACTGTGCATTACCTCTCTCCAGAACAAGCGCGTGGCGGCATGGCCAATAAAAAATCGGATATATACTCATTGGGCATCGTCATGTTCGAATTGCTGACAGGCATACTGCCGTTCTCCGGTGAATCTGCAGTGGCGATTGCATTGAAACATCTCCAGACAGAAACGCCGTCTTTGAAAAATCTCGTTCCGGACCTCCCGCAAAGCTTGGAGAATATCGTTTTAAAAGCAACTACCAAAAACCCTCAATACCGTTACGCATCGGCTGATGAAATGGCGGAAGATCTATCGACCGCGTTGAATCCTGAACGTTTGAACGAAGCTAGATTTGCAGTTCCTGTAGATGAAGGGGAGACCCGTGCGATGCCGGCCATCAAAGACAGCGGTGCATATGAACAAGCGGACGCAACGAAAACGATGGAATTGCCGAAAGCCAAAAAATCTCCTCCTGTGGAGCCGGTAAAGAAAAAGAAGCGTAAGAAAATGCCGATTGTTCTAGGGGTTATCGGGGTAATGCTGTTAGCGGGAATTATTATAGCAATTGCATTCCCTGGATTGTTTGAAGCCCGGCAAATAGCCGTACCGGATGTAGCTGGCATGGAACGTGCTGAGGCAGTGGAAGAGTTGACGGCCGCTGGGTTTATCATTGACGAAGAGGAAGATGAGTTTTCAGAAGAAGTGGAAGCAGACCGTGTAATTCGAACGATTCCAGAAGCAGGAAAAATGCGCGATCGTGAAAGCGGAATCAGTTTATTTGTCAGTGCTGGCAAAGAAACCGCTGAGATGGACGATTATGTAGGCAGTTCCATCGAACAGGCGCAGCGACTGCTCGAATCAGCGAACTTCGCGCCTGCCGAAACCCGGGAAGAATTTTCTGACGAAGCGCCAGGCACCATCTTAAGCCAAAGCCCGGAAGCTGGCACAGAAGTAATCATCAGCGAAGCTGAAATCTCGTTTGTGGTCAGCAAAGGGGCAGACATGCGTGAAGTGTCTGACTTGAGCGGTTTCGACGAATCTCAATTGAGTGAATATGCCCGTTCATCAGGATTCAATATCCGTATTATTAGGGAAGAAACTTCGGATACGGTTGAGGCAGGTTTGGTGTTATCGCAAAACGTTGCAAGCGGCGAGATGCTGGAAGTAGGCAGTACGATTGAAGTGGTTCTATCATCAGGGCGTGCTGAACTTCCGGTGAGGACTTACGTCGAAACAGTAGAAATTCCCTATGAACCGGCAGAGCCTGCCGGTGACGGGGAAGATCCCGTCGAACAGACGATCCGGGTCTATATTCAAGACCAGAATCAGAGCATGGTAGAACCGGTCGAAGAATTCACCATCACTGAAACGACTGAGCACGAAATCGAAATGCAGATCGTGGAAGGTGCCAGTGCTTCCTACCGAATCGTACGGGATGCGACGATCATTTTGGAGAACACGGTCGAATACGACAACGCCGATTAATGATGACAATATAAAATAAGGGGTGATGCTATGCCGAAAGGACAGATCCGAAAAGCACTCAGCGGTTTTTATTATGTGCTGGATGAAGATGGGGAACGCTATACACAATGCCGCGGGCGGGGGATATTCCGAAACCGCCAAATTGCACCGCTCGTCGGTGATTTTGTAGAGTATAAGGCAGATAACGATCGCGAGGGAACGATACTTGATATCGAAGAACGGAAAAACGAGCTGGTGCGCCCGCCGATCGCCAATGTCGATCAAGCGATCTTGGTGTTCTCGGCCAAGCAGCCGGATTTTCATCCGCTGCTGTTGGACCGCTTTCTCGTGGCCGTTGAATCGTTCGATATCCAACCGGTCATTTGCCTGACCAAAATGGACTTGATCACAGAAGCCGAACGTGCGGCGCTCGACTGCTACGTTGAGGATTACCGAAATATCGGCTATGAAGTGATCGAGACGTACAAAGACGATCCGACTTTGCAACAGAGGCTAATGCCGGTGCTGAAAGGTAAAACGAGCGTGCTCGCCGGCCAATCCGGCGTCGGCAAGTCGACGCTGCTCAATACAATTTTGCCTTCATTGAAATTGAAGACCGATGATATTTCCCAGGCATTGAACCGCGGAAAACATACAACGCGCCACGTAGAATTGATCGGTGTCAACGACGGGCTGCTTGCAGATACGCCAGGGTTCAGTTCATTTGATTTCGATCAGCTGGAAAAAGAAGAACTGTCGGCGTGCTTTCCGGAAATGCAACAGCGCTCGGGGGCATGTAAATTCAGGGAATGCCTGCATTTGAACGAACCGAAATGCGCCATTAAAAAAGCGGTGGAAACAGGAGAGATTCCCGCCTACCGACACAAGCATTATTTGAAGTTTTTGGAAGAAATTATGAATCGAAAGCCGAGGTATTCACATGATTAAAATTGCACCTTCCATTTTAGCAGCAGATTTCGCCAAGCTTGGCCAAGAAGTACAGGAAGTCGAAAAAGCAGGAGCCGATTGGATCCACATCGATGTCATGGACGGTCATTTTGTGCCGAACATCACGATGGGCCCGATCGTCGTCGATGCGCTTCGTCCATTGACGAAACTTCCGCTTGATGTCCACTTGATGATTGAAAATCCAGACCGCTATATCGAAGATTTTGCGAAAGCTGGAGCGGACTATATTACGGTACATGTCGAAGCATGCCCCCATCTTCACCGCACGATTCAATTGATTCGGTCGTTCGGCGTCAAGCCGGGTGTCGTCTTGAATCCACATACGCCTGTAGAGACAATTCAGCATGTGCTTGAAGACATCGATTTGGTCTTGTTCATGACAGTCAATCCGGGATTCGGCGGACAGAAATTCATTCATTCGGTCGTACCGAAAGTTGCGCAATTGGCCGAAATGGTTAAACAACAAGGCTTGTCTGTCGATATCCAAATCGATGGGGGCATTAACGAAGAAACGATTGTTTCTTGTGCAAAAGCCGGGGCCAATGTATTTGTCGCTGGTTCCGCTATTTTTGGCAAAGAAGACCGTGCACTTGCGTTGCACAATATTAAACAAGCAGGTCAAGGGGCACTCTTATGATTGTCGTTTTAACAGCAGGAGGTCCGGCAGATGAATTGCCGGATCTTTCTCTTTTCAAAGGGGCCGTTCATATTGGGGTGGATGCCGGGGTCATGACCTTGCTCGGTCAAGGCATCGAGCCGTCAGAAGCGATCGGGGATTTTGATTCGGTTACGGACGAGGAGTATGAACAGATTCGTGTGGGCTTTCCCCAGCTCGAACGGTCGCCGGCAGAAAAAGACGAGTCCGATACGGAGCTTGCGCTTGAGAAGGCAATGCATTACAATCCGGATCAAGTCGTCATTACCGGCGTGACAGGTGGCCGGCTCGATCATTACATGGCGGCGCTGCATATTGTCTTTGCTTATCAAAGGCGTTATCCGGACGTTGCATTTATCGTTTTGAACAAGCAAAACCGCATTCGCTTCATGGAGCCAGGGTCATATAAAATGGAAGCTGATTCATCTTATGCATACGTTTCGTTTTATCCGTTTGCAGAACAGGTCAGCGGTTTTACGATAGAAGGATTTAAATATCCGGTGTCCGATGAGTTGATTCCGTTCGGTTCAACGCGCTTTATCAGCAATGAACTGAAATCAAGCGGAACGGTGAAATTTACTGGAGGTCATTTGATCGTCATTGAAAGTTCCGATTGAACGCACGAAAAAATGCCAGGCTGACAATTGTCAGCCTGGCATTATTCATGAGCGTTTTATACGCGCTCAACTTTTCCTGATTTCAATGCTCTTGCGGAAACCCATACACGTTTCGGCTTGCCGTCTACAAGGATGCGAACTTTTTGAAGGTTAGCTCCCCATGTACGTTTTGTCGAGTTCAACGCGTGTGAACGGCTGTTTCCTGCACGAGCTTTACGTCCAGATACTGCACATACTTTTGGCATGTAAGTCCCTCCTCACAAGTGAAGCTGAAAATTATCATAGAATTTCAGTTCGTTTTTCGTTTCACATACTTTAATAATTTACCATAGAAAAAACAGAGGCGCAAGTAGAAATCACCCCCTTTCAAGAAAAAAACCTTTACACTACAAAACGGTGGCTTTTCTTATAAAGGCCTTTCATGTAGAATGTAAAGAGTGAAATAGGACTCGAGGAGGAATTTTAATGTCGATTGAGTTGAATAACGAATATGGTCAAATCGATATTTCCAATGATGTAATAGCTCAAATAGCCGGCGGTGCTGCCATCGAATGCTACGGAATTGTCGGAATGGCAACCAAACACCAACTCCGCGACGGCCTGACGGATATTCTCCGCAAAGAGAATTTCGCCAAAGGGGTCCTTGTGCGCCAAGAAGACGGAGATTTGATTATTGATATGTACGTAATCATCAGCTACGGAACAAAAATTTCGGAAGTGGCGTATCAAGTCCAGTCCAAAGTGAAATATACGATAACTAAAACATTGGGCATGCCGGTTAGTGCGGTAAACATTTATGTCCAGGGCGTTCGTGTGACGAACCCGTAAGAGGAGGAAAAGTCGGTTATGAAGTCATTAAACGGAGTGAAATTCGCGGAAATGGTGCAGATGGGTTCGCACCATTTGTTCCAGAATGCGGATTATGTAGATGCATTAAATGTCTTTCCTGTGCCTGACGGCGATACAGGGACAAACATGAATTTATCCATGACATCCGGTGCGAAAGAAACAGAAGCCCACGCACAAGAACATATCGGTAAAACAGCAAGCGCTTTATCGAAAGGCTTATTGATGGGGGCACGCGGCAACTCAGGTGTCATTTTGTCCCAATTGTTCCGAGGTTTCGGCAAGTATATTGCGGATGAGCCGGAGCTTTCGGCAAAAAAACTGGCAGAAGCTTTGCAGCACGGTGTAGAGACAGCTTATAAAGCGGTCATGAAACCGGTCGAAGGCACGATATTGACTGTCGCAAAAGATTCAGCAGCCAAAGGCATGAGCCTTGCGGACAGTGAAGAAGATATCATCCGCTTGTTTGAAGAAATCGTCATTGAATCGAAAGCTTCACTCGAGCGCACTCCGGATTTATTGCCGGTGCTCAAAGAAGTTGGTGTTGTCGACAGCGGCGGGCAAGGGTTGGTCTTTGTGTACGAAGGGTTCCTTGCCGCTTTGAAAGGCGAAGCATTGCCTGAGAAACATGCAGATAATTCCATGGATGAACTGGTCAGTGCAGAACATCATAAAAATATCGCCGGATTCATGAATACGGAAGATATCGAATTCGGCTATTGCACCGAGTTCATGGTCAAGTTCGAAGGTGGCAAGCGTTCATTCAACGAAGCTGAATTCCGTACGGACCTCAGTGGCTACGGGGATTCCTTATTGGTTATTTCCGACGATGAAATCGCCAAAATCCATATCCATTCCGAAGAGCCCGGCAAAGTCCTTACATACGGCCAGGAATACGGAAGCTTAATCAGCATGAAAATTGAAAACATGCGCCAACAGCATACCGACTTAGTCGGAGAAGACCATAACAAAGCGGCGGTTGCCGAAAAGACCAAGCATCCATATGCCATCGTCACGGTTGCGATGGGTGAAGGAGTGGCTGAGCTGCTCCGTTCAATCGGCGCTTCTTATGTGATTGAAGGTGGCCAAACGATGAACCCTTCAACCGAAGACATCGTCAATGCGGTCCGTTCGATTGGTGCAGAACGTGTGCTGATCCTGCCGAACAATAAAAATATCATCATGGCTGCTGAACAAGCGGCCGAACTGCTTGATATCGAAGCGGCGGTTGTGCCGACTAAAGACGTTCCTCAAGGAATGTCTGCGCTTTTGGCATTCAATCCACAAGCGGCTGTCAGCGAAAACCAGGATGTGATGAGCGATGCCATCAAGCATGTGAAGTCGGGTTCTGTAACATTTGCAGTGCGGGATACATCGATCGACGGCATCACCATTAAAAAAGATGACTTTATGGGAATTTCCGAAGGCAAAATCGTCATTTCGGATACCAGCTTAGAACATGTAACAGAAGAGCTCTGCAAAAAACTAGTTGATGCGGATGCTGAAATCGTCACAATCCTTTACGGAGAAGACGTTGCAGAAGCGGATGCACAAAAATTGGCGGCGTTCATTGAATCTTTGAACGACGAAGTTGAAGTGGAAATCCACAACGGCAAGCAGCCGTTGTATCCGTATATTTTAGCAGTAGAGTGATGAATGGCGGAGGTCCGGGCACTAGGCACCGGACCTTTGCTTTTTTAATTGGCTAAAATAGCAGCATGCTATTTGCCGGTTAAGATAAGCCAATTGAGATGATGCATGATGATAATAGCCATCAAGACTTAGGGCTATAACTATGTATGCGCTTTAATATCTTTGTTTCTCATAGGTATTTCGTGTAAAATGAAGCTATACAAAGCGGAAAGTGAGGGGTTTGGGCATGAAGTTCAAATCTGTTTTTGATATAATCGGCCCGGTTATGATCGGACCGTCGTCGTCCCATACGGCAGGAGCCGCACGCATCGGCAGAGTGGCACGCGACCTTTTCGGCAGACAGCCTGCATGGGCGAAGATCCATTTGTACGGATCGTTTGCCGAAACCTATAAAGGGCATTCAACGGATGTCGCGATTGTCGGCGGGCTGCTCGATTATGATACATTCGATGAACGCATCAAAACTTCTTTTGAGGAAGCGGAAAAACTGGGCATGAAGTTTGAATTTATTCCTGAAACCGGAAATGTCGATCATCCGAATACGGCGCGCGTCGTCATTGGCGACGATAAATCCGAAATGTCGATGATGGGCATTTCCATCGGCGGCGGCAAAATCGAAATCACGGAACTGAACGGGTTTCCGCTTAGGTTATCCGGCAATCACCCGGCGATTCTCGTCGTTCACGACGACCGTTCGGGATGTATCGCGAATGTAGCAAATTGTTTATATAAATACGATATCAACATCGGCCATATGGAAGTGTCACGGAAAGAACGCGGCGACATGGCGCTGATGGTCATTGAAGTCGATCAAAACGTTGGCGTGCCAGTGATGGAAGAACTGCGCGAATTGCCCAATATCACACAAGTGACGCGTATCGCCGACTGAATTGGAGGTAAGAAAAATGGATGTTTTATTCCGAAATGTAAGGGAATTGGTCGAGCGGGCGGAACAGGAAGGCAAGCTCATCTCGGAAATTATGATCGAGCAGGAAATGCTTATCACAGACCGTTCGCGAGAAGATATTATGCAGCAGATGGACCGCAATTTGACGGTCATGGAAGAAGCTGTTGAAAAAGGCTTGAAAGGTGTTCATTCTGTATCCGGCTTGACGGGCGGCGATGCTGTATTGCTTCAAAAGTATATGCAGCAAGGCAATAGCTTGTCGGGCGATTTGCTGCTCGATGCCGTCAGCAAAGCGGTGGCAACCAATGAAGTCAATGCGGCCATGGGCACGATTTGCGCCACGCCGACTGCAGGTTCTGCAGGTGTTGTACCGGGTACATTGTTTGCGGTGCAGAACAAATTGAACCCGACACGTGAACAGATGATCCGTTATCTCTTTACTTCCGGTGCATTCGGGTTTGTCGTGGCGAACAATGCATCGATTTCCGGTGCAGCCGGTGGTTGTCAGGCGGAAGTAGGATCAGCCGCTGCGATGGCATCTGCAGCGATCATTGAAATGGCTGGAGGCACACCTCAGCAAAGTTCAGAAGCTTTCGCCATCACGATGAAAAACATGCTCGGTCTCGTCTGTGACCCTGTGGCGGGGCTCGTCGAAGTACCGTGTGTCAAACGCAACGCAATGGGTGCCGCCAATGCGGTAGTAGCTGCAGACATGGCGCTTGCCGGAGTAACAAGCCGCATTCCTTGTGATGAAGTCATCAGCGCAATGTTCGAAATCGGACAAGCGATGCCGAGTGCTTTCCGCGAAACGGCTAAAGGCGGCCTTGCGGCGACGCCGACCGGTAAATGGCTTGAAGCAAAAATATTCGGCGGATCGGTAGTCGGCAGTGGACAGTAAAGTTCCGGTCTCTTCTTTGAAGGGGGTCGGCAAGCAAGCAGCTGAAACCTTGCGGGACATGAACATCGAGACAGTCGAACAATTGGTCATGACATTCCCGTATCGCCATGAGGATTTTCAGTTGAAGGATTTGGCGGAAACGCCCCATAATGAACGGGTAACGGTGGAGGGAAGGGTCGAAAGTGAACCTTCCGTCCTTTTTTTAGGGAAAAACAAATCCCGTACGACAGTCAGCGTCCTCGTTGGGCGTCATCTAGTCAAAGCTGTTTTTTTTAACCAGCATTATGTGAAAACCAAATTGCAGATCGGCGCCGTCATCAGTTTGACCGGCAAATGGGATCGCGGGCGGCAATTGATTACCGTCTCGAGCCATTCGATCGGCCCGCGGACAGACGGCGCGGATTTTGAACCAGTCTATAGTTTGAAGGGCGCAATGCACCAAAAAACCTTCCGCAAACTGATGCGCCAAGGGCTAGATGCGACAAAAGGCCAGTTGGCCGATTGTTTGCCAGATTCGTTGCGTCGGGAATATCAATTATTGCCATTCGAAGAAGCACTTGAAACCGTCCATTTCCCGGCAAACGGCGAGGCACTGAAACAAGCACGGCGTCGATTTGTCTATGAGGAATTATTGTTGTTTCAGTTGAAGATGCAAGCGCTGCGCAAGAAAAACCGTGAAGCTGAAGGCGGGTCATTCATCGATTACGATCTTGTGAGATTGAAAGCGTTCATCGATGCGCTGCCTTTTGATTTGACGAGCGCCCAAAAGCGGGTCGTCAATGAAATTTGCCGCGATATGAAAGAGCCGTTTCGCATGAACCGGCTGCTCCAAGGAGACGTAGGCTCCGGTAAAACCGTCGTGGCAGCAATTGCTTTGTATGCGGCCGTGACGGCTGGCAAGCAAGGAGCGCTCATGGCGCCGACTGAAATCCTTGCAGAACAGCACGCCAACACATTAGAAGAATGGTTCCGGCCGTTTGGCGTTAACGTCGCGATGTTAACAGGTTCCGTCAAAGGAAAAAAGCGTAAAGAAGTGTTGAAGCGGCTAGCTGCACATGAGATCGACATCCTCATCGGCACCCATGCATTGATCCAACCGGAAGTCCTGTTCAGCAATTTAGGGCTCGTCATCACCGATGAACAGCACCGCTTTGGCGTCGACCAGCGCCGCGTATTGAAAGACAAAGCCTTGAATCCTGATGTCTTGTTCATGACCGCGACGCCGATTCCGAGAACGCTCGCCATATCTGCGTTCGGAGAAATGGATGTGTCGGTTATCGATGAAATGCCGGCTGGAAGAAAAGAAATCGAAACATATTGGATGAAAAAAGAAATGTTCGGCAAAATTGTCGGCCGTATGGAAAAAGAGCTGCAGGCTGGCAGGCAAGCATATGTCATTGCACCGCTGATCGAAGAATCCGAAACTTTGGAATACCAAAATGCCGTGGAGTTGTACCAGCAGCTGACGGTTTATTTCGACGGGCGCCATAAGGTTGGCCTTATGCACGGCCGCTTGCATCCTGACGAGAAAGAGCAGACCATGCGCGAATTTGCTGAAGGCCACATCGCCGTGCTCGTATCGACAACGGTCGTTGAAGTCGGAGTCAACGTGCCGAATGCCTCATTCATGCTGATCTATGATGCTGAACGCTTCGGCTTGTCACAGCTTCATCAATTGCGCGGCCGCGTCGGTCGTGGCAGTGAGCAATCTTACTGCGTGCTGCTGGCAGATCCGAAAACCGAGATAGGCAAAGAGCGGATGAACTCGATGACCGAAACGAATGACGGCTTTATTCTAGCTGAAAAAGACTTGGAGTTGCGAGGGCCGGGAGATTTCTTCGGCCGCAAGCAAAGCGGGATTCCGGAGTTCCGTATGGCAGACTTGATCCATGATTACCGCGCGCTTGAGGCGGCCAGGAAAGATGCCGAAACTTTGATTGCCAGCGAGTCGTTTTGGACTTCCGAAGAAACAAAATGCCTTCGTTCGATGCTTCGGGATTCAGGTGTGCTCGAAGGCGGAAGGCTCGATTAGAATGCAGGGATAGCGATTTTCCTTGCATTCTTTTTTTGTTGTTTATATACTCATATTAGTACCAAGTGCTAATAGCGGGCGGTGACATAGTGAGGAAACCTAAAAAAGAACGGCAGCAAGCGCTGAAAGCGTCGATCAAAGACAATCCTTTTGTGACGGATGAAGAACTGTCGGCAGAATTCGGCGTCAGCGTTCAAACGATTCGGCTCGACCGGATGGAGCTGTCGATACCGGAACTCCGGGAACGCATTAAACATGTAGCGGAAAAAACCTTCGGCGATGAAGTGAAATCGTTGCCGATCGATGAAGTGATCGGTGAAATCATCGATATCGAATTAGACAATAAAGCTATATCAATATTTGATGTTAGGCCGGAACACGTCTTTCAACGAAACCGCATTGCCAGAGGCCATCACTTGTTTGCACAGGCGAATTCCTTGGCGGTGGCAGTAATGAATGAAGAACTGGCTCTGACGGTAAAGTCTGAGCTGCAGTTTCTCAAGCCGGTCAAAGCTGGCCAGCGGATCGTTGCCAAAGCGCAAGTGACGGACCGCCAGCCTCAAAAGAATCGCGCATTCGTGAAAGTGGTGTCGACGGTCGACCAGGCTGTAGTTTTTATCGGGACATTTGAAATGTACCGCATGACTGAACAAAGTGAAGGTGAGCATTCGTGAAAATAGCTATCGATGCAATGGGCGGCGATCATGCCCCGAAAGAAATCATTGAAGGCGTCAAAAAAGCGCTCGAAGCGTTTAAAGACGTAGAAATCCTACTTTACGGACAGCAAGAGAAAATCAGCGAGTACATAACCGAGCAGGAACGTCTGACGATTATCCATTGTGCTGAAGTGATCGAATCAGAAGATGACCCGGTCCGTTCCGTGCGGCGCAAAAAAGATTCGTCGATGGTCCGCATGGCTCAAGCTGTCAAGGATGGCACTGCTGATGCGGCGGTATCCGCCGGCAACACAGGGGCCCTGATGTCCGCTGGGCTATTCATCGTCGGACGCATCGACGGAGTGGAACGCCCGGCATTGGCTCCTACCTTACCGACGATCGATGGCAAAGGTTTTTTGATGCTCGATTTAGGCGCGAATGCCGATGCCAGACCGGAACACCTCGTTCAATTTGCGATTATGGGCAGCATTTATGCCGAAAAAGTAAGAGGCATCGAGAATCCGACAGTCGGTTTGTTGAATATCGGAACCGAAGAGAAAAAAGGCAATGAACTGACCAAAGCAGCGTTTCCGCTGCTTCAACAGGCGCCGGTGAATTTTATCGGCAATGTTGAATCGCGCGACCTGTTGAACGGCGCGGCAGATGTCGTCGTCACGGACGGGTTTACAGGCAATATGGTCCTGAAGACGATCGAAGGGACGGCGATGAATGTTTTCGCCATGATTAAAGACGTGTTCATGTCATCTGCAAAAACCAAATTCGCGGCGATGCTCGTGAAAAATGACTTAAGCTCGTTAAAAGGCATGCTCGATTACAGTGAATATGGCGGTGCCGGGCTGTTCGGCTTGAATGCACCGGTCATCAAAGCACATGGTTCATCCAATGGTACAGCATTTTATAATGCCATTCGCCAAGCGCGTACAATGGTCGAATATGATGTTGCCGGCAAGATATACAGCACATTGAAGGAGGAACAAACTTCATGAGAAAGAAAATCGCATTTATATATCCGGGGCAAGGATCCCAAACAGTCGGGATGGGCGAAAGCTTCCTGGAAGACGACAAGAGCCGGCAGTTTTTCGAAAGCGCCGACCAGGTGATGGAGAAAAGCTTATCGAAATTGATGCTCGAAGGCCCCCAAGAAGAGCTGACCTTGACGTATCACGCACAACCGGCGCTGCTGACCGTCAGCTCGATGATTACAGAACGGCTTATGCGAGCAGGGATACGCCCGGATTATACTGCAGGACATAGCTTAGGTGAATACAGTGCGCTGGTCGCTTCCGAAGTTTTGGAATTTCCTAAAGCCGTGGACGTGGTCCATAAGCGCGGGCTGTACATGAACGAGGCGGTTCCGGCTGGTGAAGGCGCAATGGCTGCTATTTTAGGCATGAGCAGCGAAGACCTGGAAAACGTGACGAATGAAGTGACTGACAGCACGGGAGTCGTTCAATTGGCCAATTTGAACTGTCCTGGCCAAATCGTCATTTCCGGAACAAAAGCCGGCGTCGAGCAAGCTTGTATCGTGGCAAAAGAGCGCGGCGCAAAACGCGCCATACCGCTTGACGTCAGCGGACCGTTCCATTCCGAATTAATGCGTTCAGCATCCCAGGATTTAGCGAAAGTGTTGAGTGAATCATTCCTGCTCAATGCGAAAATCCCTGTCGTCTCAAACGTCAAAGCGGAGCCGGAAACCAATGCGGCACAAATTCAGGATCTACTCGTGCACCAGCTGTACTCACCGGTGTTATGGGAGCAATCGGTTCGACGCATGATCGAGCTCGGTGTGACAATTTTTGTCGAAATCGGCCCCGGCAAAGTGCTGAGCGGCTTAGTGAAAAAAATCGATCGCTCGGTGACGGTTATTCCCGTCTATGATTTGGAGTCGTTCGAGAAAGCGGTAGAGGAGCTGACACAATGAGCAAACTAACGGGTAAAACAGCGATTATTACAGGAGCGTCCCGCGGTATCGGGGCAGCCATCGCCCGATGCTTCGCTGAACAAGGCGCCAATATCGTCGTCAACTATAGCGGCAGCCAAGAAAAAGCGGAGGCGGTCGTTCGGGAAATCGAGCAGACTGGCGGGAAGGCGATTGCTGTCAAAGCAAATGTCGCAGATGCAGCTGAAGTAAAAGCGATGATCGATGCAGCGATGGAACAATTCGGTTCGATCGACATTCTGGTCAACAATGCCGGCATCACGCGCGACAATTTGATGATGCGCATGAAAGAAGACGAGTGGGATGATGTCATCAACACCAATCTAAAAGGCGTCTTCCTATGCACGAAAGCTGTCACACGCCAAATGATGAAACAGCGTCATGGGCGCATCGTCAATATCGCGTCGATCGTCGGCGTCATGGGCAACGCAGGACAAGCAAATTATGTGGCAGCCAAAGCAGGCGTTATCGGCTTGACGAAAACGACCGCTCGTGAACTTGCCAGCCGCGGTATTACAGCGAATGCTGTAGCCCCTGGTTTCATCACAACCGATATGACGGAAAAACTCGGCGAAGACGTACAAAAGAGCATGCTGTCACAAATTCCGCTTGCGCGTTTCGGCGCACCGGAAGATGTAGCAAATGCGGCATTGTTTTTAGCATCGGATGAAGCAAGTTATGTGACGGGCCAAACCTTGAATTTGGATGGCGGCATGGTCATGTAGACATTTATTCGGTATACTCATTTGAGGGGAGGTGACGACATTGTCAACAGTATTGGAACGTGTAACCAAAGTAATCGTAGATCGTCTTGGTGTGGAAGAAAGCGAAGTGAAACCTGAAGCATCTTTCACAAACGACCTTGGAGCGGATTCATTGGATGTAGTGGAATTGGTCATGGAACTTGAAGACGAATTCGACATGGAAATTTCTGATGAAGATGCAGAAGGTATGTCGACAGTAGGCGACGCAGTAACTTACATTGAAAAAAAACAAGCTTAAGTAATATATTGGGAATCTTCCCAGCTTGATAGCAACTCAAATTGACGCACAGCCCAGCTGTGCGTCAATTCTCTTTTTGCACAATGCCCGAAAAACAGGTAAAATCAACAAGAGAACAGTAGAGGAAGGCAGATAATCATGGCGATGAACCGAAAACCAAAGCAAGCCAAGCAGATGGCATTGAAAGAAAGTACTAAGCAGGCATTTGAACAATTGCAAAAAGAGCTGGATATCCAATTTACAACACCTGCCCTCCTGCAGCAGGCGTTTACCCATTCATCTTATGTGAATGAGCATCGAAGAAGACATTTCACAGACAACGAACGCCTTGAATTTTTGGGCGATGCGGTGCTGGAATTGTCCGTATCCCATTTTCTCTATATGAAATATCCTGAAATGACAGAAGGGGAATTGACGAAGCTGCGCGCCTCGATTGTCTGTGAGCCGTCACTTGTCTTATTTGCCAATGAACTCAATTTGGGCAAGTATATCCTGCTCGGCAAAGGGGAAGAGCTGACCGGCGGGAGAACGCGTCCGGCGTTGCTTGCGGATGTCTTTGAATCATTCGTCGGGGCATTATACTTGGATCAGGGCCTCGAGAAGGTCGTTGCCTTTTTAGAGGTTGTATTGTTTCCGAAAGTGGAAATCGGTGCTTTTTCGCATGCGATGGATTATAAAAGTCAATTGCAGGAACTGGTGCAGCAAGAAAACAACGGCGTGTTAAGTTATGAAATCATCGAAGAAAAGGGTCCTGCACATAGCCGCGTCTTCGTCACGCGTGTTTCCTTGGGTGACATGGAACTCGGTGTTGGCGACGGGCGATCTAAAAAAGAGGCAGAGCAAAAAGCAGCACAGCTCGCCATTCGCAAACTGCAGGAAACAGCGGAGGATTGAACATGTTTTTGAAAAGATTGGAAGTTATCGGATTTAAATCATTTGCTGACCGTGTCGGCATTGATTTTGTACCGGGCGTCACGGCCGTAGTCGGACCGAATGGCAGCGGCAAAAGCAACGTAACAGATGCGATTCGCTGGGTACTAGGAGAACAATCAGCAAAATCATTGCGCGGCGCAAAAATGGAAGATGTCATTTTTGCCGGCAGCGAATCAAGGAAAGCATTGAACTTTGCAGAAGTGACACTCATATTGGATAATACCGACGGCAAAGCCCCTCTCGATTACAGTGAAATCAGTGTAACGAGAAGGGTTTTTCGTAGTGGAGAAAGCGCTTATCTACTGAATAAACAAGCGTGCAGGCTAAAAGATATCACTGATTTATTTATGGATTCAGGGTTAGGAAAAGAAGCTTTTTCCATCATTTCCCAAGGTCGTGTAGATGAAATCTTGAACAGCAAAGCGGACGAACGCCGTTCTATTTTTGAAGAAGCGGCCGGTGTTTTGAAATATAAACAGCGCAAACGTAAAGCGGAGTTCAAGCTGAACGAAACCGATGAAAACTTGAACCGTGTGCTCGATATTTTGCATGAACTCGACGGCCGCATGGAGCCTCTTCAGATCCAGGCATCCACGGCGCGCGACTATCTCGACATGAGCGCTCAGTTAAAAGATGCGGATATTGCATTATTGGCTTATGATGCTAACAGCTTAACCGCTCAGTTAACAAACCTGATAGATGAAAAACAGCAACTCACAGAAAAAGAGAGACTATTGGGCGAGGAAATTGCCGACAGCGAACGCAAGATCTCCGAAACTCGACGCTCGGTTCAAGCGCAGGATAATGAAGTGGATGCGGCACAAGCAGCTCTAGTGGAAGCGAGCTCCGAGTCGGAGAAATGGGAAGGCCGTAAATTGCTCATGTCCGAGAAAAAAAGCAATGCAGATCGCCAACGCCAAAGCTTGGAAGAGTCGATCAAAGCTGAGCGCGAGCAATCGAATAAGATACGAGTGAGACGCTCGGAGCAATCGGTTTTATTGGATCAGCAGAAGCAACAGCAGCAGCAAGTGCGGAAATCCATCCAACAGCTGGAAACACAGCTGAACCTGACCCCAGCGGATATTGACAACGAAATCGAATCGAAGAAATCGGTATACATCGAATTGATGAACGAACAAGCCGGTTTGAAAAATGAATTGAAGAACATCGATTTCCAGGAACAGCAAATGGCTGAATCAAGCGGTCGCGTGGCTGCCCAGCAAGAAGCATTCGCCAAAGAGCTGGCGCGCTTGGAAAAAGAAAAGCAACAGGCGCAACAAGCTTATGATGAAATGCACGAAGACCTGAACAATAAACGCCAGCGCTTCAAGCACCAGGAAGTGCAATTTAAACAATTGGCGGAGAGTTACGACAATAAGCAATCGCTACTGTTCCAGGCATACCAATCGCATAAACAATTGACTGCACGCATCGAGACCTTGCAGGAATTGGAGGCGGATTATTCCGGATTTTTCCATGGCGTCCGCGAAGTGCTGCAGGCAAGAGAACGTCGTGAGCTGAGCGGGATCATCGGAGCGGTCGCCGAATTGGCGGACGTGGACCAAAGCTATGCCAAAGCGATTGAAACAGCATTTGGTGCTGCGAGCCAGCATATCGTGACTGAAGATGAAAAAGCTGCAAGCGAGGCGATCCGCTTTCTCCGCAACAAGCGGGCAGGGCGCTCGACATTCCTGCCGATGACGGTCATGAAAGCACGACACGTTCCGCAACAAGTGGTGCAATCGGTATCTGAACATCCGGCATTTGTTGATATTGCATCACGACTTGTCAGTTACGACGATCAATATGCGATGATTTTCCAGAATTTGCTCGGCAACGTGCTTGTCGCAAAAGATTTAAACGGCGCAACGGCTATCGCGAAAGTCATCAGCCATCGTTACCGTGTCGTGACATTAGATGGCGATGTCATCAATGCAGGTGGTTCCATGACCGGTGGCGCAACGAAAAACCAGGCCTCTTTTTTTACGCGGAAAGCGGAACTCGAGCAATTGCAAAAACAGGCTGGAGAACTTCATCAAACGATAGGCGATGCTGAAGGGAAAGTCCGCGAGTTGAAAATACGCGCGGAAACGGCTAAAGAACAGCTCGAACAGCTTCGCGCAGAAGGTGAGCGCTACCGTGAACTAGAAGCGGAGAGCGCCATTCACTTGCGCGAAATTGAAGCCGTTTGGAAAACCACGAACAATCGCTTTGCCTTGTTCCGCGCTGAACAGCAATCCAAACAAGAACTGTCAGGACTCACGGACCGCAAACAAGAGGCGGACAAGCGAATGGGCGAAGTTGCGCTCGAACTTGAAAGCTTAACAGCAGAAATTGAAGAGTTGACCGGTTTCAAACAGCAAAAGGAAACGGCAAGAGATGAGCTGCTTAGCAAGCTTGCTGAACACAAGTCGGACATGGCGGTTCGCAAAGAGCGCATCCAACAGCTCACTTCTCAAACGGCGGAATTGCTTGAGCGTGAAGAAAGCAGTGTCGCAAGGCTCGAAAACTTGGAACGCGAGCTTATGTGGATTCAGTCGGAGGAAGCAGAAAAAAGCTACTCGGATGAAGAAATCGAAGCGGAAATCACACGCTGGGCAACTGCACGGCAAGAAGCGAAAAAGATCATCGAAACGACTCGCAGCGAACGCAGCAAGCTTCAACAAGAGCTCGATAGTTTGGAAGCGCAATTGCGCGAGCAAAGCCGTGTCCATAAAGGGTTCACCGAATCGGTGCGCATTTGCGATGTCAAATCGACGCGCCTGGAAGTTCAGTTGCAAGGACTGCTCGGCCAGCTCGAAGACCATTATGAAATGGATCTGGAAACAGCCAGCAGCTATTCCCTGCAAGACGAGGAAGCGGCTGTCAGAAAGCAAGTCAAGCTTCTCAAGCAGTCGATCGATGAACTCGGCACCGTCAATATCGGCGCGATCGAAGAATATGAACATGTAGCGGAACGCCACCGGTTCTTAAGTGAGCAGCGTGACGACCTGAACGAAGCGAAAGATACATTGCGTACATTGATCGAGGAAATGGACGAAGAAATGACTTTGCGCTTTGATGAAACTTTCCATGCGATTCGCAGCCATTTCCGTGTCGTGTTCCGTGAATTGTTCGGTGGCGGGTCAGCCGACCTTGTATTGACCAACCCCGCGGACCTGCTCTTGACAGGAGTCGATATCATTGCACAGCCGCCTGGTAAAAAACTGCAAAATTTAAGTTTATTATCGGGCGGAGAGCGTGCGCTGACTGCAATTGCATTGCTTTTTGCCATCTTGAAAGTGCGCCCTGTACCTTTTTGTGTGCTTGATGAAGTCGAGGCGGCGCTTGATGAATCGAATGTCGTGCGTTACAGTCAGTACTTGAAAAAATTCAGTGAAGACACTCAGTTCATCGTCATTACACACCGCAAAGGGACGATGGAAGGGGCAGACGTATTATACGGCATCACCATGCAGGAATCCGGCATTTCCAAGTTGGTTTCCGTGAAGTTGCAGGAAGACATCAAATAAGGAGTGAGTCTATGAGTTTCTTTAAAAAGCTGAAAGATAAATTCATTACCAATGCAGAAGAAGAACAATCAACCGAGAAATACCGCGAAGGATTAAGCAAGACCCGAACCGGTTTCACCTCAAAAATCAATGACCTGGTAGCGCGCTATCGCAAAGTGGATGAGGACTTTTTCGAAGAATTGGAAGAGGTGCTGCTGCAGGCGGACGTCGGTTTTGAAACAGTCATGGAATTGATGGAAGAGCTGCGTTATGAAGTGCAGCGGAAAAATGTCAAGGACACGTCAAATGTGCAGTCGGTCATTTCCGAAAAACTGGTAGAAATCTACGAATCCGGAGAACAGGAATTGAGCGAGCTAACATTTGCAGAATCCGGCCCGACCGTCATCTTGATGGTTGGCGTTAACGGTGTCGGGAAAACGACAACGATCGGTAAATTGGCGCAGCGCCTGAAAAACGAAGGCAAATCGGTCATGCTCGCTGCAGGGGATACGTTCCGGGCAGGAGCTATCGACCAGCTTGATGTGTGGGGAAAACGCGTCGGTGTTGAAACCATCAAGCAAAGCGAAGGATCCGACCCGGCAGCAGTCATGTATGACGCTGTCCGCGCGGCCAAATCACGCGGCATCGATGTGTTGATCTGTGATACGGCAGGGCGCTTGCAGAACAAAGTCAATTTGATGAATGAATTGCAGAAAGTGCACCGCGTCATTTCCCGTGAAATTCCGGGAGCACCCCATGAAGTGTTATTGGCACTCGATGCCACGACTGGGCAAAACGCCATGGTCCAAGCGCAAACCTTCAAAGAAGTGACGGAAGTGACCGGCATCGTCTTGACGAAGCTCGACGGTACGGCAAAAGGCGGCATCGTGCTGGCGATCCGCAGCAAGCTCAATATTCCGGTGAAGTTCGTCGGCTTAGGTGAAAAACTGGATGATTTGCAGCCGTTCGACCCGCAAAAATACGTCTACGGTTTGTTTGCTGAAGGATTGGACCAGGAAGAACGGCAAACACCTGATTCAGACAAGTAAAATTACTTGACGGAGTGTCGGGGATTCAGTATGGTATACAAGAGTATGATTGGGGTGAGCGTCAATGATGGGACTGGAAAAAACGACAAGAATGAACTATCTTTTTGATTTCTATCAGGAGCTGCTGACGCCCAAACAGCGCAGCTATATGAGCTTGTACTACTTGGATGACCATTCGCTCGGTGAGATCGCTGAAGAGTATAAAATTACCCGCCAGGCGGTATATGACAATATCCGCCGTACAGAAGCGATGCTTGAAGAATATGAGGAGAAGCTTGAGCTGTTCGAAAAATTTCAGCGGCGCCAGCAACTCGTCTCAACTTTTGAAAAACAGCCATTCACAGACGAAAATGTCCAGAAATTTCTGGACGAACTGAAGGAATGGGATTAGGAGGCGATAACAGTGGCATTTGAAGGATTATCTGAACGCCTGCAAGGGACGATGACCAAGATCAAAGGCAAAGGGAAGTTGTCTGAAGCAGACGTCAAAGAGATGATGCGTGAAGTCCGCTTTGCCTTAATTGAAGCGGACGTCAACTTAAAAGTCATCAAGGAGTTCATCAAGAAAGTCAGCGAACGGGCTGTCGGACTTGAAGTAATGGAAAGCTTGACGCCTGGCCAACAAGTTGTAAAGATCGTTAAAGATGAATTGACAAAACTGATGGGCGGCGAGCAAAGCCTAATCGAATTCTCAACGCGTCAGCCGACAGTCATCATGATGGTGGGTCTGCAAGGTGCCGGTAAAACGACGACTACTGGGAAACTTGCAGGGGTGTTGCGCAAAAAGAACAACCGCAAGCCTTTGTTGGTGGCAGCAGACGTTTACCGACCGGCCGCGATCAATCAGCTGGAGACAATCGGCAAGCAATTATCGTTGCCGGTGTTCTCCAAAGGCACAGAAGCGAACCCGGTCGACATTGCACGCGAAGCAATTGAATACGCAAAAGCGGAGCACCTCGATACCGTCATCATCGATACGGCAGGGCGTCTCCATGTCGACGAAGATTTGATGCAGGAATTGAAAGATATCCGTGCGATCAAAGAGCCGGATGAAATTTTCCTTGTTGTCGATGCGATGACCGGTCAAGATGCCGTCAATGTGGCGCAAAGCTTCAACGCGGCGATCGGCATTACCGGAGTGGTCTTGACGAAGCTCGACGGGGATACACGCGGCGGTGCCGCTTTGTCGATCCGTACAGTGACGGAAAAACCAATCAAATACATCGGGACTGGAGAAAAGATGGATGCGCTCGAGCCTTTCCATCCGGAACGCATGGCTTCCCGTATTCTCGGTATGGGCGATATGTTGTCGTTGATCGAAAAAGCGCAGACCAATGTCGATGAAGCGAAAGCTAAGGAGTTGGAAGAAAAATTCCGCACGTCTTCATTTACATTCGATGATTTTCTCGAACAATTGGATCAAGTGAAACAAATGGGACCGCTCGATGAGATTTTAAAAATGCTTCCAGGAGCTAACAAAATCAAAGGGCTCGAAAACGCCAAAGTGGATGAAAGCCAAATGGGGCGCGTCGAGGCGATTATCCGATCGATGACGATCCAGGAAAAAACGACGCCGGAAATCATCAACGCAAACCGCAAAAAACGGATTGCCCGCGGTTCCGGCACGTCGATCCAAGACGTCAATCGCTTGCTGAAGCAATTTGAAGACATGAAGAAAATGATGAAACAAATGTCCGGAATGGGCGGCAAAAAGGGCAAGAAAAAGATGTCGATGCCAGGCCTGGACTCGCTTTTCAAGTAAATTTAGTAGTGTTAAGAAAAAATACTTTACAAACCTTTTAAAGCTTGCTAATATAATATCTTGTGTGAAACTATTCGGAGGTGCTTAATAAAATGGCAGTAAAAATTCGCTTAAAACGTATGGGAGCTAAAAAGTCTCCTTTTTACCGTATCGTAGTCGCTGATTCACGTGCTCCACGTGACGGCCGTCAGATCAAAACAGTAGGTACTTACAACCCGCTGACAGTTCCAGCTGAAGTTAAAATTGACGAGGAATTGGCGTTGAAATGGCTTCATGATGGCGCTAAACCGTCTGACACAGTGCGCAACTTGTTCTCTCAGAACGGCATTATGGAAAAATTCCATAACGAAAAACTAAACAAGTAAGGGAGCGTTCTTATGGAGCAGCTGATTGAAACGATCGTCAAGCCGCTAGTTGATTATCCGGAAGAAGTTCGTATTGAAAAAGACGAAAACACTAACCGAGTCGTCTACAAGCTTTCCGTGCATCAAAGCGATACGGGGAAAGTGATCGGCAAGCAAGGACGTGTGGCGAAAGCTGTACGCTCTGTCGTCTATTCAGCAGCAGGAAATTATCATAAGAAAAAAACGTATCTCGATATTGTGGATTGAAAAAGGAAGGAGCCCAGGTTCCTTCCTTTTTTGTCAGGAAAAAATGCAGGAAGGGTGTTTATGCGTGGAATGGTTTAACGTAGGAAAAATAGTCAATACTCACGGAATCAACGGCGAAGTGCGGGTAATGTCACGCACCGATTTTCCGGAAGAACGTTTTGCGGTCGGCAATAAGCTCGGCTTGTTTACAGTCGGTGCCAAAAAACCAATCATGGTGACAGTGGCGAGCCACCGCAACCATAAAAACTTCGATTTATTAACCTTTGAAGGTTATCCGTACATCAGTGATGTGGAACCGTTCAAAGAAGGTTATTTAAAGATAGCTGAACACGATCTCGGAGAACTCGAGGAAAATGCTTTCTATCATCATGAGATTCTTGGATGCCGTGTCGTTTCAACAGAAGGCGAAGACATCGGTACCGTCACGGAGATTCTGGAAACCGGCGCCAACGATGTCTGGGAAGTGAGCCCGGAAACAGGCAAAAAACATTATATCCCTTATATCGAAGATGTGGTTAAAAAAGTCGACGTCGACACTAAAACCATTACCATCGAAGTGTTAGAAGGCTTGTTGTCATGATGAACATCCAAGTGCTGTCATTATTTCCGCCCATGTTCGAAGGCGTTTTCCAGCATTCGATCATGAAAAAGGCACAGGAAAAAGGGGCGGTTCGCTTAGGTGTCGTCGATATTCGTGAATTTGCGAACAACAAGCGCCAAGTGGATGATTATCCATTCGGCGGAGGCGCCGGCATGGTGCTCAAGCCTGAGCCTGTATTCAATGCCGTCGAAAGTTTGCAGACATCGGAGAACAAGCCGCGCGTCATCTTGATGTGTCCGCAAGGCGAGCGCTTCACCCAGCAGAAGGCGGAAGAGCTCGCACATGAACAAGAGCTGGTCTTTATATGCGGCCATTACGAAGGCTATGATGAGCGGATCCGGGAACATTTGGTGACGGATGAAATTTCCATCGGTGATTTCGTTTTGACCGGCGGCGAGCTGGCTGCGATGACGGTGATTGATAGTGTGGTCAGGTTGTTGCCAGGCGTGCTCGGCAATAGCGACTCATCGGTGCGCGATTCGTTTTCAACAGGGCTGTTGGAGCATCCGCATTATACACGCCCAGCGGTCTTCAGAGGCCATAGTGTGCCGGATGTACTGGTATCTGGCAACCATGCCAAGATCGACGACTGGCGAGAAGAACAAGGCTTAAAACGCACGCTCGAGCGCCGGCCGGATTTGCTGGAGAAGCTGGAACTGACGGACAAACAGAAAAGCATACTTGCGCGTTTGCAAGAGGAAAAATAAATCAATATAGCTCTTGCGGCAAACCCCGTGAAGTGATAGTATGGAGAATGTACTTTTATGCAAAGTACACGAATCACGGTGTTCCGCTGCAGAGCTAACAGATTGCAAGAACATCTGTAGAAGGAGAGAAAAACATGCAAAACATTATTGCTGACATCACTAAAGACCAATTACGTGCTGATCTTCCAACTTTCCGTCCGGGCGATACTGTCCGCGTACACGTGAAAGTCGTCGAGGGAACTCGCGAACGTATCCAGGTATACGAGGGAGTCGTAATCGGCCGTCGTGGAGGCGGAATCAGTGAAACATTCACTGTCCGCAAAATTTCTTACGGAGTAGGTGTTGAACGTACATTCCCTGTACACACACCGAAAATCGCTCAGCTTGAAGTTACTCGTCGTGGTAAAGTTCGTCGTGCGAAATTGTACTACTTGCGCAACCTACGCGGTAAAGCAGCTCGTATCAAAGAAATTCGCTAATATTGCAATCCAGGAAGAGGGCATTTATGCTCTCTTCTTTTGCTTTGAGAAGCCCCGTTTTCAAACGGGGCTTTTTTTTATGCCCACCCTCCTTTGAGCAACGGCAAGCACTAGCTCCGGGAAGGGCGCAGGCTTGCTGTTTTCTTTGCTAAACAAGCTTTTTCGCTGTACAATTAAAGCATTAAGCGCGGGGAGGAACACGCATGGAAGCTGAAGGGAAAAAGAAAAACGAAATGTGGGAATGGTCCAAAGCTCTATTGATTGCGTTCGGCCTTGCGGCAATTATCCGGGTTTTCCTATTCACCCCAATTGTAGTTGATGGCGAATCGATGATGCCGACACTCGAGCACGGTGATCGGATGATCGTCAATAAAATCGGCTATGCTGTAGGAGAGCCGGATCGATTTGACATTATCGTATTTCACGCGCCTGAACAAAAAGACTATATCAAGCGGGTCATCGGCTTGCCTGGCGATCACGTGGCATATGAAGAAGACCAGCTGTATATAAATGGCGAACCGGTAGATGAACCTTATTTGGAAGAGTATAAGCAAGGCATTACCGGGACGTTGACGGAAGACTTTTTGCTTGAAGACATTGCCAACCATTCGGTCATTCCTGAAGGATATGTATTTGTAATGGGCGACAATCGCAGGCAAAGCAAAGACAGCCGCCATATCGGGCTAGTGCCTATCGAAGAAGTAATTGGCAATACAAAATTTGTGTTTTGGCCGGTAGCTGAAGCCGGCATTGTAAAATAAGGAGTGATATCATGACGATTCAATGGTTTCCCGGACATATGGCGAAAGCGCGTCGGGAAGTAACAGAAAAACTGAAATTGGTTGATATCATTTTCGAATTGGTGGATGCGCGCTTGCCGCTGTCATCACGCAATCCGATGATTGACCAAGTAATCCAACAAAAGCCGCGACTTATCATCCTCAATAAAATGGACATGGCAGATGAGCGGGAAACAAAAAAATGGATCGAGCATTTTGAGAACGAAGGAACACGCGCAGTGGCCATCAATTCCTTAGAGGGAAAAGGCTTGCAAGCGGTGACAAAAGCTTCCAAGGAGATCCTTAAGGAAAAATGGGACCGCATGGAAGCAAAGGGCATTAAGCCGCGTGCGATACGGGCCATGATCGTTGGGATCCCGAATGTCGGCAAGTCGACATTGATCAACCGCCTGTCCAAGAAAAGTTTGGCGAAAACGGGCAATATGCCTGGCGTCACGAAAGCCCAGCAATGGATCAAAGTAGGCAAGGAAATCGAATTGCTCGATACGCCCGGGATTCTTTGGCCGAAATTCGAAGACCAAGAAATCGGGCAGAAACTCGCTGTGACCGGCGCCATTAAAGATTCGGTCATTCAAATGCAGGAACTGGCAATTTACGCATTAAAGTTTCTGGAAAAACGCTATCCAGACCGATTGATGGAGCGTTATGGCATCGACCATGTTGATGAGGACCTGGTGAAGACCTTCGATCATATCGGCAAGAAACGTTATATGATCGGTCCTGACGGCGAAGTCGATTATGAAATGACGGCAGAAATCATCGTTCGCGATATCCGCAACCAGCATTTAGGACGGGTGACGTTCGATTACCGGGATGAAATGATTACCGAACAAGACGAGTTGGCATAATGAGCGGGTCCTGAAAAATGGGGCCCGTTATTCTTTTGCGGAAAGGGCGTATGGAATGGAGACGACAGCAGCCATCAAAGAACAATTACGTCAGGCGACAAATTATGAACCTTGGATGAAGGAGTTAAAGGCAGACAAACGAAAAAGCGTCCAGCAGCTGCTCGCTTCTTGGCAAAAACGCTTTGACAAGCAACAAACGCTGGTGCGCTTGCTAGAAGACAAACGCAGCTTTGATGATCGTTTTAAAATCGATAGCGGCTCGTTGGTCGCTGGAATCGATGAAGCCGGCCGCGGACCGCTTGCAGGCCCCGTCGTCACGGCCGCTGTCATCTTGCCGCAAGACTGCAGCGCGTTTATCGGGCTGGATGACTCCAAACAAATCGCCAAGGCAAAACGCAACGAACTTGCGGAGTTGATTAAAGCGCAAGCAGTCAGTTGGTCGGTCCACGTCCAGCCGGCAGAAGCCATCGACCGGCTGAACATCTACCAAGCCACCAAACAGTCGATGGAAGCGGCAGCGAAGGCTCTAGACCCCGTTCCGGACATCGTATTAGTCGATGCGATGAAGCTGGAGCTGTCTATGGCGTCAGAAGCAATCATTAAAGGGGATGCACAAAGCTTGTGCATTGCTGCAGCTTCTATCCTGGCCAAAACTCAGAGAGACGATCTCATGGAAGCGTACGCTGCGGATTATCCAGCGTATGGCTTTTCAAAACATGCAGGCTACAGCACAAAAGAACATTTGACGGCACTCGAAAATCACGGTCCTTGCCCGATCCATCGCAAGACGTTCGAACCAGTAAAATCGATGGTTAACAGACCTTAAGAGACGGAAAATTCGATGTTTTGAGCAGGTTGGCTGTAAGCTGTGGACATTCTGTGGCAACTTTAATACAATGGTAGAGGCAATAAAATTAAGAGACAGATGTTTGATTGGAGGATGACAGATGAATATCCATGAATATCAAGGAAAAGAACTCCTCAGACAATACGGCGTAGCAGTTTCTTACGGCACCGTTGCTTTTTCTCCGGAAGAAGCAGTAAAGGCAGCTAAAGAACTGAGTACGGATGTTGTCGTGGTAAAAGCACAAATCCACGCAGGTGGACGAGGCAAAGCCGGCGGTGTCAAAATCGCTAAAAACCTGGATGAAGTCCGTTCTTACGCGAAGGAACTTTTAGGCAAAGTTCTTGTGACTCACCAAACAGGTCCAGAAGGCAAAGAAATCAAACGCCTGTTGATCGAAGAAGGATCTGACATCAAGAAGGAATATTATGTCGGATTGGTGCTTGACCGCCAAACTTCACGCGTCACTCTTATGGGTTCTGAAGAAGGTGGAGTCGATATCGAGGAAGTATCCGAGAACACTCCTGAAAAAATCTTCAAAGAAGTTATCGACCCAGTGATCGGTTTGACTGGCTTCCAGGCACGCCGTATGGCTTTCAACATGAACATTCCGCCGAAGCTTGTCAACAAAGCGGCGAAATTCATGCTTGGCCTTTACACTGTGTTCATCGAGAAAGACGCTTCAATCGTTGAAATCAACCCGTTGGTAGAAACTGGCGACGGCAATATTCTAGCGCTTGATGCAAAATTCGATTTTGATGAAAACGCTCTTTACCGCCACAAAGACATTGTGGAACTTCGCGATTTCGACGAAGAGGATTCAAAAGAGATTGAAGCTTCCAAGTATGACTTGAGCTATATTTCTTTGGATGGGAACATCGGCTGTATGGTTAACGGCGCCGGACTTGCTATGGCAACGATGGATACGATCAACTACTACGGCGGAACACCCGCTAACTTCCTTGACGTTGGGGGCGGTGCGACCGCTGAGAAAGTAACGGAAGCATTCAAAATCATTCTTTCTGATAAGAATGTCAAAGGAATCTTCGTTAACATTT
Source organism: Planococcus dechangensis (assembly GCF_042654465.1). Classification (NCBI taxonomy): domain Bacteria; kingdom Bacillati; phylum Bacillota; class Bacilli; order Caryophanales; family Caryophanaceae; genus Planococcus; species Planococcus dechangensis. The sequence goes on along the minus strand of NZ_JBHSGL010000005.1, from coordinate 622,368 downwards.
TCGGCGGGATCATGAAGTGCGATATCATCGCAGAAGGTGTTATCCAAGCTGCTAAAGAAGTAAGCCTGGATGTACCTTTGGTTGTTCGCCTTGAAGGCACCAATGTAGAAATCGGTAAAAAACTGCTGAACGAATCAGGTCTTAACATTGTGGCTGCCGGGACTATGGCAGACGGCGCTAAACAGATCGTAGAACTTGTAGGCTAAAGAAGGGCAGGGACAAAAATGAGTGTATACATTAATAAAGACACAAAAGTGCTTGTACAGGGAATTACAGGGTCAACTGCCCTTTTCCATACAAAGCAAATGCTTGAATACGGAACGAAAATCGTTGCGGGTGTAACACCAGGTAAAGGCGGAACTGAAGCTGAAGGCGTACCTGTCTTCAATACTGTAGAAGATGCAGTAAAAGCTACAGGGGCAAATGTATCTGTTATTTATGTACCGGCTCCTTTCGCGGCCGATGCAATTCTTGAAGCTGTCGAAGCTGAACTTGACATGGCTATCTGCATCACTGAGCATATCCCGGTACTTGATATGGTCAAAGTGAAGCGTTACATGGAAGGCAAGAAAACACGTCTTGTTGGACCGAACTGCCCGGGTGTTATCACTCCTGACGAATGTAAAATCGGCATCATGCCTGGATACATTCACAAAAAAGGGCATGTTGGCGTTGTTTCACGTTCAGGTACATTGACGTATGAAGCGACTCACCAATTGTCTGAAGAGGGCATTGGCCAGTCGACAGCTGTCGGTATCGGCGGAGACCCAGTAAACGGCACAAACTTTATCGACGTATTGAAGGAATTCAACGAAGATGAAGATACTTACGCAGTCGTTATGATCGGTGAAATCGGCGGAACAGCTGAAGAAGAAGCTGCTGAGTGGGTTAAAGCGAACATGACTAAACCTGTAGTAGGATTTATCGGTGGGCAAACTGCACCGGAAGGAAAACGTATGGGCCATGCCGGTGCGATCATTTCCGGCGGTAAAGGTACAGCAGCTGATAAGATTAAAGCAATGAACGAAGCTGGCATCGAAGTTGCAGATACTCCATCTGTAATCGGTGAAACTTTGATCAAAGTGATTAAAGAAAAAGGCTTGTACGACGCTTGTAAAACACATTGATTACAAAAACCTTGAAGCATTTCGATGCTTCAAGGTTTTTTTATTTTCAAAAATCATCGCAAAATTGAGCCGGCGATAGCCGTTTTCAGTTTTGCTGATCTATAATAAAACTAGCCGCAATGGGCGGACTAGGGGGTTGTGGCATGGAAGTAGAATGGATGATAGGAATCGCGGCCACAGCTATTGCTGCAGTTTCGGGATTTGCTATCGCGAAAAAAAGAACCAAAAAAATGACCGACATTACTCAAGAGCAAAAAATTCGGGATGAATTTGTAGCCCCGTTGCTGCCGGAGCTGATGAGCTTTTATCAATTGGGCATACTAGGAGTGGATCCGTTTGAAACCATCGACAGCGAAAAGCTCCTAAAAAAGTTTTACGATTATAGCCTGGGCCTTGACAATCCGCCTTACGACCGTCATGATGCGCTCGGCCATCTCCGTGAGTTGACTGAACAAATGAAGGGAGGGAAAAAAGAGCTGCTGGAAGCTTTTTTCTGGTATCTCGACTTTTCCAATGGCATATTGAAAGATACAGTAAAAGCGCCGCACCCTATTCTCCGAGAAGCACGACAGCTCCAAAAGCAATATGCTGTTTGGTTTATTTGCTATGAAGAATTGGAAGAAGATGCGCCAGATAGCATTCCAGAATTGATTCGCTATAGCGACTATTTCTCAGTTGTATTGAAAGATATTGAATTGAGCGTATTCCGGAATATGATGGATGATGAGGAAATGCGCCAACAACGCCGAGGGAATTTTGTACGCATTATTTTTCAGTCGCTTGAAAAAGAAGCGCAAGGAGAAGAAGAGTTAGCCGCAATCCGCCAATTCCACGACCATTATGACAAACGTTATACACACCGACACAAAGGGGAGATCCGCTTTTAAAAATATTTACGGATCGGTCTGTAAACTTTATGATAATAGACAGGTGCACTCGTTATATGCGCCAAAGCAAATCTAAAGGAGGAATGACATGAACAAACAATCCATACAACGGCTGTTGGCACTGCATTACGTTTACCCAAAGCCGTTGAATCGCTTAATGCCCATACTCAAAGAGGACCCCGAACTGGAATTTCTGCATCGCCGAAGTGCCATAGACATGGCGCAGCAACTGCAGCTCCCGCTTCACAAAGCGAGTTTGTTGAAGCAATCGTACCTACACCATATGAACGCCCCCTTCCACGCTATCTACGAAAAAAGCCACATCCACATCGTCACGTGTTTCGACCCCCTCTACCCGAGTTCTTTGCTGGAAATGATCGATCCACCAGCCATCCTATATTTAAAAGGCAACCCAGAACTATTGAAAGCCCGGGAAAAAATAGCCATCATCGGCTCCAGGAAAGCGCAATATTACTCGGACCGGGCCATTCAAGAATTGCTGCCGCCGCTGCTTGCAGAAGGATTCGTCATCGTCAGCGGCTTAGCGAAAGGAGCCGATGCAATGGCGCATCGCCACACCATCGATTCTGGCGGCAAAACCATCGCGGTCATCGGCAGTGGTTTTTTGCACCGCTATCCTAAAAGTAACGAGCCATTGTATTCTTTAATAGAAGAAACCCATTTGCTGCTCAGTGAATATCCGCCTTATATGACGCCGCAAAAATGGAATTTTCCTATGCGCAACCGCATTATCAGCGGGTTGTCACAAGGCATCATCGTCACGCAGGCAGAAGTGAAAAGCGGAACGCTGAGCACCATTGAACACGCCTTGGATCACGGAAAGGATGTGTTTGCAGTGCCGGGGGATATCTTTTCCCCTCTTTCGGAAGGCCCGCATAAATTAATTGCAGAAGGGGCAAAACCTGTCTGGAACGGCTCTCAAGTGCTTGAGGAATACCGCCAATTGAGAAGCTGAAGAAAGGCAATTCGACGAAATACCTTGCAATCGGCCATAAACTGTTATACATTTTGCATCAGGTGATTCTTTACACAATTTGAAGAAACCTCTATGAGGAGGAGTATCGATGGCTGATTTTTTGGTAATTGTCGAGTCGCCCGCCAAGGCGAAGACAATTGAACGGTATTTGGGAAAAAAGTATAAAGTAAAAGCTTCACTTGGCCATTTGCGCGATTTGCCGCGCAGCCAAATGGGTGTGGATGTTGAAAATAACTATGAACCCCGTTATATAACAATCCGCGGAAAAGGCCCTATTTTGCAGGAATTAAAAAAAGAAGCGAAAAAAGCGAAGAAAGTCTTTCTCGCGGCTGACCCCGACAGAGAAGGAGAAGCGATCGCGTGGCATTTAGCGAACGCACTAGGTGTTGATATTGAATCGGATTGCCGAGTTGTATTCAACGAAATTACAAAAGATGCTGTGAAAGATGCGTTCAAGCATCCGCGCAAATTGGACATGGATTTGGTGGATGCCCAACAGGCGCGCCGAATTCTCGACCGTTTAGTCGGATATAGCATCAGCCCGATTTTGTGGAAAAAAGTAAAAAAAGGTTTATCCGCCGGTCGTGTGCAATCTGTCGCGTTGCGTTTGGTCATCGACCGTGAAAATGAAATCAAAAGTTTCGAACCGGAAGAATACTGGTCAATTACGGGACAATTCGAAAAAGCAAAAAAGCAATTCGAAGCCCAATTTTACGGGACGCCGGAAAAGAAATTAAAACTTTCCAATGAAGAAGATGTCAAAGCTGTCATGGCAACGATGAAAGGCAAGGATTTCCTCGTCAAGAGCGTCGTGAAGAAAGAACGCAAACGCAATCCATCCCCTTCTTTCACCACCTCATCTCTCCAGCAGGAAGCCGCAAGGAAATTGAATTTCCGCGCCAAGAAAACGATGATGCTGGCCCAACAGCTTTATGAAGGGATAGCTGTCGGCAAAGAAGGCGTGACAGGTTTGATCACCTATATGCGGACAGACTCTACACGAATTTCCGACACGGCGAAACAGGATACAATTGAGTTTATAGTCGATAAATACGGAAACGAATACGTAACGCAAAAGGCTGCGGCCAAGCAATCGCAAAAATCTCAGGATGCCCATGAAGCGGTGCGTCCAACGAGCGTCCACCGCACACCGGAATCCATGAAAGCGATTTTATCGCGTGACCTTCACCGCTTGTATAAATTGATCTGGGATCGCTTTGTTGCGAGCCAGATGGCGCCGGCAGTACTCGATACCGTAATGGCTGAGCTGCAAAACGGTGAAGCGATTTTCCGTGCAAACGGTTCACAAGTAAAGTTTCCGGGATTTATGAAACTTTATATTGAAGGAACAGACGATAAAGTTGAAGAAAAAGACAATATTTTGCCAGAAATGACGGAAGGCGATAAAGTGAAGGCCGTAGAGATTACGCCGAATCAGCATTTCACGCAACCGCCTCCGCGTTATACGGAAGCACGACTCGTGCGGACACTAGAAGAGCTCGGAATAGGACGCCCGTCGACTTATGCTCCGACCTTGGATACCATCCAAAAACGCGGCTATGTCGCATTGGATGCCAAGCGCTTTATTCCGACAGAACTTGGCGAAATCGTGCATCAACTGGTTCATGAATTCTTCCCGGACATTCTCAATATCGAGTTCACGGCAAAAATGGAACATGACCTTGACAGTGTAGAAGAAAGCGAAGCGGATTGGCGCGCTATCATCGACGCCTTCTATAAAGAATTTGCGAAAGACTTGGAAGTAGCGGAAAACGAAATGGAGAAAGTCCAAATTAAAGATGAACCGGCGGGGGAAGATTGCGAACTGTGCGGTTCCCCGATGGTCTTTAAGCTCGGACGCTACGGAAAATTCATGGCGTGCAGCAATTTCCCGGAATGCCGCAATACGAAAGCGATCGTTAAGCACATCGGCGTCAAATGCCCGACTTGTAAAGAAGGCGAGATCGTCGAACGGAAAAGCAAGAAGCGCCGCGTATTTTACGGCTGTGAGCGCTATCCGGAATGTGAATTCGTTTCGTGGGACAAACCGATTGAGCGGCCATGCCCGAAATGCAGCAGTTTGATGGTCGAAAAGAAAGTGAAAAAAGGCGTGCAAATCAATTGCACAGCATGTGACTACAAAGAAGAAGTTCAATAATTAATCGAGGTGTTTAATCATGACAAAAATTGTGAATGTTATCGGTGCCGGACTGGCAGGAAGCGAAGCTGCGTGGCAGATCGCCAAACGCGGCGTCAACGTAAGGCTTTATGAAATGCGTCCGGTCAAACAAACTCCAGCGCACCATACGGATAAATTTGCGGAACTGGTATGCAGCAATTCGCTGCGCGCCAATTCCTTGACCAATGCTGTCGGCGTCATCAAAGAAGAAATGCGCAAGCTCGATTCTGTCATCATCAGCGCAGCGGACCAAGCATCGGTTCCTGCAGGCGGGGCACTCGCCGTTGACCGCCACGAGTTTGCCGGAACTGTTACGGAGAACGTCCGCAATCACCCACTCGTTGAAGTGATCAACGAGGAAGTGACGGAAATTCCGGAAGGCATCACGATCATTGCGACAGGGCCCTTGACATCACCGGCGCTTGCCGAGGAAATCCGCAAGTTGACTGGGGAAGAATACCTCTATTTCTACGATGCGGCTGCGCCGATCGTCGAAAAAGACAGCATTGATATGGATAAAGTCTATTTAAAATCCCGTTACGATAAAGGCGAAGCCGCCTACTTGAATTGCCCGATGACGGAAGAAGAATTCCGCCGCTTCCATACCGCGCTAGTTGAAGCGGAAGTCGTGCCGCTCAAGGAATTCGAGAAGGAGATCTATTTCGAAGGCTGCATGCCGGTTGAAGTAATGGCGGCGAGAGGCGATAAAACCTTGACATTCGGGCCGATGAAGCCAGTCGGTTTAGAAGATCCAAAAACCGGCGAACGTCCATATGCTGTTGTCCAATTGCGCCAAGACGATGCGGCCGGTACACTGTACAACATCGTCGGTTTCCAAACGCATCTCAAATGGGGAGCGCAAAAAGAAATCCTGCGCATGATCCCAGGGCTTGAAAACGTCGAAATCGTGCGTTACGGTGTCATGCACCGTAATACGTTCATCAACTCGCCGAACGTTTTGAAGCCGACGTATCAGTTGAAAGCCGACCCCAATATTTTCTTTGCTGGCCAAATGACCGGTGTTGAAGGCTATGTGGAATCTGCCGGAAGCGGATTGCTAGCGGGCATCAATGCTGCGAAGCTTGCACTTGGGGAAGAACCGCTTGTCTTGCCGGCCGAGACAGCGCTAGGGAGCATGGCCCGCTATATTACAGAAGCGGATAGCAAGAACTTCCAACCGATGAACATCAACTTCGGTTTGTTCCCGGACCTTGGGGAGCGCATTAGATCGAAGCAGGAGCGTGCGGAGCGCCATGCCAACCGGGCGCTGGAATCAATTCAAAATTATATGAATTCAGTGACGGTTTAATTGAAAAAAGCCTCTAAGTATTGGTATACTTTAGAGGCTTTTTCAATTGCCTGAAAGGCGGCATGCCAGATGATCAAAGAACAAATGCTCGAATCATACATGACTTATATCCAGTTGGAGAAAAATTATTCCACGCACACTGTCCACCAGTACCGTCAGGATCTGGAGGGTTTTTTTCTGTTTTTGGAAGAAGAAAGTGTCGCTGACCTGCAAGAGGTAGAATACTTGCATGCCCGCAATTACGTAACAAAACTATACGCCACAGAATTGTCCCGGACATCGATTTCCCGTAAGATTTCGGCGATCCGCTCATTTTTCCGATACGGCAACCGCGAATTCGGCTTGAGCGAAGTGGCGTTCCGTTCACTGTTCCATCCGAAAAAAGAAGAGCGGCTGCCGCAGTTTTTCTATGAAGAAGAACTGGAACAGTTATTCGCTTCGCTAGTTGGAGAAGATGCGCTGTCTCTTCGCAACCGTGCGTTGTTGGAACTTTTGTATGCGACCGGTATGCGTGTTAGCGAATGCGTGTCGATCCAGATGAAAGACTTGGACCGCCATATGAACATCGTCAAAGTGCTAGGTAAAGGCAGGAAAGAGCGCTATATCCCCTATGGCCAGTTTGCACACGATGCCTTGGAACTTTATATCGACGGTGCCCGTCCAAGGTTGATGAAGTCGAAAGAACATTCGATGCTGTTTGTCAACAGCCGCGGGGATGGGGTTACTGACCGTGGCATCCGCCATATCTTGAATGAATGCATGAAAAAGGCATCGCTCAACTCATCGATCTACCCGCACATGATCCGCCATACGTTTGCCACACACTTATTGAATAACGGCGCGGATATGCGCACCGTACAGGAATTACTTGGCCATGCGCATCTTAGTTCCACGCAAGTCTATACGCATGTTACGAAAGACCATTTACGCAATACGTATTTAAAGGCCCATCCACGGGCATAGGGAGGAGACCAAACCATGCAGGAATTTCATGCCACTACGATCTTTGCAGTAAAGCATAAAGGCAAATCAGCGATGGCAGGGGACGGACAAGTGACGTTCGGCAATGCGGTCGTCATGAAACATACCGCAAAAAAAGTCCGCAGGCTTTACAACAACGAAGTGCTGACCGGCTTTGCCGGATCGGTCGCTGATGCATTTACATTGTTTGAGATGTTTGAAGGCAAACTGACAGAATTTAACGGCAACCTTCAGCGTGCATCCGTAGAGCTCGCGAAGCAATGGCGCGGAGACAAAATGCTGCGCCAGCTCGAAGCGATGCTCATCGTCATGAACAAAGATGAACTTTTGCTCGTCTCAGGAACCGGGGAAGTCATCGAACCGGATGATGGGATACTCGCGATTGGCTCTGGTGGAAATTATGCACTCGCAGCTGGAAGGGCATTGAAAAAATATGCCGGCGAACAAATGACGGCAGGCGAAATCGCCCAGTCGGCCCTTGAAACGGCAGCGGATATTTGCGTCTATACGAATCACCAAATCATTATGGAGGAGTTGTCATGATGAAACCACAGAACGATTTGACCCCGCGGCAGATCACTGACCATTTGGACCGGTTTATCGTCGGGCAAAAAGATGCCAAGCGCTCGATAGCGATAGCGCTCCGCAACCGCTATCGCCGCAGCCGCCTGAATGAAGAAATGCAGGACGAAGTCATCCCGAAGAACATTTTGATGATCGGCCCGACCGGTGTCGGGAAAACTGAAATTGCACGGCGCATCGCCAAGTTGACGGGGGCGCCGTTCATCAAAGTCGAAGCGACGAAATTTACGGAAGTGGGCTATGTCGGGAGGGACGTCGAGTCGATGGTCCGTGATCTGGTCGAAGCGTCCGTGCGCATCGTCAAAGAAGAAAAATACGAAGCGGTGAAAGAGCGTGCACAAGCAGCGGCAAATGACCGCATCGTCAAGCTATTGGCACCCTCATTGAAGAAAAAGCAAAATGCCCAGAATCCGCTTGAAATGCTGTTCGGCCAAAAACAGGAACAAGAAGAGGAAGATCCGACCGCTGAAGTGGAAGTGCGCGTCAAACGCCGTGAAATTGCGGGCGATTTGAAGGCCGGCAAACTTGAAGACGAGTGGGTCACGGTCGAGGTGACGGAAAACACGGCTTCGATGTTTGATGCGTTCCAAGGTTCTGGAATGGAACAGATGGGTGAGAATATGCAGGATGCTTTGTCTTCACTCATGCCGAAGAAAAAGAAGAAGCGCAAGATGCAAGTAAAAGACGCACGTCGCGTGTTGACGGCGGAAGAATCGGAAAAGCTGGTCGACAGTGAAGAGATTTCAGCAGAAGCAATTCGGAGAGCTGAGCAGCATGGCATCATCTTTATCGATGAAATGGACAAGATCGCTAGCAAGAGTTCGACTTCTTCGGCTGATGTTTCCAGAGAAGGTGTACAGCGGGACATCCTGCCGATTGTCGAGGGATCAACTGTATCGACCAAATACGGCGCCATGAAAACAGACTATGTGCTGTTTGTCGCAGCTGGTGCTTTTCATATGTCGAAGCCTTCAGATCTAATCCCTGAGCTCCAGGGACGTTTCCCGATCCGCGTCGAGTTGACTAAGCTCGAGGTCGATGATTTCGTGAAAATCTTGACGGAACCGAAACATTCCTTGCTAAACCAATATAAAGCGCTTCTCGAAACAGAGGGAGTTGTGGTACACTTTACTGATGCGTCAATCGTCAGACTTGCGGAAATTGCTTATGAAGTAAATCAACAGACGGATAATATCGGCGCTCGCCGGCTTCATACAATATTAGAACGGTTACTGGAAGACTTGTCATTCGAAGCTTCTGAGATTTCTCCAGCCCAAATTGATATCACGCCTCAATACGTCAACGAAAAGCTTGAAAATGTGGCGAAGAACAAAGATTTGTCACAATTTATTTTATAAAGCAAGGCGTTTAGGTATCATTAAAGTGTAAAAACCTTTAGAATATTGAATAAACGGTGCGAAATACGTACGAATCATGTAGGAGGTTCATTATTATGAATTTATTAGGAAAAACAAGACGCATTAACTCTATGCTGCAAGCAGCAGCCGGCAAGCCGGTCAATTTCAAGGATATGGCTGAAACATTGAGCGAAGTCATCGAAGCAAATGTCTTTGTCGTCAGCCGCAAAGGAAAAGTCCTTGGCTATGCTGTCAATCAGCAGATTGAAAACGAGCGCATGAAAAACATGCTCGAAGAACGCCAATTCCCGATCGAATACACGCAAAACCTTTCAAACGTTACAGAAACATCCGCTAACATGGATGTCAGCAGCGAGCATACAATCTTCCCTGTAGAAGAGCGTGAACTGTTTAAAAACGGCTTGACTACAATCGTTCCGATTATCGGCGGCGGCGAGCGCCTTGGCACTTTGCTATTAGGTCGCGTCAACGAGCAATTCGGCGATGATGATTTGATTCTTGGAGAATACGGCGCAACTGTTGTTGGCATGGAGATCCTCCGTGAAAAAGGCGACCGCATCGAAGAGGAAGCACGCAGCAAAGCTGTTGTACAAATGGCAATTAGCTCATTGTCTTACAGCGAACTTGAAGCGATTGAACACATTTTTGAAGAACTCGATGGCAACGAAGGGTTGCTCGTCGCTTCAAAAATTGCAGACCGTGTCGGCATTACTCGTTCGGTTATCGTCAATGCACTCCGTAAACTTGAAAGTGCAGGCGTTATCGAATCCCGTTCACTCGGCATGAAAGGAACGTATATCAAAGTATTGAATACGAAATTCCTTGCAGAACTTGAACAATTGAAAATGAATTAATCCTTTAGGCCGCCCTGGACTATCCATTAGTTCCAGGGCGGCTTTTGCGTTCCTGAAAACAAGTTTATGCATTGCGGGAGTAATACACTCAAACCGATTTGCTGTTTTTACAAATATCAGTTGCAGGCACAAGTCGATGCGTGGTATAATTTCAAATGGTGTTAAATACACACGCATTTCGATCTGTTCCGTGGGTGCCTGTTCAAGGTAACGGCTCAGAAGGGAAAAATGCGGAGGTAAACAAAAACCTATTAGGAGGAACACATCATGGCAGTAATCTCAATGAAACAATTGCTTGAAGCTGGTGTACACTTTGGCCACCAGACTCGCCGCTGGAACCCGAAAATGAAAAAATATATTTTCGTGGAACGTAACGGCATCTACATCATCGACCTTCAAAAAACGGTCCGCAAACTTGAGGAAGCTTATAACTTCATGAAGCAAGTGGGCGAAGAAGGCGGAAAAGTTTTGTTCGTAGGAACAAAAAAACAAGCACAGGACGCGATCAAAGAAGAAGCAGAACGTTCTGGCAACTACTACATTAACCAACGTTGGTTGGGTGGAACACTTACTAACTTCGGCACGATCCAAAAGCGTGTTAACCGCATGAAGCAGATCGAGCGTATGGAAGAAGACGGCACTTTCGAAGTTCTTCCGAAGAAAGAAGTAGTTCAATTGAAAAAACAACACGAACGCTTGGATAAATTCCTAGGCGGTATCCGTGACATGAACGGTCTACCGGACGTAATGTTCGTAGTCGACCCACGTAAAGAGCGCATTGCAGTAGCAGAAGCTATGAAATTGAACATTCCAATCGTAGGTATCGTTGATACAAACTGCGACCCGGACGAAATCGATTACGTAATTCCTGCAAACGATGATGCTATCCGCGCGGTCAAACTCTTGACTGGTAAAATGGCAGATGCTCTTCTTGAGTCTAAGCCGGAAGAAGACGAAGTAGCTGCAGCAGAAACTGCTGAGTAATTCGCAAAGACTACAGGTGATAAGCGGCCAACCCCACTTATCACCTTTTTTTGAGAAAACACAGACAACATGAAGGAGGAATTTAATCATGGCAGTAACAGCCCAGATGGTTAAAGAATTGCGCGGAAAAACAGGCGCAGGTATGATGGATTGCAAAAAAGCATTGGTAGAAACTGATGGCAATATGGAAGCGGCTCTAGATTTCCTTCGCGAAAAAGGATTGGCGAGCGCATCTAAAAAAGCGGACCGCATCGCTGCAGAAGGAATCACTTCGATTCTTGTTGAAGGCAACGAAGCAGTTCTCTACGAAGTAAACGCTGAAACGGATTTTGTCGCTAAAAACGAAGGTTTCCAAACTTTGGTTAAAGAAATCGGCGAACATTTGCTTTCGACTAAACCAGCTTCTGTTGAAGAGGCGAATGCTTCTACAATGTCGAACGGTTTGACTGTAGCAGACCACATTTCAAATGCGATCGCAAAAATCGGCGAAAAAATTACATTGCGCCGTTACGAGATCCGTACGAAGTCAGACAACGACGCTTTCGGCCCTTATTTGCACATGGGCGGCCGCATCGGTGTTCTCGTTCTTTTGGAAGGTTCTTCCGATTCACAAGCTGCACGCGACATCGCTATGCACATCGCTGCACTTAACCCGCAATACATTTCACGCGACGAAGTGTCTGCTGACGAAGTAGAGCGCGAGCGCAAAGTATTGACTGAGCAAGCATTGAACGAAGGCAAGCCAGCTAAAATCGTTGAAAAAATGGTTGAAGGCCGTCTTGGCAAATACTTTGAAGACGTCTGCTTGCTAGACCAAGCTTTCGTTAAGAACTCTGACCAGAAAGTCCGCGAATTCGCTGCATCTGTTGGCGGAACAGTTAAAGAGTTTATCCGTTACGAAGTTGGCGAAGGCATCGAAAAACGCGAAGACAATTTCGCTGATGAAGTTATGAGCCAAGTCAACAAAAAATAATCTAACATTTATATGAATCATCCAGGGAACACAATGTTGTGTTCCCTGTTTTTCAATAAACGTGTAACGGAGGGTACCGATGAGTGTTCCAAAATATAAACGCATTGTACTAAAATTAAGTGGAGAAGCAATGGCAGGCGGACAAGGTTTCGGTCTTTCCCCTGACATCATCAAATCTGTCGCAGCGCAAGTGAAAGAAATTGTTGAGCTTGGTGTAGAAGTTGCGGTAGTAGTTGGTGGAGGAAATATTTGGAGAGGCAAAGTCGGCTCTGAAATGGGCATGGACCGCGCAACGGCTGATTACATGGGAATGCTGGCAACGGTCATGAACTCACTTGCCTTGCAGGATTCACTCGAGAAGCAAGACGTGGAAACGCGTGTACTGTCTTCGATCGAAATGCGTCAAGTAGCTGAACCGTATATCCGCAGAAGAGCGATTCGCCATCTGGAGAAAAAACGCGTCGTGATTTTCTCTGCAGGAACCGGAAATCCATATTTCTCAACGGATACGACAGCGGCTTTGCGTGCAGCCGAAATTGAGGCAGATGTCATCTTGATGGCGAAGAACAACGTCGATGGTGTTTATTCTGCTGATCCGAAAACGGATGCAGATGCGATCAAGTATGATGAACTTTCCTACTTCGATGTCATCCAGCAAGGGCTTCAAGTTATGGACTCGACCGCTTCCACATTATGCATGGACAATGATATTCCACTCGTAGTATTCTCTATAATGGAAAAAGGAAATATAAAACGAGCTGTTCTGGGTGAAAAAATCGGAACAGTAGTGAGGAGAACGATATAATGCCGAAATCTATCATGAATGACACGAAAACGAAAATGAGCAATGCCATTCAAGCGTTCTCGCGTGATTTGGCTGCTATCCGTGCAGGGCGTGCAACGCCTTCACTGCTCGACAAAATCACGGTCGAGTATTATGGAGCGCCAACACCGATCAACCAAGTTGCCGGGATTTCAGTACCGGAAGCGCGTTTGATCATGATTCAGCCATACGATAAAACGGTATTGGGAGAAATCGAAAAAGCAATCCAAAAATCAGATCTAGGCTTAAGCCCTTCAAGTGACGGGAATGTCATCCGCCTTGCAGTTCCAGCTTTGACTGAAGAACGCCGCAAGGATTTGGTCAAGCAAGTGAAGAAGGAAGCGGAAGAGGCAAAAGTGGTCATCCGTAACATTCGCCGCGACGCTAACGACGATTTGAAAAAACTTGAGAAGAAAAGCGAAATCACAGTCGATGATCTGCGCGGTTATTCAGATGATGTGCAAGACATGACAAATTCCCATATCACAAAGATCGATGATATGGTCAAAGAGAAAGAAACAGAGATTATGGCAGTTTAAGCGAACTTCATCTGTTCTACGGCGTCCTGTTTTACAGGACGCTTTTTTCATGCCAAAATTTCGGAAGTGCCTGGAAAGTTCACGCACAATGCACGTTTTTTTGATATGATAAGCAATAGACATGCCGATTGGTTACAGGTGGAGGATTAATTATGTTCAATAAACTATTAAAGAGAAATATAGAGCCGATAATCGTGGAATACGGCGAGCGTGCCATGGCTGTTGCTGGCGCGGGTGTACCTTCGCACGTGGCAATCATCATGGACGGCAATGGGCGCTGGGCAAAAAAACGCTCAATGCCGCGAGTTGCTGGCCATCACGAAGGAATGAAAACGGTCCGGAAAATCACCAAGCTCTCAAGTCATTTGGGAGTGGATGTGCTGACTTTATATGCATTTTCAACAGAAAACTGGAAGCGGCCAAAAATGGAAGTCGATTTTCTCATGCGTTTGCCGGAAGAGTTTTTATCCAATTTCCTGCCTGAACTGATCGAAGAAAATGTTCGCGTGGAGATGATGGGCTATGTGGATAATCTGCCCGCCCACACGATACAAGCGGTACAAAAAGCTAAAGAAGCGACAAAACATAACACAGGCTTAGTTTTGAACTTCGCATTGAATTATGGAAGCCGTGCGGAAATCGTCGATGCGGTGAAGAATTTGGCTTCGTTAGTCCAAGCAGGAGAATTGGAGCCGGAGGACATTTCAGAAGAAATGATCACTGGCCGCCTAATGACAAAAGAGCTGCCGGAACCGGATCTCTTGATTCGGACAAGCGGAGAAGTGCGCTTGAGCAATTTCATGCTATGGCAATTGGCTTATACGGAATTTTGGTTTACCGACACTTTATGGCCGGATTTCAATGAAGATTGTTTACTGGAAGCATTTGAGGTGTACCAGAAGCGCAATAGGCGGTACGGTGGGTTGAAGGGGGAAGAAGCGAATTGAAGCAGCGTATCATTACTGGAGCGATAGCAGCAGCTTTATTTATTCCATTTGTCATACTTGGCGGCATACCATTCATGGTGATGGTATATGTCCTTGCCACGATCGGTTTTCAGGAACTTCTGAAGATGAAAGGCCGGAGCCTCATGAGTGTGCCCGGCCTTATTTCTCTGTTGGCGCTCTATGCTTTTATGCTCCCTGGGGAATGGTCACAGCAAGTATTTGAATGGACGGGCTATGCTAAAGTGGAATTCGCCTTTATGGCGGTCATTTTATTGCTAATACATACTGTCGTCGTCAAAAACAGTTTCACTTTTGATGACGCTGCATTTGCCATACTTGGTTCTTTATATGTAGGGCTTGGATTTTATTATTTGATCGAGACGCGCGAATCCGGTCTTGCCGTTTTGATATTTGCATTGCTGGTCGTCTGGTTCACCGATTCGGGGGCGTATTTTACGGGGCGCAAAATCGGGAAACGCAAACTATGGCCTGAAATTTCACCGAATAAAACGATTGAGGGATTTGTCGGGGGCATTATTTGGGCAGTAGGCATCGGAGTCGTTTTCGCTTATTTTGCGGGCATGGAGCAGTCGATGGTTGTTGTCATCATCGTAGCCATTGCTGCTTCGATTTTCGGGCAATTGGGTGATTTGGTGGAATCCGCACTCAAGCGCCATTTCAACGTAAAAGATTCAGGGAAGATTTTGCCGGGACATGGCGGCATACTGGACCGCTTTGACAGCATCCTGTTTGTCATGCCGTTATTGCATTTTCTTCATTTCATTTAAGAGAGGATTGTTGGATAGATGAAAAAAATCATTTTGCTTGGAGCGACCGGTTCGATTGGTGTCCAAACAGCGGATATTATCCGGGAACATCCGGAACAGTTTTCTCTTATCGGATTTTCAGCCGGTAAAAACATGGAAATCACGCGGAAATTCATTTTGGAATTCCTTCCCGAAATCGTTTGTGTGCAGTCTGCCCAGGATGCGGAGCAATTGCAAAAAGAATTTCCGAAAACTCAATTTGCCCATGGGCATCAAGGCTTGATCGATGCGGCAACTTATGATGCGGACGTATTGGTCAATGCGGTCATCGGCAGTGTCGGCCTTGAACCGACTTTGGAAGCAATTAAATTAGGCCGTACAATCGCCATCGCCAACAAGGAAACCTTGGTGACAGCAGGACACCTAGTCATGCAAAGCGCCAAGAAATACGGGGCGGACATCCTGCCGGTCGATAGCGAGCATTCGGCGCTATTCCAGGCATTGAATGGAGAGAAACTCGAGCAGGCGAGCCGTTTGATCCTAACGGCTTCAGGCGGCAGTTTCCGCGACAAAACGCGCGCCGAACTGAAAAACGTCACGGTAGAAGATGCACTCAACCACCCGAACTGGTCAATGGGATCGAAAATCACCATCGATTCGGCGACCATGCTCAATAAAGGGCTTGAAGTCATTGAAGCACACGTCTTGTTCGATTTTGCTTACGAAGATATCGATGTCTTATTGCACCGCGAGAGCATCATTCACTCCATGGTGGAATTCCAAGATACGAGTGTAATGGCTCAGCTTGGCACGCCTGACATGCGGGTGCCAATCCAATATGCACTGTCCTACCCGGATCGCCTGCCCCGAGCCGACGCAAAACGATTGGATTTGGCGGAGATTGCGCAATTGAACTTCCGTGAGATGGATTATGACCGTTTCCACGCTTTAAAATTGGCATTTGATGCAGGACGGGAAGGCGGAACGATGACCACCGTTTTGAATGCGGCCAATGAACAGGCTGTGGCGATGTTCTTGAATCGCCAAATCGGATTTTTGCAGATCGAAGATTTTATCGAACGGGCGATGGAGGCACACAGCTCTATTGCTGCCCCGGACCTCGGGACAATTCTCGCAGTGGATTCCCAAACAAGAAAAACAGTCGAAAACATGCTAAAATAGCGACAGATTAAAACCGAATAGGTTTATGAAGGATGGGTTCAAAATGGAAACAGTATTGGCGTTCATAATCATTTTCGGCGCATTAGTGTTTTTCCACGAGCTGGGCCATTTCCTGTTCGCTAAGCGGGCTGGGATTCTTGTTCGTGAATTCGCTATCGGGATGGGGCCAAAAATATTGGGCATCACCCGAGGCGAGACGCTTTATACGGTAAGATTGTTGCCAATCGGCGGTTATGTCCGCATGGCAGGAGAAGAAATGGATGCCATTCACTTGCAGGCTGGGCACCGCATCGGCTTGTTGCTGAATGAAGAAGGACTCGCGAAAAAAGTCATCCTCAACCAAAAGCATGTGTATCCGGATATTTTATTTCTGGAAGTAGAACAAGCCGACCTAGAAAAAGAGCTCTACATTAAAGGCTATGATGAAGACGAGCAATTGGTGAACATCAAAGTGGCGCGTGATGCGGTTGTGGAAGAGAACGGGCGCGAAACGATTCTCGCACCTCATGACCGGACATTCGATGCGAAAAACTTGCCGAACCGGTTCATGACGATTTTTGCCGGGCCGCTCTTCAACTTTATTCTCGCTTTCTTTATTTTTACTGCAATCGGAATGATGCAAGGCGTTCCGACATTTGAACCGGTCATCTCCGAAGTGACGGAAAACAGCCCAGCTGAACAAGCCGGCATGCAAGACGGCGATGTGGTCACTGAAATCGAAGGCCAATCAATCAATAGCTGGGATGAGCTGGTCGAATCGGTTCAAGGAAATGCCGGAAATGCATTGGATTTCCAAGTTGAACGCGGCGGCGAGCAGCTGGAGTTCACCATCACGCCCGAACTTTCCGAGCAGGCTGCCGAGCCAGTCGGAGTAATCGGTGTGTTGTACCAAAGCCCTGTGGAAAAAGACTTTTTCGGGTCTTTCGCTTATGGAGCTGAACAAACGGTGTTTTGGTTTAAAGAAATCTTCCGATTGCTTGGCATGCTGGTGACCGGTCAATTTACGATCGATGCCTTATCAGGGCCGGTCGGCATTTACAAAACGACGGAAGAAGTCGCGCAATATGGCATCTTTACATTGATGAGTTGGGCGGGCATGCTTAGCATCAACTTAGGGATCATGAATCTCTTGCCCCTGCCAGCACTCGATGGCGGACGCTTGATGTTCTTTGTCCTAGAGGCGCTGCGCGGCAAACCGGTCGACAAACAAAAAGAAGGCATGGTCCATTTTGTCGGCATTATGCTTTTGATGCTGCTGATGATCGTTGTTACCTGGAACGACATCCAGCGATTTTTCTTTTAATTGGTGAGAGGAAAGCGGCATTCCGCTTTCCTTTCTCTGCTACATAGAGTTCATAAAATAATAGTCAGTTGAGGTGTATTCGGTTATGAGACAAACATTGAGCTTTATCCCGACTTTACGGGAAACGCCAGCTGATGCGGAAGTGAAATCGCATCAATTATTGCTGCGTGCTGGATTTATCCGCCAAAATACAAGTGGGATTTATTCGTTTTTGCCGCTCGGCAAACGGGTCTTGCATAAAGTGGAGCATATTATCCGCGAAGAAATGGAAGCGATCAACGGCGCTGAAGTGTTTATGCCGGCTTTGCAGCAAGCAGAATTATGGCAGGAAACCGGTCGCTGGTATTCTTATGGCGACGAATTGATGCGCTTGAAAGACCGCAATAACCGGGAGTTCGCGCTTGGCGCAACCCATGAGGAAGTCATTACGAGCTTGCTGCGCGATGAAATCAAATCGTACAAAAAGCTGCCGCTGACGCTTTATCAGATCCAGTCTAAATTCCGCGACGAAAAACGCCCGCGCTTCGGTTTGCTGCGCGGACGTGAATTTCTCATGAAAGATGCCTATTCGTTCCATGCGACAACAGAAAGCCTGGATGCGACATATATGGATATGATGCAAGCTTATAGCAATATCTTCAGCCGTCTCGGTTTGAATTTCCGTGCCGTCATTGCAGATTCAGGCGCTATCGGTGGCAAAGACAACCATGAGTTCATGGTGCTGTCGGAAATCGGCGAAGACACGATCGCTTATTCCGACAGTTCTTCCTATGCCGCCAATATCGAAATGGCAGCGGTGAATATGGGTTACCCGAAATCCGAAGAAGCGGTACGCCCGATCGAAAAAGTCTCGACGCCTGACCAGAAGACCATCGCCCAAGTTGCGGAATTTCTTCAGACGACACCTGAAAACTGCATCAAAACTCTTGTGTTCAAGGCAGACGAAGAATTGATCGTTGTGTTGTCGCGCGGAGACCATGAAATCAATGACGTGAAAGTCAAACATATTTCAGGCGCCAAGCTTGTTGAAATGGCGACGCCGGAAGAAGTAAGTGGCTTATTGTCTTGCGATATCGGATCGATCGGCCCTGTCGGCTTGCCAGAAGGTATCCGTGTTTTCGCTGATAAAGCGGTTCAATCGATCGTAAATGGCGTTGCAGGCGCAAACGAAGAAGGTGTTCATTTAATCAATGTAACTCCTGGTGAAGACTTTTCAGTTGAAGCTTACGGCGACTTACGTTTTGTTAAAGAGGGCGATCCATCACCAGACGGCGAGGGCACGATCAAATTCGCCAAAGGCATCGAAGTTGGCCATATCTTTAAACTGGGCACGACTTACAGCGAGCCGATGAAAGCGACATTCCTAAACGACCAAGGAAAAGCGATGCCTTATATTATGGGCTGTTACGGAATCGGCGTGTCACGGATTGTTGCTGCAGTCGCAGAGCAGTTCCAAGATGAGTCTGGATTTACATGGCCGAACGCCGTGGCTCCTTACGAGGTTCATGTGGTGCCGGTCAATATCAAAGACGATGCGCAGCGTGAAGTAGGCGACGAAATTTACGGGCAATTAAAACGCGAGCGCTTTGAAGTGCTGCTTGATGATCGTAAAGAACGTGCAGGGGTAAAGTTTGCAGATGCTGACTTGATCGGTGTGCCGATTCGCATAACGGTCGGAAAACGTGCAGCAGAAGGCATCTTGGAAGTGAAAATCCGCCAAACGAACGAAACAGTCGAGTGGCATAAAGACGAAGTGCTCGACAAAGTGCGCGAGTATTTCAATAAATAAGTAAAAATCTGATATGATAAAAGGAAAGTACATGTGTACTTTCCTTTCTTTTTCTGAAATAAATGGCGAAGGGGATAATCATGATAAATGAGCAAGACGCCAAAATGAGATTTAAATTATTGCTTCAGCATTTGGAGTTAAC
Organism: Planococcus dechangensis; assembly: GCF_042654465.1. Taxonomy (NCBI): domain Bacteria; kingdom Bacillati; phylum Bacillota; class Bacilli; order Caryophanales; family Caryophanaceae; genus Planococcus; species Planococcus dechangensis. The sequence continues at coordinate 602,624 of NZ_JBHSGL010000005.1, read as the reverse complement.
GGAAGACGTAAACATGCCGTATTTTGAAGATGCGGAATTGACTCGGATGACCGTCCATAAAAAAGAGCGTTCGTGGCGATTTCTCGTCAAAGTGAAGCATGTGCTGCCACTGGAGCTGTTTATTCAATTGCGCGAACGGCTGCAGGCAAAGTTTTCGTCAATCGCGGCTGTGCAGTTGCATATAGAAACTGACGCCAAGCTGGCGGAAGGAGAGCAAGTGGGTGCTTATTGGAGGCAAGTCGTAGATGAACTGGCAGACATGGCACCACCGCTGCGCGAGCGCCTGTTATCACAAGCGCCCGACTGGAACGGCAGCAAGCTCATTGTCGATTGCTGCCACGAACACGAAATGATGGCTTTAAAATCCAAATATACAGAGAAACTCAGCGCAGTATACCGTCAATTCGGCTTTCCGCCGTTTTCCATCGATTTTCAGCTGTCTGCTGAGGATCAGCAAGCGGCACATGAAGCGTTCATGGTCGAACGCAAAGTCGAAGAAGAAGCAATGGCAAAAAAAGCGGTAGCCGATATGAAGAAAAGGGAAACCGACCGCAAGGAAAACGGTGCGCCTTCAGGGCCTTTCCAAATGGGCACCGGAATCAAGCCGGATGAAAACATTGTGGAAATCCGGTCGATTGTCGATGAAGAACGCCGCGTTACGATCGAGGGCTTCGTGTTCGACGCAGAAGTGCGGGAGCTCCGCAGCGGGCGTTCTTTATTGACTGTGAAAATTACGGATTACACCGATTCGATTCTCGTGAAAATGTTCTCTCGTGACAAGGAAGACGCAGAATTGATGGCACAGGCGAAAAAAGGCATGTGGCTAAAAGCGCGCGGCTCGATCCAAACCGATACGTTTGTGCGCGATTTGGTCATGATGGCGCAGGACATGGTTGAAATCAATCCGACTGTACGCAAAGATACAGCCGAAGTTAAACGTGCGGAATTGCATTTGCACACGAAGATGAGCCAGATGGACGGGGTGTCCTCTATTGATTCACTGGTGGCACAAGCGGCTAAATGGGGCCATCCGGCAATCGCTGTTACCGATCATGCGGGTGTGCAGGCATTTCCAGATGCCTACGCAGCAAGCCAAAAACACGGCATCAAAGCGATTTTCGGGCTTGAAGCCAACTTGGTCGATGATGGTGTGCCGATAGCGTACGAAGAGCGCCACGTGCGGCTCGACGAAGAAACGTACGTGGTGTTCGACTTGGAGACGACCGGGTTATCTGCCGTATACGATACCATTATTGAACTGGCGGCAGTGAAAATCAAAGGCGGGCAAATCATCGAGAAATTCGAGCGTTTCGCTAACCCGCACCATCCACTATCTTCAACAACGATCGAATTGACCGGTATCACCGATGACATGGTCAAAAATGCGCCGGAAGTGGAAGACGTCATCCGTGAGTACCACGAGTGGGCAGGCGACCACATCATGGTCGCGCACAATGCTTCATTCGATATGGGCTTCTTATACGTCGCCTATAAAAAACTGGGCATTGATAAAACACATGCAACCATCGATACGCTCGAATTGGCGCGTATGCTCCATCCAGAATTGAAAAATCATCGCCTGAACACTTTAGCGAAAAAATTCAATATTGATTTAACGCAGCATCACCGCGCCATTTACGATACAGAAGCAACTGCATATTTATTGACCCATTTGCTGAAAGAAGCAGATGAAAAAGGGATTTTGTACCACGATCAATTAAATGATTACGTCGGCACTGGGGATTCCTATAAGCGCTCGCGTCCGACGCATTGCACTTTGCTGGCAAAAGACCAGGAAGGCTTAAAAAACCTCTTCAAGCTCGTGTCAGCTTCGCATATCAATTATTTCTATCGTGTGCCGCGCATTCCGCGTTCATTGTTGCAGCGCCATCGCAAAGGCCTGCTCATCGGCTCCGGCTGTGACAAGGGCGAAGTATTCGAAGCAGTCATGCAAAAATCGATGGAAGAAGTGGAGCGCGTCGCCCAGTTCTACGATTACCTGGAAGTACACCCGAAAGAAGTGTACCAGCCGTTGATCGAACGCGAATTGATTCGTGATGAATGGAATTTGGAAGACATTATCCGCAAGCTGGCCAAAGTGAGCCGCAAGCTCGATAAGCCGCTGGTGGCAACAGGGAACGTCCACTACTTGGATGAAACAGACGCGGTATTCCGCCAAGTCCTGATCGGCTCGCAAGGCGGTGCCAATCCGCTGAATCGCTCCAAACTGCCAAAAGTCCATTTCCGCACGACCAATGAAATGCTTGAAGCATTCGATTTTCTAGGTGAAGAAACGGCGCGCGAAATCGTCGTCGACAACTCGTTGAAAATCGCAGATATGATTGACGTCGTCAAACCGATTAAAGACGAATTGTATACGCCGAAGATCGAAGGAGCGGATGAGGAAGTCCGTGAACTCAGCTACGCGACGGCTCGTTCCATTTACGGCGACGATCTTCCGGAGATCGTTGAAGCACGCATCGAAAAAGAATTAAAGTCGATCATCGGTCACGGCTTTGCGGTCATTTATTTGATTTCGCATAAGCTCGTGAAAAAATCGCTCGATGACGGTTATTTGGTCGGTTCGCGGGGGTCTGTCGGCTCGTCGCTCGTGGCGACCTTGACAGAGATTACAGAAGTCAATCCGCTGCCGCCGCATTATGTTTGCCGCAAATGCAAAAAGCATGAGTTTTTTGACGACGGCTCGGTTGGTTCAGGTTTTGACCTGGCAGATAAAGACTGTCCTGATTGCGGTATTCCATATAAAAAAGATGGCCAGGACATCCCGTTTGAAACATTCCTTGGTTTTAAAGGCGATAAAGTACCCGATATCGATTTGAACTTCAGCGGAGAATACCAATCGAAAGCGCACAATTACACGAAAGTGCTATTTGGGGAAGACAATGTCTTCCGTGCGGGGACGATTGGGACAGTTGCAGAAAAAACGGCATACGGCTACGTCCGAGGCTATGCCAACGACCGTGACATGACGCTTCGCGGTGCGGAGATCGACCGCTTGGTGCAAGGTTGTTCAGGCGTCAAACGCAGCACCGGCCAGCATCCGGGTGGTATTATCGTTGTGCCTGACTATATGGATATTTATGATTTTTCACCGATTCAGTTTCCGGCAGATGCCCAGGATTCGGAATGGAAGACGACTCATTTCGACTTCCACTCAATTCATGACAACTTGTTGAAACTGGATATTCTCGGACATGATGATCCGACCGTTATCCGGATGCTGCAAGATCTTTCCGGCATCGACCCGATGACCATACCGACGGATGATCCGGAAGTGATGAAAATATTCGCAGGGCCAGAATCGCTCGGCGTTACAAAAGAACAGATCGGCTGCAAGACCGGGACGCTCGGCATCCCCGAGTTCGGGACGCGTTTTGTGCGCCAGATGCTCGAAGATACCAAACCGACGACATTCTCGGAGCTCGTGCAGATTTCCGGACTGTCCCACGGCACGGACGTTTGGCTTGGCAATGCACAGGAATTGATTCATAACGGCACATGCCAGCTGTCCGATGTTATCGGATGCCGGGATGACATCATGGTCTACTTGATCTATCAAGGGTTGGAATCTTCTTTAGCGTTCAAGATCATGGAATCGGTGCGAAAAGGTAAAGGCTTGACGCCGGAGATGGAAACGGCGATGAAAGAAAAAGCCGTGCCGAACTGGTATATCGAATCCTGCAAGAAAATCAAGTACATGTTCCCGAAAGCGCACGCCGCCGCGTACGTATTGATGGCGGTGCGGATCGCATATTTCAAAGTGCATTTCCCGGTTCTCTATTATGCGGCGTACTTCACCGTGCGTGCAGAAGATTTCGATGTCAATGCGATGGCCAAAGGTTCACAGTCCATTCGTGCGAAAGTCGATGAGATCAATTCCAAAGGTCTCGAAGCTTCGACAAAGGAAAAGAACTTGATGACCGTCATGGAGTTGGCACTCGAGATGGTAGAGCGCGGCTTCAGTTTCCAGAAAGTCGATTTGTATAAATCGTCTGCGGATCAATTTTTGATTGAAGGCAACACGTTGATTCCGCCATTCAATGCCATACCCGGTCTTGGCACGAATGCTGCCAAGTCGATCGTGGCCGCGAGAGCGGAAGGCACGTTCTTGTCGAAAGAAGATTTGCAGCAGCGCGGACGTGTTTCGAAAACGATCATCGAGTATATGGATGATCACGGCTGCCTAGAAGGGATGCCTGACGCCAATCAGCTGTCGCTGTTCTAGCCGGTTGCGCCACACCGCCAATCATGGTATTATAGTGGTAACATTTACTGATAGCTCTGTCGCAGAAGAGTGGGTTCTCCCGCTCTTTTCTGTTTGTGGTGGCATATTATTGGCAGGAGGCATTTTATGAGCAAAATTACAGAACAAATTGAAACGATGGCACAACCGATCATCGACGAACTCGAGTTGGAACTAGTCGATGTCGAGTTTTTGAAAGAAGGAAAAAACTGGTTTCTTCGTGTGTTTGTAGACAATCCGCATGCACCGATTGACATCGACCAATGCGCAATCGTCAGCGAACGATTGAGCGAAGTGTTGGATGCAACCGATCCGATCGAGCAAAACTATTTCCTTGAAGTGTCTTCTCCGGGAGCCGAACGGCCGCTGAAGAAAGAAAAGGATTTTGAAAAAGCTTTAGGCAAGTTCATTTACATTAAAACCTATGAGCCGGTTGAAGGCGCAAAAGAGTTTGAAGGGTATTTGAAGTCATACGATGAAGAACAAGTGGAGATTGAGATCAAAATCAAGACCCGCAGAAAGACCATCAGCATCCCGAGAACGAAAATCGCCTTGATCCGTTTGGCGATTGACTTTTCCGCAAAAGCTGAATAGAAGACTTTAGGAGTGAAAAAACAATGAGCAGTGAGTTATTGGATGCTTTAGAAGTATTAGAAAAACAAAAAGGGATCTCTCGCGATGTATTGATCGAAGCGATCGAAGCAGCACTTGTGACAGCATACAAGCGCAACTTCAACCAAGCGCAAAACGTTCGTGTCGATTTGAATCTCGACACAGGCACGATGCTGGTCTATTCCCGCAAAGACGTAGTCGAAGAAGTTGAAGATGAGCGCTTGCAGATTTCATTGGAAGATGCCCATGCTATCAACCCGGTTTATGAAATCGGCGATATCGTAGAAGAAGAAGTCACACCGCGTAATTTCGGGCGCATTGCAGCACAAACTGCAAAGCAAGTTGTGACACAGCGTGTACGCGAGGCTGAGCGCGGATTGATTTTCGAAGAATATGTGGACCGTGCAGATGATATCGTCAACGGCATCGTCGAACGCATGGATGCACGTAATTTATATGTCGGTTTGGGCAAAGTGGAAGCAGTGCTTCCGCAAACAGAGCAAATGCCGAACGAGAGCTATCAGCCGCATGACCGCATTAAAGTTTATATTACGAAAGTCGAACGCACGACACGCGGACCTCAAGTGTTTGTGTCGCGCACGCATCCAGGCCTGTTGCGCCGTTTGTTCGAAAACGAAGTGCCGGAAATTTACGATGGCATCGTCGAAATCAAATCAATTGCACGTGAAGCTGGAGACCGTTCGAAAATTTCGGTCCATGCCCATGACGACGAAGTGGATCCAGTCGGGTCATGTGTCGGTTCACGCGGAGCGCGTGTACAGACAATCGTCAATGAACTTGGCGGCGAGAAGATCGATATCGTAGAATGGTCGGAAGATCCGGTCGTCTTCGTAGCAAATGCACTGAGCCCATCAAAAGTACTTGATGTTCAAGTGAGAGAAGAAGACAAATCAACGACGGTCGTCGTTCCGGATTATCAACTATCGCTTGCTATCGGCAAGCGTGGGCAAAACGCCCGTTTGGCAGCGAAACTTACAGGCTGGAAAATAGATATCAAGAGTGAAACGGATGCCCGTGAATTGGGAATTTATCCGCCTGAAGGCGCGGTAATCGTGGAGTCGGATGCTGACGCTGACACAGATGACTTTGATTTTTACGACGAAGAAGAATAAGCTGAGAAGGTGATATCCGTTGGCTATGCAAAAGAAGATTCCGTTACGCAAATGTGTTGCAACCGGTGAGATGCTTCCGAAAAAAGAAATGATCCGCGTCGTCCGTTCAAAAGAAGGCGAATTGTTCGTCGATTTGACCGGCAAAAAGTCGGGAAGAGGCGCGTACGTTTCAAAATCGGAAGATGCCATCGAAATTGCACGCAAAAAGAAGGTTTTGGACAAGCAACTTGAAGTGAAGGTTCCAGATGAAATTTACGAGGAACTCGTCCGCACCGTACGAAGAGAGCAGCTGAAATCATGAATAAAGAAAAAATCCTTCAATTATTGGGTCTGGCCACGCGAGCACGGAAAATGATCACCGGTGAAGAACTGGTCGTCAGTGAAGTGCGTCGGGGCAATGCGAAATTGGTCATTGTGGCTGAAGACGCATCCGATAACACAAGGAAGAAATTGCAGGACAAATGCAAGTCCTATAATGTTCCAATCCGTATTGGCGCAACCCGCTATGAAATTGGGCATGCAATAGGAAAAGAAGCGCGAGTCGTCCTTGCAATCACCGATAAGGGATTTGCAAAGAAAATGACGAGCCTGTTTGATGAAAACTAACCGGGGGTGAGCAGATGACCAAAATTCGAGTACATGAATACGCGAAAAAAGTAAATAAACCAAGCAAAGACATCATCGATGAATTGTCTAAAATGAATATCCAGGTCAACAATCACATGGCTACATTAGAAGATACTGCTGTGACAAAATTGGATGGCATTTATAAAAAGCCTGCACAAGGATCACGTGCCCAAGGGCAATCACGTCCACAAGGCCAAAACCAGCGCCGCAGCCAAGGGGCGCAAAGCGGCCAATCCCGCCCACAGTCCGGCCAATCGCGTCCACAAGGCGGACAAGGACAAAGCCGTCCTAGCAGCCAAGGGTCGCAAAACCGTTCACAAGGCGGGCAAGGCAGCTCGAAGAGTGGCCAAGCTGCGCAAGGAACAGAGTCTCGCGGTTCTAACTTCACGCCAAAAGCAGCTAAACCGGCTCCAGCACCAGGACAACGCGGCCGCTCAGGCGGACCGGGACGCGGCGGACAAAACCGCAATCGCAACAAAGGCAAGCAGCAGCGCCCAGCGAACCCGATGCCGCCGATGCCAAGAAGAGAAAAAGAGCTGCCGGCAAAAATTACGTTCAGTGAATCATTGACAGTAGGCGAACTGGCGAAAAAATTAGGCCGTGAGCCATCTGAAATCATCAAAAAATTGTTCATGCTCGGCGTAATGGCAACCATCAACCAAGAGTTGGATAAAGATGCCATCGAACTTGTCTGTGCAGAATATGAAGTAGAAGTCGAAGAGGAGATCTTGGTCGATAAAACCGACTTGGAAGTCTACTTCGAACCTGAAGAAGAGTCTTTAAAAGAAGAGCGTCCACCAGTTGTTACCATCATGGGTCACGTTGACCACGGGAAAACGACTTTATTGGATTCCATTCGCCATACGAAAGTGACTGCCGGGGAAGCTGGCGGAATCACTCAGCATATCGGGGCTTACCAAGTAGTCGAAAACGATAAGAAAATTACGTTCCTTGATACACCAGGACACGCCGCGTTTACAACGATGCGTGCACGCGGTGCAAAAGTGACGGATCTTGCCATCATTGTCGTTGCAGCAGACGACGGCGTTATGCCACAGACGGTCGAAGCAATCAACCACGCTAAAGCCGCGGAAGTGCCGATCATCATCGCTGTCAACAAAATGGATAAGCCATCCGCTAACCCGGACCGCGTGATGCAGGAATTGACAGAGCACGGCCTGGTCCCAGAAGCATGGGGCGGCGATACGATTTTCGTTCCGATTTCAGCGCTGAAAGGCGACGGCATCGATACACTTCTTGAGATGATCTTGCTTGTTTCAGAAGTCGGCGAACTAAAAGCAAACCCTGCCCGCCGAGCAATCGGTACGGTCATCGAAGCTGAACTCGACAAAGGGCGCGGATCTGTCGCGACACTACTCGTTCAGGACGGCACGTTACATGTCGGCGATCCAATCGTTGTCGGAAATACGTTCGGACGCGTTCGTGCGATGGTCAGCGACCTAGGACGCCGCGTGAAAACGGCTGGCCCGTCGACGCCAGTAGAAATCACTGGACTCAGCGACGTGCCTCAAGCTGGCGACCGTTTTGTTGTCTTTGAAGATGAAAGAACAGCACGCCAAATTGGTGAAGCACGTTCTGCAACAGCACTTCAAGAAATGCGTTCTGAAAAGAACCGCGTAACGCTTGATAATTTGTTCGACCAATTGAAGCAAGGCGAAATGAAAGAGCTGAATTTGATCGTCAAAGCTGACGTTCAAGGTACAGTCGAAGCAATGGCTGCTTCACTCTTGAAAATCGATGTCGAAGGCGTTAATGTCAAAGTCATCCATACGGGTGCTGGTGCTATTACTGAATCTGACGTTTCACTTGCGGCAGCTTCTAATGCCATCATCATTGGCTTTAACGTACGCCCGGACGTAAATGCGAAACGCGCTGCAGATGCAGAAGGCGTCGACATCCGTTTGCACCGCATCATCTACAAAGTGATCGAGGAAATCGAAGCAGCGATGAAAGGCCTCTTGGACCCAGAGTTCGAAGAGAAAATCATCGGCCAAGCAGAAATCCGCAGCACGTTCAAAGTATCCAAAGTCGGAACGATTGCGGGCAGCTACGTAACAGACGGCAAGATCACCCGCGATAGCGGCGTCCGCGTTATCCGCGAAGGCATCGTTGTCTTCGAAGGCGAAATCGATACTTTGAAACGTTTCAAAGATGACGCAAAAGAAGTCGCGAAAGGCTATGAGTGCGGTGTAACAATCAAGAACTTCAACGATGTCAAAGAAGGCGACATCATTGAAGCGTACATCATGGAAGAAATCAAACGTACGTGATCATTTCCATGGAATGCGAGTTTTTCATCCCTATAGCGCATTCATTGAAAGATAAGCGGGCAGTCGTCAAAAGCATGATGACGCGCGTCAAGCAAAAGTTTAATGTATCCGCGGCCGAAATTGGCCACCAGCAAGTATGGCAACGCACGCGCCTGGCCTTTGTCACCGTCGCTTCTTCCAAGGAAGTGGCGGAGCGGGAGATGGCGCACGTGCTGCGCTTTTTGGAAAGCAATCCGTCGTGGGAATGCATGGAAATAGAGAAAGAATATTTGTAAGAACGGAGTGGATTCGAAATGTCATCAATGCGCTCGAATCGTGTAGCTGAGCAAATGAAAAAAGAGCTCGGCGAGATTATCGGTAGAAAATTGAAAGATCCGCGCATCGGATTTGTCACAGTGACAGATGTCGAAGTGACGGGCGACCTTCAACAGGCAACGGTCTATATTAGCGTGTTGGGCGATGATAAAGCGAAAGAGCAGACTTTGCTCGGCTTGTCCAAGTCCAAAGGGTTCATCCGCTCGGAAATCGGACAGCGGATCCGTTTGCGCAAGACTCCTGAGTTGGCGTTTGAAATCGATTCGTCTGTAGCATACGGCAATCGAATCGAATCTTTGCTGCGGGATATTAAAGAACCAACAGAAGAGTAAAAGAAAAGCCTGCTGGTCTATATTAGACAGCAGGCTTTTTTCTACATAGCAAATGGATAAAAAAGCTAATGGCGAAAGAGGTGGCGACAATGGAGCCGAATGGAATTCTTCCCTTATGGAAAGAACCGGGAATGACTTCCCATGATTGTGTTTTCCGCCTGCGGAAAATCTTGAAAACGAAAAAAGTCGGACATACCGGCACACTTGATCCTCAAGTGGACGGTGTGCTGCCAATTTGTTTGGGGCGTTCTACGAAAGTGGCAGAATACATTACGGATCAAGGAAAGACTTATGAAGCGCAAGTGTTGATCGGATATTCAACGGAAACCGAGGATGCGGAAGGTGCTGTGGTCGATCAGGATCCGTCTGAAAAGACGATTTCAAGAAATCAATTGGAAGCCGCCTTGGAAAGTTTGACTGGGGACATCGAACAAATTCCACCAATGTATTCTGCTGTTAAAGTAAACGGCAGAAAGCTTTACGAGTACGCACGAAAAGGTGAAACGGTCGATCGGCCGGTGCGGACTGTCCGCATCGATTCCATCGAGCTGCTCGACCACAATGATTCCTGGAGCGGGCAAAACATTCGATTCCGCATCCGCATCCGCTGCGGAAAAGGCACATACATCCGGACCTTGGCCGTACAGATCGGCCAGGCGCTTGGCTATCCTGCGCATATGTCGCAGCTGACACGGACGGAATCGGGGAGCTTCACCAAAGCGCAATGTGTCACACTTGCCGAAGTTGAAGATATTGCCCAAAATGGAGATATCGGCTCAGTACTGCAGCCGATTGCATACGGATTGAGCGCATTTCCCTTCACAGAACTGACGCCGGATTTGATGTTCGGCATTAAGAATGGACAAGTATTGGATGCCCATCCGATCCTGAAGGAAAAACCGTTCATCGTCTTCACTTACGGCGGCGAGCCGGTGGCGTTGTATAAAAGACATCCGGACAAGGCAGGCAAAATGAAACCTGAAAAAATGTTTGGATTCCCTAAAACAGGCGAGGTGTAATATGAAAATCATTCATTTGAGTTTTCCTCACGAGATGGAGGCTACAGACTATGCGCCGATTTCGATGGCAATCGGATTTTTCGACGGCGTCCATAAAGGCCATCAGCAAGTTATCGGAACAGCAATCGACAAAGCGCGCAGCCAACAGATGAAATCGGCTGTGATGACATTCGATCCACATCCGTCGCTCGTTCTCGGCGGCCGAAAAGAAGAAGTATTCTACATCACGCCACTAGGACAAAAAATGGAAATTCTACAGGAGATGGGCGTCGACATATGTTATATCGTCCGCTTTACGTCGGAGTTTGCGAAACTTTCACCTGAGCAATTCATCGAGCACTTCATTAAAGGTTTAGGCGTCAAGCAAGTCGTCGCCGGCTTCGATTTTTCGTTCGGTTCCAAAGGCAGCGGTGATATGGAGCTGATGGAAACACTCAGCGGCGGGCATTACGAGGTGACAACCATCAGCAAGCTAGAACAAGGCGATGAGAAAATCAGTTCGACGCGTATCCGCCATCTATTAAAGGATGGCTGCGTAGAGCCGGTCCACCAATTGCTTGGCCGTCCTTACCGCATATCAGGGACCGTGGTCAACGGCGACAAGCGCGGACGGACAATCGGTTTTCCGACCGCGAATGTCGAACCGGAACTCGGCACTTTCGTTCCAAAGCGCGGCGTTTATGCTGTGCGTATCGAAGTGCAAGGCATGTATTTCGACGGAGTCTGCAATGTCGGCTATAAACCGACATTCCATAACCCAGACATCAAAAATCTGGTGATCGAGGTCCACATCCTTGATTTCGATAAGTCCATCTATGGTGAAAAAGTGACAGTCGAATGGCATAAACGGATCCGGGATGAGCAAAAGTTTTCGGGTATCGACGAGCTGAAAGCGCATATCGGACAGGATAAAGAAACCGCAAAACAATATTTCGAGGGATGAATCCGGCAGTTGATTTCAAGAAATCACTGTGCTATGATAACTGAGTACTAAACGTACTAACCGTTGCTTGGCAAATCGAATCACCAACGTTTGCTCAGTAATTGGGGCTATTAGAGATTAGGAGGTGGAACAGCATGGCAATCACTCAAGAACGTAAAAATGAATTGATCAATGAATACAAAGTGCATGACACTGACACTGGTTCTCCAGAAATTCAGATCGCTATTCTTACTGAAGACATCAACAACTTGAACGAGCACTTGCGTACCCACAAGAAAGATCATCACTCACGTCGTGGTCTATTCAAAATGGTCGGACGCCGTCGTAACTTGCTTAAATACCTACGCGAGAACGATGTACAACGCTACCGTGAGTTAATCGGAAGACTTGGCCTACGCCGATAATAGCAAGAAAAGAAAGCGGGATTCGTCCCGCTTTTTCTTTATGCTTAAAACTTTAGCATTCAATCGCACTCTAGATGCTTTTTTGATACACTATTTATGATTACATAACGAGAAACACAGTAAGAGAGGAGCTCGATTATGGAGCAAACAAAAAAGGTTTACACATTTGACTGGGCAGGCCGCGAACTTAAGGTTGAAGTCGGTCAATTGGCAAAACAAGCAAACGGGGCAGCATTAATCCGTTATGGAGATACAGCAGTCTTATCCACAGCAACAGCTTCAAAAACACCAAAGCCACTGGACTTTTTCCCGTTGACGGTGAACTATGAAGAGCGCCAATACGCAGTCGGAAAAATCCCAGGCGGTTTCATTAAACGCGAAGGGCGTCCGTCTGAGAAGGCGACTTTGACGAGCCGTTTGATCGACCGTCCATTGCGTCCGCTTTTCCCGGATGGCTTCCGCAACGAAGTGCAAGTTATTTCCATGGTCATGTCAGTCGACCAGGATTGCCCTTCTGAAATGGCAGCGATGTTCGGTTCGTCTTTGTCATTGATGATTTCCGACATCCCATTCGACGGCCCGATTGCAGGCGTCATCGTAGGACTGGTTGACGGTGAATACCTCATCAATCCGACAGGCGAGCAAATGGAGAAAAGTTCGATCAACTTGATTGTCGCAGGCACGAAAGATGCCATCAATATGGTGGAAGCAGGCGCAAAAGAAGTTTCTGAAGAAGTGATTCTAGAAGCGATCATGTTCGGGCATGAAGAAATCAAAAAATTGATCGCTTTCCAGGAAGAAATCGCTGCAGAAGTAGCCAAGGAAAAAACAGCGGTTCAATTATATGAACTGGATGCTGAATTGACAGCGGAACTGAAAGCGGCAGTTGAGCAAGACTTGAATGCTGCAGTGCAAGTGAACGAAAAGCAAGCACGCAACGAAGCGATTGCGGAAGTCCGCGAACGTGCGCTCGAGCCATATGCAGAATCAGCAGACGATATCAAAAAGCAAGCGGGCCAGATTTTGGATAAAATGGTCAAAGACGAAGTGCGCCGTCTTATCACGGATGAGAAAATCCGTCCGGATGGCCGTGGACCTTCAGAAATCCGCGCGTTGTCTTCTGAAGTTGGGGTACTCGCTCGTACACACGGATCTGGGCTATTCACACGCGGCCAAACACAGGCAATGAGTATTTGTACGCTTGGGGCACTCGGCGATGTACAAATTATCGACGGCCTTGGCTTAGAAGAGACGAAGCGTTTTATGCATCATTATAATTTCCCATTATTCTCTGTTGGTGAAACAGGTTTCCTACGCGGACCTGGACGCCGCGAAATCGGCCACGGCGCCCTTGGCGAACGTGCGCTTGAAGCGGTCATCCCGAATGAAAAAGATTTCCCATATACGATCCGACTCGTTTCTGAAGTGTTGGAATCAAACGGTTCAACATCACAGGCGAGCATCTGTGCTTCAACTTTGGCCATGATGGACGCTGGTGTGCCGTTGAAAGCACCAGTTGCCGGCATTGCTATGGGGCTTGTGAAAAAAGGCGACAACTATACGGTATTATCCGATATCCAGGGCATGGAAGACTATCTTGGCGATATGGACTTTAAAGTAGCCGGAACAGCAGAAGGCGTCACGGCGCTTCAAATGGACATTAAAATCGATGGCTTGTCCCGTGCGATTTTAGAAGAGGCATTGTCGCAAGCGAAAGTCGGACGACTCCATATTTTGGAATCGATGATCGCTACGATCAATACACCGCGCACTACCTTGTCGAAATTCGCACCGAAAATCATCATGGTGAAAATCAACCCTGACAAAATCCGTGACGTCATCGGGCCGGGCGGAAAAGTCATCAACAAGATCATCGATGAGACTGGCGTCAAGATCGATACAGAGCAAGATGGCACGATTTTCATTTCCTCAGTTGATGAAGAAATGAATGCCAAAGCGAAAGCGATGATCGAGAATATCGTCCGCGAAGCGAAAGTCGGCGAATACTACGAAGGCGCCGTCAAGCGCATCGAAAAATTCGGCGCATTCGTTGAATTGTTCCCAGGCAAAGACGGGCTGCTCCATATTTCCGAAATCCAGGAAGAACGGACGAAGGAAGTAGAAGATGTCTTGAAGATGGGCCAGCTAGTGCAAGTCAAGGTCATCGAAATTGACCGTCAAGGACGCGTGAACTTGTCACGCAAAATCGTCCTGAAAGAACAGCAAGAATCATCAGCAGACAAAGCATAAAATTGCATTGAATAAAAAATTGCCGGTAGTAGTTGCCGGCAATTTTTTTCATATACAGGAGGTCTTTACATGGTTACGACTTATACTTGCCAAAACGGATTACGCATCGTATCTGAGCACATCCCTCATTTCCGTTCGGTGTCGGTCGGTGTCTTCGTCAATACGGGGTCGCGCGACGAACGCCCTGAAGAAAACGGCATCACCCATTTTATCGAGCATTTGTTGTTTAAAGGAACAAAGACGCGCAGCGCCAAAGATATCGCGCGGGAGTTTGACCGCATCGGCGGTGATTTGAACGCCTATACGTCCAAAGAATATACTTGTTATTACGCGAAGGTGCTAGATCATCATGCATCGTTAGCGGTGGATGTTCTGGCGGATATGTTCTTTAATTCTGTGATGGAACCGGAAGAAATCGATAAAGAACGCCTTGTTGTCAAAGAAGAAATCAGCATGACAGAAGATATGGCGGACGACGATGTGCACGAACAATTGTGGCGCGTCATGTATCCGGACAATGCCATCGGAGCGCCGATTTTAGGCACCGTGAAAACACTCGACGGGTTTGGCAGAGACCAGATTTTCGACTATATGGAACGCCATTACACGCCGTCCAATACGGTGGTATCGGTAGCAGGCCATATCGACCAGGAGCTGCTTCGCCAAATTGAGAGGCTGTTCGGTACATTCGAGCGCTCCAACCCAGGGAAACCCCATGTGTTGCCGATTTTTGTGCCAGGCAAGTCGATCAAGCAAAAAGAAACTGAACAAGCGCATCTATGTCTAGGTTATCCTGGCTTGTCTTTGAAGGACGATCGACTGTTCGCGCTTGCGGTAATGAATACGATTGTCGGCGGTTCGATGTCGTCGAGGTTGTTCCAGGAAATCCGTGAAGACCGCGGACTGGCCTATTCGGTGTATTCGTACCATTCGGCTTATTCAGACCACGGGACACTTGCCATATACGGCGGCACAGCGCCGCATCAGGTAGGCGAAGTGGAACAATTGATCCGAGGCTCGCTCCAACGCATGACAGACGGTGACATTAGCGAGGCGGAAGTGGAAGATTCGCGTGAGCAGTTAAAAGGCAATTTGGTGCTGGGGATGGAAAGCACAGGCGCACGCATGAGCCGCAACGGCAAGTATGAACTGCTCCACGGCAAGCATCAGACAGTCGATGACATTATCGGATTGATTGATGCGGTAAAACGCGACGATGTGTTGGAACTGATGAAGTTGACTACTCAAGCTCCGGCCCTTTCCATTATCCGTTCCCAATGATCTGTGTTAGCAATTGCCACAATTTGTTCCTCAGCTCGGGTAAATTATGTTACAATAACGCAAATTAGTTATGAAGGAGAGAATCGAGTGAAAACTTATAATGTCGCGATCATGGGCGCCACTGGGGCTGTTGGTCAACAAATGAAAGACCAGTTGGAAAAGCGCAAGTTTCCAATTGGCAACATCAAGTTCTTATCATCTAAACGTTCTGCGGGAACTGCGATAGAATTCAATGGCCAGTCTTATACGGTAGAAGAAGCCACGCCTGATTCTTTCGATGGTGTCGATATTGCGCTATTCAGCGCAGGAGGCAGTGTGTCAGAGAAATTTGCGCCCGAAGCTGTCAAACGCGGTGCGATTGTAGTGGACAATACGAGTGCCTTCCGAATGAACGAAGAAGTGCCACTCGTCGTGCCTGAAGTAAATAAAGAAGCGCTGAAAAGCAATTCCGGCGTCATCGCGAACCCGAACTGCTCAACCATTCAAATGGTCTGCGCATTGCAGCCGCTAAAAGAGCGTTTCGGCTTGAACAAGATCATCGTTTCGACGTATCAGGCGGTGTCGGGCGCCGGCATCGATGCCATCAACGAATTGAAAGACCAGGCAGCGGATTTTGATAATGCTGCGACGGCAGAAGCGAAAGTGTTGCCGGTCAAATCGGCTGAACGCCATTTTCCGATTGCATTCAATGCCGTGCCGCAGATCGATCAGTTTGCCGATAATGGCTTTACACTAGAAGAAATGAAGATGATCAACGAAACGAAAAAAATCATGAATGCACAAAGCTTGGCAGTTGCCGCAACGTGCGTACGATTGCCGGTCGTCACGGGGCATTCTGAATCGGTTTACGCAGAATTCGACAGTGCGCCGACTTTAGAGCAAGTGAGAGATGCGTTGCGCACGGCGCCTGGCGTCATCTTGCAAGATGATCCTTCCAAGCAGGAATATCCCATGCCGCTGATGGCAGCCGGAAAAGACGAAGTGTTCGTCGGCCGGATCCGCCAAGATCTTGACAACCCGAACGGCTACCATTTATGGATCGTCTCAGATAACTTGATCAAAGGCGCAGCACTCAATTCCGTTCAAATCGCGGAAGCGCTCATTGAAGAACAATTGATATAAGGTGCATTATGAGCCACACGCTTCACCGGGAAGTATTTTTCCTGGATGGGCGTGTGTTTTTGTGTTCAAGGCAATATTTTTAAAGCGCGGATTTCCCCAAAAAGTGGAGAATATTTTTTCTTTGGACTGTTACCGGTGATTACCGTATAATGAAGACTATGGATCTGTACGGGTGAATTATTTTAGGAGGAAATCAATTGAGTAAAATTAAAAATGAAGTTATTAAAGTTATTCCGCTCGGCGGAGTAGGAGAAATCGGGAAAGCGATGTACGTAATCGACATCGATGATGATTTGTTCGTGGTCGATAGCGGATTGATGTTCCCGGAAGATGAGATGCTCGGCGTCGACATCGTTATTCCAGACGTCACTTATCTCGAAGAAAACAAAGACCGTGTCAAAGGGATCTTCCTGACGCACGGCCATGAAGATGCGATCGGCTCGATTGCGTATCTATTGAAAAAAGTCCAAGCGCCGGTTTACGGTTCGAAGTTGACCATCGCGCTGGCTAAAGAGCATGTAAAAGAACTCGGCTCGCTGAAGCACTATAAATTCTTTGAAGTGACAAACAAAAGCCGTATGAATTTCGATAAAACCCATGTGACATTTTTCCATACTACACACAGCATCCCGGATGCACTGGGCATCGTTTTCCATACATCTGAAGGCGCCATTGTTCATACAGGCGAATTCAAATTCGACCAATCGATGAGAGGCAGCTACCGTCCGGATTACGCTAAAATGGCGAAACTCGGTGAAGATGGTGTCTTGATGCTGCTGTCAGATTCGACAGAAGCGGAACGCCCGGGGTACACAACGTCTGAAACAGTCGTTGCAGACCATATCCTGACTGCATTCCATCAAGCACCAGGGCGCATTCTCGTGTCGCTTTATTCATCAAACTTCATCCGTATTCAACAAGTGTTCGATATCGCCAAGCAAACCGGCAAAAAAGTGGCGGTTGTCGGCAAAAGCTTAGAAAAAAGCTACGAAGTCGGCTTACGCTTAGATTATTTGCAAGTGGACGAAGAAACGGTCATTTCCGTGAAGGATCTTGAAAAATACAATGATGATGAAGTCGTCGTCATCGTGACGGGCAATCAAGGTGAGCCCCTTGAAGCGCTTGATAAAATGGTCAAGCGCCAGCATAAAGATATCCGCATCAATGCAACAGATACGGTATTGATCACGTTCACTCCGTCTCCAGGGATGGAAGTGCCGATGTTCCAGACAATGAACAAATTGGCAAAAGCAGGCGCGAAAGTGTTGACAGCGAATAAGAAAGTCCACGTGTCCGGCCATGGCAGCCAGGAAGACTTGAAGATGATGTTGAACTTGATGCAGCCGAAATATTTTATCCCGATCCAAGGCGAGTACAAAATGCTGATTGCCCATTCTAAATTGGCGCAGCAAGTCGGAATTGCAAAATCCGATATCTTCATCGCCGATAAGGGCGATATCGTCGAATACCGCAAAGAAAAAGTACGCATGAGCGGCCGCGTCACGACAGGGAATGTATTGATCGATGGGATCGGCATTGGCGATGTCGGAAACATTGTCCTTCGTGACCGTAAATTATTGTCACAAGACGGCATCTTCATTATCGTCGTAACATTGAACCGCAAAGAAAAACGCATCGCTTCTGGTCCAGAAATCATTTCCAGAGGATTTGTCTACGTCCGCGAGTCGGAAAAATTACTCGACGAGTCGAGCCAATTGGTCCGCAAAGTGGTCGACAAATACGTTACGCGTGATGCGTTCGAATGGAACAATATCAAACAGGAAATCCGTGATACGCTCAATTCGTATTTGTATCAACAGACGAAACGGCGTCCGATGATCATTCCGATTATCATGGAATACTAAGCCAAGAATACAAGTAAAGGGATTCCGTACCGATCTAATCGGCAGGAATCCCTTTTATTACGGAAGAAAAGAGGGAATTACATGGCGCGAAGCCGTACGACCACCAAAACAACTGCAAAGCCGCGTACCAAACCGCGCAATACTCCTCGGGCCAAACCGAAAACGAACAAGAAAAAAAGACAGCCAGTGCCGATGATCGCTTATGAAGTGACCGGTCTCGTCATGATCGCCATCGCGATTTTGATGGTTTTCCGGTTAGGGCTGATCGGGCGGATGTTCAATAACATCGCTGAATTTATGGCAGGTTATTTGGCATTTCTCGTACCGATCGCATTGATTGCCTTAGCGCTCCATATCATGGTAAAGCGTGGCATACCGAAAATCCGGTTGAAAACAGCGACAGGTTCGTTGTTTCTTATGGCAGGGGGATTGCTCATCAGCCATTTGATTTGGTCAGCAAGCTCCATACTCCCGATCACTTCTAGCAATGTAATGTCTGAAACTTCGAAAATGACGCAAATGACCGGAACGATTTGGGGAGATTTCCAGGCAACCGGAGGCGGCATGCTCGGGGCATTCCTTTATGCGATGCTACATGTGCTGTTCGCCACTGCGGGTACCTGGGTGATCGCCTTCATCCTCGTGTCGATCGGTGCCATCATTTTAACTGGAAAAACAGCGGCGCCGTTTATCGCAGAGCGTTTGCCTGCTGCAGGTGAAGCTATGCGTGCGGCAATCGAGCGCATCAAACCGGAGAAATCCGCTCCTGCGAAAAAACCGCGCAGAAAATCAGCACCTGAAAAGGTGCTCGAAATGAACGATCAATTGTCATATGACGATGCACTTGAAGAGCCTGAAAAGACCTTTGTTTTTGATCAGGAGGAAACAGATGCCCAACCGGATGAAGCGGCCGAAAAAGAACCGATCATTTCCGCTTTCACTGAAAACGTCAAACCGAAAAAACAAGCGGTCAGCTCTCAAACACAAAATTCCGAAGCGGCCGATGAAGTGCGCAATGTCGACCCGGAAACGGGCGAAATCTTGAAAGAGCCGGTCATGTCCATGAAAGAAGAAGCGGAAAATGAAGATTATACGCTGCCGCCGATCGACTTGTTGACGCTGCCGCCGCATAGCGACCAAAGCGGGGAATATTCCGGTATTCAGAAAAACGCAAAAAAACTCGAGAAAACTTTCCAAAGTTTCGGTGTCCGTGCGAAAGTGACGCAAGTCCACTTAGGGCCTGCTGTCACCAAATACGAAGTGCTGCCGGATGTTGGCGTAAAAGTCAGTAAAATCGTCAGCCTTCACGATGATTTGGCACTGGCGCTAGCTGCCCGTGATATACGCATAGAAGCTCCGATTCCAGGGAAGTCGGCGATTGGCATTGAAGTGCCGAACACCGAAGTCGCGGTTGTCAGTTTGCGTGAAGTGTTGGAATCAGAAGAAAACAACCGACCTAATTCAAAATTATTGTTCGGCCTCGGACGTGATGTGACTGGACAAGCGGTGATGACAGAGCTGAATAAGATGCCGCATTTGCTTGTAGCAGGATCTACCGGCAGCGGAAAATCGGTGTGCATCAACGGCATCATCACCAGCATCATCATGCGCGCCAAGCCGCATGAAGTGAAAATGATGATGATCGACCCGAAAATGGTTGAATTGAATGTCTACAATGGCATTCCTCATTTGCTCGCTCCTGTTGTGACGGATCCTAGAAAAGCTGCACAAGCATTGAAGAAAATCGTCTCGGAGATGGAGCGTCGCTATGAGCTGTTTTCCCACACCGGCACGCGCAATATTGAAGGATACAACGAATATGTCAATAAATTCAATGAAGAAAATGAAGAAAAGCATCCAAAGTTGCCGTTTATCGTCGTCATCGTCGATGAATTGGCGGATCTGATGATGGTCGCATCCAATGAAGTGGAAGATGCCATTACAAGGCTTGCACAGATGGCGCGTGCGGCAGGGATCCATTTGATCATTGCGACACAGCGTCCGAGCGTTAACGTCATAACCGGCGTCATCAAAGCGAATATCCCGTCGCGCATCGCGTTTGCGGTGTCATCTGCTATCGATTCCCGTACCATACTCGATATGGGCGGTGCGGAAAAATTACTCGGTCGCGGAGATATGCTGTTTCTTGGTGCAGGACAATCCAAGCCCGTGCGTGTGCAAGGCGCATTTTTATCAGATGCTGAAGTCGAGAAAATCGTCGACTTTTCCATCGAGCAGCAAAAAGCGCAATATCAGGAGGATATGATTCCTTCCGATGTAGAAGAAGTCAGTGTCGATGCTGATACCGATGAATTATACGATGATGCGGTCCAATTGGTTACTGAAATGCAGACAGCATCCGTTTCCATGCTGCAGCGCAGGTTCCGGGTCGGCTATTCGCGTGCTGCACGCATTATAGACCAAATGGAACAGCGCGGAGTGGTCGGACCTTACGAGGGCAGTAAGCCACGCCATGTTCTGGTTCCTAAGCAGGAAGAATACTGAGCCGAAAATAGCTGATTTGTGACAAATTGTTTAGATTTTGAGAAGGATTGTTTGCAAAAATTCGCAGAATTCGACAAATTGCTATTTATTTCAATCCTATTAAATGGTATAGTATTTCTGATTAGTAGGAATGTTTTACATCAGATGTCTGATCTCTGTCATGGGTGGTGAATCATATGACAATCAAATCGGATCACCGTGCATTGTATCTCCAAGTAATCGATCGAATGAAGCAAGATATTGCTGCGGGTGTCTACAAAGAGAAAGAGAAATTGCCATCCGAATTCGAACTATCGAAATCTCTTGGAGTAAGCCGTGCGACTCTTCGTGAGGCGCTCAGGCTTTTGGAAGAAGATAATGTAATCGTCAGACGCCACGGTGTTGGAACGTTTGTCAATTCGAAACCGGTATTTTCATCGGGCATCGAGGAATTGACAAGCGTCTCTGATATGATCCGTCAGGCGGGAATGGAGCCCGGAGTTGTCTATTTGAGCACTTCGGAGTCCATTTGTTCTGAGGAAGATGTTAACCGCTTTCATTGCAATACGGGTGATACTGTCATTTCAATTGAACGCGTCCGGACAGCTAACGGAGAGCCTGTCGTTTATTGCATCGACAAAGTGCCTTCCGTCTATATGCCTGAAGGTTTTCTCGGACGCAAAGAAAGCTCGATATTCTCGGCACTGGAAGAATCCGGCGACATCCGTATCTCGTATGCGGTGACCTTCATCGATCCAACTGGTTATCATGAAGAAGCATCGCCGATTCTTGAATGTGACCCAGAAACTGCATTACTCGTTTTAAAGCAGCATCATTACGATGAAAACGATCGCTTAGTGCTGTATTCGAAAAACTACTTCCGAGCTGATAAATTCAGTTTCCACGTAGTTCGCAAACGTCTGTAAACATCTGATTCCTGCTACTATCAAAAAAACCTTGGGGGTTATTACATTGATTAAACGTAAATTTGGCGTAGGTCTATCATTAATGCTCGCAGCTGGAGTTCTAGCTGCATGCGGTAGCGAAGAAGATACTTCGAACGGCGGCGAGTCTGCTGAAGGCGGAGAAGGCACAGAAGAAGCAAGTGATTTCTCGGTAGCGATGGTAACGGATGTCGGCGGTGTCGATGATAAATCCTTTAACCAATCAGCTTGGGAAGGCATTCAGCAGTTTGGGGAAGAAAACGGCCTTGAACAAGGCGACGGCGGGTATGATTACCTCCAGTCCGCTTCTGATGCTGACTACAACACAAACTTGAACAACTTGATCCGCCGTGATTTTGACGTCGTATTCGGCATCGGTTTCTTGATGGAAGGCGCAGTAGCGGAAATCGCTGCACAGCAAGAAGACGCTCAAATCGCGATCATCGATGCAGTAGTGGACGCTCCCAACGTAGCAAGCGTTATGTTTAAAGAGCAAGAAGGCGCATTCCTTGCGGGTGTTGCAGCAGCTTTGATGACTGAGACGAATAAAATCGGTTTTGTCGGCGGCATGGAAATCCCGGTTATCGAACGTTTTGAAGCCGGATTTAAAGCTGGCGTCAACGAAGTCGATGATTCAATTGAAGTTGATGTACAATACACAGGTGCTTTTGATAAAGCGGAATTAGGCAAAACAACGGCTAACCGTATGTACGGTTCTGGAGCTGACATTATCTTCCACGCAGCTGGCGGCACAGGAAACGGTGTCTTCACTGAAGCAAAAGAGCGTAAGGAAGCAGATCCGGAAGCAAATGTATGGGTAATTGGCGTCGATGCTGACCAATATGAAGAAGGCCAAACTGGCGATGCGAACGTGACGATGACTTCTGTCTTGAAGCGTGTAGATACAGCGGTTATGAATATTTCTGAGCAGGCGATGAATGGGGAATTCCCAGGTGGCGAAACAGTAACTTACGGATTGAGTGACGATGGGGTAGGCCTTGCGGATTCACGCGGAGCGATTCCTGAAGACATCATGGCTCAAATCGAAGAGTACAAAGAACAAGTTATTGCTGGCGACATCGTAGTTCCTGAAACACTTTCCGAATAAGCTGTAGTCAATACGGTCAATCATAAAGACCGGGTATCCGGTCTTTATGATTTTTTTTCGTCTATTTTTCTGAAGATTAATAGATGAAAGGTTTCTAACTAAGGAAGCCTTTCATGTATTAATTCATACCATCAAGAAATAACCAGTTTTCGAGGGAGTGAAAACAGTGGAATATGTAATTGAAATGCTGAATATCCGAAAAGAGTTTGGGAATTTTGTCGCAAACGACAACATCACACTCCAACTAGAAAAAGGCGAGATTCATGCACTATTAGGTGAGAATGGAGCTGGGAAATCTACATTGATGAACGTTTTGTTCGGATTGTATCAGCCAGAAGGCGGCGAAATTCGAGTAAGAGGGAACAAAGTGGATATTACCGATCCAAACGTTGCAAACGAACTCGGGATCGGCATGGTGCATCAGCATTTCATGCTTGTTGAGAACTTTAGTGTCACGGAAAACATCATTCTTGGCACAGAACCGACCAAGATGGGCGTCACCAATAAAAAAGACGCAGCGAAAAAAGTTGCAGCTTTATCCAAGCAATACGGTTTGAATGTCGATCCATATGCCATCATCGAAGATATTTCAGTCGGCATGCAGCAGCGCGTCGAAATCTTAAAAACGCTTTATCGCGGAGCGGAAATCCTTATATTCGATGAGCCAACGGCATCGCTGACGCCACAGGAAATTACAGAATTGATCCAGATTATGAAACGTTTGATTGCAGAAGGCAAATCAATCATTCTCATTACCCATAAACTGAAAGAAATTATGGATGTATCCGATCGCGTGACGGTCATCCGCAAAGGGCAAGGCATTGGGACAGTCATAACAGCTGAGACAAACCCGAACGAACTGGCTTCATTGATGGTTGGGCGTCAAGTGACTTTCAAAACCGAAAAAGGCCCTGCCAATCCAACTACTGAAATTTTGGAAATTAAAAACCTTGTCGTTGAAGACTACCGGGGCGTGGCGAAAGTGAAAAACTTGAACCTGGATGTCCGCAGAGGAGAAATTGTCGGAATTGCGGGAATCGACGGCAATGGGCAGTCGGAATTGATCGAAGCCATTACAGGCTTGCGCAAAGTCAAAAGCGGCCATGTGTTGATCAACGGAAAAGACGTTACAGGAATGAAGCCGCGGAAAGTAACAGAGTCCGGCCTTGGACATATTCCGCAGGATCGCCATAAACATGGTTTGGTTCTTGATTTCCCGATTGGGCATAATATCGCATTGCAAACATATTATCTGCCGCCGATTTCAAAAACCGGCATCATGGATTACGATAAGATTACGGAAAAAGCAGCGCAAATCATCAAAGATTTTGATGTCCGAACGCAAGGACCTCATGAACCGGCACGTGCCTTGTCAGGCGGCAACCAGCAAAAAGCGATCATCGGCCGAGAAGTAGACCGCAATCCGGATCTGCTCATTGCAGCACTACCGACGCGCGGGCTTGATGTCGGGGCGATTGAATTTATCCATAGCCGCTTGATTGAACAGCGTGATAACGGCAAAGCCGTGTTGCTGATTTCATTCGAATTGGATGAAGTCATGAACGTGTCCGACCGAATCGCCGTCATACACGACGGGGAAATCGTCGATGTCGTGATACCGGAACAAACTACCGAGCAAGAGCTTGGCCTGCTAATGGCAGGACATGCGGAACAAGCGAAGAAAGGCGGGGAGCACCGTGTCGAATAGAACGACAAACTTGCTGGTCCCGGTCGTATCCGTAGTGCTCGGCCTCATCGTAGGGGCGATCATTATGCTTGTTAGCGGTTATAGTCCGATTGAAGGCTATGCTGCATTATGGAACGGGATTTTCGGAGACCTTTATACTATCGGTGAAACACTGCGCCAAATTACACCCTACTTACTGGCTGGGTTGGCAGTGGCTTTTGCATTCCGCTCCGGATTGTTCAATATCGGTGTCGAAGGGCAATTGATTGTCGGCTGGTTTGCTGCAGCTTATGTAGGTGTGGCAGTCGAACTGCCAAAAATCATCCATTTGCCATTGGCGATTTTGGCGGCGGCTGTCGCTGGAGCACTATGGGGCTTCGTGCCAGGGCTATTGAAAGCCAAATTCCGGGTTCACGAAGTTATCGTCACAATCATGATGAACTATATCGCACTTCATGTGACAAACGCATTGATCAAAACCGTTTCAGAAGGCGGAGACCGCACGGAGCGCATTTTTGCCAGCGCCTCTCTCCGGTCCGAGTTTTTGGAGAACTTGACGGAATTCTCCCGTCTGCATTTTGGCTTGCTTTTGGCACTCATTATGGTCGGTGTCATGTGGTTCATCTTAGAGAAAACAACGCTCGGTTTTGAATTGAAAGCTGTCGGATTCAACCAGCATGCTTCCGAATATTCAGGAATGAACGTCAATAAAAACATCATCCTAGCAATGGTCATCTCCGGTGCATTTGCTGGACTTGCCGGGGCGATGGAAGCACTCGGGACATTTGAATATGTTTCGTCCAAAGGCGGATTTACCGGGATTGGGTTTGACGGCATCGCCGTAGCACTGCTCGGCATGAATACGCCGCTTGGAGTCATTTTCGGCGCCACGCTGTTTGGTTCCTTAAAATACGGGGCACTGAATATGCCGAATGCTGCCGGCATTCCGATTGAGATCGTTGAAATTGTTATCGCCGTGATCATCTTCTTCGTAGCATCCGGCTATATTATTCGTTTGCTGCTGCTTCGTGCAGCTGGCAAAAAGAAGGAGGCGAAGTGATATGAGCTTTTTGGATATCCTATATTTCATCGTCCCTTCGGCGATTTTCTATGCCGCACCGTTAATCCTTGTAGCGATCGGCGGTGTGTTCTCTGAAAGATCCGGCGTTATCAACATCGGCCTTGAAGGCTTGATGGTTATCGGGGCTTTTGTTGGCATTCTATTCAATTTGCTGTTTGCAGATACATTTGGCGGATTGACGCCTTGGCTTTCGCTTATAGCCGCGATGGTAGCAGCGTTGCTGCTTTCTCTATTGCACGCTGTTGCATCCATCACTTTCCGGGCAGACCAAGTTGTCTCGGGTGTCGCCATCAACTTATTGGCGATCGCTTTGGCATTGTACTTGGTGAAGAGCATTTTCAGCAAAGGACAGACGGATTTCATCACAGAGCGCTTTTCGCGTTATAATGTGCCGATTCTTTCAGATATACCGGTCATTGGCCCGTTGTTCTTCACGTCTGTATACAATACTTCTTTCTTTGCGATCGGCGTGGCATTTTTAGCCTGGTTCGTCATTTATAAAACGCCATTCGGCCTGCGTCTTCGCGCTGTGGGTGAACACCCGATGGCAGCGGATACGATGGGAATCAACGTTAAAAGAATGCGCTATGTAGCTGTCATGATCTCAGGAGCACTGGCAGGAATCGGCGGCGCGATTTATTCTCAGACCATCACCAATGATTTTGGCCACGCAACGATCAATGGCCAAGGGTTCATGGCGCTTGCCGCAATGATCTTCGGTAAATGGCATCCACTCGGTGCGATGGGAGCGGCATTGTTCTTTGGTTTTGCACAATCACTGAGCATCGTCGGTTCTTCGATTCCTTACATTCAGGAAATTCCAAATGTCTTCCTGTTGATCCTTCCTTATGTGCTGACGATTCTTGCCCTTGCCGGCTTTATCGGCCGTGCCAACGCACCGAAAGCAATCGGAAAACCGTACATCAAAGGAAATCGTTAATAATCACCATAATCACTATAGGCACATAACAGCGGGTAACAAAAAAGATGGGGACTTTCCCCATCTTTTTTTGATTTATGCGGGTTGTGGAGACTTGAAATGAATATTTGTAGAGGGGTGCTTGAAGAATGAATTTGGCGAAAAGCTGCGAATAGGGCAAACAGGTGGGAATCTCCTAGCTTTTTCCGTTTGTTTCCTCCGGTATCATTGCAATTAAAGGAAAAAGTCCGGTATAGTTAGTATAAGAACGACGAGAGGGGTATCAAACATGTTTGAAACCAAAACGATTTGCAAAGGCGTCAATGTCTATGTAAATAAGACGACGCAGTTTAAAACGATCAATTTCTCCATCCGCTTTAAAGATCGCTTGACTGAGGAGAATGCTTCAGTCCGTGCGATTTTAGCGAACGTCTTACAACACAGCAACGAGAAATACCCATCTCATACTGCATTGCGCATGGTGCTGGACGATTTATATGGAACTTCACTTTACATAGATACGACAAAGCGCGGAGATGACCATATCATCAGCCTGAACGTCGAAACCGTCAATGATCAATATTTGTCGGAAGAAGGTGTTTTGGAGAAGGTATTAAACTTGATGTACCTGATGTTGTTCAAGCCGAATTTCGAAAACGGCTTGTTTAAAGAAAGCATTTTCAAGCGTGAGCAGGAATCGATCATCCAACGCATCGAATCGGTGTTTGACGACAAAACCCGCTATGCACAGCAGCGCTTGATGGATATTGCACTGCCGGGCCATCCGGCAGCGATTACGTCGAACGGGTCGATTGACAAAGTAAAAGCTGTGACGAACGAAGCGCTCGTGGAAGCTTACCGAAATATGCTGGAAAATAACGAAGTGGATATTTATGTTGTCGGAGACGTTTCACCGGAGCATATCACATCGCATATTCGCGATTATTTCCATTTTGCCGACCGCAAACACTTGCCTGAAAAGCAGCAGAGCGAGTTGCGCACTCCGAGCGAATCGCGAGTACTCGAATTCGAGAACATGAAACAAGGCAAGTTGCATATGCTTTTTTTCACGCCGGTGACGTTCCGCGATAAAGAATTTCCGATCATGCAATTGATGAACGGCATTTTCGGTGGTTATGCGCATTCCAAGCTGTTTGCCAATATCCGTGAAAAAGAAAGCATGGCGTATTATGTCTCCAGCTCTTATGCTTCCCAGTTCGGGTTGATGTTCGTCCTTGCCGGGATAGATAGCAAACTTGAGGAAAAAGCTGTTTCCTTGATTCTTGAACAGCTGGACGAAATGAAACAAGGCCATATTACGGATGTCGAGCTGGACCAAACCAAAGCTCTGTTATCCAACCAATTAAAAGAAGCGCTCGATTCCGCTAGAGGGCAAATCGATATTTACGATCAATATAAAGAGCTATCCGAAAGCTTTGAACCAGAGCTTTTGATTGAAAGATGGAAAAAAGTGACAAAGCAACAAATTGCACAAGAAGCCCAAAAAGTGAGCTTGCAGATGACTTACTTCTTGTCAGGCAAGGAGGCCGAAACAGATGAATAAAGTGGATTTTAACCAACTGGAGGAAACACTCTATCATGAACAATTGCCAAATGGCTTGACGGTTTATATTTTGCCGAAGCGCGGGTTTTCAAAAACCTATGCGACGTTTACGACCAAATACGGATCGATCGATAACCATTTTGTGCCGCTCGGTGAAAAAGAAGCCATTCAAGTTCCGGACGGCATCGCGCATTTTCTAGAGCATAAAATGTTCGAAAAAGAAAAAGGAGACATTTTTCAGGAGTTCAGTAAAAATGGCGCTTCCGCCAACGCATTTACATCGTTTACGAGAACGGCCTATTTGTTTTCGGCAACCGGGCGCATTCCAGAAAACGTGACGACCTTGCTGGATTTTGTGCAAAGTCCCTATTTCACAAAACAGACAGTTGAAAAAGAAAAAGGCATTATCGCGCAAGAAATTACCATGTACGATGATCAGGCCGACTGGCGCTTGTATTTCGGCATCATCGAAAATTTGTACAAAAACCATCCGGTGAAAATCGATATCGCCGGAACGGTCGCATCGATCCAGGACATTACGGCAGAGCATTTGTATACGTGCTACCATACGTTCTATCACCCATCGAACATGGCTTTATTCATTGTCGGAAATGTCGAACCGGAAAGCATGATGAAGCTAGTGAAAGACAATCAAGACGCAAAAACTTTCGATGCGCCAGCGCCGATCAAACGGATATTCCCAGAAGAGCCGAAAGAAGCGGCAATCAAAGAACGCGTTTTGGAAATGGGCGTTCAAAAACCGAAAATTTTTGTTGGTGTCAAACCGGAGCGTCTTGACCTGCACGGGCCGGAAATGCTTAAACATGAATTGTCCGCACAACTTGCCTACGAATTGCTGTTCGGCAGAACGTCGAATTTTTATCATGAAGCGTATGAAAATGGCTTGATCGATGAATCTTACTCATTTGATTATTCACTAGAAAGCGGATTCGGCTACGCATTGATCGGGTCAGACACGAACGACCCGGAAAATTTGGCTGTGGAAATCAAGAAAGCCATTCAGCAGGCTGTTGAAAAATGGCCGTTCGGTCAAGAAGACCTGGATCGTGTGCGTCGCAAAAAAATCGGCTTTTTCTTGCGCGCACTCAACTCCCCGGAATACATTGCCAATCAGTTTACGCAATATGCATTCAACGGCATGAACTTGTTCGATGTCGTTCCTGTGCTGGAACAAATTGAGGTGGTCGATCTGCAGAACGCATTCGCAAGCGTCAGCGCAGAAAGCCAACAGTCAGTGTTTACTATCAAACCACCGGAGAACGGCGAGGCGTGAAACGGTTCGCGCTCATTTTAGGGGCATCCGGTGATATCGGGGGTGCCATTGCCCAGCAATTGGCGCATGATGGCTGGTCGCTTTACCTTCATTACCATACAAGGTCTGTTGAGTCATTTGCACAAGAGCTCCGTTCGTTGTACGGTGGCCAAGAGTTCATTCCGGTACAGGCGGATTTCACGAAAGATGACGGAGCGGCACAAGTGGCTGCGCATGTTTTTGACAGTTCATGCATCGTCTGTGCAAGCGGGCACGCCATATCCGGCTTGCTTCAAGACACGAGCCATGCAGACCAGGATGCACTATGGCGGGTCCATGTGAAAAACCCAGTCGAAACGGTGCGTTTGCTGTCGCCTTATTTTAGGAGGCATCCTAAGTCGTATGTTGTGTTTATCGCATCGATCTGGGGAGAAACGGGCGCTTCGATGGAAACTGCATATTCGGCCGTCAAAGGAGCACAACTTGCGTTTACGAAAGCCTACGCGAAAGAAATGGCTCCTTCCGGAACGCGCGTCAATGCAATCTCGCCGGGGCTGATCCGGACAAAAATGAATGCTGGGCTATCGCCTGACGAGTGGGAGCAACTGGAAGAAGAAATCCCTCTCGGTGCCGGGTCGCCGGAAGATATTGCCCATACGGTGTCGTTTCTGGTCGGCGGCAAAGCCGATTACATTACCGGGCAGACCATCCGCGTAAACGGAGGTTGGCTCATCTGACGAACTGCGTCTTTTCATGTCCAGCCATGTAAGCTATCATATAGGACAAAGCGCTAGGGATCTGTGTGGGAAAGGTGAGTGGAGCATGAAAGAATGGTATTTTGAATATGAAATTCAAGTAAACCGTCCGGGCTTGCTCGGAGATATCGCATCATTGCTCGGTATGCTGCGTGTCAATATCGTCACCATCAATGGAGTTGACCAAGGCCGCCGAGGCATGCTTCTGCGTGCAGAACATGATGTTCAAATCGAACGATTCGAACAAATCCTATCGACTATTGAAACGATTGCTGTGACAAAATTCCGTGAACCAAAATTGCGGGATATACTTGCGGTTCGCCACGGCCGCTATATCCAGCGAGATGCCGATGACCGCAAGACGTTCCGTTTTGTGCGGGATGAACTCGGCCTGCTGGTCGATTTCATGGCGGAGATTTTCAAGCAGGAAGGCCATAAATTGGTCGGAATCCGGGGCATGCCGCGTGTCGGCAAAACTGAATCGATCGTTGCCGCGAGCGTCAGCGCCAATAAGAAATGGATTTTCCTTTCGTCGACAATGATCAAACAAACCGTGCGAAACCAATTGATGGGCGATGAGCATAACGACAATAACATTTTCATCTTGGACGGCATCGTTACAAGGCGTTCTTCAGATGAGCGGCACCTACAGCTCGTTCGGGAGATGATGAGGATGCCGACCATCAAAGTGGTGGAACATCCGGATAAATTTGTGGAGCATTCCGAATACAGCATTGATGATTTTGATTACATTATTGAACTGCGCCATCATCCGGAAGAAAAAATTACTTATGAAGTATTGGAAAGAAACACGTTTATGAACAATAAAGACCAAATGGATATGTTCGGCGACGGGTTCAATTTTTAAGCAGGCAGGTGATGAAAGTGGGACAATTAGGTGCCAAGCTGAAACAAGCAAGACTTGACCTAGGCTTAAGCTTAGAGGAACTCCAACAACGCACGAAGATCCAGAAGCAATATCTCGAAGGCATCGAAGCAGGAGACTATTCAGCAATCCCCGGCCCATTTTACATTCGTGCTTTTATCAAGCGCTATGCACAGACGGTCGGGCTCGACGGGGATGCATTGCTGTTAGAACATAAAGATGAGTTACCGCAAGAACAAGCCGCAGCGCCGCCTGCAGAACATTTTGCCAGGCGTTCGGAGCCGAAAAGGCGCAGCTCTGGTCCGATGCCGGAAGCAATGCCGAAAATCCTGGTAGCGCTTTTTATAGTTTTCATTTTATTGGTCATTTGGTATTTCTATTTGCTCAGTACATCAGGCAACAGCATAGAACCGGCAGACGAAGGCGGCGGGGTAGAGTACGAAGCGCCTGTCGAGCAGGAACAAGAGCAGCCGGATCCGGTTCCGGAAGAAGCGCCTGAAGAAGAGGCTGAGCAAGTGGAAGAAGAGCCTGTTGAACCAACTGCTGTATTGGCAATGGAAGGTGTATCAGGCGAAACGACCACATATGGTTTTATTGGCCCGGCTGAGAAGACACTAAACTTTACAGCAACCGGTGATTCCTGGGTCAGCGTCATCAATGAGGACGGGGTTGAATTGCTCAGCTCTGCCCGTGTTTTCGGGGCGGGCGAAACAGAGTCCGTTGATGTGTCGGATGAAGAGAGTGTGTTCATGCGCATCGGTGATTACGCCATGTTAGCGATCGAGTTGAATGGTGAACCAGTGCCATATGAGCAGGAACGTAAACCGCAAAACATCGTCATTCGCTTTGATGATGCCGAATAGCCATCGTTCGATGGCTATTTTTATGTAAGGATTGAGAGGAGAAAGTTGATGAATATTCCAAACCAAATCACCATTTCCCGAATATTGCTTATCCCGATTTTCATGGCATTTATGCTTGTGGATTTCGGCTGGGGAAATATCACCCTATTAGGGGCTACAATGCCCGTCGCCCATTTAGTCGGTGCATTGATTTTCTTGTTTGCTTCGGCAACTGACTGGGTGGATGGCTATTACGCACGCAAATACAATTTAGTGACGACATTCGGCAAGTTTTTGGATCCGCTCGCCGATAAATTGCTTGTCTCGGCAGCTTTGATCATTCTCGTGGAGCTCGGGTTTGCGCCGGCATGGGTCGTTATTTTAATCATCAGCCGTGAATTCGCTGTAACAGGACTACGCCTTGTGCTAGCGGGTGAAGGGGAAGTCGTGGCAGCCGGAAACCTTGGAAAGATCAAAACCGTCACGCAAATTGTGGCGATTGCCGCTTTGCTGCTTTATAACATCGGCTTTGCGTTGGTCGGTATCCCGTTTGGCGAAATCATGCTTTATATTGCATTGATCTTCACAGTTTGGTCTGGTTGGGATTACTTCTATGTAAATCGCAAAGGACTCATGACGTCTAAATAAGGTTTTACTGGAGGAATAAAGATGAATGCTGAAATTATCGCAGTCGGTTCAGAGCTCTTGCTCGGCCAGATCACCAATACCAATGCCCGTTTCATTTCGGGCAACTTAGCAGAAATCGGCATTAATGTTTATTATCATACTGTTGTCGGTGACAATGCGGATAGATTAAAAGAAACGATTGCCATTGCAGAATCACGTGCAGACTTGATTATCTTTACGGGCGGTCTCGGACCGACGAAAGACGATTTGACAAAAGAAACGATCGCCAAGCATCTCGGGACAACATTGGAGATGGACAATGAGGCCATGGTGTCCATCGCTGCATTTTTTGAACGTGCCGGCCGGCCGATGACCGAAAACAACAAAAAACAAGCGCTTGTGCTGTCTGGTGGCGAGGTGTTAGTCAACGAAAACGGCATGGCCCCGGGTATGATGTATAAAAACGGAGATCATTTATATATGCTGTTGCCCGGACCGCCGCATGAAATGGAGCCGATGTTCCAGTTTGAGGCCAAGCCGAAACTGATCCGCCTGTTGAATAAGGAAGATGTCATCTTGTCGCACGTTTTGCGTTTTTATGGCATCGGAGAAGCGGAGCTGGAAGATCGTCTACAGGACATTTTAGATAAACAGACCAATCCGACAATCGCGCCGCTTGCCTCAGCTGGGGAAGTGACTTTGCGCTTGACGGCCAAGACAGATAGCACGGAACATGCATGGACACTGATCAATGCAGCAAAAGAAGAGATCTTGGAGCGCGTCGGCCAATATTTATATGGCTATGATGACGATTCACTTGCTTCGAAAGCCATCGACTTATTGAAAGCTCAAGGCAAAACCGTATCGGCTGCAGAAAGTTTAACAGCTGGCCTATTCCAGTCAGAGCTCGCCTCGGTATCTGGTGCCAGCGCGGTTTTAAGCGGGGGAGTTGTCACCTATAATGAACAAATGAAGATTCAGCAACTTGGCATCATGCCGGAGTTTTTCGGACAGCATTCCGTCGTCAGCGAAGAAACAGCTGCAGCAATGGCAGCAGCTGTACGCGAGAAGTTCAACACCGATATCAGCGTCAGCCTAACCGGAGCAGCTGGCCCGGATGCACACGGCGAGCAGCCGGCCGGCACGGTGTGGATCGGAATAGCAAGCGAGCAAGGAACGAAAACCTATCGTCTTCAATTATCTGGGATGAGAAACACCAACCGGATCCGTGCAGTGAAACTGGCGCTTTATTACTTGATACGAACACTGACGGAAGAAGAGGCACGCAAAATTTAATTTTGCGTGTTTTTTCATGCCCATTTAAGGGGAATGAATGGATAGCGGGAGAGTAAATTCGATATTTGTTTATACGAACACGAATAAACGTTCGCTTTTTTCTTGTAAATTTCTCAATAAACTAGTATACTGAAATCAGTTAGAAAAATGGTTTTCACATAAGAGGAGGATTTTTTTTGAGCGATCGTAAAGCAGCGTTGGATATGGCGCTAAAACAAATAGAAAAGCAATTCGGTAAAGGTTCTGTCATGAAATTAGGAGAAAGCACGACCCATAATGTCTCAACGGTTTCGAGTGGTTCATTGTCTCTTGATATCGCACTTGGCATAGGCGGTTATCCGCGCGGCCGTGTAATCGAGATCTACGGCCCTGAAAGTTCAGGTAAAACGACCGTATCGCTTCACGCGATTGCTGAAGTGCAAGCTTCTGGAGGAACGGCTGCATTCATTGATGCCGAGCATGCATTAGACCCGGTTTACGCCAAAGCATTGGGCGTCAATTTGGATGAGTTGCTGCTATCGCAGCCGGATACAGGCGAACAAGCACTTGAAATCGCAGAAGCGCTCGTACGAAGCGGTGCGGTTGATATCGTTGTCATCGACTCCGTAGCGGCACTTGTACCGAAAGCGGAAATCGAAGGCGAAATGGGCGACTCGCATGTCGGTCTCCAAGCCCGCCTCATGTCACAGGCTCTCCGGAAACTTTCGGGTGCCATCAATAAATCCAACACCATTGCTGTATTTATCAACCAAATCCGAGAAAAAGTAGGCGTCATGTTCGGTAACCCGGAAGTGACACCTGGCGGACGTGCATTGAAGTTTTATTCTTCTGTCCGCTTGGAAGTCCGTCGTGCAGAAGCGCTGAAATCCGGCAACGACATTATCGGTAACCGGACAAAAATCAAAGTCGTCAAAAACAAAGTCGCACCGCCGTTCCGCACAGCGGAAGTGGACATCATGTACGGCCAAGGCATTTCACGCGAAGGCGAGATTGTCGACCTTGCGGCTGACTTGGACATCATCCAAAAAGCCGGTTCGTGGTATTCCTACAATAATGAACGTGTCGGACAAGGCCGCGAAAACGCGAAGCAGTTTATGCGCGAGCACGAAGACATCCGCAACGAAATTGCCGGCAAAGTACGTGAGCATTACGGCATGACTGCGGCATCCTACTCCGTTTCTGGTGCTAAAGAAGACAAAAAAGATGCAGAGGAATTCAATTTGCTGATCGATGAAAAAGAGTAAGATCCGCTCTTAGCTTGATAGGACAGATCCAGTAAGACTGCGAAGCCATGGCTTCGCAGTCTTTTTATAGAGCGGGAGCCCGGCTTGGCAGGGTTGACACAACATAGGTCCATCTATACAATTAAACTTGTATTATTTACTAGTTTTTAAACGGTTAATGAGACAAACAGAATTGCAGATTTATCCTTTGAAAAAGTAAAAAATCAATAGCAAGAGGAGGTGTCCGAATGGGATTTTCTGAGTTCATCTTCGCTTTGCTTGGTATCATCGTCGGTGTAGTTGTTGGGTATTTTGTATTGAAAAAGGCAAACGATTCCAAAATGGCAGGCGCTAAGCAATCCGCTGAGCAAATTGTCGAAGATGCGAAACGAGAAGCAGAAGCGCTTAGAAAAGAAGCTTTATTGGAAGCGAAAGACGAAAATCATAAATTGCGTACTGAAGCTGAATCTGAAATTCGAGAACGCCGATCGGAATTACAAAAACATGAAAATCGGTTGTTGCAGAGAGAAGAAAATTTGGATCGCAAGGATGATGCTTTAAACAAACGAGAGGCCGGCCTTGAACGCAAGGATCAGGCACTTGCCGAAAAACAACAGCATATTGATCAGATGGAGAGCAAAGCTGAGACTTTGGTTCAGCAGCAACAATCCGAAATGGAACGGATCTCTTCCTTGACTCGCGAAGAAGCGAAAGGCATCATTCTCCGTCAAGTGGAGAACGAATTGTCGACCGATATCGCGGTAATGGTCAAGGAATCCGAAGCCCGTGCCAAAGAAGAGTCGGATAAAAAAGCGAAAAACATCTTGTCATTGGCGATGCAGCGTTTTGCTGCCGACCATGTAGCGGAAACAACTGTTTCCGTGGTCAATTTGCCGAATGATGAGATGAAAGGCCGCATCATCGGGCGTGAAGGACGTAACATCCGGACGCTTGAAACCTTGACTGGTATCGATTTGATCATCGATGATACACCAGAAGCGGTCATTCTTTCCGGATTCGATCCGATCCGCCGCGAAACTGCCCGTTTGGCACTAGAGAAACTAGTGTCGGATGGCCGCATCCATCCAGCGAGAATCGAAGAAATGGTTGAAAAGTCAAGACGTGAAGTTGATGAACAAATTCGTGAAATTGGTGAACAAACCACATTTGACGTAGGTGTACATAACTTGCATCCGGACTTGATCAAAATACTCGGCCGACTTCGTTACCGCACAAGCTATGGCCAAAACGTCCTGAAGCACTCAGTCGAAGTGGCGTTCTTGTCTGGCCTCATGGCCGCGGAGCTTGGAGAAGATGTGACATTAGCACGACGCGCAGGTCTCTTGCACGATATCGGTAAAGCCATCGATCACGAAGTCGAAGGCAGCCATGTGGAGATCGGTGTCGAGCTCGGCACGAAATATAAAGAACACCCGGTCGTCATCAACAGCATCGCCTCCCACCACGGTGACACGGAAGCGACTTCGGTCATTTCCGTCATCGTCGCTGCAGCGGATGCATTGTCTGCCGCACGTCCAGGTGCAAGAAGCGAAACGCTCGAAAACTATATCCGCCGGCTTGAAAAGCTGGAAGAAATTTCAGAGTCTTACGAAGGTGTCGAGAAGTCATTCGCCATCCAAGCAGGCCGTGAAATTCGGATCATGGTTCGTCCGGAACAGATCGATGATATGACAGCACACCGTCTTGCGCGCGATATCCGCAAGCGGATTGAAGAAGAGTTGGATTATCCAGGACATATCAAAGTGACGGTCATCCGCGAAACGCGTGCCGTTGAATACGCAAAATAAAAAACGAAAAAGGCTTCGTTGAATATCCATTCAAAGAAGCCTTTTTCTTATGGGGAAAGGTGATAGCATGAAAGTTTTATTTATTGGAGATATTGTGGGGTCGATCGGGAGAGACGCCTTGGAATCTTATTTGCCAAGGCTTAAACGCAAGTATGCACCGGATGTGGTCATTGCCAACGGCGAAAATGCCGCGGCTGGACGGGGCATCACAAAGGCAATCTATCAAGACCTGTTGTTCATGGGCGTCGACATGGTCACAATGGGCAACCACACATGGGACCAAAAAGAGATATTCGATTTTATCGATGACGTCGACTACTTGATCCGCCCGGCCAACTTTTCAGATGAAGCACCGGGACGCGGCATGGCAACCGTAACGAAAAACGGCAAAACCTTGACGGTTATTAACCTGCATGGCCGTGTGTTCTTGCCGGCACATGACGATCCATTTAAAAAAGCGGATGAATTGATGACACAAGCGAAAGAACTATCTCCGCTCGTGTTTGTTGATTTCCATGCAGAAGCAACAAGCGAAAAAATCGCGATGGGCTGGCATTTGGATGGACGTGCTTCAGTTGTGGTCGGAACGCATACGCATGTACAGACAGCGGATGCGCGCATCTTACCGGGCGGCACTGCCTATATTTCCGATGTCGGCATGACGGGTCCATACGATGAGATTCTCGGCATGAAACGGGATTCGGTGCTGTACCGCTTTAAAACGAATATGCCAACGCGCTTTGAAGTGCCGAAAACAGGTCGCCCCGTAGTCAGCGGTTTTTTCACGGAGCTCGATGATGACAGCGGTAAGGCTGTATCCTGCGAGAGAATTTACATCAACGAAGATTACCCATTTCAAAACTGATCGCCAGACCTTGTCGATTTAACGACAATTGCTTTGCCTGCTTGAATGATGGAGTACGCTTTCAGTATAATGGTGAAAAGCGCTAACTGACGCTTTGGCTTCAGTCGGTCTTTTGCGATTACAAGCAAGGCGGAAGTGTTGTCGGCACCACCCGTTTCGCTGTACAATCGGAAGCGAAGAACTGCAAGGTACAACTGTAAAATGATAAATACCAGCAAGTCAAAATACAAAGTTCGGTAAAGGTATTCGATGCCTGAACCGGATAAGGAAATGGGTGTCTGAGGAAATGACGTATACAAAAGAACAAATC
Source organism: Planococcus dechangensis (assembly GCF_042654465.1). NCBI lineage: Bacteria > Bacillati > Bacillota > Bacilli > Caryophanales > Caryophanaceae > Planococcus > Planococcus dechangensis. The sequence continues at coordinate 564,494 of NZ_JBHSGL010000005.1, read as the reverse complement.
GTCGCAAAAGCGCGTGAAGTGGCAGATATGATCGCTTCGACCGAAGAAGTGGATTTCTTTAAGCGTGCAGAAGCACAAATTAACGAAAACCAGCAAATCCGCGAAAAAATCGCAAGCCTGAGAAGTTTGCAAAAACAAGCGGTCAATTTCCAACATTATGGAAAAGAACGCGCACTGGAATTAATCGAAAAGAAAATCCAAAAAATAGAAGAAGAAATCGATTCAGTACCGATTGTGCAGGAATTCAAACAATCTCAAAGCGATGTTAATTCATTGTTGCAAATGGTCTCGACGGCCATCGCCAATCAAGTGACAAATAACATCATCACCGACACAGGCGGAGACTTGCTACGCGGTGAAACTGGCTCGAAAGTGAAAAACGAGGGCGGCAGCAGCTGTTCGTAACCTCCCACAATAAATATCGCAGTATTGCGATAGCCAAAAAACTGAAAGAGCATATGCTCTTTCAGTTTTTTCGTTTCTTGGCATGAGTTTGTTATAATGGAAAAACGAACAATTGATTGAATGAGAGAGGGTTAAACATGTCACCGACACCAATGATTCAACAATATTTGCAAGTGAAATCGGATTATCAGGATGCATTCCTGTTTTTCCGGCTAGGCGATTTTTATGAGATGTTCTACGACGATGCCATAAAAGCATCGCAATTGCTCGAAATCACGTTGACGAGCCGCGGCGGCAATGGGGATGATCGCATTCCGATGTGTGGCGTTCCGCACCACGCAGCCAAAAATTATATTGACCAGTTGATCCAAAAAGGCCATAAAGTGGCTGTTTGTGAACAAGTGGAAGATCCGAAGCTGACAAAAGGCGTCGTCAAGCGGGAAGTGGTCCGGCTCATCACGCCGGGTACTCATACCGAAGGCAAAAGCGTAGATGCCAAGACCAATAACTTCATCGCAGCGGCCGATGAGTTAGACGGCGGCTTTGGTCTAGCCTATTTGGATATTTCGACAGGAGAAGCGACGGCTACATTTATAGCTGGCGGCGAGAAAGCCTTGCTGAATGAACTGCAAGCCTTACATATCCGGGAGTTGGTTGTGTCTGAACAATTGCGCCTCCTTCTTAACGAAGAAGAACAAGAGCTCATTTTGTCGGTCGAACACATGGAAGCGCCCTTTTCAGTGAATGAGAAGATGTTTGCCGAATGCCCTGAACAGCTGCACATGAGCGGCAAACGGCTGTTGGCGTATATTGCCGCCACTCAAAAGCAATCGCTGGACCATATCCAGCCATTTTCCTTCCGGGAAAACTCGCGCATTTTAGGCATTGATTTTCATTCCAAGCGTAATTTGGAATTGATTGAGTCAATCCGCGGGTCAGATGCAAAAGGGACTTTGTTATGGCTGCTGGATGAAACCGTCACTGCGATGGGCAGCCGCAAACTGAAGCAATGGCTGCACCAGCCGCTGGCAGACCGTTATGCGATCGAAGCGCGTCAACAGATGGTCGAAGCATTGATGGACCGTTATTTCGTCCGTGTAGAACTGCAGCAGCTATTGAAGGAAGTATATGACTTGGAACGGCTGTCTGGCCGTGTCGCGTTTGGCAGTGCGAGCGGCCGTGATCTGGCCCAGCTGCGCAATTCACTGGAAAAAATCCCTCAGCTTATCCAGGAGCTCTCCGCCTCGGGCAATCCGGCGTTGGAGCAGTTCGGCAAAAGCCTGGACCCATGTCCGGAAGTATGCGACTTATTGACGGCGATCAGCGATAGCCCGCCGCTTTCCGCCAAAGAAGGCGGCATCATCCGCGACGGTTTTAATGCCCAATTGGATGAATACCGCGATGCGTCGCGCAACGGCAAAGACTGGATTGCGCAGCTCGAGCAAAAAGAACGGGCGAAAACCGGAATCCGCACGTTGAAAATCGGCTATAACCGCATATTCGGCTACTTTATCGAAATTTCGAAAGCCAATATGCACTTAGCGGATCTTGAACGCTATGAGCGCAAGCAAACGCTCGCCAATGCTGAGCGCTACATAACGCCGGAACTGAAAGAAAAAGAAGCGCTTATCCTGACAGCAGAAGAAAAAAGTTTAACGCTGGAGTACGAGTTGTTCGTCAGCATCCGTGAGCAAGTGAAAGAATATATTTCACGCATCCAGCAACTTGCAGCTAAAGTCAGTGCACTTGATGTCTATATCAGCTTTTCGGAAGTTGCAGAGAAATACCGTTTCACAAAACCGGCATTCAATGACGGGCGCGCAATTTCAATCCGTGAAGGCCGCCATCCTGTCGTCGAGAAGATGCTCAATAAACAGCATTATGTGCCGAATGACTGCGAACTGGATGAATCCGGCAATATGCTATTGATCACTGGCCCGAATATGTCCGGGAAAAGCACCTATATGCGCCAAGTCGCCTTGACGATTGTGCTCGCACAGATCGGCAGTTACGTGCCGGCCGCTTCGGCAGAGTTGCCGATTGTCGATCAAATTTTCACGCGCATTGGCGCAGCGGATGATTTGGTTTCGGGGCAAAGCACGTTTATGGTCGAAATGATGGAGTCGCAATACGCGATTACCCATGCGACAGAACGCAGCTTATTGCTATTCGATGAAATCGGCCGCGGCACGTCGACTTATGACGGCATGGCGCTCGCGCAATCGATGATCGAGTATATCCACGAAAATATCGGTGCGAATACATTGTTTTCAACTCATTATCATGAATTGACGGCGCTAGAAGATACGCTCGATAAACTCAGCAATGTTCACGTATCCGCGATGGAGCAGTCCGGTAAAGTCGTTTTCTTGCATAAAGTGAAAAGAGGGCCGGCAGATAAAAGCTACGGTGTGCATGTGGCAGAACTCGCCAATTTACCGGAACCGATTTTAAAGCGGGCGCGTGAGTTATTGGTCAGCTTCGAAGCAGATAACCAGAAACCGCAGCATCAAGCCGAGCAATTATCGTTTTTCGATGAGCGCGACACGACAAAAGATGAAGTGCTGCAAACGATCATCGATGCTTCGATTTCCAGAATGACACCGCTCGATGCGTTGCAGCTAGTCAATAATTTGCAGGAGAAATTAAGCGGAAAGGACTGAGCATATGGGCAATATCCGATTGATGGATGAACCGTTGTCGAATAAAATTGCAGCCGGAGAAGTAGTCGAACGGCCAACATCTGTCGTAAAAGAATTGGTCGAAAATGCGATTGATGCCGGCAGTACCGCAATAGAAGTGCTGTTGCAAGAAGCCGGGCTGAGCTCAATCCAAATTATCGATAATGGAGCGGGCATGGATTCAGATGATGCCCTTCTTTCCTTTTCCCGCCATGCCACCAGCAAAATTGAAAATGAACACGATTTATTCCGCATCCGCACGCTTGGATTCCGCGGGGAAGCACTGGCGAGTATCGCTTCTGTGTCGAAAGTGACGCTTCATACATCCAATGGGGAATCGGGCAGTTATGTGGAAATGGAAGGCGGCAAGCTCATCGAACAACGCGCCGGGGCATTGCGCCAGGGCACAGATATCCGTATCGACCAGCTGTTTTTCAATACGCCTGCACGGCTAAAATACATGAAAACTTTGCAAACCGAACTGGGCCATACCATCGACCTAATGAACCGGTTTGCACTCAGCTACCCGCACATCTCATTCCGCCTCGTCCATGACGGCCGCCGGTTGCTTCAAACAGCTGGCAGCGGGGAAGTTCGTCGCGTGTTAGCGGATATATACGGAGTGGCCATCGCTAAAAAAATGGTGCCATTTGAAGGCGAGTCACAGGATTATCGCATTGATGGATTTGCTTCGCTGCCTGAAATCACCCGCGCCAATAAAAATTATATTTCGCTGTTCGTCAATGGCCGCTGGGTCAAACATTATTCCATCGCCAACACGGTGCATAAGGCTTATCATACGTTTTTACCGCTTGAGCGCCAACCGATCGTCGTCTTGAACATCAAGGGCGATCCATATTTGACCGACGTCAACGTGCATCCGTCAAAGCAGCAGATTCGCTTGAGCAAAGAAAAGGAATTGCTCGAACTGGTCCATGATACGATACGTCAAGCCATACAAACTGCAGTGCGTGCGCCGGTCATTGAAAAGCCGAAACCCATCAAACAACTACCGAGCCGTCAATTGGACTTATGGAAGCGCCCGGTTGAAGAAACAGTGCGGCGCGCGCCGGAGATTCCGGCATCTCTAGATTGGAAGCAGCAAAAGCTTCAGGAACGCGTCGAGGACTTTCACCTGGAGCCGAAACTGGAACCGGCAGTTGACCCGCTGGAACAAATGCATGAGCCTTATGAGGAGCTACAAGACCGGCATGCACTTGATGACAGCCCGCAATTTCCGGAACTTGAAGTTGTTGGGCAAATCCACGGAACATACATCGTGGCCCAAAGTTCGGACGGTTTTTATTTGATTGACCAACATGCCGCGCAAGAACGCATCAAGTATGAATTTTTCCGTGAAAAGGTCGGCGATATCGATTCAAATGAACGCCAATCGCTGTTGTTGCCGCTGACGTTCCATTACAGCAGGGACGAGGCGCTGCATCTGAAAGAGCAATTGAATGCACTTGAAGAAAGCGGCGTGTTTCTCGAGGAATTCGGCGATACGACTTTCATTGTCCGGGAATATCCGACATGGTTCCCGAAAGGCTTCGAACAGGAAGTCATCGAGGATTTGATCGAACAAGTATTGGCAGACCGCAAAGTGGATATAAAGAAGCTGCGCGAAGAAGCAGCCATCATGATGAGTTGCAAACGCTCGATCAAAGCCAATCATTTTTTGCAAAAGCACGAAATGGAACGGTTGCTTACAGATCTAAAACAAGCGCAACAGCCGTTCACCTGTCCGCATGGCAGGCCGGTTATCATCCATTTCAAAACATATGACATCGAGAAGATGTTCAAGCGTGTCATGAACTGACGCGCTGGAAATATAGATCAACAGATAGAGAGGCGGGAATCGATGGAATCAACTAAATCATTTGTCCGTGCGTCTGACGGCCACGAACTTTTTAACTGGATAAGCCTTGCGGAAAAACCACGCGCCCATGTGCACATCATTCATGGCATGGCGGAACATAGCGGGCGCTATGACCGGTTTATCCGAACGCTCGTAAAACAAGGGTTCACGGTTTCGGCCCATGACCAAAGAGGGCATGGCAAGACAGCGGAGCGCAACGGCCATACTGGTTTTTTTGCAGAAAGCGATGGCTTTTCACGTATTGTCATGGATGTAGAAGAAGTAATCGAATATAGCCGCCAACTGGCTGGAGACTTGCCGCTCATTATTTTGGGGCATTCTATGGGTTCATTTGTTGCACGCCGCTATTTGCAGCTTTATAGTGACAAAGTCACTTGTGCTGTTTTGTCCGGAACGGGAGGGCATCCTGGAATTTCTTTAGCTGCAGGGAATCTTGCAGCCCGCAGCATCAGCCGCTTAGAAGGCAAGAAAAAAAGCAGCCCGTTTTTAGGGAAACTTATTTTTGGCAGCTACAACAAAGATTTCCTTACGGAAAAATCCAAGTATTCCTGGCTTAGCAGAGACGCAGAAACAGTAAAAAGTTACGAAGCTGATCCGTGGTGCGGATTTGAAATGACCAATCAGTTTTATGTCGATTTGTTCGAAGGAATCGATTTGATTCACCGACAGGAACAAATCGCACGCATCCGCAAAAATTTACCGGTCCTCTTTATCAGCGGCTCGATGGACCCAGTCGGTGCAAAGGGCAGCGGTGTTTTTCAAGCAGCTGCACAATTCCGCGATGCCGGTATCCAACTGGTCAAAGTATACATCGCAGAGGAAGCACGCCATGAAGTGCTGCATGAACTGAATGCTGAAATTTATCAGCACGCCATTATTGATTGGATTGATGGACATGGTTGATGTCATCGCTATTGTCGGGCCGACCGCCTCAGGCAAGACCGCGCTCGGCATTGAGCTCGCTATACAACTGGGCGGCGAAATCATCAACGGAGATTCGATGCAGATCTACCGCGGTATGGACATAGGGACGGCGAAAGTGCAGCTGGAAGAAATGGGTGGCATTATTCATCATCTATTGGATATCCGTGAGCCGGACGAATCTTTTTCCGTTGCCGAATACCAGCAATTGGTCCGCAGTAAAATCGCTGAAATCCAGCAACGCGGTAAATTGCCCATTATTGTTGGTGGTACAGGCTTGTACGTACAATCGGTATTGTTCGACTACCGCTTTGCAGAAGATCAGGCCGATTCACAGCTGCGACATGATCTGCAAGCGGAGCTTGAACGCGTCGGAAAAGAGCGAATGCACCTAAAAATGCTAGCATTGGATCCGGCTATCGATATCCATCCGAACAATACACGCCGTGTCCTCCGAGCATTGGAAATTTTATTGAGCGGCGAGCAAAAAGAAGATGGCAGCTTGGCACAATCACCGATGTACAACGAATTGATCGTCGGTCTCGACATGCCCCGTGCCCAGTTGTACAAACGGATTGACCAACGTGTCGAAGTGATGATGCAAAATGGGCTGCTAGAGGAAGTGAAGGGCCTGTACGATAACGGCCTTCGCGATGTTCAATCGATTAAGGCGATCGGCTATAAGGAACTGTATGCTTATTTTGACGGCATAGACAGCTTAGAAGAAGCGATCGAGAAGCTGAAACGCAATTCGCGCAAGTATGCCAAACGTCAACTTACATATTTCCGCAATAAGCTGCCCGTGCTGTGGGTGGATGCGACAGCAGGGAATGAAAAGAATGTAAAGGAAATTACACGGTTTTTGCAGGAAACCGACCGCAATCGTCGAATTGAACAGATGGCTATTACAAAACGATAGAGAAACAGGGGGAGTTCCATGAAACCGGTCAATATCCAAGATGTCTATTTAAATCAGCTCCGCAAAAACAATATTTTCGTTACGGTGTTTTTGTTGAACGGATTCCAATTGAAAGGCACGATTAAATCCTACGATAATTTCACGGTGCTCGTGGAAACGGATGGCAAGCAGCAACTGATCTACAAGCATGCCATTTCTACTTTCTCTCCTGCAAAGCCGGTATCGATCGAACATCAGGAGTAATCACCGGCAAAGGTATGGCAATCATGAGGAGGTCATTATTAAATGAAGACGATAACTGCAGCTGAACTGCAACAAAAAGTGGAGGCGGGCGAAAAGCTCAATATCATTGATGTCCGCGAATCAGACGAAGTCGCCGCTGGCATGATTCCAGGGGCTCAGCATATAGTGTTGGGCGAATTGCCGGGGCGTACAGGGGAATTGGATTCGTCAACAGAGTATTACGTGGTCTGCCATGCAGGTGGCCGCAGCGCAAAAGCTTGTGAACATTTGGCATCCAATGGCTTCAGCCCAATCAACGTTGAAGGCGGCATGTCGTCTTGGCGGGGCGAAACGGTTTACGGATGAAAAAGGCTGATCGGCATTTGCCGGTCAGCCTTTAGGTTGTTGTGAGAATTTTTCGTGTGGGCAGTTTCCATTTGTAGGTATAGGAAAGGATCCTCAATAGCGTAATGATGAAAAATAAGACATACAGCATCAAGTCGGTTCTGATCATGTCGATGCTGATCAATAGTCCGGCGATGGCCGCCCAAACTGCATAAATCTCGGCTTTCAACACGAGCGGCTTCCGGCCTGCCAGCAAGTCGCGGACCATTCCGCCGCCCGAACCGGTAAGGACTGCCGCCACGACTGCAGCATATACCGGCAGCCCTAATTCGACCGCGAATAACGCGCCTTGTACGGCAAATGCAGACAAACCGATGGCGTCGAAAAAATAGCCCCATCGATTCCAGTGGCTCAATGTTTTTTGTGGAAACAAAAAGACGATGGTAACGGAGATGAGCGCAAGCTGAAACATAAACTCCTGTTCCCAAAGAGCGGAAACCGGGACACCAATCAATAAATTACGGATCGCTCCACCGCCGAATGCGGTGACGACGCCAAGCAAATAGACGCCGAAAATATCGTATTCTTCTTCCATGGCAATAATTGCCCCGGAAATTGCAAATGCAATAGTGCCAATGGCGCTTAGTACTTCCCATGCCATTTTTTCGACGCCTCCTTAACTTGAACAACTCTATGAATTGTAGCAGAATACAAGACAATTTCAAATAGCAAAATCATTAATCCACATATAAAAGAAATGGAGCTTCCCATGTACACAACTATCCAAAAAACAGAAGATCTAATCCGTCCACAGCTAGAAGCTGCGGATAAAGTCGCTTTATACAATCAACAAAAAGTGCTTGAAGCATTCCATCGCCAAAAAGTCAGCGATCACCATTTTCATCCTTCCACAGGCTACGGCTATGATGACGAAGGACGTGATACGTTGGAGCGTGTGTATGCGGATGTCTTCAAAGCGCAAGCTGCACTTGTCCGTCCGCAGATTATTTCAGGCACGCATGCCATCACGATTGCGCTGTTCGGCATTTTGCGTCCGGGCGATGAACTTCTCTACATCACCGGACAGCCTTACGACACACTTGCGTCGATCGTCTCAGGCGGTAAACATGATACCGGTTCGCTGAAAGATTTCGGGATCGGCTATCGCCACATCGAGCTGACAAACGATAATGAAGTGAATTGGCCGGCGGTAAAAGCTGCGGTCCATACACAAACTAAAATGATTGCTATACAGCGCTCAAGGGGCTATGACAGCCGCCCTTCCTTTACGATTGGGGAAATTGAAAAGATGGTGCAGCGAATCCGAGAAATCAAGCCGGATGCGGTCATTTTTGTCGATAATTGCTACGGAGAGTTTGTAGAACTAAGAGAACCGATTGAAGTCGGTGCTGATTTGATGGCTGGTTCTTTAATCAAAAATCCAGGCGGCGGCTTGGCCAAAATCGGCGGATATATTGCCGGGAAGCAGAGTTTTGTTGAAAAATGCGCTTATCGTATGACATCTCCGGGTATAGGAGGGGAGGCTGGGGCGTCACTCAATGCATTAGCCGATATGTACCAAGGGTTTTTTATGGCGCCTCACATCGTATCCCAATCATTGAAAGGCGCAATTTTCACAGCTGCACTTTTGGAGTCCGCTGGCATGGCGACCAGTCCGCATTACTCGGCTGAGCGAACAGACCTTATCCAATCGGTATCATTCAACACAGCCAGTCAAATGATCGCTTTTTGCCAAACAATTCAAGCAAATTCTCCGGTCAATGCCCAATTTTTGCCGGTGCCTGCCTATATGCCAGGCTATACTGATGATGTCATCATGGCAGCGGGGACATTTGTCCAAGGTGCGAGCATCGAATTGACGGCTGATGGTCCGCTGCGAGCCCCTTATACGGCATTTGTTCAAGGCGGCTTGACTTATGAGCACGTGAAAATTGCTGTAATCAACGCAACAAATGCCTTAAAACAAGCAGAATTGGCAGAAGAGTGAATAAGCAACAGTTAAATTCCATGTTAGAAAACGTAACATTGAGTTGACAAGTAACCTAACGTGTAATAAACTGAAAATGTAGTAATTAGTGAAATGGGTGAAACTTATGACAAATCGGGTTCGCCGTACGATGCCCATTCTCCCCATTAGCATCGTAATGCAGTTGACGGATTTGACAGCACGGCAGATCCGCTATTACGAAGAGCAGAAGCTGATCAATCCAGCACGGACTGAGGGAAACAAACGCATGTTTTCAATGAATGATGTTGATGCGCTGCTTGAGATTAAAGATTATCTGGAGCAAGGGCTTAATATCGCCGGAATTAAAAAACTGTACGAAACAAAGGAAACGCCTGAAAACGATAAAGCAGAGCCGAAAACATTAAGTGATGCTGAACTTCGCACATTGCTGCGTGAAGAGATGAAGCATCAAGCCCGGCCATTCGATACAGCGTTTCAACGACAAGGTGATTTATCCCGCTTCTTTAAATGAGTGGGCTACATAATATAACTAGGAGAGTGAACAGTTCATGAGCAAGTATTCAAAAGAAGACATTATTCGTTTGGTAAAAGAAGAAGACGTCAATTTTATCCGCCTGCAATTCACCGACATTCTCGGGGTTATCAAAAACGTAGAAATTCCAACATCCCAGCTTGAAAAAGCACTCGACAATAAAATGATGTTCGATGGTTCATCGATTGACGGTTTTGTTCGCATCGAAGAATCGGATATGTATTTATTCCCTGACCTTGATACATGGGTGGTATTCCCGTGGATTACAGGGAAAGGTAAAGTCGCTCGTTTAATCTGCGACATCTACAATGCTGACGGAACGCCATTTGCTGGCGACCCGCGCACAAACTTGAAGCGTGTCTTGAAAGAGATGGAAGAGCTTGGATTTACTCATTTCAACCTCGGGCCAGAGCCGGAATTCTTCTTGTTCAAGTTGGATGAAAGAGGCGAACCGTCTCTTGAGCTGAATGACCATGGTGGCTATTTTGACCTAGCGCCGATGGACCTTGGCGAAAACTGCCGACGCGACATCGTCCTTGAACTTGAGGAAATGGGCTTTGAAATCGAAGCTTCCCACCACGAAGTCGCGCCAGGACAGCACGAAATCGATTTCAAATACGCAGATGCCATCAAAGCGTGTGACGATATCCAAACCTTTAAACTTGTTGTCAAGACCATTGCCCGTAAACACGGCTTGCATGCAACATTCATGCCGAAGCCATTGTTCGGTGTCAACGGATCAGGTATGCACATGAACGTTTCCTTGTTCAAAGGCAACGAAAATGCATTCCTTGACGAAGATGGCGATATGAAACTAAGCAAAACTGCTTACCAATTCCTAGCGGGCATCATCGAGCACGCAAAAGGATTTACTGCAGTGACAAACCCGACCGTTAACTCTTATAAACGATTAGTTCCTGGCTATGAAGCGCCTTGCTACATTGCATGGTCTGGCCAAAACCGCAGCCCGCTTATCCGGATTCCGGCTTCCCGAGGCTTGTCCACGCGCGTTGAAGTTCGCTCTGTAGACCCTGCAGCGAATCCTTACTTGGCAATGGCTGTATTGCTTGGCGCAGGCCTTGACGGTATCAAGCGTGATTTGACTCCGCCAAAAGCGGTAGACCGCAACATCTATGCCATGAACCGCAAAGAACGCAAAGAAGTCGGCATCGAAGATCTACCGGGTACGCTTTCCGCGGCTCTTGATGAATTGCAAAAAGATGAAGTCATGACAAAAGCACTTGGTTCACATATTCTCAACAACTTCGTTGAAGCGAAAGAAATTGAGTGGGATATGTTTAGAACAAGCGTCCACCCGTGGGAGCGCGAGCAATACCTGAAAATGTATTAATCCAAAAACCGGAGCCCAGCGCTCCGGTTTTTTTATTGTTTTAAGTTTAGGACTTACGAAGAAGAAAAAGACTGAGTTGGAGGAATAAAACTTCCAGATTGCGCCCATTCACATGTACGTTCAGAAGTGAAAACGTGGTAAGATTTTACTTATATGAAAAAAGATTTATATTTGGAGGGGTTGCATGCGTTTTTTGAATGTCATTATAGTATTTCTTATCGCGTTTTCAATGAGTGCAATTGCGTTATACGCCATTGGGCCGAACCTTTCGACAGAAGCGGTGACACAAAGAGCCTTAACGCAACTTGAAGAAAGTGGCAAAATGGAGGAAATGGTCCGCTATATCGAATCGGATCCACAAGTGAACCAATATATGCTAGAACTGCAAAACCAAGCCAATGCTCCACAAGACTCAGTGAGCGGCGCAGATGAGCCACCTCAAGAGTTGGAAGACGAGTTAGTGGATTCGGCTGTCGAAAACGATAATAACCGGTTGGCTGCACCAGAAGGCCAAGAACTGGCGTTCGAGACAAAGGAAGAAGCCGCCAATACCGTCATCAAAAAAGTCGGCTTCCGAAATTTATTGAAAATGAAAAATGCCGTGGAAAATGACACAATGTCCGCTCCGGAAGTTCTGGCAGAATTAGAAGAGGATTTAAACGAAGAAGAAATGCTGGCGCTGAAAGTAATGATCTTTAAGGAATGGAAAAACCGAAATTAACAATAAGTTGTGCTACACTTAACGTTGTGTATTCATTCTTTTTGGAAGGGAGGAATTTCAGTGAAAACGTTTCAAGTAGAATTCTTCTTTGATCAAGGAAACTCCATTGTCCATAGTGTAAAAGCAATCGATAAGGAATCGGCCATGAGCCAAATCCCATCAAACGGCACATACGAACTAACTGATGAAAAAAGCGGGAAAATTTACCGCGTCACAATCAATTTGGTTAAATACATTGTTATTGCAGAATCACACAATGAATAAAAACCCATTATAAAAAGCGGATGCCTGTTGCATCTGCTTTTTTATATTAATCAGGTTACATAATTAAATTATTGTATAAAAAAGAAGCATAGAAAAAATGAGGAAAGCAGACTTCCTCATTTTTTCTATGCTTCTGCTTTATTTGGTTTGACTTTTAGTGAATCTGACGATATACACCGACGACCTTACCGAGAATACTCACTTGGTCTACGATGATCGGATCCATAGAAGAGTTTTCTGGCTGCAGCCGGAAATAATTGTCTTCACGGAAAAAGCGTTTGACGGTTGCTTCGTTTTCCTCTGTCATGGCAACAACAATATCGCCGTTATTGGCGGTTTGCTGTTGTTTTACAACAACATAGTCACCATTAAGAATACCAGCTTCGATCATACTTTCACCCATGATTTCAAGCATGAAGATATGGTCTTCCTCGGTTCCGTATGTTTGGGGCAGCGGAAAGTATTCTTCGACGTTTTCGATCGCAGTGATCGGCATGCCGGCGGTGACTTTACCGATAAGCGGGACATGGAGCACAGGGCTTTTGTCAATCAAGGATTCTTCGGATCCGATGATTTCAATTGCTCGTGGTTTTGTAGGGTCTCTTCGGATCAAGCCTTTGCTTTCGAGTCGAGCTAAATGCCCATGTACAGTCGAACTGGAAGCCAATCCTACTGCTTCTCCAATTTCGCGGACAGAGGGTGGATAACCTTTAGCACGCACTTCGTCTTTTATGAAATTCAGGATATCTTCCTGACGCTTAGATACTTTTTTCACCAGTTTCACCTCTTTATAGAATTTCTTTATGATTAACTATCCTTATTATAGCAACTCGGGCATTGAAATGCAAACATAGGTTCGAATTTATTCTTGACAAGAAACACCTGTTCGCTTTATTATGAGAACATACATTCCGAACAAATATTCTTGAGGAGGCGGCTTGAATGACATTTTTTCGACAGAACTCATATTTGATTTTCTTTTTTTCATTGATCATCGTATTCACTTTCTATTCAGTGATTAGCCATAATACCCAAAAACAACAGCTAGGCGAGCTTGAAATCGAAAAAGGTGATACGCTGTGGGAGCTTGCTGAATCTTTCAGCGGCGATACTCCACACCATAAATGGATAGAAGAAATCATGGAAGTGAATAATTTGAAGACAACTAAAATTGTGGCGGGACAATCGTTGAAGATTCCGGTGGAACAATTGAATTATTCACCAGATGAAACGAAATATTATGCAGGTGATGCCGAATGAAGAAAAAGGCTTTGGTATACTGCCGTGTAAGCACGGCAAAAGATGAGCAGGAAAGTTCGCTCCAACGCCAAGAAGAAGAGTTGATGAAATTTGCGTTTGAACAAGGGTATTTGGTGGAGGAAGTTTACGTAGACCAGCATAGCGGATACGAAATGGACCGCGAAGGCTTGCTTGAAATGCTCAACCAGATCAAATCTGAGCGGATCGATGCGGTGTTCATCCAAGATGAAACACGCCTTGGCCGGGGACACGCACGCATCGCTTTGCTGCACGTAATGAAAAAACACGAAGTTGATGTGTTTACCTTGTCCGATCAAGGCCCGATTGCATTAAACGATATGGACGATATGGTGCTTGAGATACTCGCCATCGTTGAAGAATACCAACGCAAAATCCATAACGCAAAAATCAAACGCGGCATGAGGCGGGCGGTGGAAAACGGTTATAAACCGGAACGCAATTTGAAAGGCAAAGGGAATCCTGATGGCCGCGAGCGTCTGGAACTGCCAGTGGATCAAATCGTCAGTTTAAAGATGAGTGGTTTGACATTCCACGAGATCGCCGTCACGCTGCAAGGTTTCGGCTACCAAGCGAGCAAAGCGACCGTCCACAGGAGATATAAAGAGTATCAGCAAATGAAAGAAAGCTGAAATCTTGCACAGCCCCGCCTTTTTTTGTACGATGGAGCAATAGAAAGGGGGACTTTGCGTGCTATCTCCAGAGAAAATCAAGCGCATTAACGCACTATCCAAAAAGTCCAAAAAAGACGGGCTTTCTAAAGAAGAGGCATCTGAACAAACTGCCCTTCGCGAGGAATATCTGAAGAATTTCCGACAGTCGATGCGCGGCACGATTGAGAATGTCACCGTCATCGATCCAGAAGGAAAAGATGTTACGCCAGATAAAATTAAGAATATCCGAGAGAATAAGTATTTGAATTAATACTTATTCTCTTTTTCGTTGTATTCTTTCCTATTGTTGACTAAACTATAATAGGATTAAATTTAAGTTTCAGAGAGGATGTCACTATGTCAAACCACGTAGATCAACTTGCAGTGAATACCATTAGAACACTTTCAATCGATGCTATTGAAAAAGCAAACTCGGGACACCCGGGACTTCCAATGGGCGCCGCACCAATGGCGTATACACTCTGGACAAAGCACATGAACCACAACCCGAACAATCCGGAATGGTTTAACCGCGACCGTTTCGTATTATCAGCAGGACACGGCTCTATGTTGCTATATAGCTTGCTTCACTTGAGCGGATATGGGTTAACGATGGATGAAATCAAGAACTTCCGCCAGTGGGATTCTAAAACTCCAGGCCATCCTGAATATGGCCACACTGCGGGCGTTGAAGCAACGACAGGACCGCTTGGCCAAGGAATTGGCATGGCTGTCGGGATGGCTATGGCAGAGCGCCACCTGGCTGCTACTTATAATAAAGACGGACTTGATATCATAGACCATCACACCTTCGCTCTTTGCGGAGACGGCGATTTGATGGAAGGCGTGGCAGGAGAAGCAATCTCACTTGCAGGCCATTTAAAGCTGG
The DNA here is from genome assembly GCF_042654465.1 of Planococcus dechangensis. NCBI lineage: Bacteria > Bacillati > Bacillota > Bacilli > Caryophanales > Caryophanaceae > Planococcus > Planococcus dechangensis. The sequence continues at coordinate 549,444 of NZ_JBHSGL010000005.1, read as the reverse complement.
ATAAGTTGGTCGTACTATACGACAGCAATGACATTTCGCTAGATGGCGATTTGTCGATGAGCTTTTCAGAGAATATCAAGAAGCGTTTCGAATCATATGGTTGGAATTACTTGCGTGTAGAAGATGGAAACAATTTGGATGATCTATCTGAAAAAATTGCGCAGGCAAAAAATGCTACTGACAAACCGACATTGGTCGAAGTCAAGACCGTCATCGGCTATGGCTCCCCGAACAAATCCGGCAAAGCGGATTCACACGGAGCGCCACTCGGCGAAGATGAAATGAAGCTGACGAAAGAATATTACAAATGGACATTTGAAAAAGACTTCCATGTACCGGAAGAAGTTTACGAAACATTCAAAGAAGCGACCGATTCACTAGGTGTTCAAGCGGAAGCTAAATGGAATGAATTGTACAAACAATACGAACAGCAGCACCCGGAACTATCAGCTCAATTGCAATCCGCGATCCGCGGCGATTTGCCGGCTGATTTCGATGTTGATTTCCCTCAATACGAAGTAGGCAAGTCTCAAGCGACACGTGCATCTTCTGGCGACATGGTCAATGCGATCGCCAAAGCTGTCCCATCATTCTTCGGCGGGAGTGCCGATCTTGCCGGTTCGAACAAAACGAATATCAAAGGCGGCGGCGATTTTGATGCTGACCATCCTGAAGCCCGCAACATCTGGTTCGGCGTCCGTGAGTTTGCGATGGGTGCAGCAATGAACGGAATGGCCTTGCACGGTGGCTTGCATGTCTTCGGAGGAACGTTCTTCGTCTTCAGCGATTACGTCCGTCCAGCGATCCGTCTAGGCGCTTTAATGGGCTTACCGGTAACCTATGTCTTCACTCATGACAGCGTAGCTGTCGGCGAAGATGGCCCGACGCACGAACCGGTCGAACACTTAGCATCATTGCGTGCTATGCCGAACTTAAGCATCATCCGTCCGGCGGATGCAAACGAAACAAAAGCTGCATGGCGCTTAGCGCTCACTTCAAAAAATAAGCCGACTTTACTCGTTTTGTCACGCCAAAACCTGCCGGTGCTCGAGACGACTGGCGAAAAAGCGGAAGCTGGCGTTGAAAAAGGTGCATATGTCGTCTCTCCTGCAGACGATGCACAAGCGTTGTTGCTGGCGACTGGTTCAGAAGTCAGCTTAGCTGTCGAAGCGCAAAAGCAATTGAAAGATCAAGGCATTTCGGTATCAGTAGTTTCTATGCCTTCATGGGATCGTTTTGAACAGCAAGATAAAGAGTATAAAGAATCCGTCTTGCCGAAAAGCATCACAAAACGTTTGGCAATTGAAATGGGCTCTTCTTTCGGATGGGACCGCTACACAGGATTCGAAGGCGACATTCTCGCGATCGACCGCTTCGGGGCAAGTGCGCCAGGCGAGAAGATCATGGAAGAGTTCGGCTTTACTCCGGATAACGTAGCTGCAAAAGTTAAACAATTGCTCGACAATGAATGAGCAATTGAATAAACGTCCAATACGGGCAAATATATGACGAAAGTGCCAGTTTACATTCTGGTGTTTTTTCCAAGCTGTCGAGGTTTCTCGGCAGCTTTTTTTGTTTCAGCCGGCCTCTTTTTGCAGGCAAGTCCCCAGCTGATGCGCCGTTGACGATTGATCCGTCTGACTGATTAATTTTCCCATGTAAACCTTTTCCTGTCACTTCCGGTTATAATCAAATAGGGGGTGGGAATATGGATAAAATATGGGGATTTATACCTTCGGCTTTGATCTTTTTCGCTTTAGGATTTATCGGTTTTATTGGCAGCATGATGTTGCTGTTATCGGGGGGACGGGAATGGCTGCCATTGTTTGTTGCAATTTTGATCTTTCTGTTCGTTATTTTTGTATTGTCCCAACGGACGCTTTCCAGAAAAAGATGGAAGCAAACCGCAATCGGCTTTTTGCTGGCAGCAACTCTTCTGTCGGTTTGGCCGCTTTACGAGCTCTATCTTGATTCGATTCCGACTGTTTCAGCTGAAGTGGATGTCTATAAGTATATGCCTTTTCAAGAGGATTCCATGCTGCGTGTGTTGGAGGAAACGCCCACGATGAAGTTCGGAGGGGAGTTGCCGAGGCTTGATGGTGCGACGGCACTTTATCCAGTGTATGCGGCCGCTGCGCAAATGCTTTATCCAAAAAGGTGGTATGATCCTTTCGATAGCGAAGTGATGGTCAATACAACACCGGATGCTTATTCAAATTTATTCGACGGCACAGTAGATGCGATTTTTGCAGCAGCGCCTTCCGAAAGCCAATTGAAGACTGCCAAAGCAAAAGATTTGGAGTTGACTTTGACGCCTATCGGCAAAGAGGCATTCGTCTTTTTTGTCCATGCGGATAACCCTGTAAAGGTATTGACTACTGCAGAACTGCAAGGAATATATAGCGGCGAACAGACGAATTGGTCCGCTTTTGGTGGGGAAAACCAAGCGATCCGTGCATTTCAACGGCCTGAAGATAGCGGCAGCCAAACGGCATTGATGAATTTCATGGGAGCGGTGCCTGTGATGCGTGCACCGGTTGAAAATGTGGAAGAAGGAATGGGTGGCATTATCGAAAGAGTGGCAGAGTATAAAAACCATTCCAATGCGATCGGCTTTACGTTTAGGTTTTACGGGGAAGAGATGATCGGCAACAAGGCCATCAACTATATAGCAATAGACGGCGTATCACCATCTATAGAAACGATACGCGATAATAGTTATCCGTTAAGTTCGGATTTTTATATAATCACGACACAATACAGCAGTGAGGAGTCATTGAAGTTAGTCGAATGGTTTACCTCACCGCAAGGACAGCGGCTCATCGAAAAGAGTGGCTATGTCCCAGTAAGAAATGGCGATGATGAATGAATTGCTGTTTTGCAATCGCTGTGGAGAAGCCAAAATAACGAGCCTATAGCTATTCCATATTTTTTAATCCCGTTCATATAGTCACGTCTCTCGATTTATAGTATAATCCTTTTTGGTGCATGATTTAATTGGCAACACGAAGGAGGTAATTTGTATGGATACATGGATCTGGATAGTTATCGTTATCGTGGCTTTACTCGCAGGTGTTGCACTTGGATTCTTTATCGCTCGCCGATATATGATGAAGTATTTGCAGGACAACCCACCAATCAATGAAGAGATGCTGCGGATTATGATGATGCAAATGGGACAAAAACCATCTCAAAAGAAAATCAACCAAATGATGGCTCAAATGAACAAAGCCTCGACAAAACCGGGCAAAAAATAAACGCTTATGCAATTATTCGCCCATAGGTGACGAATACAAAAAAACCACTGTTTCGCTCATGCGAAACAGTGGTTTTTTTCATGCGATTAAGTAAAATCAGTCAACTTGAGATTTGCGCTGAAGCACTAGGATATATTTTCGGCCACAGCATATCATGTTCACTTAAAAAGTCGGCGATCGCCGTTTCGTACTCTTCAGGGTTTTTATTGTATGACTGTGCATGTTCACCTTCGTCGAACAGTTTTAACTGTTTGGCGCCTTGCTTTAGCTTAAATAATTCCTGGCTCATTTTCGGCAAAACGAATTCATCGTTGATGCTATGGATGAACAGCACCGGGTTAACGATATTCTTCACGACTTCGCGTGGCGACACTGTTGTGATGGAATAGCCATCGCGCAATTTCAGGAAAACATTCGCCAAGCGCAAAGCTAATGTGGTGCGCATCGGAGTTGTCGTGCGCATGACATGAAGGATTTGTTCGCTGATATCAGAGTAGGCACAGTCCGAAATATAGAAGTCTGCCGAATCCTCCATCCCTGCATATAAAAGCGTAGTCGCGGCACCCATCGATTCACCATGGATGCCGAAGAACAATGACGGACCGGCATGGAGCTTGAGCGCCTGCACGACCGCCTGGAGATCCAGTTTTTCATAATGGCCGAAACTGGTCGTTTTACCGCCGGATTCGCCGTGGCGCCGGTGGTCATAGACGACTGAGTTAAAGCCGAGCTTTTCGAACAGGCGGGCATATTTCAATGAGTTGATTTTCGTTTCCGTTACTCCGTGGCAAATGATGACATAACGGTCGGTGTCATGTGGCTCCAGAAAAATCGCTTTGATTGGATAGCCATTTGCGGATTCGATCCATTGCTCGCTTTTAGCTGTATTTTCATACCATACTTCATCATAGCGTTTAGCTGCAATTTCGCGTTCCAAAATGAAGGAGTCGTCTTTTTTCTTCACATACATGAGACGGTTGCTGGCAAGGAATCCTAATAAGGCAAAAGAAGCGGTCAAGGTACTCGAGGCAACGGCAGAAGCTATCAATAATCGCTTTTTCATGGAGCTCACACCTCATTTTCTGTTTTTGTACAGCGTATACATTCCTGTTTGCAAGGAATTGCTTACATGCGGTTCAATCAATGAAATGGCTTTAAATAGCTTCTCTAGGTCAACTCCGGTCTCGACGCCCATGCGGTGAAACATATGGACCAGATCCTCTGTCGCGACATTGCCGGTAGCTCCAGGTGCGAATGGACACCCCCCCAAGCCGCCAGCCGAGGCATCGAACCGGTCGATGCCTGCCAGCAGCGCCGCGTATGAATTGGCAAGCGCCATTCTTCTTGTGTCGTGAAAATGCGCGGCAATCAGGATTTCTGGAAAATGTTTTTTTAAACTACTGAACAGTTCGTAACTTTCCTGCGGGTTGGCCATGCCGATTGTATCGGCGACGCTCAATTCATCGACTCCCCAATCGACAAATTGGCGGCATAAATCGATCGTGTCTTGCGCCTCGATCGCGCCTTCAAACGGGCAGTAAAACGCTGTAGAAATGCAGGCACGGACGTATATGCCTTCTCGCTTAGCTTTCTCAATCAATGGGTGCAGCGTCTCCGTGGACTGTGCAGTAGTCTTATTGATGTTTTTTTGATTAAACGAATTTGAAACTCCGACAAAGACAGCGATCGAATCGGCTCCAGCCTGTGAGGCGGCATTGATGCCGCGTTCGTTCGGTGTCAATACGAGCTGACGTCCCATTTTTTTCGTTGCGTCAACAATCTCGCGTGCATCCGCCATTTGCGGAACCCATTTCGGCGAAACGAAGGACGTCAATTCCATTTCTGCCAGTCCAGCAGCTTGCAAGGCATGGATAAAGGCCAGCTTGTCTTCAGTTTTGACCGTTTTTGCTTCGTTTTGCAGCCCATCTCGCGGGCCAACCTCGATTATCGTAGCTGTTTTTGGTAAACTAAACATACTATCCCCCCTTAAGCTTTATTGTAGCGATAGGGGGGATAAAAGAGCAAGAAGCAGACAAGGGGGAAAACAGAAATGTCACAAGAAATCGTAATTGCAAGCGCTGTCAGAACGGCAGTCGGTTCTTTCCAGGGGGCATTGAAAGATGTGCCGGCGACCGACCTCGGCGCGATTGTCATCAAGGAAGCATTAGCTCGCGCGGGGGTAGCGAGTGATCAAGTATCGGAAGTCATCATGGGGAATGTCCTGCAGGCAGGACTCGGGCAAAATCCAGCGCGCCAAGCATCCATCAAAGCAGGGCTGCCGGAGACGGTTCCGGCGATGACGATCAATAAAGTATGCGGTTCCGGATTGAAGTCGATCCATTTGGCTTATCAGGCAATTTTCGCAGGGGACGCAGAAATTGTCGTCGCAGGCGGCATGGAAAACATGAGCCGCGCGCCTTATTTGCTTGAAGGGGCAAGAGATGGTTACCGCATGGGCGACCAGAAAGTCGTCGACAGCATGGTCCATGACGGGTTGACGTGTGCATTCAATAATTACCATATGGGCACGACAGCTGAGAATTTATGTGACCGTTACGATATTTCCCGCGAAGAACAGGACCGTTTTGCAGCCCGTTCCCAAGCGAGAGCTTCAGCGGCAATCGAGAGCGGCCGCTTCGAGGAGGAAATCGTGGCCGTGGAAATTCCACAGCGAAAAGGCGATCCGATCGTCTTCAAGACGGATGATTACGTAAAAGCTTCCTCTACGGAAGAAAAACTCGCGAAACTGCGACCGGCATTCAAGAAAGACGGTTCAGTCACAGCCGGCAACGCATCCGGTATCAATGACGGAGCGGCAGCAGTAATCGTCATGACGAAAGAAAAAGCTGTCGAGCTTGGCATCGAGCCTTTAGCAGTCATTTCTGCGAACGGCAATGCTGGTGTCGACCCTGCGGTCATGGGCATCGGCCCGGTGCAAGCGGTAAAAAATGCACTTGCAAAAGCAAACTTAACATTAGCCGATATCGATGTCATTGAAGCAAACGAAGCATTCGCGGCTCAATCGATTGCAGTGGACCGCGAATTGCAGTTTGACCACGAAAAATTGAATGTCAACGGCGGTGCCATTGCAATCGGCCACCCAATCGGCGCGAGCGGCACACGAATTTTTGTGACGCTTCTCCACGAAATGAAAAAGCGCGATGCCAAGACGGGACTTGCGACACTATGCATCGGTGGCGGACAAGGTGTTGCAACGATCGTAAAACGCCCATAAGGAGAGAATATGATGGCGAAAGATAAAATCAACGACAACGGCCTTTTTTCAGAAGACCAGCTATTGAAGCTGAAAGCCACGAAAAAAGAGCTGCTGAAAGACCAGCAGAAGCTTGAGGAAGAAAAAGAAGCGCAGCGCCAATTCGAACGCAAGCAGCGTGAAAAAAATATGTCGTTTGCAGAATTGCTTGAACGGCACGGAGATTCAGGCGATAAATATTGAACAGAAAATCCCCCTTCCATTTTCGGAAGGGGGATTTTCGTTCAAGTGAACCATTCGAACAGGAACACAATTACATATAAAGGAACTGCGACTAGCAAAATGCCGGCAACAAAATAAGAAAACACCCATAAAATCCATCTAGCCACATCACGGATTGCGCCAGCCAAGTCATCGATAAATTTCATATGCCGCCTCCCTCACTGCTCAATGCAATTATTAAAATCAATTGTTATCCATTTATTTCTATTTTATCAGAGTAGAAGACTTCCGTGTATCCACCTTAAATAAACTATAAATTTCCAAAAAATTTATATTTCCCAATTCGAAACAATTGTTATAATGGAAAAGAGAGCAAAGCATGTTTCCGGTGGTGCAATCATCAAATAGCGCTGAGGGGAATCTATAAAACTGGAACATATTGATTGCAGGAGGAATATACAATGACGGAAGAAGAATTGCCAACAAATACGGAACTCGAAGCTAGCCCAAGGTTAGAAGAAAAACAGAAGGCTTTATTGTTTCGTCCCGAATCAAAACCGCTTCTTTACTTTATTTATTTCCTATTGGTTTTATTAATGTTTTCAACGATTTTTTCCGTCATCAAAGTAGTAGCGGAATAATCGTTTTTTTTTTCTGGTTATTCTTTTCCTTTTTATGAAACGTCTTCCTAATTCACTCGTATACTATATGGCAAGAACAGATTAGCCTAATGAAGGGGATGGGATGTTATGGAATCGATCGGAATAATTACAGGTTTGATTGTCGTCGCAATCTTGGCGGCAATTGGCGGTATCGGCTATTTTTTCTGGATGAAAATTCGTTACCGGACTGCCAAATCAAATGAGGCGTTGATCATCACGGGGCCAAAACTTGGCGATCCACAAAAAGATACGAATATATTTACGGATGATGAGGGACGCTCGATGAAAATCATTCGTGGCGGCGGATATTTACTGCGTCGTTTCCAAACCTCAACACCGGTTAGCTTAACTTCTTTCCAGTTGAAACTGTCGACACCGCGTGTCTATACGAATGCAGGCGTGCCGATCGTAGCGGATGCGGTCGCAATGGTGAAAGTTGCCGATACATTAAACGGCATCGCAAACTATGCAGAACAATTTCTCGGCAAAGAACAGGAAGAAATCGAACTGGAGATCATCGAGGTACTGGGCAGTAATTTACGTGCCATTCTCTCGAAGATGACGGTTGAAGACATCAATAGCGACCGTGAAAAATTCAACACCGATGTTCAGGAAATTGCTCAAAAGCAACTTGATTTGATGGGCTTTAAAATTACTTCGCTAGGTCTGACGGATCTAAGAGATGCTGATGAAAACAATGGTTATTTGGAAAACCTAGGACGACCGCGTATCGCTGAAGTTCGCAAGTATGCAGAAATCGCTGAAGCGAATACAGAGCGTGAGACACGCATTCACCGTGCGCAAACCGACCAGGAAGCGAAAGAAGAAGAGTATAAGCGCCAAATTTCCATCGCTGAATCGCGTAAGCAAAAAGATTTGAAAGATGCAGCGTTTATGGAAGAAACCGAACGTGCACGCGCCAAATCGGAACAATCGTATGAACTCGAAAAGGCCAAACTCGCCATGGAAATCCAAGAAGAAGAATTGAACATGCAGTTTATGGCGCGCGAACGCGCGGTTCGCCTTGAGGAAGAAGAAAGCAAGGTCCGTAAAACAAAAGCGGATGCCAGCTATTACGAAACGACACGTACGGCTGAAGCGGAAGCGAAACGTTCTGTCATCGATGGTGAAGCGAAGGCGAAGATCAAGCGCGACGAAGGGGCTGCCGAAGCGGAAGTTATCCGTGAACGAGGGAAAGCGGAAGCGGAATCACGCAAACTATTGGCAGAAGCGATGGAAGAGCATGGCGATGTCATCATTGCAGAAAAACTCATCGAAATGATTCCAATATTCGCCGAAAAAGTAGCTCAGCCGCTTAACAATATTGATTCGGTGAAGATCATCGATTCTGGTAACGGCCAAGGCGTTCCGTCTTTCGGCAGAAGCGTGACGCAAACAATGGTCGACATGCAAGAGCCTTTGAAGGAAATGACTGGCATTGATATTGGTGAAATGTTGAAATCATATACCTCGAAAAGCGCAGCAATAATTGAACGCCCGCAATTCCAAGCGGCTGAAGAAAAACAGCCGCCCGCTGATGAAACAAAGGACGATCCGGAACAAGTGTAAAAAGAAAACACATAAAAAGACGGAGCACAGAATTTCTGTGCTCCGTCTTTTTCGTCTGATTATCAGACCGTCATAATGTCTTTAAAAATTTGTTTTATGCTTTTTGCGACATCATGTATATGGAATTCTTTCCGAGCTTCGGCTTTCTGCTGCTCGATGAATGTTTCTGAAGTACGGTTTTTTGAAAAAGGCGTCAATGTATGAAGCTCTTTTGGCTGGCTTTCTGCCAACAATCGCAATGATGCGAAAACCGGCTCCGAAATCTCAAATCGGTGATAGCCGTTTGGCATATTGATGATTTTTTCCGGGGCGTCTGAAAGCAGCCAATTGTCTTCCGCTTCCCAAGCCAACTTATGATTTTTAAATTCCTGTCCAAGCGATCTTGTCACAGACTCAATAACTAGATAGGAGTGCATGGAAATAGCGTCGCCATCTGCTGAGTGGTAAGACTTTTTGGATTGGGTCAAATAAAAATTCATCATTTTGAACGCCCCCGATTTCGTGAAATTAACCATTTAAAATTTCAGTCGTAATCAGTATATTCACTTTTGGCTATGCTTTCAAACCTGCAAAAGTCCTTTTTCAAAAATAAATCCGAACTTAATTCAACCGGCTAGGAAAGTATATTTCGGCAACGAAAAAGGGCTGTAACTCCACTGTCTAAAAGGTTTTCAAGAGTGCCATATATTCATTTTTTAAACCGTATAAGTATTGCTTAAAAAAAAAGGGCCAAACGTCCTTGATTAAAGTAAACGAATAGATTGAGGGTAGATGAGCCGCCTTTGATAGCAAATTGACAGCATGCCCGGATTTTTGTACAAATGGCTACGATACATTAATCCCGGTGTTCTTTATAATAGTCCAGACGGGTAACTTGTTTGGCTTGTTCAATCTGTTCAGTACTGACAGAGGTTTCATAAGCTTCCAGCGTTTCGCGCAATTGTTCCGGACTGCTCGCTCCCGTAACAGCAGCTGCGACTGTGCTATTTGACAACACGGTGTGAATGGAAAGTGCATGAACGCTGTCATGGATTTTTAAAAGCTTGCTTAATGTATCCAAAAGCTGGGTTTCGTCATACTGCAAATACTTGCCCATCTTTTGTGCGCGGGAAACCCCTTCCGCCGTCAGCAATCCTTTCGCCAAGCTACCGCGGGCCACAACAGAGCGGCCTGTATCACCGATGGTTTTCAAAAACTCCTCCGGGCGCCTGTCAAGTAGGCTATATTGCATCATAATGGACGAAATGTCACTGTTTTCTAGAAAACGTCGGATGACATTCGGTCGGATCGAAGAAATTCCATATGCACGGATGAGGCCTTCCTGCTTTAGTTCCTCGAAGGCCTGAATCGTTTCTTCCGAGTTGTCTGTTATCATGCCGCCATGAAGCTGATACAGGTCCAAGTAATCTGTCTGTAAGCGGCGCAGCGAATGATGGATCTGCGTTTTAATATATGTTTTCCCGGGATTCCATTGCACTTCGTCAGAATCCTGTGTCCATTGGTTGCCGACTTTGCTGGCTAGTATTATATCGCCCCTATGTTTGCTGAGAGCCTTGCCGACCAATTGTTCATTCTTTCCTTTGCCATAAAAATCAGCTGTGTCGAAATAATTGATACCGTGATCGATGGCTTGATCAATGATTGCTTGTGCCTTTTTTTTATCTTCCGGAAGCGACATGCAGCCGAGTGCAATTTCACTTACTTCAATTCCGCTAGTGCCGAGCATATTCTTCTTCATTGCTACACCCCATTATTAAATTTTGTTTCTCCTATGTTATACTTTGCGGTATTGTTACCACAAATGAAAAGAGGTTTACTATGAAAAAATTTGAAGAAAAGACGATTCACAGCGAGCGTCTATACGAAGGCAAAGTCATTAATTTAAAAGTGGATGATGTGTCCTTGCCTAACGGAAAGCAGTCCAAGCGCGAGTTGATTGAGCATCCCGGAGCAGTGGCGATCATAGCGGTGACAGACGAGCAGAAAATCGTTATGGTCGAGCAATACCGGAAAGCGTTGGAGCGGTCGCTAGTCGAAATTCCAGCTGGTAAACTAGAACCGGGGGAAGCGCCGGAGACGACAGCGATGCGCGAGCTGGAAGAAGAAACGGGCTATTCTGCGGAAAAACTTGAAAAGCTCATCAGTTTCTCGACTTCTCCAGGGTTTGCAGACGAAGTCGTCCATCTATTTCTCGCTGTGGGCTTGCACAAAGCCGTAAATGGAGCAGTGACAGATGATGATGAGTTTGTGGAATTAATGGAAGTAACGATAGCAGATGCAGAAGAAATGATCCGAAGCGAACGGATTTACGATGCAAAAACAGCGTTCGCTGTGCAATGGGTAAAAAACTACTTATCAGATAAGAATTAATCCAATTACTATTTGATAATGATTCTAAATAATAAACGGCATCGATTGTTGTAATCGAGAACGCCCTTTTGATATAATGAAAACAGTTTGAGGGAGGGCGTCGCATGGAAACAAGGATTGATCGAATAAAAAAGCAACTGCACGCTGCGAGTTACAAGCTGACGCCACAGCGTGAAGCAACGGTCCGCGTCTTGCTGGACCACGAAGAAGACCACCTGAGCGCCGAGGATGTTTATCTTCTCGTCAAAGATATTGCTCCGGAAATCGGCTTGGCTACTGTTTACCGCACATTAGAATTACTAACTGAATTAAAAATTGTCGATAAAATAAATTTTGGGGACGGCGTCTCACGCTATGATTTGCGCCAAGAAGGGGCAGCTCATTTCCATCACCATCTCGTGTGCTTAGAGTGTGGGGCGGTCGATGAGATTCAGGAAGACTTACTCGAAGATGTAGAAGCGGTAGTGGAAAAGCGCTGGAATTTCCAAATTAAAGATCACCGTCTGACTTTTCATGGCATATGCTGGCGCTGCAATGATTTAGGTGCTGAAAAGCCAGAAAACAACGCATAAAAGGCGGCCTTTTGAAGGCCGCCTTTTTTTCGTAGCCGGTAAAACGGCTTAACGAAGGAGGAATAACGATGAAAGATGCGAAAGATGCACTAGATGATTATTTGCATTTTCTCCGAGTAGAGAGGCAGCTTGCTGAAAATACGCTCGTTTCGTACACACGCGATTTGAAAGCTTATTTGCAATTCATGGAAGAGGTAGAGCAATTGCCATCGGTTGGAAAAATCGAGCGGGTACATATATTAAACTATTTGCGCCACTTGCAGGAGACCGCAAGAAATTCGCGAACCGTAGCGCGCCATATCTCCTCTATCCGCTCGTTCCACCAATTCCTCATCAGGGAAAAACGCAGCGATACGGATCCAACGGTTCACCTGGAAATGCCCCAAATGGATAAAAAGCTACCAAATGTCTTGTCCATCGAAGAAGTTGATGCCTTGTTGGAATCACCAGATACTTCTAAAGCAAGCGGTCTGCGCGACCGCGCGATGCTTGAGTTGCTATATGCAAGTGGCATGCGTGTCAGTGAATGCATCAATTTGGATATAGAAGATGTTCATTTGACGATGGGATTCGTGCGCTGTACCGGAAAAGGCGGCAAAGAGCGAATTATTCCACTCGGGCGGGCGGCTCTTGAAGCTAACCGTCAATACATCGAGTCTGGCCGTCTGGAGATGCGCAAGCCATCTGAAAAAACAGACGCACTGTTTATTAACCAACGCGGCAAACGTTTGACGAGGCAAGGTTTTTGGAAATTATTAAAACAGCATACGCAAAAAGCAGGCATTCAAAAGGAATTGACGCCACATACATTGCGCCACTCGTTTGCTACCCATCTAATTGAAAATGGTGCCGATTTACGCGCTGTTCAGGAAATGCTCGGCCACGCCGATATTTCGACGACTCAAATCTACACACATGTCAGCAAAACACGATTGAAAGATGTTTATAGCCAATTTCATCCACGTGCATAAGAGAGGTCTGACTTCCGACAAGAGTATCTTTTGTGGTAGAATCAAAGCGTAAATAAGGAGGAACTAACATGACAATGAAACCGTTTACCCGCATTCATTTAGTAGTACTGGATTCAGTCGGCATCGGAGAAGCAGCGGATGCTGAAGCTTTTGGAGATAAAGGTGCAAATACGCTCGGACATATTGCCGATTCAGTCGGCGGCTTGAACATGCCGAACATGGAAAAGCTTGGGCTTGCGAATATTGTTCCTGTCAATGGACTTGAGCAGCAGCAACAGCCAAGTGCCCATTTTGGCCGACTGCAGGAAGCATCGGTCGGGAAAGATACGATGACGGGACACTGGGAAATCATGGGTTTGAACATTGATACGCCGTTCAAAGTATATCCACAAGGATTTCCGGAACAATTGATCACAAAGCTTGAACAAGCGACAGGCCGAAAAGTCATCGGCAACAAGCCGGCAAGCGGTACGGAAATTTTGGATGAGCTGGGCCAAGAGCATATGGAAACCGGTTCATTAATTGTTTATACTTCAGCGGATCCAGTTCTTCAAATTGCAGCACATGAGGAAATCATCCCGCTCGAGGAGCTCTACCGCATATGCGAAATTGCCCGCGAGCTGACGCTTAGCCCGGAATTTCTTGTAGGCCGTATCATTGCTCGCCCATTTGTTGGAGAGCCAGGGGCATTCAAACGGACGAGCAATCGCCACGATTATGCGCTGGCGCCATTCGAACGCACTGTCATGAATGAATTGCAAGACGCTGGAAAAGACGTCATCGCGATTGGCAAGATCAATGACATCTACAATGGGGAAGGCGTCACCGAATCGCTGCGGACGACCGACAATGAGGACGGCATGGATAAACTCGTCCAAGTGCTTGGCAAGGATTTCAATGGATTGAGCTTCTTGAACTTGGTCGACTTTGATGCACTGTTCGGCCACCGTAGAGATCCGCAAGGCTATGCTGAAGCATTGGAAGCCTTCGACCGACGTTTGCCGGAAGTGCTTGCTGGGTTAAAAGAAGATGATCTGCTGATCATTACTGCAGACCACGGCAACGACCCGACCTTCCCGGGAACAGACCATACGCGTGAATATGTGCCGCTGCTCGCTTATTCAAAACGTTCGAAGGGCGGCAACGACCTTGGCACAGGAGAAACCTTTGCGGATATCGGTGCGACTATCGCTGATAATTTCGCGTGTGAATTGCCGAAGTTCGGCACAAGCTTTCTTTCGAAACTAAATTAAAAAGGCGGTAATTATCGATGAGAATGGTGGACTTGATTGAAAAGAAACGGGATGGCCATGAGCTGTCCACAGATGAAATCCGTTTTATCGTGTCAGGCTACACCCAAGGGGATATCGCCGATTATCAAATGAGTTCGTTTTTGATGGCGGTATTTTTCCAGGATATGAGTGAGCGCGAACGTGCAGATTTGACGATGGCGATGGCGGAGTCTGGCGACCAGATCGATTTGTCAGCCATTGAAGGCATCAAAGTGGATAAGCACTCGACAGGAGGCGTCGGCGATACGACGACGCTAGTCCTCGGGCCGCTTGTTGCAGCATGCGGAGTACCGGTTGCGAAAATGAGTGGCCGCGGACTCGGACACACCGGCGGGACGATTGATAAACTCGAAGCGATCGACGGTTTCCACGTCGAGCTGTCGACAGAAGATTTTATCCGCCAAGTCAACGAACACAAATTGGCGGTCATCGGCCAAAGCGGCAATTTGACGCCTGCCGATAAGAAAATGTATTCCTTGCGAGATGTAACGGCAACCGTCAACAGCATCCCACTTATCGCGAGTTCGATCATGAGCAAAAAAATCGCAGCCGGAGCCGATGCCATTGTCCTTGACGTGAAAACCGGCGAAGGTGCGTTTATGAAAACAGAAGAAGATGCCAAAAAACTCGCACACGCTATGGTCGGTATCGGCAACGCCACTGGCCGAAAAACGATGGCCATCATTTCGGACATGAGCCAGCCTTTAGGGTTTGCGATCGGCAACGCGCTGGAAGTAAAAGAGGCGATCGAAACGCTGCAAGGCAAAGGCCCGAAAGATTTGACCGAATTATGCCTTGTGCTCGGAAGCCAAATGGTCGTCGTCGGCGGCAAGGCGAAAACGCTCGAAGAAGCTCGCGTCATGCTTGAAGGCGTGATTGAAGATGGATCAGCGCTAGAAGCATTCCGTCAATTGATCAAAGACCAAGGAGGAAATCCTCAAGTGATCGATGATGTTTCACTGCTGCCGCAAGCGAAATTCGTCACTGAACTGCCAAGCAAGCAAGATGGCTACATTTCCTTTATGGAGGCGGATGAAATCGGGACGGCGGCAATGGTGCTCGGCGCTGGACGCGCCACCAAGGATTCTGTCATCGATTTGTCGGTCGGCTTGGTGCTGCATAAGAAAGTCGGCGATTTCGTCAAACAAGGCGAGTCGTTGGCAACCATTTATTCAAACACACAAGACCTCGCAGAATGCCAGGAAATGTTATACAATAGTATCGAGTATTCAAACGAGCCGGTTGAAGCGATTCAGCTAGTCTCTGCTTTGATCACCGATTAAACGAATCTTGCTGGGTCTAGGCTCAGCAGGATTTTTACTTTACATAGCCCATTCAGGAGGAGTCGCCATGCATTTATACGGGACACAATCAATCAACGAACTAGGACATTTGACGATCGGGGGAGTTGACACAGTCGACCTCGCAGCGCAATACGGCACGCCGCTTTTTGTCTATGACATCGCTTTATTCAGGGAGCGTGCACAGGCATTCCAGAAAACTTTCGAAAATGAGCAAGTCGGCTACCAAGTCGCCTATGCCAGCAAAGCCTTTTCCGGCATCGCCATCTACCAAGTCGCATCACAAGAAGGGCTGTCGCTTGATGTCGTTTCTGGCGGCGAGCTGTTTACAGCCATCCAAAGCGGGTTTCCCCGTGCGAAAATCCACTTCCACGGCAATAATAAAAGCCAAGAGGAAATCGACATGGCATTCGATGAACAAATCGGCTGCATCGTAGTCGACAATTTCTACGAAATCGAATTGCTGAAAAAAACGGCAGAACAGCGAAAGCAGAAGATGAATATCCTGTTGCGGGTGACGCCGGGCATCGAAGCGCATACGCATGACTATATTACGACTGGCCAGGAAGATTCCAAATTCGGATTTGACCTGGGCAATGGACAGGCGGACGCAGCATTTAAAGAAACTTTCGAACATGGCTATTTGAACTTGATCGGATTGCACTGTCACATTGGCTCACAAATTTTCGATACGGCCGCATTTCAAATGGCGTCCGAAAAGCTGTTGCTGAAGATGGCTGCATGGCGCAATGACTTTGCGTATACATGCACAGTGTTGAACTTAGGCGGAGGTTTCGGCATTCGCTACACTGAAGAAGATGTGCCGCTCGAACCTGCTGTATACGTGCAGGATATGATCCGCACTGTTAAAGCTGCATCGTCACAAGTGCAATTTCCTGTGCCGGAAATTTGGATCGAACCGGGCCGCTCGCTGATCGGGGATGCCGGAACGACTTTGTATACGATCGGATCGATGAAAGAAGTGCCCGGAACACGCCGCTATGCTGCTGTTGACGGAGGCATGTCAGACAATATCCGACCGGCCTTGTACGGTGCGAAATATAGTTCCTTGATCGCAAACCGTGCCGAGGAGCAAGCTTCAGAACTTTATACCATCGCAGGTAAATGTTGCGAATCCGGAGATAAACTGATCGAAGAAGCACAGTTGCCGGAAGTCAGAGCAGGGGACATTCTCGCTGTGTTCTGCACAGGCGCATATGGCTACTCGATGGCCAGCAATTATAACCGGATTACACGCCCCGCTGTAGTCTTTGTGGAATCAGGCCAGCATCAGCTCGTCATCCGCCGGGAAAGCTTTGAGGATTTGGTGAAAAATGAAATAGGGTATTTGCAGGAGGGGACCAGACGATGAGAAAGCAAAACATCAGGCTATTTCTTTTCGTTCTCTTTATGGCATTTTCCTGGGGCATCGTCTACTGGCTGTTTTTTGCACAGAACGTCATGGAGTAGCTTTTGTGGAAACTTGAGTTATTAAAGCATTTATAGTAGTATGGGTGAAGCTGCTTTTAAGATGAAAATGAGGGATCAATTATGCTATACAGATACAAAAAATCATTTGAAAAGATCGCCATGGGCTTATTGTCGTTCATGCCCAAAGAGCGCGAACTAAAAAAGCTGCAGCAGACCATGCACATTTACGAAGAAAATCCGGAATGGCAATTGTTCTTATGGAAAAAAGAGGACGATTTCGTTGGGTTATTAGGTGTGGAAGTCGCAGAAGATCATTATATTGTCCATCATGTATCGGTGAACCCGTCCCACCGCGGAGACGGCATCGGCCATGAGATGATCGATAAAATACAAGACATCATGCAGCACCGGGAAATGCGGGCTACAGACGAAACCGAAGCGTTCCTGAATAAATGCCCAGTAAAAAAAGGCGGCCTTTAATTCTTAAAGGTTTCGCCTTTTTTTCTGTTGCCTGAGCGCAATGATTTGCGTACGGTCGCGCAAACGATGCTTATGCATGAGATAATAATCGTCATATTGAGGGGGCAAATACTGTTGTTTTTGCTGCTCCACCGCGCGTATCAAATCACCCGGCAAAAGAGGCAGTTCGCGATGTTCGTAAGGAAGTCGTTCTGTCACGGCTTGAATCGAATCGGTCAACAGCTCGATTAATTGTCCATGATCAAAACCTTCTGTCCAAATGTTTTCTTGGGCCAGTTTCGGTTTCGCGCGAATAAACGAGCGCAATGCGCCTGGAAAGTTGCTGCGGCGCCAGTGATACATGCCGACGGCCAGTTGGATCCAGCCAGTCAAGGGATGGGTCTTGTCTTTTGGTGCGATTTCTTTCCAGTACTCCTCGCCAACTTCGTGGCATTCAAAATAATCTCTTTCATCATTGAAGTGTATAATGTATTGAAGAAACAACGGATGGGTGAGCGGGTGCATTTGGATCCCCTTTCTTTTATAATGAAGTAATAGGAATTTGAACAGTCAGGTGGTCAGAATATGTCTTATGAAGTAAAAGTGGAAGCCTTTGAAGGCCCTCTTGATTTATTATTGCATTTAATCCATCGTTTGGAAATTGATATTTACGACATTCCGGTTTCCCAAATCACTACACAGTATATGGAGCATATACGCGCAATGCAAGTTCTCGAACTCAATGAAGCGAGTGAGTACTTGGTAATGGCAGCTACATTATTAGCCATTAAAAGCAAAACGCTGCTGCCGGTGCATGAAGGGGAACTGGAGGATATCGATTATGAATTGGTTGAACAAGACCCGCGTGATGAACTGGTAACGAGGTTGATCGAATACAAAAAATACAAGGAAGCGGCAGGCGAGCTGAAAAAGATGGAAAACGCCCGTGCAATCTTGTATTCAAAAGCGCCCGATGATTTGTCGGAGTTGCAAGAGCAGCAAGTTCCAGTCGACATTGATGCCAACGCTTATGATATGCTCAGCGCATTCCAAAAGATGCTGCGCAGAAAACAATTAAGGGCACCCCTTGCAACACGCGTGGCTAGGCAGGAGTTGTCGATTAAACAACAGATGGGCGCAATGGTCGACCTATTGAAATCGCATCATGGACGTGCCAGCTTTTCACAACTGTTTCCGTCTGATGATCGATCTGTGCTTGTCGTCTCATTCCTATCGCTGCTTGAATTGATGAAACGGCAAGTGATCCTAGTGGAACAGCAAAAAAACTTCACTGATTTGTCGGTGGAACTGAGAAAGGAATCGTGGCAAGATGAAGAAGAATCTTCCGGGTCAAATTGAAGCACTGTTGTTTGTAACAGGCGATGAAGGACTCACTTTGAACCAATTGCAATTTTTAACCGATGCAACGGCAGAACACATCGAACGGGCGCTGGCCGAGCTGAAGAATCTCCATGACCAGCAAGGGCATGGCATCATGCTGAAAGAACTCGCGGGTGTCTATCAATTGGTCACGAAACCGGAGCTTGCGGAAACGATCCAGAAATTGGTCGAGAACCCTAGCGTCCAATCTTTATCCCAAGCATCATTGGAAGTATTGGCGATTGTTGCTTATAAACAGCCGATTACTCGCGTAGAGCTTGAGGACTTGCGCGGAGTGAAAAGTGAAAAAGCACTTGCGACATTATCCGGCAAAGGATTAGTTAAAGAATGCGGGCGTGCAGAAGGAACCGGCCGAGCGATTCTTTATGGAACGACAGCGGAATTCCTGAATTATTTCGGTTTGAAAAATTTGGACGAACTGCCTCCGCTTCCTGAAGAACTGTCGGACGATGCGGACGAAGAAACCGATTTGTTCATGACGAAATTTCAAGAAGCTTTCAAAGAAGAAGTAAATGTATAAGGGCTTACTGGGAAGACTGGGACGCATCAACAGTCTTCTTTTCATTTGAGCGATGCGCTTTCTCTTTACTTGGAATTATGACATAATTCCGTTTAGCTGGAAGGCAGTGTACGGAATCGGTCATTATGGGCCGATAAATCAATAGATGGGGTGAACCGTTAATGGAAAGATTACAAAAAGTGCTGGCTCATGCAGGAATTGCATCGAGACGTAAAGCAGAACAGATGATTTTGGATGGCAAAGTTAGAGTGAATGGAAAAACAATCAAAGAATTGGGCGTCAAAGTATCCGCATCCGATAAAATAGAAGTAGAAGGCGTCCAGCTCGAGAAAGAGCGTAAAGTATATTTTCTGCTATACAAGCCTAGGGGCGTCATATCAGCAGTTACCGACGACAAAAACCGTAAAGTAGTGACTGAGTTTTTCCCGAACGTTGAAGAGCGCATTTACCCGGTCGGACGTCTGGACTATGAAACATCAGGGTTATTGCTGTTGACCAATGACGGTGAATTCGCCAATAGCTTGACTCACCCGAAATTTGAAATCGACAAAACCTATGTTGCCCGACTAAAAGGGATTCCGGCAAGAGAAGATCTGCAAAAGCTGGAGCGCGGAATTAAATTGGAAGATGGCATGACGGCGCCAGCGAAGGTCAAGCTATTGTCCGCAGATCGCAAAGCGGCAAAAGCCATCGTCCAAATTACAATTCACGAAGGCCGCAATCGCCAAGTCCGCCGCATGTTCGAAGCGATCGGTTTTCCGGTCCAGAAATTGAGCCGCGAACAATTCGCCTTTTTGACCCTGCATGGTTTGAATGCAGGCGAATCCCGTGAACTGAGCCCTCATGAAGTAAAATTGTTGCGCGTTCTGGCAGATACTGGGAAACGTCACTAACGTTCACAAACCATTCAAAACTGGCCTCAGGCGACTAGTGAAACTTTGCTATAATTGGGTTGCATCTTTCCTTCGAAGGAGGATTCTCATGAGTCCGGAAAAAAAACGAAACAAAAAACAAAATAGAACGATCATGCGCACAGCCATTTTGCTATTGTTGATCGCTGCCATCGGCTATACGATCTATAATAGCGTGACAGCGGGAGATGTCGAAGTGTTGAAAGTGGGAGATCAAGCACCTGATTTCACATTGACGGATTTGAGTGGGGAAACCCATAAGTTGTCAGAGTACGAAGGTCAAGGTGTTTTCTTGAACTTCTGGGGCACTTGGTGTGAACCGTGCATTCGAGAAATGCCGGCAATGTCCAATCAATACGATGTTTATGAAGAGCAGGGCGTACAAATTCTTGCCGTCAATATTGCTCAATCGAATTTTGAGGTAGAGACGTTTGCTCGCCAATATGGACTTGATTTTCCGATTGTCATCGATCGTGATAAAAGTGTCATGACTGCTTATAACATCCGCCCGCTTCCAACAACGATGCTCGTAAATCCGGAAGGCAAAATCGAGCGCATCGTCACCGGTGAAATGACAGAAGAGGACATCGCAGGTTATATGGAAGAAATCAAACCTGAATAAGGAGATTTTTCGGATGGACAAATTGCTTTGTAAATGCGGCCATGAAAATCCACCAGGCACGAATCTTTGCGAATCGTGCGGGCGGCCGCTTAGTGAACAGGAAGAAAATAATAATTTAGCAGACATGCGTTATGAAGGTACGGCAAGAAGATCGCAGACGTACAATAAATCGATCATCGACAAGATATGGAACTTTTTTTCTAGCGTAAAAGTCGGTGTCAGTATTATCGTCATCTTGTTAATTGCCGCAGCACTTGGAACGATCTTGCCGCAACAGCAGTATGTTCCAGCAAATACCGAAGCCGCTATCGAGGCCTATTATACGGACATTTACGGAACGGTTGGGACGGTATACCATGCGTTAGGTTTCCATGATATGTACAATTCGTTTTGGTTTATTGCATTGGTCGGAATGCTCGCGATTTCGCTAATCATTGCAAGCCTCGACCGTTTTGTGCCGCTCTACAAATCTTTGAAAAACCAGCGTGTCTTGCGCCATCCAAGCTTCATGCGCAAACAGCGCATTTACGGCCATGGGCCGGGGCAAGAAGATACGATGAAAAAAGCGGCAGAAAAATTGAGCGAACTGAAATACAAAGTGACGACCGATAAAAACGGCCTGCTAGCTGAAAAAGGCCGTTTTTCTAGATGGGGTCCTTATGTAAACCACATTGGATTGATCATCTTCTTGTTCGGCGTCATGCTGCGTATGATTCCCGGCTTTTATGTGGATGAAACTTTGTGGATCCGTGAAGGCGAAACGCGTGCCATCCCGGATGCACCGGGCTATGTTCTCGAGAGCAAAGGTTTTACGCTGGAAACTTATACTGGTGAAGGCGAGCAGGAGAAATTCGGCGAAGCCATCGAACGGGTAGGTACTGTTGCGAAAAACTATCAGACGGATGTGGTGCTTTACAAAGTACCAGAAGGAGCACTGCCAGGTGATACGAGCGAGATGGATGTGGTCGAAGAATACCCGATCCGCGTCAATCAGCCATTCAAATTTGATGGCTATGCATTGTATCAAATGGATTTCCGCCAAGATGAGTTCAGCACAATGAGCTTCGCGCTGGAAAACAAGGAAACTGGAGAAAGCAGCGGGGAATTGACTTTTGACTTGGTCAATCCGGAAACGACTTATGAGATGGCAGATGGCTCGGTCGTCGAACTTCTCGGCTACTATCCGGATTTCTCAGGTTTTGAAAATGGAGAGCCGCAAACTGCGACACCGTTGCCAAAGAATCCAGGTTTTCTTGTCAGAATGACAACACCGGAAACGCCTGATGGTGAAACCAGTTTCATCACCATCCAGAATACCATTGAGCCTTTGGGCGAAAATGAGTATAAACTGGCATTCCAGAATGTAGAGACACGGGATGCATCCGGCCTGACGGTTCGCAAAGACCGGACATTGCCGATCCTGGGGCTTGGCGGATTGATCTTTATGATCGGCGTCGCACAAGGAATGTATTTCAACCACCGTCGCTTCTGGATTCAGCAGCAGCCGGATGGCAGCATCCTGCTTGCAGGACATACGAACAAGAACTGGTTCGGCTTGAAGAAAGATTTGGATCAAGTAAATGAGCACGCTTCTCTTCCAGCTTATCGCGATCAGCAGGAAGATTTGGAAGCACAGGAGAAAAGGGAAGGTGAACAAACGACATGACGTTAGCCGATATTAGCTCCAATTTATTATACGTAGCGTTTATCGCTTATTTGCTAGCAACTTTTGTTTTCGGAGGAGCGGTCAAAGGCAATAAAGAAGGCTCCTTCAAATCAGAGCAGCGTTGGGGCAAAGTGGCCATCACTATTACAGTCATCGGCTTCCTTTCGCAATTGGGTTATTTCATTACACGCTGGATCGTGACAGGGCATGCCCCTGTCAGTAATATGTTTGAATTCACCACAGCTTTCGGCATGACGCTTGTCGGCGGGTTCATCATTTTGTATACGCTATATAAAACAGCGGTACTCGGCATGATCGTTTTGCCGATTGCGCTATTGATCATTGCTTATGCAAGCATGTTCCCGAGCGAAGTGAGTCCATTAATTCCGGCGCTTCAAACCAACTGGCTGGCGATTCACGTCATTACCGTCGTCATCGCAGAAGGGATTCTGGCGATCAGTGCAGCTGCGGGCTTGATTTACTTGCTTAAAGTTGTCGATCAAAAGAAAAAGTCGAAACAGCGCTTTTGGCTTGAAGCTATCATGTACTCGCTCGTCCTAGTGCTCGGCTTTGTCGTGACCAGCACATTTTTCACTTTGACAAATTATGAAGCGGATTTCGCTTATGTCAACAAAGATGAACAGGCTTCGCAAATCACTTATAACATGCCGGCGATTTTCGGCATGAACGATTATGAGGCACTTTCTGATGGAGCATTTACACCGCTAGTGGAAATGCCTCCGATTATTCACGCCGGTAAACTGACGACCGTTTTCTGGTCTGTACTGGTCGGCTCAGTAATGTATTTATTGATTCGATTGATTTTCCGCAAACGGATTTCCGCGATGCTGCAGCCATTTACGAAAAATGTCAATTTGCAGTTGATGGATGAAATCAATTACCGGTCAATCATCATCGGCTTTCCGATCTTCTCGCTCGGTGCGTTGATCTTCGCCATGATTTGGGCGCAAATCGCGTGGTCGCGCTTCTGGGGCTGGGACCCGAAAGAAGTATGGGCACTGGTTACATTTTTGTTCTATGCCGCTTATTTGCACTTGCGGCTCGGCAGAGGGTGGGCAGGCGAAAAATCTGCTTGGCTTGCGGTAATCGGATTCGCCATCATCATGTTCAATCTGGTGGCGGTTAACTTGATTATTGCAGGACTTCACTCGTACGCTTGACGAAAAAAGCCTTTTCCTTCATTGGAAAAGGCTTTTCGTTTATTTTTGGAACCCTTATCGGTACAATGAAACTTATAGAGATGAAAGTTGGAGGGATTAGGATGTCTGAAGAAATTACAATTCTCGTAGTGGACGACGAAGAAAGAATCCGCCGCTTATTGAAAATGTATTTAGAGCGTGAAGGATATATGGTAGAAGAAGCAGAAAATGGTGTCGAAGCAATGGAGAAAGCTTTAGAAACCGATTACCATTGCATCTTGCTCGATTTGATGATGCCTGAGAAAAATGGCATAGAAGTCGCGACAGAACTACGAGAAACAAAAATGACGCCAATCATCATGCTGACTGCAAAAGGGGAAGAAGCCAACCGTGTGGAAGGCTTTGAATCCGGTGCGGATGATTATATCGTCAAACCGTTCAGCCCGCGCGAAGTGGTGTTGAGAGTCAAAGCGATCTTGCGCCGATCATCGGCGTATTCACCGACGACAAACTCGAGCGTTTCGAAAGATTTGGTTGTCTTTCCTCATTTGACGATCGACCACGATGCGCATCGCGTAACGGCAGACGGCGTCGAAGTGAATTTGACGCCAAAAGAATACGAACTTTTATATTTTCTGGCAAAATCGCCGGACAAAGTGTTCGACCGGGAGCATTTGCTGAAAGAAGTATGGCATTACGACTTTTTTGGAGACCTGCGCACTGTCGATACGCACGTGAAGCGTTTGCGCGAAAAGTTGAACCGTGTCTCCGAATCCGCCGCCAAGATGATCGTCACCGTATGGGGCGTCGGATACAAATTCGAGGTCGGCAATGAATAGAATATGGAATAGCATCGTCGGGAAGCTGTGGGTAACCATTTTGCTTCTCGTTTCCTTTGTCCTGTTTATTGTAACTGTTCTACTGTTGGAGTTCCTCGGCAATTTCCATAGTGAAACCGTCGAAGAAACGCTGCATAACGAAGCGAATATGATTGCACGGATTTTTAATGACCATGAGGGAGAAAGCACACTTTCAATTGTCGGCGAAGTATTGGGGGACGAAACCAATGCCGTCATCGCGGAAGAGCCTGGCTCTATTTCTTACTTTCTGCATGACGGATTGAATGGTGAAGAAATAAGGGAAAAGATCATCAGCGAGCCCGAATTCCAAAGCGTCTTCGAAAGCGATCAGCCTGTGACCAAAGAAATGCTGTTGCCGTCTCTGACCGAATCAGACCGCATGGAATCGTATATCGTCATGGCGTCGCCATTGCAAACGAATGACGAACTGCACGGTACAGTATTCATCTATCAATCTTTGGAAGTAATGGACCGGACAGCGGAGCGGACGACCAATATCGTCTTTCTTTCCGCATTTCTCGCTTTGCTATTGACGACGATTTTCGCCTTTTTCCTATCGACACGCATCACCTCTCCACTCCGCAATATGCGTGAAGGGGCCTTTGAACTTGCCAAAGGCAATTTTGATACAAAAGTGAAAGTTTCATCAGGGGATGAAATCGGCCAATTGGCGATTGCCTTCAACCAGATGGGCCGGCAATTGAAAGATCACGTGGAAGTCATCAATCAGGAAAAAGAACAATTATCGAGTATCTTGACGTCGATGGCAGATGCGGTCATTACATTTAACCAAGACAAAACGGTCTTGCTGAGCAATCCGCCTGCTGACAAATTAATGTACCAATGGCTTCAAAAAGGCGGCAATGCGGATGTAAATACTTTGCCGCCGGAAATGCTGCATATGTTGGATCATGTGTTGACGTTTCAAGAGGAAATAGAAGAAGAACTGGAAATTGAAGGAGCCTATTATGCCATTAATTTTAGTCCATTGTACAGTGGCCAGAGCGTGCGCGGAGCAGTAGCGGTGCTTCACAATATGACCGAACAGCACCGTCTGGAAAAATTGCGGGAAGATTTCATTGCGAACGTTTCCCACGAACTACGTACGCCGATTGCGATGCTTCAAGGCTATAGTGAAGCGCTACTCGATGACGTCGGGGCGAGTGATGAAGAACGCGATGAAATGACCAAGATCATCTATGAGGAATCTCAGCGCATGGGGCGCTTGGTGACGGATTTATTGAATTTGGCGCGCATGGAATCCGGCCATATGAGACTTTACAAACAGCTTGTTCAATTCAATACCGTTATCGAACGCATGACCAATAAATTCGCGCAAGCTGCCAAAGAAAACGGCATTGCCTTGAGCTTTACGACAAATCTTGACGATTGGACAGCTGCCGATTTGGATGAAGACCGCATCGAACAAGTGATGACCAATTTGATCGATAATGCACTTCGCCATACGCCGCAAGGAGGGCAAGTGTATGTGCATGTCGAACAAACTGGAGACTACGCAAAAGTATCGGTCAACGATACTGGAGCAGGCATCTCTCAAGAAGACTTGGCATTCGTCTTCGAGCGTTTCTATAAAGCGGACAAAGCGCGAACACTTGGCAAAGGCGGTACTGGACTTGGCTTGGCGATTGCCAGCAATATCATTAAAGCGCACGCTGGAGACATACACGTTGAAAGCACACTCGGCAAAGGCACTTCCTTTATCTTCACACTGCCGATTATGAAGATGTAACTTTTTTGGCAAGTCGACGACTAATCCAAGGAACGGGGGGAGTTACGTGAATGACTCCGTGTTTCACCGGCTATACGACGAGTATCATCAAGACGTTTTTCAATTTCTCGTTTATTTGGTCAAGGATAGGCATTTGGCAGAGGATTTGATGCATGAAGTTTATGTGCGGGTATTCCGCGCATACGATCGTTTCCAAGGGAAAAGTTCAGAGAAGACATGGCTTTTCTCGATTGCGAAAAATGTGGCCATCGACCATTTCCGGAAAATGGCAGTGCGGAAAAAGCATTCAATGGATTTCTTTGATTGGGAAACCCAGCAATTGGTATCTTCCGAACGCATTCCGGAAGAAGTTTCCATGCTTAATGAGGACAAAATCCGTCTATATCAAATGCTTGATTTGTGTACAGGTGACCAAAAGCTGGTCATCATCATGCGTTATTTCCAAGACCTTTCCATCGCTGAAACAGCCGAAGTCCTGGGGTGGTCGGAAGGGAAAGTCAAAACGACCCAGCACCGTGCAATCCGGTCCCTCCGTCAAAAATTAAGCGTCGCAGAAGGGGGAGGAGAATATGCCGAATGACAAATGGAACGATGAAGAAATCGAAAATTTGTTGCGGGATTTCCCCGAAATCAAAGATCAACGGCCAAAAGCCGAAGTGTATAAACAATTAATTCAAGATAAGCCTACAACAAAGCAGCCGAAACGTTGGCTGCCTCTGCTAGTAGCCATCGTGGCATTTTTCAGCATCAGCGTTTTGGTCGTCTCCTTATTGCAGCAAAATGGAACCGACTCATCTGTCGCGGATCCATCCGGTAAAGATGAGCAGTCTATGATGACTATAGACCAGGCAGATCAGGAAGAAGCTGTTGAACAACAAACCCAACCAGATGAAACGGCTGAGCCTGAAGGGGAATCGGCAGCTACATCTTTTGAAAACGAAGCACTGCGTACGGCGGTGTATGAAAGCGACTTGAGTGATCATCAATTGTTCCGCATAGGCCTCACGCATCTTGCGTACGTCGTGCCGGTAAGCTTCATGATTTCAAATGAACAAGCGAATGGAGCTGAAAGTTCTGTCGAATTGTATGAACAGTTTGCAGAGCAAGTCGACGAAGTAGGATTGGGCTTTGATGACTATCATCCATTTGCAGGCTATTTCGAGCAGGGCAATGAGCGGCTCAATCATTATCTGCCAAATGATCACCCATATGATGAAGGGTCCGCTTCTACGCTATTGTATTTATCGAGTCTTGAAGAAACCTTTATGGATCAACAGGAGATCCGCATTCTGAACGACCAAGGCGAAGCGGCAGAGTTTTCACACCTCGGTGTTGCGGGTCCTGTAGTTCCGGATGAACAAGGGCAAAGCTTCTATGTGCTCAGTTCTGCAAAAGAGGCTTATTTAGCGCCTGCCTACGGAATGTCGGAAGCACAACCTCAAGAAGCGCTGATGTCCTTGAAAATCTCGCCGAATGATGATTATTCAAGCCCGATACCTGTACACATCAATTATGCAGCAGAACAGCAAGACGACGCTGTCGCGATCGAATTCGATGAGCCGCTCGATTTGTTGTCGCTCGATGAGCAAGAGGCGATGACAATGATCGAGAGCATGGCTTTGACCGCAGCATCTTACGGCGTTTCACTTCAGTTCGAAAACATCGTCCAAGACCAATGGGGTGGATTTGATTTCGCAGGACCGATTGAATTGCCGGTCTCTGCAAACCGTATGGATTGGCCACAAAAATAAAATGGCAGCAATGTAAGCAGGAAGGTTTACATTGTTGTCATTTTTTTATAAGATTAACTTGTATAAAAAAATATCGATTCATCTTCGGGGCAGGGTGCAATTCCCTACCGGCGGTAATTGGACAATGGTCCATCAGCCCGCGAGCCGTAAAACGCAGGATTTGGTGAAATTCCAAAGCCGACAGTATAGTCTGGATGGGAGAAGGTGAAGGTACGGACGTATGCCGTTTATATTTAAGCGGACCGTTTATTTGGTGTGCCTATTCTCCCTTAAGTGCTTTGCTTAAGGGATTTTTTGCGGCAATATGCGTCCGAACCTTTCTTCTGGTGAATCACGACAAGGAGAGAGGATTATGAAGAACAAGAAATTGCAATCGATGATTGTCGTCGGTATGCTGAGCAGCATCTCTTTCGTATTGATGCTATTCAATTTTCCGCTGCCGGCTTTGCCCGCATTTTTGAAAGTGGATTTCAGTGACGTCCCTGCACTTATCGCAGCCATTACGATGGGGCCAGTCGCCGGAGTGCTTGTCGCATTCTTTAAAAACGTACTGGATTGGATTTTTTCCGGAAGCCCTACAGGTGTACCTGTAGGCCATATGGCGAACTTCGCTACAAGCCTATTGTTCATTTTGCCGGTTTATGCAGTTTACCGGAAGGTTTCGACTAAAAAAGGCATTGCATTCGGCTTGGTGATCGGCACACTTTCGATGGCTATCGGAATGAGCGTGCTCAACTATTTCGTATTCTTGCCAATGTATACGTACTTCCTTAATATGCCTGCCCAGACGGGAAATGTGCTGTACACGACGATTGTGCTCGGTATTTTGCCGTTCAACTTGATCAAAGGCTTGGCGCTCACAACGGTCGTCCTGCTGATCTTCGGCAGTATGCATACATGGATCGAAAAGCAGCGTTCCTATTATTTATCATAAAAAAGAAGCGGCCGGAAGAGTAATCTTCCAGCCGCTTTTTATATTCAATCTTCGTATTTTAATGGATTGCCATCAAAAGACTCGTCTGCAACTTTAATGGAATCGGTTGGACACCCTTCAAATGCGTCTTCCATATCCTCTAGCAGCTCATCTGGTACTTGTTCAGTCCCCATGTTATCATCAAGAATAACGAAAGCGATGCCCTCATCATCATAATCATAAATGTCTGGTGCTGCTGCTCCACATGCGCCACAAGCGATGCACGTATCCTTATCAACAATGGTATATTTAGCCATTCCAGTTCCTCTCCTTTATCTCCGAACAAGTTCAGTTATACTATCGTTTTTATTCTATAGATGTTCCTTGTGTTTTTCAACCCAAAACCGCCGGGAGGTTATATCATTGCGATTTGATGAAGTCGTTTTAGCCATAATGAAAGCGGTAGACGGTCAGCGGACCATTTCTTCCCCTTATCATTTAATTAAAGGAAAAAAGTCAGGACAAACCATTCAAGATATCGGCTATTTTAATTTGCATCCGTTTTTTGGAGTGCTGCCGAAATTGGATAAGTCCGATTATCTAGCTTCAGTATCAAGGCTCCAGTCAGCCGGTTTGCTTGAGGTAGGCGATGAGCAAGTGCGTCTTACGTCCCGAGCAGTGGAATTGCCTTTGCCGGAGACGGCTCTTAACGGTTGGAAGTATAGAGGGAATGAAAGTCGTTTTTTTGCCCGCTTGTCGCTGGTTGTTCAAACGATGTCTTGTTTTATGCAAAATCAAACACGCTTTGATCCGGTCGTTGCCGATGAAACCGTTCAAACGTGGGTGAGAAGTTATTTACAGCGCATCCGCTTCCGCGACACAGATGTCCAGCATGCATTCAAAGAGCAGCTCGAGAATTCACTGCAAGTCGTTGAGGCAGAATCTTGGCAAAAGGACATCATCATAGAGCGGCTATCGGGCTTCAATATCGGCGGCCTTACATGGGATCAAATAGCCATGAGGCGACAAATTTTGCCGATTGATGCAAAAATAGCGGCTGTCGAAGTGATGCATGCCTGGCTGGATGTTATAGAAGAAATACGGCCTGCGTTATTATTGGCAATGCTCGAGGACATCGTTCAGCAGTCCGCTTTAACGGAATCGGCAAAACGAACTCAAAGTTTATTTGACCGCGGCTTTTCGCTTGAGCAAATAGCGGAACTGCGACAGTTGAAAACGAGTACCATTGAAGATCATTTTGTGGAATTGGCGATGAACGATCGTGCTTTTCTTTATACGCCCTTTATGGATAGGGCTGTTTATAAAAAAATCAACGAAATTAGCGCAGAGTTGAAGACGATGCGCTTACGCGATATTAAAGAGCACTTGCCGGAAGCGAGCTATTTCCAAATTCGTTTGGCGCTGGCGATGCGGGGGGCGGGAAAATGAAATTAGATCAGCTGTTATACGAATCATACGGGTTTGCAGAATTCCGGCCAGGCCAAAAAGAAGTGATTGAGCAAGTGCTTTCCGGTCGCGACGTATTGGCCTTACTGCCAACTGGCATGGGCAAATCCATGTGCTATCAGTTGCCGGGGAAAGTGCTCCCAGGTGCAGTTGTCATTGTTTCGCCGCTATTATCGCTTATGCAGGACCAAGTCGCACAATTGAAAAAAATGGGAGAAAAATCAGTTATAGCAATCAATTCATTTATGCAGCCGGATGAACGGGAGCGCGTTTGGAAAATGCTTGATCAATACCGTTTTATTTTCATCGCGCCGGAAATGCTTGTCCAACCCTATGTGCTTGGTAAATTGAAAGGAATCGGCATCTCATTGCTCGTTGCCGATGAAGCCCATTGCATATCCCAATGGGGCTTTGATTTCCGTCCCGATTATTTGCGGATTTCAGAAGTATTGCCTGCACTGGGCAATCCCCAGACCTTGGCATTGACCGCGACAGCTACCGATAAAGTGACCGATGAGATTCAGCGCTATTTGAAACTAAATGATCCGTTCATATACGTCCATCCGATGGACAGGCCAAATATCAGCTACAACATTCGGAAATTCAGCGATGAAAAAGAAAAGCTAGAGCAATTGCTTACAATGGTAAAAAACTACGGCGGACCAGGAATCATCTATGCAGGTACGCGAAAAAAAGCGCAGGAACTAGCGGGCCGTCTGTTGGAGCAGAACATACAAGCCGCTTTTTATCATGGCGGAATGGAACAACAAGACCGCATTTTTGTGCAGCAGCAATTCCAAAACAAAGAATTGGAATGGGTTTGTGCCACCAATGCATTTGGCATGGGCGTCCACATACCGGATATTCGTCAAGTTATACATTATCAGCTGCCGTCTTCCATAGAAGGCTATGTACAAGAAATTGGAAGAGCAGGACGCGACGGTAACCCATCGCTTGCAACTTTGCTTTACGTGGACGGAGACGAGCGGCTTGTCGAAAGTTTGGTACTGGATGATTTGCCCGAACGCCATGAAGTCGAACTGATTTATAGTGCCGGAGCGGAAGCGAAACAACTGGTCGATCAAGGCTTAGTGAGGGAAACGGCTTACCGCATCCTCATTTATTGGCGAGAACGAATTTCTATGGAAGGCACTTTGAACCAGATGGAGCTTTTGAAAAAAGAAAAGCTGCGCCAAGCGAATACAATCCGTCAATTGGTTCATTGCCAGGGCTGTATACGCATGTTTATCAGTGCTAGCTTTGATCAGGAAACCCCTGTCGTGCCGCATAGTTGCTGCAGTTTCCACGGAATTGATTACGACTTGTTCAAAGCGAATAGCCAGAAACCAACAGCCAATTCCATGTCGTCTTGGCAAGAGCGTCTAAAGGCCATTCTCCCTATATGAAATTTATATTCTAATATTTACAAATAAGTCTTTTTTCGTCATAATAGATATATTAGTACAGATAGGGGTAGTCGTGAAATGGGAAACGATAAATATCGTGAATCGATGGAGAAAAATCGTCAGGAATTGTCGCAGGAACGAATGGCAGAATTGTCGCGGCGTTCACGCCAAGCACCTAAAGCCAATAGTAGGGGCTTGCTGTTGCCGTCCTTGTTTTTCATCTTTATTTTGATTCCGGTTACTTTATTGATTTATGTTGCGTTCTATTACGAACCGGATGACACCTTAACCGCCAAAACCACCGAAAATCAAGTCAGTTTTGAATTGAATTCCCAAACTCCAGCTAGCGGCACCGTGCTAGCAGCTTCCGAAGATTCAACAGAAGACGAAAGAGAATTCAAAGCGCAACAAGCTGCTGAACAAAAAGAATTAAAAGCAAAAGCCCGTGAACGCGAAGCAAAAGCCGCGGAAGAAGAAAAACAACAAGCGGCAGCGAAAGCAAAGGCGGAAGCAGATAAGAAAGCTCAAGAAAGTGCAGCCGCCGAACAAAAAGCGCGTGAAGAAGCTGAAGCACAGGAACAGGCGAAAGCACTGGCTCAACAGCAAGCTGAAGAGAAAAAACGAGCAGAAGCTGAACAAAAAACAGAAGCTGAACAAAAAACAGAAACAGAGCAAGAAACGCCAACAGCTGGCGGCAAAACGATTGTCGTTCAGTCGAGTGAGACGCTTTACCGCATTGCGGTCAATAATTACGGCGCGAGCGGAGCAGCAGCAGCAGTCGAGAAAATTAAACAAGCGAACGGATTGGGATCTAATAATATTAGCCCGGGACAAACATTGATTTTGCCGTAAGGCGAGATTAAATGCCGCCTGATAGGGAAAAGAGACAGTAGAAAGTTAAAGAGGTGAGCAGATGTTTGTTAAGAGTGCATTAGTTAAAAAGGAAAAATGTTATATCGTCCGCCCAGAAGATACAATGGAGAAAGGGCTCGAGCTGTTGGAGCAGCATTCAGTAGATGCACTCCCAGTCGTTGAAGGAGAAGAATTTAAGGGTATTTTCACTTGGTACCATGCGTATCGCGCTTTCTTCTATTCGAATGCGAACAAGGATGAATATATCCGTTCCACAAAAATAAAAGATGTTATGGTCAACCAGGATGTCTTTTTGAACATCAACGACGTTTATGAAAAAGCACTAGTTGAATTGCGTGATTTTCCGATCATTGCTGTTGTGGATGAAGGGAAATTTCTTGGCATCGTGACCCGTTTTGATGTAGTCAACCAATTGCAAAGTGCGTTCGGAATGCAGCAGCCTGGATTCCGCATCACATTCACTTCCGTTGAATCCGAAGGTCGCATTGGACGTTTGGGTGAAATTATTGAAAAGTACAAAGAGTCGGTCGTGTCGCTTGTAACTTTCGATGAAACCGACAAAGTTGTGCGCCGGATTGTTTTGAAAGTCAAAAAGAAGAACAATATGGACAAATTCACAAAAGAGCTGGAAAAATCCGGTTTCCGCATTCTCGATATTACGCAAGATTGAATAGCGGTGGAACAGAAAACATAAGCCCAGCTTATGTTTTTTTGTTGATTTGGAAAGGATGTAGGCGATGAAATGGTTTTTACGATTGGCATCATTAGGTGCTGCAATGGCCGCTTGGATGTATCGCAATGCCCATAGTGAAAAGAAGCGCCGCGCAGTCGTCCGATTAGCAGGAAAAGCTCAGTTCAAGCCCTTTAGGATGCTGTTCATATCGGACGTCCATCGGCGCAAGCTTCACCGCCGGCTGTTCAATGAACCGGTCGACATTGTGGTGATAGGCGGGGACTTTGTCGAACGTGGTGTTTCGATAGAGAGGATTCGGGGCAACTTGCGCATCCTACGGGAAATGGCGCCGGTTTATTATGTATTCGGCAATAACGACCGTGAAGTGGGCGAAGAACTTCTTTATAAGTTGTTTGAGGAAGAGTGCGTAAAAGTGTTAGACGACGAGTCTGTAGAATTGTTCGGAAATCCACGCCTGAAATTAGTCGGCATCGATTATTTTGCGTTCCGTAAAGAAAGCTTAGCGGCCGCCTTCTGTATGGTGCAACCGGATGATTCCATTATTTTTGTCTGCCATACCCCTTTCATCTTCGGTAAAGTAAAAGAAAACTACACAGCGAGTTTGCTTTTGGCGGGCCATACACATGGCGGTCAGATCCGGATCGGACCGTTTGGGATTTTTGACCGAGGTGCACTCAAAAGCGGAAATGGCCGAACAGAATTAGTCAGCAATGGCTTCGGAACAACGACTGTGCCGCTAAGGCTTGGAGCTGCGGCAGAATACCACGTGCTGGAAATTCATCCATCTGAAGGCGATACGGGTTTGGCACAAATGGCTCGAATCGGATAAACTGAATATGGACATTACTAGGAGTGGTGTAAATGGAACGTGCTGACGTCATCATTATAGGCGGCGGACCTTGCGGGTTATCGGCTGCCATAGAAATTCAGAAACTGGGCTTGCGTGCCATCGTTATCGAGAAAGGCAATATCGTCAACGCCATCTATCGTTATCCGACTCATCAGACGTTTTTCAGCAGCAGCGAAAAACTATCGATCGGAGATGTTCCTTTTATTACAGAGGAACGCAAGCCGAAGCGCAATCAAGCGCTTGTTTATTATAGGGAAGTCGTCAAGCGGCATCAACTGGACATCCGTCCGTTTGAAACAGTGTTGTCAGTCGAGCGCTCAAATGAATTTCTCGTAAAAACATCAAAAGCATTGTATGCGGCAAGCTATGTCGTGGCTGCTACAGGTTATTACGATTTTCCAAACAAACTCGAAGTGCCTGGTGCTGAGATGGAGAAAGTGATGCATTATTTCAAGGAAGGCCATCCGTATTTCGATTGCGACGTATTGGTGATCGGAGGCAAAAACTCCGCGGTCGATGCGGCGCTTGAATTACATAAAGCGGGAAGCCGTGTGACCGTTTCATATCACGGTACAAGCTATTCGAAAAGCGTTAAACCATGGATTCTGCCTGAATTCGACGGCTTGGTGAGGGGTGGGGAAATTACGATGCTTTTTGATTCCATCGTCGATGAAATCCGGGAAGGCGAAGTGGAATTGACTGTCAACGATACGAAAGAAACGCTGCCGAATGATTTTGTGTTCGCTATGATCGGCTATCACCCGGACCACCGTTTTCTTGAACAAATGGGTATCGAAATCGACAAGGCAAGCGGTAGGCCGAAATTTGATGAAAAAACGATGGAAAGCAATGTCGACGGCTTATTTATTGCAGGCGTCATAGCAGCAGGCAACAATGCCAATGAAATCTTTATTGAAAATGGCCGTTTCCACGGCCGTCAAATCGCCGCGGCAATTGCCGAAAAACAAGGGCGTCCGAACCGTTAACAAGTAAAAAAGAGAGGTGCTTTATGAAGAAAAAAGTTTCGTTGATCACGACAGGGGGCACGATTGCCAGCAAAGCCATTTCAGACGGTTTGTTGCAATCCGGTGCGATTTCGGGAAAAGAGCTTGCGGAATTGTGCCAGCTTCCTGAAGAAATAGAAGTGAAAGTAATTGATGTTTATCAATTGCCGAGCATGCACATCGGCTTTTCGGAGATGAAAGTAATTAAAGAAGCTATCCTGGCGGAATTGCAAGATCCCGCGGTTGAAGGCGTTGTTGTCACCCATGGTACGGATACATTGGAAGAAACGGCTTATTTTTTGGATTTGACGATTGGGGATGAACGGACAGTAGTGGTCACGGGCAGCCAACGTTCTCCGGAAGAGGTCGGGACGGACGTTTATTCCAATTTACGCAATTCGATTTATGTCGCGGTCGACCCGGTCATAAAAGGGGTCGGGACGGTCGTCGTTTTCAATGAACGCATCTATAGTGCTAAATACGTTAAAAAAGTGCATGCCAGCAATTTACAAGGATTCGACTCATTCGGACATGGCTATCTTGGAATCATCGATAACGATAAAGTCCGCATTTATCAAAAACCTGCTTTTCGAGAAGTGCACCATATGCCTGGCGGTATTCCGCGCGTCGATATCGTCAAATGCTATTCGGGACAGGATGGATTGATT
The DNA here is from genome assembly GCF_042654465.1 of Planococcus dechangensis. Classification (NCBI taxonomy): domain Bacteria; kingdom Bacillati; phylum Bacillota; class Bacilli; order Caryophanales; family Caryophanaceae; genus Planococcus; species Planococcus dechangensis. The sequence continues at coordinate 513,608 of NZ_JBHSGL010000005.1, read as the reverse complement.
GTCGATATGCTTGTTGAAGCCGGGGCTAAAGGGATTATTTTGGAGGCAGCTGGCCGTGGGCAAGTTTCCCCGCATTTGGTCGATGCCATCGAACGAACAGTCAATTCAGGGATTCCGGTTGTTTTGACGACCAGTGCAGAAGAAGGAAATGCTTATCCAGCTTATAGCTACCCGGGAAGTGCGCATGATTTACTTAACCGAGGCGTTATACTAGGCAGCGATTATGACAGCAAAAAAGCGCGCATTAAACTGGCGATTTTACTATCCGGCAGCGAAACGGTCGATCCACTGGCATTCGAAATTTAACGATTCAACGAGGACAAATGGAGGAGGGCGCCTATGTTTGAGCTATTGACGGTGGCTATTGCGCCCGGGCTCGCATTGTTCAGTTATTTTTATTTGCGCGATCAGTTTGCAGGTGAACCGTCAAAATTGATTTTTCATTGCTTTTTATATGGAGCTCTGATGACATTCCCTATTTTGTTTGTCCAGTATGTATTCGAGGCTGAGAGCGTTTTTCAAAGCACGTTCGTGAAATCGGTGCTGTTTTCGAGCCTGCTGGAAGAGTTCTTTAAATGGATCGTTCTATTGGTGGCTGTATTCCGCCACATCGATTTTGAAGATCCATATGACGGCATTCTTTACGGGGCAAGCTTGTCCCTGGGGTTTGCGACTGTGGAGAACATCCTTTATCTATTGGAATATGGCTTAGGGGCTGCATTTCTTCGTGCCTTTTTGCCGGTTTCAAGCCATGCGCTTTTCGGCGTCGTCATGGGGTACTATTTCGGTAAAGCGAAATTCAGCAATAAGAAAGAAAGCAAATGGTGGTTGGGGATTGCCCTTATCGCTGCTGCAACACTGCACATCGCTTATAATGCCTCCCTCTACGCGTACGACAACTTGCTTTATGGCGCTGTGCCGTTCATGCTGTTTTTATGGTGGTTCGGCTTGCGTAAAGTACGCCAAGCACACCGCTTGTCTGTCGATCATTACCACAAGCATACGCCGCAATGACCGCCGCTAAGAAAGCCTTTACTCAAGGCTTTTTCTTTTTGCTTTCACGCGCATCAATCTTATTGATTTTCAATCGATACGACAGCAGTGAAATTTATGAGTTCGGCAGGGAAAGCGAGTAAAAAACAGAACATCAGTTTATACACATACGGATTATGATAAAATAAAATCATTACTTAGGATGAGGTGACAGTTTTGACTAATGCAATTCAAATTGCGATCGATGGGCCGGCTGCGGCAGGAAAAAGTACGATCGCTAAAATAGTGGCCGAAAAATTGGGCTATGTGTATATCGACACAGGAGCGATGTACCGGGCCATCACACTGAAAGCATTAAATGCCGGAATCAATATGGCGAGCAACGAAGAAGCAGGAGTATTGCTTGCTGATACCGAAATAGATTTGATCCCTATTGAAGGCGGTCAGAAAGTATTGCTAGACGGGGAAGATGTCTCCGAGGCGATACGTTCGCAGTATGTAACAAAAGCGGTATCGGAAATGGCCGCACACGAATTGGTCCGCAGACGAATGGTCGAGCTTCAGCAAAAGCTGGCTGAAGGACGTGGGGTGGTCATGGACGGCCGTGACATCGGCACGCATGTGCTGCCTGCTGCAGCGCTCAAAGTGTTTATGTCGGCGTCTGTTGAAGAACGCGCTAGACGGCGTTTCGAGGAAAACAAGAAACGTAACATCACAACACCGCTTGAAGAACTGCAAGCAGAAATCGCACAGCGGGACAAAATGGATTCCGAAAGAGAAGTTGCTCCACTCCAGCAAGCACAAGACGCGGTATATTTGGATACCACTAGCTTATCGATCACAGAGGCGGCAGCAGCAATCATGAAATTGGCGGAAGAGAGGTCAGTGGCGCTATGAATTTATATGCAATCGGCAAAACGCTCGTCAAAACAGCGTTAACACCACTTTATCGTTTCCAGGTAAGCGGCATTGAAAATTTCCCGAAAACGGGTGGAGTGCTGCTGTGCAGCAATCACATCCATGCACTAGATCCGCCGGTAGTCGGCATGACCGCACCGAGAACGGTCCATTTCATGGCTAAAGAAGAATTATTCAAAGCACCGATATTGGGGTCGATTTTGCCACAAGTCCACGCATTTCCAGTGAAACGCGGAATGAGTGACCGAGAAGCGCTGCGCACCGCATTGAAACTGTTGAAAAGTGGCGAAGTGGTCGGGTTGTTTCCGGAAGGAACGCGTTCAACGGACGGTGTTTTGAAAGCAGGATTGAGTGGAGCTGGTTTTTTTGCACTGCGTGGCAATGCTGATGTGATGCCTTGTGCTATCATTGGGCCTTATAGACCTTTCCGCAAAGTAAAAGTTGTCTACGGAGAACCAATTTTAATGGAGCCTTACCGAGAGCGCAAAGCCAATGCCGAAGAAGTGACCGAAGCCATCATGGCGAGTATTCAAAAGATTCTGGATGAAAACAGGTAAAATAAGTGATTATTTTTGTTTTTATTAGAGAATTCGAATAAAATAGAAGATGGATAGTTTGTGAAGGAGGGCTACTTATGTCAGAGGATATGAATTTGATGGAAAACCGTGACTTCCAAACAGGAGATCGCGTAAAAGGTATAGTCGCCAAAATCGAGGAAAAAGCCGTAACAGTAACGATCGACGGAGCGCCGTTCGACGGCATCATCCCGATCAGTGAGTTATCGAGCCTCCATATCGAAAAAGCTTCGGACTCGGTCCAAGAAGGCGATGAACTCGAACTGATCATCACGAAAGTGGAAGATGAGAACTTTGTGTTGTCCAAACGCAAAGTGGATGCTGAATCCGCTTGGGACGACCTTGAAAAGAAATTCGAATCCGGTGAAATCATCGAAGCAGAAGTGAAGGATGTCGTCAAAGGCGGTCTTGTCATCGACCTTGGCGTGCGCGGCTTTGTGCCCGCTTCACTTGTCGAAGACTATTTCGTGGAATCATTCGAAGATTACAAAGGCCGAGTCATGACCTTTAAAATTGTTGAAATGGAAAAAGAAAACAATCGCCTAATCCTCTCCCACCGTGCTGTAGTGGAAAGCGAAAAGGAATCGAAAAAAGAGCAAGTAATGGACTCCATCAATGCGGGTGATGTATTGGATGGGAAAGTCCAGAGAATCGCTTCCTTCGGAGCGTTTGTCGATATTGGCGGCGTCGATGGCTTGGTACACATTTCCCAACTGTCGCATGAGCATGTAGATAAAGTGTCCGACGTTGTGACGGAAGGCCAGCAAGTAAAAGTGAAAGTGTTATCGGTCGACCGTGACTCAGAACGCATTTCTTTATCGATCAAAGATACATTGCCTGGGCCATGGGATTCAATTGATGAAAAAGCGCCAAAAGGCTCTGTCCATACAGGAACAGTGAAACGTCTCGTCAGCTATGGGGCGTTTGTAGAAGTATTGCCGGGTGTCGAAGGTTTGGTGCATATTTCACAGATTGCCCACAAACATATCGCGACACCGCACGAAGTTCTTCAAGAAGGCCAGGAAGTTCAAGTGAAAGTGCTCGAAGCGAATAAAGATGATAAGCGCCTATCCCTCAGCATCAAAGAATTGCTGGAAAAAGATGCCGAACAGGACTTCTCCCAATACGACATGCCGGAAGAATCGTCCGGTTTTTCGATCAGTGATGTTATTGGAGATAAATTAAAAGGATTTAAATCCGAATAAATGTCACGGGCTAAAAGAAAAATGGACCACATCAATTATGCGCTGTCCACTGGACAAGGACGAGAAACTTGGCTTGAATGCGTCCGCTTTGTCCATCAGGCGCTGCCGGGAATCGATGTCGCTGATGTATCATTAAAGCCCAAAACAGGTGATTTGAAATTACAATCACCTGTTTTTATTAATGCCATGACAGGCGGCGGCGGGCAGGACACATTGCAATTAAATGCCTTGCTTGCAAAGGCGGCAAAAGAAACAGGTATTGCAATGGCAGTCGGTTCTCAAATGGCTGCGCTCAAAGACAAAACGGAGCGCGACAGCTACGCCATCGTCCGTCAAGAGAATCCTGACGGCATCGTCTTCGGGAATCTTGGCAGCGAAGCGAGTGTCTCGCAGGCTATAGAAGCTGTAGAAATGATTGGTGCCGATGCGCTGCAAATCCATTTAAACGTCGTCCAGGAATTGACCATGCCAGAAGGCGACCGCGAGTTCCGCGGGGCATTGGATCGCATTGCGCAAATTGCAGAATCAATCCATGTACCGGTCGTCGTCAAAGAAACAGGTTTCGGCATTTCGCATGAAACCGCAGAAGCGCTAAATCAGACACGTGTCGCCGCGATTGATGCGAGCGGTTTCGGCGGGACCAATTTCGCTAGCATCGAAAATGAGCGCAGACAGCGTAAATTGGCTTATTTTGAAGATTGGGGCATCCCGACCGCCGCAGCTATCGTAGAGTGCCGTGAAGGCTTTGGGCGCACCGTCCTGGCATCTGGAGGCCTTCAGGACGCAGGTGATTTAGTAAGGGCATTCCGCCTTGGTGCGGATGCGGCTGGCATTGCCGGCAGCTTTTTGAAACGTGCAGTCAACCTCGGTGAGATCGGGCTGATCGAAGAGATCAATGCGCTGCACGAAGATTTGACTATGCTTATGACTGCACTCGGTGCAAGGACCATTGAAGAAATACGCACCAGCCCTGTTGTCATCAGTGGAGAATTGCTGTCTCATCTGCAACAGCGCGGATATGGGACATCCCAATTTACAGTCATTGCAAAAAACTGAATATTGGACTATTTCGGAGGATGGACATTATGCAGATGTCGTCCTCTTTTTCGTGTATAATAAGCTTATCAGAAGTGGAAGGATGAATTAATTATGTCTAAACCGGTAGTAGCAATTGTTGGCCGGCCGAATGTAGGAAAGTCCACGATCTTTAATCGCGTGGTTGGAGAACGTGTCTCGATTGTAGAAGATATCCCGGGAGTCACACGTGACCGCATCTATAGTTCGGCTGATTGGCTGACGCATGAATTTAATATTATTGATACAGGAGGAATCGACCTCAGCGACGAGCCATTCCTAGAACAAATCCGCAGCCAAGCCGAAGTGGCAATGGATGAAGCGGACGTCATCATTTTCCTTGTCAATGGACGTGACGGCGTGACAGAACAAGATGAACAAGTCGCAAAAATTTTATACCGTACGAAAAAACCAGTTGTGCTCGCTGTCAATAAGATCGACAACCCAGATATGCGACACATGGTGTATGATTTCTATTCACTTGGAATTGGCGAGCCTTACCCGGTATCAGGTTCTCATGGACTGGGTCTTGGTGATCTATTGGATGAAGTGGCACAACACTTCCCGAAAGAAGATGATGAAGAATACCCGGACAATGTCATCAAGTTTTCGTTGATCGGCCGTCCGAACGTCGGTAAATCCTCTCTAGTCAATGCATTCCTTGGCGAAGAGCGAGTTATCGTCAGTGAAGTGGCTGGAACAACACGGGATGCTGTCGATACGCAATATGAATACGACGAGCAGCCTTATGTCATCATAGACACCGCAGGCATGCGCAAAAAAGGGAAAGTCTATGAAGGAACTGAAAAATACAGCGTTTTGCGCGCTTTGCGTGCAATTGAACGTTCAGACGTTGTGCTTGTCGTGTTGAATGCAGAAGAAGGCATTCAAGAACAGGACAAGAAAATTGCAGGTTATGCTCATGAAGCCGGCAAGGCGATCGTCATTGTCGTCAATAAATGGGATGCTGTGAAAAAAGACGATAAAACGATGAATAAATTCACGCAGCAAATCCGTGAACATTTCCTGTTTTTGGACTATGCACCGATCATGTTCGTCTCGGCGACAAGCGGCAAGCGTGTACACAATATTCTAGAAGTCATCAACCGCGTTAACGACAATCATTCACGTCGAATTCAATCGAGCATCCTGAATGAAGTCATTGAAGATGCAGTGGCGATGAACCCGGCACCATCAGATAAAGGACGCCGCCTGCGCCTTTATTACGTGACTCAAGTTGCCGTCAAACCGCCGACATTCGTCGTGTTCGTCAATGAACCAGAAATGATGCACTTTAGCTATGAACGCTTCTTGCAAAATCGGATCCGCGACAGCTTCGACTTCGAAGGCACACCGCTGCGCCTTATCACAAGAGCGCGCACATAAAGAGAAACTTCACTCAGCGGGTTTTCCGCTGAGTGTTAGTTGATCCAATCGGACGCTTGCGGCATGTCACATCCATTTGTGAAAATGTGCTTGTAATAGCCGTCAAAGCGTGGCAAAGGGGAGATACCGATGGAAAAAGTTACTGTATTTGGTGCAGGAAGTTGGGGTACGGCGCTTAGCTATGTCTTGGCGCAAAATGGCCATGACCTCCTGTTGTGGACACATCGCAAGGAACAGGCAGAAGAGATTAACAACCATACAAATGAACGTTATTTGAAAGGCGTCCAGTTGCCCGATTCCATAAAGGCCACTGCAGATCTCGATAGAGCGGTAGCTCATGCAGATATTATCGTGCTTGCTGTACCAACAAAAGCAATACGTGAAGTGTCCCGCGACATCCGTGCGCGACTGAGCAAAAAAGCCTTGTTTGTTCATGTATCAAAAGGCATCGAACCAGATTCATTAAAACGAATCAGCGAAATGATCCGTGATGAAATTCCGGCAGAGTTTATTGAAGAAGTGGTCATCTTGTCCGGACCAAGCCATGCAGAAGAAGTGGTATTGGAACATCCGACAACAGTGACGGCAGCATGTGCAAACACGCAAGCTGCGAATCGCATACAGGATTTGTTTATGAATTCCTATTTCCGGGTTTACACGAACACCGATGTCATCGGTGTCGAAATCGGCGGGGCTTTGAAGAATATCATTGCCTTGGCGGTCGGCATCACAGATGGGCTAGGCTATGGAGACAACGCGAAAGCCGCAATCATGACACGCGGCCTTGCTGAAATCGCACGGCTCGGCGTGAAGATGGGCGCTACCCCGCTGACCTTCTCCGGCTTGTCCGGCGTCGGTGATTTGATTGTCACATGTACGAGTGTCCATTCGCGCAACTGGCGCGCTGGCAACATGCTAGGCAAAGGAAAAAGCGTAGAAGAAGTGCTTGAAGAAATGGGCATGGTCGTCGAAGGAATCCGTACAACCAAAGCGGCTCATCAATTGGCTGAAAGATACCAAGTGCCAATGCCGATCACACAAGCCCTTTACATGGTTTTGTTCGAAGGGGTTAAACCTGAACTGGCCGTTGAAGAGCTGATGGGCCGTATGAAGAAAAATGAAATGGAAGATTTGGTCGACTTGCTTTAATTGTCACAAAAGGAGGGGCTGCTTGCTGCTGGCCCTCCTTTTTTTATGCTATACTATTGACTGAAACTCGACGAAAGGCGGCTTATTCATGAGTTCTTTGGATAAAATGTGGGTATCATTTGCAGGCATCGCTTTTTTGATCATTTCCATGGGAATGATCTATCTGAGCCGGTACAAATTGCAAAACGGTATCTTAAAATTTCTATTTGCGCTAATCGCGTATGTTCTGCTGATTTTAGGGTTCTTTATTATGGTATTTACCGTATTCAGCGGACCGACGGGTGGCGCTTGAGGGGATGAACGTGATGAAAAAGACGGCAATCTTCTTATTCGCGCTGTTCATCAGCTTGGCCTTGACGGGATGTGCTTACCCCACTGGTGAGCGTGCTCAAAATGAGATTCCGTATGAGGACCAGTTGATGACAGTGACTAATGCAGTCGAACGTTACCAAGAGGCTAATGGCGGTTTATTGCCGATCAAGACACGGGACATGGACGTTGATCAATACATTAAATATCCGGTCGATTTTTCGAAAATCGTTCCGGAATACACTGCTGAAATACCGACTACGGCATTTGAAGTGGGTGGGGTTTATCAGTATGTCTTAATGGATGTTGAAGAAAACCCTTCGGTAAAACTGGTTGATTTGCGTGTAGCGGAAGGTATCCGTTCGGTCAATGTCAGAAAAAGTGCAAACGGCGGAAGAGCACCGATTGCGGAAATCGTAGCGGACAATGTCTATCGCTTTAATCATGAAGCAATGGGATTCAGGGAAGAGCCGAGGGTGCAAAGCCCTTACAGCGGACAAATGCTGCCAATGGTCATTTCAGGGCGTGGCGAAGTGTATATCGACTATTCCATCGATTTATATGCGGCGATCCAGGAGTACGACGGTGAACTGCAAGAGGGACAGGATATCCGTTTTATCTTGTATGAAAATAGCCCGATTGTCCCTGCCTATTCACTTCCTTACACAATTGACGAAAATGGTGAACCAATCTTCTTGACTGATTGAAAACCCTTGATATAGCACGGATTTCAAGAAAATCCACATGTTTTTTAAAACTTTGGGAGTATTTGGTGTTTTTCTTTGAAATGTGGCCTATTAGTTGTTGCTATGCGATTTTCGTTGTGATACTCTTTTTACAGGATTGATGGCAAGCATCCCCTTTGAGAGGAGGTGAATAGCATGAACAAAACAGAATTAGTGAACTCTGTTGCAGAAGCGGCTGAACTTTCTCGTAAAGATGCTGCGAAAGCAGTTGACGCTGCATTTGAAGCGATTCAAGATGCTCTAACTAAAGGTGACAAAGTACAGCTGATTGGATTCGGTAACTTCGAAGTACGTGAGCGCGCAGCCCGTAAAGGACGCAACCCACAAACAGGTGCTGAAATCGAGATTGCCGCTAGCAAAGTCCCTGCCTTTAAGCCAGGTAAAGCACTTAAAGACGCAGTGAAATAAGCTTCGGCTACTGTACATAGAATGGCTTTTGTGAGATTCGTTCTTGCAAAGGCCATTCTTTTTTTCGGCCTCCTTTTTGCCAATACCCCCCGTAAATGCTACAATTCATGTGAGAAAAGCGGAGATGATAGGCGGTTTGACTATTTGGACGCCGAAAGCCTCGCGTCAACACAGTCGGTTACTGCAAGCCGCCCGAAAAGAGTGATTTTTTCTACAGGAGGAAAAAATGTGATAGATATGAAAAGCCACAACGTAGATTTGGAAAAAATAGAAAAGGCTGTCGGCATGATCCTTGAGGCAGTCGGTGAAGATGTCAGCCGTGAAGGGCTGCAAGACACCCCGAAACGTGTCGCGAAAATGTATGCGGAAGTTTTCGCCGGTTTAAAGGAAGATCCGAAAGAGTATTTCAGTACGGTATTCCATGAAAACCATGAAGAGTTGGTGTTGGTCAAAGACATTCCGTTTTATTCAATGTGTGAACATCACTTGGTGCCTTTCTTCGGTAAAGCCCATGTTGCATACATTCCACGGGACGGTGTTGTAACAGGACTGAGCAAACTGGCGCGCGCAGTTGAAACTGTGGCGAAACGTCCACAATTGCAGGAGCGGATTACATCAACGATTGCCGACTCCCTGATGGAAACATTAAACCCGCATGGCGTCTACGTAATGGTCGAGGCTGAGCACATGTGCATGACGATGCGCGGCATTAAGAAACCAGGCTCTAAGACGGTGACAGCTGTTTCGAGAGGTCTGCTAGAGACCGATGATGTGAAACGTTCAGAAGTCATAACGTATATCAATATGAACTAATAAACTTAAAAAGCAGGTGGAAACAATGGCACAGACAGAATATATCGTCATCCGTGCACAAGAGGATGGCGTCAACGTCATCGGTTTAACGCGCGGCAATGATACGAAATTTCACCATACAGAGAAATTGGACCGCGGTGAAGTGATGATCGCCCAATTTACCGAACACACTTCAGCGATGAAAATCCGTGGCAAGGCGGAAATCCATTCCGCTCATGGCATCATCGAAAGTGATGCCAAAAAATAAGCGTTAATGGTGAAGGCTATAAGGCCATTATGGTATAATATGACGTATGGCTAACCTATGAATGGAGCAGGCAGTATGAACGGACAACAAATACAATCCAAAATAATCTCCATGGAGATTGACGTCCTGAATGCAGTTCGTCAACGCACACTTAATCAGTGGACAGATGGGCCGTTTGTCAAAGAGTCCCGTCTGTTTTTCTTGCTGCTGCCTTTTTTCAATGGAGAGCAATGGTCTGCAAAAATGGAGACAAGCGCAAATACGGTGGCAATTGTCTATTCAGCTTTGCATGCACATGACAAAGTGAGAGAAGAAATGCCGATCAGTAAAGAGCAGCAACTTACCGTGTTGGCTGGTGATTTGTATAGCGGCATTTATTATCAAATGCTTGCAAAAATTAAAAATGTGGAGATGGTCCAGAAACTGGCTGCTGCGATTATCCAAGTAAGCGAAAAAAAAGCGTCATTCCATGAACACCGAATCCAACAACCGGATGAAGTTGAAGAAACGGTGAAAGTGATCGAAACAGCCTTGCTTCATTCGTTCTACGAGGCGAATGAATTTCAAAGCTACGGAGAGCTGATGGAATGCTCTCTTCTATACCAGCGCTATACAGAAGAATTGGAAGCGCTCAAGGCTGGGGAGTTCAGCTATGTCCTGAGCCTTCTTGGGGACACATTGATCCATAATTCATTTATCGAACAATGGCTCATGGAGCGGCTCGAATCCTTAAGTGAACATATTCTTCTAAAGGCCAATGATTGCGAGCTGGAATTTGAAGTGAAAGCTATATTGCTCGACCAAATTATTCCGCATCAGCATAGTGCTGAACAGCTGACGCGAGAAGGATGACGATGATGCAAAAAACGAAAGAACAACGTGTGCATGAAGTGTTTGAAAAAATTTCCGATAACTACGACCAGATGAACTCTGTCATCAGTTTTCAGCAACATAACAAATGGCGCAATGATACGATGCACAAAATGCAGGTGCCAAAAGGCGCGGCATGCATCGACGTTTGTTGCGGCACAGCCGACTGGACAATTGCATTAGGCGAGGCAGTAGGCCCGACAGGCACTGTGGTCGGCCTTGATTTCAGCCAAAATATGTTAAATGTCGGCCATGGCAAAACGGCACATATGCCTCAAATTGAATTGGTCCAAGGCAATGCGATGGCGCTGCCGTATCCGGACAATTCATTCGATTTCGCTACAATCGGTTTCGGCCTCCGAAATGTGCCGGATTATGAACAAGCATTAGCTGAAATGTACCGTGTCCTAAAGCCAGGAGGCATGATTGCTTGTCTGGAAACCTCTCAGCCGGAAAGCTTGTTGTTCAAGCCGTTTTTCCGCTTGTATTTCCGTTTCATCATGCCGGTGTTCGGCAAGATGTTCGCGAAAAGTTATAAAGAATATTCCTGGTTGCAGGAATCGGCTAAAACATTCCCAGGCATGCGTGAGCTAGCTGCACTTTTCAGCAAGGTCGGTTTTACCAAAGTGAAATTTAAGCCTTATTCTGGAGGCGCAGCTGCGCTTCATATGGGATTGAAAAAGTAAACGAGCGGGAGAAGGTTATGTAGTGGAAAAGATGAAGTTGAAATTGCTCTATTCCGACCTGAAACCAGAGCTGGAACTGATCGAAACAGAATTGGAACAGGCAGTGGATTCCGAATCCCTTCTATTAAATGAGGCTTCTCTTCATTTATTGCAGGCTGGAGGAAAGCGGATCCGCCCTGTTTTTGTTTTGCTTGCAGGAAAATTCGGCAATTATAATGTCGAATTGCTCCAAAAAGTGGCAGTTCCGCTGGAATTGATTCATATGGCATCTCTAGTTCATGATGATGTCATCGATGATTCCGAGATTCGCAGGGGGCGCCCAACCGTCAAGTCGGAGTGGAACAATAGCGTCGCGATGTATACAGGTGATTTCATTTTGGCACGGGCATTGGAGCGGATCACAGAAATCGACGCTCCTAGAGTGCATGATGTGTTATCAAAAACCTTGATTGAAGTATGCCGCGGAGAAATTATCCAAATCGAGGACAAATACCAATTGGATCAAAGTTTGCGCGATTATTTGAGGCGCATCAAACGCAAAACCGCCCTATTGATCTCATCTAGCTGTGAACTGGGGGCATTAGTTTCGGGGACAGATGAAAAAACCGCAGCACATTTGCGCCGGTTCGGCTATTTTATCGGCATGTCATTCCAGATTATCGATGATATTTTGGATTTCACGGCAAGCGATGAAGAGCTTGGCAAACCGGCAGGCAGTGATTTTATTCATGGCAACATCACACTCCCTATTTTGTTTGCACGTCGGGACCCGGCCATCTATAAGTTGTTGCGCGAAAACTTGGAAAAAGACATCTCGGATGACAAGCGCTTGGAAATTGTCCAGACGATCCGCAGCAGCCCAGCCGTTGATGAAGCAAAGCGCATGAGCACGATGTATCTTGATAAAGCATTGCAAGAATTGGATTATTTACCGAAAGGGCCTGCTACAAAAACAATGCGTAAAATCGCATTTTTTATCGGCAAGCGAAAGTTTTAGTTTCCAGTTGACAAATGTTTGGACAATGATAGTATTTTTTAAGGTGGGCAAAGTGCCCGAGCTTTCTAACAGAGGAGTGTTCAATAATGGAAAAAACATTTTTGATGGTAAAACCTGATGGTGTTCAACGCAATGTCATCGGTGAAATCGTTTCCCGTTTTGAGAAAAAGGGCTATCATTTGGCAGGCGCTAAATTGATGCAGATCCCGACTGAACTTGCTGAGCAGCATTACGGCGAGCATAAAGAGCGTCCGTTCTTCGGAGAGCTTGTTGACTTCATCACTTCTGGACCAGTTTTTGCAATGGTTTGGGAAGGCGAAAACGTCATTTTGACGGCACGCCAAATGATGGGTGCTACAAACCCGAAAGATGCAGCTCCAGGAACGATCCGCGGAGACTTCGCAGTCACTGTCGGCAAAAACATGATTCACGGTTCTGATTCAGCTGAAAGCGCTGAGCGTGAAATCGGCTTGTTCTTCAAAGAAGAAGAATTGGTATCATACGAAAAAACAATGAACAACTGGGTCAACTGATCCAGTTAACACTGAAAGACGGCCGTTAAATCGGCCGTCTTTTTTCATTTGGGCCAAATTCGAGGCGCAGAATATATACATAGATGTAAGCGGTTTCTTTAGTGGCGCGGATTCAAATGATATTCGAATGTTTAGTTTTCCGCATATTTAGGATAGAATTGAACAAATGCCATATGGTATAGTGATACATAAATACTTTAGCACGTTGAAGGGAGAAAGCATACATGCGTTACTTAACAGCAGGAGAGTCTCACGGACCACAATTGACCGCCATTATCGAGGGCTTGCCAGCGCAATTGCCTTTGACGGCGGAAATGATCAATAAAGAATTGAAACGGCGCCAAGGAGGCCATGGCCGCGGCAGACGGATGCAGATCGAAACGGATACCGTTGAAATCGTATCAGGAGTCCGTCACGGCAAAACGCTCGGTTCACCGGTTGCGTTGGTCGTTAAAAATGACGATTGGAAGCATTGGACGAATGTGATGGGAATCGAACCAATCGAGGATACAGATGAAGTGAAGCGTCAATTGACGCGCCCGCGCCCAGGGCATGCTGATTTGAACGGCGGCATGAAGTATGGCCACCGTGACCTGCGCAATGTTTTAGAGCGTTCTTCGGCACGCGAAACGACTGTACGCGTGGCAGTAGGAGCCGTAGCGAAACAATTGCTGGCTGAACTTGGCGTGAAAATCGTTTCCCATGTAACGGAAATCGGCGGTATCAAAGTCGACCCGGCTAGCTACATAGGAAAGTCAGCAGAGGAGATTCGCGACATTGTTGAAAACGATGCTGTTTACTGTGCAGATCCTGCAAAAACAACTGAAATGACGGATTTAATCGATGCGACGAAGAAAAATGGCGATTCAATTGGCGGAACGGTTGAAGTCATCGTCGAAGGAATGCCCGCTGGTATCGGCAGTTATGTTCATTATGACCGCAAATTAGATGCGAAAATTGCTGCATCTGTCATGAGCATCAATGCATTTAAAGGCGTGGAATTTGGTTTGGGATTTGAAATGGCACGCCGTCCGGGCAGTGAAGTCCATGACGAGATCCTCTGGGATGCAACACAAGGCTACACAAGGCAGTCCAATAATCTCGGTGGTTTTGAAGGCGGAATGACTACAGGAATGCCAATCGTCGTCCGTGGCGTGATGAAACCGATCCCGACACTTTATAAACCATTGCAAAGTGTCGACATTGAAACGAAAGAACCGTTCCAGGCAAGCATCGAACGATCGGACAGCTGTGCAGTTCCTGCTGCCTCGATCGTAGCGGAGCACGTAGTTGCATTTGAAGCAGCGACCGCATTACTTGAACAATTCGATGCCGATCAATTGCCGCGTCTAAAAGAAAATATTGAAAGCTATAGAGCATACACGAAGGAGTTTTAAGCGATGAGAGAACTGCTAGTTGAAACTGGGCATCCATACACTGTGCATATCGGCCAACATGCCATCGGGCTATTGTCAGACCGTTACCGGGAGTTGTTGGCACAAGCGGATCGGGTCGTCATCATTGCGGATAGCCGTGTGGCGGAGCTGCATCTGGATAAGCTTTTATCAGAACTCGAGGAATACCATCCTTTAGTGTTTCAAGTGCCAGCTGGAGAGCAAGCGAAATCTGCAGCAAGTTTTATGGAGTGCCATAGCTTTTTACTAGCAGAAAACTGTTCGCGAAACACCGTCATCCTTGCTTTTGGCGGAGGGGCAGTCGGTGATTTAGCCGGTTTTGTCGCTTCGACATTCATGCGAGGTGTGCCTTTCATACAGGTACCGACGACTATTCTAGCCCATGACAGCGCAGTAGGCGGCAAGACGGCGATCAACCATCCGCTCGGTAAAAACATGATCGGCACTTTTTATCAGCCACAGGCAGTCATCTATGACAGCAGTTTTTTTGACACGCTGCCAGACAAGGAAGTGCGCTCTGGAATGGCGGAAGTAATAAAGCACGCATTTATCTCGAATGAACAGTGGCTAGAAGAACTTCTGGCGATTGAAGATTTTGGTGCTATGTCTGAGAGCGAGTTGTCGCTTCATTTGGAAAAAGGCATCTCGGTTAAAGCCGCGATTGTCGAAGAAGATGAATTTGAAGGCGGCGTCCGAAAGTTTTTGAATTTCGGACACACGCTCGCCCATGCCATTGAAGCATTTTTGGGTTATGGCAAGTTGACGCACGGCGAAGCGGTTGTTCTAGGCATGGCATACGCACTCGAGTTGTCGGACAGCAATAGACTCAACGATTTTCTCAAATGGGCAAAAGACAATGGCTATCCACTTGGATTGTTATTGGAATTGCCGTTTGAAGCGCTTTTGCCATACATGAAAAAAGACAAAAAATCGACTGCTGCAGCATTGAATTTCGTGCTGCTCGGTTCGATAGGGCGGCCATATGTTGAAAAAGTCGAAGAACATCAGGCACAATCCGCCTTCAACCAGCTGAGAATAACGATCAAGGAGATGATTTGATGATTCGAGGAGTTAGAGGCGCAATCACCATATCGAAAAATGAGGCGTCTGAAATTTTGGAACAAACTCGCCGATTGGTTTTGCAAATGGCAAAAGAAAATGATATCGATCCTGATGAAGTGGCGTCGGTTATCGTATCGACGACAACGGATATCTCGGCGGCATTCCCGGCAAAAGCTGTCCGGACAATTGACGGCTGGACCTATGTCCCGGTCATGTGCACCCATGAAATGGATGTACCCGGCAGTATGCCCTTATGCATCCGTGTCATGATGCACGTCAATACGAAATTAGCGCAAGATAAAGTTCAGCATGTCTACATGAATGATGCAGTGAAACTCCGTCCCGATCTATCACAGAAAAGCCAGGTGAGCCAAGCGTGAAAACAGAAGTCCTCATCATCGGCCTCGGATTAATCGGCGGTTCTTTAGCAAAAGCATTGCAGCGCAATGAAGATGTTCATGTATCGGGCTATGATGCGGACGCATTGACTGCTAGAAAAGCGTTTAAGATGGGCATCATCCAAAGTTCGCCGCCTTCACTTGAGCAGGCAGCGGCTGCGGCTGATGTCATCGTTTTTGCCACTCCTGTCGGCGCGACTGTCAAATTAATGGAGCGAAGCAAATATTGGGAGTTAAAAGAAAATGTGATTTTAACGGATACCGGCAGCACAAAAGCCCAGATCATGGAATCTGCGGAGAAATTGGAGCACGTCTTTATCGGCGGGCACCCGATGGCCGGATCCCATAAAAGCGGCGTCGAGGCGGCTAAGGATATGTTGTTTGAAAATGCGTTCTATATTTTGACGCCCGGCAAGCGTGCGAGCAAGGAAGATGTGGAGAGGCTGACTGGGCTTTTATCCGTGACGAAAGCAAAGATTAAGGTATTGGAAGCGAAAGACCACGATCATATGACCGCTATCGTCAGCCATTTCCCCCACTTAATCGCAGCTGCTTTGGTCCATCAGCTGGACCGCGAAGAACAGTTTCCATTTGCGCGCCAGCTTGCAGCCGGAGGATTTCGTGACACGACGCGCATCGCTTCCGCAAATCCGGATATGTGGCGTGATATCACGACGCAGAACAATGAAATGATCGTACAGCAACTCGATCATTGGATGGACCAGATGACGCATCTGCGCGAAATTTTGAAGAAAAATGAACCGGAGCCGATCCACCGCTTTTTCGCTAAAGCGAAAGAAACGCGTGATGAATTGCCCGTTGCAGGCCATGGAGCCATGTATTCCGTTTTCGATTTATATATTGATATTCCTGACGTGCCGGGGATTATCTCGGAGATGACGGGCTATTTGGCGGAAGCCGGCATCAGCATTGTCAATTTGAGGATTCTGGAAACCCGGGAAGATGTTTTTGGAATTCTTGTCCTCAGTTTCCAGACAGCGGAAGACCGTGAAAATGCACAACGCGTTTTCTCTGAACGAACCGCTTATGATACGTATATTTCCTGAAAGGAATGAAATTCATGTCCAAAACGATCAGCTATGCAAAACCTGCGCTGTCCGGCAGCGTAAAAGTGCCCGGGGATAAATCCATTTCACACCGTGCGGTCATGTTCGGTGCGCTGGCACAGGGAACGACGACGATCGAAGGCTTCCTGATGGGGGATGATTGCCTGAGCACCATCAGCTGTTTCCGTTCTCTTGGAATCGATATTCGAATAGAAGGCGAACAAGTGACGGTCTCAAGCGGCGGTAGGAAAGCCTGGAAAGAGCCAGAAGCCGTATTAGACACCGGGAATTCCGGGACGACAACGCGCTTGATGCTCGGATTGCTGGCGGGGACTGGCTTCCATTCGGTCATGGCAGGCGATGAATCCATCGCGCGCCGCCCAATGAAGCGCATTGTAGAGCCGCTGCGTTTGATGGGTGCAGACATCCGCGGCCGCGCTAACGGCCATTTTACACCGCTCGCGGTTCAAGGAACCCAGCTGAAGGCTATCGACTATACAATGCCGGTTGCTAGCGCACAAGTGAAATCCGCTGTCCTTCTCGCGGGATTGTCGGCTGAAGGCACGACGACCATCCACGAACCGGTTGCGTCGCGCGACCATACAGAAATAATGTTGAAGCATTTTGGTGCCGACATCTCGCGTCATGAAGATGTCATCTCTTTAACAGGCGGACAGGAGCTCAGTGCAGCACACGTACAAGTTCCAGGAGATATTTCGTCTGCCGCGTTCTTGATGGGAGCTGTCCTAGTGGCTGAAGGCAGTGATGTTGAACTGCAGAATGTCGGCATCAATCCGACGCGTACGGGCATATTGGATGTTTTTGAGTCGATGGGCGCTGATATTCGATTGGCAAAACGCAATTCACCAGGTGAATTGTCTGCAGACGTCCATATTCGCAGTGCGGCACTCACGGCAACGGAAATCGGTGGAGCGCTCATTCCGCGCCTGATCGATGAAATACCGCTTATTGCACTTGTTGCTACACAAGCAGTTGGAACGACCATCATTCGCGACGCGGAAGAACTGCGCGTCAAGGAAACCGACCGCATCCAAGCGGTTGTTACAGAATTGAAAAAGCTAGGTGCTGACATTGAAGCGACAGAGGACGGCATGGTCATCCACGGCCCGACTGAACTGCGCGGTGCCGCGTGCATGAGTTACGGCGATCACCGCCTCGGCATGATGGCCGCGGTCGCTTCACTTATCACAGAAGGGCCGGTAACGATCGATGATCCCGGCTGTATTTCCATCTCATACCCGAGCTTTTTCGACCATCTCGATAAGCTTGTTCAATAACTCTCCTTCGGGGGAGTTTTTATTATGCTACAATGATGGTTTCGTGTACGATAACTATATAACTGCAAAGAATAGGTGATATACATGGCAACTTTGGAAAAAATTCAACAAGCCGTTGAGGCTGGTGATACAGTAGCGCTGGATGCGCTGCTTGATCAATACCTTCTAAAAGGCGACCCAGATGAACAATATGCGGTCATGGAATGGTTGCAGGAAATCGGGTTTATCGAGGAAGCGCTGCGCGTTGTCGAGCATTTGCAATTTATGTTCCCTGAAGAAACCCAGCTGCGCATCGACCGCGCCAATCTGTTGATCGATGCCGATTTGGAAGATGATGCATTAAACGAATTGATGGAAATACAAAAAGGCGATGAGCTATACCCGCAAGCGCTAGTAGCCTTGGCTGATTTGTTTCAATTACAGGGACTTCTCGAAGCGGCGGAAAACCGTTTGGATGAAGCGATCGATTTGATGCCCAATGAACCGCTCTTGCAGCAGGCAAAAGCGGAACTATTGCTCGATTCCGGACGCTATTTGGAATCGGCGCGAATCTACCAAGAGCTAGAAAGCAACCAAGTTTCCATCGAAGGCGTTAATTTGAATGAGCGTTTGGCGGAAGTTTATAGTGCTGGAGCCGCATATGAGGAAGCGCTGCCGCATTATGAACGCGCGTTGAAAGATGAAGCCAAGCCCGATGTGTTATTCGGTGCGGCGTTTGCTGCATTTCAGTCCAAGCAGTATGAATTATCGGTGCGCAGGCTCGATGAGTTGTTGGAAGCCGACCCGGATTATTTCTCTGCCTATTTATTGAAAGCGCAATGCTTCAATATGATCGAAGAATACAACAAAGCCTATGAGGCGATTAAACAAGGTTTGGCGCGTGATGAGTTCGACAAGGAATTATATTTGTTTGCAGGGAAATTGGCGCTCAAGCTCGGCAAGCAAGAAGAAGGCGTTGACATGCTGCGCCAAGCGATTGCGCTGGATCCTGAATACATGGAAGCACTCTATGCTTTAATGGCATATTTCAATGCCGAAGAGCAAGACGAGGAGTTACTGGAGCTTGCGGCAATGGCAGTCGCAAGCGGAAACGACTGGAATGCGCTGTATCCGATGATTGCTCAAGCGTATAATCGGACAGAACAATTCGAGTTAGCGCTGGAATATTACGGAAAAGCCCACCCAGCTTTTGCTGACGACGCAAATTTCCTTGAATCGTATGCGTTATTTTTAGTGGAAGAAGGGAAACGGGAACGCGCTCTCGAAATAATCAAAGAGCTGCAGGCGTTGGAGCCGGAAAACCCTCAATGGTTTGATTGGCTGCAATCGTTTGACTGAAAGGGGGAGACGAGTTGACAGCATCCGTTTCTGTAGGCGAGAAAAAACAATTTGTCCGTTGGTTTCTTGGTTCTTATAAGCTGAAAAGGCGTGAATGCATTTGGATCCTCAATTATTTATTAAGCAATGATGAATTATTGGAGAAGACTCATTTTGTCGAGGAAGCACATTATTGCCCACGCGCGATGGTCATGTCGACAACGGAATCTAAAGAGATCCCGTTTCAGTTCTATAAAGGTAAACTGATGACAGCAGATGCCGAAAAGTCCTTTCACGATCTTAGGCTGCACCCCGAGGAAGCTCTTTATGTGCAATTGAATTTCCCAAGTATACCGCCCGTTCCATTATATTTGGCCGTATTGGAAGAGAATCCGCATTTGCCTAAAGGTGCTGCTGTCAGCGAACAAGACAGGCTGCTTGCAGAACAGGTACTGAAAGAAAGCTTGTCTTCTTATCAAGTAGAAACAATACTGAAAAAAATCGATGAAGCACTCGATGCGGGAGATAAGGAGCGGTTCTATGATCTCTCTGCGCTGCTTGCTACAGTGAAATCGATGAAAAAAGACGGAGTGTGAACTGACGCATGCATTTTACAAGCAAAGATATTGACCAATATATCGGACAAAAAGAATACGTCGATACGGCGGTTATCCCGTTAATTGAATTAGATTTGAGTGAAAACGGCATGAAAGCCAGCGCCAACGCATCCGAATATATGCAATCCTTAACTGCTATACTGGAAAAGCAATTCAAAGGGCGGATACTGCTGTTTCCGCCTGTTTCTTATGCTAAGGATTGTGACCGTACAAACCTCGCTGGCGACTTGCAGGCCGAACTTAAAAACACCAGTTTCAAACATATTTTTTATTTGACGGCGGATGCTCAGTGGCGCGCATTGGCCGATTTGCCGAACGTTTTGTGGTTGCCGGCGATTCCAACGGGAGACATGGATCAGAGCTTCAAGAAATCGGTTATGGAAGACCAGTTGCGGCAAGTGCTGCCGCTGTTTACGAAAGAATGGACACATCATTCATGAAATGTTCACAAAGTGTTCCATTCAGCTGAATGCAATATTGACCTTAAGTTTTGATTGATATATCATTAGGTTGTCCTAGTAATTATATTTGAATGAGTATGTCCATTGGACTGACCTTGTAATGTTAGAGGGGGGAAAAGGATGAGTAATAATCGTGTATCACGACGCCAATTTTTAGGTTACACACTAACAGGTGTGGGCGGCTTCATGGCAGCAGGGATGCTAATGCCAATGGTTCGCTTTGCAGTGGATCCAGTACTTCAGCAAAAAGGCGTTGGAGACTATGTATTAACTGACCAAGCGGTTTCTGAGATTACAGAGGAACCTGTACGAGTTGACTTTTCATACGAACAAGTTGATGGCTGGTATACATCTGACGTCACAAACTCCGCATGGGTTTTCAGAGATGGAGATAAGCTAATCGCACTATCGCCTGTCTGCAAGCACTTGGGTTGTACAGTAAACTGGGGTGGAGATGCAGAACACCCGTCACAGTTTTTCTGCCCGTGCCACGCTGGTCGCTACGAGAAAAATGGCGCTAACGTTCCAGGTACGCCGCCAATCGGCCCTCTCGATGAGTTCGATGTTGAAGACCAAGATGGTTTCGTAGCCATCGGAGCAGTAAAAGAAAATACTTTAGTTTAATAGTTAGGGGGTACGACACCAGTGCTAAACAAGTTATATGATTGGGTAGACGAGCGATTGGACATTACGCCGATCTGGCGTGATATTGCAGACCATGAAGTACCTGAGCACGTAAACCCCGCACACCACTTTTCAGCATTTGTCTATTGTTTCGGAGGACTGACATTCTTCATCACAGTCATCCAAATTTTATCTGGTATGTTCCTTACGATGTATTACGTACCCGATATCGAAAATGCATGGCAGTCGGTTTATTATCTCCAGAATGAAGTCGCTTTTGGAGAAATTGTGCGTGGTATGCACCACTGGGGAGCTTCTCTTGTAGTAGTTATGATTTTCCTTCATACGCTGCGAGTATTCTTTACGGGTTCATATAAGAAACCTCGTGAATTGAACTGGGTCGTTGGAGTATTGCTATTCGGCGTAATCCTTGGTCTTTCCTTCACAGGTTACTTGCTTCCATGGGACATGAAAGCATTGTTCGCAACAAAAGTTGGGATTGAAATTGCAGCTTCTGTACCGGTAATCGGCGAAAGCATCAAAATTTTGCTCGCAGGGGATACAGCTATCCTTGGAGCTCAAACATTGACTCGCTTCTTCGCGATCCACGTCTTTTTCTTGCCTGCTGCTTTGCTTGGGTTGCTCGCAGCACACTTTATCATGATTAGAAGACAAGGTATTTCAGGACCATTGTAATTCATCCTTAACCAAGGATTTTAAGGAGGGGACACTATGCACCGCGGAAAAGGGATGAAATTTGTAGGGGATTCCCGCGTACCGAGCAAAGAGTTTCGGAAGCCGAATATCCCGAAAGATTACTCCGAATATCCTGGCAAAACAGAAGCCTTCTGGCCGAACTTCCTTTTGAAAGAATGGATGATCGGTTCGGTTTTCTTGATCGGGTATTTGCTCTTGACTGTCGCTCACCCTTCGCCTCTAGAAGGCCAGGCTGATCCGACAAACACGGCTTATATTCCACTGCCAGACTGGTATTTCTTGTTCTTATACCAATTATTGAAATATGAATTTGCGTCCGGACCATTTAACGTGGTCGGCGCCATCATCATGCCGGGTCTTGCATTCGGTGCCTTGATGCTGGCTCCGTTCCTCGACCGTGGCCCTGAACGCCGTCCATCCAAGCGTCCATTGCCGACTGGCTTTATGCTATTGGCAATTGCTTCGATTATCTTCTTGACGTATGAATCCGTCGCTAACCATGACTGGGAAGCAGCAGCACGCCAAGGCGAGATTACAGAGGAAGCTGAGATTGACACAGAGGACCCAGGGTATGAAATTTACACCCAAGCTTCTTGTATCAGTTGTCACGGCGATAATCTTGAGGGAGCTGTCGGACCGTCATTGGTCGGAACCGGCTTGTCACCTGAAGAAATCGCTGAAATCGCTGTAAACGGTATCGAAAAAGATGGAGCGCAAGTTATGCCGCCATCTTGGGAAGACGGCGGATCTGATGAAGATCTGCAAGTCCTGTCAGAATTTATTTCTGGACTGGAAGCTGAATAAGTTGGCGAAAAAGAGTCGGGAAACCGGCTCTTTTTTTCTGCATAGGAAAGGATGATGGCTAATGCATCTTGTTGCAAAAATATCGGCTTGGCTGATGTTCCGCCCCTTTTTAATCTTATTGTTTTTCGTTAATTTGGGGGGTACGATTTATGGGTATATTTGGTATGGTTGGCAATTACGTATCACGGAACCGATTTTTCTGATTTTTGTACCGGATAGCCCGACTGCCAGCCTATTTTTTACTATTGTGCTCGGTTTGTGGATTATCGGAAAACGTAATCGGCTTTTGGAAGCCTTAGCATTTGTGACTTTGATCAAATATGGGCTGTGGGCAGTCGTGATGAATCTATTGACACTTTGGGAAACCGGTTCTATCGGTTGGCTTGGCTGGATGCTGGTTGCTTCGCATTTTGCAATGGCGCTGCAGGCAGTATTGTATATCGACCATTACAGGTTTGGTTACTTATCTGTCGCGCTCGCCGCAGTTTGGACATTACATAATGACGTCATCGATTACGTGTTCGGCCAGATGCCTATTTACTCCAGTTTGAGTGAGTACAGTGCGCAAATCGGCTATTTCACATTTTGGCTGTCGATTGGCTGCATCGCATTTGCCTGGTTTGTCGCTTCACTGAATCGTCATGAAGAACCGCGCGTATCGGTTGACCCTGACTAATAAAAACAAGTAAAATAGACTTATAGAAACAAAAAGAGAGGTTGATCAATAAATGGGATTGGGCGGCTATTTGATTTATTTTATCGTCTTGTTGATTGTGCCGATTTGGGCTCAAATGAAATTGAAAAGTACGTATAAGAAGTATTCCAAAGTCCGTTCGACATCTGGGCATACAGGAGCGGAAGTGGCGCGCATTATCCTGGATCAAAACGGCCTTCATAACATTAAAGTCGTGGAAAGCCGGGGCATGTTAAGCGATCACTACAACCCGATGACCAAAACAGTTGCGCTTAGCAGCCACAACTATCATGAGCCTTCTGTCGCTGGTACAGCGGTAGCAGCCCATGAAGTCGGCCATGCAATTCAAGATGCGACCGACTATTCGTTCTTGCGCTTCCGCCACCGTTTAGTGCCGGTAGTCAATATTTCATCGAATATGTCTTGGGTCTTCATCATGATCGGCTTGTTCGCTCAAATAAGCGGAGCTTTGTTGATCGGTATCGTCCTTTTGGCAATCGGTGTGCTGTTCCAATTGGTGACATTGCCGGTCGAGTTCAATGCATCCAACCGGGCGATGGACCAATTATTGTCTCACAACATCATCCGCAACGAAGAAGAACGCCATGCTAAGAAAGTTTTGAACGCTGCGGCGATGACTTACGTAGCAGCAACAGCTGTCGCGGTTATCGAACTTGCACGTTTGCTGCTAATCTATACAAGCATGAATCGTTCGTAAAAATAAAACCGGGCAGGAAAAGCGAATGCTTTTCCTGCCCGGTTTTTTATG
Organism: Planococcus dechangensis; assembly: GCF_042654465.1. Classification (NCBI taxonomy): domain Bacteria; kingdom Bacillati; phylum Bacillota; class Bacilli; order Caryophanales; family Caryophanaceae; genus Planococcus; species Planococcus dechangensis. The sequence goes on along the minus strand of NZ_JBHSGL010000005.1, from coordinate 489,456 downwards.
GACTCAGCCGTTAAATCGGCTGCTTTTGCTCATCAAGCGTGAATCCTTCACCCATGACGTCGTGCACCTCAATCAAGGAGACGAAAGCATGCGGGTCAACTGAATTGACGATGTTTTTTAAGCGCACAAGTTCATTACGCGCTACCACGCAATACAACACTTCACGTTCCTCTTTTGTAAAATGGCCATAGCCGCGCAAAATGGTGCTGCCTCTATCCATTTCAATGGCGATGCGGCTGGCGATTTCTTCTTGTGAATTGGAAATGATCAATGCGCCGCGTCCCGAATAGGCACCTTCCTGGACAAAATCGATAACCCTCGCACCGACGAAAACAGCGACGAGCGTGTACATAACGGAGCGGTAGTCGAGAAACGACAGCCAAGACAGCATAATGACCATTGCGTCAAACAAGAACATGGTTTTGCCCATGCTCCACCCGATGTATTTTTGCACGAGCCTTGCAATAATATCGACTCCGCCAGTCGTTCCACCATAGCGAAAGATGATTCCGAGGCCAATGCCGATAAAGACGCCTGCGAACAATGCCGCTAAAAATAAATCATCGCGAAGCGGGATTTGCACTTGGTACGTAAGGAAGATTTTTAAGAACAAGGAAACAGCCACAGTTCCAATGATGGTATACAATAACACTTTGCGGCCAAGCAGCTTCCAGCCGATAAAAAACAACGGGATGTTCAGTAAAAGATTCATCAAGGCCGGATCCCAATTCCAGAGGAAATATAGAATCAGGGTAATGCCGGCAAACCCGCCTTCTCCAAGCTCATTTTGAATATTAAAATGCACAAAACCAAAACTATAAATGGCTGAGCCGAGAACGATGAAAAAGATATTTTTCCATTTCAATTCTTTCATAAGTTAAAGCACCCCTTTCGTCAACTTCTGTATTATCTTCCATAAAGCCGATTTTGACAATAACCTCTGTTTTCTTTACGATTGAAAGAGGAGTGTGATAACAGTGCACGATGAAAAGAGCATGCGTCAACTGCAGCGTGATGTAGATGAGTATATCGGACAGTTCAAAGAAGGTTATTTTTCACCGATGGAAATGTTGGCACGGATGACTGAAGAACTTGGGGAGCTGGCGCGTGAAGTCAATCACGTTTACGGCCCGAAAAAGAAAAAGTCGAGCGAAGCCGAAAGGAATATCGAAGAAGAAATGGGCGATGTATTGTTCGTATTGATCAGCATGGCCAACTCACTTGATATCGATCTGCAGGATGCCCACGACCGGGTGATAGAAAAGTTCCAAACACGCGATAAAGATCGCTGGACAAGAAAGGAAGAACAATCATGACGATAAAAGTAGCGATAGCCGGAGCACGCGGCAAGATGGGCAAAGAGGCTGTACATACCGTAATGGAAAATGCTGACATGGAATTGGTGGCGGCACTGGACTATAAAGAAATCGGTAAAACATTAGCGGATACCGGATTGTTCCCTGATAGTTTTCAAGTTCCTGTGTTCACGGAGCTACAAGCGCTTCATCAGCAATGCGCTCCGGATGTATTGGTGGATTTGACGACACCAGAACACGTTTATGCCCATACGAAACAAGCTTTGCAGTTGGGTATACGCCCAGTAGTTGGGACAACCGGGTTTTCGACAGAGGAGCTGGAGGAACTGAGCGAACTGGCAGAAAGTGCGGCTCTTGGCTGCATTATTGCACCGAACTTTGCAGTGGGTGCTGTGTTGATGATGAAGTTCGCCGAGCAGGCCGCAAAGTATTTGCCGGATGTAGAAATCATCGAAATGCATCATGACCAAAAACTCGATGCCCCTTCTGGCACGGCGATGAAGACGGCTCACATGATGAGCACGACAAGAAATGCCCATCCGCAAGGCCATTTACATGAAAAAGAAACATTGCCAGGTGCTAGAGGCGCTGATTATGAAGGCATGCGCATCCATAGTGTCCGTCTTCCAGGGCTAGTTGCGCACCAGCAAGTGCTATTGGGCGGCGAAGGCCAGCTATTGACGCTCCGCCATGATTCCTTTAACCGAGGTTCGTTCATGTCGGGAGTCAGCCTGTCGATCCGTGAAGTGATGGAACGACAGCAATTAATATATGGCCTAGAACATATTATTGGCTAGAGGAGACGATTGGATGAACATCGCATTGATTGCCCACGACCGGAAAAAAGATGACTTGATACAATTTGCAACGGCTTATAAGCCAATTCTTTCCAAACATAATTTATTCGCCACCGGCACCACCGGCCAGCGTGTCATCGATGAGACGGGGCTTGCTGTGCACCGTTTTCAATCAGGGCCGCTTGGTGGAGATCAGCAAATTGGTGCCATGATTGCACAAAATAATATGGATATGATCATATTTTTCCGTGATCCGTTGACAGCACAGCCGCATGAACCGGATGTCACTGCGTTGATCCGTTTGTGCGATGTCTACCAAATTCCGCTGGCAACCAATATGGGAACAGCTGAAGTGCTCCTGAAAGGCCTAGAAAAAGGCTTGGTCGATTGGCGACTTTTAAACGAGCGCCGAAAATAGGAGGAAAAACTGTGCGAAAAATGAAAATCGGCATTACATGTTATCCGACGGTCGGCGGTTCTGGCGTCATCGCGACAGAACTGGGAAAAATGTTGGCTGAAAAAGGCCATGAAATCCATTTCATCACGTCTAGTACGCCTTTCCGCCTGAACCGTCTGTATGCCAATATATTCAGCCACCAAGTGGACGTCAATAGCTATTCCGTATTTCAATATGCCCCGTATGACATAGCATTGGCGACTAAGATAGCAGAAGTGATCAAAAATGAACAACTCGATTTATTGCATGTCCATTACGCGATACCCCATGCTGTCTGTGCGATACTTGGACGCGATATGGCAGGAAGTGATATCGGCATCGTGACGACTTTGCACGGTACCGATATTACGGTTCTCGGTACGGACAGTTCGCTCAAGGGTGCTATCCGCTATGGCATCGAAAAGTCCGATATTGTGACCGCTGTGTCGGATTCGCTGAAACAGCAAACTTATGACATGATCGCTCCGGACCAGAAGATTGAAACAGTCCATAATTTTGTTGATGAACGCGAATATCATGTGCGTGACTCTTCAGTATTAAAACAGGAACTTGGCATTGCAGTAGATGAAAAAGTTTTGATCCATGTGTCGAATTTCCGCAAAGTAAAACGTGTCGAAGATGTTGTTGCTACTTTTGCGAAAGTACGTAGAGCGGTGGACGCCAAACTGCTGCTTGTTGGGGATGGACCGGAAATGAGCGGCATACATCAGCAAGTGAAAGACCTGCAGATGGAAAAAGATGTATTGTTTCTCGGAAAACGCGATAATTTATCGGAATTGTACAGCATGAGCGATGTGAAATTGCTGATGTCGGAAAAAGAAGCGTTCGGGCTAGTGTTGCTTGAAGCGATGGCTTGTGGGGTGCCGGCAATTGGCACGCGTATCGGCGGCATTCCAGAAATAATCGAACCCGGCAAAAACGGCTATTTAGTGGAGTTGGGCGATAGCGATGCAGCAGCCCAGGCGGCTATCCGCATTTTAAACGATGACACACTGCACGAGCACATGGCTAAAGCTGCTTTGCATACAGCCACAGAACGTTTCAGCTCCAAAAAAATCCTTGCCGAATACGAAGCGCTTTATGCCCGATTACTGGACAAGGCGGAAACTCAATGAAGAATGCCAAAGTGATTATCGCCCGCTTAAAAGCAGCGGGTTTTGAAGCATATATGGTCGGCGGCGCCGTCCGGGACTATTTACGCGGCGTCACGCCGCATGATATCGATGTTGCGACTTCCGCCACCCCACAGCAAGTCAAAGCTTTGTTTGAACGGACGGTGGACACAGGCATTGAACATGGTACCGTACTGGTGCTGTTTGGCGGCGCAGGAACGGAAGTGACGACATTCCGGACAGAAAGCGGCTACTCGGATAATCGGCGGCCGGATAAAGTGGAGTTTGTAAATTCCCTGGAAGAAGATTTACGGCGCCGTGATTTCACCATCAACGCGATGGCGATGACAGAAGCTATGGAAATCATCGATCCGTTTGGCGGAAAAACGGATTTAAACAGTGGGCTAATTCGGGCAGTTGGACAGGCTGAAGAACGTTTTTCTGAAGATGCGCTGCGCATGCTGCGCGCCATCCGCTTTTCAGGCCAGCTCGAGTTTCGCATTGATACAGAGACATTGCAGGCCATTAAACAGCATGCCGCTTTAATCCGTTCAGTGGCAATCGAACGGATTAAAGCGGAGTTGGACAAAGTATTGGTCTCAAGGGCTCCGGGCATTAGCATGGACTATATGCTTGAGACGGAATTGAATGTATACTTGCCGGCAGGTGGATTGTTTGCGCTTGACTGGTCGCGCTATGCACCTGGAGACGAGCCGCTCGCCGGTTGGCTTTACCTTTTGCACCACAACGACAAGACTTTTGAAGAAATACGCCCCTACCGCTTTTCTAACCAGGACAAACAGGATTTACAGCGTGCAGTCGATGCAAGCCGTTTGGAAGCATGGACCGATTGGGATTATTATCACTATACAGAGCGACAATTGAAAATCGCGCAAGCTGTTAGCCATCAACAAGAAGCGATCACCGAACGTCAAGCAGCTTTGCCGATCCGGACAAAGTCCGATTTAACAGTGGGCGGCAATGATTTGATGGAGTGGACCGGGAAAAAAGCAGGTCCATGGCTAAAACAATGGATCTTCCAAATTGAGCAAGCGGTCGTTGTTCGCCGTTTAGCCAATGACAAAGAACGCATAAAGGACTGGTTTCTTAATGAATATCACCGTCACACTTGAACTGGCAAAAAGGTTGCTCTCAGCAGGGGAAGAGCCTGTATCCGGACAGCAGTTGGCTGAGGAATTCGGCATATCCCGTACAGCTATATGGAAGCATATGAAAGAGCTTGAGGAAATGGGCTACGAGATCGATTCGGTGCGCAAAAAAGGCTATCGGATCACCAAGAGCCCGGATAATTTGGAAGCTTTTTCTGTGCAGAACGGTCTTAACACAAGAAAGATCGGCAACCATATTACCCACTTGGAACAATGTGCATCGACGCAAATCGTCGCCCATAAATTAGCGCAAGAAGGCGCTGCAGATGGAACGGTCGTCATTGCCGAACTGCAGACCGAAGGCAGAGGGCGATTGATGAGGAAATGGGACTCTGCGCACGGCAAAGGGATTTGGATGAGTGTCATCCTGCGGCCGGACGTACCGCCCCACCAAGCTCCTCAGTTTACGCTGGTGGCAGCCGTGGCAGTCGTCCGTGCCATACAGCAAGTCACGGGTCTTGAGCCGATGATCAAATGGCCGAATGACATTTTATTCGGAGCGAAAAAAGCGACTGGCATCTTGACTGAACTCCAGTCGGATGCGGATGGCATTCAGGCGCTGATCATCGGTATTGGCGTCAATGTCAATCAGCAATTGGATGATTTTGATGCTTCTGTGCAAGACATCGCCACATCGTTAAGCCTGGAGTCGGGCACGATTGTAAATCGCCGCGAATTGGCGCAGGAGATTTTACGTTGTTTAGAACGTTATACAGACATGTATATCGAGCACGGCTTTTCTCCCTTAAAGCAATTATGGGAAGCGCATTCAGCGACAATCGGCAAAGCCGTGCGCGCACGGATGTCGAAAGAAACTTTAGAAGGCATAGCCGAAGGGATTACAGAAGATGGTGTCTTGCAGCTCAGGACGGCAGATGGTAAGCTACATGGCATTTATTCGGCCGATATTGAACTGAAGTAATGGATATAGGCAATTCCAAGAAATTCTGCTATAGTGAAAATAACGGGCAGTATCCATAGCGAACTGCACCGCAGCAACGCAAACAGCAAACACAATTGTATACAAATCTGCCTTGATCAGCGCATGACAGGGACGGAGGAAACCGAATTGGAATTTTCTGTCCTTCTGTCTTCCGACAGAAGGCTTTTTATATGGTTTTCTCCTAAAAAGGAGAGGAAAACATGCAAGTGCTAAACAGTTTACAGGACTTTAAAGCGTGGGTCAGGGAAGTGAAGAAAAGCGGACGAACGATCGGATTGGTGCCGACAATGGGTTTTTTGCACGAAGGGCATTTATCGCTCGTCGAACAGGCGAAAGCGGAAAATGATTTCGTCGTCATGAGTATTTTCGTCAATCCCGCACAATTCGGGCCCAACGAAGATTTCGACCGTTACCCGCGTGATTTCGAGCGGGACAGCATGCTCGCGGAACAAGCATGGGTTGACGTAATTTTTGCACCGTCTGCTGAAGAAATGTATCCGCGCAAGTCGCAGCTTTCAATCAGCGCGGGACCACTGGCATCCGTTTTATGCGGTGCGAGCCGGCCGGGCCATTTTGATGGCGTCTTGAAAGTGGTAACAAAGTTATTCCACCTTGCTGAACCCGACATCGCCTATTTCGGGCAAAAGGATGCCCAGCAATTGGCCATCATCGAGTCGCTCGTTCGTGATTTTAATTTTCCGATGGAGATTCACCGTGTGGCGACGGTGCGCGAAAAGGATGGACTGGCAAAGAGTTCTCGCAATGTCTATTTAAGCGAAGCGGAGCGCAAGCAAGCACCGAAGCTTTATGAAGCGTTAAAGCTCGGGAAAAAAGCTGCCATGCAAGGGCGCGACCCTGTTTCTGAAATGAAAGGTTTTCTACAAAGCGAAACATCTGGTGTCATCGACTATGTCGAGCTGCTGTCTTATCCTGATTTGACGCCAAGCCCGGACGGCCAGGCGATCCTCGCACTTGCTGTGCAGTTCGAACGTGCCCGTCTTATCGACAATATCATTTTCACGTTAAAGGAGAACTGAACTATGCTTAGAATGATGCTCAATTCCAAAATCCACCGTGCTACAGTGACAGAAGCCGATTTGAATTACGTTGGCAGCATTACAATCGATCAAGATCTGTTGGATGCAGTCGGCATGTTGCCGAACGAAAAAGTCCATATCGTCAACAATAATAACGGAGCCCGTTTTGAAACTTACATTATCGCCGGTCAGCGCGGGAGCGGCGTCATTTGCGTCAACGGCGCGGCGGCGCGACTTGTCCAACGTGGGGATATCGTCATTATTTTGTCTTACGGATACGTCATGGACAAAGATGCGCGCGACCATAAGCCGACCGTTGCAATTATGAATGCGGACAATTCCATCAAGGAAATCATCCATTACGAGCCTGAAGCTACCATCATGTAATATTACGGCAGTTGAACACCGCAAGAGGAAAGTGCGATTTCCTCATTGCGGTGTTTATTTTTCGTAAGGTTAGAGACGGCGAACAGCCTTGGAATATGTTACAATTTTTCGTGAGAGAACCACCTGAGAAAGAGGGGTTATTATGAATTCCCAAAAATATATCGTTGTTGACATCGAAACAACGGGCCATTCCCCTGCAAAAGGTGATCGGATTATCCAACTGGCAATGGTGACCATCGAACAAGGTGAAATCACTGATACATATACGAAATTCATCAATCCGCAGCGGAAAATCCCTGCATTCATACAAGATTTGACCAATATTACAGAACAGGACGTGGCAGATGCTGAACCGTTCGAGTTTTATGCGGAAGAAGTTTTCAGACGTTTGGAAGGAACGATTTTTGTCGCGCATAACATCCATTTCGATTTGCCGTTTCTTCAGGCGGAACTAAAACGGGCGGGCCTGCCAATGTGGCACGGGCTTGCGATGGATACGGTAGAACTCGCGCGCCTCGTCTATCCGACCGCTTTCAGCTATAAACTGCAGGATATTGTGGCAGAACAAGGCATCGCACTCAAAAGCGCCCATCGCGCAGATGACGATGCTTTTGCCACGGCCGAGCTGTTCTTAAAAGCGAAACAGGCGTTAATGGAGCTTCCATATGATACTTTGGTGTTATTGCATAAGCGATCATTCCAATTAAAATCCGATTTGTCGCGCTTATTATTTGAAATCACCCAGCACAAGCGCATTAGCCAAGCGGACGATTTCGAGCGTTTCCGCGGCATTCCCATCGTGGCGAAAACCAGCCAGCGGGGCTTAGTATCTGGTGCGCCGCTTGCAGATTGGCGCAGCGGGTTGGAGAAGATTATGCCGAATTATGAAAATCGCCCAAGCCAAGTGGCAATGATGCAATCGATTGACCGGGCAATTCGCGGGCGCAAAGAGCTAGTCATCGAAGCATCGACAGGAATGGGCAAGACACTTGGATACTTGCTGCCGGCAGCGTCATATGCGCTTGAAACCGGTAAACAAGTAGTGGTCAGTACTTATACAACCCATCTGCAAGATCAGCTCGTTTCAAAAGAAGTGAAACTCGCAGAGCAATTTTTAGGGACCGGCGTTCGCGTATCGTTGATCAAGGGGTTGGCTCATTATATCGATTTGAGCCGCTTTTTCGAACTGCTGCATGGCGATGATGAGTCTTATGATGAAACCTTCACGATTATGCAGATACTTGTGTGGCTGACTGCTACCCGATCTGGGGACCTGAATGAGTTGAATGCATCTAGCGGCGGGCAATTGCTGATCGACAAAGTCCGGCGCTCGCATTTACGCAAACTGAGCCGTGAGGAAAAAAACGTAGATTTTTATGAATACGCATTGAGTGAGGCAGAACACGCCCATGTCATCGTGACCAACCACGCCTTTTTGTTGAATCCCCATACAAAAAAGCGCTCCGTGCTGAATAATGTCGATGCTTATATATGGGACGAAGCGCATCAAGTGGTGCAGGCGGCAGTCGCCCACAAAGAGAAGACTTTTGTCTACACCCAGTGGCGCTACGTCTTCGGGCAGGTTGGCAGCTTTGATGAAAACCAGCTGTTCGCGGCGTTTTACCGCATTGCGGAAGCGCACCGGTTTGCAAGAGTGCCAGAGCTGCTTCAAATGGAATCACTGTTTTTGAAGTTCACCAGTTTGTTCGATGCCATTTCACTTGATTTGGCTCAAGTTTTTCAAGAAAAATTCTATAATAGCCGGCAGAAAAAATGTGCCGCGCTGCTGGACGAGTTGGATTTCGATCGGGCACCTTTTTTGGAACTGCTGCGCTTTTTAAACAGCTGGATCGATATTGCACAGACGATATTGCAAAAAGCTGAACGCTTTACGGAATTGACGATGGCTGATCGTCTGATCGTTGCCGATTTCCGCTATTGGACAGAAGAATTGATACTCAAAGCGGTGGAATTCAGTGAGATTTTCGTATTTCCAAAAGAAGACGAAGTGTCTTGGATCGAAGGCGACTTGCGTAGCATGCCAACCAGTTTGTCGCTTTACAAACGGCCTTATGAAGTGGCATCGCTCGTCGATAAAGTGATTGGGGAGGCACGAGGTAAAAAAGCAGTCATTTGGCTTTCAGGCACGATGAGCGTCCCCTCTAACGAACGCTTTATCGTCAATCAGTTGGGCATACCACTCCATGTCCCCATCGAGAAATTCGAACCGGCTGATCAATTTTATAGCGGGGCAAAAGTATATATTGTGGAAGATATGCCGGATATCCAGCAAGTCGCACAACATGAATACATCGAGTCGGTGGCAGATGCTGTTTCTCAAACGGTGCTTGTGACGGAGGGCCGCTGTTTCGTGTTGTTTACCTCACAGGATATGCTCCGGAAAACAGTCGATTTAATTCAGGATTCCCAGTTGTTGGATGATTACATGCTGTTTGCACAAGGGATGTCCTCAGGCAGCCGGATGAAGCTGTTGAAATCATTCCAACGCTTTCAAAAGTCCGTGTTGTTTGGAACGAACAGTTTTTGGGAAGGCGTCGATGTGCCAGGGGATGCACTACGCGCAGTCGTGGTCGTCAGGCTGCCATTTACATCTCCTGAAGAGCCAGTATTTAAAGCGAAGTCGCGCATCATTTCTAAAGAAGGCGTCAACCCGTTCCTGCATTATGCCTTGCCTGAAGCCGTTCTGCGACTACGCCAAGGCTTCGGCCGCTTGATCCGTTCGAAAGATGATAAGGGCTTGTTCATCGTATTGGATCGCCGCATCGAAACGAAATCGTATGGTCAGGAATTTCTGCAAGCTTTGCCGGATGTGCCGATCGCGAAAGTGTCTTTGGAAAAGATGGTAACGGATATTGAACATTGGTATAATAAGCAGGGATAAAGTGAAACACCAACTCGGCAAGGATTGTCTATTGCCAAACTGGAGTTGGCCCAACCAGAATTTGACGGTTTGCCGAATTTCCTCTAAAAGAAGCGGGGGATACATAGCGTTGAAGCGGACCAAGCTTCGCCCTCAATCGAAAGGAAGTGCCGAACAATGGAGTCGAAAATCGAAGTATTAACGACTGTGCAAGTCGACTACCAAGCTGACCTGTACAAAGTGGTCGATGCATTAAACCGGACATTGAAAGACCGTGATTTGATGTTTGGGTTGGCGCTTGATAAAGACGACCAGACAAAAGCGGTTTTTACAGTTTATAAAACTTAGGTGATCATATGAAAGAATGGATGAAATTTATTGTTGTTTTCCTCGCTTTTCTGACTATGGCAATCGTCCTCGTTATTTTATTTTTGGGCAATAAGCCGTTTTCAGAAGCCGAGCAATCAGCTATTGAACAGGTAGAAGAAGACGGGGCCTTGACGGATGTAGACCGCGCGTATGTCTATACGAGTGCCGCACAATCCGTGACGGTTCTCGGTACGGATGAAGAAGGCAGATTGAAGGCCGTTTTCGTTCCTCAAGAAGGGGAGATGGAAACACTGATGCTGGATGAACTGGTGACCGCACAACAAGCGCGTGAGATTGTTCAAGAAGACATGGAAGTGAAGAAAATCCTCCATACAAAGCTCGGCATGGAAAGTGCTGGAGCGGTATGGGAAATCGCCTTCCTGAACGAAGCCGACCGGCTGAATTATGTCTATCTATTGGCAGAAGACGGCACATGGTGGAAACGCATACTGAATTTGTGAAAGGGTTGAGAAATTTGTTAACATTAGCAAATCGTGTAAAAACTTTAACGCCTTCGACAACGTTGGCAATTACAGCGAAAGCAAACGAATTGAAAGCACAAGGCGTCGATGTCATCGGTCTTGGGGCAGGCGAACCGGATTACAATACACCGCAAAACATTTTGGATGCTGCCACTCGCTCGATGCAACAAGGCAAAACGAAATATACGCCAGCTGGCGGTCTGCCGGAGCTGAAACAGGCGATTCAGGACAAGCTGCAGCGTGATCAGGGCCTTTCCTACGAAAAACCTGAAATTATGGTCGGTATTGGGGCGAAACACGTCCTTTATACATTGTTCCAAGTGCTGTTGAATGAAGGCGACGAAGTCATCATTCCGATTCCATATTGGGTGAGCTATCCAGAACAAGTGAAGTTGGCTGGAGGCGTACCGGTCTATGTTGAAGCGACTGCCAGCCAATCGTATAAAATCACTCCCCAGCAATTGAGCGAAGCGATTACCGACCGCACCAAAGCGGTTATCATCAACTCGCCGAGCAATCCGACTGGAATGATTTACACGAAAGAAGAATTGCAAGAATTAGCGGAAGTATGCCGCAAAGCGGATATATTGATCGTTTCCGATGAGATTTATGAAAAATTGATCTACGGCAACGCGACCCATACATCTGTCGCTGAATTGTCGGAAGATGCGAAAGCCCGAACAATCATCATCAACGGGGTATCTAAATCCCATTCAATGACCGGCTGGCGCATCGGATATGCTGCAGGCGACAAAGAATTGATCAAAGCGATGACTGACCTTGCAAGCCACTCAACGTCCAATCCAGTGACGACATCACAATATGCGGCGATCGAAGCATATAATGGGTCGCAAGATGCTGTGGAAGAGATGCGCCAAGCGTTCGAAAGCCGCTTGGAAGCGATATTCCCGAAACTTACAGCAATACCTGGCTTCACCGTATTGCATCCGCAAGGCGCATTTTATTTATTGCCGGATGTATCAGAAGCGGTAGCGAAAACCGGCTTTTCCTCGGTGGATGAATTCGCACAAGCCTTATTGGAAGAAGCGAACGTAGCCGTGATTCCGGGGTCAGGCTTCGGTGCGCATTCCACAATCCGTTTGTCATACGCAACATCTCTTGAATTACTGGAACAAGCTGTCGAGCGGATCAACGAATTTGTTCAAAAGCATTGGAAAGAATAAGCAATATACAGTTGGAGGCTATTTTACAGATGAAAAAAATCACGATTGCCGAAATGGCAAAATATAATGGACAAACAATTAAATTAGGCGCTTGGGTCGCCAATAAACGTTCGAGCGGAAAAATCGCCTTTCTTCAATTGCGCGATGGCTCTGGATTCGTCCAAGGCGTCGTTGTCAAAGCGGAAGCCGGCGAAGAAATTTTCGCTAAAGCAAAAGCGTTAACGCAGGAAACTTCACTTTATGTGACAGGGCAAGTAAAAGAAGATGAGCGCTCGGCGTTCGGTTATGAGCTTGCAATCACTGATATCGAAGTCATCCATGAAGCGACAGATTTTCCGATTACGCCGAAAGAGCACGGCACCGAATTCTTGATGGACAATCGTCATTTGTGGCTGCGTTCAAGAAAACAGCATGCCATCATGAAGATACGCAACGAAATCATCCGTGCAACATATGAGTTTTTCAACGACAACGGATTCGTCAAGGTGGACCCGCCGATTTTGACGGGCTCATCACCAGAAGGTACATCTGAACTGTTTGCGACAAAATATTTTGATGAAGATGCATATCTTTCGCAATCCGGTCAATTGTACATGGAAGCGGCAGCGATGGCGCTTGGGAAAGTGTTCTCATTCGGCCCGACTTTCCGTGCAGAGAAATCGAAAACGCGCCGTCATTTAATCGAGTTTTGGATGATCGAGCCGGAAATGGCGTTTGTAGAACACGCAGAAAGCTTGGAAGTGCAAGAACAGTATGTCTCACATATCGTGCAATCGGTCTTGAAAAACTGCCAGATTGAACTGGAGCGTCTAGGGCGTGACACATCGAAACTTGAAAAAATCAAAGCGCCATTCCCGCGCGTCACTTATGACGATGCCATCAAATGGCTCAACGAAAATGGTTTTGATGATATCAAATGGGGCGAGGATTTCGGTGCGCCGCATGAAACGGCTTTAGCAGAGAGCTATGATATGCCGATTTTCATCACCCATTACCCGATTGGCATTAAGCCGTTTTACATGCAACCTCATCCAGAGCGTGATGACGTCGTATTATGTGCAGACATGATCGCGCCAGAAGGCTATGGAGAAATCATCGGCGGTTCTGAGCGAATCCACGATTACGAATTGATGAAAAAGCGTATCCAAGAGCATAATTTGGATGAAACGGCATACGAATGGTATCTCGACCTAAGCAAATACGGCGCGGTCCCGCATTCCGGTTTTGGCCTTGGCCTTGAACGCACCGTAGCTTGGATCAGCGGCGCGGAACATGTTCGCGAGTCGATTCCATTCCCGCGTTTGTTGAACCGTCTGTATCCATAAAGAATTATTCAGCTGAACGGAACAAAGGTTCGCGAAGTGCCTGTAATTGTTAAACGAAGACAATTTGTGGAATCTCTAAGATGCATGTTTAATAATTCATTTTATTATAATGACTAAATCATGTTTTGGGTTTTCCGCAGCTTTATTTCATATTTTAGTCATGGAAAACAACTAGAAATTTTCATACAGAAAGGTGGTTGGGATATGAAACAATCTGACCGATTGCAGCACTGGATCGAGCAGGGGAATGTTACCATTTCCCAGCTTTTTTTTCAGTTTTACCGACGCTTGAAAATCAGCGATGAAGAAGCGGTTTTGCTTTTGCAAATCCAATCTTTCCAGCAGGCAGGGAATGTCTTTCCGACGCCTGAAGAAATCGCATCGCGCATGTCCGCGACACATGATGGCGTAACGACGATGATGCAGAAGTTGATGCAGCAAGGCTACCTGTCGATCCGTCAGGAAACGGTAGATGGCATGTTGACAGAAACCATTTCTTTGCAGCCCTTATGGGAAAAACTCGTGGAATGCTTAGAGCTGAAGGCGCAAACCGAAAAAGAGCATACACAAAAAGAACAGGAAGGTGAAATCTTCCAGCTGTTTGAACAGGAATTTGGACGCTTTTTATCCCCGATGGAAATCGAAACGATCTCCATGTGGATGGACCAGGACGGGCATACGCCTGACGTCATCCGTATGGCATTAAAAGAAGCCGTCATTTCACAAAAAATCAGCTTGCGCTACGTGGACCGGATTTTGTTCGAGTGGAAGAAAAAGAACATCAAGACATCGAGCCAAGTGACGAGGCATGCAAATTCATTCCGTGAAAAAAACATCCGCATCCAGCCACAGGAAAGCACCGCCAAAAAAGTGCAATTCTATAACTGGCTGGAAGAGCGGAATTAGCAGGTGATAAAATGATGACGAAAAAAGAATGGTTAGCTTGTTTGGAAGAAATGGATCATATGTTTCCTGATGCTCATTGTGAACTCTTTCACCGGAATCCATTTGACCTGGTCATTGCAGTGTTATTGTCTGCACAATGCACCGATAAATTGGTCAACAAAGTAACCGCCGATCTGTTCCAGAAATACCATACGCCTGAAGATTATGTTTCTGTGCCATTGGAAGAATTGGAACGCGACATCCGTTCGATCGGCTTGTTCCGCAATAAAGCCAAAAACATCCAAGCACTCAGCCGGATGATGATCGAACAGTTTGACGGCCAAGTGCCGCAAGACCGGGATGTCTTGATGACGTTTCCCGGAGTAGGCAGAAAAACCGCCAACGTTGTTGTTTCCGTCGCGTTCAATAAACCGGCCTTGGCGGTAGACACCCATGTAGAGCGCGTTTCCAAACGGCTCGGCTTATGCCGCTGGAAAGATTCGCCTTTGCAGGTGGAAGAGGCGATCATGAAAAAAACGCCTTCAGCCGATTGGTCGAAAACCCATCACCAAATCATTTTCTTTGGCCGTTATCATTGCAAAGCGCAAAATCCCGGATGTCACGTCTGCCCATTGTTCGACCGCTGCCGTGAAGGAAAAAAGCGCGATAAGAAGGGACTCGTAAAGCATGAGCTTGTCACAGAAATCAATTGATGACGCGATTTCGCCTTATTATGATGCGTGGCAAGGATTGTCACGAGACCTCCATGAATGCTTCAAACAACAGCCGGCTAGTTGCCGTGGGTTAATATCAAGCGGCTACACATTATATGTGGAATTAAAGCAAACGCTTTTCAGTCTTTTCGGTGAATCTTCGCCTGCGCCGTTGAATGAGGAAGAAAGGCTGGATTTTGTCTATCATTCAAATAGCGCTCATGCAGCATTTCGCCAGCTTGAGCAATTGTTCAGGGAACTGAAGAAAAAGATTGCGCGTCTAAAAATCGGCTATCCAGTGAAATGAAAAGCACTAGAAGAGATGCCTTGCATTTCCATACAATTTAAAAAAGCCGAACGAAGAAATAATTTCGTTCGGTTTTTTTAGTTGAAAATACCCCGTTCATCAGGAAGATGAACGGGGTATTTATCATGGTTATAATGTATTACTCTGAATTTTCTTCGTCACCAGACTCCTCATCATCAGAGCTGCCGGAGTCGGAATCACCGTTGCCATTTCCATTACCATTATTGCCATTGCCACGATTGCCATTATTGCTTGATGAAGAGCTACCGCTTGATCCTTCTTCAGTAGCAGCGGCTGCATCATCGCCTTCGGAATCTGGCTCTTCAGGCTGTTCTGGTGTATCTACAGGTTCGTCCGGTGTTTCAACAGGCTCCTCGTCAGCCGGTTCTTCCTCAGCTGGCTCTTCAGCCGGTTCTTCTTCGACTGGTTCTTCTTCGGCTGGTTCTTCTTCAGCCGGTTCTTCTTCAACCGGCTCCTCTTCAGCCGGTTCTTCTTCCGGCGGAGGGGCAATTTCGACTGTCGTAGAAGCAGGTTCACTGCGTCTGCCATTTTGTATGGCGACGACGCGGAATGTGTAAGGCACGCCTTCTTCAAGACCGTTATAGGAATAGTTCGTGTCGCTGGTTGTTGTCAAAACTTCCCCGTTAACTGACACTTCAAATGTAATACCTTCTGCGTCGCCGTAACTCCAGCTCAAGTTTGCGGTATTGCCGCTTACGTCGGCTCTCAATCCAGAAGGTCTGTCAGGGTCTGCCACAAATCGCTCTGATACAGTACTGGGCTCTGTCCCCCTGGCAAACAATTCTTCGCTACGCATGCTCCAAGGCGTGAATGGGCTTGCTAAGCGCAAAGGTTCTGTGCCGACTTCAATTACTTCTTCTGTAACGGAGTCAGGCTGTTGGAATCTTGCCGTTTCCGGAGAGGAAATTTGGCTCATCACTTGTTTGAACAAACGCTGTGCAAGCAAGCGTTCATTTGATGCCGTATCGATCGGCGTGGTAACTGACGGATAACCGCTCCAAACGGAAATCGAATAATCCGTCGTATAACCCGCGAACCAAACATCCCTTGCCGAACTAGCGTCCAAACCATATTTCGCTAAATCTTCCTCAGAATAGTTGGATGTACCGGTTTTACCAGCCATATCAAGTCCATTAATAGAGGCTTCTTTACCGGTAGAACCATCGACACTAAGATCGACGGCATCACGCAACATATCCGTGATCATGTAAGCGGTACTGTCTTTCATCGCTGTCACCGGTTCAGGGCTGACCACCGCTTCAGTGGTACCGTCGCGGAAAACTATTTTTTTGATTGTGTGGGGCTTTGTAAAGACACCGTTATTGCCGAATGCTGCGAAAGCGCCGGCCATTTCAACAGTGGAAATATTGTTGCTCGGTGTTCCAAGTGCAGCAGATTCGTAAATATCTCCAAAATCTAATCCGAGTTTTTTAGTGAACTCGCTGGCATTGTCGGATCCGACTTCTCCAAGTGCCTTAACCGCTGGAATGTTACGGGAGCGATACAAGGATTCCCGGAGTGTCATCGGCCCGAGAAACTGTCCGTCGACATTGCGGATTTCCTGGCCGCTGCTGTATGAATATTCTTCATCGACAAGCGTTTGGCCAGTCGACCAGTCCAAATGTTCGATCGCCGGGCCGTAGCTTACCAATGGCTTGATGGTCGATCCGATGACGCGGTCTTTGGAAGTAGCAAAGTTTCTGCGCACATCGCCTTCATATTCACGCGCGGCGCCTACTGCACTGATGGCACCGGTTTTGGTATCGACGACGGTCATGGCAGATTGGACTTCCTCGTCAAAAAACAAATCGGAGGTCATCGCTTCGTTGACGCGTTCTTGTACGTAAGGTTCAAGTGTCGTGTAGATCGTCAAGCCTTCATCGAGCGAGTAGTCACCCTCTAAAGATTCAAGTTCATCGACGACCATTTCCATAAACGCAGTATACTCCGTGTTTTGTTCCGCTGGTCTGCGTTGATCTTCAGGCAGCAAGGTAGATTCAACCGGCGTGTTCCATGCTTCTTCTTTTTGCGCGGCATCAATTTTCCCGTGCTGTTCCATCAAATTCAAGACGATATCGCGGCGTTCTTCTGCCGCTTCTGGGTTCTTGAATGGATTGTAGCGGTTCGGGCTCTGCGGCATACCGGCAAGCAGAGCAGCTTCATGCAATTCCAATTCTGCAGCAGGTTTGCCGAAAAATTCCTCTGCCGCAGTGCCGAAGCCATACGTGTTGCCAGACATCAAGATTTTATTGAAATACATTTCAAAGATTTCTTCTTTTTCGTATTCACGCTCCAGCTTATAAGCCAAATACGCTTCTTGTGCTTTGCGTTTCAATGTTTTTTCATTCGACAAGAATGAGTTTTTGATTACTTGCTGTGTGATGGTACTGGCTCCCTGGGATCCGAAACCACCAGTGACATTGGCGATTACTGCACCGCCTAGGCGAATGACGTCTATCCCGGAGTGTTCGTAAAATCGATTGTCCTCAGTTGCCAAAATGGCATCTTCAAGGATAGGGGGGATATCTTCATAATTTACGTATTCCCGGTTTTGTGCGGTAAAGAACGGAATTTCAGTTTCACCATCATTTGCCAGGAACACAGGGCTGATTGGATCGCGCAGCAACTCCTCGTCAATTTCAGGAGCACTGCTCGCGTAGACTGCGAACATGACGACTCCGAACATCAAGCCGGCAGCGATTAAGGCGACAATGCCAAGTATGCCCCGCTTGATCCACATTTTGGCACCGGATTTCTTTTGTTTATTCGAATTTTTGCGTTGCCGCTCAATTGATTTTCTGCGTTCTTCACGCGATATTTTCTTGTCACTCACAAGCGCTTCCTCACTTTCATGTATATGCTATTGCTTCAGTTGATCGAGAACAGACAAATAATCGATTCTCGGGAAAGCACCAGGCTTTACTTCGATGGACGATTCTTCAATTTCATCTATTGTCATCGATTTTCTGCCGCCAGCCGCCATTCGCTTCCAATAAGTTTCCAAAACTTCGAACGGCAGGACAAAATAACGGTCTAAGCTGGAAAATCGGATGATTAAAAAAGCTAAGCCGCCGTGCCGAAGAATATCTGCCATATGGTGGACTTGATGCTCATGGATGTTTTTGAGTGGAAATGATGTGCGGATTTCCGTCTCCTTCGCTTCAAAATCGATATAGCGGCCTTGCCAGATGCCATTGTAATCGGTGGTGGAAGGGGCTTGAAAATAAGCTTCCCGAATGACCGCGGCACTTCTGGACGGATATTCGACACGCACGATTTGAACCGGCACCGGTTTTTTATGGATAACGGCCAGCCCGCGCTGCAAATAATACGTATTCGTTTCGTTCAATTCGTCTTCCAAAGTTTTCCCACGGTTGCTGAAGGAAACATCCCGCTTCTTTTGTGAAACTGGTTTATCCTTTGGGGGAGAGAATTTCTTGCCGTTTGGATAATTGATCGCCATTTGTGATACACCTCGCTTACTTTATCATATCACACGCACATAGACGACAAATATGATGAAAGGTTTCCGAACTTTATTCCTAATAATAGCTGATTTCGGGGTTATCTCCAACTGAAAAGAATGCCTGTTCGGCAAACTGCATATTCTCTAAAGGATTGTGATAAACTTATGTCTATGGAGGGGGAATAATGATGGACCTCAAGCACCGTTCAATCGCTTTATATGATGAATGTGAAACTTGCCTCAATCGCTTTAAAGAGATGCGGGCGCAAGATGCAGAACCAGATTTCTTTCAAGACGTAAAACCATATGCTGATCACTGGCATCGCTTAATAGAGGAATGGAAAGAGATGACGCTGGATTATATCCGTCAAGAACGGCCCAAATACGTCCACAAATTGCAGATTGACAACGCCGCTGATGGCATGGGACAAGTGTTTGTCCAAAGTTTTTATAAAGAAACGAGTAAAAAGCGTTTTGTCCAGACGATACAAGCTGCCCAATATACGATACAGACTTTACTTGCAGCGATAGATGAAAAGGGCGATGAGAAACAATGAGAACCAAAAAAACGATACCGGAAATTCTGGCAGAGTGGAAAGTGGAGCCGGAAATGATGGAGCGCATTTACCATTGGCATACCAAGGAGGAAAAGCCGGCGAGTTATGCGGATTTTCCCGAAGCGATGCACGACAGTTTAAAAGATGCGCTTCGCAAAAAAGGCATAGAACAATTATATACCCATCAACGGCAGGCTTTCGATTTGGCACAGCAAGGTAACTCGTTCACTGCTGTGACGCCGACCGCTTCAGGCAAATCGTATTGCTATCATTTGCCGGTGTTGCACAAAATTTTGAATGATCCGAATGCGCGTGCGCTGTATTTGTTTCCGACAAAAGCATTGGCGCAAGACCAAAAAAGCGATTTGCATGACTTGATCGAAAAAACCGAGCAGTCGATCCTGTCCTATACCTATGATGGCGACACGTCCCCATCGATTCGCACAAAAGTGCGCAAAGCAGGACAAATCGTTATGACCAATCCGGATATGTTGCACTCCGCTATTCTGCCTCACCATACAAAATGGGTGTCGCTTTTTGAGAACCTTCATTATATAGTAATCGATGAGCTGCACACATATAAGGGGGTATTCGGTACCCACGTGGCACACGTTATCCGCCGCTTGAAACGGATCTGCAACTTTTATGGGAGCGATCCAGTCTTTATCTGTACGTCAGCGACGATCGCTAATCCAAAGCAGCTAGCTGAAAGTTTGACCAATACTGATCACGAATTGATCGACCAGAACGGGGCTCCGGCCGGCAAAAAGCATATCCTGTTCTATAATCCGCCGATCGTCCATCCGACATTCGGCGTGCGGCGGAGCGCGGTGCTCGAAGTAAGGGATTTGGCGACGTATCTCATCAAGCAAGGCATACAAACGATCGTTTTTGCCAAAAGTCGCGTACGTGTGGAAATGCTGGTAACTTATTTAAACGAAATTACCAAATATAAGTTGCAGGACGAATCGATCAAAGGCTACCGGGGCGGTTATCTGCCTTCCGAGCGGCGTGCCATTGAAAAAGGCTTGCGCGACGGCTCGATCCAATGCGTCGTTTCGACCAATGCACTAGAACTCGGCGTCGACATCGGCCAGCTTCAGGCTTGCATCATGACCGGCTATCCCGGCAATATCGCAAGCGCTTGGCAGCAAGCGGGCCGTGCAGGAAGACGCCAGGACGAATCACTTGTTGTTTATGTAGCACAATCCACAGCGCTCGATCAGTACATCATCAACCATCCGGAATATTTGCTCGACCAATCACCGGAAGAAGCGCGCATCCACCCAGAGAACATCATTATCTTGATGGACCATTTAAAATGCGCTTCCTTCGAGCTGCCGTTTTCAGCAGATGATATGTATGGTGAATTTGATGTCCAGTCCTTGCTCGAGTACCTTCAGGAAGAAGGGGTCTTAGTTCGGACTTCGGACCGCTGGCACTGGATGAGCGACCGCTTCCCGGCGCACGATATTTCCTTGCGTTCAGCCGCTCAGGAAAATGTCGTCATCGTCGACCAATCGGTTCCGGCCGATACCAAAGTCATCGGTGAGATGGACCGTTTCAGTGCGATGACATTATTGCACGAAGAAGCAATCTACCTCCACCAGGGCACCCAGTTCCAAGTGGAGATTTTGGACTGGGAAGAGAAGAAGGCATATGTGCGGGAAGTTGATGTCGATTACTTCACCGACGCGAATCTGGCAATCGAATTGAAAGTGATCAGCGAAGACAAGCACCGCATGCTTCATAAGGCGAACGTCAATTACGGTGATGTCGCAGTGCTAGCGATGCCGACGATCTTCAAGAAAATCCGTTTCGACACCCACGACAACATCGGCTCTGGCCCGATTTCCCTTCCGGCCGAAGAATTACATACGTCTTCGACCTGGCTCAGCTTCGACAAGCCGGCAGATTTTAGTGACTCGGATTTGTCGGACACGATGACCGGCGCTGCCTATGCTATCGAGAGTTTCATCCCGATTTTTGTTCAATGTGACCGCCGCGATGTCCACGTCGTGCCGCAAGTGAAATCACCGCATAATGACCAGCCGTCTTTCTTTATTCACGACTCCTACCCAGGCGGCATCGGCATCAGCGAGCGCATCTATGATCTGTGGCAGCCGCTGCTCGAAAAAGCACGACAGCATGTGACGGAATGTCCATGCTTTGACGGCTGCCCGTCATGCATCGGCGCACAGGACGCGGCGATGGACATGAAAGGGCGCGTCATTGAATTGCTCGGGGAACTGGAAAAAGAGGGGTGAGTGGATGTCTTTTGAAAAAAAGCTGATGCAGATGAAAGGCATGCTGAAAAACAATAATAAACCGGCAAGCCAAAAGCCGCGAACAGCACCGATGCGGCCGCCTCAAGAACAGCAATGGAAAGAAATCGGATTGACCTTGAAAGAAAATAAATTCGGGTTTGTATTTGAAAAGAAAATCGACTATCCCTTCGATTACCGTCATGGCGATGTCGTACTCGGGGAGCTTGACCGTGTGCTGGCAGCCTGGAAGAAAACCGATTACGAACATCCGTTCAAGCTTGAAGGCAATGGCGGGCTCGTGTTTTTCGATACGGAGACGACAGGGCTTGGCGGGACGGGTGCATATATCTTTTTGATCGGCATACTCGAGCGCCTAGAAGACCGCTTTGAAATGACCCAATGGATCATGCCGGAGCCATCTCACGAAGCAGCATTTCTCTATGAGTCGAATTTGTGGCAAGCCCAGGATTCGGTCATTTACTCCTATAATGGAAAAAGCTTCGACTGGCCGCAGCTTCATTCGCGCTGGACGATGCATAGAGGCACACTGCCAAAATTGCCGGACCCGAAACAGATCGATTTGTTTCACGGAACCAAGCGGATCTGGAAAAATGAATTGCAACGCCTTAAGCTTAGCGTGATCGAAGAACAAAAGCTCGGGTTTACACGCAATGGGGATGTGCCGGGGCATTTGATTCCGGCAATTTACCTCGATGCCGTAAAAAGCGGATTTCCTGAAGGGCTGGCGAAGGTGTTGTATCATAACGAACTCGACATCTTGTCACTCGTGTCGCTTTATATCCGTTCTTCCGATTTGTTGATGGAGGATTTATCTACCGAATCGAGCGGCGCCTATACGAATATCGGCAAATGGTATGCGGATTTGAAGCAATATGACCAAAGTGCTGCTTATCTCGAACACGTCACGTTAGAGCGCGGCGATGCCGGTGCGTTGGCTCGTTACTTTTTGGCAGTACAAAAAAAACGCAATGGGCTAAACGAGGAAGCGCTGCGATTGTTTAAAGAAGCGGCGCCGCATCTTCGCGGTACAGTCGAAGTGGAGGCTTGGGTGCATGCGGCCAAATTATATGAACACCAAATGAAAGATCCGGCACAGGCGCTCGTCATGACGGGTTTTGCCAAAGAAGCAGCGCTCCATACAAAGGTCAGACAGTCGATCCTTAGTGATTTGGTCAAACGTGAATCGCGGTTAGAAGAGAAAAAACGAAAAAAAGCAGCCGAATCCACGGTTCACAGAACACGTTAAATATTGCTTATGCTATACTATCCGTAAGGAAAGAACTAAATTTTCGAAGTTTCTTTTAATGGAAGGGCGATTTGAATGGACATTAAATATGCAGCAAAAGACATTCTTGAAAAAGACTTTAAAACAGCCATGCGCGGCTATAATCAGGACGAAGTGGATCATTTTCTCGATGAAGTAATCCAGGATTATGAATTGTACAATAAAAAAATTGAACAACTGCAAAATGAAAACCGCCGTTTGCGCACTGAGCTGGAGGAATCGCCAAAAAAGCAGGCGACGCCGGCTCCAGGCACAACCAATTTTGACATTTTGCGCAGGCTGTCGCATCTCGAAAATCATGTCTTCGGCAATAAGCTGGACAATCGGTAAAAACATTGCCACAGGTCTAGAGATAGCGTATACTTAGTTAGCCATTTAAAATTCTGGCAATCGCTCCCGCACTTGATGCGGGAGAGGAAAGTCCATGCTCACACGGATCTGCGATGACCGTAGTGATCGCGCCCAGCGAAACAATAAGCTGGGGCAGCATTTATGCTGACGGCGGGTAGAACGCCTAAGTCTTCGGATATGGCCGAAATACCCTGAAGGTGCCACAGTGACGGAGCTGCATAGGAAACTCTGCAGGTGGAACGAGGTAAACCCCGCGAGTGAGAAACCCAAATTATGGTAGGGGCACTTTTCCAAGGGAATTGAACCGACGGAAGAGGCGGAGTGAATCCGCAGATAGATGATTGCCATCCACAAGTACGAGGCTTTGGCCGTTTGAGTACGTGGAGACAAAACATGGCTTATAGAATTTTAAATGGTCTTAATTTATTTTCTAGAAAGGCTCTCCTATCGGGGAGCTTTTCTTCATATGACAATAGATGGCGCATGAAAGCGAAAAACATCACTCATCAAAGTAAATTGCACAGCCTGGATCAAAACTGTCCGCGTTATGAAATAAATGGTTATTCCGCAATATAGAAAGGGCGTTTATATGACTAGCTATAAATTACTCGCTACTGCAGCAATGGGGCTTGAATCCATCGTGGCGAACGAAGTAAAAGAATTAGGGTACGAAACGACGACAGATAATGGAAAAGTGTTTTTCCAAGGAAACGAACGGGATATCGCTAAAGCCAATTTATGGCTGCGTACGGCAGACCGTGTCAAGTTGATTGCCGGGGAGTTTACCGCTTCCACTTTTGACGATTTGTTCGAACAGACGAAAGCCATCGAATGGGAGAAGTACCTGCCAGTCGATGCTGAGTTTCCGGTTCAAGGAAAATCCGTCAAATCGACATTGCACAGTGTGCCGACCTGTCAGTCGATCGTCAAAAAAGCAATTGTGGAGAGATTAAAAAAAGCATATCAACACAACTCATTTTTGGATGAAACTGGCCCCCGTTTTAAAATTGAAGTATCTATTTTAAAAGATAAAGTTCAATTGTCGATCGATACGAGCGGTGCCGGGCTTCACAAACGCGGCTACCGTGTCGGGCAAGGGGAAGCGCCGCTAAAAGAAACATTGGCAGCAGCGCTTGTTAAGCTATCCCGTTGGACGCCGGATCGCCCATTCGTTGATCCGTTCTGTGGATCTGGAACGATTGCCATTGAAGCAGCCATGATCGGGCAGAACCTGGCTCCTGGCTACAACCGTGAATTCGACAGTGAACAGTGGCCATGGATCGGCGAAGACGTATGGAATGAAGTTCGGGAAGAAGCCGAGAATTTAGCGGATTACGATCAGCCGCTCAACATTCTCGGTACGGATGCCGATCCCCGCATGATCCAAATTGCGGAAGAAAACATCATTGAAGCTGGGTTTGCCGGCTTGATCCGTTTGCAGCAGCGCGACGTGAAAGATTTCACGACAGACGAAGAAAACGGTGTCGTCATCGGAAACCCGCCATACGGCGAGCGCATCGGTGAAGTAGAAGTGATCGAGGAAATGATCGAAGATATGGGTCAAGTGTTCTCGCGCTTCCCGACTTGGTCGGTGTATATGCTGTCATCGATGGAAGGATTCGAAAAACTGTACGGTCAAAAAGCGACGAAAAAACGCAAACTTTACAACGGCTTTATCCGCACAGATTTGTTCCAATTCTGGGGAGAACGTCCAAAAAATAAATGAGGAAAACGGAAGGGCTTGTGCCCTTCCGTTTCTCTGTGAGGAGATTCTATGAGAAAAGCATTGCCATTCCCGTTATCCAAAGACAAAACTTTCTTCGATTCATTGAACGATTGGATCGGTGATATATTCTATGACATCTTACCGGAAAAAGGCTATGAATTGCGCGATGAACAGATTTTTATGTCTTTTCAACTGGAAAAAGCCCTAAAAGACAAAGAAGTGTTGTTCGCAGAAGCCGGCGTTGGCACAGGAAAAACACTGGCTTACCTATTGCCGGCGATCGCCTATGCGCGCTATACGGGGAAACCGGCGCTCATTTCCTGCGCTGATGAAGCCTTGATCGAGCAATTGGTGAAAAAAGGCGGCGACATCGACCGTTTGGATGAGCTGTTCGATTTGAATCTGGACGTGCGCCTGGCCAAGTCTCGCGACCAGTATTTATGCCTGCAGCGTTTTGAAGGAGCGAAAAAACGCAGTGAAGCGGATTTCTTGGATGTCATCGAGTTCACCTTGCCGGAATTCGTCAATAAAACCTATTCCATGCAGCAGATGTATCCTTATGGTGAACGCTCAAGCTATCCTGAACTGACGGATGACGAGTGGCAGGAAGTCAATTATCACCCGATCCAAAACTGCCATGCCTGCGATATACGCAATAAATGTGGACAGACTTTGCACCGTAACCATTACCGTGAAGCGACGGACTTGGTTATTTGCTCGCATGATTTTTTGATGGAGCATATATGGACAAAAGAAAACCGCAAGCATGAAGGGCAGACGCCTTTATTGCCGGAAGTTTCTCAAATTGTACTTGATGAAGGGCATTTGCTTGAATTTGCCGCTCAACGCGCGTTGACTTATGAAGTGCAGGAAAGTTCACTCTACGATGTAACCGAAAAAGTCATGGTTGATGGAGTGCGCGAAAAAACACTTGGGCTGATCGAAAGAACCATCGATTTGCATACGGAATTTTTCCGTGTGTTGCGCAGCAACCTCATCCCGAGTGATGAAGACCGCAAAGCGATTCAAGAAGACCCGTTGTTGAAACGCATCGGCCGCGAGTTAATCAAAACAGTCGACGATTTGACGGAAGAGTTCGTTTTTGAAGGCGAACTGTATAGCATTCCGGAGTACGAATTGAATTTGGCTGAAGAATATTTTGAACAGTATAAGTTCTCCATGGGCTTGTTTGTGGAAAACGGCGATGCCATCAGCTGGCTCGAGAAAAAAGATGACATCGAAACCTTGGTCATCATGCCGCGTTTAGTGACGGAAATTTTGGAAGAAAAACTGTTCGACGGCAAATTGCCGATCGTCTTTTCTTCTGCGACGTTATCGGTCGCCAAAGATTTCACCTACTTGGCGGATACGCTCGGAATCGATGCATTCGAATCGTTCTCAGTGCCGTCACCTTTTGACTACGAAGAAACGATGGAAATCTTCAAGCATCCGCTTCAGCAGCACGAAAAAGCAGCACGCGTGCTCGAACTCGCAACGCGAGGTGGCCAAACTTTGGTGTTATTCAAATCGAAATCCGCCATGCAATCGTTCCGCCGAACATTGCCTGAAGACTGTTCTTTGAGCATCGAATTTGAAGGGGACCGCGAATTGTCGTCGGTCGTCCGCGATTTCCAGGCGGGCAAATTCCAAGTGCTGTGTTCCCATCATCTATGGGAAGGCATGGACTTGCCGGGCGAGGCGTTGACGCAAGTGATCATTGTCGACTTGCCGATGCCACCGAACGATCCGGTTTTCGACGCGAAGCGTAAGTTCAGTGAACGTCCTTTAGAAGAAATCGACTTGCCGTTTATGCAGCTGCGCTTGCAGCAAGGCGTCGGGCGTTTGATCCGCTCTTCAACGGACTACGGGGAAATCCATTTATTGTTGACGAAAGAAGAATTGCGCATCGAACATTTGTGGCAGCCTGTATTGCCGGTGCTTGCGAAAAATCGATAAGAATTAAAGTGAAAAGTCAGCAGGGGCCCCCTTGCTGGCTATTTTATTTTGAGTATTTTCCCATACACTTAACGACGGTAAGCCAAACGCAAGGAAGAGGCAGAATTCGGCATCCTTATGATACAATAGACCGGAAAAGAAGGAGGAATATTGTGTCAATGGAACAGCAATTTAGAGAAATTCACCAGAAAATGACAAGTTATAATGAAGCCATTTCCCTTTTGTACTGGGATATGCGGACAGGTGCACCGAAAAAAGGAATGGACTTGCGTTCGGAGACGATCGGCACTTTGTCGTCAGAGCTATTCGCTTTGTCGACTTCCGAACAATACGG
Organism: Planococcus dechangensis; assembly: GCF_042654465.1. Taxonomy (NCBI): domain Bacteria; kingdom Bacillati; phylum Bacillota; class Bacilli; order Caryophanales; family Caryophanaceae; genus Planococcus; species Planococcus dechangensis. Next base: position 462,108 of record NZ_JBHSGL010000005.1, on the reverse strand, counting down.
CGAGTTGATTGCAGGCTTGAAACTCCAAACGGGTTTGTCTGCTGCTATGCAGCGGTCCGTCGAAGAAGCTGATCGCCAGTATCAATTGAATGCAAAAATCCCGCCGGCAGAGTACCGGGAATTCGTCGTGTTGACGAGCAAAGCCGAATCAATCTGGGAGCAAGCGAAAGAACAAGCCGACTTTGCATTGTTCCAGCCGTATTTGGAACAGCTAGTGGAAACAACGCGGCGTTTTGTCGGCTATTGGGGCGTGAAAAATGGCAGTGTCTATAATACTTTGCTTGACCAATATGAGCCGGGCGTCACAACAGAGCAGCTCGACCAAGTATTTGGACAACTGAGAAAGCGCATCGTGCCGCTCGTCAAACAAATCAGCGAATCCGCCAATCAGCCAGAAACTGATTTCTTGTACGGGCATTTCCCGAAAACAGCGCAGCAGGATTTCAGCTTCGATGTGCTAAAAAAACTTGGCTATGATTTTGAAGCGGGGCGCCTGGACGAAACGGTCCATCCGTTTATGATCGCAATCAACCGTGGAGACGTGCGCGTCACCACCAAATATGATGAATCCGATTTCCGAACAGCGGTATTCGGTACCATCCACGAAGCGGGACATGCACTCTACGAACAGAACATCAGCAGCGAGCTTAGCGGCTTGCCGGTCGATGGCGGTTCATCGATGGGCATCCATGAATCCCAGTCGCTGTTTTTCGAAAACTTTGTCGGGCGCAACGATGCATTTTGGCAACACAATTACGACAACTTCCTATCATATGCACCTAGTCAATTCCAGCAAGTGCCGGTACTAGATTTTTTGCGTGCAATCAATGAAGCAAAACCGTCCCTTATCCGCATCGAAGCCGATGAATTGACGTATGCTTTGCATATCATGATCCGTTACGAACTGGAGAAGGGGCTGTTTGACGGCGATTATGAAGTGAAAGATTTGCCGCAGCTATGGAATGACAAATACGAAGAGTATTTGGGTGTCCGGCCTTCACACGACGGGGAAGGGGTATTGCAAGACGTCCACTGGGCAGGCGGCAGCTTCGGTTACTTCCCTTCCTATGCGCTTGGGCTATTGTATGCCGCCCAGTTCAAAAAAGCGATGCAACAAGACATCCCGAATTTCGATGAGCTATTGTCAAGCGGCCAAGTTGCTCCGATTACCGCATGGCTGACCGATAAAGTCCACCGCCACGGAGCCGTGAAAAAACCGCTTGAAATTCTAGAGGAAGCGACTGGCGAAACATTGAATGGCGACCACTTGGCGGATTACTTGGAAGCGAAATACAAGAAACTATACCAATTGGTTTAAGTAATTCGAATTATGCATAGTTGTGAATAATAAATGACTAAAGGGGGACCTTGATTTGTTGGCATCATTTCGTTTAGAAGGAAAAACGGCGATCGTCACCGGCGCCGGCAAGGGCATCGGCCGTGCAATTGCGCTTGCACTCGGGGAAGCAGGGGCGAATGTCTTGCTTGTTGCGAGAACACAGGACGATCTGGAACAGGTGAAAAAAGAAATGGCAAGCGATCGCACCTCTTTTGCAGTCGCGGATGTGACAGTGCGCGAAGATATCCAATCGGCTGTCCGGCAGGCTATCGATAGGTTTGGGGGCGTTGATATACTTGTCAATAATGCGGGTATGAATATCCGTTCGAAATTAGACGACGCCACCGATGCCGAATGGCAAAAAATTATGGATACTAACGCGCAAAGCGTATTTATGTTTTCCCAGGAAGCGGCCCGTCACATGAAAAAAGGCGCATCGATCATCAATGTTAGCTCGGTCGGCGGAGAGCGAGCGCTGAAAACAGGCGTTATCTATGCGGCCTCGAAAGCGGCCATCATCCAAATGACAAAAGTCATGGCGATGGAATGGGGCGAGCGGGGCATCCGCGTCAACGCGGTCGGCCCGTGGTATTTCCGCACACCGCTCACCGAAGGCATTTTATCGGATCAAGCATACTTGGATTCGATTTTGGCGGTGACACCGCTGAAGCGTGTCGGTGAGTTGCCGGAAGTGGCATCCCCGGTCGTGTTCCTGGCATCCGATGCGGCAGGTTATATTACCGGCCAAACATTATTCATCGACGGCGGCATGTCGATCCACGGATTCTCTTGAGAAAACATCCTTCCAGCCATGGAAGGATGTTTTTCGTTCTGCATAAAAGATGATATGATGAATAGAAGTAACGGTAAAGGGGATATACATATGACAGCGACAGACCATAAGCAGGAATTAATCGAAACAGCGCATCTTTACCGGATTTTTCAAGGCAATGAAGATAATGAGCGTGCAGAGAAAGCGAAACTATTCGCCCGGAAAATATTGAAAGACCAATTCATCATCGGTTTTGCAGGGCATTTTTCCTCCGGCAAATCGTCGATGATCAATGCGTTAACCGGGGAGACTTTGCTGCCGTCGAGCCCAATTCCGACCAGTGCGAACATCGTCAACGTCCATAAGGCGGAAAAAGATTATGCCATCGTCAACCGCCGTGGAGACCGGCCGGTATATTTCCCGGAAAACTACGATTTTCAGGCAGTCAAGGATTTCTGCAAAAGCGGGGATGTTACCCAAATTGACATCGGCCACGAGACTTCGGTCTTGCCAGAAGGCATTACCGTTATGGATACGCCGGGAGTCGATTCCACAGACGACGCCCACCGTGTGTCGACAGAATCGGCTTTGCATGTAGCCGACATGGTGTTTTACGTCATGGACTATAACCATGTCCAGTCCGAACTGAATTTCAATTTCACACGTGAACTTCAGAAATACACAGAGCTGTATTTGATCGTCAACCAAATAGATAAACATCAGGAAAGCGAAATGACGTTCGAGGCATTCCAGCAATCCGTTGCCGATAGTTTTGCAGCATGGGGAGTGGAACCGAAAAGAATCTTTTTCACCTCGTTGAAAGACCATAACTTTCCAGGCAATGAATTTCCGCAAGTGAAACAATTGGTGTCATCAGTCATGGATAATTGGCAAGGGCATATCGGCGAAGCATCCGCTTCTGCATTGCGCCAATTGAAAGACGAACATATCCGCTTTTTGGAAGATGAAAAAGCGGAACGTCTTGAAGCGTTTTCCAAGGTCCTTACAGAAGAAGAGTGGGATGCAAGAGAAGATTTGAAAAAAGATCATGAGCTGATCAAACGGCGCAGCTCTGTCCAGGATTACGCCGATTGGAAACTTAATTTCGAGAAAAAGCGCAAAGAGCTGTTGGAAAATGCCAATATCATTCCTTACGAAGTGCGTGATGCACTGACTTCCTATTTGGAATCCCGCCAGCCGAACTTTAAAGTCGGTTTGATGTTCAGTGGCAAGAAAACGGAAGAACAGCGCCAAGTGCGCAAACAGGATTTGCAGGACAAGCTGTCGAAAACGATCGATTCACAAATGACCGGGCATTTAAAGAAATTGATGAAAACCTCATTGCGGGAAGCCGGTTTATTGACCGATACCGAATCGCTTGCCATTGATCAGATGGATTTCACGTTGCCGTTCTCGATCGTCGAGGAAACGGTACCGGCAACGACGGCCATGACCGCAGATACGGTATTGAATGTCAGCAACAGTGTCACTGCGCAAGTGCAGCGTTGGCTGATTCAACAGACCGATCCGTGGAAAGTAGGACAGCAAGAAGGCTTTGAAGGTTTGCCGGACGACGCGAGTGTGGAAATTGATATGAAATCTGAAACACTTGAACAAAAAGTGCTGGCGATCCGAACGCTTGAAGAAATGGACTTGGCGATCGATAAAGTGAAGAAATCATTTACGGCCATCTTGCCGAAGCAACAGCAAGCAGCCGAACAGCAAGTGACCGGCTGGCAGGACCTGTTTCACATATCCACGGACGACATGACCGAATTTACACCAGCTATGCTTGAGACAGCGGTGGAACAACAGCAAGAAGAAGAGCGGGATTTGCCGAAAGACGAACTCGCATCTTTTGATGAACATGCCGTGCTCCAGCGCGTCCAGCATACGGCTCAGATTTTGGAACCGGTCCGTGGATTTTCAGAAACTGTCGAATATTTGCGGCGCAAAGCACAACGATTGGAAGGACAGGAATTCACGATTGCGCTGTTCGGCGCATTCAGTGCCGGGAAATCATCGTTTTCCAATGCCTTGATGGGCGAATCGGTGCTCCCGGTATCCCCAAACCCAACTACTGCAACCATCAACCGCATCCGGCCGGTAACAGCAGAGCATCCGCATGAAACGGCAGATGTGCGATTGAAAACCGCGGCGGCGATGACAGAAGACGTCAAAAATTCATTTTCTGTATTCGGCTTCATGGTTGAAACACTCGAGGAAGCGTATGACAAAACGGCTGTATTGCCTGATGACGCGACAACAGAACAGCAGATCCACAAATCATTCCTAATGGCGTTCAAGGGCGGCTATCCATCATTTTCTGCACAGCTTGGCGAGACAGTGCGCGTTGACCGTGAGGAATTCAGCCTTTTCGTCGCTAAAGAAGAGCGCAGTTGCTTTGTGGAAGAAATCGACTTTTATTTTGACTGCGAATTGACTAGAAGCGGCGTGACGCTGGTCGATACGCCGGGAGCGGATTCGATCAATGCACGCCATACGAACGTTGCGTTCGAATATATCCGCAACGCAGACGCGGTGCTGTTCATCACCTATTACAATCATGCTTTTGCGCGCGCAGACCGCGAATTCCTAATTCAGCTCGGGCGGGTTAAAGATGCATTTGAAATGGACAAGATGTTCTTTGTCGTCAACGCTATCGATCTCGCAAATAATGAACAAGAAAAACAAGATGTCATCGAATACGTCGGCAATGAATTGCAGCGATTCGGCATCCGTTTTCCAAGGCTGTTCGGTGTATCGAGCCTGCTCGCACTGAAAGATCGGGAAGTTTCTGGAATGCCGGAATTTGAAGAGAACTTCCAGCATTTCCTGAAAGAAGAGCTAAAGGGCATGGCGGTGCAGTCGTTGTCCGAAGAAGAGCAAAAAGCGGTGGACCGCTTCCGCAATTTGATCTATTCGACAGAAAAGAATATGGAGCGCAAAGATGAACGGCTAGTGGAACTGCAGCAATTAGAGCAGAAAGTCCGCAAGCGCTATAGTGAAACGATGGCGCCGGTGCTCGAACGTGAAGCGTCGCAGGAACTCGGTGAATTGCTCTATTATGTGAAACAGCGTGTATTTTACCGCTTTAACGACTTTTTCAAAGAAGCGTTCAATCCATCATTGTTTTCACGTGAATCTTCCAAACAAGCTTTGGATACGGCATTGCGCGATTTACGCGACATGACCGCATTTGATTTCGGCCAGGAGCTGAGGGTGACGAATTTGCGTTTAGCACGCTTTATCGAAAAGAAATTGACGGAGCGCTTTAAAGGCGATGCGGCCCAATTGAAGGAATGGAACGCTGAGTTTTCGTTCCTGCCGTATGAAGTCGAAGAAAGCGAACCGATCGAAGTCGGGGAACCGTTTGGTGGAGCGGATTATTCATCGGCAAAGTCCTATTACAAAAACAATAAGAGCTTTTTCGAGAAGAATGAAAAGGAATCGATGCGCAATGCCTTACAAGCGATGATGGAACCGGATGCTTCGGTGTATTTGGAAAAAGCGAAAGCTTCTCTCGAAGACTGGGCGGTTTTCTGGATTGAACAAGAAGCTGAAGGGCTCCGACAGCACTTGCTGCGCCAAGCGATGGAGCAAATTGAATCCGAGCGCAGCTTGCTTCAACAAAGCGAGATTTTGGCCCAATGGAAACAATTGCATGAAAAACTGACGGAAAGCAGGGGATAGCATGTCTGTATTTATTGAAACGATCGACACGCAAAAATATCGTTGGATCGACGCGCGTTTTGATTTGAAAGATGCCGATTGGGGAAGCCAAGCTTTTTCGAAAGAGCATGTCAAAGGAGCTGTCCATTGGGATTTAGAGCAGCACTTGTCTGACATGCGGTCGACAGAGGGCCGTCATCCGATGCCTTCCAAGGAGCAGTTGACAGAGCTGTTTCAACAGGCGGGCCTGGAACTGGACGATGCAATTATCGTTTACGACCAAGGAGCTTCGCCTTATGCGGCACGGGCCTGGTGGCTGCTGCGTTATGCCGGCTTTGAACATGCGTCTATCAGCCGTGTCGGCTTCGATGCCTTAAAGCAACAAGGCATCGCTTTATCATCGACGCCGGAAGCTTATCCGCGCACGGAAATAAAGCCGAAGTTTGACGACGGGCTGCTTGCGACGCGGCAAGACGTCAAACAAATCGTCGACGGGACGGACTTGGGCGTATTGATCGATGCCCGGTCGGCAGAACGTTATGCTGGGACGAACGAGCCGATCGATGCAGTGGCCGGCCGTATTCCCGGTGCCCGCAACTACGATTGGGCACAGCTTGTGAGCGCAGGCAGTTTCCGCAAAGATAGCAGTTTCAGCACATTGCTCGACACGAAGGAACCGGCCGTTGTTTATTGCGGAAGCGGTGTGACAGCGGCGGCGCTTTATGCTGCACTGGCGGATAAGCAGTACGATAACATAAAACTATATGTCGGCAGCTATTCCGACTGGATTGGCGACGAAGACAGTGTTGTTGAAATTGACCGCGAAGAGCATCCGGAAGCGGCGGATGACCGGACAAAAGCGGTGTTGGCCAAATTGATCGAAGAAGGCTATAGCGGAGAAATGCTGATGAAGAAATTCGAGTTTGAAAAATCGCTATTGGGCGAGAAAAAATAATAACAAAAGGGCATTGCTGACGAAGCAATGCCCTTTTGTTATGTGTGGGTGATCCTATTCAGCTGCACGGTGATGATTTGGTGGTTTTCCATTTCCTTGACGATAAACCGAAAGTCGGGCAAGTCGATGGTGCCGCCTTCGCCGATATCGGTATCCATCATCTGAACCCAGCCGCCGATCGTATCGATGTCTTCACTTTCCGCAAAGCTTATCGGGAAGCGCGCTTCGAGTTCCGACAGCAACACACGGCCATTGACCAGGAAGTTATGATGATCCAAACGCTTGATATCATCGGATTCATCATGGTCGAATTCGTCACGGATTTCACCGACGATTTCTTCAAGAATATCTTCCATCGTAATGACGCCGGCAGTACCGCCATATTCGTCGACCACAATCGCCATATGGACATGCTCAAGCTGCATGCGCAACAGCACATCCTGTATCGGCGCCTGGTCGTGCAGGAACGGCAAGTCGTGGATCGTCAAGCTTTTCGCCAAGTCGCGCGTCATCGTATAGCTCGTCAGCAGTTCCTTGATGTTGACGAAGCCGATAATGTCATCTTTATCGCCGTTTTCTGTCACGGGATAGCGTGTATATTGATGTTCTTCAATAATTTCCATCAATTCAGCATGATCCATTTTAAGGGAAATGGTGATCATTTGCGTACGTGGCAGCATAATATCTTTTGCCTGCCGTTCGTCGAATGAAAAGATGTTCTGCATATAGGCCAGTTCGTTCTGGTTGATTTCGCCGCCTTGATAGCTTTCGTGCATCAAAAGTTTCAAATCTTCTTCGGAATGGCCGTATTCAGGCTGGGTGGAACGAACTCCGAACAGCCGTAGTATCGCTCGTGCACAAACATTCATCAGCCATAGCACAGGCGCGAATATGCGTCCTGACAAGTACAGCAGTGGAGCTAAACGGAACGCCGCACGTTCTGCGTATTGTGCGGCAAGCGCTTTTGGCGCCAGTTCGCCGATAATGGCACGGATCAGGAAGACCAGTACAAAAATGACGAGGTAAGCGATAAGGGGCGATAATTCCTGTCCGAAATTGCCGGTAATCGCTTGTACTGCCGGCAACTCAGCGAGTCGCTTAGACAGCCAGCCAAGGCCGATTGCCGTGACTGCAATGCCGAAGCGTGCAACAGATAAATAATAATCCAGGTTGTTGCTGATCTTTCCGAGCCACTTCGCATTTTGTTGACCTTCTGATAAGGCTTGTTCAATGCGTGACAGACGGACACGGATGATCGAGAATTCCGCTCCGACAAAAAAAGCGGTCAAAAATAAAAGAATGCTTGCTAATGAAACATATAGATAAAATATACTGTCCAATTCGTCCCCCATATCCGGGAGCTCACCTCAGCTTTCTAAAGTTGTGCATAGTATATCATAAATGCCCGCCGATGTATGTGTGGCGCAAATGAGAAAAATTAGACAGTTTGCAGCCAAACTTATTGAATGCGCTGCGGAATAAATTTATGATGAACAAAGAGAAAAGGAGTGGAAGTAAATGAAAGTGCTTTGGTATGGTGGACAGATTTACACGATGGCTGCAGAAGGCGAGACGGTGGAAGCGGTTCTTGTCTGTGATGATCGCATAGAAAAAACAGGTACAGTGGCAGAGCTGATGGCACTTTGTGACAAATCAATCGATTTGCAAGGGCGTACGATGTATCCGGGCTTTGTCGACAGCCACCTGCATATGATCCAGCATGGAGAGAAACTGATGCGCAGCGATTTGTCGAAAATTCTCAGTTCCGAAGAAATGAAACAACAGTTGATTGTTTCCACTGAAGGTTTGCAAAAGGATGACTGGTTTATCGGGGAAGGCTGGAATGAAAACAATTTCGCGGACCGCAAAATTTTCCACCGCAATGAGTTGGACGCGATTAGTTTGTCGCCGATGATGTTGAAGCGTGTGTGCCGCCATGCCATTTTGGCGAATTCTCGGGCGCTTGAGCTTGCCGGCATCACAAAAGACACAAAAGATCCGGAAGGCGGGCTTATTGTGCGTGATTCGGATGGCGAGCCGACCGGATATTTACTTGATGCTGCACAAGAACTTGTGGCCAATGTCGTGCCGGAAGTCTCTGTTGACTATTTGACAAAAGCGCTCCAAACTTCAGTCGATGATTTGCTCGCACTTGGGCTGACGGGTGGACATACGGAAGACATGGGATATTACGGCCATTATTCAAGGCCGCTGCAAGCATTTCATCATGTGCTCGGTGGCAAGACCAAATTCCGTGCCCATCTGCTGCGTGCGCATGCAGCATTTGAAGAAATGATGGAACATGCAGAGTATATGGAGCCGTTTATCGATCCAGGCCCGATGAAGTTATTCGCAGACGGCTCGATCGGGGGCAGAACGGCCTTACTCAGCCGTCCATACACCGATGATCCATCAACGAGCGGCGTAGCGATTCATTCCGATGACGAATTGAAACGCCTTGTATCGGTAGCGCGAAAACATGGAGAGGCAGTTGCCATTCATGTCATCGGCGATTTTGCACTGGAAAAGGCGCTCGACGCCATTGAAGCCCATCCGACACCTGAAGGCAAAAGAGACCGCCTCATTCACGTGATGGTGCTAAGAGAAGACTTGCTCGAGCGCTTGAAGCGGCTGGATGTAGCACTCGATCTGCAACCGAGCTTTGTCACTTCTGATTTCCCGTGGGTGGTCGAACGGCTCGGTGAAGACCGATTGGCGTTGTCTTATGCATGGAAAACGCTGCTCGATGCAGGCATCATTTGTGCAGGAGGCTCGGATGCGCCAATCGAGGATGTGGATCCGCGCCTTGGAATTTTTGCCGCAGTCGCGCGTCGCAATCCCGATGAATCACATGAAGGCTATTTGCCGGAACAAAAGCTCAGCCGATTTGAAGCAATACGTCTCTATACATTCGGCTGCGCTGAAGCGATCTGCATGGAACACAGACGCGGATTGATCCGTGACGGTTTTGACGCTGATTTCACCATTTTCGACCGTGATTTATTTGAAGGGCCGGAAGAGCAATTGCTCGAAGCCGAGGTCGCCATGACGGTCGTTGCCGGCGAAGTCATGTACGAGAAAAACGGCGTGGAGGTATGAATATGGAAGCATATGTGATTACAGGTGCATCTAAAGGGATCGGGCTGGCATTGAGCCAGCAATTAGCAGCAGATGGCCATCAAGTTATCGGCATCGCACGCTCTAAGCCTGCGGATTGGAACGGCCATGGATTCATGACTCAAAATTTGACCGATATCGACCGGATTTCTGGCATGATGGCAAGCGCTATCAATGAAATTCCACAAGAGGTTACGTGCATCACCTTGGTTAACAATGCTGGAACTATCGAACCGATCGGTTTAGCAGCATCTGCACAGCCGGAACAACTTGCAGCAAGCATCAGCTTGAATTTGGTTGCCCCGATGGCACTATCGGCCGCGTTTTTGCGCGAAACCGAAGCAACAAGCGCAAAACGCCGCATCGTCAATATTTCCTCTGGTGCCGGCAGAAAGCACGTGGCCGGCTGGAGCGCATATTGCACAGGGAAAGCCGGGCTCGACCATTATACAGCGTGCGTAGATGCTGAATATCCGGACCTTAAAGCTGTATCAGTTGCACCGGGCATTATCGACACCGAGATGCAGCAAACGATCCGCAATAGCGGTGAAGCGGATTTTCCACAACTTGAACATTTCAAGGACTATAAGCGCAGCGGCAAACTGAGCAGTCCCGATGAAACGGCTGCCGGGTTGATTGGGTTGATGCGGCGCCCTGATTTTGAAACGCTTCCCGTAGTTCTCGATTTGCGTGAACTGCCAAAATGAAAAGGGAGGATTTTCATGATGACAGATCAACAGATGGTTATTAAATTACAGCAAGCTTTTGACTCGGGCGTGGACCTTTCGAGCCCGAAAGCGTTCGTCACCTATTTGCTCGGGCGCGGTGAAAAAGACGCGGTTTTGTGGTTTTACAAACCGAATAGCGTCGAGTTCGATTTTGACCGGTACAAGAAACTTGTTGCCCAATTAATTGGTCAGTGAGCCAGCAATTAAGCTGGCAAAATATTGCCGAGTGGTCCGAATAACTATGCTATAGTAGCTATAGCATAGTGTTTATCCAATTCAGATGCTAATTGAGTGGCAGACCAATTTTATTGCAAAGGGATGAAAATGAATGGATTTCTTGTTAATCGCGGCAATTATTGCAGCGGCGGTCTTTGTCGGAATCGCTTCGAAGAAATACTACGACAAGCCATATATCGTCAATTTCGGAATCGCAGTCATGATGCTGTTATTGGTCGTTCAATCGATGTTGATGCAGCCCATCACAACGCTCGGTTATTTGGCGATTGGAATCTGTTCGATCGCTTTCGTATTCCAGGCAATCATCGGCTACCGCAATTGGAAAAGCCAGACGGCCACCAAAGCATAATGAAAAAGCAGGCGAAGGATTTTTCCTTCGCCTGCTTTTTTGGTTCTAAAGTGCAACTAAATATTGTGCAAGGCTTGTGTGATTTCTTCATCTCCTGATGTTAACTCGAACACTTTATCGGCGAGCTCTGGAGTGTCAAGGCAAGCAACTATCACTGCCGCGACGTCTTGACGCGGAATGCTGCCCGCCTCGAGCTTGCCGGCAGCAGCAACCTTGCCTGTTGCCGGTTCATCAGTCAGCAAGCCGGGACGGATGATGGTATAGGAAAGGCTGCTCGCTTGAAGGATGCGATCTGCGTGGTATTTCGCGATATAATAAGGCGTCATTTCTTTTGTCCATAGCGAGCGGTCATCTGCATGAATGGCGCTGACCATAACAAAATGATTGACCCCGGCGAGTTCGGCGGCTTCCACCGCTTTTGCTGCACCGTCCAAATCGACGGTCAAGGTTTTATCCGCGCCGGTAGAAGCACCGCTGCCTGCTGTAAAAACGACCGCGTCGCATCCCTTCATTGCCTGCTGAAGCTCTGCCACGGATCCTTCTAAGCTTGCTATAACCGTTTCAGCCTGCAGTTTATCGAACAAGGGCTGCTGTTCCGGTTTGCGAATCAAGGCTTTTGGATGATGATTCGGATGTTCTGACAGTAAGCGGACAAGATGTTGGCCGATTTTTCCATTTGCACCGATGACTAAGGTTTTCATAACATCAATCTCCTTTTTCAATAAGCTATGTCCGTTATATACCCTAATCAGATGGAAATAGCCGAAACTCGAAAATGATGCAAAAAATCTAGCATGTATTCTTGTCTCGGTTTTTAGTATAATTATAAAATGTAAAATAATTTAAAAATGTTAAATTATAGGGGTGCTTATAAATGAGCAAAAATACAGAGAAAAATAATATTTCCTATCGAGAACGACAAATATTGGAGACGCCGCCCGATTTTTCCCAGTTTAGAGGCAAGCGACTCGACAAACAGCCGAATTTATTGGTCGATGGACTCGTCCATGTGCTGTTGACAGGTATCGGAGCAGCTTTACTGATGGCCATCGTCTATGTATTATTCAATTACATCAACTGGTAAGGAGGGCATAACATGATCCGCTATCCAAATCGTCCGTTACAGACAATCGGCGTCACTGCACCTTCTTCAGGTGTGCCTGCAGAACATCACGAGCTGCTGAAAGCCGCCATTTCCCGTCTCGAACAACAAGGGCTATCGGTCCAAACGACTGCCAACGCGTGGACGCAACAAGGAGCCAGGTCATCTTCTGCAATAGACCGCGCACAGCAGTTGGCTGCTATGTGGCAAGACCCGGCAATCGATGCAATCATTCCGCCTTGGGGCGGGGAGCTGCTGCTGGAAATTTTAGAGCATATGGATTTCCGGCAAGCTCCGGCGAAATGGATTCTCGGCTATTCAGATTTGAGCCTCCTGGCTTTAGCGATGACATTAAATACCGGCATCGCCACAGCGCACGGAACGAATATTATCGATTTGCGAGGCAGCGAAACCGATCCGACGACAGCTCGCTGGCGGGACGTCCTCGAATCGACAGAAGGAGAGTTCATTGAGCAAGTATCGTCGGATTTCTATCAGAAAAGTTGGGATCACGCCAATCCTTCACCGCTCGTCTTTCATTTGGAGGAGCCGACAGTCTGGAAGACGGTTTCCGGACGCAGTGAAACAATCGAGGGGAGGCTGCTCGGCGGCTGCATCGACGTAATCCGCCATTTGATTGGCACTCCTTTCGGAGATGTGGCAAAATTCCGCAGAGCGTATATTCCACAAGAACCAGTAGTGTGGTATTTGGAAAACTGTGAAATGTCCGTTACCGATTTGAAACGCAGTTTGCTGCAAATGAAATATGCAGACTGGTTCGACAATTGTGCAGGCATTGTCTTCGGCAGAAGCGCCGCTAATGAGCCGGTTCAGGGCTATACAGCTCAACAAGTTTACAAAGAATTGGCAGAACAGCTGGATACACCGGTTATTTACGATGCGGATATCGGGCATCAGCCGCCCCAACTGATTTTTGTCAACGGGGCATTTGCCACTATATCAGTGCAAGACGGAAAAGGGCATATCAAACAGGAATTACGCGGATGAAAGGACGAACTGAATGGAATATCGGCAACTGACGAAAGAGGATGCGGTTCAATATAGAGAGCTCCGGTTGATTGCATTGCAGACGGATGCGGATGCATTTTCAACGAGTTTTTATGAAGCGAATGAACGGCCGCTGAGCGCAACGATTGAAAATCTTGAAAATCCTTACGCCATAAGCTTCGGTGCGTTTTCCGGCGAAAGCCTTATCAGCACAATGACGCTTATCCAGTTGCAAGGGAAAAAAACACAGCATCGCGCAGAACTGGTCGCCGTCTATACGGCTGAAAAAGCGAGGGGAACAGGGGCGGCGTCCGGTTTGTTCGATTATCTGCTGGCATACATACGTAGCGAAGGTATGCTTGAGCAGCTCGAACTGGCTGTCAATGCGGCCAATCAGCGAGCCATCCGTTTTTATGAGCGCTGCGGGTTTCAACGAATCGGCACGACGCCAAATGCACAAAAAACAGAGGGCCGCTCTATCGACGAATTGTTGATGCTGATGCCGTTACAAACTGAAAAACAATAAAAAGAGCGAAAAAACCAAAGTTTCCGCTCTTTTTAGGCTGTCGAGAAGCTTCGAAAAACGTGTTTTCCGAAGCTTACTGCTCGCTTTCCGTGGGCTCGCGTCCAAGCCTCCTCGGTTTGCTCTACTTTCGCTCCGCTCAAGCATCGCAAATGAATGTGTTCAGCGTTGCTTCACGCATTCATTCCCTGCGGGGTCTCGGCCGTCTCGCTATTCCACAGGAAAGATAAAGTCGAACTATGTGAGACATTATCTTTGCGAAGTAATGCGTAGCATTATTGAGCAGAAGGTTTTACGAGCAGACACTTCTCCAAACACTTAGACATTTCACTGATATTCTAATCCAGTGAAAAGTATCTGATTCTCAGAATGGTAGAGGATTATTCACTTATTCAACAAGCTGAAAAGAGCGGAGACCAAAGTCTCCACTCTTTTATTGCTCGTTTAAAATATACAGCTTGTCGTCGCCATCGGAAGGCGTGCCGCGGCCGTCTGTGTTGTTGGTGATGAAATACAAATTGTCGCCGTCCGAATGCACGTCGCGGATGCGGCCATATCCTTCGATGGAATCGATGATTTCGGCCGTTTCAGGGTCGAGCACTTCAATGGCGGTGCCGCGCAACGCCGCGATATAAAGCGAGCCGTTGTGGAAATCAATGCCGCTCGGCGCCCATGTATGATCGGCGCCGCTCGTGGCGAACGGGGCTTCCATGCCTTCAGCCGTTTCTTCCCCTTCAATGTCCGGCCAGCCGTAATTGGCATCTTGTTCAATGATATTGATTTCGTCATTGGCGGATTGGCCATGTTCCGAAGCATACATCACGCCATCCAACCAGGCGATTCCTTGCGGGTTGCGGTGTCCGCGTGAATAGATTTCGAATTCACCGAATTCATTAAGCCGCAGGATTTTGCCGTTGACCGAAGCGGGGTCTTGAGCGAGTTCCGGATCTGATGCATCGCCAACCGTGGCATAAAGAATGCCGTTGTCATCGATCTCCAAGCGGCCGCCGTGATGGACATTGCCAGTCGGAATGCCGGCGAGCAGCACATCGGTTTCGGACCAGCTGCCGTCTTCTAGGCGGAAGCTGGCAATTTTATTATAGGAATTGCCATTTTCTTCGTATACGTAATAACCATAGGCTTCCTGCGATTCACTGAAGTCCGGCTTCAAGACAAATCCGAGGAATCCGGCTTCCGATGCAGAAGACAGCGGAGAAGCGAAATTAACTGCTTGCCGTTCCACATTGCCTTGTGGGTCAATAAAAGCGACAGTCCCAGGACGTTCCGAGACATAAAAAACATCGTCGTGTTTGTTGATGGACCAAGGGGCATCAAGGTCAGTGGCGATTGCATCCGCTGGTGCAGTCGCTTCATCGGGATTTGCAGGAGAATTGCTGCAGCCGGTGAGGGCGATCGCAAGAATTCCGGGAAATAGCCATTTTTTCAACTTGAAAACCTCCTTTTTATTCATCATAATCGAAGCAGGAAGCGTTGGGAAATGAAATAAAGCAAGGAGGGCAAGAAATGCCATTGTTAAAAGAAGTGAAAGAAGAACAAGAAATTCGCCGCAAGCGCAACCTGATCCGCATCATCACTTGGATCAGCATCGCAGTCGTGTTATTCATATTATGGTATGTACTATAAGTTTAATATGCGCTAAAAAAGTGCGAAGCCGGTTTTAGGCTTCGCACTTTTTTAGGTTTTATCCGCTTGCTCAGGTTTTGCAATCACTAATTCGACAATTACAAACACGGTAGCCAATACGACCATCAAGTTGACAAGGCCGGCATCCAAATACTTGTCACGGAAAATCATCACCACGGCCAAGCCATAAAACACTGCCTGCGTCACTTTTGCCGCAGGTGGAATAGCGTTTTTCGGATAGCGCAGCCTTCCGAGCTGGAACATCAAAAACGCCAGCAGCAAAATCAAGTAATACGGCCACGACAACTCATCACTGATTCCATTATTGACCGCTGCATAAACGGCCAATGGGACAAAGTAAAACATCAGCGTTTTCACCATAAATCCTCATTTCTGCTATTTTTTTCGTTGCTGATCGGTTTGCTTCGCTTTGACGATATGATAAAGATTATAAATCGCGAAAGCGAGTGCAATGCCGATAATGATGATCGACAAGAGTGGATAAAGCGATATCCCATCACGCGAAATGTCTGCGATGCGCGAGTAGATGATGATCGGTCCGATCAATAGAATGAAAATATCGAGTGCAGTTCCTAGTTTCGATCTCATACATAGCCTCCAGTAAATCAGGATGTCTCCATCATAGCAGAATCGACCGCTGTCTGGCATGCCAAAAAGTAAAAAGCAGCCATTCACAATGAATGGCTGCTTTATTTATTTATGTTCATTCAGTTTTTGGTTGGCCAGTGCATGCGCTGCTTTGTTTTGCGAATCGGGAATCCATTTAATGAAGCAATAGTCAAAACCGTCGGCAATGGCTAGTGCTTCATCTAGAAGTTTCCGGAACACTGGATTTTTCACGAATCGTTTTTCGAACGCATCGACAACCAATTTCGAATCACATTTGATCGCTACCATCCCGGTCGCGAGCGGCTGTGCAAGTTCCAGCCCTTTCAACAGGGCAGTGAATTCCGCTTGGTGGTTGTCCATCTCCCCGACATATTCACTCCATTTGATGGAATGTCCTTCACCGCGCAAAAATACGCCGACTGCACTGACGTTCGCACGTCCCGCAGTCGAGGCATCGACGAATAGTTCGATCATGAAGCGGACTCCTCCTTCTCTTCGAATGGACGGATTTTCTTCGCCATATAGCCGAATGGCGTACCCATTACCGATACGATGAACTTCAATACATAGGTCGAAATGAAGATTTGGATCCAAACGTCAAATGGAAAAACGCCGTAAAAAGCGATGGATGTAAAGATCAAGGTATCGAGCAATTGACTGAGCAAGGTAGACCCATTGTTGCGGATCCAGAACTGGCTGTCTTTCGGGAATACGCGCCTTAATGCAGAGAACACGATGACATCGATATGCTGTGCGAGCAGATAAGCAATGAGGCTGGCGATGGCAATCTGCGGCACCAAGCCGAAAATCGTCTCCAGCGAGCCTTGTGCAAAATCACTATCCGCCGGCAGGAATTGCAAGCCGAATTGCATGGTCAACACCATGATCAGCAGCGACGAAAAACCGAGCCAAACCGCTTTTTTCGCTTCTTTTTTGCCGTATTTTTCATTTAAAATATCGGTAGCGAGAAATGTGGAAGCATACAAACTGTTTCCGAGTGTTGCCGTCAAGCCGATGATTTCAATCGTTTTCGTCACTTGGATATTCGCCAGGATGGTCGCGACTGCGACCCACGCGAACAAACCGGTCTTGCCGAAGGTTTTATACATAACGAGCAATAATACAAAATTGAATAGGGCAAAGCCGAGCCCCCATAATTCATTGAACAAACGAGTTCCTCCTTAGTTTTGGTAGAGCGGGAAGTTTCGAACCGCTTCAGGACCAAAATGTCCCAAGCCAGTATACCGATTGTTGCAGAAAAAAACAAATTCATAGTAGAATAATAGAATGACATTTTGCGGAGGGACTCATTATGAAGAAAGTATCCATCATCAATGAAATAGATGACATGCTCAGCACCTATTGTGAAGGGTGCTTTGTCAAAGCCCAACTCCGCAAGGACGAAGGGAAAACGGCGGCGCACCGCTTTTGCATCAGTGAATGCACGGTCGGCACCCAGCTGCAGTTTTTAGGCCAGGAATTGAATAAGATGGGCTCTAAGGGATGAATTAGATAATTTACGCAAAAATAAAAAGCAGAAACGGCATGTTCCGTTCCTGCTTTTTTCTATTCACTATCAATAAGGAGGACGTTAGCAGCTTGCGGGCCGCGATTGCCGTCGATGATCTCGAACGACACGGGTTTGCCTTCTTGCAACGTGCGGAACCCATCACCTTGGATACCGGTAAAATGGACGAAAACGTCATCACCGTTGTCACATTCGATAAAGCCATAGCCTTTTTCTGAATTGAACCATTTCACAACACCATGGTGCATGGACCTTCCCCCTATATATTCAGATTGTCAAAACCAGCCTATGAGGCAATGGATGGCTTAACTATACATGATGGTGCATATTAGGTCAATAAGGCGAAGGGCCGCCGTAGATGCGTTTTTCGCGTTATACTGGTTACGGAAGTTTAGATTGAAGGAGCGATTGGATGAACTGCGCAATTATAACTGAATGCCGAACAAAAGTTAAAAAGATATACGAGACTTTCGATGCCAGCCATGACTGGCAGCATATCGAACGGGTCATGCACAATGCCTGGCACATTGCACAAAAAGAAGGCGGCGATCTGCTATTGATCGAACTGGCGGTTTTGCTGCACGATGTGTCCGACCCGAAATATAAGCATGACGATGAAGATTGGGAAAATGAGATTTTGCAACAGCTCGAGCTGACGGATATGGAGCGCGACAAGGTTCGCTCCGTCATCAAAACGGTATCCTTTAAAGGTGGAACGAACGATGAGCCTGATTCGATTGAAGGGAAAATCGTCCGTGATGCCGACCGCCTCGATGCAATTGGCGCCATCGGCATTGCGCGTGCATTCGCCTATGGCGGGGCTAAAGGCCGGAAATTGTATGAGCCGAACGAAACAGCACGAAGAAAAATGTCTGAAAGCGAATACCGGACAGCCACGACGAGCACCGTCACACATTTTTACGAGAAACTTTTATTGCTTAAAGAGCTGATGATCACGGATAGCGGAAAGCAAATGGCTGAAGAGCGCCACCGATTTATGCTATCCTTTCTAGAGCAACTACAAAACGAAACGGATGGGAAAAAATGAGCCACTTACATGTAAAGAACTTAACCAAATCAGTGGGGGTCAAAACCCTCTTTACCAATATCGAATTTTCATTGTATCCAGGAGAACGCGCCGGCTTGATCGGCGTCAACGGAACCGGCAAGTCGACCTTGATGTCGATTCTTGCAGGGGACATGGAAGCGGATTCCATGGAGATGGACCATCCGAAAAAATACCGCATCACGTATTTGATGCAGGAGCCTGAATTTGATGAATCGCTGACCGTCCTTGAAACGGTGTTTTCCGGTGATTCACCGCTGCTGGCATTGAACCGTTCATATGAAAAAGCGCTGCTTAATATGATGGCTGACTCCAGTTCAGAGCAATTGCAGGAAGAGTTGATGAAAATCCAGGAAGGCATGGAGCAGGAAAATGCTTGGGATATCAATGCTTTAGCCAAGACTGCTTTGACCAAGCTCGGCATCGATATGTACGACCAGCAGATCAGTGAATTGTCAGGTGGCCAGCGCAAGCGGGTAGCCCTCGCCAAAGCGTTGATCGAACCGGCAGATTTGATTTTGTTGGACGAGCCGACCAACCATCTCGATGCGAGCTCTACCGAATGGCTCCAGGAAACGCTGCTGCGCATGAATAGCGCGATGCTGTTCGTCACGCATGACCGCTATTTCCTGGATGCCGTCTCGACTCATATTTTCGAATTGGCAGATCAAACGATGTATACGCATAAAGGCAATTACGGCGATTACCTCGAAGCGAAAGCCATTCGCGAAGAAGTGGCGGACGCATCCAGACAGAAAATGCATAACCGATTCCGCTCGGAACTGAAATGGATTCGCCGCGGCGCAAAAGCCCGCAGCACGAAACAAAAAGCGCGCATTCAACGCTTTGACCAATTATCGGAAGACCTGGAATCGACATCCGACAACACGAGCCTCGAGCTGAAGATGCAAAGCCAGCGCCTCGGTAAGAAAATCATCGAAGGGGAAAACTTGTCAGTCGCTTATGGCGACCAGCAAATCTTCCATTCGTTTGACTTTTTGCTGCAAGGCGGCGACCGCATCGGCATCGTCGGCCCGAACGGAGCGGGTAAATCCACATTGATGAAATTGATCGCCGGCGATATCGAAGCCACATCCGGCACTTTGGATTACGGCAGCACCGTCAAAATCGCCCACTTCACGCAGCGCTTGCCGGAAATGGATGAATCCCAGCGCATGATCGAGTATATCCAGGAAGTATCGAGCGATTTTGAAGCGGAAAAAGGCGTACGCCTGTCCGCGACGCAAATGCTCGAACGCTTTTTGTTCCCGTCCAACGCACACGGCACATTGATAGGCAAATTGTCCGGCGGCGAACGCAAACGCTTGTACTTGCTCAAACTATTGATGGAAAAACCGAACATGCTGTTGCTCGATGAGCCGACGAACGATTTGGATATCCAAACACTGTCAGTACTTGAAGACTTTTTGGAGAATTTCCCGGGCGTTGTGTTGACCATTTCCCACGACCGCTTTTTCCTCGACCGGATCGCCAAAAAGCTGTGGACGCTCGGCAGCGGCACCGTCGATGAATACCAAGGGTTGTATACCGACTGGCTGAAAGAAAAAAAGCCAGTAGTTGAGCCGCAAGCTGTAACTGTGGCAAATGAAGCGCCAGCGGCACAACAAGCGCCAGCTGCAGTGAGCAAAAAAAAGAAAATGACTTTCCTGGAGCAAAAAGAATACGAAGGCATTCTGGAGAAAATATCACAAGTGGAAGAAAAGATTGAAGAGACCGAAGCTTCTATGTCTGGCGCCGGATCTGATTTCGATAAATTACAAGAATTGACCGACCAAATTGATGCGTACACAGCCGAGTACGATGAATTGATCGAACGGTGGAGCTATCTGCAGGAACTGGCAGAATCGTAAATTTCACAGGAGGGATTATCTTGAAAATAGTAGCTATTGAACCGACACCAAGCCCGAATACGATGAAAGTGATCATCGACCAGGAATTGCCATTTGGCAAGAGCCATAATTACAAAAAAGACCAGACGGAAGGCGCACCCAAAGAAGTGCAGCAAATCCTCGAAATCGACGGCGTCAAAGGCGTTTACCATGTGGCGGATTTCCTCGCAGTCGAACGCAATGCGAAATCCGATTGGGAAGGCATTCTTGCGGACGTGCGCAAAGTCTTCGGCGAAGGCAATGGCTCCGAGGAAGAGCTCGAAATCGATGAGCACTTTGGGGAGATCTATGTCCATGTCCAGGAATTCAAAGGCATTCCACTCCAAGTCAAAGTGTTCGATTCGCAATCGGAAGAGCGTTTTGCGATGCCGGAGCGATTTGTCAATGCGATGAACCGTGTGATGGACCCGACCGACGAAAACTTCATTTTCCAGCGCAAATGGGCGGATTATGGCGTCCGCTACGGTGAAAAAGCGGAAATCGGCAAAAGCATCGTCGAGGAAATCGAAGCGGCCTATCCGAACGAACGCCTTGAATCTTTGACGAGCAAAACCGAATCGAATGAACCGGCCGGCACAGTTAAGAAGCGCAGAGTGTCTATGGAAGAGTTCAATGCACCCGACTGGGAGACGCGCTTTCAATTGCTCGGCCAATTGGTTGAAGCGGATATTGAGGATTTGCCGCTCCTCGGCAAGGCGTTAGAAGACGACAAGATGTCGATCCGCCGTCAAGCGGCCATCTACCTCGGCGACATCGACGACGAAAGGATCGTGCCTTTTGCAGAACAAGCGATGAAAGACAAATCGTGGGCGGTGCGCCGCACAGCAGGCGACACCATCAGCGACCTTGGCTTCGTGGCGTTCGAGCCGATCATGATCGAGACCTTGAAAGACAAGAACAAGCTCGTGCGCTGGCGTGCCGCGATGTTCTTGTATGAAACAGGGACGGAACAAGCGCTTCCTGCACTTAAGAAAGCGGAAAATGACCCTGAGTTCGAAGTGAAGCTTCAGATCAAGATGGCGATCGCCCGCATCGAACAAGGCGAAGAAGCGCGCGGCTCGGTATGGAAGCAAATGACCGAAGCCCGCCAGACGATGAAAGACAATAAGTGATTTAGACTCTCAAGAAATTTATAAGCGTGTTTTTCGAAGCTTACCGCACGACTCCGTGGGCTCGCGTCCAAGCCTCCTCAGTCGCTCTGAAAACCTTGTGCTCCCACATCT
Organism: Planococcus dechangensis; assembly: GCF_042654465.1. NCBI lineage: Bacteria > Bacillati > Bacillota > Bacilli > Caryophanales > Caryophanaceae > Planococcus > Planococcus dechangensis. The sequence continues at coordinate 440,305 of NZ_JBHSGL010000005.1, read as the reverse complement.
GCGTGGCAGATGCGTCGCAAATGAATGCGCTCAGCTAAACTTCGCTCATTCATTCCTTGCGGGGTCTCGGCCGTCTCACTATTCCACAGGAGTCGAGCGGACGCTTCTACAAACACTAAAATATTTCATTGATTGTTTTTGTTAAGACATTCTGTATTCTATAAATTCTTGAATGTGTCAGCGTTGTATCAATACACTAAGCGTGAAAGAAATGTTTCCCGCCTGTCTCCTTGAGGTAAAGAGCAATACGACGCTTTACTTGGAGGAGAGAAATCATGGGTGAAAAACAAGTGTATTCAATAGAAGTCCTATGCCGTGGCAAATACGAATCGTGGGAATTCGACCAGGAAGACGAGCGGGACAAGTTTTATGAAGCGGTAAAAAAACAGTTTGCCGGCCACGCATTCGAACAAGAGCCGACGGAAGTGGAAGACACCGATATCCTTCAACTGAGTGCCAATTCCATGCACATCAGTGACAATGGCGAAGTCGACCAGAAAATGCGCTATGACTGGTTTCATTACGACAGCTTTGGCGACATGATGTCGTTCATCAATGCGCAGGTTAAATCGCATTAAAACAGATTCATGAAAAAAAGGCAGCGGCTTGTGAAGTTCACTAGCTGCTGCCTTTTTATTATGGAAATGATCATTCGAGTTTCTTTTTCAGATACGATTGGATGAGCTGGTGGTCTTCGGCTGTCAGTTTGTCGATTTTCTTGATCGAATTGACGATGTTCAGAATGTGGTCGTCTTCAGATGGCTGTCTACGGGAAGCGAAAAAAGCCGAGATGGCGCTGGTAAACGTACCGATGATGCCAATGCCGACAAACATCAAGATGACTGCAAAAAATCGTCCGAGGGCAGTCTCTGGATAAATATCGCCATAACCGACAGTCGTGATGGTGACGATAGCCCACCAAATGGCATCGTTGTAGTTGATGATTTGGGGTTCGATCATGATCATCGGAATCGGCATGAGAAAAATTAAAACAGCCGCAAACACTAAGAGCCTCTCTAAACCATTCGTTTTCAAAAGGGTGTACACAGGCTTTAAAAAACGCGGGAAAATGCCCACTAGTTTAAGCATGCGGAAGAACATGAAAAAGCGAGCCACTTGGAAAATAGCATCGAGCGGGATGATAGCAATCAATTCCAAAGGGTGGGATTTGATGAAATGCCATCTATGGTTCGCTCTAACAAGACGGACAAAATAATCAACAAAGAAAATCCCCCATATGATCCAATGGACGAATGTAAAGCGTTCATTGGATGTTAATGCAGTAATCACAGAAACAATCACCAGTAAAAACAGAACAGTTTCATATATGAAAATGCGTATGTTCATGTCATCACCCCAACTCCATTAGTTTGAATATGGATGGATCACTTTTTTTATGGATGATACACGCAGCCATTTTGAGGCTGCATTAAATCCTACTCTATTGCATCCCAGGCACGGTTCCACACCACTTCCCATAGATGGCCGTCCAGATCTTGAAAATGTCCGGAGTAGCCGCCCCAAAACGTGTCGTGTGCCGGGTCTGTAATAACGGCTCCAGCCTGTTTAGCTTTAGCCATAACCGCATCAACCTCATCCTTGCTGTTGACGTTATGTCCTAAGGTGAACTCGGTAGGGCTCGGTTTGCTGAGGGCCACTTTCGATTCGTGGGCGATGTCTTGGCGTTTCCATATGGCGAGTTTCAAACCTTGTTGAAGGTCGAAAAAGGCGACAGCTCCGTTATCGAACTCTTCTCCGACAATTCCTTCTGTCGGAAAGCCCAGGCCGTCCCGGTAAAATTCCAGCGATCGTTCGAGATCATCCACACCGATGGTAATGACAGAGATTCTCGGCTTCATGCCATACACTTCCTTTTTAGCTTCAGTTTACCAGAAGCAAGGTGTATGCTTATCAAATTTCGAGAATTATTGTGTACGCTAAAGGCAATGAGGCTAAGCTTGTACTTCTGTTTCAAGTCCCAGAACACGTACTGCAACACGGCTATACTTTAGTGCAGTAGACCAATAGCTTCAATAAACCGCAGCCGAATCAATGAAATTATACTGAAACTAAGTTAGAATAATGACTGTAGACGCAAAACCAAGGCAATAGAAAACTTTAGACGAAAGCAGGGAGATATATGAACGCATACGATGAGTATATGAGTCCTATTCTCCTTAAACCCCTGTCATATCAACGTTTTAACCAATAAAAATGTTAGCTGGAATGAGAAAAATCACATTCTGCTAACATTTTTTCTATTTTCCTCTATTCTCTCTTCATTTCCTCTTTTATATCCATCAATTTATTAAACTCCGCAGCCAAACGCGAAACCGTCCGTTCTCGCATTTCTTTTGTGACGTGCATATAAATTTGTGTGGTGGTCTCTGAATTTTTATGACCCACACGCTTCATGATTTCAGGAAGCCCCTCGCCAGCGCCGGCCAATATGCTGATATGTGTGTGACGGAGGATGTAAGTAAACAAATGCTTTTGAATAGACGTCTTTCTACCGATACGAGTTATGACCTGCCGAGTCTGATCTACAGTAAGAGGTAACCCATCTGGCGTAGTGAAAATAAAAGGGCTCCTAGTGAAGCCATGTCGTTTTTTGTATACCAATAGACTATCGATCATCGCGATGATTGAAGGATCCATATCAACTTTCCGAATGCTGGTATCAGTTTTAGGTGGAGTTAATTCATAGATAGCTTTTTGACGCTCACGGCGAAATAGTGTTTTCGATACCCAAATTTGGCTGTAACGACGATATACATCCGTTTCATGGAGTGCTATTGCTTCGCCTGGCCGCATACCTGAAAAAGCCAGAACATAGATCAGGACCGTATAGACATAATTCCCATAGCCATCCGCCATCTCTAAAAACTCCGCAAGTTCGCGACGTTCCAAGAACAATTCTTCGACTTTGGTATTTTCAAGATCTTCTACTGTCACTTTTTTTCGTGGAATGCGCGCAGCAGCTGCAGGATTTTTCTCAATGAGATGATGACTCACTGCATGCTCAAATATAGAGCGCCCTGTAGTATGGATTATCGTCAACGAACTTCTAGACTTCCCCTTTTTAAACAAATCATCCAGCATCGCTTGGTACAACTTTGGCGTAACACTTTGGATTGGTAAATTGCCAAAGTACTCATTCAACCATCGCATGCCAAATTCACGCGTCATATTAGTGTTTTCTTTATTTCCTCGATTGCGGTAGTGCTGGTACCAATCGGTGGTGAACTGATTGAAAAGCACTTTCGCATCATAATCTAATAGGTGCTGCGCTTCTCGGAGGGCAAGTTCGACTTTAGTTTTGGCTTCGCCTTTCGTTTTACCGCGTCGGGAAATTTGTTTTCGTTTACCAGTTCGGGGATCGCGTTGCCCTTCTGCGACACATACCCACTTTTTTCCTTTCACTAATTCACGAAAATACATAGAATCACTCCTTCACTTCAACATACCATTACGCTTATAAAGTAAATGGTCATAAAGTTTGTTACTGGATATAGTATTGGTAATCTATTCGTTAATTTTTAGCCGAATTGTAAGTTTTGTAGGTGTTGATCCAGTCGTTTTTTTGCAAAATCTCTACTGACCCCGAACTCCTTCTGAATCATTAATACAGCGATTTCCTCATATTTGGGTAACTTCATATTATGGAGCATGAATGAGGGGATGCAGGCGTATTGTGCAAAGTTATTTGCTTTGTACTCCTGATATACACGAAAGGGTACAGGCATGTGGAGTTGATTACCTGAATGCCACAACGCATGGCATAGTTCATGGCCAAACTGCTGCCACTGTTCTTCCTCTGACAAGTCCTCGTTGATTACAATGGTATCGCCGATTCGCATAGAGGATGACCGCATATAAACAAGAGAAAGTCCATTTCGTGCGGCGATATCCTCAGGATCCAACTGATGAGGATGATTAATAATGATGGATTGATACATATGGTTTACGTAGTCCTCGCTGTGGTTGTAAAAAACAGTCAATTTAATTACCTCCATAAGAACATATGTTCTTTTTCTGTATAAAAAAACCATACCATAGTAATTATGGCATGGCTAGTCTTTTCTATTTAGGTAATTTAGAATGACCTCTTTATCAGCTATGGAGATGGATTCCATTTTGTTTAGGGTTGCAATAACTTCGAAAACCATTTGTTCTTGGGTCAATTCTTTTTTATCTGTGAAATACGCTGATATGGCGCTGGTGAAGGTTCCGATAATACCGATACCTAATATCATGAGGACTACCGCTAACATGCGCCCGAGTCCAGTTGAAGGATACATATCACCATAGCCTACGGTGGTTGTTGTGACTACTGCCCACCAAACGGCATCCGTGAAGGTATTGATATCCGGCTCCACCATGATCAGCGGAATAGGGACGAGGAACAACAGCACAAGTGTCGTGATTAAAAGCTTATCCAAGCCATTGGTTTTCAGGATGGCGTAGACCGGCCGCATATAATGCGACCCGATTCCCATCAACTTGATAACACGGAAGATTCGGACAAAACGAGCTGCACGGAAGATAGAATCAAATGGAATGATGGCAATTAATTCGAGAGGGTGGCTCTTGATGTATGCCCATTTCTTATCTGCCAAGTATAGCCGGGTGAAGTAATCCACGAAAAAGATTCCCCATATGATCCAGTCGAACACAATAAAGCGTTCGTCTGCTGAAAATGCAAAGAAAAGAGAAATAATGACTAACACGAGCATGAACATCTCATATAGAAAGGCACTCTTTTTCATTTGATTATTCAACCCCAAACATTCGACTTAAAAACTTGGGAATGACATTGAAGCAATAGAGCGAGGTGATTCCTGAAAGCAATAACCAAATGAAAATGTGTTCGGCATACTTCTGAACCATCCCCATCCCAGATCACTCCTTCTTTCTCATTCGTTCATACATTAATTCGAACTGCTCGATCATATCGATTAGCTCTTCTGGGCTTTCATAGAAGGAAAAGTCTTCTTTAGAGGTAACCCAGTCCAGTACGGTTTGCTGGTAAGTCGATAAAGAGTCGTAATCTTCTTTGCTTAATCCAACACGAGATAGCGAAATATTTTCTTTTCCATCTTTGGGCTCTGTATTTATTGTAGATTCATAACCTATTAGTTGATCAATTGTGACGTTAAAAAAATTAGCTATCTTCATCAGCATTTCAAACGATGGTTCACTCTTATCATTTTCGTATTTCGAATAACCTTGTCTCGTAATACCTAGGTATGTAGCCATTTCTTCTTGGGATAGCTTTTTATTCGTTCTAAGACGTTTCAAGTTTTTATGGAACATCGCAACCACCATTCCACATTTAGTATTTTACTAATTATAACAGCAACAATTTGTTGCTGGTAAATAAATTTAAGATATGCAACAAAAAGTTGCGTATAACTCTTGACGCAACAATTAGTTGCTGTTATTATAACTGTAATAGCAACAAAAAGTTGCGAAAAGGAGGTGAGTAATGTGACGCCTGAACAGTTGAAAGGTTTATTGATTAGCAAACGCAAAGAACTTGGCTATTCTCATCAAGATGTCGCCGATATGTGCGGCGCAAACATCACACGAAGTTTTTATGGCCTTATCGAGAATGGCAATAGACGGCCATCTATTGAAGTCGCAAAAAAAATCGCGAAACTACTCGATATTGAATGGACGGTTTTTTTTGAAGTAGAAAGCAACGAAAAGTTGCGAAAGCGAGTAGCGATTTAAGAAAGGAGGATTCCACCTAAACACAATCGTTCACGCTCTCCAATGAGTATTTGAACCGAGCAGAGTACGCCAAGACCTTCTAATGAAGCGAGCGACGCCAACGGGTCATGCCAGGACGTTTGAATACTGATTGGAGAGCGTGCGGAGTCATCAGGAAAAATTAAACAAGTTGCAGTGTCTGTGAGGGTTTTAAATTAGAAGATTTTTGAAAGAAAATTCGTGGTTATTAAATGCATGAAAGAAGAACGAACAAAACACAGTATAAGCGAGGAGAGGTTCGATGGAAAAAAACAAATCAATTATAACAGCTGTGATAGAAAATCATGAGATTCAATCAGCCAATCACCGATTAACTTTGAATCTCACAATTTTTTCTGAGGAGTTGAAAGGGGTCGAGCCTTACAACTTTTTGTATAACGAAATTGAACAATTTTTAAAAGATAAAGGTTACTACCATTTACGCAAGTCCTAACTTCTCTTTTACAAGTTGCTGTGCTAATTGGGCAACTACAGGCAAGGAAACTCCAGCAATCCCTGAAACAGCATTTTTAGTTTTCGCCCAAATCTTAGGATCACGGACATTGTCGATAAAAGCATGCCCTTCGGGAGTCAGAGAAAAAATGACAAAATCATAAACTCCGCCATCAACATTTATAGTCCTACCACTAATAAGCCCTGATTCATACAACATCAACGTGGTATAAAGAATCTTTTCCTGGTCATAACGATCTTCTAAGTGAGTCGGTACAAACTTTGAAACGAAGGGACGATCATTAAGTCCAAGATGCTCTTCGAATACTAGCAGAAGATCACGAACGCAGTCTTGATCAAGCTTCATGTGAAACACCTCCTATCATTTTAAGATAGGAAAATTATAACAAAGAAAAGAGGCGAAAGAATGAATAGTCTGCAAACATTTTCCCATAATAGATTCGGAAACCTAGAAGTCCTTCAGGCGGAAGACAAGATTCACTTTCCAGCAAATGAAGTTGCAAAGAAACTTGGTTACTCAAATCCAAGTGATGCAATCAATCGCCACTGTAAAAAAGATGGGGTCGTGTTTCACGAGGTCATCGATTCATTAGGAAGAACGCAACATAAGAAATTCATAAACGAAGGAAATCTTTATCGACTGATTACAAATTCGAGATTGCCAGAAGCAGAACGATTTGAAAAGTGGGTTTTTGATCAAGTTCTCCCAAGCATCCGAAAGCACGGTGCATACATGACACCAGACACACTTCAACAGGCCATCCTTAATCCGGATTTTGCGATCGGATTGCTGAACAATTTGAAAGACGAGCAAGAGAAGCGCCGAGTAGCAGAAATGCAAATTGAAACGCAAAAGCCTAAAGTGCTCTTCGCTGAATCAGTGGAAGCCAGCAAAACATCAATTCTTATGAGAGAGCTTGCGGTATTGCTCAAACAGAACGGAATTGATACCGGAGAACGCCGCTTGTACGCATGGATGAGAGAAAAGGGGTACTTAGTACGCCGGCACGGAAGCGATCGGAACACACCGACACAACGCAGCATGGATTTGGGGTTGTTCGAAGTTAAGGAAACGCCAATCAATCACAACAGCGGACTAATCACTGTAAACAAGACGACGAAGGTCACTGGTAAGGGCCAGGTGTACTTCATCAATAAGTTCTTGTCTGAACGTCTAGCTATTTGAACAGGAGATAGAAATAAAAAAGGAGCATTAAAACGATGAAAACATTCATGGCTCGACTATCTTATATCAGTGATAAAGAGGTTGAACGATATCTTTCAAAAACTCAGAAACCTAAAAGAAAAGAACGCATTGATAATTATTCCCGCGCATTGTCCGACAGAGTTAAGAAAGGGCAAATTTAACTGTTTGAACATAAGGAGAAAGAAAAAAGGCGCGAGGGAGCGCCCAGGAGGAGTGATAAACGTGGAAACTATGCTCGTGACATTAACCGTCGAGGATTTACGGCAAGTCATTCGCGATGAGGTTCGTTCGGAAGTACATGCGGCGATCAAGCAGATGGCTCCGAGGGAGGAGCTGCCGCGCTTCCTAACGCGTGAAGAGACAAAGACATTACTCAGAGTGAGTGAGACAAAAATGAGTGAACTTCTTGGACGTACTGACTTTCCAGTGAGTCGAGAGTTCGGGGTCCGGATTAATACAGACGAACTATTCAAATGGATTGAAGCTAATACGCCGGCACTTCAAAAGAAGCGTCGCACCTTGTCTGTAATTTAATTATAGCGCGGCCATAAGAATTCGTTGGTAATCAGCAAGTTAACTTGTATATGAAATGGTAAACCACCAGAGAGGATGAGAAAAATGAAATCAAAAGTAAGTGAAATGCTCAAGGAAATGCGTAAAGGGGAGACGCAGCAACAACTCTCCATGGAGCTCAATACATCGCGCGAGTCCATATCAGCATATGAAACGGGTCGCGCAAGAGTGCCGCAAGATGTAGCACAGAACCTCATGACCAAGTTTGAAGATCCTTGGTTCGCCTTTGCACTCAGAAACGAATACACCAAAACCGGCCCGATGCGGCTGAACGGCCCGAACTTCGACGGCCATCGCTCGGCGGTACGTGAGAAGACCATCGAGGAAGTGAAAGAAGTCCTCGGCACGCTTGAAGCCTTTAGCTTTGCGAAACCATTGCAAAACATATCCGAATGGGAACGGCCGAAAGCGAAATTGTTGGCTGAACACATCATCGAAGCTGTCACGGCGCTTGAGCATACACTGGCTGTCCTTTGTGACGAAGCTGGCCTCAGCTATAACGAAGAGTGGCAAGAGCATTACACGCAGCTCAAGGTGAAAGGTTACCTAATATGATCGAAGCCGGCGAAGCTCTACACACGCTCATTACTACTGGTCTTGTGGGATTCATTTGCTTCTTGATCGGCACGCAGTTCGGCTCGATAAACGCACAAAAAAACGACGACTGAGATTAGAGCTCAGCCGCCGTAAGTAAAAGTAAGGTTACTGCTATTGTACCGAGAGCCTTGGCTCTCGTCAATCAGCCCAGGAATGTTCCCCCTTTTTCGTTCCTGGTCTGATTGATGGGATTCAACCATCAGAGGGAGGTGAAGAGAATGCATCATCCAGACGTTGAACGTTGCATGCTGACAGGCTATCCAGTTACAGACTCACGCTTTGAAAGCTCGGAGATTTCAATCGAAGTAGAGAACGATCATCCGATTGAAGATCACTTCGGTTCAGAGATTCAGTCCGGTGATACTTGGTTCGAAGACAAGGCCGGTCGAGTGGTTCTTCAAGACAACATGGAAGACTACTTAATTGAAGTGGTCGGCGCGGAATTCTTCAAGGCATTAAAATAGCCAGCTGCATAAAAGCAACCGGCTACACAGGCCCATTGGCGTGGGCTGTAAAAACATTCTATACCGCTATTTTAGCACAGAAAATGGAGGGATATCAATGCGGGCATTATTACTTGCTGATACGAGAGACTTGAGCCGTGAAGAGTGGCTTGAACAGCGAAAAAAAGGCATTGGCGGCAGTGACGTGTCAGCCATTGCAGGTTTAAACAAATGGAAGTCGCCAGTCGGTGTTTATCTTGAAAAGCTCGGTCAATCCCCCGAAGAAGATACGGCTGGCGAGGCAGCATACTGGGGCAATGTCATGGAAGATATCGTGGCTCAAGAGTTCACTATCCGAACCGGCATCAGAGTCCGGAAACGGAATGCGATCCTCCAGCATCCAAAACATTCGTTTATGTTGGCGAACGTTGACCGGCTGATTGTTGGTAAGGAAGAAGGATTGGAATGCAAAACAGCTTCTGAGTACTTGAGAGGCGAGTGGGAGGACGAAGAAGTCCCGGCTGCGTATTTACTCCAATGTCAGCACTACATGGCGGTAACAGGCTACAAAGCATGGCATATCGCAGTACTTGTCGGAGGAAACAAGTTCATCCATAAAAAAATCGAACGGGATGAAGAGTTGATTCAATACCTCATTGATATAGAAGAAGACTTTTGGGTTAATCATGTTCTTGCAGAAGAACCGCCAGTCTTTGATGGCTCGGATGCTTCTAGCAACTTACTGAAAGCCTTGTATCCGGAAGAAAATCCGACCAGCGAAATCAAGCTTGGCAAAGACGTCGAGCAAATGTTAGATGCTATTGATCAACTCAATGAAGATATGAAAATCTGCAAAACTCAAAAACAGGAATATGAGAATCAAATAAAAGCAATGATGGGCGAGAACGAAAAAGGCTTCACGCTCAATAGGGTTGTGAAATGGAAAAGCTATCAGACCAACAAACTTGATACGAAGAGTCTGAAAGCCGATCACCCGAAATTATACAAACAATACACGAACACGTCGACCGCCCGTCGGTTCACGGTTCAATAGGAGGAAAACATTCATGGCAACAAACGAAGCAGTCAAAAACCAATTAGCAGGACAGAACAAAAACAGCGTGGCCAACAAAGAGGTCAAGCCAGAACAAACGCTCAACGCTTTACTCAAGCGTATGGGCCCAGAAATTCAACGAGCTCTACCAAAACACATGGATGCGGATCGCATCGCTCGAATCGCTTTAACGGCTGTCCGTACGACACCAAAGCTTCTGGAATGCGACCAAACATCCTTCCTGGCAGCTATCATGCAATCTGCACAGCTCGGCGTCGAACCAAACACAGGGCTTGGTCAGGCTTACCTGATTCCTTATGGCAAGCAAGTTCAGTTCCAGCTAGGGTACAAGGGTCTGATTGACTTAGCAGTCCGTAGCGGGCAATACAAAGCGATTTACGCTCACGAAGTCTATGAAGACGATGAATTTTCATTCAGCTACGGCCTTGTGAAAGATTTGGTCCACAAACCTGCACCGGTACCGACTGGTGAACCAATTGGCTATTATGCCGTGTACCACTTACAGAATGGCGGATATGACTTTGTTTACTGGACAAGAGAGCGCATTGATTTCCACTCCAAGAAGTTCTCGCAGGCCGTGCAAAAAGGCTGGACGAGCCCTTGGAAAACCAACTACGACGCAATGGCCAAGAAGACGGTCCTGAAAGAAGTCTTGAAATATGCTCCGAAATCCATTGAGCTGCAGAAGACAGTCGAAGCTGACTCTACGATCAAGACGGAGCTCAGCCAAGATATGAGCGATGTCATCGATGTTACCGACTATACAGTCATGGATGATCAGCCAGAAACTGCGGAACCGGAAGTCGCGGAAACAAAAAAAGAGGAAAAGCCGAAGAAGCCAAGCGCACACGAACAAACATTGGTGTAAGCAAATAGGGAGAGTTGAGGGACTCTCCTTTCTTTTTTAGAGGAGGAAGAGGGATGAGTAATTACAAAGCTATGAGGGAGCTTACAAGAAGGCTAAGCGGACAAGAGAACGTCTTCACAGTTCCCCGAATTTATGTTCAATATACTGGCGATTTAACTACTGCCGTATTGCTTAACCAGATTGTTTTTTACTCAGATAAGTCGAAAAGAAAAGACGGTTTTTTCTATAAAACCTACGAAGAGTGGGAAGAAGAAATTTGCCTGACCAAGCGGCAAGTTCGCTATTCCGTTGAAAAACTAAAAGCTTTGGGGATTTTAGAAACTGCAATCAAGAAAGCTAATGGCGCTCCAACTGTCCACTACAAATTGGATTATGACAAATTGGTAGATTCGATAGTGACAAAATGTCACTTTCCAATAGAACAAAATGTCACTAACGATAATGACAAAATGTCACTTTCTTTAACAGAGAGTACTACAGAGAATACAACAGAGAATACAACAAGAGATATAGTCGCTGACGCTCCTGCGCTTCCGTATCACACCATTATTGATTACTTGAATGAACAGGCCGGAACTGCATTCAAATCCACTACCAAGAAAACGCAGGGCTTGATCCACGCTCGACTGCAAGAAGGGTTCACCGTCATGGACTTTAAAACAGTCATCGATGTGAAGTCGGCAGAGTGGCGTAACGATTCAGCTATGAGCAAATTCTTGAGACCGGAAACGCTTTTCGGCACGAAGTTCGAATCCTACCTGAACCAAAAGCCGAAAGGGGGAAAAGCGAATGCAGCGTCTAATGGACGTCAACAGTCTGTTACAAAATACGAAGATGGAATTAACTTCTAATATTTGTGAAAGCGAAGTTCATAAGAAGCCCATTCAAATGATGCTGGTCGAGGGCGAAGAGATTTGCCCGATCTGTGCATTGGAAACCGAGAATCGAGAAATCGCTCGCATTGAGAAAGAAAAATATGATGCCTTCTTGAACCGCAAGAATCACCGGTATTTAGAAGAAAAAAGCATCATCAAGGACAGAGACCTTTGGAATGCCGCGTTCGGTAATTTCGATGCTGTGATACCAGAAGAAATTGCAAACAAAGAACGGGCGCTGGATGCCTTCAAAAAGTACAAAGAAGGCGAAGTATTCAATACCTGGCTGACAGGACCACCAGGCGCCGGCAAATCCCATTTAGGCATGAGCATTCTGCGCAACTTGAACGAAAGTGGCCAGAAGGATAAGAAGTGCGTATTCATCGACTTTGACGAAATGCTCCGTCTGACACGTGATAGTTACGACAACAAGCACAGCAAGTTCACCGAGAACTATTTCATCAGTCTTTGTTCAGAAGTTGATTACTTGGTATTGGATGATTTAGGTGCAGAAATTGGCTCAATCGCAGAAAGGATAGAAGAACAGAAAAAAGCATCTAATTTCATCGTTCGCATATTAAACGCGATTGGTCAGGCACGCCAAGATCGGCCGACTATTATCTCCACCAACTTATCGAGGGATTTGCTGGAATGGGTGTACGAAGCACGGACCACATCGAGGTTATTCAAAAACACTTTCTTGATCAAATTCGAAAAAACATCGGACAAGCGCCGTAAAAATATTGATTTTTAGGAGGGTTGATGATGAAAAGCACGCGATGGCGAGCAATCATCAAATCGGCAGCAAGAAAAGTGCCGCACAAGATGAATCGTTATTACTGGGCAGAAGAGACGGAAATCGTTCACGGCGTCAGAGTAATTTCACTGGAAGAAGAAATGAATATTCTGGAGACGCTCCATTCATACGCGAACAGCATTAAACGCACATCGAAAATCGAAATGCATGAGCATCCGAAAGAATGGGTGCAGGAACTAACTAATTTCACGGATTAGAAGGAGGACGAGGGGATGGACTACATCATCAACCGCGAGCACCTACTGGGCCAGCTCGTAATCACCATGGGTATTTGGCAGGAAACTGGCGAGAACGACCGAACATTGGAAGATCGTTGTGAGGAACTTATGAGCCAACTGCATCCGAACCGGAGAACAGCGATTGCTATTTTGGAGAAGCATTTGGCGATGGAGGTGGCGGCGTGAGCGAGAAGGTTATTTTGACGCAGAAGCAAGCAGAACTGATTAGTCAAATTCAGAACGCGGATTATGCAGTTGATTTGCATTCTAAAAATGAACTGCCCTATCCAAATTTAAAAAGTTTAGGGGTTTCTCAACTAGCCCGCGCGCTTTATGTCGGTTATGAAATTCGAAAACCAAAATTCAATGCAGATGATAAAGTCGTCAACGTTTACAGCCGCAAGTTCAGCACTGGGGAGAGCATCTTGTCAGTCGTGAGTATGGACGGTGAAGAGTACAGTGTGGAGTTAAGTAATGGCCTTTATTACGTAGAGAGCGCATTACGCCACGCCACTCCAGAAGAAATCTACTGGCTACATGAACTAGATCGGGATGACATTGCTGAATTTCACGCCGGAGACATTATCATCAGCAGCGACTTCGGCTATCCGTACAAAGTCGACGCATTCACAAACATCGGTCACACCTTATCGAGCGAGGACGCATTCGAGGCATGGCATCGCGGAAACATCAAAGGCATCTACCCAGCCGAATCATTCAAACCGTTCGACAAATAAAAGGGGAGGCGAAGGGGATGAAACACAACGCGCACATTCACATGAAGAACTGGATCACCGAGCTGAGAGGCTATGGAGTAAATTTTGGACCGGGCGGCCAAGCGCTGGAAGAAATGAGCTACTACGACATACGCTCACTGATTTTAATAGAGCATTACCGTCGCGATATTGAAGTGAAGGCAAACGTTAAGGCATGAGCAAAGCGCGCTGGACAATGATGTGGCGTTGGGAAGACAGACAGCGGGTCACGATTTATGAACCACTTCGGCCCTCTGCTGTCAAAATTTTACGCCAGAAAGGTTGGAAACTCCTATGACGTTTGTAGAGCTGTTTAATCTGGTGATGGCTACATCCATTCTGACGCCGATTGTTATCGGGTTTGTGTGGCTGCGGTTGGTACCGGATGAGAAATTGGATGAGCGATTGGAGGAAGTGGAATGAATATCGTAACAACGCCTGACTTTAGTTATCAATTATGCGAAAGAAAAAACGGCAATAAGTTCATCAAAGTTCTGCTTTATATCAATGATGCAGATGGCTACGTAGAAGTCGGAAGAATTAAAGGCGCAAAATCATATTGGACTGACAATGGTTACGGCGACATCGAAGATATGCATGCGGAGTTATCGAAAAATGCAAATACCGTTGAACTGTTGGCCAAGGTTAATCCGACGTTTCCTAATCCGTTATTCAGCCGAAGAGAATTGATTGCTGAAAACTCTCGATTGCGCAAAGCTTTAGAATTTTACTCAAATGCCGCGAATTGGGGTCGCATTAATTTCAATGAAAATGGAAATAAGCATCACGTAAAATACACTGTCAACGGTGACGCTGGTGAAATCGCCAGTAAAGCTTTGAATGGAGGCGAACCCGATGCCCATCCTGCCACTTGAATACGTAATTCGGCCACCAGAATGCGAATACGAGCAGATCAAGCAGAAGCTGCTGAACCGTATCGATTCACTGGAGGAAAACAACGCTGAACTGAAAGTGAAAATCCATAAAGAAATTCTACGCGGCGATCAATGGCGTGACGAAAAGCTCGCATTACAAAAAGAATCAGATCAGACCATCAGTCACCTCAAGCAGGAGATCCAGCGGCTGCAAAAAGCTCTGGAGCATCATGTGGGGGATGAAGACTTGGTTTTTGCGCTAAGCGAGAAATTGGGGAGTGTCGGGCGCCGGCTTTAGTTGTCGCGCCTAAGACGGAAACACCGAAAGGGTGAATAGAGTGAATTGTATTAATTGTGACCAAGAAATCGAATTGACTGATACAACATTTAGCAATATTGATACCGGTAGAGCGCATTCAGGTCAACACACCGGAGACATTTATACCTGTGAAGATTGTGAGCAACACTTCATCGACAACTTTCTAACAGGAAGTATTGAGCCATGGTCTTACTAATCTTTTAGTTGAACAATGCAATCGGTAAAAAGGAGTGTTCGTATGAAAAACGGAGATAAGGTTAAATTCGGTGAAGATTTTTGCGAAAGAACTGGCCGGCCATATTTACTAGGCAAAACAATCATGCTTACACCTCAGTTTTTTGAAGAGGATAACGGCTTATACACCTACATGAGCGAGTGTCCAGGAATCCTCATTACGGAAGCGGACGATGAACCCGAAAGCATTTACCACCTCTTTGGAAATGACCTGAAATGCATTTATGATTGCGAAATCATTAAAGCGACTGGTGAAGATATAGCGGAGATCAACAGACAACGTGAAAAATACGAAAATGCAAGAAATAAAGAATACGAAGACATGGTTGAATTTTATTCAAACTTGGATGATTAACCATCCGACCATATAGCGCAAGAAGGAAGTGCATAAATGACCACAATCATACTGGCCGGCATCGCACTCGGATGCCTCATGTTTTTATCTTGGTTACTTAAATCATACGGATGAAGGAGGAAATAGAATGATTGGAATTCTAATCGGCGGCATGATGGTGGCTCTGGTTACGGGGATGTTGGCAGGCATGGAGATTCAGCAGTTAAGTGATAAAACGGAGAAACGGAAAGGGGCCAAATCATGGAACTGATCGAACTGTTTGAAATGCAGAAGAAATTGGATGCGGAGATTGAGTTGAAACATCCCGTGCAGCCTGGGGAGAATCGCATAGCCAAGAAGTTATTGGCTTTGCAAACGGAATTAGGGGAGCTGAGCAATGAGCAACGGTCTTGGAAGTTTTGGAGTACAGACCAGGAGCCGAGAACAAACAGACAAATGTTTAAAGAATGTACGACTTGTGATGGATTGCAATACGAGCCTATGTTTGGCCAACCTTGTCCGGACTGTGAATCTCAAGGAAGTAAATATTGCGGTGACAAAAACCCTCTACTCGAGGAGTACGTCGACTGCATCCACTTCGTTCTATCGATCGGCAACGAGCTCAAATTCAAGGAATATCATTTGGTCGGCAAGTATGCAGGAGAACTGCACAACACCGTTGACATGTTCTTGTTCGTTAACGAGCAAATCGCACTTCTCAGCAAGACGTACAGATACAGAGGCGATACAGGTCCGGTGGCGCTTACTGTTTATTACTCAATGTTGCTCGAAGCATTCCTGCTGCTTGGAGAGGCACTAGGATTTACCTGGGAGCAAATAGCCGAGGCTTATCTGGCTAAGAATAAGACAAACTGGGAACGTCAAAAAAATGCGTACTGAGTATAAGCCAGGCGACAAGCTCTCCGTCAAAGGCGAAGTCCTGAAAGTGAAAAACGGCAGCCCGACTCTCATCTTGATTGATGGGGTCTGCTACCGCAAGGACGTCGCGGCCACGGAGAAAGAAAGGAACCGGCACAAGCTTACGCCTAAAGAGCGAACGCATCGGCTGCAGCAAATGGGCCGTTTACCGAAAGGAGCAGAACGATGAACGAAGAGGATAAGCAAGGCATGATCACTACACTGTCGGTCATGACAGGAAAGCCAGAAAGCTATTTTGAGGATATGGAAGAACGCAGACTTGTTGACGAGTATGATCGGCTGCTGCAGATTAATTGAGGGGTGAGTAATTTGAAAATGAAATACGAGTTGACATATAAAAGTGGACAAAAAGAAAAGGTTATTCAAGAAGCCACCGAACAACAGCATACCAAAATTATCCAACTGGTCTCAGACGCATTTCAAAATGATTCAACGGCCGTAATTACTTTCGGAGAAGGAAAAGGAATTGGGAAGTATGTAAGGGTGTCAGATTTAAGTCAAGTGGTTACTGAGATTTTAGAATGAACCAAATCGCATTCGAAATAGTCGGACAACCAGTCGCCCAGGGTCGCCCCCGAGCCGGAAAAAGCTTCACCGGCAAGACGGTTCTTTACGATCCAGCCAAATCCCGAGACTTCAAACAATACGTGAAGCTCGTTGCATCTCAGCACAAGCCACAGGAGCTTATTACAGGGCCGATACACTTAGAGCTGACATTCTATCAGCCGACACCTAAGAAATATCACACGCTGCCGAAACAGGAGCTTATTGCTGCAGGGTTGTTGCTGCCGACTACTAAGCCGGACGTTGATAATCTGGCCAAGGGCGTTAAGGATGGGCTTTCCAAGATTATTTGGCAGGATGACAGCCAAGTTGTGAGTTTGCTAGTAAAGAAATTTTATAGCATGACGCCGAGGGTCGTTGTGTTGATTAGTTACTAAACGAAGAGATAGAGGATGGAGGGGGCCAATGCGCTTACAAGATGTTAAAATTTCGGAGACAGGAATATTAGAATTGGATATAATGGAATTACCGGAAAGATGCTTCCTGGTCATCGATCAAGGGAAAGCGAGATACGCAGAACTTCATCCCCATGCCGAAACAAAAATCATCACGAACAAAGGGAAAGTAGCGCGTGTGCGATTTGAAGAGGGGGAGGATTTTTGAAACCTAAAAGATTGGATGAGTTATTGGATAAAAGAGTGCTGTGGATTATAATCATTATTTTATTTACAGTCATATTTATACTTTTAAGCGGAATGTTAAGTGGAAGTTTTAGCCATCAGTATAGTTCTGGTCTGCTTAGTGCCTTAGGAACTTTTGGAGGAGCTCTTGTAGGGGCATTCGGGGCAGGGTACTTTACTCTGCTATCTGTAGAAAAACAAATAAGAAGTGGGGAAATTAATAGCAAAATAAATGAAATTAACTCACACTTAAGAGTTGGAACTGATTACATTGCTAGAGTTAACGCAGTAGTATATTGGGGAGAGCACTTTATAGGTGAAACTGAAGATGATATAGCTAATTCTAAACAATCTAGATTTTTACCTAAAACTCACAGTGCTCTAAATAACTACTCCGGAATATTAACTAATACACTCAAAGAATTAAATACTTTAAATTATCAAGTAGTTCCTTTCGATTACTACAAAGAATATATAGGATCAAAGGAGATAGTTAAAATTTTAAGCAGCTTAGCTCCTCATATTAACGGAGACTTAAATCAGTCATCACCACTTGACCAAATTTACGCTGCCCCAAATTATAGTGAATTTATCAAATATCACGATCAATTAAAATCGTCCTTAAACAATATTAAAATCATAAATGATAATGAACAGAGGGAGTTACTCTCGATAACCGAAGAAAAAAATAACTCAATCGGTAAATCTCAGAATATATGAAAGCTTCACGATAATTCTTTAAGTGATGCGAAGGGGGGAGACTTTTGATTGTATTAGAATACTTGAAAGAATTTCAAGGAATTATTGGTGCTGTGATAGGATTATTCAGTGGCTATTTTCTAAGAAATTTCGGTACCGTGAAATCAGAGTCGCTAGAATTCAAACACAGTCCTTATGACAGTGGTCCTTTTCCAGGGGTCCAAGGTTATAGAGGTGAAGAATATTCGCTTTTAGGCCACGATTTTAGAGGCTCAATTCTTTTTGAAAATACTTCAGAAAGTAGTAAATCTATAAAAAACTTGAGAATTAAAGCAGGAAATAGAACTGTTAATTTAAAGACTCCAACCGAGAAAAAGAACATGGTAGGAAACATCGTATTTGATGATCTAAATCATCTTAATATTCCCGCAAAAAGTATAGTTAAGGCGCCAATTGGCTTTGGATTTAAAGTTGGCGATTTAGATTATCAAAAAGGAAAAAAACTATATCTTGAGTATGAAATCTCGGGAATGCTATTTACAAAATCAAAGAAATTAGCTTTGAAAATAGAATAAGTCCCCCCGGCAAACCGGAGGACATCAGTACAGCATTGCGCTGTTTTGGTGTCCTCTTTTTTTATTCTCAAAATCAGAGGAGGTCCTTCGATGAAAGTATGGGCAGATGAACTATTACACGAATACGGCATTCACAAAAAAGACCTGGAGCGACGTAGAGACCGATTGGATCGCAACGACTTTCATAGCAAGCAGGACCTCACGCAGATCAACAGCATGATTGAAAGCATGAACTTCTCGATGGAATGGCTGGAGACCGGGAGACAACCAGGCACATATAAAGGCATCGATAAAAAGAGTATATACCAGCATCAATCCTTCTCGAGCATGGACTTTATTCCGGACATCACCGAGCAGCTGGAAGAAGGCCCGAAGCAATTGTATATGACGGCCGAAGAGAAGATTATTCTGGCTGATATTTTCGCGTCATTGTCGTTACGGGAGAGAGAATGCTATATCTACCACTTTGCTAAAAGAATGAGTTTTGAAGAGGTTGCTCAAGAGCTTGGCGTTTCCAAAAGCCGTGTACAGGGCGCTATTAATCGAGCCAAAAGCAAGATTTCTAAGCTCGTATTAAAAGAAGCCTGAATTCCCTATGGTATACGGATGGTATACGAAGTGACCTCAAATGAAGGGGAGAATAAAAGAGGGGATGCAGGGCAACCGGCAAATCCCTCCACAGCCCCACCTGATTATGGGCAGTGTTAAAAGCCCGGCAATACATGTCTTAGAACGCAAATAGCGCAGAGAAGGTGATACATGGTGAAGATGACGGTTAAACAACAACGGTTTGCGGATGAGTACATTCGGCTTGGAGAGATTACTCAAGCGGCTATCAATGCTGGGTACAATTCGAAAAGCGCATATAAAACAGGAAGCGAAAACCTCAGAAAACCCCTAATAAAATCTTATATAGACGAGCGAATGGAAGAGCTGAAGAAAGAGTCCATAGCTGAGCAAGACGAAGTGCTCCAATACCTCACGTCCGTAATGAGAGGGGAAGTGAAGGACGAGGCACTCCTGGTCGTTGGTGATGGGGATTTTGGTTCCAGTGTTGAACGGCACCAAAAGAGAGCAGACACGATGGCGAGAACAAAAGCTGCTGAATTACTCGGCAAACGATATGCGCTATTCACAGACAAGCACCAAGTTGATGGAGATCTTGGTATAAGCGTGGTGGTCGACTATGGGGACGATGACGGAAGTTAAAGTCAGCTTCAACAAAGGATTTAAACCGGCCAACCACACCCGAAAGCGTTATAGGGCTCTAAAGGGCTCTGCTGGTTCTGGCAAGTCGGTGAACATTGCGCAGGATTACATCTTGAAGCTGTCTGATCCGAAGTACAAAGGCGCAAACTTGCTGTGCGTTCGTAAAGTGGATGTGTCGAACAGACTTTCTACATTTTCGGAGTTAAAAGGCGCAATCAATCGGATCTACGGTGACAAAGCAGACCGTTATTGGCATGTAAACGAAAGCGCCATGACTCTAAAGTGCTTAGTGACTGGCAGCGAGGTTGTGTTCCGGGGAGTCCAGCACGAGAAGGATAGAGAAAAGCTAAAGTCCATCAACTTCGCGTCCGGCAAACTCACGTGGATATGGATAGAGGAAGCGACCGAATTAAGCGAAGGGGACATCGATATTCTTGATGACCGTTTGCGTGGTCTACTGGACAACCCTAATCTCTATTACCAAATCACAATGACGTTCAACCCTGTTTCCTCGCAACATTGGATCAAGCGTAAATACTTTGATTATCAAGACGAGGACATCTTTGTTCATCACTCCACTTATTTGCAAAACCGATTCATTGACGATGCTTACCAGCGACGCATGGAACGCCGGAAGAATCAGGACCCGGACGGTTATCGCATATACGGATTGGGTGAATGGGGAGAGGTTGGGGGCTTAATCTTTAAGAATACACTCATTCATGAATTCGATACGAGCGAATCCAGATTCGACAGCATGGTTTATGGCCAGGATTTTGGTTTCAACCACGCCAACGCCATTCTGACGCTCGGCTACAAAGACGGCGACATCTATGTCTGCCATGAGATTTACGAGCATGAGAAGGATACTGACGAGCTAATCAAGCTTGCTGACAGCCATCAATTGACCAAAAAGCACCGCATGTCCTGTGATAGCGCTGAGCCTGACCGCATCAAAATGTGGAAGAAGGCAGGATACAAAGCGTATCCCGTTAAAAAGGGACCAGGCAGTGTTAAAGCGCAAATTGACTGGCTGAAACAGCGAACTATCCATATTCATCCGTCATGCGTTAACACCATCAAAGAAATCCAGCAATGGAAATGGCGCAAGGATGAGAAGTTAAACAAATATACAGATGAACCAGTCGATGTATTCGACGATGCGATGGCTGCTTTGCGGTATGGCGGCGCGCATTACATGAATCCATCAGGCATGACCATTCTAAAATAATCGAGGTGAAAGCATGGACCCGTTTTCCATTACCCATACAGAGCAATTGAATGAACGCATCTTGCAAGGCGCCAATCTCTCGGTAGCTGAGACCATCAAACTGGCCATCGAGCATCACGACATCCGGCACATGATAGACGGTGAACGCTATTACGATGTTGAGAACGATATTCTGCAGCGCAAGCAATACATGTATGTGAACGATACGAAAATCGAAGACCCCGAGAAGCCGAACAACAAGATTCCACACGCCTGGCACAAGTTGCTGGTGGACCAGAAGGTGAATTACTTGCTGGGCAATCCCATTAACTTTGTAGCAGATAACGAAGACCTCACTCTGCTGATCAACGAGCACCTCGGAGAGAAATGGGACGATGCGGCCATCGACATTGGCACAGCTGTTTCAAACAAAGGGCAGGAGTGGCTACATCCCTACATTGACGAGGATGGCGAATTTGACTTCCTCATCATTCCGGCAGAACAATCTATCCCGATATGGGAGGACGAGCGAGAGAAGCGTCTGAAAGCGTTTATCCGCTACTATCCAGACGGCGATACGATTGTGGCTGAATATCATACCGAGAACGATGTCACGTTCTATCGGTCGTTTAACGGTGAATTCGATATCGACAACTTGGTGCTCGTCAATCCAGTCGGTCATTTCCATGTGTTCAAGCAGTCGACAGAGGAACGATTCGATTATGGATGGGGCAAGGTTCCATTCATTCGCTTCTTGAACAACACCCGGAAGAAAACGGACCTGCAATTCTACAAGCAGATCATTGATGCTTGGGACCGTCGTGTTTCGGACAACCAGAACAACTTTGACGAGATCCAGGAGCTTATCTATGTGCTCAAGAATTACGAGGGCGAGAACCTGGGCGAGTTTATGCGCAACCTCAAACAGTACAAAGCGATTAACGTGGCCGGCGATGGTGGCGTGTCTACGTTGACCGCTGAGACACCAATGGCCAGCATCCAGATTCACATGGAGAACCTCAGAGAATCGCTATTCACTCAAGGGCAAGGCGTGAACGTCTCGACTGATAAGTTTGGTCAGTCTCCATCGGGCGTTGCTTTGGAATTCCTATATAGTTTGCTCGACCTGAAAGCATCGGCATTGGAACGCAAATGGCGTCCGGGCTTGCAAGAGCTGCTTTGGTTCCTGTGTGAGTATCTCGAGATTAAAGGGGAAGGCAAGTTCGATTACAAGTCAGTGGACTTTGTATTCAAAAAGCGCCGCATTCGTAATGACTTGGAAGCTTCGACGATTGCACAAAACTCGCTCGGCGTAATCAGTGATGAAACACGGATGTCTAATCATCCATGGGTTGCTGATGTCTCCCAAGAACGTATGCGAATGGAGGAGCAAAACGCCAGCCGCATGATTTTGGGTGATGACGATGAGTCGTAAAGAAAGCGAGAGAATGAATCGTGCGCTTGATAAATCGTTATCCAGCTATGAGAAAGAGCTGACACAGGCGTATAACGAATCGTTGAAAAACATTCGCGGTCAGATTGCTGAGCTTTATGCCAAATCAGATGGCAACTTTGCTGAATCCATTAAATACAATCGACTGGCTAGTCTTGAAAAGCAAATCGGTCAGGAAATTAAAGAGCTTACTGGCAAAACAGCCAAAACGCTCGATCGTGGCATCGTCTCGCAATTCGAAGAGACGCGGCTACGTGAAATGTTCGTCATCGAGAAGGACATTCAAGCAACTGCCGACTTTGCCATGCTGAACAAATCGCAAGTCCGTGAAGCCATCAACAATCACTATGACCGCATCGGCTTTATCAATCGCAATGAGGACAACGCAGCCAAATTGGTCGCACAGATCAAGCAGGAAATCTCACAGGGCCTCATTCAGGGTAAGTCCTTCCAAGACACCGCCCGTTCTGTTCGGGACCGGATGGAGATTGGCGGGGGCGATGCGCTGCGGATTGTCCGGACAGAATCGAAGAAGGCGCGAGGCGTGGCTAAGCAATCCACCCAGGAAGAAGCGCAGGATATGGGCATCAAGATTCAAAAGCAGTGGGTGGCTGCTGTTGACGATCGCACACGCGACTCACACGCTTCTGCTGACGGGCAAATCGTTGAACTGGACGAGCAATTCGATGTGGACGGAGAAATGATGGACCATCCAGGCGACCCTGCTGCTAGTGCAGAGAACGTCATCAATTGCCGCTGTACAACCATCAGCGTGGTCGGTGGCTATGCGCCGACATCCAGACGCATCAGAGGTGAGGGCACAGTCATTGAAGGCAAGAACGGCGAACCGGACAAGATTATGCCGGTGGATTACACCACGTTTGATAAGTGGAAGGAGTCGAGAGCATGAGTGAAAAGCTAGAATTCGCATTCAAAGACGCGCTCACCTTCATCAGCAAGCTCAATTTGATTTTGGAAAAGCTCGACGATCCGCAGATACCAGTTGGGGCGAAAGAGGAAATGCTCAAGCAGATGGAATTTCTGCTCGACAAATTGAATTAAGGGAGGTGATGGACATGAAATGGTACTTGAAGCAATTGCTCCCGTTAACCTACCGCACCCATTACGAGGAAGACGGCGTAAAGCATTTCGTCGTATGGAAAATGTGGTTCGGCCGTTCTTATGATATCGATGATTACATTATCGGGTAGGAAGGATGTGGTCCATCATCTTCGAGCTATCGGTTAAATAGCAAATTGGGAATGGGAGTGATTGAAGTGGATAAAAAGAAAATGATTGAAATGGCAATTAGCATGTTGCAAGAAGTTGAGCCTGAAACGATCGAAGTGGTCAACTTTGACCGCACTGAATACGATGATGGCTCAGTTGGATTTAGTGTGAATCTTACTACTCCACCAGAGAAAAAGGATTACATCGGTCCTCAAGGTATTTACTTAGGTGGTTGCACAATAGCTAAATATGCAGACCCAGCGAATTGTATTGAAATTGAGAAGGCAGAAGATATCGAAGCTGATAAACTGCATTTCACTCACAACCAAAGATACTTTGTTTTGGACTTAGGTGAACCGGATTTAGAAGAAAAAGCAATTACTCTGCATTGTGGTTACAAAAAGGCGTATATGACAGACCATGTACAAACCGAATACATCAACCTTACGCACGGCGTTAGAGGAACAGAAGAGTCATAAGCTGCAAACCCTCGCCCTGCTGAACGGCGTTAAAAGGCAGAACACAATCCTATCGTGTCGATCACGTTAAAAACGTACAGGAGGCTATTATGAAAGAATTATTGGAGAAATTGGCTAAAGGCGAAGTGACCACGGAAGAGGTCTTGAAAGCAATTGATGATGCGGAGAAGGACAAAGTGCCGCGCTCGCGATTGAATGACAAGATTGATGAAGTGAAGGAGCTGCAAGGGCAGCTTAAAGAGCGTGACGATCAGCTTGTTGATTTGGGCAAGAAAGCGAAAGACAGCCAGGAGTTGACCGACGAAATCGACCGCTTGAAGAAAGAGAACGCTGACAAGGACACGGAGTATCAGGGCAAACTGCAACAACAAGCGTTTGACGCGAAGTTGAACGAGGCGCTGCACGGTGCCAAGGTACGCAATCCGAAAGCCGTGAAAGCGCTGCTGGATAGCGAGAGCATCAAACTGGACGGCGAGAAGTTGCTCGGTCTTGATGATCAATTGACGGCGTTGAAGGAATCGGACGCTTATTTGTTTGTCGAAGAAGACAACGGCAGCCTTGGTGGGCGCAATCCTAATCCAACCAAAACACCGCCAGCTGCCGGTAAGAATCCATTTAGTAAAGAGCACTTCAATTTAACCGAACAGGCTCGGCTGCTAAAAGAAGATCCAGAGAGATATAAATCATTAAAGGCCCAAGTGTAATCGCTAGGGACCAACAGGAGGAAATCAAATGCCAAAAACAAGAATTTCAGATGTAATCGTTCCAGAAGTATTCAACCCATATGTTGTAAATCGCACGACCGAGCTTTCTGCTCTCTATCAATCGGGTATCATTTCCACTAATCCAGAGCTCCAGACGCTTGCATCAGGCGGCGGTCGCACAGTTAACATGCCTTTCTGGAACGATCTGGACGGCGAAGATGAAGTGCTATCTGATATTGACGCCTTGACGCCAGGGAAAATCACTGCAGATCAAGATGTTGCTGTTAAGTTACTACGCGGTAAAGCTTGGGCAACGAACGACCTTGCCAGCGCACTTGCTGGATCCGATCCAATGGCAGCTATCGGAGACCTAGCTGCAAACTACTGGACTCGTCGTATGCAAGCAACAACGATTGCTATGCTGAACGGTGTCTTTGCTTCTGAATCCATGTCCGGAAATCTATTGGACTTGACAGAAGGTGGAACAAATACAGATGTTAAAGCAGACGGTGAGAGCATTATTGAAGGCTCGCAGTTGCTTGGCGATGCACAGGGCGGTTTGACAGCTATTGTGGTTCACTCTCGTGTGTACTCGAACCTGAAAATCATGCGTCTCTTGGATTATCATGTTGATCCAGCAACTAACACAGAGTTTGCTACGTTCGATGGCAAGCGAGTAATCGTTGATGACGGAGTACCGGTTGCGAATGGAGCGTACACATCTTATCTATTCGGACCAGGAGCTATTGGTTATGCTGATGGCACACCATCCGATGAGCAGACTGAAACAGACCGCGATTCATTGGCTGGCGATGATATCCTTATCAACCGCAAGCACATGATTCTCCACCCGCGCGGCGTTGCGTTCAAATCCGCACAAGTTGCTGGATCGTCTCCAAGTAATGCTGAACTAGCACTTGCGGCTAACTGGGATCGCGTATACAACCAAAAACAAATTCGTATCGTGAAAATGATTACGAACGGTTAATGACAAGAGGGGCCAAGTGCCTCTCTTTTTTTATATTTACAGAGGAGGGAATTACATTGAGCGCAACAGCATTCCAACGGATGCGGCGAAATAAAGCCAAAACATCCAATACCGAGATGAAAGAGAATACGCAGCAACAAGAAGTAAAAGAAGTTGTGTCACAAGAGGAAGTTCATAAAGAAAATCAGGCACCTGAAAACGAGGAGGTAAAGACCGATGGGGAAGGGACGAGTGAAGCCGGGGGGCAAGAAGGACATGAGACTGAAAAGCAACCGGAAGCTCAAGGGCCAGCCGAAAACGTCGACACCGAAGGACAAGCGCCTGAAGCGAAACCGCTGAGCGAATACGTGGTGGTTGATTTGAAAGAAATGGCCAAGGAGCAAAACATCGAAGGCTATTCGACGATGAAGAAGCCCGAACTGATCAAAGCGTTAGGCGGTGAGTGAGATGAATTATGCACCGATTGTGGACGTGGATTACCTGCGTCGGAATAGTGATATATCGGACAAAGTGACGACCGAACGGCTCAACGATTTGATTCAGGAAGCTGAGAACGCCATTCGTGAGTATTGCAACAACGCATACCAGGACGGCCTGCCTCTTTCGTATCGAAAAAACATCCGGAAGATGGTCGAGTTCGAGTTGAACCGTAAAACTGGCCTCACATCAGAAAGCCTCTCGCGGCATTCTGTGGGCTATGCGCAAGATTACCCGCCCGATGTTTATAAAGGGTTGAAGAGGCGCTTGTCATGGTAGTTATTCAGCGTTACACCACTGTCAGTAATGGCTTCGGTGGCACGCGGTCAGAGTGGACCAATCATTTGGATCTTGATGATGCTGTAATCGATATGATGTCTGGAAATGAAGTAATGGCTGCTGATGCGTTGAATCGCGCGTCTTCCCATATCCTCATTTCCTTCGACATTGAGGACATCAAGGCAGGCGATCGTGTGTTGGATAACGGCGAGCAGTATCGTGTGACCTATGTCGACAATCCGATGAACCTCAATCGGCAGCTCGAAGTTTCCCTCATTTGGGAGAGGACGGTGACCGGCAGTGGCTAATAAAAACTATCAATCGTACCGCCTGGCAGTGAATGCCGCGATGAAAGCGAGTGAGAGGGCAGCGCTTACGGCCATCGGGGAGTTCATCGAAGGGGCAGCCAAGCTCAATTCTGCTGTAGATACAGGCAACTACCGAGATTCATGGGGCTATCGTGTAGACGATACGAGTGTGACGATCGGGAACGGCGCCGAATATGCCTATTGGCTTGAGAAAGGAACCTCTCGCATGCCCGCACAACCTGCACTGCAGCCAGCCGTCGACAGCAACCATGCAGCGATTCTGGCGCTGATCAAAGGGGCGTGGAAAATATGATTGATGTCTTCACCGTGATATTCGAAAGGTTATCCGTGGAATGGCCGGTATTCTTCGAAGAAAAGGACACTGAGTCGTTTGCGAATGATTACATCGTCTTTAAATTGCCACCGAGCTCCTCTACCAAATATCGCGATAATCTAATTTTAGAAGTGACGCTGTGGTCTTATCTCGAAGATCGCGACACTGTTCACCTTGAGCAGAAGTGGGCAGAGGTGGATAAGAAGCTGCAGCATCATATGCACCTGGACGACAATCAATTGCTCATCTTCCAGAAAACCAGCCAGGGCATGATTCCAGATCCGGATAAAAACGTAAGGCGCAGAGAATTGCGCTACTTAGTCAAAAGAGAAGAGAGGATTGATTATTGATGGCAGTTAAAACAAGTGGCTATACAAATAAAACAGCCGAACGCTACCTGATGGACGCTGGGGCTGTTTATAAGAACCTCGTGTTCGAAGAAGGAACGGGAGTAGCATCGGGTGAATTGCTCGGCGCGACAAATGGTGGTAATGAATTTGTAGTGGAGCAAGAAACACGCGAAGTGGAAGTAGATGGCGTGAAGGGCCGTGCGAAAGGCAACACGATTCTTGTGCGAGAAGATGCCAATCTCACTGTGAACCTGAAAGAGCTGACAGCTGATAACATCACGCTGGCCATTGCAGGTGCCACAAAAACGCAGTCAGACATCACAGGCTACGATGAAATCAAAGGCAAAGGCCGCATTGATCTAACGGATTACACCGATTCAGTCGCTTTGGTGGCGCGTCTCACAGGCTCAAATAAACCGATCATCATCTTGCTGAAAAACGTTTTGTCGATGGAAGGATTTACGCTGCCAACAGAGGATGAAGGAGAAGCAACGGTGGCATTGAACCTCGGTGCACACTTTGACATTGACGAAGCTGGCGCAGAAGAATCAGCATTCGTCATCTACTGGCCGCAAGAACCGGGCGCAGCACCTGCAGCAGAACCAGAAGGCGAATAAACCAACATGAACGGTCTCCTATATGGGGGCCGTTTTAATTTTAGGAGGAATCATTGATGAGAGCACTTGGATGGAAAGATGTATTTACGGTATCGCGAATTTTGAAGAAAATGCAGGTTCGCTTTGAGTATCAAGAAGGCATGACGATGGAACAAATGGGAACGAGATTCTTCCAAGCCTTTATCGAAAATGTGGGGGATGCCGAGAAAGAAGTCACAGCATTCTTTGCTGACCTGAAAGGCGTAAAGCCATCTGTCGTTGAGAAATACACCATGAAAGAAACGATGGACGTCATGAAAGAATTTAAGGAACAACCGGATTTGCAAAGTTTTTTTACATCAGTTTCAAGCTCGATGAAACAACAGCCTTAGACTTTATTCTTACGAGATACCCGAACAGCGACTATGTCATGAACCTGCCGTTCAAAGAAGGCTCTGAGCTTTACATGAAAGCAATGGAGAAATACCAGGATGAACGGCTATGGGATATGTGGCTGTCGATATTCCCGAACATGGATAAAGAAAGCTTTATCAGCTTCGAACAATTCAAACTGAACGCTCGTAAACAGAAACTGACGAAGCGAACAGACGAGGAAATCATTCAAGATGCGGAAAGTATCTTGAAAACCCTGAAAAAACCGAGCGCCTAATAGGTGCTTTTTATTTTTGTCCAAAAGGGGGTGGAAATCATAGAGCTATTTAAACTGTTCGGCACGATCGATTTGAAGGATGAAGCTTCTAAGGGCTTAGATCAAGTCGATGGCAAGGCAGAAAAGACAGGAAGCAAATTTGGAGGCATGGCCAAGGGCATTGCTGTTGCGGGTGCTGCAGTTGGCGCCGCCGCTATTGGTGCGGGTGCAGCTTTGTTCGGAATGGCGGGAAAGGCTGGGGATCATGCGGATAGGCTGCTTGACCTCAACGCCATTACCGGCATGTCGACCACAAGCATCCAAGAGTGGAACCAAGTGGCCAAAGTAGCCGGCGTAGACACCGAGACCATGACCAAGGCTTCAAGCAAGCTGACCAAGTCGATGAACATACTCGAAACAGGGACAGGCAAGGGCGCAGACGCATTAAAAGGCTTGGGCGTCACCTACGACGAGTTGAATGCAGCGACGCCGGACCAGCAAATGGATATGCTCACGAATGCATTGGCCGGTATTGAAGATCCAGCAGAACGCGCTAGACTGGGTACTGACCTATTCGGTAACTCGTGGCAAGACTTAGCGCCGATCGTTGCAATGGGCGCTGATGGCATGGCCGATGCAAAGGACCAGGCGCATGATCTAGGTGCCGTTATGAGTGAGGATGCCTTAAACGATGCGAACAACTTCCGAATAGGCATGGAGAACCTTAAGACGATGATGAGCGCTTTCGCCATGAACATCGGTGCAGCTGTTGCGCCTGTTTTAACCAATGTGCTATTGCCGGCATTCGAACGAATGATACCGGTGATTACAGACTTCGGGCAGAAGATAGTGGAATGGGTGCTCAAAGCCGTTGACTCTCTGGGCGATATGTCGGCCAAGGTTCAGGAGTGGGCATCGACAAACCAAGACAGAATCAACTCGCTGAAAGAAGGATTTATCACAGCCTTTGAAGCTATTGGGGAAGGCATCCGCAAAGCCGGTGAAGTTCTGGCTGATATGACGCAGTGGGTGGTTGAACATTGGAATATCTTAGGTCCAATACTCGCCGGGATTGCAGCGGGGGCCATTGCCTATCAAGTCATTACCACAGCCATGGCAGCGTACCGAGCCATTATGCTACTGGTGACGGCAGCGCAGTTGAAAATGAACTTGGCCATGCTTGCCAATCCAATTGGCTTGGTGGTTGTAGCGATCGGTTTATTGGTAGCTGCAGGCATATTGCTTTATCAGAACTGGGATTTGGTGAAAGAGAAGCTCAGCCAAGCTTGGACGTTTATAAAGGAATCAGCAGTGTCGATTTGGAATGGCCTGATTGAGTTCTTTACAAGCTGGGGCGCTACTATCATGGCAGTTTTATCTGCAGCAGTCTCGCTGATTGCACAATCGATTTCAGCGAAGTGGGAAGCGATACGCGCTGCCACAACTGTTATTTGGGGTGCCATCACGAGCTTCTTCTCGACCACATGGGAAATTATCAAAGCGATTTTCTCTGCAGTGATTACAGCGATTGTCGCATCAACTAAGCAAGGCTTTGAAAACCTCAAAAACAACATAACCACCATCTTTAACGCCGTTAAATCCTTCATCACTACTGTCTGGAATGGAATTAGCGCATTCTTCTCGAGTGTGGTTTCCAGCATCGTGAGTTTCGTGGTTCAAACGTTTAACAGTCTGCGGAGCAATATTATGTCCATCTTCAACGCTGTTAAATCGTTCATGACATCCACTTGGAACGCGATTAAGTCGTTTGTCACTGCAGCTGCTACTGCATTAGTGAGCCTGGTCATCCAACGCTTTAACAACTTGCGTAGTAATGTCACAACAGTGTTCAACGCAATCAAAACGTTTATGACGAATACGTGGAATGCCATTAAGTCTACTGTGTCGAATCTAGTTGAAGGAATTAGGAGTGCTGTCACAACGAAATTTGAAGCGTTGAAGAACGGTGTGCGCGACAAGATGAACGCTACCAAAGACACAATCAAGAATATCTGGGATAGCGTCATGACGTTCTTCCGAGGCATCGACCTCGCACAGATGGGCCGTGATATGATTCAGGGCTTGATCAACGGCATCAAGGGAATGGCCGGCAAGTTACTAACAGCTGTCACATCACTGGTAAACGACAATATTCCAGGACCAATCAAGAAGATTCTTAAAATCGCTTCTCCATCGAAGCTCATGCATCAATACGGTGAGTGGACTGGTGAAGGTTTGGAAGGCGGGATGGAAGACAGCGCATCTGGCATCAACAAAGCAGCAGAAGGCATGGCCTATGCCGCGATTCCAAACGTCGACCCGTTCGCGATCAATTCCGGCGTAGGAGCTTCAATGCTTCCGAGACGATCACGCGCAGCTGCAGAAACAGCAACGGCTGCACAACGACCAATCATCATCCAACCGGCGCCGGTCTATCTGGATGGCCGAGAGATTAGTGAAATCACATTTGATCATAATCAAGAATTGTTTGGTGCCGCATCAACCAATGCCGCATGGCTGAAAGGGGTGAAGGGGTGAAAGTACGGCTATATGACCCAAACATGAATGAAATCATCTTGCGTGGCGTGACATGGCTCGAGATTACTCCTGAGCCTGTTACAGCTGAACGCTATACAGAAAAAGTCTATAACGGCGATGTTCCGTTAGGGAAATCAACCAATAGTCGCTTGATCAACGCCAGATTGAAATATGAATCGGTGGATTATCTCGGCTATAAGCTGATGCGCAATGAACTGTACAGCATCTTCAATCCAATCAAAGATATGTGGGCGGTTGATGAGGAAGTTCCGGGCATCATGTGGAAAGTCGATGTCGAGGATTTTGACATTGAACGGATAAATGGCCGCATCGGGCTGGTCAACCTGGTATTTTATTCAGCCACAACATACGCCAGAAGCATTGGAACTTCACTGGATGCCTTCACCTATGACTCAGGCTTATGGGGCTATGGCATGGGCTTACAGGGTGAAGCATCAACGCAGAATTATATTCATTCATCAGCGAACTTCTCCATCTTTAATCCAAGCAACGTCGAAGTAGATCCGCGTGAACATGAGTTAAAAATCACTTTGCGCTCCATTTCAGCGACCGGCAGTGATATTCGTGTCAGAAATACAACCAGTGACGAAGTGTGGCGGTATCAAGGGCCGTTTAATGTCGGTGACATCATCACGATTGATGGCGTGATTACGAAGCGAAACGGAACGAATGCAGTCGGATTTACTGGCCCGACATTCAGCTTGATTTCATTAGTTGAAGGCAACAATGCAATAACGATCAGCGGAATATCAGGGGGATTCGAAATCACATTCGAATTTCCTTTTTTATATGTATAAGGAGGGATGAATGTGCCGATTAATTTAGAACGTCCAGGTGTGGGCTTTACAGCAGCGGAGAGAGAGAAACAAGTTCGTAACCTTGAAAAGATTGAAGGCGCATTGCAGGAGGCATCAAATGCTTTGCCGGAGGCACAGTCAGCCAAAGTGTTAGCAGGGGAAGCGAAGACTCAAGCGTCGGCTGCAGAAGATAAATCTAAAAATGTGCAAACGCAATTGAATAATCTTGTTGTGAGTGGAGACTCCAGTCCACAAGCAATTCAAGCAAGTGTGGGTGCCGATGGTACGGAATATGGGGGCAATTTAAAAGCTCGATTAGACGCCGAACACAATAAGACTGCCGCGCAGTTGGCAGACATAACCCAAGTATTCCGATGGCAAGAAGGAACACCAGGATCAACTGATGGGCTTGAAGCTATCAGTGTAGTAACAGGTTTTAAAGGGAATGCGATATCCCCTGGGATCAGAGGTGCATATGTAGGGCAAGGGTCTAGAAATAACGAGAATATTATTGGAGGCTTTCTTGATAAAGTTGGCGTGTTCGAGCCTAACTTGATTGACCCAAATAGTAAATCTGCTCACTATGCCAGTGGACAGGGCTATGACAATGTAATTAACAGTTTAGCATCTGTTGTTCATTCATTTCATACTAAGGTGCACGAAGCTGCTACTCACACAACTGTTCAGGGTGGGAGTTACCATGAAGTAACGGACGGAGATTACAACGGAATAGTCGGCGGAACAAAAACCTTTATGGAGTATCTAAATGGCGGGGGCTACAACTTTGCTGGGGCAGGAAACATGAACAGTCTGTTTTCAAGGTTTAGTGCCTCTATTGCGTCTATGCATGGTCGAATTGGTACAGCAGCGGCAAATAAAGAATTCAGTGGTATCTACAACAGCTATCTAAGCACAATAGACGGGAATCATGCAATCATTCTGGCAGGTAATGAATGCAAAGCAACGAAAGATTACTCGATGGCACGAGGTAAAGCAGCTGTAGCCAATAATGTTGGAGAATCTGCTTTTTCTACCGGCAAACATAAAACCACTGGTGATAACTTTGAATCATCTATGCACTTGCTAAGGCAAACAACTACAGGTATTCAAACACAGCTGCTTCTGGATGATAACAACGCCATTATTCAACCTTTGGGAGTGAATACTTCGATCGGTATTGAAGTGAGTATAACTGGATTTAGGGTAGATGCTGTAGGTTCAGCGAAATTTAAGATATCTGCCTTGATAGAAAGACGAGGAAGTGCAGCGCCTGTTATTCGTGCATTAACGGTTACTCCGGAGTTTAAAAGTGATCCTTTATATGATGCAGACGTTATCATTTCTAATAATGCTTACCAGATTAGAGTAAAAGGGGTTTCTGGTCACACGATCAATTGGTCAGGTAGATTACAAACAGAAGTTTCAAGAGATATTTAATATAAAGGAAGTGACTTGTATGTTAATTGAAGAATATAATGAAATACTAGATAAAGAAAACGTAAGATTTGAGGATTTGAGGCTGGTTTGCGAAGATGCTATAAAAGAAATCGAAAAGCGAGATATTAAAATTAAAGAACTGAAAAAAAATCAGCTTCAATCAGGAATCCAACTTGAAACAGAAGAACAGCAAGGTATTCTAATCGCTATAATTGAACAATCTCCAATGCAGGGATCTTTCCTTCAAGTAAGAGAGGCGACTAATCATTTAAATCAATTACTAAATTCATTACAAACTGCAACGATTATTGCAAAATAAAATTGTATTCAGAATCCATGAGAGTGAAACAGAATCGTATACAATAGCTCAGAAATAAGTGGTTGAGAAATTATTTAGAAACGTTTACATCCTCTAAGGTATAATTAGAAAAAAAGGGGATTTTTGTATGACTTTAGAAGAAAAGGGTTTTGTTTTGAGCATAATCGGCGCCTTGGCTTGGTTACCTATACTTATTAATTTGGGGTTATATTATTATAAAAAACCAAAATTAAAATTAAAGATAACTGGTATGACGGGCCAACTATCTGAAAATAATGGAGAAATATATTATACACATTTCTTTTCGTTCACTGCAGTTTCTTTAAATAAAGATTTCATTATGAAAGATGTAGATATTAAAATTAAATACAAAGGAATTACTGATTATGTTAAAGGGGGGTGGTATTTAGCGAGATATTTTACCGTCCATACGCCTCAAGATGGTAAGCTACACAAATTAACGATTGATTCCGATGATACGATCCCAAATGTTGGGACGCTTCCTAAGAACACATCAAGAACAATTTATTTAACATTTAATACAGATTTGAATCACGGAAAGATTATAGAAGGTTACGAAAAAATGATTTTAAGTTTTAAAAGTTTTGAAGGACAAAAAGAAGAAATAACTTTTAATCTTAACGAAATAGATGGATCAAAAATGGTTTGGGATAATCGAATTTGGAGCGAAGTTAATCAAAACTAAAGGAATATAAACAAAGTTTACACAAGGAACAAACGGCGCGGTAAGCAAACTGAATAATTGCATTGGTGAGCGTCCTCTAAGGCGCTCTTTTTATATTATTAAAAGAGGTATGCAGTTCTCTCTTATCGAAGTAATTTAATGAGAGAGGAGGGATATTATGACAGTCGAAGAACTAATTGCAGAACTTGAAAAAGTTCCTAACAAAAAAGTAAAGGTATTCGCCAATCACAATGTCAACACCGATAAGGGGCACGGGTACCACAAAAAGGCATCTGAAGTTACTGAGATTTACAGGAATAGCAATGATGTAGTCATTGAAACAGATTTCATCGAAATAAAAGCTAATATTCCTGAAGATTTCTTCAATGGAAAGTAGTAATTTAAAGAGACCTCAGCTAGATGCTCTTTAAATTAATATGAACAAACCAGAAGAGCGTTCAAAACGGGCGCTCTTTTTTCTATGCCAGAAAAGAGGTGAATCAATGCTCACAATCACAAACATAGCGAATGAAACGCATAACCTCACCAATGTCAAAACGCTTGTCCGGCGCCGAGCAGTCAACGGAGAACGAAAAATCGGCTTCTTGGTAGCTCCTGGCTTAAAGAACGAGCATGCTTGGGAATCAGTCGACGCTGAAACTACAACCACCTTTAAGGGCGATCCGTACATCTTCAAAGGACTGGACGAGGCCAGTAAAGGCAATGCGTCCATTAAGAAGATGGAGGCCGTTCATACATTCTTCAACACGATGATCAACTGCTTCCAGTATGAAGTGTTCACTGGCTCCCAAACGTTCTTTGCTGCGCTGACACGTGTATTCGAGCCGACACCCTATGATTTCTCCATTGTCGACACGTTCTACTCAGAGCGATTTGAAAACTTCGGGATGGATAACTGTCTGGCGCTGTTTGAAAACGTCCTTGGGCGCTACGGTGCCGAGTTTAAGTTGATTGGCAACCGTGTCTATTTGCATGATGAAATCGGGGAGCAAACGAATTTCCAATATCGCTGGAAACATAATGTGAAATCACTTGATAAATCGGTGTCTACTCAAGGGCTATCGAACGTGATCCGTGGCTATGGTGGCAAGCCGGATGATAACGGTAACTATCCAATAGAAATTGAGCATCGATCGCCAAATGAGCATCTATTCCCAACGATGGATTATCACGCCGAGCCCTATTTCAACGAGAACATTACAACCCAAGCTGGCATGAGGGATGCTTTAATAAAGAAACTGATGGACGAACCGCAGCTCTCAATCAAAGTTGACGTCACCGACTTAAATGTCCAGAACGAGGGCGATCGTGGCTTTATCATCTATGAACCGATGAATATTACGGTCAGCGCTCGTGTCGTCGAGCTGATTGAAACCTTCGAATTCATCAACAAAGAATGGGTGCTGGTGAAGCGTGAAGCAACGCTATCGAATATCAAGGACAAACTCAGCGATGTAAACGCCCGTTTCGCTCAGACTTCGAAGCGCATCGATCGCTTGCTTGAAGGCAAAGAAGGACTGCCCTATAACGTGCTGCCGGAAGCCATGCGGATTGCTGCAGAAGCCATCAATAACAGCCTGACAGAGATTCAGTATCCCCCAGGTCAAGGCATCATCTTGCAAGATCCGAACAATCCAAATCTGATGATTCGCCTGACATCTGCCGGTATAGGATTGTCCGAGGACGGTGGCCAGACTTATCGCACGGCATTGACCGGCGCCGGGATTGTGACCAACGAATTGGTTGCTGGCATCATTCGGACCAATAACATTCAAATTGTTGGGGAGAACGATTTGTTCTACTGGAATGGCGAAGGGTTGTTTGCTTACAATCCGAACGATTTAACCAAGTATGTTCGCCTCAACTCGGATGGCCTATATATCGCAAAAGGCGCAATGACAATCGAGCGTCCAGATGGCTACATTGTGATGAACAACGGCTTGTTGCAAAACGACTTTTCATTGCAACCCACAGTGCCGAGCTTTCGTAATGAACAAACGGTAGGCAAGCAGGGTGTTTATCTGACAACCAATTCCACAACACCGCAAGTGATGGAAGCATTCTTCTTTGCTCACAAAAGTCGCTATTTGAAACTATTGATCGTAATTCATGATGTGGGCGGCGGGCAAGGTTCGCGTTTATCTGTAAACCGAGTAGGTGGCGGAGGTGGTTTGCTAGGCCAAGCGGTGACTTATGGAGAAACGGATGCTACGGCAACTCCTAACTCCATAACACTAAACATTGATTTAGGCGTACCAACCGGCGACCGCATGGGGATTTACGTGAACTTAAACACCACAACTGGCGGAGAAGCGAGAGGCCGCATTGTGGCAATTTGGTGCGATCAGTAACGGGAGGTGGAAGGACATGGCGAAGGATATACAGCTTTACATCAACGTAAACCCTGATGGCAGTATTAAAAAGGCGGTAAGTGGTGAGAATATTGTAGCGTCTGAGGACTACGACTTTTTTTTCATGAAACCGGAAGAGATAGCTAACCAGATACACCTATATAAGGTTGTAATGAATGGAATGGTAAAAGATTTAGTGTTAAAAGATTTAGTGTTAAAAGACGAGATCACACCAGCTGCACTTGGAGAATCCAAGGAAGACGATTCTTTCTACGTAAATGAAGAGTGGGAAGTGATCGATGTAGAATACGAAGAAATTCCCGAGGAAATAGAACTCAAAGCGCTGCCAGTATCTGAGTTAGAATACTAGAAGGAAATAAAAGGTAATCTCTGTTTTTTATCGAAGTAGTATTTATCGAGAGAAATGGAGGATTTTTATGTCTGGAATATATCTATTTAAAACTGTTATTTACGGTGTGTTGGCAGTATTCTTGCTCTTACAAAGAAATGAAATGTTATTAATTGGATTAGATTTCGAAATCTTAATTGGCAGTGTATTGATTATGGTTGCTTTGCTTGAGTTTGGTGTGAATTTGGTAGCTTATATCACTTCATTTAAACAAAATACTGTGAAAAATTGACCGTGTAGTTAAGGAAAAAATATAAATACTATTTTAAGGAGGGCCAAATCGGGCGCTCTTTTTGTTTTGCCAAAAATAGAGATAAAGGGGGGAGTTGATGCCGGACAAAGGAGGCGATCTCTCAATGTTTACAACAGTTGAACAGAATACAAAAGACATCGAAGCAATTAAACTAACGTTGAAAAATCATTCAGAACAAATGGAATCAATGAAAGAGAACGCAAGCGAGCTCAAGACAACGGTCACACTCGAAAATAGAGAAACACGAGCTATTGTCACGCAGCAGGTCGATAAGCTTTATGGGCTAGTGGAGAAGGCTATGGGCTTTAAAACCGAAAGCTCGTCGCAAATGCACGAGTTGAAGATGTTGCGTTGGAACACTCTTTCGAATGTCTTTTTGAAAATCAGTGGATCTGTAGTGGCCTTAGCCAGTTCTGGCGGCGTGATTTATTACGTGGTTGTCGAATTAACCAAATAAGAGGAGGAAACACAATGGTAGATATTTTAGTGTTAACAAGCATTTTAGTCCCTTTAATCGCTGGATTGGTGGAAGTCGTTAAAAACGCTGTGAATATGAAGGTTAATTTTATACCGGTAGTTGCTTTGCTGGTCGGTTTGCTAATTGGATTCTTAGCAACTCCTATCTCGGATTTGGATTATGTCATGCGTTTGTGGGCTGGTGGTCTTGCTGGTTTAGCCAGTGTCGGCTTATTTGAAGTTGTGAAGCAGCGCGAGGGAACGACGAAAGAGGGGGAATAATGATGGCTAGTAAAATTCAAGACTTACGCAGCATCACACCACGATCCAATGGAACGCGCACACGCGCACAAGTAAAGAACATCGCGCGGCATCATTCGGGCGGTAACACAGGTAGTTGGTCCACGTTCTGGCCGTTCTGGAGAGACAGCCGAGGTTGGGGTACTGGCGGCTATCACGAGATTATTCTGCGCGATGGCACTAGGCAAATTTGCTACGATGACCACGAAATCACAAACGGTGTAGCTGGCCAGAACACGGGCATTTATCATATTTGCCTTGTCGGTAACGGGAACTTCACGGCAGCGCAAGAAGCTGCGTGGGATGAAAGTTGCCGAGATGCCATGAGGCGTTTCAAACTTCCAGTCTCAGCTGTGCGCGGCCATAACGAGTTTCCTGGCACAAACACACAATGCCCGGGCATCAATATGAATTTGGTTCGTTCACGCTTAAATGGTGCGCCTGTTCCTGTGAGTCGTGATTACTTAATTAACGGTGACAACAATAGCGCGGTTGCTAAATTGCAGGCAGACCTAAATAAAACGGGAGTGAATCCACCTCTCGCAACGGATGGCATATTCGGACCGGCAACGGAACGCGCAGTACGCTCCTTCCAGTCAGCGAACAACCTGGCTGTCGATGGTGTTTGGGGTATGAATAGCGCAGCGAAAATGACGGTGGTCTTGGAACAACTCAACAAGCCGGTTGTCACGCCAACGCCACCAGTGAAGCCAGCAGAGAAACCAAAGGAGGAGAATGAATTGGACAAAGAACTGATTGTAATTAATTCAGCAAATGACTATATCACTGCACGAAAGCTTTCTGTACGCCGTAAAATCAAGGTGATCGAACGTGCAGCAGTCAGTGGCAAGATGGCACAAACGGCTTATATCGTTGGTGGTAGCACGAAAGGCATCGAAGGCGTCGCTGAAAAGCTTGTGGATCTTTCTGGCCCAACGTGGGAAGGCACTGTCCGAAAAGTAGAAGAGTTTTTGAAGAAGTAGATTTAAACTATAGTATTAATACGCAAAAGCCCCGCAGTGAGATTGGAGTCCTCACTTGCGGGGCTTTTTTTATTTAAATAGCTTTCCTAGGCCACGGCCAGTAATTCTACCAGCAATGCGCCGGGCAATTCGATTGTCAATTCGTCCGTTTTTCACCGCGTTTACATCACCTAATATTTTAGCGAAGAAGTAAAGTAACGACCTCAACTTTCCTATGCTCATAGAATCCCCCTTATAATCTTTATTTGATAATGCGTAAATAAACGCTACTGGAGTTTTTATAATAGTCGTAAGCAGCTTCAAATGCCATCATGACTTCTGTTGAAGCTTTTACTTCATAGATCAAGTAATGATGGACCACATCATAATCTCGAGTATTCGGAAATTTCTTGTCATAAGCAGCGTGAACCGCAAGATCACCAATAGGTAGGTCCACTCCTCTAAATTTTAATAACCAATCTCTAAAAGTTATCAAGCGTATCACGTCCTTTCTCAACATAAGCTAAGTATATCAAATACAAGTACTTTTGATACAAGAATTATTTTCTTAATAGGCGATTATCCTTACTATTTATGTGGTAATGTAAGAACGTACGTTCTTTTTAGAAAGGAGATGGTTATGATGACAACAAACAGAGACATGAAGCAAATAGGTGATGTGCAGGATAGAGGGAAGTTAAAATGGACCGCATTAATGCTGCCGGAGCATGTGCGGATGCTGAGAGACTGGATGGACGAGGATAATCGAATCCAACGGCCAGAGTTGGACGAGTTTGACCTACAAACGCTACAGGAAAATATCGAAATTGCATTGATGCGAAGATGTGAAGTTGAAATTCAGGTTTGGGTGGAATTTCAGTTTTATTACTACGTAGGAAAGATTATTAGTATAGACGTTCGAAAGCGGTCGGTTATTTACGATGATTCGTTGTCAACCAAACGATTGCAATTAGATGAGATTACATCTGTTCGTTTGATGGATTAGATTATCCGCGATATGAACTAAAGCTTGTAAACTTTAATATTTCTATACTAATGTTAAAATAGAATCTAGAAATCCATACCTTATATAGAAGGAATTAAATTCTGAAATACTAACAAAAAAATCACATTTCAAACGGCAAGATATGAAAGTCTATGAATTTGCGTTATAGTAAACGGTGATTAATCCTTTTAAAACAAGCGAGAACATAAACTTATGAAAGTAGGCGAAAGCATGCAAGCATACGATGAGTACATGAAAGGCATTGTTGTCCCAATGCGCAAAGAACTGACAGAAGCCGGATTCACGGAGTTAACAACTCCGGAAGAAGTCAATGAGCATATGAGCACCGCACAAGGCGTGAGCCTCGTCATCATCAACTCAATCTGCGGATGCGCAGCAGGGCTTGCACGCCCAGCAGTGCGCGAAGCGGTGGAGTTGGCAGAACGCAAGCCGGACCATTTGGTGACGGTATTTGCTGGTCAAGACAAAGAAGCAACTGCACAAATGCGCCAGTATTTTGAGGAAGTACCGCCATCGTCTCCTTCGATCGCGGTCGTAAAAGACGGGCAGCTTGCGCATTTCATTCCGCGCGAAGAAATCGAAGGCTTTGAGATGGAACAAGTACGTGATGCCGTGAAACAAGCGATCGAGGAAGCAGCCGAGTGAAGACGATCATCACGACCGCTTACCGGCCGACTGAAGAGACGAAACGGTGTGCTAAAGACACAGCGCAGGCACTCGGATTGACGGTGGCTGAGCGCAATAAGCGGCCGATCTACAAACTGCACGAAGAACTGGCTGCGGACATTCTCGTCTGTAAAAAAGAACGGCTCGAACTTTATCCAGTCGGACAAAGCGAGCCGTTCTTTTTTCATCCCAATTCGGCAGCATTCCGCTCGAAGCGGCCATTAGCGGACGATCCGCTGATTGAAGTGTCCGGGCTCGTGGCAGGTGACTCCTTCCTCGATTGCACGCTTGGCATGGCGAGTGATGCATTGATCGGTTCGCTTGTTGTAGGTGATGCGGGTCGTGTTGTCGGTTGTGAAAGCGACCCGGTCATCGGCCATATTGTCCGGGAAGGGCTGAAGCGCTACACCGACATGCCGCAGCTTCACGAATCGATGAGGCGCATCGAAGTCGTATCAACAGATGCGCTCGATTATTTGAAGGCGCATGGTGATGATTCCTTCGATGTCATCTATATGGATCCGATGTTCACGGAACGGATTACCGAAGCGTCGAACTTCGCGCCGCTCCGAAGCAACGCGGACCACGGCCAACTGACGGAGGAATGGGTAGAGGAAGCAAAGCGCGTCGCAAAGAAAAGCGTCGTCTTGAAAGCGCATTTCCGCTCGACTGATTTTGAGACGTTCGGCTTCAAGCGCCGCGTGCGTCCAAATACGAAATTCCATTTCGGCGTCATCCATCCGAATACCGGCAAATAAAAAAATCTCCCAAAGCGGGAGATTTTTTTAGTCTGTAATGGATAGCGATGTCAAATACACAAGCAAAAACAATAGACCCAATCCAATCAATAATGAAGTGTCCATGAATATTCCTCCTTTTTGAAAAAAACAAGGCGTACTTACTCGCTTTATTGTACAATGAAATGGAACAAGATGAAACCTTTCCACTCCAAATTCGTTTATTACAATAATAAGCTTGTCAAAATGTTCGAAATTGAAGGTGATGTTTAGTGAAGAGTTGGTGGCAGAAGTCCTTGATGATTGCTGTAACGGTTCTGACGCTTGGAGCCATTACGCCGAACCACATGATTTGGGAGTCTTTGCTAGAAGAAGAGGATGTCCCGAAATCGCATGCAAGCCAGGGGCAAACGAAAGAATATACGCTCGAATGGATCGACCCGGCAGAATATTATGTCACAACTGACACAATTTTGGCTGATTTCAAACTGACT
The DNA here is from genome assembly GCF_042654465.1 of Planococcus dechangensis. Taxonomy (NCBI): domain Bacteria; kingdom Bacillati; phylum Bacillota; class Bacilli; order Caryophanales; family Caryophanaceae; genus Planococcus; species Planococcus dechangensis. The sequence continues at coordinate 397,751 of NZ_JBHSGL010000005.1, read as the reverse complement.
GCACAAGAGCAGTCGTATATGAAATTCGGTTCGCGCATCGGCCCTGTGATCGACACGGAATTCCGCACGCGCATTTTGCCGGCCATACAGCAAGTCATGGATACGGAACTGGCGGAGTTAGGCAAAGACCGTTTGCGTAATTTGGCCATTTCCGAAAAGCCTTCCGGTGATCATTCCGAGAAAATTTTTCACGTATTCAACAAAGACAGCGGCAAAGATGAGATCCGTTTCCACGTTCGGACCGAAAAGAAACCGCTCGAAGGCTATTCATTCAACTTTCATTATCATTTAGCAAGCGACGAGTACCAACGCCACATCAGCATCGGCGATATTTACTGGTCAAAAAATACCCCACCGAAATGGCTGTCGTAAAACCGTTATCCTTATAGCGGTTTTTTTTTATGCGCCCACTTTTTTCTGAACATGTGATACTCTTAAAGTTTTTCTTATTCGAGTTGTTTTTGTTATGATGATATTAATAATGGAGGGAATTACATGAAACAATATTTAGCGTTATGTGAACATATACTGGACCAGGGAGCTAAAAAAGAAGACCGCACAGGAACCGGTACACTGAGCGTATTCGGCCATCAGATGCGCTTTGATCTGGCAGAGGGCTTCCCGCTCATGACCACGAAGAAAACGGCGTTCCGCTTAATTGTCTCGGAACTTCTATGGTTCATCAAAGGTGATACGAATGTCCAGACTTTATTGAAGGATAATAACCACATTTGGGATGAGTGGGCATTTGCACAGTGGGTCGAAAGCGATGAATACGACGGACCCGACATGGTTGATTTCGGTCGGAGGGCACAGGGCGATGCGGAATTTGCGGAACTGTACAAACAGCAAATGACGCTGTTCCAGGAAAAAGTGCTGGCAGATGACGAGTTTGCGAAAAAATACGGTGATTTGGGACCGGTCTACGGCAAGCAATGGCGCTCTTGGGCAAAAACTGATGGGGGCCAACTTGACCAGCTGAAAAATGTCGTTGAGTCGATCAAGAACAATCCTGACTCGAGACGCCATTTGGTGACGGCGTGGAATCCGGAATTCATCGATGAAATGGCGCTGCCACCTTGCCATATCATGTTCCAGTTTTACGTGGCGGACGGCAAATTATCGTGTCAGCTATATCAAAGAAGCGCAGACGTCTTTCTCGGCGTGCCGTTCAATATTGCCTCTTATGCGCTATTGACGCATCTTGTAGCCAAGGAATGCGGGCTTGAGCCTGGGGAATTCATTCACACCACTGGCGATACGCACCTCTATGTAAACCATTTGGAACAAGTGCAGGAGCAATTGAGCAGAGAACCACGTACTTTGCCGTCTTTGAAATTAACAGATGGCAAATCGATGTTCGAAATGGAAACGGAAGACATTCAAATCGAAGGCTATGACCCGCATCCACGGATCAAAGCGCCAGTTGCTGTATAACAAGCCAAGGGGGAAAAAGCATGATTTCATTAATGGTGGCACATGACCCGGATTATGTAATCGGCAAGGACAATCAATTGCCTTGGCACATTCCGGAGGATTTAGCTTATTTTAAAAAACATACGATCGGCAAAGGCATGGTCATGGGACGCAACACGTTCGAATCGATCGGGCGTCCCTTGCCGAAGCGGCGCAATATCGTCGTGACGCACAATGCGGATTACACAGCACAAGGGGTAGACATCACCCATAACCTGGAAGATGCAATCGAATTGGCCAGGCAGCAGCACGAGGAAGTGATGGTGATCGGCGGCGAGCAGATTTTCCGTGAAGCATTGCCGATTGCAGACAGGCTTTATATAACGCTGATTCATCGTTCGTTTCCTGGGGATACGTATTTCCCTGAATACGGTAATGAATGGAAGCTGATGTCCGAATCCGAACGCTTCGAGTCCAACGGGACACCATTTTCTTATTTGGTCTTTGAACGGCATGCTGGAGGGCAAACTGGTGATTAAATCAGCGCAGACATTTTCGTATTTATTCGGCTATTTGCCGTTTGCCGCCAAAAATTTGGCGAAGTTCAAAAAACAGAAAGACAAATTGAGCGCCTCTGAATACAGCCGCTTAATCCATAGCGAACCACAGAAATGGGCGGGCGGCATCATGAAGCGCACCGGCAGCAAAGTGACGGTGACCGGCTTGGAGAATCTGCCGGAAGGGCCGGTACTGTTTGTCAGCAACCACGAAGGCAATTTCGATATTCCGGTGTTATTGTCGTCGATTCCAAAACCGTTCGGCTTTATCTCTAAAAAGGAAGTCAACAAACTGCCGATAATCCCTTCTTATATGGAAGAGATGAACTGCGTGTTTCTCGACCGGACTGACCGGCGCAGTGCTTTCAAGTCCATTACTGACACGATTGACAAATTAAAGGCAGGGCACTCGGTGCTGATTTTCCCGGAAGGCACGAGAAGCAAGGGCAATGGATTACAAGAGTTCAAGTCGGGGTTCATGCGCATCGCCAAGGATGCGCAAGTGCCGATTGTGCCAATCGCGATTGAAGGAACATCCCGCATTATGGAAAACAATAATAACCGTATTCATTCTGCGGCTGTGACCGTCCAAGTGCTGGAGCCGATATCGACGCAAGAATTCAGCGAAGCCGGCGCGAAGGCGGCGCAACTTGTCAGGAGCCGTATCGAGCAAGCGTTGGGGTCATTGCCTTCAAATTAGTTCAGCATAGCCAAAAGAACATGAAATGGAAGTGATCGAATGTCAAAAATTCATATTGTAACGGATTCGACTGCTGATCTAACAGCAGAAGAAATATCAGAATATGGGCTACACGTCGTGCCATTATCCATTCAAATTGGCGGCGATACGTATTTGGACCGCGTCGATTTGGAGCCGGAAGCATTTCTTGATTTAATGAAAAGCTCACCGGAATTACCGAAAAGCTCACAGCCGGCACCGGGTGTTTTCAAAGAGCTTTATGACGAGCTGGGCAACAACGGCGATCACATCATATCAATTCACATGACCGGTGGGATGAGCGGGACGGTCGAGTCGGCGCGTACTGCAGCGGAGCTCACGGATTCCAATGTAACCGTCATCGATTCGCGCTATATTTCCCATGCCTTAGCTTTTCAAGTGTTTGAAGCCGCGAATATGGCTAAAGCCGGGCGTTCGGTCGAGGAAATCGTCAAGCGCGTGGACGAAATCCGCCGCAATACAAAGCTGTATGTTGTCGTCGATACACTCGATAATCTAGTCAAAGGCGGACGCATCGGGAAAGGCCGTGCATTGGTCGGTTCATTCCTTAAAATCAAACCGATCGCCTCGCTCGATGACGGAGAATATTCACCGGTCGCGAAAGCGCGCAGCCATAAGCAAGTGGTCGATTATTTGGTGAAAGACTTTGTCGAACGGACAAAAGGCAAAGTTGTCAAAGGCGTAGGCATCGCACAGGCGAACGGCCAAGCGATGGCCGACCCATTGCGCGAAAAAATAAAAGAAACCGGTTTTGCCGATATCCGCTATGATTTTACGACGCCGGTCATTTCCACACATACTGGCATCGGGGCCATCGGGTTTATGTATTATACCGAGTAAGCCAGATATGAAAAAGGAGAGACGAACGTGAAACACATCCTGTTTATTGTCCTCGCCGTTTCACTCATGCTTTCGGGATGTGCATCGACGTTCAGTTTCGGCAAAGGGCAAGCTGAGCCTCGCTTGCCAGTGGAGGTCAACACGTATACGATCCCGCCGAACTTCATTCCGCAGACAGTCATCGTCACCGCACTGGGCGACTCCTTATCGCAAGGTGTCGGAGATACAGAAAATCGCGGCGGTTATGCAGGGAGATTGGCGGTAAGTATGGCGGGCTGGCCCGGGATCGAGGGAATCGCCCTTGAAAACACCGCGAAACGCGGGCGCCGCAGTGACCAATTGCTGGCTATGTTTCAGCAAGGTACGCTCACTGGGCCGCTCCAAGCCTCCGATTATATCGTCATGACCATCGGCGGCAACGATGTGATGCGGATCGTTAAAAGGGATTTGTTCTCGCTCAATGTCGATGCATTCAGTGAAGAACTGATTCTTTATCAAAACCGTTTTGAGACGATCTATGCGTCAATCCGCTCTCTCAATCCGACAGCACCTCTCGTCGTGGTCGGGCTTTACAATCCGTTTTCGCTCATTACAGATGAAGTGGAAGAGTTCGATGAAATCATCGCCAGCTACAACGCAGTCATGGCAGAAACGGTGGAAGAAGATCCACTTGCTTGTTTCGTGCCGGTCAGCGACCTATTTGTCGGCAACCAAAACCTTGTCTACCACACGGATTTTTTTCATCCGAACAGCAAAGGTTATGACCTGATGTCCGAGCGTGTGCTCGAGACGATGGAGCAATGCGGGATCAGCTATCAAGGATAGGAGGTGGAAAAGATGAAGAAATGGCGTCTCGCTTTTTTGGTTTTGTTATTGCTTAATTTAGTCGCAATCGTTGCTTTTCTCATATTCGTTACGACGCCGTCTGACAATTTCACATCCCATCAAGCTGATAGCGGACCGCCGCTTGAAGGAAATACAGTAGTCGTCAATACGACCAAGGCCGATTTTGAAGGCATTGCCAACACGTATATTGCACAGGCGATGGAAGGGCAGCCAATCCCGCTGCGCTTAGCTGTAGACGACAATGTCAGCTTATCGACCGAACTGACGATATTCCGTGTGACTTTGCCGATTCTATTGACTTTCGACCCGGTAGTGATGCCCGATGGCAATTTGTTGCTTGAGCAACGCTCAGTGGAAGTCGGACGACTCGACATTCCGCCCGAATCAGCGTTAAAATTACTAAGGGATTCAATTGACTTGCCTGATTTTATGGAAGTCATGCCGGCAGAAGAGGAAGTTTTGCTGAAACTTACCGAAATTTCCTTGGACGACGGGATTTCTGTACGCGCAACATCGTTCGACCTTGAACAAGACGACATCCGTCTTTTAGTAACGATTGAACCTTAGTTAAAGGAGGGCTACGATGAAAACTGAAAAAGCGACATTCGCAGGCGGCTGTTTTTGGTGCATGGTCAAACCGTTTGATTCACTTGATGGCATTGAAGCGGTTGTCAGCGGCTATACGGGCGGCGATTTGCCGAACCCGACATATGAGCAAGTTTGCACCAATTTGACAGGACACCGTGAAGCCGTTGAAATCACGTTTCAGCCGGATATTTACCCGTATGAAAAATTGCTCGATGTGTATTGGTCACAGATCGACCCGACCGATCCCGGCGGCCAATTTTTCGACCGAGGAGATTCTTATAAAACGGCGATATATGTTCATTCTGAACAACAACGCTTAGCAGCTGAACAATCCAAACAACAATTGCAGCAGTCGGGCAAGTTCGACAAGCCGATCGCCACCGAAATCTTGGAGGCAAAGCCTTTTTATCCGGCAGAAACCTATCACCAAGATTATTACCAAAAAAATCCGGCTCATTATAACCGCTACGCAACGGGTTCAGGGCGCAAGTCATTTATCCAGACACATTGGGGGGATGAATCATGAAAGAAGAGCTAAAAGGCAAATTGACACCGATGCAATACCACGTAACCCAAGAAAATGGCACGGAGCCGCCATTCCAAGGTGAATACGACCAGCATTTCGAAGAAGGCATTTACGTCGATATCGTCTCCGGCACGCCATTGTTCAGTTCGCTCGACAAATTCGATGCGCATTGCGGATGGCCAAGTTTTGCCAAACCGATTGCTTCTGAAGAAGTGAAAGAAAACTTCGATACAAGCCATGGCATGAGACGGACCGAAGTGCGTTCAGCTTCTGCCGATTCACATCTCGGGCATTTGTTCCCGGACGGGCCATCTGAAATGGGCGGCTTGCGTTATTGCATTAATTCTGCAGCGCTGCGTTTTGTGCCGAAAGACCAGCTCGAACAACAGGGATATAGCGAGTATATGAAATTATTTGAATAGGATGGAAGCCTGGACTTCGGTCCGGGCTTTTTGTTCTTCAAGGAGGAATCGATGATGGAGCGCGCGTTTTATCAATTTGCGCTGAAATACCGCGGAAAGCTCGAACAAGACGAGTATTCGCGGTTTGCGGACATGATGTTTCTGGACCATAGTTTTCCGAAGACCAGCAGCGATTTCCAGGAACTCTCCCTGTACATTGAAGAAAAGGCGCATCCTGTCCTGACGGCTTCCACTTTTGACCGAATGTGGCAAGAATACGAGGCAGGTTGAGGGTCTTCATTGCACTCGGCGAAAAAAAACAGTATGATTAAATCGACTAAAATAAAGTGAGGTTTTATGATGAGTGTCCACATTAATGCTAAAAAAGGCGATATCGCCGATACTATTCTACTTCCAGGAGATCCGCTGCGCGCGAAATACATCGCAGAAACGTTCTTAGAGGATGTTACTTTGTACAATGAAGTGCGCAATATGTTCGGATATACCGGTACATACAAAGGCAAGCGCATTTCAGTCCAGGGAACCGGGATGGGTGTTCCGTCCATTTCCATCTATGTAACAGAATTGATGCAGGAATACGATGTGCAAAAACTGATCCGCGTCGGTACATGCGGTTCGATCCACCAAGACGTAAAAGTGCGCGACGTCATTTTGGCGCAGGCAGCTTCTACGGATTCCAAAATGAACGACATCATTTTCAATGGCATCACGTATGCTCCGATTGCAGATTTCGATCTATTGCAAAAAGCCTATGCAGCCGGCAAAGAAAAAGGCTTGAACTTGCGTGTCGGCAATGTATTCACTGAAGATGTGTTCTATAATGAACATGCTGAGCATGAAAAATGGGCGCAGTACGGAATTCTCGGTCTTGAAATGGAGTCTTCCGCATTGTATACGCTAGCTGCGAAATTCGGGCGCAAAGCCTTGTCGATTTTGACCGTCAGCGACCATCTTCTGACTGGCGAAGTGACTTCTGCAGAAGAGCGCCAAACGACGTTCAACGATATGATCGTTGTCGCATTGGATGCAGCGATCCAAGATTAATAATAAAGAAAAGACTGTCCAGGCAGTCTTTTTATTTTAACCCTGGACTAGTGGACTGCTCGCATTCAAATGTTTGCAGTTAGGTGATGAAGAAAGTGGTGAACGAGTATGGACGACAAGCGACCAGGCGAGGAGCAACAGCCCGAACCGCAAACAGCGGAAGAGCCGAAGCCGCATTTTATTCGAATGAAGACTTTTTATTTTATTATGCTTGTTTTCTCCTTGATCATTGCAACGGTGGGACTCACCGTTTTTGCGTTGACCTTCGGGGATGATCGGGCAGTGGAAGTGAATACGCCGGAGCGTGTTGAATTCCAGAAATTGTATTCTGCTTATGACCAGATTCAAAATGAGTATTTTGAAGATGTAGAGCAGGATGAATTGATCAACGGTGCCATCAACGGCATGGTGGATGCTCTTGGGGACCCTTATTCGGACTATATGGACGAAAATGAGGCAGCCCAATTCATGGAAGGCATTTCCTCCAGCTTCCAAGGCATCGGAGCGGAAGTGCAAGAGCGCAACGGTTTTGTCACTGTTGTGTCTCCAATTAAAAATTCTCCGGCCGAAAAAGCGGGTGTGCTGCCAAATGATCAAATCCTGGAAGTGGACGGCGAAAGCATACAAGGTTTTTCCACAACTGAAGCGGTTATGCTGATACGCGGTGAAAAAGGAACAGAAGTGACTTTGACGATTCAACGCGGGGAAGCGGCAGACCCAATCGAAATCACCATCGTCCGCGATGAAATTCCGATTGAAACCGTATATGCGGAAATGGTTAATGACAAAGTTGCCCATATCAACATTACAAGCTTCTCGGAAGATACCTATAATGAGTTGCTTGAAGCCATTGCTGAAATGGAAGAACAAGGTATGGAAGCAGCTGTTCTCGATGTACGTCAAAATCCAGGCGGCTTGTTGAATACGGCGCTTGATATTTCCAACCTCTTTATTGATGAAGGCGAAGAGATGTTTGAAGTGCAAGCTAAAGGCGCAGAGCCTGAAGTGTATTTAGCGACAGGCGGCGAAAAATTGGATATCCCGGTCACCTTGTTAATTGATGGAGGCAGCGCATCGGCATCCGAAATTTTAGCTGGTGCCATGAGCGAATCCGCCGGCATTACTTTGGTCGGTGAAAAAACCTTCGGCAAGGGAACGGTCCAAACGGCAAATGATCTTGCAGACGGTTCGAATCTGAAGTTCACAACTGCTAAATGGCTGACGCCAGACGGCAATTGGATCCATGAGGAAGGCATTCAGCCAGACGAGGAAGTGGCTTATCCGGAATACGCATCTCTTCCATTTTTGGATGCGTCGGTGGAGTTGAAAGACGGCAGCATTTCCGAACAAGTGCAAACAGCTGAAAAAATGCTAGAAGCGCTTGGGTATGATGTCGGCGAAGTCGATGGCGTCTTTGAAGAACAGATGGAACAGGCAGTGATCGAGTTCCAGGAAGATAATGACCTCGAAGCCAATGGCGTGTTGACTGAAGACAGCACCTACGCCGTTATGGATGCACTGCGTGAGAAGATCAATACCGAAGATCCGCAGCTCCAAGAAGCGACAAGTATCATTATGGAACAAGCAGGACTTGCGTCTGAAGAAGCAACTGAAGAAGATGCGGCTGAAGAAGATGAGACCGAAACTGAAGAATAATTTGTATGGAAGGTCCGCTGCTGGCGGGCCTTTTCATGTAATAGGGAGGATGAGTTGATGGTAGATGTATACTTGTTCAGCGGATTTCTCGGAAGCGGGAAAACGAGCTTATTGAAAAAAATGATTACGGAACTAAAGGATAAAGGATTGAAACCGGCCGTTTTCATGAATGAACTTGGATCGATGAATTTCGATTCGGAAGAAGTCGGCGACGGGGTGCCGCTGAAGGAAATTTTGGATGGCTGCATTTGCTGCAGCGGATCTGAAAAATCCGAAGCCCAAATCCAAACATTGTTGGCAGAAGAAGAGTTTGATGTACTGTTGATTGAAACAACAGGAGCAGCGCATCCCATAGAAGCGCTCGATGCGATTTTCTCACCGTTATTTGCGGAGCGCTTGAACTTCCGCGGCATCGTCACCGTCGCGGACAGCAAACGGTTTATGGAACGCCAGCAATTACCGCCGCAGGTCCGTTCCTTATTTCTCGAGCAGATTCGTCATGCGGATTTGCTATTGGCAAATAAATCGGACTTGTTGAGTGATTCCGAACAAAGCCAAGTGATTTTTGAAATCCAGCAGTTGAATCCATCGGCGAGAATTGTGCAGACAGTGCATGCGAAAGTGCCGTTTCAATTACTGGAAAGCATGAACCACCAGTCGCGGGGAACGGTCGCACAAGCTCCAATCTCAAAACTCAAGCTGCAAACGAAAATCGTTGCGTTCGACCGTCCTGTCGAGCGGGAAGTATTTGAGGAGTGGCTGCGTGACTTACCGGATACCGTATACCGGATCAAGGGTTATGTCACACTTGCGGGCCATAGCTATCCACATTCATTCCAGTATGCATATGGCATGGTGCAATGGCTCCCCGAATACATGAAGCTGCGCAACCAGATCGTATTGATCGGCGAAAACCTGGAAGAGCTGGTCTTTCCATGATTATTGATGCATACAAACGCCTGTGGCCGAACCGACAAGCCGTCCAGCGGATCACCACTGATGCAGAACTGGAGAACAGTGTGCGGATTGAATTGAACGATGAATTGACGCATCCGCGTCTCCGCAAATCTGTCGAGGAAAAGCTCCAGCTGGCGTACCGGCGGATCGAGGAATCGGAATTAAGCGAAGACGAAAAAACAGCATTGATCGAACTATACAAAAAACTTGCCGCTCATTGAGCGGCAAGTTTTTTTTGTATCAGCAATAGACGAATCGATAATGTGATGGCGCCGGCAGTCAATCCGACGATGAGCCCGACCCAATAGCCGAAGGGCCCGAGATCGGTGAAAGTGGCGAACAAATAACCCGAAGGCAACCCGATGACCCAGTAGGAAATGAGCGCCATGACAAATGTGATATTGACATCTTTATAGCCGCGCAATGCACCTTGTACCGGAGCTTGGACAGCGTCCGATACCTGGAACAGCGCAGCGAAGATGAGGAATTGGACCGCCAATTCAATGACTGCTGGATCGGATGAGTAAAGTGCAGCAATCGGCTCGCGAAGAAAATACAAGATCCCGGAAGAAATGACGCTCAAAGTGACTGCAGCAGCAACCCCTAGCCAGCTGTACATTTTGGCGTCTCTAGTGCGTTTAGCGCCAATTTCAAAACCGACGAGAATTGTTGCCCCCATCGAAATGCTGAGTGGCAGCATGTACAGAAGGGAAGCGAAATTCAATGCAATCTGGTGGGCGGCGATCGTGATGGTCCCGTAGATGGCCATCATAAACGTAACGGCGGAAAAAATGCTTGTTTCCGCGAAGATGGAAATGCCGATCGGCACGCCGATACCGGATATTTCTTTCCACCGTTTCAAAGAAACCCGCGGCCATTTGCGGAAAATATCGAACGATTTGAACGGCTCATTCGTATGGATGATGAAGGCGGCAATTGCCAGTACAAGCCAATAAGTGATCGCAGAAGCCATGCCCGCTCCCGGTCCCCCAAGTTCCGGAAAGCCGAAGTTTCCGAATATCAACAAGTAGTTGAAAAACACATTGATCGGTGCAGACAAAAGCGTGATAAACATCGTCACACGCGTTGCGCCGAGTGCATCGATATAAGAGCGCAATGCGTTATAGACAAAGAGCGGAACGAGGCCGAGGCTCATCGCGAAGATGTAGCGGCTTGCGACATCACTGACGGCCGGGTCGAGGCTCATGAATCCGAGCAGCCAATCAATGCCGAAAAAGAAGAAACCGAAAACGATTGCTGCTAGCACAATGGCCAAATAAACCCCTTGCTGGACGGCATCTTTGACACCTTCTTTTTTCTTGGCTCCCATCAATTGTGCTACAATTGGAGTAATGGACATGAGGATGCCGGCAAGTCCGATATAGACTGGAACCCAAAAAGAGGATCCGATCGACACGCCGGCAAGATCCTCGGTCCCGTAGCGGGCGGTCATGTAAATATCGAAAAAAGTCACCATATACATAGCGACTTGTGTGATGAGAATCGGTAAGACGATTTTCATAAGAAGTGTCATTTTTTCTTTAGTCGTTGCGGTTTCATACATATTCATTTCCTCCCAATACACTAACTACCAAATAAAACGAGTATATCATAGAAACGATGCGAAGTGATTTCTACACGAGCACGTACATATAGGAGAGTAGGACAACAGATGAAGACAAAAACGATCATTTTGACAGGCGGCGGTACAGCCGGCCATGTTTCATTAAACCAAGCCATCATTCCAGAACTTGAGAAATTAGGGTATCGCGTTGAATATATCGGTTCAAAAATTGGAATTGAAAATGAACTGATTCGGGATTCTTATCCAGAAATCCCTTACCATGCCATTTCGAGCGGCAAGCTACGCCGCTATTTTTCCATGAAGAATTTCAGTGATCCATTCCGTGTCGGTGCAGGGCTCATCCAGGCAATGAACATCATCCGTAAAGTCAAGCCGGTCGCGATTTTTTCCAAGGGCGGTTTTGTTTCGGTTCCGGTGGCGATGGCCGGACGTTTGATGGGTGTTCCTGTGATCATCCATGAATCCGATGTAACGCCAGGGCTCGCCAACAAATTGGCGCTGCCATTTGCCGATCATATTTTCACTGTTTTCAAAGAAACTTTGCGTCACGTGCCGAAAGAAAAATCAACTTGCACAGGTTCCGTTATCCGTAGTGAATTGCTTGACGGGTCGGCTGCGAGCGGCAGGGAGCTTTGTCATTTCGACAATACCTACAAAGTATTGATGGTCATGGGCGGAAGCCAAGGTGCGGCGCCGATCAATGAAGCTGTCCGGGAAAACTTGGACGTCTTGACGGAACAATTCAACATCATCCATTTATGCGGGAAAGGCAATATTGATGAAAGTTTAGCGGGGCATCCGCAATACAGCCAATTTGAATACGTGACGCATGAATTGTCCCATTTATTGCATTTGACTGATTTGGTCGTATCACGAGCAGGGTCCAACTCGATTTTCGAGTTTCTTGCGTTGAAGAAACCGATGCTGCTTATTCCATTGTCCAAGCTGAAAAGCCGGGGCGATCAAATATTAAACGCCAATTTATTCGAAAAACAAGGCTTTGCCCATGTCCTTGAAGAAGAGCAATTGAACGCCCAAAGCTTCTTAAAAGCGATCGAGCACTTGGTGCAAGAAGAACAACAAATGATTCTGGCAATGACTGAAGCTGAGCCGCCGAAAACCGCCTACGAAATGGCGAAGCTTGTTGCAGCTCATACGAAATAAACTCGACTGAAGGGGTGGACCATATGGAACTGATGAAAGTACACGGCTCTATGAACACATTTTTCCTTTACGAAGGGGAAGACCGAGAGGATTTTGCGGAACTGACACGCCGATTGTCGCAATTGGATGGCCAAATCGACGGTTTATTGACGGTTTCGCCTTCTAAGCGCTGTGCCGCTAAAATGCGCGTCTTCAACACCGATGGCTCTGAAGCATCCATGTGCGGAAACGGGCTGCGCTGCGTAGCGCGCTTTGTGTGCGAGCGGGATGGCGTCGACCATGCGGTTATCGAGACGATGAAAGCGGATTTGACTGTTCAAAAAGAATCGGAAATTGATGCCGGCGTAAAAATGTATGGTGTTGAAATTTCACCAGTGTCATTTCAACTGAAAGATTTGCCAATGGTATACGAACATCATGCCGAGTGGCAGCAAAAACCTTTGCCTTTTGTTGATGCTAGTATTCCGTTTACGGCAGTGGCGGTACCGAACCCGCATTTGATCGGCATCGTCGGACGTGATTTGCAACGCAATGCAGGCCATCAAGAAAAATGGGCAGCTTATTTCAACAGCGACAATCCGTATTTTTCAGACGGCGTCAATTTAAGTTATGTGACACCGATTAAAGAAGGTATCTTTGTACGCACGTACGAACGGGGCGTCGGTTTTACCGACGCATGCGGCACAGCGATGACCGCCTCGGCGCTTGTCAGCTGTTTGGCTGGACTAATGCCATTCGGAAACGTTTCCGTATACAATCCCGGTGGTATGGTTAACTGTACGGTAAAGATAATAGACGGCAACTATGAACTAAAGCTAAGCGGCAACGCGACTTATTTGGCAGCATATCGCTTCGACCTTAACGAAGGCTTGGAAAATAGCGAACTCAAACTTTTGGAAAAATACACAGAGCAATTGTCTTATGACAAGTTTATTGAAAAAATAAGTGATGCTACAGCAGAATTGATTTGATGGAAAGCGGTGGATGGGATGTCCGGACCTTTTACTAACGAACAATTGGATATGCTGTATGGAAAAGCGGCCGACCCTGTGTATTTTATGAAGCAGCAGGGAACAGGCTTTGTTTACGTGTGGGTCAACCCGGTTTGCAAAGAGATATTCAGGGTGGATTTGGCGGGGACGACAGTCGAACAATCGATGCCAAAAGACTTGATGATGGAGATCCATAAACAATACCGCATTGCGATTAAACGCAATCGCCGTCACCTTTACCGCGACTACAGCCTGTTTTCTGACCGCGGCACGGCTATGGAAACCGAATTGACGCCAATGGTCCACGAGGGCGACCAATTTGTCTTGGCGGTTACGCGAGATGTCACCTCCCAAAAGAAAATCGAAGAGGATTATTTGTTCTATCAGTCGCTTGTCCAGAACTCGGTCGATCCGATGCTGATGATATCAGCGGATTTTACGATATTGGATATGAACCCGGCATATGAGAAGACGTTTGGCGTGCACAAGTGCGAATGGATCGGGCGTAATTACGAAAACATCCCACAGGATAAGAAAAAATTCTTTGAAACCGGAAAACTATTGCTCGAAGACAGCACTCTAACTCATCAAACAAGTTCGATTTTTTTAAAACGCATCAAGAGTGACGGGCGGGAAGCGCGATTTTCAGCCAGCTATTCATTGATCAAAGAAGACGGCATCGTGCGGGCGTTCCATGTCGTATTTCGTGAGCTGACAAATGAACTGCTTTTGAAGCATGAGCTGAAACGGACAGAGAATATTCTGGAAAGCTACAAAGATGCACTGAATTACGCAGCGCTTGTACTCATCTGGGATATCTCCGGTATGATTGAATTTGCCAATAATAATTTCAAAAAATTAACGGGTTTTGAAAGCAGCGAATTGATTGGCATGAATATCACAACGATTGGCCGCTCCATGTTAACGGAACAAGAGCTTATCCATCTCCAAAGAGTCTTGAACAAAGGAGAAATTTGGAGAGGCTCACTTCGGAGCATCAACAAAAATGGACAGCCATTTTGGGTGGATGCAACCATCATCCCGCTGATGGATGTAGAGGGCCGTATTTACCAAGTACTTTCCATTTTATTCGATATTACAGACCGCAAAGTGATGGAAGAACAATTGCATCATATGGCTTATCACGATCCGTTGACGAATTTGCCGAACCGCCGAATGATGGTTAAGCATTTCAAGGATATGACCAAAGAAAGCATCAAGACAAGCGAACAAATCGCTGTACTGTACATAGATGGCGATAATTTTAAACAAGTCAACGATCTGTATGGCCATGAGACCGGGGATGAATTTATTCATCAATTTGCTCGTGCGCTTGAACGCAGCATACGCAGGCGGGATGTAGCAGCCCGCATTGGCGGGGATGAATTTTTGATTCTGCTGCCGGGAATTTCCCCGTCCAACAGCCGTAAACAAATCGACGGCATTATTCAGCGTATACAGGAAACGCTGAAAAAAGGCTGGGTTATAGATGGTCATCAATTTTCTCCGACCTGCTCAATCGGCAGTGCAGTTTATCCGGATGATGGAGCAGGATTTGACACCTTGATCAAAAAAGCCGATCATGCGCTTTACGAAGCGAAAAAACAAGGTGGCGGCTTAGTCTGTTTTCACGAAGAAAAATAAGCTTCTGCCATTAAAAAGAACAAATTCTGCGACCTTGAGAGCATGTAAGCGCTTCAATTCATCTTAACGGAATCTTTTAAATGAAAAGCATTGTTTTTTTTGGTGGAAGTAGTAAGATTGATATGGAAATTCGTTCAGTACCGCTACAGCCCTGTCGCTTTAAGTCAAGCGGCGGGCGTGCTAAAATAGGAAAGACCTATAAATAAAAGTGAATGCCATAAGGCAAATAGTTGGAGGTTATTCAATGTCAACCAATCAACCAGACACAAATTCCCCCTGGAGTTCCATCACTGGCCCCAACTTGGGTTATGTTATGGAGATGTACGACCTGTATCAACAGTCACCTGAATTGATCGACCCTGAATTCGCTGAGCTGTTCGAGCAATACGGCCCCCCATCGGAACAAGCGGAAGTGCAAGTGCAGACTAGCGCCGAGCCGGGTGTTGCTGTTGAACCGAACCGCTTCGAGAAAGTATTGGCGGCAATTCAATTGGCAGAAGCAATTCGCGCACACGGCCATTTGGCATCGGATATTTATCCGCTGCAAGACCAGCCGCGCGATATGGAAAGACTCGATATTTCAAAACATGGCTTGACTGAAGCAGATTTGAAAGATGTCCCTGTTTCTTTGTTGTTGGAGAATGCGCCTGCTGAAGTGAAAAACGGGCTTGATGCGATCAATTACTTGAAGTCTTTATACACAGACAAAATTGCGTACGAATTCGCACACGTCATCCAGCCGCAAGAGCGCAGCTGGCTGCAGTCAAAAATTGAAGCTGGCGAAATGAAACCAAAGCTTGATACGGATAAGAAAAAGCAAGTGTTGGACTTGCTGACGCGTGTGGAAGGTTTCGAGAAGTTCGTTCACCGTACTTTTGTCGGCCAAAAACGTTTTTCTATCGAAGGCGTCGATTCCTTGGTCGTCTTGATGGATGAATTGGTCCGCATGTCGGAATCGGCAGGCACGGAAAACATTATGATCGGCATGGCCCACCGCGGCCGTTTGAATGTGCTGACGCATGTTCTCAACAAGCCATATGAAATGATGTTTGCTGGATTTGCCCATGTCGGGGATGAAGCCTTCTTGCCTAAAGATGGTTCACTGGAAATCACTAAAGGCTGGTTCGGCGATGTGAAATACCATATGGGCGCAACACACCATTCCAAAGGCGGAACGAAGATTAAGCTTGCCTATAATCCATCCCACCTTGAAGTGGTAAGCCCGATCGTTACAGGTCAAACACGTGCGGCGCAAGAGAATACGGCGCAAAACGGTTTGGCACCTCAAGATCCGAAAAAGGCATATGCTATTTTGGTCCACGGGGATGCTGCATTCCCAGGGCAAGGCGTCGTGACGGAAACCTTGAACTACAGCCGCATTAAAGGCTATCAAACAGGCGGTTCTATCCACATTATCGCCAATAACTTGATTGGCTTTACAACAGAACAATATGATTCACGGTCGACTCATTATTCATCCGATCCGGCAAAAGGCTTCGAAGTGCCTGTATTCCACGTGAATGCGGATGATCCGGAAGCAGTGGTGGCAGTCGCACGCTTGGCGTTCGAGTACCGTGAGAAGTTCGGGAAAGATGTATTGGTCGACTTGGTCGGCTACCGCCGCTATGGCCACAATGAAATGGATGAACCATTGGTGACAAACCCGATGATGTATCACGGGGTCCATAAACACGACACCGTCCGTGAACTATACGGCAAACAATTGTCATCTGAAAGCGTACTAACTGAAGACGAAGTTAAAAAGCTCGATGCAGATGTGCAAAAGCTGATGCAGGAAGCATACGATAAAGTAAAAGAAAACAAATCCGCTGATCATGCCAAACCGGAAATTCCGGAAGCAGTCGTCAACGGTTTCCCGGAAATCGAAACAGGTGTAGGAACAGAAGCGCTTCATAAGATGAATAAAGAGCTCTTGTCATGGCCGGAAGATTTCTCGGCGTTTGGCAAATTGGCGCGCATCCTTAAACGCCGCGAAGAGCCATTTAAAGGAAAAGGCAAGATCGATTGGGCGCATGCTGAAACATTGGCATTCGGTGCCATTTTGCAAGATGGCAACCCAGTCCGCCTGACAGGACAGGATGCACAGCGTGGGACATTCGCTCATCGCCACCTCGTCTTGCACGATGAGAAAAACGGCAACGAACTCGTCCCGCTTCATCATCTTTCCGATGCTAAAGCATCATTTGTGGTCTACAACAGCCCGCTTAGCGAAGCGTCGATTCTTGGGTTTGAATATGGTTACAATGTAGAAAATGATAAAGCCTTAGTCATCTGGGAAGCACAATATGGCGATTTCGCGAATATGGCACAAGTGATGTTCGACCAATTCATTTCGTCTGGTCGTTCGAAATGGGGACAAAAATCAGGTCTTGTCATGTTGTTGCCTCACGGCTATGAAGGACAAGGACCGGAGCACTCGAGTGCACGCCTGGAACGCTACTTACAAATGGCGGGTGAAAACAACTGGACAGTCGCAAACTTGTCGAGTGCCGCAAACTACTTCCACATTCTTCGCCGCCAAGCAAAAATGTTAGGAGAAGAAGCGATTCGCCCGTTGATCATCGTCTCTCCAAAATCCTTGCTGCGCCATCCGCTCGTCGGTGCCGAAGTCGATCAACTTGCTGAAGGCAAATTCGAGACAGTGATCGAGCAGCCGGGTATGGGACAGGATGTAAAAAAAGTGAAACGTATCCTTTTTGCCAGCGGAAAAATGGCAATCGACCTGGCTGAACGCGTCAAAGACGGCAAAGGGTTTGAATGGGCGCATATTGTTCGCGTTGAGCAATTGTATCCATTCCCGCAAGAAAAAATCAAAGCGATCATCGACCGTTACCCGAATGCAAAAGAATTGGCATGGGTACAAGAAGAGCCGGAGAACATGGGCTCGTGGTCATTTGCTGACCCATATCTCCGTGAGATTGCGGACGGCAAAGAAGTGGAATATTACGGCCGCGTCAAGCGTCAAAGCCCTGCGGAGGGTGACGGTGAATCACATAAAGTCGAACAGGCACGCATCATCGACGAGGCATTAGCCAAAGCGTAACGATGAATTTTTGAGGAGGAATTAGTAGTGGCAGAAATCAAAGTACCCGAATTAGCAGAATCGATTACAGAAGGAACAATCGCCCAGTGGCTTAAAAAGCCAGGCGATACAGTAGAAAAAGGTGAATTCATCGTTGAACTGGAAACAGATAAAGTCAACGTTGAAGTCATTTCAGAAGAAGCGGGCGTTGTTCAGGAATTGCTTGCTGAAGAAGGCGATACGGTTGAAGTAGGCCAAGTAATCGCAACAGTCGGCGAAGGTTCTGGCGAAGCGGCAGCATCTGCTCCAAAAGAACAAGCACCGGCACAAGAAGCGCCAGAAAAACAAGAAGCACCTGCAGATCAGGCTGCTGCTCCGACTCAAGAAGAAGAAACTGCAAGCGGCGACCGCACAATCGCAAGCCCGGCAGCACGTAAATTGGCGCGCGAAAAAGGCATCGATCTAGCTGCCATTACACCGGTTGACCCTATGGGCCGCGTTCGCGTCCAAGACGTAGAAGCACATGGTTCAAAACCTGCAGCAGCTCCTGCTAAACAAGAAGCGCCAAAAGCATCGGCATCGGCTGCCCCTTCTTCAGACGAAGAAAGCGGAAGAGTTGTCCGTGAAAAAATGACGAGACGCCGCCAAACAATCGCGAAGCGTTTGCTTGAAGTCAAGCAATCGACTGCCATGTTGACGACATTCAACGAAATCGACATGACCAATGTAATGGAACTGCGCAAGCGTAAGAAAGACAAATTCCAGTCAGACCATGACGTCAAACTTGGATTTATGTCTTTCTTCACAAAAGCGGTTACTGCTGCATTGAAAAAGTACCCATACGTCAACGCTGAACTGGATGGCACGGATGTGCTATTGAAGCAGTTTTATGATGTAGGAATTGCTGTATCGACTGAAGAAGGGCTAGTCGTGCCGATTGTCCGTGATACAGACAAGAAGAACTTTGCAGAAATCGAAGCGTCCATCGGCGAATTGGCGACGAAAGCCCGCGACAAGAAATTGTCTATCGGCGATATGACTGGCGGATCGTTCACCATTACAAATGGCGGCGTATTCGGCTCCTTATTGTCAACGCCTATTTTGAATGGCACACAAGTCGGGATTCTTGGCATGCATACAATCCAAAAGCGCCCTGTCGCTATTGGCGATGCAGTTGAAATCCGCCCGATGATGTACGTTGCACTTTCTTATGACCACCGCGTTATCGACGGAAGCGACTCTGTCGGCTTCTTGAAGATGGTCAAAGAATTGATCGAAAATCCTGAAGACCTATTGCTCGAATCTTAAGAACCATCCATCACCCCATAGCTTTTGATATGTAAAGGCAGCTCCGTTGCGGAGCTGCCTTTTTTTATGCCATACTATACCAAAGAGACGAGGGATTGGAATGCCGTTGGATTTGCTTTGGGATTTGGCGAAAGAATATGGATACTTAAGTATGTTTTTAGTGAATTGGCTATTGTTGTTTGGCTTGCCGATTCCGAATGAGTTTGCAGCGGCTTTTTCAGGCGTTTTAACAGAGGTCAGTTATTTCCAGCCAGTGCCTGCATTTCTTTCAGCATACGCAGGTCTCATAACGAGCAATCTGTTCGCCTATAGTCTGGGGCGCAAATTCGGCAGTCGTTTGATTGAATGGTTGAAAACCACATTTCTTGGCAATGGCGTCAAACGATTCCACCGCTTTTTAGCGGAAAAGGGAAGTTGGGCGATCGCGTTCAGTTTCTTTTTACCAGGAATCCGCTGGGCGATGCCGTATGTCGTTGGTGCAGACCGCTTTCCGATTCCGCGTTATTTGCTGTTCGCCCTGCCTGCTGGTTTCGTATGGACCTTGACATACTTCAGCCTCGGCCGGAGTTTCCCTTACGCGTATGAAGCTATTCTCGGTCATTTGCAAGGGTTTTTGACCGTGTTGTCGATCGCTGTAATTATTGCGCTTGTAATATACCTGAATTTTTTCAGGAAAAGTAAAAAGGGAGGGCAAGTTTGAATTCTCTTGCCATTTTCCTTATACTGATACTATAAGTAAACAAACAGCAAAGGATGAAGCCCGATGATACATACCGATTGGCTCGAAAAAGAAACCGTCCGCACAGTAATGTGCAAACATACCGATGCTGAGAAATTTCTCGTGTCGAATGTTTTGACGCCTGGACAGCAATACGATGTGAAAAACGAAACTGAGGAGTTCCTTTTTGTCGTAGACAATACAGGAAAAGTCGGCGGCTATTACAAAACATATTTCGAATGATTATTTAAAACCGATGGAACTCATCGGTTTTTTCTTTGGAGACGGGAGAGACGCATATGACGATCATTGAAACAGAAATTAAAAACCGGACGTCTAGAACGCATGGTGAAGATGGGCGCCTGATAGGCACGGGCGGCTATATCGCGCCGGATGAAACGATGTGGACGGATATTCTGACCGCAGTTGTCTTGAAAAAACCGGTCCTGCTAAAAGGGCCGACCGGTGCAGGCAAGACAAAGCTCGCAGAAAGCATTTCCAGTGTGTTCCAACAGCCAATACAAAGCATCAACTGCTCAGTGGATCTGGATGCTGAAGCATTGCTCGGTTTTAAAACATTGGTGCAGCGGGATGGCCAAAGTGCCATCGAATTTGTTGAAGGCCCCGTGGTCACTGCCATGAAGAAAGGGCATATTTTGTATATTGATGAAATCAATATGGCGAAGGCAGAAACCTTGCCAATTCTTCACAGTGTGCTCGATCATCGGCGCATGATGACCAATCCATTCACTGGAGAAGTGATCGAAGCGCATGCGGACTTTTCTGCTATTGCGGCCATCAATGAAGGCTATATCGGCACTGCACCGATGAACGAAGCGTTGAAGAATCGTTTTATTGCCTATCCGATTCCCTATTTGTCCGGACAACAGCTGACGGTATTGTGGGACCGTGAATTTCCTGAGGCGGATGCATCGCTAAAGGCATTTATGTTGAACTTGGCTGAGGATTTGATGAAGCAAGTGGAAAATGGCTTGCTGTCTGAAGAAGCAGCATCAATCCGCAGTTTATTGGACGCCACCGCATTGGCGCTTCACATCGATCCCTTGCGCGCTGTCCGCTATGCGATTGCTGAAAAGCTCGACGATCAAAACGAGCGTCATTTACTGATGGATTTGGCAAACACCTGGCGAAAGTAGGGACGCGCGATGACTTCAATCAATCGTTTTATTCAGTTTAATAATGAAACTGTCGATACACGCCTCTTAAACCGTATGGAACAATTGGCAAGGGCGTTGTCCTATGCCCCTTATTTACGTGTTACAACTCGGAAATTATGGGAATTCCGTCCATCGGAAGGCGCCGTATCGATGAGTGTTTTCTGGCGTCACCGGTCAAAAGAGGCCGAACAGCTCGGCTATTTGTCGGATATTTATTTGATGAGTGCAGGATTTTGGCGTCATTTTCATTTGCCGGCGTGGCGAGATTTTCAATCACTCCACACCTCATTACCCGAACTCGCAAACCAGCTATTGCTGCTCGCAGAAGAATTTCGTTTAAGCGAACAGGTAGTAGCGGAGCGGCCTGGAACCCAAATGGCATTTCAATTAAGGGAGCGAATCGTCAGCGGCTTTCACGGGGATCAATTAAAGCAAAACAGCCAAAAAGGCTTTTGGGCCGATGCGTTCATCAATGCTGCGTATTTGAAGCTGAGGGGAAAAGACGTGTCGGTAACTGAGGATTTAGATGGCCTGTTCTTAATGTGGACGGAATTGTACAGTGCCCAATCGACTGCGGATTCCGCCCACACTGTCGCTAAAATCCTGCCGCGATTGGAGTACTTGCTGGAAACCGATTCACTGCATACGTATTATACCTTTGGTGAAGCGGCCGACAAAATGCCGCCGCCCCGCTATCATGAGGGCATCGAAGCAGATCAGTCAGAACCGGAAGACGAAATCGATACTATCGAAGAATGGTTTCAGTCATGGCATCGCGAGACGCAGCTGGATGATGCGGCTGCGCTCGAATATGAACTCGAGCGGGGAGATTCCAAGCTTGCTGACGGTGGGCGTGAAGACGAGGGGGCGGGTGAAGTTGAACAAACCGGCACCGGCAATTCTAAAGGCGAGCACCGTGAAGGCAATGATGCCGAAGAACGCCGGAAAGAAGATCGCAGGCCGAAAAAAGCTTATGGTCGTTTCGGCTCTGCTAATGACGGTGTCGTCTATTACGAATCGCGCATCGAGCCCTTAGCGCTAGACCGCCAGCAATTACTTCAGTGGCGCACCGAGCAGGCACCATATGTCCGGGCGTTGCTGAAGGAAATGCAAAAGCGCATGCGCCAGCGTGAGGAAAGCGTCCGGACGAATCTTCATGCCGGCCGCTTGTCCAAAAAGCTGCTGCCGCTTGTCACAGATGAGCGTCCGAAGCCTTTTTACCGAAAAACCGCTCCTTCCAAACAACTCGACGCAGTATTTACTCTGTTGATTGACGGCTCCGCTTCTATGGTCGATAAGCTCGATGAGACAAAACAAGCCGTGTTGTTGTTCCATGACGTACTGAGAGCGCTCGGCGTTCCTCATGAAATTGCGTTGTTCTATGAAGATGCCTACGAGGCCGGTGACAATATGCAGCCTAATTATTTTGAATGGCTCCATAAATTTTCCGACGGGACGGCTGACCATGCCGAACAAATTTTGTCGCTCGATGCCCATGAAGACAATCGGGATGGTTTCGCCATTCGCTGGATGGCGGACCGCATCAGGCTGCGCCCGGAAAAACACCGTTTTATGTTGGTATTTTCGGATGGTGAGCCCTCTGCTTATAATTACGCGGATAACGGGGTAGTCGATACCGCACAGGCTGTTGCTGAAACGGAGAAGATGGGAATTGAAGTGATGCACTTGTTTCTTAGCGGGGAGGCCACCAGCGAAGAACAAGCCGCTTTTTACCGGATGCTCTACGGCAACAAGTCGGTCAGCGCCGACTCGTTGGAGCAATTCGTTGACCAGACGATGCGTTTATTAAAACGGACTTTGCATTTGGTCATCCAAGCCTCATAATCGAAAGCATGAAAAACCCCTTCGCAATTGTTGCGAAGGGGTTTTGATCAATTATTCTCATGGCCATCGTGGATGGCGAGCAGCCGTTGCTTCAGGTCTTCTTCCATGCGGCCGATTTCGAGCTCTGCCGCTTTGCGGTTGCGGCGGCCTTCCGCCTGGATCTTCAAGGTTTCTTCGATCGTCTCCAGCAAGTTTTCCTGCGTCTGTTTCAATGTTTCGATCTCGACGATGCCGCGTTCATTTTCTTTCGCCGTTTCAATTGAATTCATCTTCAGCATTTCGGAGTTTTTCAATAGCAGTTCGTTCGTTGTGGACGTTACTTGCTTTTGTGCCTCTACAGCTTTCATTTGCTTGTTCAAGGTCAAGGCGATCGCAATTTGGTTTTTCCATAATGGAATGGAGGTCATGATCGATGACTGGATCTTTTCTGCCAAGGTTTGGTTTGTTTGCTGGATCATACGGATTTGTGGTGCGCTTTGGATAGTGATTTGGCGAGACAATTGCAAGTCGTATAGCCGTTTTTCCAGACGGTCGACATACTGGACCATGTCGTTGACTTCCTGATAGGCCATTTGATCATTGGAAGCTTCGGCTTTCTTGCGCAAGGCCGGAATCGTTTCATTCATGATTTCGTCGCGTTTAATTTCGGCGGCTGCGATATAGACGTTCAAGGCTTGAAAATAAGTTTTGTTTTGGTCATACAATTGTTCGAGCATCTGTACGTCTTCGAGCAGGCCGCGCTTGGAATGGTCCAGCTGGATGCTGATGCGGTCGACTTGCGTGCTTAATTTTTGGTATTTGCTCATCATTTCCTGCACTGAGAATTTCGCGCGGTTGAACACCTTGCGCAGCCCTTTTTGCTTTTTCTGCGTCAGTTCTTCCGGATTCAGCTGTTCGAGCTTTTTCATCAGGTCGTGCAAGACATCGCCGACAGGACCGATATCTTTTTGCTGGACGTGGTCGAGCATCTTATGGGAAAACTGGCTTAATTGATTCTGCGCATTTGCGCCGTATGTGAGAATCGCCTCACGGTTGCCGGTTGGGATCTGTTTAGCGAGTGCGCGGGCTTTTTCTTGTTCTTCCGTCGTCAAGCGGTCCAATAATGCAACAGGGCGCCCGTCTTGCTGCGTCAATTGTGTTTCTTTCGAGCTTTCTTCCATGCCGAAGGGCGAGCCAAGAAGTTCATCCAACTCATTTCTTGTCTGATTGTTGGTCATTGTCCAGGTCTCCTTTGAATTCGATTTGCTTTTGTTCATTTAATGTACGCGCATGATGCTGATCAACAGAGAGCCGTGCGTAATCGAGTTCCATGCGCAATTGTTCGACATCAGTCGAGAGCACCCGTTTCAAGTCTGCTTCCATGACGTGCTGCAAAGAACGCAGCATGTCCCGAGTTTCTTGAAGCGCTATGCGCATTTCCATGTCTTTGATCGGCTGGCCGACTAGCAAGCTGTATTTCTCGGTCAGCTCGATGGCCGAATCAAGGTGAGAGTAGAAGAATGGTTCCGCCAAATAGAATTTTCGCGGATTTTGCTGTACGATAAGCATTATTTTATTGGCGATTTTGACCATGTCCATCAATTGCTTAAATGAAGAAATGGAGCGCACTTTATAGTATTGGCTTTGCAAAACTTTGATTTTCTCTTTGCCTTCCTTAATTTGCACGCGGATGCTCTTGTATTCGCTGCGCGTCATGCCGAGCTGTTTGGAATCGCTCGATAATTGATATTGTTTTATCGAGGTATTGCTGGCGATATACGTTCCAGCAGCAACTACACCTGAAGCGAGTAACCCGATTTCGGCACCTATATACAAAATCGGAAACATGGCGGACATGAGAGGGAGGCTGATCGATTGTCTTTTGATAAAGTTTTCGATCGGCTTAATGGGCTTCATGCTGTAGACCTCCTTAACGGCTACTAAACTATACGTACTGCACGGTGAAAAGTTTCATCTTGTGCATTCTCTATCACTTATTTTACGTGAAGACAGTGGCCAATACAAACTTGCGGACCTTTGGGAAGCGCCAAAAACGCTTTACAAATTCCCAAAAATTTGGCACAATACAAATAAGGATTTTCACATAGGACAAGAAAACAAAGTTTGAAAAAAATTCAGAAAGTTTTTAGATTTGTTTGACTTTTATAGTCAATTTGCTATAATAAAGGAAATTCAAGATATGAACACCCACTACAGCTATTCACATATTCCCAAAAGTGATCAGCAATTGATGGTACTTTTGGGAATATGTGAATTTTTTAATGGGAAGTTCGCATATTGAAAATATTTTTTTTACCACAGGAGGTAATTTAACATGCAAGAAGGTACAGTAAAATGGTTTAACTCAGAAAAAGGTTTCGGCTTCATCGAAGTTGAAGGCGGAGACGACGTATTCGTTCACTTCTCAGCGATCCAAGGCGACGGCTTTAAAACGCTTGACGAAGGACAACGCGTAGAATTTGAAGTAGAGGAAGGCAACCGCGGACCTCAAGCTACTAACGTAACTAAACTTTAATTCTCCAAAGAGCTGCCGGTTCCGGCAGCTCTTTTTTTTGTGTCTTCAATGAAAACGTTCATCTGTTGTTTACGAGTGCTTGTTATCCGGGTATATCTTAATTAGATTGCTACTGACTTATAGAGGGGGATATACTCATGCAAGGAAAAGTAAAAGAATTTAATGATGATAAAGGCTTTGGCTATATCGAAGGCGACACTGGCGAATTGTTCTATTTTGAAACCATCAACATCAATGAAGACGGTTTTCGCCGCTTCGCGCCGAATCAACATGTTGAATTTACTGTTTACGATGGAGCTTCCGACAAAGAACGGGTAGCAACAAACGTTACACTTGTATTTTAATTTCAGATAGGGGTGCTTGAATGATGAGTGAACATACAGGAAATATGGAGATGCCAAGTGAGCAGCAACAGCGGGACACCTACCAAAAACTACGCTTACAAGCGCAGCAATATATGGAATCAAAATCATCTACATTGGACTCAGCAGGGCAATTCGCATTATTGGCACCGGATTTGTTTCACCTCCTGACCCGTTTGATGCTTGATAGCCGTATCGATAAGAAAAGCAAGGCTTTAGTGGGAGGAGGCTTACTTTATTTTGTCGCCCCAATCGATGTCTTGCCGGAAATATTAGTGGGTCCAGGCGGCTATCTTGATGACGTCATTGTAGCGGTGTTCATCATCAATACGATACTGAACAAACTGCCCCAAGAAGTCGTCACAGAACACTGGGCGGGAGATGAAGATTTGTTGAATACGCTGAGGAAATTAGCGGGTTCAGGGAACAAGTTGGCGTCTAAATTGCCAGCAGGTCGCTTGATCCGAACTTTTACGAAATAATATAAAAACCCCTGCAGAATTTTCTGCAGGGGTTTTTAGCGGGATCAGTTAGCGATGCCTTGTGCATCTTTCCATTCAAGGTATTCATCGTAAGTAAGTTGCTTGTCTAGAATTGAGCCATCTTCACGGATTTCAATCACGCGGTTTGCAACGGTCTGGATAAACTGATGGTCATGTGAAGTGAAGACCATAGCACCTTTGAAGGCGATCATGCCGTTATTCAAGGCTTGAATCGATTCTAGATCCAAGTGGTTGGTCGGTTCATCGAGCAAGAGAACATTGGCATGAGCCAACATCATTTTGGACAACATGCAACGGACTTTTTCACCGCCGGACAAAACAGAAGGCTTCTTTTTCACTTCTTCGCCGGAGAACAACATTCTGCCCAGGAATCCGCGAAGGAACGTTTCGCTTTCGTCATCAGGTGAATATTGGCGAAGCCAATCGACGAGTGATGTTTCCGTGCCTTCAAAATATTTGGTATTGTCGATCGGCAAGTAAGCGCGTGAAGTGGTGACACCCCAGCGAGCTGAACCGGATGCCGGTTCGTCTTCTTCGGCCAGAATACGCAGAAGGGCAGATTTGGCAAGCGGGTCGCCGATCAGAACGATTTTATCGTCTTTATTCAAGTTAAAGCTGACATTGTTCAATAATTGTTTGCCATCCACCGTTTGGCTGACATCTTTCACCGTCAAAACATCATTGCCGATTTCACGGCCGATGGTGAAGTTGACGAATGGATATTTGCGTGATGAAGGGCGGATATCATCCAGCTCGATTTTATCGAGCATTTTCTTCCGTGACGTTGCCTGCTTGGACTTTGATGCGTTGGCAGAGAAACGGGCGATAAACGCTTGGAGTTCTTTGATTTTTTCTTCTTTTTTCGAGTTCTGGTCAGACGCTAGGCGGGTTGCCAATTGGCTGGATTCATACCAGAAATCATAGTTGCCGACATATAGCTGGATTTTACCGAAATCAAGGTCAGCGATATGTGTACATACCTTGTTCAGGAAATGGCGGTCATGCGATACGACAATGACAGTGTTGTCAAAATTAATGAGAAATTCTTCCAACCATTGGATCGCTTTTAAGTCCAAATGGTTAGTCGGCTCATCTAGTAGTAATACATCAGGTTTTCCAAATAACGCTTGCGCCAAAAGCACTTTCACTTTATCGGAGCCTGATAGTTCAGCCATTTTTTTATCGTGGAGCTGTTCGGAAATTCCAAGGCCTTGAAGCAAGATGGCAGCTTCGGATTCAGCTTCCCAACCGTTCAGTTCCGCAAATTCGCCTTCAAGTTCTGCAGCGCGCATACCGTCCTCGTCAGAGAAGTCTTCTTTCATGTAGATGGCATTTTTCTCGGACATGACTTCATATAACTTTTTATGGCCCATGATGACGGTCTCGAGAACTGCATGCTCTTCGTATTCAAAGTGGTTTTGCTTCAATACCGCAAGCCGTTCGCCTGATCCCATATAGACATTTCCCGATTGAGCTTCAAGTTCACCGGAAAGAATTTTGATAAACGTCGATTTGCCGGCACCATTGGCCCCGATCAATCCGTAGCAATTGCCTGGGTTGAACTGGATGTTGACATCTTCAAATAATTTACGGTCGCCAAAACGCAAAGATACATCATTTACTGCTATCATTAATATTCGTCCTCCTAAAATTCACAATATGACTAGTATAACACGAATTGACCTAAAACCGGTAGCGTTCTAAGGTCTTGTCAGCTAAACTGTTGAAAGAGGCCGTTATCGACTTTTTCTTTTTAAATAGGCTTCCAATTGGCCCAGTTCCTTATTAAGAAGATATTCCATTTGAACATATTCCCGCCTGCCCGGAACATGCTCGGGCGTCAGGCCTTTCATTGAATAAATAAAATAATAGCCGCCGATTTGGCGGAATAGCACAACGACGTGGGGAAACTCATCAAATGTCGCTTTTATGTTATACCGTTTTGCGTAGCTCCAATTTATGAGCTTCATCTTGCAACCCGCCTTTCCTAACTTGATTTTAATGGAAACGGCTAAAGGAACACAAGTTTGGTGTAGAGGGAAGAAGGAGAGAGGGCATGAACAACACCGTGGACCAGCGAGCGGTCACTTGGACCATTTTCGCGATATTATTAGTGGCACTCAATTTGCGTCCGGCCATCTCGTCGATCGGGCCGATGCTCGAGCCGATCCGAACAGATCTTCTGCTTACGAACGGGCAAGTGAGTTTATTAACTGCAGTTCCAGTACTTTGCATGGGCCTTTTCGCGCCAGCAGCCATCGTTTTCAATCGCCGCTTTGGCTTAAAGCCATCAATTGGTTTTTTACTTGCCGTTATTGGGCTTTTCACGCTAACGCGTGGTTTTTGGCCGACATACGCGAGCCTTTTGATCAGTTCATTTTTTATCGGCATCGCGATTGCCATCATCGGCCCGATGCTTTCGGCTATGATCAAACGGGACTTTCCGTTTCGCACAGCATCTCTGATCGGCGTTTATTCATTCGGCATGGGACTCGGCGCAACACTGGCTGCCGGTTTGACAAGTGTTGTCTACGCAAACTCTGGATGGCCGATAGGGCTTGCGGTATGGTCTGCGCTGGCATTGCTCGCGATCATAGTGTGGGTCCGCATGCCAACAAGTAACCCTGCAGCGCCGCAACACACGAAAGAGGTTCTGCCGCTTAGCGGGAGTCCTTGGAAAAACCGAAAAGCATGGTATATGCTTTTGTTTTTCGGATTTCAATCCGCATTATTCTTCTCGATGCTCACGTGGCTCGCGCCGATTGCGATTGACAAAGGCATGACCGTTCTTGCGGCAGGGGGAGTGGTCACTTTGATGACTGCTGTGCAGATTGTCTGCAATATTTCGATACCGATGCTGTTCGGGCGCTTTCCAAACCGTTTTGTGTGGGTATTGATTGTTTTAGGATTTGCGGTTGCCGGCATCCTCTTGCTCATGTATGCCGCAACGTGGACAGTTTGGCCAGCAGCTGCCATGATCGGTGTCGCGCTCGGCGGATTGTTCCCGATTGCCTTGCTCATGCCGCTTGACGCGACCGATTCTGCAGATGAAGCGAATAGTTGGGCTGCCATGACTCAATCAGGCGGCTATTTGATTTCCGCGTTTATGCCTTTCATCATCGGCTTGATCTATGACCAGACAGGCAACCACGATATTACTTTACTCATGTTCTTAGCATTTATCGCTTTAATGATCGTCTTTGCGCATTTGCTTCAAAAGAACGCTTGATATCCTATTTAAGAAGGCTTTGCCACCGCAATCCAAGAAAAATAGAGCGATAGCAGAGGAAACAGGATCGCCCATGTTGCGACAAGCATCGCTGAAACATCGGCACCGGGAAACGACATGGAAAAATACCAATAATTGATTTCGAGTGAAAATATTAGCGTCAGCAGCGGACCGATGAAAATCCGGCCAGTTATTTTCGCGAAAAATACGGCGAAAGTGATAATAACAGTTGGTATAATAATCAATTGTACAATCGTAATATCAAATATATTGAGCCATTGCATAAAAATGCCTCCCAAGTCGCACTATTTTACAGAAAAAGCCCGCGTATTCTGATTTTAAACTAACCGAATAATCTGTCAATGGAAAAATGCAGGGAATAAAATCGGCAATAAAAAAGCCGGCGCATCATGCGTCGGCTTTGTTCCACGCGGCATCCAAAAATTCATCACGTCCGGAAGCTTTGCGGTCCTTTAAATAATGTTCGGGGTTTTTTTTGTAAAAGTCCTGGTGATAATCTTCTGCAGGATAGAAGACTTGGGCATCCAAGATTTTGGTGACAATCGGTTTATCGAAACGGCCGCTGTCGGCAAGATCAACTTTGGATGCTTCGGCAAGTTTACGTTGCCGGTCGTTATGGACAAAAATCGCCGGTTGATAAGAAGGGCCGCGATCTTGGAATTGACCCTCGTTGTCAGTCGGGTCGATTTGCTGCCAGAAGATCTCGAGCAATTGCTCATAAGTGAACACTGCTGGATCAAAAGTGATCTCCACTGCTTCTAAATGGCCCGAGTGGCCGCTTTTTACTTGTTCATAAGACGGATTTGCCAAATGGCCTCCGGTATAGCCTGAGATGATTTGTTCGATGCCGTCAAACTGGTCGAACGGTTTGACCATACACCAGAAACAGCCCCCTGCAAATGTCGCTTTTTCAGTCATTTAAATACCTCCCTAGTTATTACATCAGGCTGCGTCTATCGGAATTTGCTGCTAATCAACTGTCATTAGGTCTGTTAAGGCAAGCAAATAGGTCTTGGCGTATATCCTGAGAATAAGAAAAATTTTACCATTATGACATCTGCTAGACAATAGATACGTACTAGCATGGCGGAAACCTAACGAGGTGCCAATGCGTCTTATCAAGTTGACAGCTTAGAAAGGAATGTAACCATCATGGAACAACAATACGAAACGAGACAGGGCCGGAAACGCAAACGGTTCCGTCCTAGAGGCAAGATACTTTTATTGCTGATTGTGCTGCTGCTCGGAGCGGGAATTTATTTCTTTATCCAGTTTCAACAAGGGCAGAATATTGCAGGAGAAACCGAAATCGAGCCAGAAGAATTCACAGGCGATGCAAATAACAGCGGCTTTCAAAACATATTGGTGCTTGGCGTCGACTCGCGCGGCGAAGCACAATCACGTACGGATACAATGATGCTGGTGACGCATGACCGGGAAAATAATGAAGTCAAGATTACCTCATTGATGCGGGATATTTATGCTGACATTCCTGGTTATCAATCCTATAAATTGAATACCGCTTATTATTTAGGCGGAGTGGAACTGCTTGGTGAGACGATTCGAGAGATGTTCGGCGTTAAGATCCATAATTATGCACTCATTGATTTCACCAGCTTTGAAACATTAGTGGACATTGCAGCGCCGGGTGGTGTGGAAATCGATGTTGAAAAAGAAATGTCCGAAAAAATCGGCGTCACTTTAATGCCGGGCGTGCAAAATTTAAATGGCCAGGAGTTGCTTGGCTATGCTAGGTTCCGCGCAGACTCAGAAGGCGATTTTGGGCGGGTGCGCCGTCAACAGCAAGTGCTTGCGGCGTTAAAAGACGAACTGATCAGCGTATCTGCTATTCCGAAATTACCGAAGCTTGCCGGAGCGGCACAAGCTTATGTTCAAACGGATATGGCTTTGGTCGACCAAATCAAATTGGGGACGCAGCTGGCCAGAGGAGGGGGCAGTGAAATCGAACGCCTGACGATTCCTATTGAAGGCGGCTATACAGACGCCAATTACTCGCATGCCGGAGCGGTTCTGGAGCTGGATTTAGAGCGTAATCGCCAGGCTCTTGAGGAATTTTTGTCTCAGCCACTCGACTAATTTGTCAGATAATATGATAAAATATGGATAGAAGCTGACACCTGATAAAAGAAGGGGATCGCCATGCAGCCTGACGACAATAGACCGCAGTTTTTCGCGACAAATTACATCCGCTTTCTCGGCGGACGCAATACACTCTATACTTTACTTGTGCTGTTGATGATCGGCTTTGTCGTATTCATTTTCCGTGAAGTTTCCTTCATCTTCAATCCCCTTAGTGTCTTTATGAAAACGGTCGTTTTGCCGGTCGTCCTTGCGCTGATTTTTTATTATTTGCTGCGGCCGGTGCTGCGTTTGCTCGAACGTTTTAAAATATCGAGAATATGGGGGATACTCATCATTTTTCTTGGCGGCATCGGCTTATTGACTTTGTTGAGTGTGTTGGTATTCCCGTTTTTAAGGGAGCAGTTCCAGAATTTGATCGAGGAGTTTCCGGATTATTTCATGCGTTTATTGAATAACATCGATCAATTCCTCCGAACATCCTTTATCGGGGATTATTATACGGAATCAAATTTCAATATCGAAGCGCTGATCGCTACTTTGCCGACGAATATTGCAGAAACGCTGCAGGACACCGTAGCAGGCATCATTTCACGGGTAACAGGTTGGATTTCTGCAGTTACGGGTGTTATCTTGTCCATTGTCATCGTGCCGTTCATCCTTTTTTATTTGTTGAAAGATGGCGATAAGCTGCCAGGGTATTTCCTGAAGCTATTGCCGCCAAGGTTTCGAGAAGATACAAAAGAAGTGCTGCAAGAAGCAGACCAGCAATTGGGGGCTTATATACAAGGGCAGCTGATCGTTGCATTTTGCATTGGGGTCATGGTATATATCGGCTTCTTGATCATCGGCATGGATTATGCATTATTACTCGGCGCGCTGGCGATGGTGACGAGCATCGTACCGTATATCGGGCCGGCGATCGCCATAACTCCGGCTGCAATTATCGCACTCGTCACATCACCATTCATGCTGGTAAAACTGGCGATCGTCTGGACCGTTGTACAGCTTGTGGAAGGCAATTTGATTTCTCCTCAAGTGATGGGAAAAACGATGTACATCCATCCGGTAACGATTATTTTCGTGTTGTTGACGGCTGGCTCCTTGTTCGGGGTCGTCGGTGTCATTCTAGGCATCCCGATGTATGCGTTGCTGCGTGTTATTGTCAGCCATTTGTATAAACTGTTCAAACGGCGCTATAATCGCTATGAGACGGATTTGGACAAGCAATTCGATTACACTGAACTTTAACATCGTGATTTCATGCAATGGAAAATTATCTTAAGCTGGGGGTATCGAATTATATGAAATTCAAAGATTTTTTATCTTCGATCGGCATCGGTTCGATTAAAGTGGATACGGTAGTGGAAAGGCCGCATTTGGAAGAAGGAGAGACCTTGAACGGCACGGTCTATTTGGACGGAGGCAGCGGAGACCAGGAAATCGAGTATATCGAGTTGCTAGTACTCCGCTTAGTAGAAGATTACCGGGAAGACAGCGATTTCGATTTCTATGAAACACCGGTAGCAAAGCAAAGCCTTGAATTTGCCGGCTCTGTCAAATCAAAAAATACAGTGATGCAGCAGTTTGAAATCGTACCGGACGAACGCTGGGAGCTGGAAAATCCGAATGCCAAGTTGATCTTGCGGACGGTTGTCCATGTGAAAAACGGCGTCAATGTGCAAGATGAAGACGAAATCACATACGGAAAAATCGGAAACTCTTAAGGTTCCCGATTTTTTCATAATTTTATTATGTAAACAAAAACCGTCCTATGACTGCACGAAAGTTGCAGTCTATAGACGGGTTTTGCTATTAGAAAACAAGCACGCCAATGCTGCAGCAAAGCGCCAATATCACGGCGATGCTCCCAGTCATTACATAATCGGAGCGGGTAATCGACAGTTCCTCGTAAAAAGAGCTTCGCGGCTCCCCGGTAAATCCACGCGCTTCCATAGCGAATGCTGCTCGCTCTGCTTTACGCACAGCGCCGGCGAGAATGGGAATGAACAGACGCCGTAAGGCAGCTAGGCGGTTCCACCAATGCTTGTCGATTTCGGCTCCCCGTAAACGGTGTGCTTGCTGGATTTGTTCCAATTCTGTTTTCAACACCGGTAAAAACTGATAGCTGACCATTATGCTATAAGCAAGCTTCGGAGACAGTTTGCACTGCTGCATCAAACTTTGGATAAAACGCACAGGATCCGTCGTCAAGGCGAACAATAAGGATAAACTGGAAAAAGCCAACACACGCAGTGAAAGTGACCAGGCATGTACCCAATTTTGTTCGGTTATTTCGATAAATCCGTAGCTCCACAAAACCGGTCCGCCGGTATCTGCACCGAATGCCAAAGTGGTCCAGAAATAGCCGAAAGCGCCAAAGAAAAACGGCAGCATGAACAACGTCCAAAGTTTCCAGTTGATGCGGCTGAACAATAATTGCAAAACAATCACGCTAAGGAGAAACAACAGCGGTGTCCATGGATTGAAGAAAAACGCCAACACAATCATAGACACCGTTACTGCCAGAAACTTCAACGACGGATTCATATTATGCAAAAGCTGGCGCATAAGCTTTTGTTCCTTTCGGCGCGAGCAGGCGGTGCTCTTGCAATAATTCATCATTTCCCCACAGCAATGCCGGATCAAATATGCCCGTCAGTGACCCGGCTTTCATGAGTAGGATGGAATCAGCAACGCTCGAGGCAAAATTCATGTCATGTGTGACGATCACAATAGCGCAGCCCTCCTGAGCGTGAGCATCGATAAGTTCATAAAGTTCTTTCAACGATTGTTCGTCCTGTCCTGCAGTCGGTTCATCGAGCAGCAGTACTTTGCGTTTATCGGCCACCATCGCACCTGTTGCGACGCGGCGCTTTTGGCCGTGGCTAATAGAGAATGGATGGGCGTAAGCGATTTGCTGAAGGAAAAGACCGTCCAGCAACCGCTTGATTTCTGCGGGCGACGATTTGCCGGAAAAGGCCAATTCGTCCTCCACGGTTGTCGTGAGAAACAATTGCTCTGGAGATTGCGGCACGTAACCTGCCGGCTTTCCTCGCAGAGACCCTGTAAAAGGTTTGTAAATGCCGCACAATGCTTTCAATAAAGTCGACTTGCCGCTGCCGTTCGGGCCAGCAACGACCGTGACTTGACCGCTTATCAGTGCCAGAGAGATGTCGCTGATCAGCCGGATCCCATTTTTTGAAACTGTCAATTGCTCTGCGGCTAATAATGTGTCTTGACGAATCGAGCGTTTGCGCCGTGTGAAAAAAGTCGGCGATTTTGCGTCGAATGCTGCGTCCTTGCCGATGGTGCCATCCTTTGTCAGCGCGATTTCACGGTCGAAAAAAGCACCCCATAGCTCCAGTTTATGTTCGATAGCGACGACAGTGAGCTGATGCTCGGCCTGTAAAGCATCGAGCCATGACACGAATTCCATTGCAGTGACAGGGTCCAAATGAGTGAGCGGTTCATCCAAAAGCAAACATTTCGGTTCCATAATCAATGCACAGGCTGTCGCAACACGTTGCTTCCATCCGCCTGATAAAGTTTGGATGATACGTTTTCGATATTCCACTAACCCTGTCTTCGATAAGATGGCATCAATGCGATATTGCATGTCTTCACGCGGTGTATGAAGATTTTCCAAAGTGAAGGCCAGTTCTTCTTCCACTGTCGGCATGCAAAACTGGGCGTCCGGATCCTGAAAAACGGTGGCGATCGTTTTGTTGATTTCCCCCGCTTCATAACGATCGGACTGTTTGCCGTATATATCGAGTGAGCCCGACACGATGCCGTCGCAATTTGCTGGGTACAATCGGTTCAATAAATAAAGCAAGGACGATTTTCCGCATCCGCTCGGTCCTGTGATGACGACACGCTGGCCTTGTTCGATGGATAATGTTAAATGGTTTAAAGTCGCCTGTTGAGTATCTGGATAGCAGAAGCTGTAATCTTCCAGTGCAAAAGCTTGGCTACGCACCGGCATCGCTCTTTTCCGTCCGGGCAATTGCATAACCCCTCAGCGAGCCGGTTGCAAGCAAGCCATCCGCGATGTATTTCCCGCCGATTCCCGCAATGATAGCGCCGCTCATCACTCGCAATGTGAACATTAGCGCGACAAACGATGGATCAAGCGCCGCATAGCCGGATAGAAAATAGCCATAGACAAAACTGAACACACCAGCTAAAGCGCCAGCAAGCATCAAAACCCCGATATGGAAATGACGGTAGCGCGTCAGTGCGAAGGCGGCTTCCGCGCCCAGGCCTTGGATAATGCCGGATAAAATGAGGCGCGGGCCGACCGCGTTGCCAAGCATCACTTCAATGGTCGCAGCCAAAGTTTCCGGCAAGAGGGCAGCTCCGGGTTTGCGGATGATGTACATGCAGATGATCGAAACGATAAACCAGATGCCAAACATCCATTCATAAGCGAGCGGGCCGATGACGCCGGCCCAAATATTGCCAATGTGGAGAAACACCAAATAAATAATGCCGAAGACGACACCGAACAAGGACATGAGGACGATTTCCTTTAATTTCCATGATTTAAGCATGCTGGCCACCTATATGCGAAGGGCTGTTGATGCTCATCGAGACCGTCATGACGAGGTGAGGGTGTTCGTCGGTGCGGGCTTGGGTGAAACTTTCTTCATAGAACTTGAATACCTCATGAATGTCGCCGTGGATGCCGCTTGCGTAATGCATCGAATCGTTCCAGACCCCGTGTGCTTTTGCGCGTTCAACTTCCCGATAGATGACCGCCATATAGTCCGGGTTATTCATTGGATAAAGCGCAAATTGAGACGATACATATTGAGAAGCAGGATCGGTATTTGCCAGTTCGTCTTCGACTTCTAAATAATTGTCTCCAGCCGAATCTCCTGGACAGCCGATTGAAAATGTACCGGATAGCGCAATATGCTCTTTTGTTTTCGCTGCATGCAGCACCAGTGCCTTGGCGACATTGAAAACATGATGCTGTTTGCCGCGTATGACAGTCGACACATCATCCGTTTGCATCCAGACATTCGATGTATCCGTCTCGGCCAAGGCAGTTTTAAGAATTCGGATAAAGTTGTCGCTCATCGGATGCATCGAAAAACGAAAGCCGACAATGGGGCTCGTGCCGCAAAAAATGGGTTCCATAAAAAATTCCTCCTAAAAATGTGCACAAAAAAAGCCGCATCCGTGAAGATGCAGCCACTGTCCCAAATCATTAAAAGGTTTTGTTTTGGAAAGTCACTACACTTCCTCACGCAGGTCCTAACCTGTTCGAGTCATAAGGGATCGGAGCAAAAGCTCTCATCTCAGCAAAATATGCACCCCTAGTGCAGAAAACGCTATGCTTTTTTAGTGTCGGGTTGACCCGATGGCTCTAGTCTAGAGCAATGGCTCCATGAAGTAAAGGCTTTTTGATTTTTTGGCAATCCAGTGAACTTGTCGCCTAATAAGCATATTCACTGCGGGAGCGGGTAAAGAAGAAGAGTCACTTATTTTTAGGAGGAAACCAATCATGGCACAAACTAAAAAGTACCGCGTCGTTTATCATTTAGGGAGCGGAGTAGAAGCAGCAATCGTTGTCGAAGCCGGAAGCCCGAAAGAAGCAGCTAGTGGACTGGACTCTGACAGCATGTTGGAATTCACTGGCGAAAAAAACACCTTTTTCCAATTCAGAATGAGCGAAGTGAAAATGGTAAGCGTTACAGAGTTGTGATTTGAATAATTATTCAATTGAATAATTTTATTCATGAATAAAAATGAATAGATATTAAAGTGAATAACGATGTGAAGAAAAAAGCTCTGCGAGTTTTCCCGCAGAGCTTTTTATGTGCCGCAAAATGTGCGGTAAGGCGGTGTTGAAGGGGGCGGAGGTGCCGCGAAATCTTGTTGTTCAGCTGAATGGGCATAAGGGTTCTTAAGTATTGACAATAATTTTTCAGTGACGCTGTAATCCCCTTGTTCAGCTGCGGCAATCGCAGCTTCAACCCGATGGTTCCTTGGAATGACTGCCGGGTTTCGGCTCTTCATCAAATCCAGGCTGTCATTTGCCGAACGGCCTTCCTGCTGTTGACGGGCCGTCCATTTCTCGCGCCAGTTGTCGAATGCTGCCCCCGTTAAATTCGGTTCTGTCACTTCGTCGAATGTGAGTGCACGGAACGTATTGGTGTAGTCTGCGTGTGTACTTTGCATCAGATCGAGCAATTCATTGATCAACTTTGCATCTTCCGGTTGTTCCGTGAATAAGCCAAGCTTCTCACGCATGCCTTTTTCGAAATAGTCTTTTTGCTGAATAACATATTCTTCTAAAGACTGTTGCATAACAGAAAGTGCCTGCTGTTCTGGCATATCATCGAGCAAAGGAAATAGGGATTCTGCAAAGCGCGCTAAGTTCCATCCGCCAATCAATGGCTGGTTGCGGTAGGCATAGCGGCCGCCTGCATCAATGGAACTAAATACCGCCTGTGCATCGTAATGATCTAAAAATGCACAAGGGCCATAATCGATCGTTTCGCCGCTGATGGCCATATTGTCGGTGTTCATGACGCCATGGACAAATCCGCTGAGTTGCCATTTAGCGATAAGTGCCGCTTGTTTTTTCGCGGCGCGGCGGAATAACTCGATATAATCATTGTCCTGAATATCGGGGAAATGCCGTTGGATCGTGTAATCCGCAAGTGCGCGTAAATCGTCTACCGATCGGTATTTTGCGGTGTATTGAAAAGTGCCGACCCGAATATGGCTTGATGCAACGCGCGTTAAAATGGCGCCGGGCTCTGCCGAGTGCCGCTGGATCTTTTCGCCTGTCAACACCACAGCCAGGCTGCGGCTGGTGGGAATTCCGAGTGCGTGCATGCCTTCACTGATAATATATTCCCGCAGCATCGGGCCTACTGCCGCCCGTCCGTCACCGCCGCGTGAAAACGGAGTGAGGCCTGCGCCTTTTAACTGGATATCGAATAATTCGCCAGTCGGTGTTTGCTGTTCTCCGATTAAAATAGCCCGACCGTCGCCAAGCATCGTGAATTGGCCGAATTGATGTCCGGCATAGGCTTGTGCAAGAGGGAGGCTTCCATCGGGAAATTGGTTGCCCGCAAAAATCTGCAGCGCCTCTGATGTCCGGAGTTTGTCCGTGTCAAACCCAAGTGAGACGGCAAGCTCCTCGTTTAACATAAGCAGTTGAGGAGATGCGACGGGGTTGGCTTGCATTGGTGCATATAATGTTTTCGGAAGTTGTGCATAGGTGTTGCGCAGATTCCATCCGCTGTTCGAGCTTTGCGTCTTCATGAGAGCGCCTCCTGTCGTAAGCTGGTTGGAGCTTTGTCCTTTGGTGTCATTATACCGCGTTGAAAAACCGGGAAACAAGGAAAGGGGATTAATAAGCTGGAAATAAAAAACTTGAGCCGGATCCCCTATGACGGGTTTCGGCTCAAGCGATATCAGGTGGAGTTAGCGCTGTTCTACTGGTACATAAGTTTGCATGCCCGGCCCGATATACTCGGCACGTGGGCGGATCAGGCGGTTGTCGGAATATTGCTCCAAAATATGCGCGAGCCAGCCTGACGCACGCGATACCGCGAAGATCGGCGTGAACAGGTCATGCTCGATGTTCAAGGAATGGTAGACCGATGCCGAGTAGAAATCGACGTTCGGCGGAAGCGGTTTGGCACCCGTGACGAGCTCGTCGATCTTGATGGACATCTCGTACCATTTCGGTTCGCCGCGCAGTTCGGTCAGCTTTTGCGACATTTCGCGCAAATGCTTGGCTCGCGGGTCGCCCTTGCGGTAGACGCGGTGGCCGAAGCCCATGATTTTTTCTTTGTTGGCCAGCTTTTCCGTGATGTACGGCTCGACGTTGTCGACCGACCCAATCTCTGTGAGCATCTTCATCACTTGCTCGTTGGCGCCTCCGTGAAGCGGGCCTTTCAAGGCGCCGATGGCTGCCGTCACACCGGAGTAGACGTCAGACAAGGTCGCAACGGCTACGCGTGCCGTGAACGTCGAAGCGTTCAGTTCGTGGTCGGCATGCAAGACGAGCGCTTTGTTGAATGCTTCGACTTCGATGTCTTCCGGCAGTTCGCCGGACAGCATATTCAGGAAGTTCGCCGCGAAGCTCAAGTCCGATTTCGGTTGAATCGGCTCTTTGCCGGCGCGGATGCGGCCGAATGCCGTCACCAGCGTCGAGATCTTCGCCTGGATCTTGATCGCTTTGCGGTAGTTTGCCGCGGGTTCCATCACTTCGGCTTCTTCGTCGAATAGGCCGAGCATCGACACAGCTGTACGCAGTGCCGCCATCGGATGGACGTGTTTGATGTCGTATGTCTTAAAGTGGTCGAGCACCGCTTGCGGCACCGCCATGTTGTCGGCAAGCTGCTGTTTCAACTCGGCCAGTTCGTCCGCTTTCGGCAAACGCTGATGCCATAGAAGATAGATCACTTCTTCGAAACTGGCGTTATCCGCCAAGTCATCGATATCGTAGCCGACGTATGTAAGTGTATCATCGATGATCGAGCTGATCGCCGATTGTGTGGCGACTACACCTTCTAAACCTTTTGTTGTTTCAGTCATATGAACCTCTCCTTTTTGGATCTCATTCGATTAATTTCAATGCAGCCATCCGAAATTGTGCCACAGTTTTGTTAAAGCGCTTTCATGGGTATTGAAAAAAAGAAAGCGTCCGGCATCGCCAAATTCGATTTGACTGATTATTACGTAATTTTACAGGAACGTTCTGATTTATCGGCGCTAAATACGTGAAACACGAAAAAACAGGATAAAGAAGAGAAATAGGTGAGTCAAAGAGCTTTTTTTCTATGGGGACCGGCGTGATGGTGAGATAAATAATGAAAAGCCTGAATATGTGCGGCTAAGACAGTTTCTGAACAAACTTCCTTGGATATATTCGGTTTTTCTGTGATTCTGGAATATGTTCTCGCTTGTAATCTTGAAAGGAAGTTTCCTATAATGATTGTGAATAGATAAATATTGTCAAACATTAGGCGATTGTAAAAAGATGGTCATAAACAAAAGGAGCACAAACAATTGAAAACTACGGAGCGGGGCATCCGCTATATCAGTTTAATTGATGAAGGGGCCGATTTTAACATTCCAGTAATGGTAAAAAAGGCCAAAACTGCTTATAAGACTTTTAATTTTAAGGATAAAATCGAGATTTTAATTTTCTTTAGCGATCGAAAAGATTTTAGCCATACAATATTTACTGAATACGGGGTCATCGACGATGAATTTGATGGAAAAAAAGCGATTCATCATCCATTTGGTGTCAAGAGCATTATCGGCATTGAAGTATCGGAGGAAAACACAGTTCCATTGATTGCGTACGCTCTCGGTCAGGCGATAGAGCATTTCAAGCAGAACTTGGATATTCAGCGACATGCCGAATGGAACGAATTAAACAAAAGTGAATCTTATCTTTGTTGGCAAACGTTTTTTTGCCAAGTCCATAGCGCAACAATCCGCCGAATGGACGGGGAAGCCGATGCATTTCTGCGCAGTTTGCCGTTTGTTTTGGCGAAAAAAGAGCAAAGCTTTTCTGAGCTTTACATCGACGGAACCTTCCGCCATTTGGTCCACGCATTAAGTGAATTGTATGTCCTGAAGCTAGCAGGTGAAGAGGAAAAGGTGGAAGATCACTTGCAGATGGTCCGAGATTTGACAGATGATTCATTCGTTGAAGTCTACCAAGATTTATTCGATGAACTGGCCGCTTATATGAAGGGGGTCGGCAGCAAATACAATGAAGTCCATGAACTGGAGCTATTTTCGACCTTGGAAACACGCAAAAAACAATTAGATGCCATGTATATGTGATGGATATTTTATATGGTTTCATTGCTACTTAAACATATTCAAGAGCGGCCCGGAAATTATTCCGGGCTTATTTTTATGCACAAAAGTTCAGAAAAATCAAAATGAGGGTAGTAATTGCACATCAAGTTCGGTACACTTTTTATTAACGGAAGTATTAGGGTTTATTTCCTTAATTCTTAGAAAGCAGGTGAGCTTCAATGAAAGAACAAGCACAAGAATTGTTCGAAGAGGTCCGCGCATTCCGTCGAGAGTTGCACGAGCACCCTGAATTGAGCGGAGAAGAAGTGGAAACGTCAAAAAAAATTCAAGCAAAATTGGACGAATACGGTATTACCTATTTTACCGGCTATGCGAAAACTGGCATCTTGGCTGTGATCGAGGGCGAAAAACCGGGAAAAACGGTCGGATTGCGAGCAGATATTGACGCATTGCCCATTTTGGAAAAAGCAGACGTTCCGTTTAGGTCAAAAGTGGATGGCAAAATGCATGCCTGCGGACACGATGCACATACGGCGATGCTGCTCGGCGTCGGCAAACTGCTCCAGGCCCAAAAAAGCGACATTGCTGGAACTGTTTTGCTCATTTTTCAGCCTGCAGAGGAAAACGCGCCGACAGGTGGTTCAGAACAGATGATGGAAGACGGTGTTTTCGATAAATACACACCCGACGTCTTATTAGCCCAACATGTCTGGCCGGGATTGCCAGCAGGACAAGTGGGGATCATTGATGGCGCCATTATGGGCAATTCAGACCGTTTTGAAGTGACCATCCATGGATCTGGTGGACACGCATCCATGCCACATCAGACAGTCGATGCGATCATCATCGCCAACCAGGTTATGTCAGCGATTCAGACCATCATCAGCCGCAATGCCAACCCGATGGATTCAGGCGTCATTACCATCGGCAAGATTTCAGGCGGCTACCGCTATAATGTCGTCGCGGACATGGTTGTACTAGAAGGCACGATTCGTTCGCTGTCGGATGACACGAAAAAACTGCTGAAAAAGCGTTTCCATGAAGTTGTCCAAGGAACTGCCGAGATGATGGGAGGAAGTTGCGAGATCCAGTATTCAGATGGCTATCCTGCGACGATCAACACAAGACGCTGGGCTGAAGTCGTTCGTGAATCAGCTAGAGGCACACTTGGGGAGAACGGTATCCCGGAAGTCATCGGCAGCATGGCGGGAGAAGATTTCGGCCGTTTTCTACAAAAGTACGAAGGAGTCTATTATTGGCTGGGCACATCGATAGGCGAAAATCAAAAACCACTGCATGACCCGGGCTTTGTCATTGACGAGCAGGCGTTGCCGATCGGAACGCAAGTGATGGCGCAAGCGGCATTGGATGTGCTTGAGGAATTAAATGGACAGGAGTGGGCATAGTGGGAGACTCTATTGATCGATTTATGGAAGAAATCGAACCTTTTGTTGTTGGTGAAAGGCGCAAGCGCCATCAATACCCGGAGGTCGGTTTTACAGAATACGTGACGACTTACGAATTGCATGAAAATTTGAACGGCAAAGGTTTTAAACTTTATGTAGGCGAGGATGTATTGGTAAGCAGCGAGCGGATGGGCGTGCCGGATGAGCATGTGCTAGAAGCGAACGAGCAACGCGCGCAAGCGGATGGCATCCCGGATGCCTTCCTTGAAAAAATGAAGGGCGGCCATACTGGGCTCGTCGCAGTGCTCGAGACCGGCAAGCCGGGGCCGCATTTTGCCTACCGTTTCGATATCGATGGATTGCCGATTGAAGAATCGATGGATCCTCAGCACGTGCCAGCAGATGAAGGGTTTCGCTCTGGAGCTCCGGGTGTGATGCATGCTTGTGGACACGATGGCCATGTAGCGATCGGCCTTGGATTTGCCGAATATTTAACGGATCGCAAAGATCAGTTAAGCGGCAAATACACGTTGCTGTTCCAGCCGGCTGAAGAAGGCGGACGGGGTGCAAAAGCGATGGTCGAAAAAGGATGGCTCGACGATGCGGATTATTTCCTCAGCGGCCATGTCGGCATTCATCCGGAACAATCAGGCACCATCGCCGCAGCCGCGTCAAAGTTTTTGGCCAGTTCCAAAATCAATGCCACATTCACAGGAAAATCGGCACATTCAGGACTCGAACCGAATGAAGGACGCAATGCGCTGCTCGCCGCGGCATCTGCCACTCTGCATTTGCACAGCATATCGCGCCATAAAGACGGCGCGACGCGGGTCAATGTTGGCACTTTGCATGCCGGGAGCGGACGCAATATCATCGCCGAAGCAGCGCGGATGGAAATTGAAACGCGCGGCGAGACCAACGAGTTGAATGCTTATATGGAACAACATGCCTTGCGCATCCTGCAAGCTAGTGCATTGCTGTACGATGTCGAGCTTGAACTGACCCATATGGGAAAAGCGATTACCGCCGAAGCGGATTTGGAATTTGGGGCAATTATAGAACAGGCTTGTGCATCGTCTGAGTCGCTAAAAATCGTGCCGCAACTGCCGATCGGCGCCTCGGAAGACGTCACGTATATGATTGAACGGGTGCGTGACAAGGGTGGCCAGGCAACATTCATGATTTTCGCCAGCCCATTGACAGCTGGACATCATCATCCACTCTTTGATTATGAGGAAAAGGCACTATTGGCTGGATTGGAGACATTGATCCGGACGACGGATTATTTGTTGAAAGAGGGGGATGCCCGTGAAAAACTGGCTGATTGAACAGTTAATGCGTTTAAATATGAGCGACACTTTGGTTAGGCCCGAGGGTTTTACGCGGGAAGGCTATACGGATGAAGAAACGGCAGCAATCGCGGTTTTTAAAGCGATAGCCGAGGAATTGGGATTGCAGGTGACAGAAGACGCCGCGGGAAATGTGCTGGCGCGTTGGGAAGTGGAAGGCGGCGCTGCTGCTGTTG
Organism: Planococcus dechangensis; assembly: GCF_042654465.1. NCBI lineage: Bacteria > Bacillati > Bacillota > Bacilli > Caryophanales > Caryophanaceae > Planococcus > Planococcus dechangensis. The sequence continues at coordinate 353,212 of NZ_JBHSGL010000005.1, read as the reverse complement.
CGACTGGTTCCCATTTGGATACCGTGCCGAATGGCGGAGCGTTTGATGGAGCTGCAGGTGTCGTCTGCGGCCTCGGGGCGGTGAAATTATTGAAGGAAGCGGATTATCGCCCGGAGCGTCCGATCGAAGTCATTTGTTTCCGTGCTGAGGAATCGTCGCGTTTTGGCGTTTCGACGCTGGGCAGCAAAGCGATGAGCGGCTTATTGGATCCGGCAATTGGGTCACTCGAAGATCAAGATGGCATCACAATCGAACAAGCAGTTCTGAGCCAAGGATATAACTGGCAAGACATGGTAGCCGCAAAACGCAAGACAGAACAATTAAAATGCTTTGTGGAGCTGCATATCGAACAAGGCTTGCGCATTATCCAGCACCATAAAAATTATGGCGTCGTCCAAGCTGTCGCTTGCCCGATCCGCCTTTCCGTGACGATTGCGGGAAAAGCAGGACATACGGGAACGACGCCGATGGACCAGCGGCAAGATGCACTGGTTGCTGTGGCACCATTGATTTCGTTTGTCCGCGAAACGGCGCTGCAATTAAACGATGCCTATGAAACGGCGCTTGTAGCGACGGTCAGCAAACTGGTCGCCTCGCCGAATTCAATGAACGTCATCCCGCAGTCGGTGACGGCGGGCATTGATATACGCAGTGTGGACGATGCCTTGAAGATGAAGATGGCTGATGCAATCCGAACCGAATGCAAACGGATCGAAGACGCGTTCAGAGTGACCATTGCCGTCGATGTACTGGTCGACAACCCATCGATCGCACTTGATGAGAAAGTGGCGAATTCGTTAAATGAAGCGGGAGATCACGAAGCATATTTGGCGCACCGCATGGATAGTGGCGCCGGTCATGACGTCATGAATATGGCGCAAGTTTGGCCGAGCGGCTTGATATTCATTCCTTGCAAAGATGGGTTGAGCCACCACCCGGATGAATACGCGACACCGGATGATTTGAAAATGGGCGTCGAACTGTTGGCGAGGTTCCTGGTGGAGGCGACTCAAGATGCCAGAAAAGGTTAGAGTCGGATTGATCGGGCCGAACGATTCTGTCAACGAAACAATGAAAGCCGCAAGCGGGCTAGAAGGCATTGAATTGATTCCATTCATATACCAGCATACTGAAGAAACGAAACGCATCATCACAGAACATTCTTCGCGGATCAACCACTGGCTGTTTTCCGGGCCGGCGCCATACCATTTTGCATTGAAAGAGAAATTGATCGATGCCAATCACGCAGACTATATCCTATTGCATGGCTCGAGCCTGCTCGGCACGATGCTCGATGCGTTCATGCAGGAAGGGAAAGTTTTATCGAGCATCAGCGTTGATTCAGTTCCGCGCAGCGAGGTGTTGAAAATGCTGAAAGACTTCGATTTGGAGAAACTGGAGATCTACACCGCGCCAGAATTGGGCTATATTCCAGCCGAAGAATTGATTGACTACCACGAAACGCTTTACCGGACAGGCGCCATCGAAGCGGCGCTCACATGTGTCCATGCTGCTTATAATGGATTAAAAGCAAAAGGTGTTCCTGTTTATCGCATCAGCGTTTCAGAGCTGGCAGCGCATCGTGCCATCTCCGTTATCAAAGAAAGAAGCTTGTCCGACCTGTACCGCATGAAGCAACTGGCCATGATCGGGATCGAAATCCTTTATCCAAGCCAAGCCCAGCAACGCAAGACGCCGTTTAAAATCGAACGCCAGGAATTGGCGATGAACCGTGTGCTAATTGATTTTGCCGAAAAAATTAAAGGATCCAAGGTCGGCATGGGGAATGGCGTTTATTTCATCTACACCACACGAGGTGAATTGGAGCTCTACTCGAAATCCCATAGTTCCGAGGAATTGCGCGAGGAAATATTCGCTAACAGCAATATGCATGTCCGTATCGGCATCGGCTTTGGAAGAACCGTCACGGAATCCGAACAGAACGTGCGACTCGCACTCGATTACGCCAGAGAAAAAGACAGCGGCGTAGTCATCAATATCGATGAGGACGGCAGGGTGACGGAAATTAATGCGACGGTCGGCAGAATCCGGTATAGCCGGCGCAGCAGTGAAGCCAACTGGCAGGAAGCGCTGAAAGATGCTTCCATCAGCCAGACCGTCATCGCAAAGATTGAATCCTTATCCCGCCATTATGCAAAAGAAGAAGTCACCGCTTTGGAACTGTCTCAATGGATGAATAGCACAGAACGCAATGCGCGCCGGATTTTGACGGAGCTGGAAAGCGTCGGCGTGGCGGAAGTGGCAGGAGAGGAATCAGGCAGGCGCGGCCGACCGCGTAAAATATACCGCTTGCTTTTGGGCACCCGCAAACAATAAGGGAGGAATGGGCATGACATCACCAGTAGAGCAGCAAGATAAAAAGGGGTTTTTGAATTTTATTGAAAAATGGGGCAATCGGTTGCCCGATCCATTCTTTATTTTTGTATACTTAGCGATTTTTGTCGTATTGCTTTCATGGTTGGTCAGCAGTCTTGGCACCACAGTGGTCCATCCAGGTACAGGTGAAGAATTAGCCATCCTCAGCCTTGTTTCCGGCGAAGGGATCCGCTATATTCTCGCTGAAACCATCAATAACTTTACAGGATTTGCTCCGCTCGGGCTGGTATTGGTCATGATGCTCGGAATCGGGCTGGCCGAACGCGTTGGCCTGATGGAAACAGCCATTAAGAAATCCATTTTAAATGCACCCAAGTCACTAATTACGTATGCTGTCATCTTTACAGGAATCATGGGCAACTTGGCTTCTGATGCTGCATTCATTTTAGTTCCGCCGCTGGCTGCCATGGTCTTTGTATCAGTCGGCAGGCATCCGCTTGCCGGCCTGGCAGCCGGTTTTGCAGGAACCGGCGCTGGTTTTACCGCCAACATTCTCATCACGGGTACAGATGCATTGCTGTCAGGTATTTCAACCGAAGCGGCCAGAACAATCGATGAGGCATTTGTTGTCACGCCTGTCGATAACTGGTATTTCATGAGCGCATCTGTCTTGGTGATGGCCATCGTTGGGGCACTCATTACAGAAAAAATGGTGGAACCGCGTCTTGGCACCTATTCAGGACGAACTGATAAAACTTTTGAGCCGGTATCAAAACAAGAAAACAAAGGATTAGTGAACGCGTTTATTGCAGGGGCTGTGTATATTGGCCTTATTGCGTTGCTGGTGTTCTGGCCGGGCGGGTCGCCTGTACGCAACGAAGAAGGCGGCATTATTCCCTCACCGTTCTTGTCAGGCATCGTGCCGATTATCTTATTCTTCTTTATTACAGTAGCCGTTGCTTATGGAAAAACCGTCGGCAAGATTAAAAGTTCAAAAGATATCCCGGGATTCATGAGCGACGCCATTAAAGATATGTCCGGCTATATCGTGTTGATTTTTGCCGCTGCGCAGTTTATCAGCTATTTCAACTGGAGCAATCTCGGCATTTGGCTGGCAGTTAATAGCGCGGAATTTCTGACGAGCATCAATATGACCGGCTTGCCGGTTATGGTGGCGTTCAGTGTTCTCGCTGCCTTGCTGAATTTATTGATTTTCAGTGGCTCGGCACAATGGGCATTGATGGCGCCGATTTTCATCCCGATGTTCATGCTGCTGGATTATCACCCTGCTTTTGTTCAATTGGCATTCCGCATCGCGGATTCCTCGACGAACATCATCACGCCTCTCAACCCGTATATATTGATCGTGCTCGCCTTTATGCGCGAATACGATAAAAAGGCCGGGCTCGGCACATTGATTTCATTAATGCTGCCGTACAGCATCATTTTCTTTGGTGTGTGGGTCGTCATGATGATCATCTTTGCATTAACAGGTCTTCCGATCGGGCCTGGCATCAGCTTGCGCATGTAAAAAAGCCGCCCAAAGAGGCGGCTTTTTTACTTGAAACGTTTGTCTAACTGATCGCTCGCATCATAAGGCGTGGCACAAAACGACAGAAAATTTTTTAATTATTTTCCGTTTGTTAATAGTTTGTTCATAGTTCCCTTGTATAGTAGATATTGAAGTTAACCGATGAAAGGTGTGTCGACATGAACCGCCAAAACACTCAACTAGCTCAGTTAAAGCGAATGCTCAATGAATCGTATGAAGTCTACCGAAAAACCAATGAAGCGATCGTGTCAGAGCTTCAAAAGCAAGGGATCAACGCTTCGTTATGCAAAAAACCATCTTTCCGTTAAGTTGAACAAGTTTAGATGAAAATGAAAAAGCTGTTCGATCCGCCATTGAAGGCAGATCGAACAGCTTTTTTAATCAATAGCTGAGCGCTTTTTCGTAGAGCCACTTTTTCAGGCTCCCGAATGAAGTGAAGGAGATGGATTCGCCGGTTTCCGGATGTTCGGCGCTGACGATGATGTCCAACTCGTCAGGTGTAAAGGACCAGCCTTCTTCCATTAATGAACGCACAACTTTTACCATCATGCTTGAACCTTTGATTGTACCCATTTCCATCGCTATCATCTCCTCCATTGATATTTTCTTATTATAACAGGGAATGTATTATGAGTAGTACACATATGCTTTGTATAGTATTCCTGCTATTATCTGTTCTCAAACATATACAGACGTAAAGCTTTGCAAACGCCAAAAGGCCGGACAGCAGAAAAGCTGTCAGAAAAATAAATCCCACATCAGGGTTGACACATAGTCAATAAGTTGTATAATTCGGAATATATATAATATTCGGATATTTATCTTGTGTCTCTGGTCCTGCATAGCGTTATATGCAACGAAATTGGAGGAGGATAAAAATGAAGTTCATGCCAAAAAAACGTGAAGATTTTTTCCCGAAGTTATTTCAAAGTGATTTGGATTCCGACTTTTTTGATCGGTTCTTCAAAGAAAGCAATTACCCGCAAGTGGATGTTAAAGATGTCGATGGCCATTATGAAGTAGTTGCCGATGTCCCGGGGTTCGCCAAAGAGGACATTAGCGTCGACTTTAAAGATGGCTATTTGACGATCAGCGGCAAGAAAGAGCATAGTTCGGAAACGACAGAAGATGAAGGACATTACATTCGCAAAGAGCGTTCTTTTGGATCGTTCAAGCGCAGCTTTTATATCGGGGATGTCGATGAGCAAGCGATTAAAGGGAATTTCAAAGACGGCGTTTTGCATGTGGATGTACCAAAACCGCCGGAAAAGGAATCCGGCAACGGCAAACGCATCGAAATCGAGTAAAGGAGCCTGGCCAGAGGCTTTTTTTGTTTTACTCAAGTATTGCCCGGGTAGGCTTCATACAATGGGAACTAAAAACCAAGAGGTGATGAAGTGGCGAATGTAACAGGCGCACTCGCAGTGAAAGATGAAATGAAGCTTGAAAAACGCAATATGTGGTCCGGTTTGCTATTCGGCATCGGAGTGATTGCATTTGTAGATGAAGTGATATTCCACCAGTTGCTGCAATGGCACCACTTTTACGACTTGTCGACACCGCAGGTCGGCATTTTTGCAGATGGCCTACTGAACTCATTTGCGTGGTTTGCGGCGATCGGCGGATTGTTCCTGTTTGCAGATCTGAGGCGGCGCAATGCCTTGTGGACGCAGCGCTGGATCGCAGCAATTTTCATGGGAGCCGGCGGGTTTCAACTATTTGACGGCATCATTGACCATAAAGTGTTGCGAACCCACCAGATCCGGTACAATGTCGACTTGTTGCCATATGATGTGGCATGGAATGTGTTCGGGGCCCTTTTGTTGATCCTCGGCCTAGTGCTGTTCCGAAAAAGTCGAATGAAACAGCGAAGATCGTAAGCCATGACGCATCATCATGCAGTGCAAATCGATCCATGGTTCTCAGCTATTGCATTTTTGGCGCTTGCGTCTGCGTTATTAGTGTATCCATTGCTCGCTGTATGGAGCAGCCGGCGTTACAGAAAATGGCCGCTACACCGCTATGTATTTTGGTCGGTGGGCGTTATAACGGGGGGAGCGGCAGTAGTCGGCCCACTCGCCCAATTATCCCACAGCAATTTCACGGCACATATGGTGGGGCATTTGCTGCTGGGCATGCTGGCACCGCTCCTTATATTATATGGAAAACCGGTTGCCTTGCTGCTAAGGAGTGTGCCGCGAAATTGGGCGCTCACCATGAGCCGTTTTCTCCATAGCCCGTTCGTTTCATTTGTTGGCCATCCCATGACGGCAGCATTGCTAAATGTCGGAGGGCTTTATATTTTATACCGCACCAACGTATTTATATGGATGCATCAATCGATAGTTGTCTATGCATTGATTCATCTACACATTTCTTTTGCTGCTTATTTATTCACCATGTCGATCTTATACGTTGACGTTACCGCCCGCAGGTATTCGTTTCTTTTTCGGGCGCTTGTTTTGATCGGGGCATTTGCAGGGCATAAGATTTTGGCGAAATCGCTATATGTTGTGCCGCCAGCAGGAGTGGACGCACACGATGCCCAAAAGGCTGCACTGATCATGTATTACGGGGGAGACATGATCGACCTTGCTATCATTATCCTGCTTTTTTTTGGATGGTATAAAGCTACTGCACCTGGCCGAATCTCCCGAGCGGCATGAAAAAGTCCGATCCTAAAAAAGGATTGGACTTTTTCATGTCGACAGGGGCGTTTAAAAAGGCGGGGGACGCGTGGTGAAAAATAATGGTAGAATAGAAGAAAGCATTTGTCAGGAGGCACGAAACAGAATGAATAGCTACATCGTTATGCAAGGAGAAACATTCATAGAAGAAAAACGCCTCGGAATCCTGAAGGCTGCGATGAAGGACAAGGCGGGAACGACGCCACATTCGTGGGAACGGGTGAAATCGCTAAAAAAAGGTGACCGCACTTTCCATTATGTAAAAGGGCAGCTGGTTGCGGTCGGAACGATTCAAGAAGATGCACAAGAAGTTGACGGAGGCTCAACCACTGGTTTTTGGTCAGCGCCGTGCGAATATTTGGAACTGGACGACCCAATTGATATCGGCAGCCATATCGATATTCTTGTGGGCCATCTTCCTATTAAATACGCCGCCTTTCAGCCGGATGGCAACGGCAACTCCGGATATTTGTATCCTTGCAACGAATCGCTGACATTGGCGTTTTTAGCGTTGCTGGCTGCTTCGAAATGGCAGCAGATCGAACAACTAGAATTTTCCTATGATGCCATCCGTACGGAAAAATACAATTCCATGACGGCATGGATGATGGACACTGAATATTTGGTGCGCAAAAAATTATCGGATTTCAAAGAGCTATTCACCAAACGGCAAATGGAACGGTGGGGCGCAAGCTGTGCAATTTGTGGAACAGACAATAAAGCATTGCTGAAAGCCGTCTATAGCAAGCCGTGGAAGGACAGTATGGATGCAGAGCGTGTCGATGCAGCAAACGGGGTTATATTATGTGCCAACCATGCCGCTTTATATGAAAATGGGCAAATCGCCTTTACAGGAGCAGGGACCTTGCGCATTTCACCGGCATTGAGCGAGCAAGCCTCAACTTTTGGCTTGAAGAAATATATGCGCATCGCAGCAAATGACGAAAATGTTGAATATTTTCGCTGGCACCGCAACAATCTCTTTAACGGATAATCAATGAATAAAAGGGGGAGCAGCATTGCTGCGCCTCCTTTTATTCGAATTAAAGCTCTTATATTCATAGACCGTTATTTTCGCTTGCTCGGGCTGCGCTGCTCGATGGATTTTAATTGCTTCAAAAACGGGGCGAGAGTTGTCGTCTCTGCATCATAAAACATGACTATTAAATTGGTCCGAATTTATTCTGAATAATAGCACCCGTTGTGATATAGTGTATTCATAAACGAATGAATAGAAAGGGTGGTTGAATTGGTATCGACAACACAAGTAGCAAAACATGCAGGAGTTTCACAAACAACCGTATCAAGAGTATTGAATCGTCCTGAGCAAGTCAGAAAAGAAACTTATGACAAAGTGATGCAAGCCTTGGCTGAGTTGGATTATAGCAACAATGCACAACCGGCTAAAGAACAGCAAGTAGCATCGTCGCGCGAGGTGTTGGTGTTATTGTCGCAAAACAGTCCCGCGGAGGCGTTTGCAGTTTTTCAGGACCTGACAGCACAGGCCCGTGCGTTTGGCTATCATGCTGTTGGGCGATATTTGACCGGTGAAGAAACAGATGAAGATATCCAAGCTTTCGTGAATCAAGCAGCAGGCATTATCGGCATCGGTGAACTACCTGACGGGCTTGGCGATCGCTTAAAAGCACAAGGCAAAGCTTTTTTTCAAGTGGAACAGACGACTCCATCAGCTCAGCCGTTCGACGGGCGAAAAGCGGCCTTTTTAGCCACAAGCCATCTGGCAAGTAAAAACCATCAGCAAATCGGCTGGGTCGGTGCAGATAATGAAGACAGCGGAGAGCGGATGCAAGGTTATTATGAAGCCCTGGCACAACATCAGTTGAAGCTGCGGAAAAAACGCATCCATACTCCTAACAGTCAAGAAGACTTCGAAGCCTTGGCTGCTGGGTTACGAACTTTCCAAAAACCGACGACTGCATTTGTCGCAGCCAATCATGAAGACGCGGTCCAATTAATCGATGCATTGAAGAGCGCTGGGCACAAAGTGCCGAAGGAAGTCAGTGTAATTGCAATCGGTGAACCAAAAGAAAGCACGGCGTCGGTTAAAGTAACTACGGTCAAGCCAGTTCACGCACAGCAGCCTGCTGCAGCGCAAATCATGGAGCAATTAGCGCAGCAGCTCGCAGGCCAAGTGGTAGAGAAAGAGGATGCAGCGCAAGAATTGCAAATCGACAACCAAAAAACAGTAAAAGCCTTTAAATCAAACTTAAACGAAAAAAATAAAGTGAAACGCAAATCATAACCAAATAAGAAAAGCCGTCCGTACAATGATACGGACGGCTTTTCTTATTTGGTTTCCTTATGTGAAAACGGGCATTTGCCTTGAACAGGCTCCACGTCATCCCCGATAAAGAACTGCTTCCATTCATTATGTGTCGGGTCGCCGAAATGGCTGATATCCGGATGTGTCGGCAACTCATCCCATACCTCTACGCGCTCACGCACTTTTTCACGGGACATGATGCCCCCTTTTTCAGTGCCAGTCAAGCCTTCAAAAATCCGTCTCGGCTGGAAGCCGAGCACCATTGCATTTCCAAGGTGGCGTGTCTTACGCTGCTTGTAAGCAGGTGCATTACCAAAGATGAAAATCGGTTCTCCTTTAAAATTGAAATCCCACAAATAATGATCCGGGTCACGAGGTGCTTGTTCCGGCCATTCTGTATTATCCATATCGTGCAAGTATTGCAGGATGTCCCAAAATTGTTTGCGGTATTGATCAAGTGATCCTTCATCTGCAAATGGTTCGACAAAAACAAAAAGACCATGGCGCTTATGCTTCGGATCTTCGAACAAAGTGAGGAAATCCGCCACTGCATGCGGCAAATCCGACCAGTCTTGCTGGCTAATATATGCATAGCGCAGTTCGCCTTTTAATTCTCCGCTGCGGCCAAAATAACAAGGAAAAGTTTTTTCGGTCACGGTGTTATGAAATGTTTCATATTCACGAATCAGCCAGTCAGGCAGGTCGGTGCGGTGGATGAAATCTTCTTTAGTCAATAATGCCGATTTAGTTTTTTGCATGTATAGTCCCCCAATATGAAAATCTAACCTTAGAAATCATTCCCTTTTATTTGTAAAACGAAACACATTCCCGTTTTTCTTTATAAGAAACCGACAGAGCAAAGCGTTAGAAATCGCTGGATAATTGATTACAGACGTTTATTAACCGATTCCATTAATTGTGTTGATCAAATTTATTCGGTTTCAGTAGCTGAGTGTTTTTATCTCAATATGTACAAGCCATGAAGTTTTATCTGCGTGCAGCTCTTTTATTCGAAATTCAAAGGATGGTGGACGATGCATGAGTCTCCAAAACAGCAACGGAAAGGCGGGATATGATAAAATAAAGGTCTATTAAAAAGGAGAGGGCGTGCAGCAGATTGGGTCAAAATATCCGGTCGGGTGCCGTTTTTCGAAAGGCGCTCCAGCGAAAAAAACATCAAGCACAGCCTCCGCAACATATACAACGAATTATCATTCTCGGTGATTCGGTCGCTTATGGTTACGGCACTGAAGGGGGAATTGCAAAACATTTACAAGACAGTTTCCCGGAAAGTGAAGTGCTGAATTTCGGCATCAATGGATTGACCAGCGGTGGATTGGTGGAGCGCTTGCGAGATAACCGTTGGCAGCGGGAGCTGAAAAAAGCGGATCTTGTTTTATTGAATATCGGCGGCAATGATTTGTTGAGACAGTATCGAAACGGCGGAGCGAAGGAATTGCTCCGGCAGTTTTCCGCGTTGAAAAAGCGTTATCGCCAAAACTTGCTGGAAATTTATCGGCAAGTCAAGCATGACAACGCAAACGTGCTTATCGTTCAAAATAGCTTGTATAATTCGATGAAAAAGGAAGCTCAGTATTTCGGATTCACCAACTTGTTATTCCGATTATGGAATTCAGCGATGGGCGCGAAGGGCGTTGTCGTGACAAACACGCGAAAGATGGGCAAACAGCCATCGATATGGCTCGACTCCATCCACCCGAATGAAGCAGGCTATGCACTCATGCATGAGCTGTTATTGGAAACTTTGCATACGACAGGCGTTTCTTTCACATCCAAGCGGCGCTGAACTCTAAAAGAAGCCTAGTAAAGGCTTCTTTTTTTTGCTCTGAAATAAGTGGGCAGACGGCTTTTGACTTCGTCGGTTTCTGCGACAAAATACTTGTGATTTTTAAAAAACGTGGTATATTTTATCTAATTAAATTCACTAATGATAGTAATTGCGGTTTAAAGTAGGTATTTGGTTTTATTTTGAGGGAGTGAGGCGTTTTGAGAAAAAAGCTTGTTCTTATTCAATTGTCGCGTGCACTTGTGCCGATATTGGTTATGCTTCACCATTTATCGACGACCATGATGGATTATTACAGTTTCAATATATGGAACCTGTCTTATTTGCCGCTCTCGGGTGGAGTTTATTATTTCTTTTCGTTGTCGGGTTTTATGGCGTATTATATTTACCGGCGCAAATTCGGTAAAAAAGGCCAACTTGCAGACTTTTTGACCAACCGTTTTATCCGCATTTATCCACTATATTGGATCGTGACACTGGTGTTTTTATTGCTCGCTTTCCTGTTTCCTTGGTTCGCCACGGGTGCTGAACGGGACATCGGGGTCATTTTAACATCGATCTTTCTCATTCCCAATCCGCAGTGGCAAGACCCGTTTGTCATCGTCGCGTGGTCTTTGGAACATACCATTTACTTTTATCTCGCTTTTTCCGTCCTGTTTTTAACTCCACGCTTGATTGGCCAGAGCTTGTTTGCGGCTTGGGGACTTTTTTCGGTCGTCGCCGTGTTCGGCTGGGTTTATATCGACCATTTTCTCTTTGATTTTATGTTTGCACCGTTTAACTTAATGTTTTTGGCCGGTGTTTTTAGCGCATGGCTCATTTTGCATGTAAAGATCCCGTTGCAAATCGGCTATTTATTCACAGCGATTGGCCTGGCGGGTTTTCCCATTACATGGGTCAATTCGGTTCAAGGGTTCATGGCTGTCAGTTTTGAGATGAGTCTAGGCATCGCGATCGCCTTTTTATTAGTCGGGCTCGGCGCGATCGATTTGCAAAAGGACATCCATATCCCACAAGCGCTGCATCAGCTGGGAAATGCAGCATTCTCGATTTATCTGGTCCATAACATCGTATTGGACTTGTTTTCCGAATGGATGGACCGCTTAGGGATGTATGAAGTGCTCGGCGGTGTCGGGATGAGCGCAGTATTGGTCGCACTGATGATTTTCTTCGGCATGGCCGCACATTTTAAAGTGGAGCTGCCGCTGCATCAGCATTTCAAGGAGTGGCTGCTAAAAAAAACGAAAACTGTCCCGCTTAGCGAAATGGAGACAGCGGACAAGCGCCAATGAATAAAAAAACATCCCCCTAGCATTTTGCTGGGGGATGTTCAGTCATACCGGTTTATTCAAGAGGTTTTCCAATGCTTTTTTCTCACGGTTGATTTCATTCAAAGTACGGACGCCCATACGGCGGATGACGGTTAATGGCGGACACCAGCCTTGCAAGGCGTGCTGAATCATGAAAATGCTGACAGCCCCTGATAAAAAAGCCCATTTCTTATTGGCAGCGAGTGCCAAGATCGAGGAGCCGAGGGCGATCGATGCCATATTCACTTCCAGTACACGCTCTGTATCCCATTCATGCTCGAGCTCGTCAATGCGTCCGCGGATTGCGCTTTCGCCTTGACGCTTATAGTAATTGACAGACGCTTCCGTCTCACGTTCAATTTGCTGATTGATGTAGTCAGGCGTATTGTCGTTGACTTTCGTTTGTGTAGATGGCAATTGTTCTTTCGCTAAATCAAGTTCCATGTGTAATCCTCCATTTCATTACTCGTTCTAATGATAGTATTCCGCAAATGCATATTGTGTAAACACGAATTTCCTTATTAGAAACTCAATCGATGCGATCGGTTTGTTGTTTCATAATTTGTTCGTCCATCGGGCCGACAATCTTTTCGGCTATTTCGCCGCGTGTATTAAGGATATAAGTGGTCGGAACGGTACGGATTTGATAGCTTTGGGCGGTGCTGCCGGTTTCATCCATCGGAATGGAGAATGTCAGGCCGAATTCGTCGATAAATGAGCTGATGGCTTCAGCGCCATTGTCTTGAGCCGTTAAATTAACGGCTAAAATCTCAACATCGCTATCTGTGTTATCTTCGTGGAATTGCTGCATATGCGGCATTTCGGCGCGGCATGGAGGGCACCATGTCGCCCAAAAATTAAGGATGACTTTCTTGCCGCGATAATCGGATAATTGGACGGTTTCGCCGTTCTGGTCGGTGAGCATAAAGTCAGGTGCTAAGTCTCCTTGTGCTAAACCGGAGGCTGTAGTTTGTTCAGACGGATCAATTTCGGTCATTTGATCGACCGATTCGCCGCTATTAAAGAAATTGATGGCGATGATGGCGAGTGCTGCAAGGAGCAATAAAACAAGAAGAATTTTTTTGATCATAAAAATTGTCCTTTCTGTTCATGGCGTATGTATAGGGGGAGTGTGAATGCGGCTAGTGCAACGACTGTCGCATTTTGCCATGTGAAAAGCGGACCGAACGCACTTGAAATCAATAATTCACACATAAACAATAGCGCAATCACCAATCCGTGCGGCACATCGTCACGGCTTTTCATGAGCCGGACCGACACAATGCTAACGATCAGCAGTACAGTATGCCATAAAGCTTCGACTGCCTGCCGTTCAAAGATTGCCAAAATGACGTGATAGGCGATGAAAAACAGCAGCACTGAAAATACCGCCTGCTTAGTGAGTTCAATATGCTTTTTACGTGCAACGAACAAATAGCCTATAACAAGCGATACAGCGAGCAGATGTCCAGGCACGCCGCCATTGAAATAAAGAAGGGATAAAGGCATATTGATGAAATGATCGAAATTGAACAAGATATAGCTAAGTTTCCATGCGAGGATATACAATGTCACCGCATTCCAATACCAATCCTTAGGTTTACTGCCGCTTGCGAAACGCTGCAGCAAGCTTGTGGCGAGAAACGCTAAAATCACGGAAACCCAAATCGCCGGAATAGTTAAATGCAATATCGGGACGTAACTCACAAGCGCCACTCCATCCGGTTTTCAGTCGTCAAAAGAAATACCTCCATCCGTATTTAGATCGTAGTTGTCAGCGTCTTCCATTATAACGGAAATCACCAGCTTTTCATCTTTACTGCTTTCAATTGTATGCTGTGGGCAGTAGGAGAAGGCCACAATGCGATGTTTCTTGTCGAACCAGGAATGCTAGTGACTGATTGGGATTTTGATGGGGCTGGCCTAAAACGGAAGGAATGCAGGTACGGCCCGTCGAAATACTGCAAGCATTCAAAGAATACAAGCTTATTCATTTTTCCGCAGGACAAGTGGTGCGCAAAGAAGGGGAGCTTCACAACAGATTATCGCACGTCATCCAAGTCGCTATTTCAAAGCCGTATGAACAAAAAAACACCCACCGCCATATTGGCGATGGGTGTTTTTACTATTCATCACCGTATGAATGCCCGCAACTATCCTTGAATACACATCATTCATAAGATTTCCACACAAACGGTAGCAGCTCTGAAATTTCATGTGCCAGCATCGTATGCGCTGAACGGGTCTTGATAAATTCATCTGCGCAAGCTCCGTGCAAAAAGACTGCATTCAATATGGCGTGCTCATAACGAACATGGCATGTCAGCATGCCGAGGATCATGCCGGTCAATGTGTCTCCAGTGCCGCCTTTTGCGAGTGCGGAATTGCCGGTCGAATTCTGGAAGACGCGGCCGTCGGGTAAGGCAATGATTGTGGAAGGGCCTTTCAATACGACCGCTGCATGGTGCTCGAGTGCAAACGAGTGAGCGCAAGAAGCAGGGAATTGAAGGATTTCCTCTTGTGTAAATCCAGAAATCCGTTCAAATTCTCCCGTATGCGGCGTTAGGATAAGCGGCGCTGTGCGCTCTGGATAGCGTCTTTTGCTTAAAGCCCCTGCATCGAGTAAAAGAGGCGTCTCCGCTGTGAGTAAGGTGTCGACAGCCGCTTCTGTCACGGCATCCGGCAAAGTGCCGGGCCCGCACGCAATGGCCCGGTAATGGCTGAACGGCATCGAGCCATTCGCAATGTTTTGCAATGCATCCGGAATATAAGTCGCTTCTGCCGTCCGGTGGGCGATGCTGCGGATCGTTTCTCGGGATGTGCCGATTTCAAGTTTGCCGACGCCGCTGCGCAAAGCCGCGAGGCCGGCAAGCAAGGCAGCACCCGGCATTACCGGTCCGCCCGCTAGCAGCAGTGCAGTCCCGAAGCTTCCTTTATGGCTCTCCTGCTTGCGCTTAGGCAATGTATGACGCACCATTTCTTGTGACCAGACAATTATAGTTGGTTCATGCAGCTGGTTCATGATGCACCTCCTCCATGTATCCGTCTTTCCTATATTGTAGCCGATGAAGACAAAAAAGAAAGCCTTATGCAGAGGGAGGGGAAGTGTCAAGAGAAGTATTTAAAAAGAATGCGAGCGAGTGGTTGGAGAACAGGTATTTCGTACCACGAAACAATAAAATTTCGAGACATGAAACTTTCGCCTCCGGCAATAGTATCGTTTGGCAGTGCCAGGACAGGCGTTAAAATATATCCAAAGGACTGAAAGTTCTGACAACTATAGGCAATGCTGCAAAGCTTTGCTATACTCAGCCTATTCAACCAAAAGGAGTGGAAGGGCTTGAGAAAACAATTATTCCAGACGATGACTGCAGCAGGGCTTTGCGCCATGCTCGCCATGCCGGTGCAAGCGGCAGACCCAGTGCAAACTACGGAGCATCACCACGATAATGCAATCTCTGGCTTTGTCGATTATGCAGAACTGCAGCGTGAGCTTAAGCGCATCGAGTCGACGAGCAAAGGAACGGTATCCGTGGATGTGGCCGGGCAATCTTTTGAAGGGCGCGACATTTATACGGCGACTGTCGGTACCGGCGACCGAGTGCTGCTTATTCAAAGTGAGATCCACGGCAACGAAAAAACCGGGACTGTCGCCATCTTGAATTTGCTGAAGAGCTTGTCAAACAATTCCAAAGCCGCCAAGGCGATACGTGACGAAGTGACGATCGTCTTTATGCCGATGATGAACCCTGATGCTTCCGAAGCGGACAAGCGCCGCAATAGCATGACTTGGGATGACGTATTGGCCGATTTCCCAGAGCTGTCGACAGCTAGCCCATCGTGGAACTATTTGGACCGCGGCATTAGCCAAAGCTATGATTATGGCGCAAACCCAGGCTTTGACGTCAACCGTGACTTTAATCCGGATCTAAATTACGTGCCGGATGCAGCGGATTTCCCGGGAGCTTCGAACGAGCCGGGCTGGTTCATTACGAAAGAAGCACAAGTGTCTCGTGACGTCTATCAATCGCTGCAAGCTGAATACGGCAATGTAGATGTGTTTGTCGATGTTCACCACCAAGGGATGTATTACGTTGAAGGCACGCCGGACCCAGTGACCTTGTCGCTGTCTGCGCAATTTGTGCCGGACCCGTCCACAGCAGCGGGGGCAAAATACAGCGACTATGCGGATCGGTACAATTACGATTTCTCCCGTCAATTGAATGTGGCTGTATATGATGAACTGCAATCTTATGGCAACTCTAAATTCACCAATCTTTCCTTGTACTCGCAAGGGCTTGATTTGCCAGGGACAGCTCTTGGCAGCTACGCGTTAAATGGCAGCGGCACGGTGTTGTTTGAAGTGCGCGGCCAGACACAGATGATGGGGCAGAAAGAAAAAGGGCAATTGGTTAAATCGGTTGAACGCGGCTTGACGGCGATCGTGGAAGGCGTCGCTGATGGCAGTGTTTACAATCTTGACCCGGAAGCTTATGAAGACATTCCGCTCACTTCCTATCGTCCGAGCTCCAATTGACCAGTCGGCACCGCCACCTAGTGGGCGGTGTTTTCTTCTGGGAAAAGCTGGTTGTGCGGTTCGCTTGAGTTAAGGTAGACTGGATACAAATAGAAAGGGGTGCAAGCATGGCCATTACCAAGTTAAACGAGCGCATCAAGCTGATCGACGGTTTTGATCTCGGGCTTGAACAACGCACGGGCAGCTATATCATTCAAGAACAGGATATCACCATTATCGAGACGGGCCCGAGCCCCTCCGTTCCACACGTGGTACAAGGGCTGAACGAACTCGGCATTGCACCCGAATCGGTGCGCTATATCATTGTTACGCATATCCATTTAGACCATGCGGGGGGAGCGGGACTGCTGCTGCAGCAGTGTCCAAACGCCACACTCATCGTCCATCCAAAAGGCGCACGCCATTTAGCGGATCCGAGCCGCCTCATTGCCGGTGCGCGGGCGGTATACGGCGAGCAGTTCGACCGGTTGTTCAATCCGATCGAAGCCATCCCTGAACAGCGGATGGAAATCAAAGGGGAAGGCGACACGCTGCAAATCGGCCCCAATTGCGTATTGGAATTTTGGGACACACCAGGACATGCCAACCATCATTTCGGCATCTATGAGCCGGTATCAAATGGTTTTTTTGCCGGCGACACGGCCGGCATCCGTTATGCACAATTGATTGAAGACGGCATTGAGTTTTATCTGCCTTCGACTTCGCCGAATCAATTCGATCCCAAACTGATGACAGATGCCATCAACCGGATGAAAGCGAACCATTTTGATGTTGTTTATTTTGGGCATTTCGGGGCGACCAAAAACCCCGACGCGGCACTTCAACAAGTGCTCGAATGGCTCGGGGTGTTTGTTGAGCAAGGGCGCAAAGCTTTTGAAGAAAACGAATCGGCCGAAACGCTGGCACAGCGGCTCCTCGTATTGGTGAAAGAGCAGCTGGTGCAAATGGGTGTTGATGACCGCCATCAAGTGATGCCTTATATCGAAATGGATTTACACGTCAGTGCACAAGGCCTGCTCGATTGTTTCCATAAGAAGGCAGCACGCCAAAACATTCACAAATGATGTACCTCCGCCGGTTTAGGCAAGGTTTTTTTCGGGCATTACATTGTATGGAATAAAATTGTATATGTTTGAGAAGGGCGGAATATATTGTGGTACAAGTATTAACGGAAAAAACAGCGGTCATAACAGGAGCAGGACGCGGCATCGGCCGTGCAACGGCTTTAGCACTCGCAAACGAAGGGGTAGCGGTCGGACTCATTGCACGGACGGAAAGCGAGCTGGAACGGCTGGCTCAAGAAATCCGCTCATTGCGGGGGCGTGCAGCCTATGCGGTCGCAGACGTGTCGGATCCTGCACAAGTCGAATCGGCGGTGCGGAAATTGACACAGCAGCTCGGCGCGATCGATATTTTGATCAATAATGCCGGCATTGGCAAATACGGTAAATTTATGGAACTCGAGACGGAAGAGTGGCAATCGATGCTGAACATCAATTTGATGGGCATGGTCCACATGACCAAGGCGGTTTTGCCGCAGATGATCGAGAAACAGCAAGGCGATATCGTCAATATTTCCTCGTCGTCAGGACTTAAAGGAACGAGCGGTTCGAGCGCCTATAGCGCTTCGAAATTTGCAGTGCTCGGGATGAGTGAATCCTTGATGCAGGAAGTCCGTCCCGACAATATCCGTGTGTTTGCCATGGCGCCGAGCCGCGTGGTCACCGACATGACCGATTCAGGCAACGAAACCGAAGAGGAAAAAAGAAATTTCATGCAGCCGGAAGACATCGCGGAATTTATCGTTTCCCAATTAAAATTGAATCCGCGAATCTTTATCCCGCTATCGAAGCAATGGGCCACCAACCCTTTCTAAAAAACGTAAAAAGCCCTGAATGTCATCGAGACATTCAGGGCTTTTTTTGTTCAGCTGATTGCTTTTACATACGCTTCGACTTCTTCAGACGTCGAAAGCGCGAGTATCCGCTCGCTATGTGATGCCATATCGGCTTTTGATAATTTACTGATCTGGGAGCGGGCTTTCAGCAGTGAGGAAGCACTCATCGAAAATTCATCGAGTCCCAGCCCAAGCAAGATCGGAATGGCGATTTCATCGCCGGCCATCTCGCCGCACATGCCGGTCCATTTGCCTTCGCGGTGAGACGCATCAATGACCATTTTCACCAAGCGCAAAATGGCTGGGTTGAACGGCTGATACAAATAAGATACCCGTTCGTTCATCCGGTCGGCTGCCATCGTATACTGAATCAAGTCATTCGTGCCGATTGAGAAGAAATCGACTTCTTTGGCAAACACATCCGCCATAATGGCTGTAGAAGGAATTTCAACCATGATGCCGACTTCAATCGACTCATTGACTGCAACGCCTTCATTGGCAAGCTTGGCCTTTTCTTCTTCCAACAAGCCCTTTGCCTGGCGGAATTCTTCAATGGTTGCGATCATCGGAAACATGATCTTCAGATTGCCGTGGACACTTGCGCGCAATAAAGCACGCAGCTGTGTTCTGAACAATTCCGTCATCTCCAGGCACAGCCGGATGGCGCGCAATCCGAGAAAAGGGTTCATTTCTTTCGGCAAATCGAGATAAGTCAATTCCTTGTCGCCACCAATATCGAGCGTGCGGACGACAGTGGGTTTGCCGTCCATGCCTTGCAATACTTGCGAGTAGGCGTCGAATTGTTCGTCTTCTGTCGGGAAGGTTTCGCGGCCCATATACAAAAACTCGGTGCGGTATAGACCGATGCCTTCACCGCCGTTTTCAAGTACGCCAGTCAAATCTTTCGGCGTGCCGATGTTGGCGGCCAGTTCCACACGCTGCCCGTCAGCGCTCATTGTCGGTTGGTCTTTCATTTTTGCCCATTCGGCTTTTTGTACGCCGTAAGCTTGTTTTTTCTCTTCGTATTGTTGAATGATCTGTGCATCGGGATCGACAATGATCACTCCTTCAAGCCCATCGACGATGACGGTCATGCCATTGTTGATCGAGGACATGACGCGTTGTGCGCCGACCACTGCCGGAATTTCCAGTGTGCGGGCAAGAATTGCCGAATGCGAGGTGCGCCCGCCAATGTCGGTGACAAAGCCTTTGACAAATTCAGCATTCAGTTGAACGGTGTCAGAAGGAGTCAAGTCTTCGGCGATGATGATGACTTCTTCGTCGATCATGCTCGGGTTCTGGATGGTGACACCTAGCAAATGGGACAATACACGCTTGCGCACATCGCGGATGTCCGCGGCGCGTTCTTTCATATAGTCATTGTCCATCGCTTCAAACATCTGGATGAACATATCGGTCGTTTCCTGCAAGGCATATTCGGCATTGGCCTGCTCTGCATTAATGCGTTCTTTAATCGGCCCAATAAGCTCTGGGTCGCTGAGGACCAGCAGGTGTGCGCCAAAGATGGCGGCTTCTTTATCGCTGATTTGCTTGGCTGTCTTTTCTTTGATGGCTTCTAATTCGGCACTGGCTTTCGCGACAGCGGCGTCAAAGCGATTAATTTCATCCGACGCGTTATCGACTGTTTTCTGTTGGACAGTCAATTCCGGATTTTCCAGACGAAACGCTTTCGCTATAGCGATTCCGTTAGAAGCTGCGATACCGGAGATGGACTGTTTCATCCGTTGGAAATTCCTTCGCTTTTCAATACTTCGTCGATGCGGGCCATCGCTTCTTCTTCGTCCGCGCCGTCCGCAGCAATGGTAACGGTTGATCCAGAAGTAACGCCGAGTGACATGACACCGAGAATGGATTTCAAATTGACATTTTTGCCTTTGTATTCAAGAGTGATGTCTGATTGGAATTTCGATACTGAGCCGACAAGTGCTGAAGCTGGGCGTGCGTGGACTCCCGCTTCGTCCGTGATTGTATATTGTTTTTCTACCATGTTAAAATTCCTCCTGTTAGATGAACGTATTTGAGCGGAATTCATTCTTTTTTGAACGAATTTGACTGCTTATGAATGATTATGATTGATTTTGTAAACGATTTCAAGTATTATCTATGTAATCAGACAGAAAAGAGGGTGACTGAATGCTGACCACGGAGCGGCATAAACTGATATTAGAGCTTGTGAAAGAAAAGCAGAGTATTAAAATACAGGAACTGGTCGAACTGACAGCAGCTTCGGAATCCACCATCCGACGAGATTTAACTGAACTTGAAGAGCTTCAAAAATTGGAGCGTGTGTTTGGCGGGGCAAGAAAAATCGAACCCAATATGCCAGAACCGAGCATTCTGGACAAAGCAGCGAAGAACCTTAAGGAAAAGCAGCTGATTGCGCGCTATGCAGCTTCATTAATCAAATCCGGAGATTCGATCTTTCTCGATGCAGGGACCACAACGTCTCAAATGATTCCTTTATTAAAAGAGAAAAATGTAACCGTTGTCACCAATGGGTTAAGCCATTTGGAAGCGCTGATGGAACAAGGCATCACTTCATATTTAACCGGAGGATTCATCAAGTCGCGGACAGGCGCGCTCGTCGGGCCGCAAACTATCCAGTCACTAGAGAACTACCGCTTTGATAAAAGCTTCCTCGGCGTCAACGGGATTCACTTGGACAATGGTTTTACCACTCCGGACCCCGAAGAAGCGGCAGTAAAGCGAAGGGCGTGTGAACTGTCGAAAAGCTGTTATGTATTGGCAGACCGATCCAAATACGGCAAAGTCAGCTTTGCCCACATTATGGATTTGAATCGCTCTTCACTGATCATTGACGAATTGCCGATGGATGCTGTGCACGACATCGAACTTAAAACAACGATTAAGGTGGTGACACAATGATATACACGTGCACGATTACGCCTTCCATCGATTACACTGCTTATCTAGACAATTTTGAAAGCGGCAAGTTGAATCGAACGGAGGAAGTGTATTATTACCCCGGGGGCAAGGGCATCAACGTATCCCGCGTCCTTAGCCGTCTTGGGATCAAGAGCCGTGCACTCGGCTATGCCGGCGGTTTCACTGGCAAATACATCGAGCAGTTTTTAGCTGATGAAGGCATTGACACTGATTTTATCGACACTGGCGAGATCACCCGCATCAATGTCAAAATCAAAACCGACCAAGAAACCGAATTGAACGGACCGGGACCCGAAATCAATGCACTTCAATTGCAGGAGCTCAACGACAAAGTTTCCACGATGACACGAGGTGATTGGTTTGTGCTTGCAGGCAGCCTTCCGGAATCGATACCGATGCAATTCTTCAAAGATCTGGCAGCTACTTGCCACGAAAAAGGTATTCATTTCGTGTTGGATACATCCGGTTCTGCATTAAAGCAATTGATCGACACAAAGCCATTCCTGATCAAGCCGAATGAACACGAGCTGGGTGATATTTTCGGTGTAACGATTCACACGCCGGCTGATGCCTTCCATTACGCCCATAAATTAGTGGAACAAGGAATCGAGCATGTGGTCGTGTCAATGGGCGGCGCAGGGGCGATTTATGCGAATAAGGATCATGGCTATACAGCCGAAGCGCCAAAAGGTAAAGTCGTCAACACTGTAGGCTCCGGTGATTCATTGGTTTCCGGATTTGTCGCTTCTTATATAGAGCACCAAGACGCTGTACGCGCTTTTCAATATGGCGTCGCTAGTGGAAGCGCCACTGCTTTCCGCACAGACTTATGCGAAAAACAGGATGTGGAACAATTGCTTGCTGAAGTAAAAGTACGGCCATTCGAGAAAAGGATGTGACAAAATGAGAATTACTCAATTATTGACAGAAAGCACCATTATCCTCGATCTTCAATCGGGATCCAAACAGCAGGTATTAAACGAACTCGTTGAGCAATTGGACCGTGCAGGCAAACTGATCGACAAAGCGGCCTTCACTAAAGATATACTCGCACGTGAAGAGCAAAGCACAACCGGCATCGGTGATACGATCGCCATCCCGCATGCCAAATCAGCTGCAGTCAAAGCACCGGCCATCGCATTTGGTCGCTCGTTCAAAGGCATCGACTTCGAGTCGCTCGATGGTCAGCCGGCGCATTTGTTCTTCATGATTGCAGCCACTGACGGTGCCAACGATGACCACCTGGAAGCCCTGTCCCGCCTTGCGACATTCCTGATGGATGAAAAATTCCGTGTCAGAATTTTGGAAGCCGAAACAAAGCAACAAGTGCTTCAAGTCGTATCGGATAAAGAAACGGAAGTAGACGGCCCAGCAGATGAGGTCACAGCAGCAACTGCAACAACGAAAACCTCAGGTGGGAAAATTCTCGCCGTCACGGCTTGCCCAACTGGTATTGCCCATACGTATATGGCAGCTGAGAAGCTCAGCGGGCGTGCAAAAGAGCGTGGCATCGACTTGAAAGTTGAAACGAACGGTTCCAGCGGCGTAAAAAACCGCTTAACGGACGCTGAAATCG
This sequence comes from Planococcus dechangensis, assembly GCF_042654465.1. Lineage (NCBI taxonomy): Bacteria > Bacillati > Bacillota > Bacilli > Caryophanales > Caryophanaceae > Planococcus > Planococcus dechangensis. The sequence continues at coordinate 330,297 of NZ_JBHSGL010000005.1, read as the reverse complement.
CAGAAGCCGATGCCATTATCGTAGCAGCGGATACAAAAGTCGACATGGGCAGATTCGACGGCAAGCCAGTCATTCAAACGCAAGTCGGCAAAGCCATCTATGAAACGGATAAACTGCTCGATCGCGCCGTCGCAAAAGACGCACCGATCTATAAGCATGACCGCACGAAAGATGCCGATTCCGGAACAGAAACGAAGTCAGGCTTCTACAAGCATTTAATGAATGGTGTTTCGAATATGCTGCCGTTTGTTGTCGGTGGCGGTATTCTTATCGCCCTGTCGTTTTTCTGGGGAATCAATGCAACGGACCCTGCTAGCCCGCAGTACAATGAATTTGCAGCCATGCTCATGACTATCGGCGGCGGCACCGCATTCTTCCTGATGGTACCGGTCCTTGCCGGGTTCATCGCGATGAGCATTGCCGACAGACCCGGTTTTGCTCCAGGGATGATCGGCGGTTTGATCGCCATTACTGTTACAGGGGTTGAAGAAGCAAGCGGCGGTTCCGGATTCCTTGGCGGTTTGATCGCCGGTTTCCTTGCAGGATATGTCACGGTGCTGGTGAAAAAAGTATTCTCTGGCATTCCGCAAAGCCTCGAAGGCTTAAAACCGGTCCTATTCTATCCGGTATTCAGCATTCTTATCACAGGGGTCGTCATGATGCTGATCAACCCGCCATTGACTCAAGTGTATTCAGGAATTTCAGCATTCCTAGAAGGCCTAGGCGGAACCAACTTGGTTCTTGTCGGCTTATTGCTCGGCGGCATGATGGCAGTTGACATGGGCGGCCCTGTCAACAAAGCGGCCTATACGTTCGGCATCGCGATGTTAGATGCACAGAACTTCAACTTCATGGCCACAGTCATGGCAGCGGGTATGGTGCCACCACTTGGCCTTGCTATTGCTACAACGATGTTCAAGAAGAAGTTCACCAAGCCTGAACGCGAAGCTGGCAAGACGGCTTACGTTCTCGGTGCAAGTTTCATTACAGAAGGCGTCATCCCGTTTGCGGCAGCTGACCCGGCACGTGTCATTCCTTCCGCGATTGTGGGAGCGGCGACGACCGGTGCACTGGTCATGCTGTTCGATATCGGCCTGCGGGCCCCTCACGGTGGCGTCTTCGTCATCGGGTTGGTCGACGGCGGGGCAGCAAGTATTTTAATGTACGTTCTTGCTATCCTTATTGGTTCATTTGTCACTGCGATTCTTGTCGGATTGCTGAAAAAGAATGTAGCCGTCACAACATAACAGAAAAACCGCAATGTGGATGAATTCCGCATTGCGGTTTTTCTGTTTAATGCGAATTGCTTACTGGTGATAGTCTTAAGCTATGTAGTATTCTTGAAGTTATTTCCTGCGATAGGCGAGATGGCACTAGTCAGCATCAGAATAGTGGTGTAGTATAAAGTTAATTAGCGGAATATTCAGTATATATTGCATGGAAGAAAATCTTGGCAACTAAATACGCTTAGTCAACAAGCTGCCAAAGGAGGAGAGGGTATGAAAACGAGCAGCACAGCCGACTTTCTGCGTGACTTCAATAATGCATTTTTCAGCGGCAACCAGCAATTCATTGAACAGCATGTCACAGACGATGTCGAGTGGATCATGGTCGGAGCATCGCAATTAAAAGGCAAGCAGGCTTTAGTGGATGCCGCGTTCGGGATGCAGGACTATACACAATTGGATTTTGAAGTCGAGATGGTTGTTGCCGAAGGACTAAGTGGCGCAGTAAAAGGAGTCATGACCGCAACTGGAGGCAATGGGCGCAAGCGCAAGTACTGTTATTCCGATTTCTATGAAATGTCGGGAGAGGGCGAAGCAAAGATCCATAAGATGACGTCGTTTGTCGTCGAAATCAAAAAAGAGCCATAGTGCTCTTTTTTTAGTTATTCATCAATTGAAATGTAATAAACTACATAAGGAATTGCAAATAAAAACAATCTAGCCTTCAACAAAGCTAACAAATAAAGCAGCAGCAATTTGCCATGCCTTGCAATCTCTCATCTTTTTCGTCAATATTGAAAGCATAAGTTAAGGCAAGTCGAAAGGATGTTCGTAGTGGATTATTTAAAGTCTCGCAAAAATTCATATGGCGCATTGCTAAGCGGTCTGATTTTAGGTGTTGTTATTGCATTTCTAATCAATGACGATCCGGATACATCAACTTTGATTATGGCAGGGGCGATTGGCGTCATCATTGGAGAAGCTGTTATGTTCTGGCGCTGGCACAAGCAAAAACAATCCAATGAACAAGAAAGAAATGGTAAAAACACTCCCCAAAAAGATAGCAAGAATAACGAAAGATAAAAGAAAGGAAGTAGAAGACCATGACCACCATTTGCTTGATCCGCCACGGAGAAACGGAATGGAATAAAGTAGGGCGCATCCAAGGAACGACAGATGTGCCACTCAATGACAGAGGAATCAGCCAAGCGAGAGCGTGCGGTGCCCATTTGACGGCGGAAGACTGGGATGTCATCGTCACTAGTCCGCTAGAGCGTGCACGGCATACAGCTGCCATCATCAATGAAAACTTAAGCTTGCCGATGGTGGAAATGACGGAGTTCCAAGAAAAACATTTCGGCAAAGCAGAAGGGTTAACGGCCCAGGAGCGCTATGGCTTGTATCCGGACAAAAATTACCCGGGACAAGAACAGCCGGATGAATTCCGCAGCCGCCTTGTCAGTGGATTGACACAGTTAAACGAACAATTCGCCAATAAACGCGTGCTAGTCGTCGCGCACGGAGGGGTCATCCATACGATTTTGGAACAATTGGCTTTCGGGGAATTCGATGCGTCCGCAGTGCGCCTGCAAAACGGCGGGATGAACCGGATTCAATTTACCGAACAGCGCTGGCGTATTCAAACGTGTAATTTCATTGATCATTTGGAAGCAGTACAAGTCCAAGCAAAGGAAAAAAGATCGTGAACAGTCAATTTACCGGTAACGCACAGCTATCAAAAATTGTGAAACGCACTTTGAATGATAAACATTGGTGAATTGTAAGTAATAAAAAGAAACACCGTCGCAATTTGCGGCGGTGCTGGCTAAGGTCATGAGCGTTTCTTTTTAGACGTGTTAGGCGCAACAGTTTCTTTCGGCGGATCAAATATGCCGCGGCGATAGACAAAAACAGCAAGTGCGGCCATAAATAATGCCGAATTAAACCAAAAGACCAAATCATTCAAATTGCCGCTGAACACTAATGTGTTGACAACAGTCAAAATATGCATGGCCAATAGCAAAGTAAACAAAATTGTTGAGGTTCTCAATAACATCACTCCAAATATAGTCGGTTTCATTTAATTGTAACTGAATTAATATGCTTGCGGCGATCAAATATGGCAATCTGTAAAACAACCCAATCAGAAAGGAATGAACAAGATGGTGAAATGGAAAGAGCAGATGACAATCGATGCCCCGATCGAACGGGTGTGGAGTCTTTTTCAAGATGAATCGATACAATTGATTATGCCAAAAGTGGAAACCCACGAATTAGTGGAGGGAACTGCGAATGCCACTAGTGCAAAACACGCTCAAGTCTACACGGAAGGCAAGCAGCAACAGCGCTATATAGTCGAAACTTTATCATATGTGGATGAGCTGGACCGTAAATACCGCGAAACAACATTTACGATGGGGAAGATGTTCCGTGTCCGATATCATTTTCTCCTTGAAAGACTGGAGGGACAGTCGACACGTTTTACATATGAAGGAGAAAACAAAGGGATGAACTTAACAGGGAAGGCGATGCTGCTGGCAGGAAGCAAAAAAGCAGCGCAACAAACCGTCGTGGACTTTATGAATCGCGTAAAAACTCTAGCTGAGAAGAAGCCATCAAACTAAGCGATGGCTTCTTCTTAAAAATGTAACATACTACATAAGGTTTTATAAATAATTAAAAAAAGCCGACAAACAAAATCACCAAACAATAAAAGAAAAAGCAGGAAGCACGCAACAACATCTCGAAGCTATACTTGAAAAGTTTTCAAAGTTTATCCAGTTGATAAACAAACCAATTGGAGCTAAGGGCTTTGCTTTAATGAGCAGATCGACCTCGGGAAAAGGGGAATGGCTATGATCATTTATGTACGCATGATTGCAGAAATGCTGATCATTGCGCTTTTCATTTACTTTGTCAGTGGACGTCTCATGGGTTCGAAGGTGAACTTCATTAAACGGTTGTTGTCCGTCGTATTAGGCGTCGTGCTGACGACGTTTGTTTACTGGTATTCGTATTTGCGTTATATCGACTTTGTGGGCGATGAATATTCAACGATGTTGACGGACACGAGCACTGTCATTTGGATCGGCAGCATGCTGATGATTTCCATGCTGTTTTATCTGATCCTTGAGCTATTCGACCCCATCGAACTTGGAGACCGTGGCGAGCGCATCACTAACCGCAAGTTTATTTGGAAACGCCTGCGGAGTCGTTGGAGACGTCAAAAACGCTTGAGCAAAGTGCTTGAAATTGCCGTGAAAAATGGCATTTCGAGTACTTTGAAGTATGCCAGACACCGTGAAAATAACCGTGAATTGGCTGTTGCATTCAGACGGACGCTCGAAGAAAGTGGAGGCGTATTTATCAAGTTCGGCCAAGTGTTATCGACAAGAACGGATTTATTCGCGCCGGTATTTATTGAAGAGCTCAGCCAATTGCAGCAAAACGTCAAACCGCTGCCAAAAGAACAAGTCTCGGAAATTCTTCGTAAGTCAATGGCGCAGCCTGTTGAAGATGTGTTTTCAAAACTCGACAAAGAACCGCTAGCCGCTGCATCGATCGGTCAAATTCACCGCGGTGTACTGCGAAAAACAAATGAAGAAGTTGTCGTGAAAATGCAGCGGCCGGAAGTGAGTGCGATTATGCGCGACGACTTGGACATATTAGTGGAGTTTGCCGAATGGGTATCCAGCAAATCGACATGGGCGCAAAACATCGGTTTTCGGGAACTGGCAGTCGGTTTTGCCAATGGCTTGCGTGAAGAAATCGATTTTGAGATCGAAATGCGTAATATGATTCAAGTCAGTAATTCATTGGCAAAAAGCAAAAATCAAGTCAAGATCCCGAAAGTTTACAGAGAATATAGCAACTCGACAATCATTGTCATGCAATATTTCCAAGGAAAAAGCATTTCTAAAGGCAATGCGGTGTTCCGTCATTTTGATGTAGAACCAAAGCAGTTCGGACGCACCGTGCTGTTTTCATTCCTGGAACAGATGCTATTTTCAGGAATTTTTCACGCTGATCCTCACCCCGGCAATATATTCATCGATGAGACTGACGGCAAACCGATTTTGCTTGATTTCGGTTCGGTTGGAAGGCTCACTGAAACCCAGCAGGAAGCGCTGAACCATTTCATCATCGGCATCCAGCAAAACGATGCAGGAATCGTCCATGACGCAGTGGTCGATCTGGTTGAAAACAGCGATAAAATCGAAGGACACCGCCTTGAGCATGCCATCGGGGAAGTCCTTTTGAAAATCGCTTATGTCGACCGAATACCGACCGCTGAATTGATTCATTCCTTGTTTGACATGATCCGTGAATTTGGATTGGCATTTTATCCGTCTGTCGGCATAGCGTTGCGGTCGATGATCAGCTTGGACAGTACGCTGCATACCATCGATCCGAAATTCGATATGTTTACGGAAGCGAAGGCTTTTGCCAAAGAAACGAAAACATCAATGCTGAAAAAGCCCTTTAAAGAGCCGCGTGCGACAAAAGAGCGCATAGAAGAAGAATTGGTTCTTATGCTGCCGGAAATTGCCAAACTGCCTAAGCGCATCGACCAGCTGGTCCGGCGTGTAGAAGGCGGCAAGGTCATTCTGCATCATGATGTATTCTCTGATAAACATAATTCAGGGTTTGTCATGCAATTGTTTTCGCGCTTTGTCTTGCTTATGTCAGGGATTACATTCGGGATCATTTCAGCTGCATTATTGGCCATCGCTCAATTTATCGACACAATTTACGCAATCTATTTGAATACCGCGGCATACGGTGGATTATTCTTATGCGTCATTTTGCTCGTGCGCTTGTCGATTCAGGCGATCCGTGATATGAAACGCAATAACCATTATAAATAAAAATTGAATGCTGATTTTTTCTTGATTTTAAGATAGAGTTTGAAATCTTGAAAATGAAACATACAAAAGCCATCGCAAAATCGATCGATTTTGCGATGGCTTTATTTTGGACTATAGTTCAGCTTTCTAATTCAAAGAAATGATGTAATGTATCTTCCACGCTTTGAAGTCCGTTTGCTCTCAGATATGGCACACAAGGGGATATAACATTCAATGAGCGTTACCACGTACAAGTGCAATCCTGGAAAGTCCATAAATATAAATACAAATAGCTCCATGAACGGGATGATGATTAAATCAGCGATTTTCAAGGAGGCTGTTAAAAATAAAATCAGCAATAATAATGATCTGAGTCAAGAACAGATAGAACAATGCCTAAAAAGAAGCCTTTATACGCATTGTCTATAATGAAGCGCCGCCAAAAGCCGAATATGAATTGATCAAATATGGCTGGAGCCTGCAGAGGATTTTGGATTTATTGCGACATTGAGGTAAAACGGCATATCGAGATAATACATAGTAATAAATACGAAGTAGTGTAAGAAGGAATACTGAACGATCATTCGACGTAAGTGAAAGTCGCTTCAAGCAAATCGCTGAACTGGCTTTGTCATTTCAGGAAGAGAGGGAACGGCTGAATAGCCAGGATAATGAGTTAAAAATATTTTAGTTTACATAATATAAATTATAGGAAGTTGTGTCTCATTTAATAAGTATGCTCCTGACAGTGAGACGAAACGCATTTTTTTGTTCAAATACGCCGTTTTCAATGATTTATTCATTAGTGCTATTTATGTGCAACTATTGCTGTTCGATTGTAATTCGATAAGTATCTAGCCGCTGAATTATTTATAAATCGTTCCAGTTTGAAACTCCAATGACAATTCAACCGGTTACACAAAATGTATTCCGATTCATCAGTTAGTCCAGCTAATCATTAACTAACGACTCCCATGAACTTATTACGGAGTTTTATTAAGCTGTACATTACACTGAGTCTTGATTCGCTCTTTTCATCATTTCATCAGCATGTGCATGCCTTTTGTTACTTCATTACACATCCTGGGTCTTTCTAGTTAAGTCCGTCAATCTCTACACGGTATCAGCTGATGTTCTGTAACCAACTATGAGTTTACATCCATTTCTTCTAGTGACAAGACTTTTGAATTCGGTTAATATCTCGAATTCGAAATAACTGCTTTTAAAAGCTTTCCGCTCCTTACCGTCTTTCCTCGTTCGTCTTATTGTGCTAAATCACTTTTCCCGTCACGGGATCCCGCTTTTCCGGCCAATTCACGAGAAATATGCCGAGAAAAATGAAAGCCCCTCCGATCACTAGCGACAGCCCAATGTGTTCTCCGAGGATCAACCATCCGAAAATGACGCCGAAAAATGGCGCTAGAAACAAAAATGCGCTTACCTTCCCGGGATTGCCGTTTTGCAACAGGAAAAACCAGATCGCAAACTGAATAATCGATGCCGGTATCACCAACCAGAACAATATAAACAATGATTGTGCATTGATGTCGAATCGCTGGGGTTCAAAAAGGCTGCTGGCAATCAACAGCACGACACCACCGAACAGCATTTGGTAAGCGGTCAATACCCATGTATCCAAGCGGATGCCCCAATGTTTGATCAATAGCGTCCCAATCGCCCAGGAAATGGCGCTGGCGAAACCAAACAACGCCCCCACCTCCAAATTGATTTGGCTGCCCATCGTGATGAATACCCCGAAAAACCCGATCACCACACCGGACCACTGGACGACGCGGTAACGGATGCCAAGCGCCAGCGTCCCGAACAATACCACAAGCAGTGGATTGGTGAACGTTAAAATCGCGGATTCACCAGCCGTGATTGTCCGCAAACTAAGAAATATGCAGCCCATGACCCCAGCTGTCTGGAACAAGCCGATGATGAAAATATGGAGCCAATCTGACCAAACGTGCGGATGCTCTCGACGGAACAGCAGCACGAAGAAAGCCATCAACATGCCTGCGATCGTAAAGCGTACACCGACTAACAGTAGTGGTGACACATGTTGGAGGCCGATTTTGGCGACAGCAAACGAAGAACCCATCAAGCTCGTCGTAACTACCACCAAAAAAGCGAATAGAAATTTATTGTTCACGTGACATCTTCTCCTTGTCCCCATAGCAACTGGCCTATTTTCGATATGGTTTCATCGTATAGGAAAGCCGGCAGATAATCCTCCTTTTTTAAGGGTTTTTGTATTGTTTCCATAAAAAAACCGAAATGGCAAAGCATTTACGCCATTTCGGTGATCTCGATGATTGCACGTTTATGCGTTCATCACAAGGAAATTCCAGCGATGACCGTCGACATCCGCAAATCCCGCTCCATACAGGCCGTTGTGTTCACCTGGCTGTGCATACACGGTGCCGCCGGCTTGTTCGATCCGATCGATGAAATTGTTGACTTCTTCTGCCGTCTTCGCCGATAAAGAAAACAACACTTCTGATCCTAACGACGTATCGACGACTTCCTGCCGGGTAAACGCTTTAAAGGTCTCTTCTGGAAATAGCATGACATACAGGTGCTGCCCTTCCAAATAAAAAGCCGCTTGATGTTCATTACTCGAAGCAGCTTGAAACGTCAAAAACCCGGCTTGCTCGTAAAAGGCTTGTGCCGCTTGCAAATCTTTCACCGGCAAATTGATCCATAATCTATTGTCCATTCGGTTTCACCTCGCTTTGGTGCCTAACACAAATGCCTCCCAGGCAGCAGCAATTGGCCTATTCCCCTTTTTCTCTCTTTTCCACTAAAGGTTCTTTTCATTCCTTTTCCCAAGTATGGTTATCACAAACCTGCTTAGCGCATCTGTGTTCGTTGACATGCTGACTGTGCCAGATGAAGTGCCGCTCCGTTGACTTTCCATATAGGCTGCTTTAATATAATGTTTTATTCCCTACTAATACACTCAGAAAAGGATGGTTTATATGACGACTTCCACAAGGGTCCAACCGGTAGATGAAGCACAAGATCCTGTTTACCGTGATTCGACTGCATTAAACGCACCGCAAAAGGCGTTGATTGGAGGCGGTCTGGCAGTCAGTGCATTGTTGACAGTGTACTTGCTCGCCACGCAGCATGTGTCCCAAACCATCTTGCTCGGTCTCGGGCTGCTGCTTGGCTATACCTTGTTCCATGCACGTTTCGGCTTTACTTCGGCATTCCGCCGCTTCATGTCGGTCGGCAACGGCCAGGCGATGCGCTCGCATATGCTCATGCTGGCGGTGGCGGTCACTTTATTCGCCCCGATCTTGGCATATGGCTATTCATTCTTCGGCACCGGTGTCTCAGGGTATGTGTCTCCTGTCGGCGTCAGCTTAGTCGTCGGTGCGTTCATCTTCGGCATCGGCATGCAGCTTGGCGGTGGCTGCGCTTCCGGTACGCTTTATGCGATCGGGGGTGGCCGCTCCGTCATGTTCGTCACGCTGTTATTCTTCATTATCGGAACGACGATCGGTGCTTACCATTTGCCGTTTTGGACAGAGGACATGCCGGCATTTGAGCCGATTTCCCTTGCCACTTCGACAGGTCTCGGCTACAGCGGGGCTTGGCTGGTGTCGATCGCGTTGTTCGGCTTGATTGCATGGATCACTTTAGTGATCGAGAAAAAGAAACGCGCACCGAAAATGGCGCCGCTTCCGACCGCAACGGGCTGGAGACGGATTTTCCGCGGCTCTTGGCCGCTCGTCATTGCCGCTGTGGCGCTTGCCGTATTGAATGCTTTGACTTTGATGACGCGCGGCACGCCGTGGGGCATCACATCCGCATTTGCGCTATGGGGGTCTAAAATCGCTGAATTCTTCGGCATGGACGTCGCAAGCTGGGGCTACTGGCAAGGGGCGAATGCCGCCATGCTCGAATCGTCCATTTTCGCCGATTCTACGACCATCTTGAACTTTGGTGTGATCCTCGGTGCCTTTCTGGCATCGGCTGCCGGCGGCTTGTTCAAGTTCACCAAAATTACTGCCGGCAACTTCTGGGCATCCGTTGTCGGAGGTTTGATGATGGGCTACGGGGCGCGTCTCGCGTTCGGCTGCAACATCGGTGCTTATTTCGGCGGTATCGCCTCATTTAGCCTGCACGGCTATGTATGGGGAATACTCGCACTCGCCGGTACATTTTTCGCACTTTACTTGCGGCCGCTGTTCGGCTTATCGGTCCCGAAATCCAACGATTCGGTGTGCTAGCCAGTTTATATGGCATTTTAGTTAAGTATAGAAAAGGAGGCGTCCCCCCACGGGGAACGCCTCCTTTTTGATTGGATTTGTTCATTTAGAAAAGCTGCAAGCCATAACTCTGATTTACTGCTCGATAGGTTCACGGCTTTTCAGCTCCCTGCGCAAAATCTTGCCGCTGATTTTCGTCTTCGGTAATTCCTCGATCACTTCGATTTCACGCGGTGCAGCGTGGGCGGACAGTTTCGAACGGACAAACAAGCGAATGTCTTCGATCAATTCGGGACTGTGCGCATAACCGCTATTGAGCACAATAAACGCCTTGACGATTTCGCCGCGCAGTGCATCCGGCTTGCCGATCACGCCCGCTTCTGCGACCGCTGCATGTTCAAGCAATTTGCTTTCCACTTCAAACGGGCCGATGCGCTCACCCGAGGAATTGATCATGTCGTCGCTGCGGCCTTGGAAGAAGATATAGCCGTCCTCGTCTTGGATCGCCAAGTCGCCGGACAAGTACCAACCGTCGAACTGGAAATACGAATTGTATTTGGCCTCGTTTTGCCACACTTCTCGCATGATGCCCGGCCACGGAGCGCGGATCGCCAAATGGCCGATTTCCCCGTTTGGCAACACCTCGCCTTGATCGTTCAGGATGCTGACCGTAATGCCGGGGAACGGTCGCCCCATGGAACCTGGCTTAATGATTTCAGACGGCAAATTGACGATCAACTGGGCGCCGGTTTCAGTCATCCACCATGTATCATGAATTCGCAGGCCTAACTGCTCGCTTCCCCAATAAATCACTTCCGGGTTCAGCGGTTCGCCGACGCTGAGGATGTGGCGCAACGAACCGAGCTCATAACGCGCCAACACCCCGTCCCCTGCCGATTTCAGCATGCGGAACGCGGTTGGCGCACTGTACCAAACCGTGACCTTCGCCCGTTCGATCGTGGCGTACCAAGAATCAGCATCAAAGCGCCCGCCGTTGACGACGATGGTGGCGCGGTTCAGCCAAGGGGCGAAAATCGCATAGACCGTTCCCGTTACCCAGCCTGGGTGCGCCGTGCACCAATAGACATCGTCTTCTTTCAAGTCGAGCACCCAGTGGCCGGTCTGGTATTGATGGATCATCGCGCGGTGTGCATGGATGATGCCTTTCGGTTTACCGGTCGAGCCGCTCGTGTAATGGATGTTGAGTGGGTCTTCCAAGTCTACCCATTCGGTCGAAAAGCCATTGTCAGTGGTTTGTTCTACCAGCTCTGCCAATGAAATTTCACCCGACCGGCAGCGCTCGGCGCTGGCGGTAATAAAGACTTTCTCCAAAGACGGCAAATCATCCCGTGGTATGCGCACGGCTAGATCCGGGTCGGTGATGATGAAGCGCCCTGCGCAGTCTTGGATGCGGTCGCGCACAGCTTCTTCCATGAACGCTTCGAACAACGGACCGGCGATGGCGCCGAGCTTCACTACCGCCAGCATGGCGATATAGCAATCGGCATTTTTCGGCAGGAAAATAAAGACGATGTCGCCCCGGCGGACGCCTTTACTGTGTAGTGCTGCTGCGACGCGGTCGGTTTGTCTTTTCAATTCGTCAAATGTCCAACGCTCCTCGTATTCGCCGTTGATATAGTGAAGGGCCGTTTTGCCGCCAAAGCCGTCCTCGACATGCCGGTCGATGCATTCATGGGCCATGTTGACTTTTCCTGTCTCACTCCAAGTGAATTGCTTTTCCACTTGCTGCCATGAAAAGGAACTGCGTGCCTGGTCATAATTCTGCAAGTTCGGCTTGTTCCTGGGTTGAAAGCTTGGTGCCAATGATCGATTGCTCATGTGATGTGCCTCCTTTTAGTTATAGAAAAAACCCCGCTCATCAAAAGAAGAGGGGGTTCGGTCCTCAACTTATCTTTCAGCCTCGCGGACTGCAGGAAGTAGCACCTGTGCAAGCATCGCTTGCCGGTTGCTGGGTTTCGTCGGGCCTGATCCCTCCACCACTCTTGATAAGAAGTGTTGCTATGTAATTGAAAAACGAATAGCCAAAACAAAAAACAGACCTCTACGAGAGAAGGTCTGCTGTGCCTTCTCTTATCTTCCAGACGCATTCGCCTGTTGGAAGAAGCACCTGTGCAAGAAAGACTTGCCGGTTGCCGGGCTTCACAGGGCCAATTCCCTCCGCCGCTCTCGATAAGATGATAATTGTCTATGAAATTCGCTATGTCGACAATGGTAAGGCAGCGATTCTGGAATGTCAAACATTTTTTCCAAATAACTTGAAATATTCCTTGTTTTCCGACTTTTATAATCGGTATTAACTTGTGCGTCAAGTAAATCATATGCTGGAACGGACAGAACCTTTTATCAATTATTGCGCATCGTGCAGAATTTCCATGGCGATGTTCGAAGAAACCCGCTCCCAGCTCTTGATTCTTGCTATAATCAAGAAAGTCTACTAAATGAAAAGAGTGGGTGCTTATGCCAGTATCGTATTTTATCCGAACCATTGATTCCCCTAATCCGTTACCTGAGGCCGTCGCCACTCCGCTCCACCGCCACAACAAGACGGCGGAACTGTTGTGGGTGGAACGCGGCACACTGGAAATTGAACTCTCCGACCGTCGACTGGTGCTGTCTGCAGGTGATCTGCTACTGATTCCGGCGGGCTATTGGCACCGTCTGGTTGTTGTGGACGATCCGCAGCCCATCAAAAAACTGATTTTCGCGTTATCTGTTAAAGCGGCTTCTGTTCAACGGGCCAGACCAGCCAGTCCCATTTATACCAGTGCGCTGTTTGCGGAACTGGAGCGGGAACAGCAAGCGCCGTCAGCGTCATTCGGCAAAGGCCAAAAGATTGTGGAGCTTTTGCTGTTGGAGGTCGGCCTGGCCCAAGTGGCTCGTTTAACAAATCCTGTTGAGTCGTTTCGATTGCCTCATCTCTTGCATAACTTAGAAGAAACGTGCCATTTGCCGTTTTCACTATCCGAAACAGCGGCACGGACAGGCCTCAGCAAGTTTCATTTTAGCCGCAAATTCAAAGAACAATGCCACGAGACGCCGCTTCAGTTTGTCATCCGCTGCCGCATGGAATGCGCACAGCAGTTATTGCTGGCAACAGATCATGACGTTTCGTCCATCGCTTCCCTCTGCGGCTATAAGAGCGCGACGCAGTTCCATGCCGCCTTCACGCGCTTTAGCGGCACAACCCCTAAACGCTACCGCATGAAGCAAGCGGATGGCCTGTAATGCCACTTTAAAGGAGACTATTTATGTTATGACCATCGAATTAATGTACCGCTCATTGGAATTTGCGGCCCTGCTGCTATTCAATATCGCTATCGGTGCGCTTGGTTTTATCCCGAGTTTGCTCGTCACGCCAGTCAACCTCGACCGCTTCGGGTTAATCGGGGGCAGCGTGTTGTCCGTGAGCGGAGAAATTTTGGGCGCCTTATGCGGATTTTGGCTTTACCGTTACGGAGCCAAGCTCATTCCGCTCTCCTGGCAGCAACACCGCTGGTTCCGGTTTTTCCAGCGCCAACAAACAAAGAGCGTTTTTTGGTCGGTGCTATTGCTGCGCCTCGTGCCGTTTGTGCCGTCCGGTGTTGTAACAGCAGGCGCAGCCGTCACCCCTATCTCAACTCCGCTATTTTTTGCCGCAAGTTCACTCGGCAAATTGCCAGCGGTGGCACTGGAGATCGCGGTGGCGTTCGGGTTGACTGTTTTATTGCCGACACGCATGCTCTACAGCGTCTTGGGGATAGGGGTGGCCGTCATTGCCGCTCTTGCGCTCTTTCGCAAACGCAAGAGCGCATCATTAGATTCCACATAAAAGCGAGCGCCAATGGGGCGCTCGCTTTTTATTCGTTAATTGACTTTTTTGCCGCCGCCCCAGTACATTTCCCGCAATTGGAACTTTTGCAGCTTGCCGGTCGCTGTCTTTGGCAATCCCTCGACAAAATCAACCGATTTCGGCACTTTAAAGCGTGACATGTTTTCGCGCGTGTAATCAAGGATTTCCTGTTCGGTTACTTCCGCCCCCTTGTGCAAGACGATAATCGCTTTTGGCACTTCGCCCCATTTCTCATCCGGTACCGCGATGACTGCCACTTCCGCAATCGCCGGATGCTTGTAAAGCACGCCTTCGATCTCGGTGGAAGAAATGTTTTCTCCGCCGGAAATGATCATGTCCTTGATACGGTCCTGGATTTCGATAAAGCCGTCCGGATGCGTTACGGCCAAGTCGCCTGTGTAGAACCAGCCGTCGCGGATGGCTTCCGCCGTTTTTTCCGGGTCTTTGTAATAGCCGGCCATGACGACGTTGCCGCGTGTGACGATTTCCCCGAGTTCTTTGCCGTTCCAGGCGACTTCCTGTCCGTCTTCTTGGTTGACGACTTTCGTTTCGCCATTGAATGCCAATTCAATGCCTTGGCGCGCTTTAATGCTCGCCTGTGCATCGGCGTCAAGCTCGTCGAATTCATTTTTCCATTCGCAATACAATATGAATGGTGAGGTTTCCGTGAGTCCGTAAACGTGCATCATGTTGAGCCCGAGCGTCTTCTGCGCTTTGGCAATCAAGGCCGCAGCAGGCGGTGCGCCGGCTGTGCCCATGCGGATTTTGGTCTTCAGTTCAATGTCACGCGCTTTCGGATCATTGACCAGCATATTGACAACTGTCGGTGCGCCGCATAGTGACGTAATGCCGTGATTTTCAAACAAGTCCAAAATGAGTGGCGGGTCGACTTTGCGCAAGCATACATGCGTGGCCCCGGCTGCGGTGATCGCCCAAACGCCGCCCCAACCGTTCGTATGGAACATCGGCAAGGTATGCAAATAGACATCATCGTACTTGATCTCCAAATGGTGCAGGAAGTTGGCGCCGTTCAAATAATTCGTCCGGTGCGTCTGCATGACGCCTTTCGGGTTGGAAGTCGTGCCGCTGGTGTAATTAAGCGACAGCATTTGGTTTTCATCAAGCTCCACTTGAGGCAGCCGATCATCATCTCCGACCGCTCCAATGAACGCTTCGTAATCGGTGCCGTCCAAATCGGTCGTGTGGCCATCAGCCGGCGTGATGATATATCGTTCGATCGGCAACTCGTCTTTAATGTCCTCGATGATCTTCGCGTATTCCGCATCGACAATGAGCACTTTTGCATCGCTGTGTTTGATGATATAGCCCAAGTCTTTTGCGGACAGCCGGTAATTGAGCGGCACGATAACGGCGCCCAGCGGCGTGATGCCATAGAACGCCTCGAGCATATAATGCGTATTCGGCAGCATGACGGCGACATGTTCTTTTTCTTTGATGCCTGCGTTATGTAGTGCCATTCCGAGTTGATCGGCACGCTGGGAAAACTCCTTGTACGTAAAGCGCTTGTCGCCGTCGATCACGGCGACTTTGTCCGGATAATACTTTGCTGCGCGTCGTTTCCAGTCCAGTGGTGTCAATGGTACGATCATTTTGAAAACCCCTCTCGTGTCTCTTGTGTCCAACTGTTATATATCAAGTATAGAAAGGCTGGCACAGGGTGTCAACGGAAGTTTCCGAATTGGCGGAAAAATGAAACAATACACCATTTGTGTTATAGCACAACTTTCTTCGAGTGAAATGGTTTTGGCGTCAGTTGTTCTCTTCTATTCAGAAGGCCTCAGTGCTTTATATTGCATGTGCCATTACTCCAATGGCCTCTTGCTGTTGTAGTCGGTTGCGAGAATCGCCAAATAGTCCGTGTCTTCGAACACGCCGTTCATCCGGAATTCCTGCTTGAAACGCCCTTCGAAAGCCATGCCGCTGTTTTCCAGCACTTTGCGCGACGCGGGGTTGCGCACCAGGCAACGGCCGAACAAGCGGTTCAAGCCGTGATCAGTAAAACCGATATCCACCAGTTTAAGGCACGCTTCAGTCGCGTAGCCCTTCCCCCACTCCGTGGGATCGATGAAATAGCCGACTTCCCCGGATTGATGGGTTTGTGACACACTCACCAACCCGCAATTGCCGATATAGCGATCCGGCTGCTCTTTGGCGAATACGGCGTATTCAAAGGCACTTCCTAATTCAAAGCTTTTTTGCAAATACAACAGCCACGCGTCGAGTTGTTTTCGTGGATACGGATGCGGAATCATCAACATCGTATCGGCAATTTCTTTTTTAGAAACAACCTTAAACACATCGTCTGCCATCTGATCGGTATAGGGCTTCAACAGCAGCCGTTCGGTTTCAATCATCACCATCAGTCCCCTCCCAGTTCATTCATCTGGTCATACAGTAAATCAATGCAATGCATTTGTCGAGACAGCGGATTTGGATCATTAATAAAAGCAGACTGTTAACCAGCTGTTATGACTAATTTGAAATCGTGCTTTATTCAATATTGACTATGGAAATTCATCGGCAGAAAAGCATAGGTATCCTATTGAATAAACCAGTCGGTTAACAACTGTCAATTTAACTTTTTCCACAAATACATTAGAGAGCATAGGCATTGTCCTTTGTTACACACAGGAAAAACAAGAGGTAAATATAAAAAAAGACACCGAATGAATAATTCATTCAGTGTCTTTTTCAATTATGTTTGTGTTTCGATTCGGTAAGCGGCTGTGACGGTGCCGTCTGATGACTCGTCGACGATAAACGAACCATTGGAATAGCGGTCGACAGCTTTCAAGCGGCCGGGCGCAATAGGAATGCGCAAGCCTTTGGACGTTTCGAGCACAATTTCATCCGTTCCGGTCGTGCCGAGTACGGCGACAACGCGATGTGGATTGGATTTCAACTCGCGCAGCATGATGACGCCGCGTTTGGCGCGGCTGCCGCTTTCGAATTCAGTCAGTTTCATTTTCTTGGCAGCGCCGCGTTGCGTCGTCAACACCAAATCTTGCGGGGTGTTGGGGTCGAGCATGACCGCTGACACCGCAACGTCGCCTTCTTTTAAGTTCAGTCCTTTGACGCCGGCAGTGCGCAGTCCGGTTACCGGGACTTCCTCAAGCGGGAAACGGACGCCGTAAGCCATTTGAGTGGCCAAAAACAGTTCCGTTTCAGTTGTGGCGAGCCCGACAAAGATCATATCATCGCCTTTTTTCAAATTCATCGTCTTGATGGCCCGTGAGTAGCGCTGCACGTGATAATCTTTGAGCGCTGAACGCTTTACTTGGCCGAGTTTCGATACCGTCAAGATGGTGGCGTCCTGGTCAAAGTTTTCAAACGGGAATACGGCGATGACCGATTCCTTGGCATCCAACGTGACCACACTCGACAAATGCTGGCCGAGGTCTTTCCATTTGATGTCCGGCAGTTCATTGACCGGTTGGAACACGAAATTGCCTCCGGAAGTGAAAATCAACACCGTATGCTGCGTATTGAGATTGCCTTCGAACAGCAGATGGTCGCTATCTTTCATGGCAAAATCCTTGCCGTTCGATGCGGCATGGGAGCGGGTGCTGGTCCGTTTGACGTAACCTTCTTTTGTTACAGTGACGACGACTTCTTCGCTCGGAATCATAATTTCGCGCGTGATGGTCAATTCTTCGATTTTTTCTTCGATTTCAGAGCGCCGTGGTTCCGCAAATTGCTTGCGTATGGCTTGCAACTCTTTTTTGATGACATTTTTCAGTTTCGTGGCACTTGTTAAGATGCCGGTCAGTTCTGAAATAAGTTTCCGCAAGATTTCTTCCTCTTTTTGCAGTTCGGTTATATCGGTATTGGTCAACCGGTAAAGTTGCAAGGAAACGATGGCTTCTGCCTGCGGCTCGGAAAACGCGAATTTCTCGATCAAATTGTTTTTCGCATCGCGTTTGTCTTTTGACGCCCGAATCGTTTTGATTACTTGATCGAGTATCGACAACGCTTTGATCAAGCCTTCGACGATGTGCATGCGATCGCTCGCTTTTTGCAGGTCAAACTCCGAGCGTTTCGTGACGACTTCCTTTTGGTGTTCGATGTAGGCATCGAGCATCGTCGGCAATGTCATCATCGTCGGTCTGCGGTGGTGAATCGCCACCATATTGAAATTGTAGCTAATCTGCAGGTCGGTATTTTTGTACAAATAGTTGAGAATGCCGGCTGCTTGTACATCTTTTTTCAATTCGATGACGATGCGCAGGCCGGTCCGGTCGGATTCATCGCGCACTTCCGAGATGCCGTCGAGTTTGCGGTCAAAACGATGATCGTCAATTTTCTTGATGAGGCTCGCTTTGTTCACTTCAAACGGAATTTCCGTCACGACGATTTGTTCTTTGCCGCCTTTTAATGGTTCAACAGTGGCTTTTGAACGGACAGCAATCTTGCCGCGTCCGGTTTCGTACGCTTTGCGGATGCCGTCAACGCCTTGGATGATGCCGCCGGTCGGAAAATCAGGCCCCTTGATGACGGTCATCAACTCATCGATCGAAGCATTGGGCTTGTCGATGCGCATCAACACCGCATCAAGTGACTCGTGCAGTGCATGCGGCGGGATATCGGTCGCATAACCGGCAGAAATACCAGTCGATCCGTTGACCAGCAAGTTGGGGAAACGTGCCGGCAACACGGTCGGCTCGACATCCACATCGTCGAAATTCGGGATGAATTCGACGGTGCGTTTTTCGATGTCGCGCAGCAGCTCACCTGCAATTGCAGACAAACGGGCTTCGGTGTAACGCATCGCTGCAGGGGAATCCCCGTCCATCGACCCGTTATTGCCGTGCATTTCCACGAGCATGTGGCGGATTTTCCAGTCTTGGCTCAAGCGCACCATTGCTTCGTAAACGGAACTGTCCCCGTGCGGGTGGTAGTTACCGATGACGTTCCCGACCGTTTTGGCGGATTTCCGGAACGCTTTATCGTTGGTGTTGCCTTCATGGTACATCGCATATAAAATGCGGCGCTGCACGGGTTTGAGCCCGTCGCGGGCGTCCGGCAATGCACGGTCTTGGATGATGTATTTACTGTAGCGGCCAAACCGATCGCCAATGACTTCTTCTAAGGGCAGATCCTGGAAACGTTCGGTTTGTGTCATACGAGTTCCTCCTCAGCGTGAATCAAATCATTTTCTAAGATGTTGCTGTCGTCTTCTAAGCCGAAGTCGACGTTGTTCTCGATCCATTTACGGCGCGGCTCGACTTTGTCGCCCATCAATGTCGTGATGCGGCGTTCGGCGCGCGCTCCGTCTTCGATCGTCACCCGGATCAATGTGCGCGACTCCGGATTCATTGTCGTCTCCCACAATTGGTCGGCGTTCATTTCCCCGAGACCTTTATAGCGCTGGAGCATATAGCCTTTGCCGATTTTTTTGATCGACTTGTCCAGATCCGCTTCGGTCCAAGCATAATCGACCACTTCTTTCTTGCCGACGCCTTTGGACACTTTGTAGAGCGGCGGCAATGCGATGAACACTTTGCCGGCTTCGATGAGCGGTTTCATATAGCGGTAGAAAAACGTCAACAGCAGCACTTGGATGTGTGCGCCGTCCGTATCGGCATCCGTCATGATGATGACTTTGTTATAGGCGATATCGGCTACTGAGAAATCCGATGATACACCGCCGCCGATGGCATGGATGATGGTAGCGATTTCTTCGTTTTTCATGATATCTTCAAGCTTTGCTTTTTCGGTGTTGACGACTTTCCCGCGCAACGGCAAGATCGCCTGGAATGTTCGGTCGCGTCCTTGCTTTGCCGAACCGCCGGCCGAGTCGCCCTCGACAAGGTATAATTCGTTCTTTTTGGCATTGCGTGACTGTGCCGGCGTCAATTTTCCGGACAGCAGCGAATCCGATTTTTTGCGTTTTTTGCCATTGCGGGCATCTTCCCGTGCTTTTCGTGCGGCGAGACGCGCTTGTGAGGCCCGTATCGCTTTGCGTACGAGCGATGCACTATGTTCTGCGTTCTCCTCGAGGAAATACATCAATTGCTGGGAGATGACCGCATCGACCGCACCACGGGCTTCGCTCGTGCCGAGTTTGCTTTTCGTCTGTCCTTCAAACTGCAGCAAGGCTTCCGGAATGCGCACGGAAACAATCGCCGCCAAGCCTTCCCGGATATCGGAGCCTTCGAGGTTTTTGTCTTTGTCTTTCAGCAAATTGATTTTTCGGGCGTAATCGTTGAAGACACGCGTCATCGCGGCTTTGGCACCGGTTTCATGCGTACCGCCGTCACGCGTTCTGACATTGTTGACAAAGGACAGAATGGTCTCGGAATAACCGTCGTTGAACTGGAATGCGAATTCCACTTCCAGGCTGTCGCTTTGGCCTTCCATATACGCCACTTTATGCAGCACGTCTTTTTCTTCGTTCAAGTATTCGACGAACGCCTCAATGCCCGTTTCATAGAAAAAGCTTTCGCCTGTCCCGGTGCGTGCATCGATCAATTCGATGGTCATGCCTTTCATGAGAAAAGCCGATTCGCGCAAGCGCTCGCTGAGCGTATCGTAATTGTATTTGGCAATAGAGAAGATCGTCTCATCGGGCAGGAAATGGATCAACGTACCTGTTTCCTTCGTTTTGCCAATTTCTTCTAATGTAGTGGCCGGTTTTCCACCATTTTCAAAGCGCTGGCGGTATTTGCGGCCATCGCGGTGAATTGTTACTTCGAGAAAGCTGGATAAGGCGTTCACGACCGAAGCGCCGACGCCGTGAAGCCCGCCGCTTGTCTTGTAGCCGCCTTGGCCAAACTTGCCTCCGGCGTGGAGCACCGTCAAAATGACTTCCGGTGTCGGTTTGCCGCTTCTGTGCATTCCCGTCGGCATGCCGCGGCCGTAGTCGCGGACGCTGATGCTATTGTCTTCGTGGATGGTCACCGTAATGCGGTCACCGAATCCGGCCAATGCTTCATCGACAGAGTTGTCGACGATTTCATAGACCAAATGATGAAGCCCGCGGGTATCGGTCGAACCGATATACATCCCCGGACGTTTTCGTACAGCATCCAGCCCTTCTAGAACTTGGATTGCTTCTTCGTTGTATGCGGTGCTGTTCGTTTTAGCCATCTATTTCCCTCCAGCAAACATTTGTTCGTATACTCTCTTCTTTTAATCGTATGTCATTTATGCCGTTCCTGTCAATGTTCATAGAAAAAGAGCGCTAGGCGCCCTTCGTGAAATGCTATTTCAAGATGGCATGTTCGACTTTAATACAGCGGTCCATAATAACCGTATAGCCTGCTTCTGACAGGCGGTTGAATACCGCTTCGTCGACCACATTCAGCTGTGTCCAAAATACCGGCGCATCGAGTTTAAGAAAATCCTCAGCTATGTCCGGCAAAAACTCGCTGCGGCGGAACACATTGACGATGTCGACTGATTCCGGAATGTCCTGAAGCGTGGCGTAGCTTTTCTCACCAAGTATGCTGTCGGCTAGCGGGTTGACTGGAATGATGCGATAACCGGCATCTTGCATCGCTTTTGACACCATATAAGATGTGCGCATCGGATTCGGGCTCAGTCCGATCACTGCGATCGTTTTCGCATTGTCGAGCACTTCTTTGATTTCTGTGCGGTCTGGGTTTTTCAACAAAATCACCTGTCCTTTTAGTCTATCATACATGAAACGACGGCGTTTGTTGAATAATCCGCCATCTATTGTTTCTCTTACAAAGCTCATGGTAAACTGTAGAAAAGAAACTTGCACCTACAAAGGAGTCAGCCATGGATATATTTCTTCCGCTCATAATCGCTTATTTACTCGGATCGATCCCTTCTGCGTTATGGATCGGAAAACTGTTTTACAACACCGATGTCCGGACCAAAGGAAGCGGCAATCTCGGCGCCACCAATACGTTCCGCGTGCTCGGCCCGAAAGCCGGATTGGTCGTCACTGTTCTGGACATATTAAAAGGCACTGCCGCGACGCTGCTGCCGTTAGTGATCGCAACAGACATCCATCCGCTCATTTTAGGCGTAGTTGCCGTAATCGGCCATATGTTTCCTGTATTCGCCCGCTTTAAAGGCGGCAAAGCAGTTGCCACATCCGGCGGCATCCTGCTAGGCTACCAATGGCCGCTGTTCTTGCTCGCCGTCGCCGTCTTACTGATTGCGTTGAAGATCACCAAAATGGTATCCTTATCGTCAATCATCTTGGCCGTAGTATCGGTCGTCTACACCATCATCTACACGATCAATACCGGCGATTACTTATTCATGGCCGTCATATTTACGCTTGCGACGTTCATCATTTACCGTCACCGTGCGAATATCGCAAGAATCCGCGCGGGCACAGAACCGAAGATCAAGTGGTAGACATCGAAAGGACGTGTTTGCATGGAGATCCATCTAAGCAAAGAAGCAACAACTTGGTTCAATGAAGAAATGGAAGTGGAGCCTGGCGAAGCGGTGCGGTTTTTTGTCCGCTACGGGGGTTCTGGCCTGCAACCGGGCTTTTCGATCGGCGTCACAAAAGACAGCCCATACGAACCGGCTGTCCGCCACGAACAAGAAGATGTGCTGTACTTTATCGAATCGGCAGACGAATGGTATTTCGACGAACACGACCTCCACGTCACCGTGGATGATGACTTGGATGAATTAAGTTATTCATACGAACAAAAAGAAGCATGACGCTCACGGCGTCATGCTTCTTTTTGTTTATTTAGAGACTTTGACTAACTTATTCAGTTGCTCTAATTGCCCTTCTGCCCGCAAGATTTCGGCTTGGCGGCTGCCGAATAAGTCGAAATGCGGATAGTCATTTCTGAGATCCAGCCATTCTCGCTGCAGGCCGTAGCGGCTGCCCCAGTCAACCAATTTGTCGATGTCACTGCAGCCCACCTTAGTCACCGTCGTGCAGCCAGGAAAACGATGGTCGACCCAGTAATGCGTCAAAAACGAAATATGCCCATCAGCTACGTCTTGTTTCCAGCGCTCCAATTCAGGCCGTCGGATTCCGAACGCCATCTTGTGCCGCCTCCCTTGCCACTTCTTTGTATTTTGCATCCCATTCCGGATCGACTTTGCCGAGCGGCACCGGACGAAAGCTTTCTTTTTTCACCACTGCATGCTCTGAAGTCGCCTTGGCAGCGATCGTGCCGTCTTCGTGAAGCACCTCATAACCGTAAGTCGTCCGCAGGCGCCCGTGCGACTCGACCCATGTTTTGACGATCGCTTTCGTGCCGTAGCGCAATGCCGCTTTGTATTGGATGGAGATATCGGTGACGGGCGATAAAAAGCCTTGCGCTTCCATACCGGCGTAAGTAAAGCCGAGATCCTTGATCAATTGTGTCCGGCCGATTTCGAGCCACACCAGGTAGTTCGCATGATAGACAACGCCCATCTGGTCGGTTTCCGCATAGCGGATTTCAATTTCTTTTTCACTTATGTACATGTCCTTCACCTCTCCTCTAGTATACAGGACAAGTCTTGGGATCAAAAAGCACAAGCTCCTATAGTTTTTGTTTTTTAGCTGTCGAGAAACTCTAGAAAATGTGTTTTGCGAAACTTAAACATTTCACTGATTCTCTGGTTTAGTGAAAAGTAGCTGATTCTTAAAATAGTAATGGATTATTTGCTTATTCTAACTTTGAAAAAGCACAAGCTCTTCTCACTTGTGCTTTTTTTAACCAAAAAAAAGCCGCCCGGAGGCAGCTTTTTTCTTTTATACTTCTAGCAATTTGTTGCGGAGCACCATTTGCAGGATGCCGCCGTGACGGAAGTAGTCAACTTCCACTTCAGAATCGAAGCGTGCGAGGACTTTGAATTCCGTGACATTGCCGTTTTCAGCAGTTGCTGTGACAGTGAGTACGTCGCGCGGTTTCACATCGTCAGACAAGTTGACGCTGATTGTTTCGTGGCCGGTAAGGCCAAGAGACTCAGCGCTTTCGCCGTTGACGAATTGAAGCGGCAAGACGCCCATCATCACAAGGTTTGAACGGTGAATACGCTCGTAGCTTTCCGCGATGACTGTTTTGACGCCCAGAAGGAATGTCCCTTTAGCAGCCCAGTCACGGGAAGAGCCCATGCCGTAATCTTTACCGGCTAGAACCACAAGTCCTGTACCTTGCTCTTGATACTTCATGCATGCATCATAGATCGGCATGATTTCACCAGTCGGCCAGAATGTTGTAAATCCACCTGTTGTACCTGGTGCTACTTGGTTACGGATGCGGATGTTGGCGAATGTTCCGCGCATCATCACTTCGTGGTTACCACGACGGGACCCGTAAGAGTTGAAGTTGCGTGGCTCTACGCCGTTTTCACGCAAGTACAAACCAGCTGGTGTATCTTTTCCGATTGCGCCTGCCGGTGAAATGTGGTCAGTTGTAATCGAATCAGCGAATTTCGCCATGACACGAAGGCCGGAAAGCGGCTGGATCGGTGCCGGTTCTTTCGACATTCCTGTGAAGAACGGCGGGTTTTGGATGTACGTAGAATTTTCATCGAATGCATACAAGGAATCGTCGTTTGTTTCGATTGCATTCCATTCTGCGTTTTCAGTGAAAACATGCTCGTATTCTTTACGGAACAATTCCGGAGTAACTGTGTTAGCTACAACGTCTTTTACTTCTTGTGAAGAAGGCCAGATATCTTTGAAGAATACATCATTGCCTTCTTGGTCTTGGCCGATCGGGTCCACTTCAAAGTCGATGTCCACAGTTCCGGCAAGTGCATAAGCGACAACCAGCATTGGAGATGCCAAGTAGTTTGCTTTTACTAGCGGGTGGATACGTCCTTCAAAGTTCCGGTTACCGGACAATACAGAAGAAACGAGCAAGTCGTTTTCGACAATTGCCTCTTCGATTTCTGGAAGAAGCGGGCCAGAGTTCCCGATACATGTTGTACAACCATAGCCGACCAAGTTAAAGCCGATTTGGTTCATGTACTCAAGAAGACCGGAATCGCTCAAATAGCCGGTAACGACTTTTGAACCTGGCGCAAGTGATGTTTTTACGTAAGCTGGCGGCGTTAAGCCTTTTTCTACAGCTTTTTTCGCTACAAGTCCAGCTCCGAGCATAACGTACGGATTGGATGTATTGGTACAAGATGTAATGGCTGCAATTGCCAATGCACCTGTTTTCATTTCAGCTGTTTTGCCATCGTTGAACTTAACCGTTGCTGTTTTGCTGACTTCATTTTCATCAAGTGCAAAACCGTGTGGGCCTTCTGCAGCCGTCACCGCTGTATTGAACTCTTTCTTCATTTGAGAAAGCGGAATCAAATCCTGCGGGCGTTTCGGTCCAGCCAAGTTTGGCTCGATGACTGAAAGATCGATTTCAACAAGGTCTGTATAGATCGGGTCTTCATTATCGACCGTGAAGAACATATCGTTTGCAGTCAAATATTCTTTCGTAACAGCAATTTGCTCTTCAGAACGAGCTGTCAAACGCATGTAAGTAAGCGCTTCTTCGTCTACTGGGAAGAATCCGCAAGTTGCGCCGTATTCAGGTGCCATGTTGGCAATCGTCGCGCGGTCAGCAAGCGGCAATGTCGTAACGCCTGGTCCGAAGAACTCGACAAATTTACCTACAACGCCTTTTTTACGCAATGTTTCAGTGACTTTAAGTGCCAAATCCGTCGCAGTCGCACCGTTTGGCAATTCACCAGTCATTTTCACGCCGATAACTTCTGGAATCGGGAAGTAAGAAGGTTGTCCGAGCATGCCAGCTTCCGCTTCGATGCCGCCGACTCCCCAACCAAGAACGCCGATACCGTTGATCATTGTTGTGTGGGAATCTGTTCCGACAAGCGTATCCGGGAATGCTTCGAAAGTGCCGTCTTCGTTTGGTACAGCGTGGACAACGTTCGCCAAGTACTCAAGGTTAACTTGGTGGACGATCCCTGTTGCTGGTGGGACTGCACGATAGTTGTCATATGCTTTTTGAGCCCAGTTTAGAAACTGGTAACGTTCAGCATTGCGCTCGAACTCAAGTTCCATGTTCGCACGAAGTGCATCTTCGTTGCCGTAACGGTCAACTTGAACCGAGTGGTCAATGACCAAGTCAACTGGAATTTCCGGGTTGATCTTGTCCGGGTCGCCGCCCATTTCAGCCATAGCTGAACGAAGTGCTGCCAAGTCAACAACCACCGGTACACCGGTGAAATCTTGAAGGATGACGCGTGAAGGCTTGAACGGAACTTCCGCTTCTTTGTTGGCATCTTTGCCCCATTTTGCTAATTCTTCTACATGCTCGTCTTTGATGACATACCCGTCGTGCTGACGCAATACGGATTCCAAAAGTACTTTTACAGAGTACGGAAGGCGAGATACTTTCGCGATCCCCGCTTCTTCGAGTGCAGCGAGACGATAATAGTTATACGTCTTGCCGTTAAGCTCGAAGGATGTGCGGCTGTTGTGCAAACTGCTCTTTGCCATAGTCGTGTTCCTCCTTTAAATCTACTGAAAAGGCGTGTTACCGCGTCTTTTCTCCTCTTCCATCATACCGAAACATAGTGCATAAGTAAATTACATTAAAATTATGCATTGCGATAAGTTTTTTGAATGACTATTTCTTTTTCTCATCGACTTTTCTTAAGGTTTCTTCCAATTGGGCTAAGTGCCGTTTTTCATGATAGCCGACAAACGGAAACCACTGAACGAGCGGGACATCACCGAATACCGGATGCGGCATGGAGTTGTTTCGGAGTGTCTCTTCGCCTGCGGATGAGAATACCTCATACATACGGTTTCTCGACGCATTCAATTTTTCTTTCATCTCATCTAAGGTGAAGTAGCTGTCATCCGGAACCGTGCGCTTGGGTGCTTCCACTTTCACTTTGCGGCTGACGGATAGCTGAATCGGTTTTTTGATGGCTTTGTTCTGCTGATTTTTTTTAATAGCTTGTGCGACACCTTCGGCAATGGTCGTTTCAATTTTTTGAAGGTGATCCAAAATCTGCATCGCCGACCATTCTTCCTGTGAAGGCTTTTGATTCAATTCATCATTGGTAAAGCCTTCAACTTTTTTCAAAATTGTGTGCCGGATCTTTGCGTTTTCCTCATTTTGCAATTGCTTCACCCCATTTCTATCCCATTATCTTTCTTTATACCCGCTTTGTCGATAATCATTCTTGTCCTTACTGGTTTTAAGGGCTGGTTGTTGGCGGTTTTTTCTTTATTATTCATTATCCTTAAGTAGTTTAGTACTTATGAATGAATAAACGCTTCATTTTCATTCAAATCCACACTGTTGCAAGGGAAAGTACGTTCCCTTGCGCCTGAAAAATGGTATACTGACTAAAACCTAATCAGAGAGGTGAATGTCCATGCCATACGGTTATGAGAAATACAGATTGGATAATGGCATCAGCCCCAACACGGTCGTTCATGAAGTTCAGCTGATCCGTGCACTGTTTGCCTTTTTGCGCAAAACGTACAAAAAATCAGTGGAGCCTCATGAAATCCGGCCATCTGACATTCAACAATTTCTTCTGGAACAAAAAGAAGCCGGCATTAAAGACAGCACCTTAAACCGCAAACTGATATACATCCGCCGCTGGTTCGATTATATGTGGCAAATCGGCAAAATCCCGAACGATTTCATGCCCAAATTCAAATTCAACCGCAAATTGGACTTGAAACCTCATGACATCGATGTCGATTACGAATCTTTGCTTGAGAAAAAACCGCAAGTCTTGAAATCTGATAAGCTGCCGCTCAATGCCAAACTACTGTATATCTTCTATTTGCGTGGACTGCGCCTTCGCGATATGGTGGCGATTGACATCGATAATTTTGTCGATGCCCAACAGGGGCTTCAATTGGATGTCGAAAAGAAAGACGGTTACCATTGCACGCTCTATTTCGATCAACAAGAAGCCATTGTGATGGAACAAGGCATTGAACGCGCACAAATGCGCGGCACCTCGTTTTTGCTGTCGTCTAAAGTGAAAGACCAATACACTAATTTTCAGATGGGATCATTATCTGATTATACCGAAGCTCTCGCGGAGTTTGTCGGCATGCCGATGCGCTCCGGCGACATTCGTTTTGCATATGTCCATCATCTGTATGCGGTCGAGCATAAAAATTTAGAAGAAATCCAAGAAATCTTGGGCGTTTCCCTGGATTCTGCTTCCCGCATGCTGAAAGATTCCCTTACGCGCATGAAACGTAAAGCGGAATAGTGAACATAAGAAAAGACCGGAGCCTCAAAAAGCTACGGTCTTTTCTTATGTTCATTGTTAATCTTCTGGTGCCCTGCTCCCTTTGTCGTTTAAGCCAGAAAACCAAAATCAAAGGCGAAAATGAAAATGATGAGCGTATGAATGACCGTAAACCAAACGCCTTGCTTGTTAAGCTTTTCATAATTTTCATATTTCATCAAGGACACCCCTTTTCTTACCCTTCATTATACAGAGTATTCAGACTATTAACAAGTTTTATTTGCTTGTTGCTCTCACTGTGGTCCTAAAAATGTATTTCCTGTTAAAATAAAATCAATCCCGTTACTACACGTAAAAAACAGGAGGCGATTTGAATGAAGAAAGCATTGCTAGTAGTGGATTATACGGTGGACTTTGTCGCTCCCGACGGCGCCCTTACATGCGGTGAACCAGGACAAGCCATAGAACAGGCGGTTTGTTCATTGACCGAAGAATTTGTCGGCAACGGCGATTTTGTCGTGATGCCGGTCGATCTTCACGAACCGGACGATCCGTTTCATCCGGAGACCAAGCTCTTTCCCCCCCACAATATCCGCGGCACCGACGGACGGAAATTATACGGCCGGCTACAAGCGGTTTATGAACGGCATATAGACCAGATCGTTTGGATGGATAAAACACGTTATAGCGCATTTGCCGGAACACGCCTGGAAATTCTCTTGAGAGAGCGCAATATCGAAGAATTGCATATTATTGGCGTCTGCACGGACATCTGTGTGCTTCACACAGCTGTTGATGCTTATAATAAAGGCTACCAGATCGTCGTCCACGAAAAGGCCGTTGCGAGCTTTGATGACGCGGGTCACCGCTATGCACTGCGCCATTTTGAAACTACCTTAGGGGCAAAAGTTCAATAATTTTTCCTGATCTATGTTTTAAAAGTCCTGAATGTGGTTATACCTAGAGTGTAGCACTTATCCATACCAAAACATTCTAAAGGAGCTGGAAAAATTATGGGATTCATTTTGTATCTAATTATGGGTGGTATCATCGGCTGGATCGCTGGCCTAATCCTCGGGAAAGACATTCCGGGCGGAGTAATCGGTAATATTATCGCAGGTATCATCGGTGCATGGCTCGGCGGCATGCTGCTAGGAGATATGGGTCCAGTTATTTGGGACATCGCTATCATCCCAGCATTAATCGGTGCTTTGATCTTCGTATTCGTCCTAAGCTTGATCCTTGGATCAATGAACAAAGGACGCAGACGCGCATAATCAAACAAATAGAAAACGAGCGGACTCCGGTCCGCTCGTTTTTTTATGATGATTGATTGTACTCTTCTTCGTATCGTTCATAATAACGCAAAATGTCTGCGACATACGCATCACTATGGTTGTAGCGATAGATGGCTCGCTCCAAATCCCCATCGGCCGCCCCGTTTTGCGCCAAATAATTGGCGGCGCTGTGGAGCGCGTCTTCCAAATCGTAGGGATCGGCTATGCCGTCGCCATTAGCATCAACGCCGTAGCCTCCGTGGTGCGCGATGACTTCAGGGTCAGTCTTTTCCGTTTCCGGAATGTCCCCTTCCCCAAGTCCTGAACAGGTCGGGTGGGTCCAACCGACAAATGTGCACGGCATAAACTGCATATGGCCTTCTGCTCCGACCGGCGACAGCAGCGGGTCCATCGTCGAGAATTTCGTCTCGATGCGGTGATGGGCTGCCAGCAAGGTCCAAGGAATTCCGTATATCTCCGCTGCATCGCGATAAAGTGGAATGTTTTCTTCGGGGAACGGCACTTCGAATACACGGTCCTGGCTTTTCTGAACCGTCTCTTTAACGGTATCCCCATATTGTGCAAAGCCAAATATGGCCACAAGTGTAAAGGCTACGATGGTGGCAGGGAATAGCGCCAATAAGCAACCGAACTTCCAAGCGAGCGAACGTTTTTTTTGTTTGTTTTGTTTCATTTTTTCACACCTATACGTCTATTTGCTTCAGTTTACCACAGCCTTTCCTGCTTTGTCCGATGGCGCTATAATTGAACATTTAAAAACAAGACAGGAGAAAATCGGTATCAGCGGAATAATTGTTATAGTAATGAATAGACAATCTTATAAAGGAGGGAAATTCATGTGGGAAGATTTTAAGAAATTCGCATTAAAGGGCAACGTAATCGATTTAGCGATCGCTGTCATTATCGGAACCGCATTCGGGAAAATTGTCAGCTCCCTTGTCGAAGACATCATCATGCCGGCTGTTGGCATCATGCTCGGAGGCTTCAGCGTTGAAGATTGGACTTATACGTTAAATGGCGCTGAACTGCGTTACGGCGCCTTTACCCAGTCGGTCATCGACTTTTTCATTATCGCTTTTTCCATTTTCATGGTGATCCGCCTATTTACGGGCCTAAAACGAAAAAAAGATGTGCCTGCTGAGGAAGAACCGGAAGTGCTCGACAAAAAAGAAGAGCTGCTCGTTGAGATCCGCGACTTGTTGGCTAAAGAAAAAAACGGGCTATGACCTGTTTGATTCCATAAAAAAAGCTGCCGAATTCGGCAGCTTTTTACTGTTCCAATTTTTTCATCGCTTCAATGATTTCGCCTGTTGGCACATTTTCAAATCCGTCATAATTGCTGACGACTGCCCCTTCCTGGTCTACAAGGTAAAATGACGTGCCGTGGATCACTTGGTTGCTGTTCGGATCATTTTTGACCAAAGTCTTAAAATTATCGGCAGCAAATTCGGCGATGTCGTCCTGCTTATATCCGGTCAGTATATGCCATTTGCTTTCATCAGGAATCGGGTAATAGGACAAGTATTCCTGTATTTTTTCCGGTGTGTCCGCTTTTGGATCGACACTGAATGCGACAATTTTATAATCTGTCAGCCCCGCTGCTTCAATTTCCCCTTGCAAATCGGCCAGGTTAAACGTCATCGGTGGGCACACCGTTTCGCAATTGGTGAATACGAAAGTCGCAAGCCAAGGTGTCCCCAACAGATTTTCTTTGCTCATTTCATCGCCGCGGTGATCGGTATATGCAAAGTCTTCGACCGTCTCCGCCCCGCATGCTGCGAGGAACAGCACCAGCGCAGGCAAAAACGCCAGCCATTTCCATTTCATACGAAAGCCTCCACTCTCTAACTGCCCCTATCATAGCCGAACAGACACTTGAAAACAATCCGCGCTGCGCATGCAAAAATCACAACTTTGTGAAATCAGGGCAATTTCAATGTAACCAGCGCATCGTGGATAGCCACGAGTTTACCTTCCACGCGGTGCATCAAATAAAACGAAACGAATATCGGAAAGCCGAGTTCCTGAGTCCATTGCATCCATTCCTGCATCAAGGCGCCTCCTTTCTTTTTCAAAAAAGCCTCCCCGCTTTTGCGGGAAGGCTGTGATCATTATGCTTGGTATTCGACGACATTGCGTTCGACAATCCGCGCTGTCTTGGCCGTTGCGAGCGGTGATCCGCTCACTTCAAAGACGTTTTGGTCGACAATCGCCTGCATGCCGGCGAACAATTCCTGAGCCGTCAGATTCTCGCGCGGTTCATCGACCGTCAGAGTGACTGCCTTGCCCGCAGCTGTTTCAAAACTCAATTCCAAAGTTTTTGCCATGTGTCTGTCTCCTTATTATTGGTAGATGCTTGAACCGGAAATCTTCTCTAGTTCCATAAGTGGTTTCGTGCCGAATGATTCCAACACTTGCGCTGCTGTGAAAATCCCTGCTGCTGATGCATTTTCTGTGACGTTCTGGTATGCCTTGACTTTACGCTTCAAACGCCCTTGATCATCGAGTCCGTTATCGAACGTCAAGCGCATGCTGGCGTTTTTAAAATCGCTGTATGCCATGTGCCTCACCTCCTTTCATTCGCTATATAGACACAAACGCGAAAAAAGGATACATTTCAGGTGAATTTTCTTCCCAAGGCTTCTATAATGGAAAAGAGAATGATTGAGGTGAATCAAGGTGGAATTACAAGGCTGGTTTTTATGGTTCATATTGTTTTGGGTCGTCGTATTGGTGGGATTGTTCGCCATTGGCGGATACTTTATGTTCCGGAAATTCCTGAAATCGATGCCGAAACAAGACGGCCTATCAGATTTGAACTGGGAAGAATATTACGTAGACAAAACGATTCATTTATGGGGAACCGAAGAAAAAGAATTATTGAATGAACTCGTGCAGCCGGTGCCGGACTTGTTCCGTCCTGTTGCGAAGCAGAAAATTGCCGGCCGCATCGGCCAGATCCTGCTGCAGGAAAAAGTGAAGAAAATGGAAATGGAGCATATTATTCGCGGCTATATCCAAGCAACGCCAAAGCGCGACCATAAGTTTCTGCGCAAAAAACTGGCAGAGCTCGAAATCGATGTCGCTCCATATGAACAGTATTTCGAACAATAAAACACAATGACAAACAACTAGAGCCTGTATCAGCACCGATTGCCGATCGGAATGAACTTTTACCGGTGTTCCGCTTGCAAAGAAAAGGCTCTCAAAACACAAAAAACGCTGTTCCCTTATTCGGGAACAGCGTTTTTTTGTCCTGCAATCATATAGTATTTCCTTAACATTGCCAAGCGCCATGGCACGATCATACCAAATGCCAGCAGCCAAAACATGCCGCCAAGTTCGCCGATATCGATCGACGCGCTGAGAATGACCTTCGCCAACAACCGCACAAGCAACAGACCCAGCAAAATGAAGACAAACGCTTTTGAACGTTTCAAGTAAACCTCGCCGTCGCGCACTTCGAATTTCGACGTGCGAATCAAGATGATTGAAAACAACATGCCAACCAACAGCGCTTCTGCCACCTGCAAAGGCGCTACGCGGAAAAAAGGGAAAACGAACATCAATGCGCCTGTTGACATAAACAACGGCGGCAAAATGATTTTTTTCGCTGAAGCGGGTTTTTTCGCTGATTTCGAACGTACAACGATTGCGAGCATGCCCATCACCAGCGCACCGATTGTGGTCACCGCAAGAAAGACGGCCGGCGGAATGCTATTGAATAATTCATCCATCCAGCTCCGCCTCCAGTTCAGCTAAGCGCTTCGCCAATTCGTCCATCCGCACAAACCGGGCAAAGCGCAGCTGCTCTTTCCCGTGTTTGAACAGGATCACCACAGGGGCTGTAAACAGCATCAACTGTCCGGCGATTTCTGGCAGGCGCGCAGCGTTCACCAAGTAAAAAGGAATGGATGAATTCGGCTCCAGCCCTTCGACTTGTGGTTTTAGCCCCTCGCATACCGAACAATTATCGGTTTTGACAAACAGCAAAAACGAGCTTTCGCTTGCGATATGTTGTTGAAATTGTTCCATCGTAGTAATAATTTTCATAACGGCACCTTCTCTGCGTTCTTAAAATCCTTGGAAGTCCCCGAAAATCGGACTTAAAATGCGGATAATGTAGGTCATGCCGTCAAAGAACAGCAAGACTCCAACGGCGATCATGATAAATCCGCCGGTTTTCATGATGGTGTTGTGGTGCTTGCGCAGCCAGCCGAGACGTGTAACGAAAAATGACAGAACGAAAAACGGAATTGCAAAACCGAGTACATATGCAATCATATACCAGACGCCTGAACCTGGGTTGGTCGCAGCGAGCGCATAAATCGCCGCTGTGATCGGCCCGGTACAAGGCGTCCACCCTGCTGCAAAAGCGAGACCGATGACGAATGTGCCTAGAAATCCGGCGGGACGATTTTTAAACGAAAATTTACGATCTTGCATCAAGAACTTCGGCGAAAAGACGCCGACAATCATCAAGCCGAAAATGACGATGAACAATGCGCCGACTTGGCGGATGACTTCATCATAGCGGACAAACCATTCATAGAAGAATGATGTACTGAATCCTAATGCGATAAAGATGGTGGAAAAGCCCAAAAGGAAAAATAAAGTATGGAACATTCCCCGGCGTTGCATGACTTTTCGGTCGTTTTTGATTTCATCCATCGTCATGCCTGTAATATAAGATAAAAAGGCGGGATATAAAGGCAATGTACAAGGTGAAATGAAACTTAAGAAACCGGCACCGAAAGCCAGCAGTAAATTGATATCGGTTGCCACGTGAACACGCTCCTCTCTTACGCATTCTATCTTATCAGAGATAGTGCTCAAAAACCGCCTTATAGCTTGTGAAATCTTTATGGACATTTTTGCAGCCGCTTGAAATTACGCCATAAAAAAGCCGGTTCTCTTTAGGGGGAGAGAACCGGACGCAATGGCTCGCCTGTTGTACCGAACAGGTTGAGCTTATATTATTGGACTACTGATCACCCGATGAGTTTCTTGGCGAGTCCCAATTGATAATGAACTTGGTCAAACCCGGTGCCTCCGAGAGAGGTACGGCGCTTGACGGCTGTTTTTGGCAGCAAAGTTTCATAGATGTCTTGTTCGAAAAGCTCGCTTGCTGACTTCAAATCGTCAAACGGCAAATCCTTCAAATAATAGCCGCGCTGGATGCACGTGAACACGAGCTTTCCTGTGACATCATGCGCCTCGCGGAAAGGCATGCCTTTAGCGGCCAAATAATCCGCAAGCTCTGTCGCATTCGAAAAGTCGGAGTTGACGGCTTTTTCCATCGATGCCGTATTGACCGTCATCGTCCGGATCATGCCTTCAAAAATCGGCAGCGAGCCCATCAATGTATGCACAGTATCAAACATGCCTTCTTTGTCTTCCTGCATATCTTTGTTGTAGGCAAGCGGCAAGCCTTTCAATGTCGTCAGCAAAGCGAAGAGGTTGCCATAGACACGGCCGGTTTTGCCGCGGACAAGTTCTGCCATATCCGGATTTTTCTTCTGCGGCATGATGCTCGAACCCGTCGAGAACGTATCATCAAGTTCGATAAAGCGGAATTCTTCGCTTGACCACAGGATGATCTCTTCTGCAAAACGCGACAAGTGCATCATGAGAATCGATGAGTTGCTGAGAAACTCGAGAATGAAATCACGGTCGCTGACGGCGTCCAGGCTGTTTTGGTAAACACCCTTAAAGCCGAGCAGTTCCGCGGACATTTCACGGTCGATCGGGAAACTCGTCCCCGACATCGCCCCCGCACCGAGTGGCGACACATCGATGCGCTTTAACGATTCCCGCATGCGCTCTTTGTCGCGCTGCAGCATCCAGAAGTACGTCATCAAATGGTGGCCGAATGAAATCGGCTGCGCACGCTGCAAATGCGTATAACCCGGCACGACCGTCTCGACATGCGTTTCCGCCTGTTCGACGATCGCCGACTGGAACGCTTCGATCAACTCGATGATTTCCGTCACACGGTTTTTCAAATATAGATGCATATCGGTCGCTACTTGGTCGTTGCGGCTTCTGCCTGTATGCAGCTTGCCGCCGACCGGACCGATTTCATCGATCAATAGTTTTTCCAAGTTCAAGTGGATATCTTCGTTGGAGACGCTGAATTCAAGCTCGCCGTTTTCCGCCTTGCCTTTTAAGGTCTGGAGCCCAGCCAGAATGAGATCCGCATCTGCTTGCGGCAAGACCTCGCAGGCGCCGAGCATTTTGACATGCGCCATGCTGCCTTGTAAATCTTCGAGGACCAATTTCTGGTCAAACGAAATCGATGCCCCAAACTCATCAACCCACTGTTCGGCGGTCTTTTGGAAACGGCCGCCCCACAGTTTGGTCATGATTGCACCTTCTCTTTAACTTGTGTCGTGACCGCGACTTCTTTCTTATTGATTTTCGAGTTGACCACTGTTGGCAAGCCCCATAGTTCGATAAAGCCGACTGCTGATGCATGGTTGAATGTATCATCTGTCGAATACGTCGCGAGTTCTTCGCTGTATAGGGAGTTCGGTGATTTACGCCCTTCTGTGATGGCATGGCCTTTGAACAATTTCACACGCACCGTGCCATTGACGAATTCCTGCGTTTCTTTCAGGAATGCTTCAAGTGCCACACGCAGCGGAGAGAACCAGAGACCTTCATAAATCAATTCCGTCATTTTCTTTTCGATGACCGGCTTGAAATGAGCCATTTCTTTTACCAATGTAATGTCTTCAAGCTCTTTATGTGCGGCGATCAAGGTCATCGCTGCCGGAGCTTCATAAATTTCACGTGATTTGATGCCAACCAGTCTATTTTCGACATGGTCGATTCTTCCGACGCCATGTTTGCCAGCCAAATGGTTCAATTCGAAGATCAGTTCAGTCAATTTATAATCGACGCCGTTAAGTTTCGTCGGCACGCCTTTAACAAATTCAATTTCCACGATGTCCGGTGTATCCGGTGTGTCTTCCAGCGCATTCGTAATGTCGTATGCATCTGCCGGCGGTGTCGCCCATGGGTCTTCTAAAATACCGCATTCGTTGGCACGGCCCCATAAGTTCATGTCGATTGAAAATGGTGAGTCGAGGTTTACCGGGATCGGCACATTATGTTGCTTGGCGTATGCGATTTCCTCATCACGTGACCAGCCCCACTCACGAACCGGTGCGACCACTTCGAGATCCGGGTTCAACGATTTGATCGATACTTCAAAACGTACTTGGTCATTGCCTTTGCCTGTGCAGCCGTGTGCAACAGCCGTAGCGCCGCTCTCCACTGCGATTTCCACAAGCTTTTTCGAAATCAAAGGACGAGACAACGCTGATACCAACGGATATTTGCCTTCATATAATGTATGAGCTTGCAATGAAATAAGTGCATAATCTTCTGCGAATTCATCTCTGGCATCGATCATATAGCTTTCGACCGCTCCGACTTGCAATGCTTTTTTCTTGATGAATTCCAAGTCTTTTCCTTCTCCAATATCGAGGCAGACCGCCACGACGTCATAGCCTTCTGCTTTCAGCCACGGAATGGCTACCGATGTATCAAGTCCACCTGAGTATGCGAGTACGATTTTTTTGTTCATAAATGAATGACCTCCTGTATTTTTATGCGTTATATGCGATGAATATACACATCTTAACATGGCGTTTTTTAGAACGCAAGAGATGAGCGCATAATATTTCATCTTTTTTCACAAATATGCAAATCGCTTGTCTATCTACTATAAGAATACAGCGGAAGATGAAGTTGAAAAGAAAAGACCGCACGGCTTATCGCCGTACGGTCTTGTTGGTTTTGATCGTAAAGAAGAGCGTAGTTTACTCTTCGGTGTCTTCGGTTTCTTTATTGCCCATTGTATATTCGAGTGTATCCATATTGATGCGCACTTCAGTCAATTCGCCTGATTCCATATCGGTAAACAAAAAGCCGATTTCGTCGTCGCGGACGAGCGGCTGCCCCATCAAAATGAGCGTGGACAATTGTTCGCCGTTAATGAATGCTTGCAATGCTTCCGTCTGGCGCTGGGATTCCTCATCCATCAAAATGGTGATTTTTTCCGCTTGCCCTTGCATCGGGAACGATTCTGCCAGCGGCTCCGAGTAATCTGCCGAAACCTTCATCCCGGTGCGGATGTCGCTGATGGTGGCGTCGGTTGTTTCGCCGCCTTCTGCGAACTGCACTTCCACATCATCCGTGATGGCAAAGTAAATATTATTGATCAGGATGCTGCCATTGCCGATTTGCGTAATAAAGCCTTCTTCGGTCATGCCGTCTTGCTCTACTGTGATTTCCGGATCTTCCTCGCCGGCTGGTTCGGTCGGTGCCGCTTCATCAGAACAGCCTGCCAGAAGCAGGAGCCCTGCGAGAAACAAACTTGCTTTTTTCACTATATCTCAATCCTTTACGCCTTAGATTCTTGTTGCCTGTAGTTGTTTTTTAGTTTACCCGTTGCCGCTAACACGCGCAACTTTATACATTAAGCCTGTCGGTAACGGAAAATGCCGCTGTCGTCCATCCGCTCCTCAATCAACCCGTCTTCGAGCAAGTAATCGATCTGGCCGATCGTTTCGGATAAGGTCAAGCCGAGCTCTTTTTCGTAGGCATGCGGAAACAATTGTTGTGTCAATTCATAAACTGACTGTTCTTGTGAGCGGTCGAGCATTGCGAGCACTTTCATAGCGCGTTGATGCTGCTTTTCAAGACGCGTCGATACCAATTCATGAACATTGCGCACTTCTTCGCCGTGGCCGCTATAGATCAGGTCAATCGGCATTTTCAACAGCCGGCTTAATGAGTCATTGTATTGAAGCAAAGACTTAGGCCGCCCTTCTTGTGGATCGAGCGGCGGTTCAATGAGCGGATTAGAGGAAACTTTCGCAATGACATTGTCGCCGCCAATCATTACGCGCAGCTCCGGATTCCAAAACGACAAATGGCTTTGTGCATGTCCGAGCGATTCCTGGACATGCCAGTCAGGATGTCCAGGCAAACTATCTCCTTCATTAATAGCCATATCCAACGGGCGGTCTCCCAATAAATTGAGCGGGCGCTTCATCTTTTTCGTCCAAAACAGCAAATCGCCAGGCACCCCTTCTTCTTTCAAGCGCTCCAGGTAAAAGGCGTCGTGGTAATCAAAAAAAGCTTGATCGCGCCGCAGCCACAAATCATTGTAAGGATGGCCATAGAGCTTGGCTTTGTCGAATCCGTCAACCCAACCGGCGTGATCCGGATGATGATGCGTCAAGATCACTTGTTCAATATCAGCGGGTTCCACATTCGCCGACTTCAATCCGGCTTTCAAGGCAGTCCATGCTTCGGGCGTTTTCGGACCGGCATCGATTAACGTCAGTGCGTCCCCTTTTAATAGATAGGAATTGACGTCCCCTACCGCAAATGGTGTCGGGATGATGATTTTGATTGGTTCCATATATTTCACTCCTCTGAACTGAACGACTATTCACTTATCATACCGCGCTTTTCGGCCGGCGTCACCTCAATTGGTGAATTTGACAAACAAAACGCCTTTATCTATAATTCAATAACATATGTAAGCGTTGATGAAGATTAGTATGGAAGGTGATGGGCAACAGAGAGTGCGCCGCAGCTGAAACGCGCACCCCCGCTCCCTTCTTGAACCTGCTTCTGAGCTGCCGTGCAAACACGGCCGTCTGTCCGCGATAAGGATATCGAGTTGTGCACATGTGCAAACTTAGGTGGTACCGCGGAAACAAGCGTTTTCGTCCTTGGATTGACAGGGATGATTGCGCTTTTTATTATGAGAAAAGGAAGTGGAGAACTATGAAAATCGTATGTGTAGGAGCCGGGTCGATGGCCGAATCCATGATCCACGGCTGGATCAATAAACGAATTATGAAACCGGAAGAAATTTCCGTCATGAACCGCTCGGACCAGGACCGCTTGGAATTTTTGCATGATGAATACGGCGTCAACATTGTCTGTTCTGAGAAAACCGAACTGAAGAATGCTGATTTTATCCTATTGGCGATGAAACCGAAAGACGTAGAAGTCGCTTTAAAAGGCATCCGTTCCAAGCTGACGGGTGATACCGTTATCGTGTCGGTCGCAGCGGGCGTGTCGATCAATACGATCCAAAAACACGTCGGCGATTTTGCAGTCGCGCGTGCGATGCCGAATACATCCGCACAAATCGGGAAATCCGCCACAGGCGTCGCTTGGAGCAAGTTCGTTACAAAAGAACAGCAGCATCTGCTGCGGAAATTATTGTCATCGATCGGCGGCGTCACAGTCGTTGAAGAAGATCAATTGCACGCAGTGACAGGCGTTGCCGGCAGTGGACCGGCTTATCTGTATTATTTCGCCGAATCGATGGTCCAAGCAGGCATCGATAATGGCTTGTCTTCTGCCGATGCAAAAAAACTCGTCCGTCAAACTTTCGACGGGGCTGCTGAAATGTTGCAACAGGAAGATTTCTCTGTGCTCCGCGAGCGCGTTACCAGCCCGAACGGCACGACAGCCGCTGGATTGCAGGCATTGTATGATAACGACTTTAAACGCATTGTCGGCGACTGTGTCACCTCTGCAGCCAACCGCTCCCGAGAACTCGGAAAAGAATTCGAATAACGAAAATCAAACACCCCGCGGGAGCCTTCTTCCGCGGGGTGTTTGCTGGACAAACCAGATCGTGGAAGTGAGCTAAGCTTTCCGGTATACTGATTTCTTGTATAGATCTTGTATAGATATTGAAGGAGGGTTTTACTTGGCAAAGCTATTCGAAGAGTTCCATATAAAAGATGTCACATTCAAAAACCGCATCGTCATGGCGCCAATGTGCATGTACCAAAGCGATCAAGAAGATGGTCAAGTCACGGACTGGCACCGTGTGCATTACCCGACGCGCGCGGTCGGCGGTGTTGGTTTGATCATCACCGAAGCAACTGCCGTTCAGCCGGTCGGGCGCATTTCATCGCGTGATCTCGGAATTTGGGACGACGAACATATCGAAGGCCAAGCGGAAATCGTGCGCTTAATGAAAAAAAATGGCGCAAAAACCGGCATACAACTCGCACATGCCGGCAGAAAAGCGACTGTCGACGGAGATATCCAAGCGCCGAGTGCGATTGCCTTTAACGACAAATACAAAACTCCCGTCGCGATGACGATCGAAGAAATCGACGAGACGGTTCAAGCATTCCGCGACGGTGCTGTGCGCGCCAAAAAAGCCGGATTCGACGTCATCGAAATCCACGCAGCCCACGGCTATTTGATCAATCAATTCCTATCTCCGCTAACCAATCAGCGCAGCGATGAATACGGCGGCAGCAGCGAAAATCGCTACCGCATCTTGCGCCGCATCTTGGACGAAGTCAACGCCGTATGGAGTGGCCCCCTGTTTGTCCGCATTTCAGCAAATGATTATGCAGAAGGCGGCATGACGCCTGAACAATATATCGAAATGACCAAATGGATGAAACAGCAAAACGTCGATCTGGTCGATGTCAGTTCCGGTGCAGTAGTTCCGGCGCCGATTCCGGTCTTTCCGGGCTACCAAGTGCCCTTTGCTGAACTGGTCAAAAAAGAAACACCCATCGCAACCGGTGCGGTCGGCTTGATTACAGATCCGCGCCACGCAGAGGAAATCCTCCAAAACGGCCGCGCGGATTTCATCTTCCTGGCACGCGAGTTGCTGCGCAACCCGTATTGGGCTTACACCGCAGCGACTGAACTAGAAGCTGATATCGAGGCTCCTGTGCCTTATGAGCGGGGTTGGATATGAGACAGTTGCAAAATAGCTGTAATTTAGTATACTGAAAGTAATAAAAAAACCGGATGCTGTGAGCATCCGGCCAGCTGCATGCCGCCTATCGAGGGCGGTCGGCTGGACATTATAGGTTTTTGGAATAACCGTCAGCCCACGCCAATGGGACGGTTATTTTTTTTTGGGAATGACCAAAATCAAGGTAATGATGAGCGTCAATGCGCTAATCGTCAACCCGACACTCGTGAACACAAGCGCAAAAGCTTCTGCCATGGTCATGCTACCACCCCCTTTCTTTAGGGAATGGCCAAACCGCCCTCATGCAACTGTAACTCTATTTTAACACAAACAGAACAAGTGTTCTATTAATAGCTAAAAAATTATCAGTAAAAATAATCCAGATACTAAAGCTGATTTCTTTAAATAGAAATTGGGCTTTTACTTTCTCAATTACATTTTTACAATGCCCATTCTTTTTCCTCTTCCATATAGAGATGTTTATTTCTGGAGATTTTGTATATACTGGTAAAAACTACTTCAGTAATAAGTCGTGGCCACAACATTTAAGGAGCGATTGCAACCTTGACTGACTGATCATGCAAATTAACGATTGAAAGGAATAAAAAAAGTGAATTTAGAAGCAGATGCACAGAACAGAAAAGCTCAGGATGAAAAAAAGAAGAACAGGGACAAAGCAGACGCAGAATTACTTAAAAATGCAGGAAAAGATTTC
This sequence comes from Planococcus dechangensis, assembly GCF_042654465.1. Lineage (NCBI taxonomy): Bacteria > Bacillati > Bacillota > Bacilli > Caryophanales > Caryophanaceae > Planococcus > Planococcus dechangensis. Next base: position 288,217 of record NZ_JBHSGL010000005.1, on the reverse strand, counting down.
ACATTTCACCTAGTACTCGAAGGGGCTATCAGGTTTATTTTCTACGTGCTCTGGAACGTGCTGACCTTCATACCGAAGCTGTTGTTCAAAATTTTTAGTAACACACCATGACACTTTAAAACGGGGATATATTTTTTGTTGTAAATACACTTGTTCAGGCAAAAAAAAGAAACTCACTGTTGAGTTTCTTCTGATAGGATGCCATCGGTTAACTTATGATTGACTACCAGATGGAGTTTTTTAGAAGTCTTTCCGCTCATTTACTTCTTGAAATAGCCAATTACTTTTCCCTGCACTTCGCTCGTAGTAAGAGTTTGCTGGCTTCCCCTAAACCAATCATCTCCTAAAACAAAGATTTCGTTTTCCGCCAAACGGAAATCGTCCGTGTTTTGAAAAAAGACCTCTTTCATGGAATCAATATTTTGAGGAGCGCCATTCTTTGTCATTGCCTGATTGTATTCCTCATTCGAGTTTATCCCAGCTCGATGTGCCCGTCCATAAAAAGTATCCAGCTGCTGATCATTGATATAAATTTGCCCTTCTACAATTCCGACCTGCTCATTGGGCAATCCAATCACTCTTCCGATTGTCCGTTGCTTTCCGTCAAAAAACTCAGCTTCATATACGATTACGTCCCCTCTTGAAACATCGTTTCCATCATACGCTAGCGGATCAATCAATAACGGATAGGCAGCGTACTCATGATTCCCACGATCCATCGCATCGTACTTGAAATCTAATACTTCAAGCGGCTCTTCGTAGCTAGTGAATATTTCAATTTCTGCGACTGTTTTTGAATCCGTCATAATCGAACTTTCCGGTGATGCAGGGGCTGAATTCGGTATTTCTCGTCCATTTTCGTTCAAAATCACAATGAGAAATGTCGTAACAACTGTCAAAAGCAACATAAAGATAGCTGTGTACTTAAAAACGGGAAGCCATTTACTAGCATAGGTCCTCGGTTTGTTCTCGTCTTTAATTCTCAATAGGATTCGGCGTCTCAAGGATTTCTTGAAGCGGGGCTCGTCTCCAACAAATGAATCTAGTTCACGTTTAAATTTGTTCATCTGCTATGCCCTCCCATTCTTCAGGGTCTATTTTATCCCTCAGTAACACCTTCGCTCTTCTTAACCTTGTTTTTACGGTATTTTCCGAGCAGTCCAGCAGCTTACTGATTTCTATGCTGGTGAATTCCTGGTATTAAAACAAAAGAATGACTTCTCGGTATTTTATTGGCAGCTCCATTACCTGTTGCGTCAGATTATTGTTTTCGGATTGCTGCACATATGTCTCTTCAGTCGATTTAGACGTGGAAATCAAATTACCGATTGACTCTTTAAACAAGGAACGTTTGTTTTTCCAGCTTCTTAGATGGTCATGACATTTATTGATGGTTATCTTGGATAGATAAGTTTTAAGGGAGGAACGCTGTTGAAACTGATTTGATTTCCGGTAGAAAGTAATTAAAACTTCTTGCAGGATGTCTTCAGCGGCCGCCCAATCCTCGACGTAAAAATAAGCTAGACGGATAAGGTATTCGCCGTGATCGTCCATTATCTGCTTAATTTGTTCTTCTTCCAAGCTTTTGTCTACCTGTCGATTCATCACATGACACACCGCCCTTTCCTCAACACCCCATAGACGTAACATTTCGAAAAATAGTTTCATTAATTGGAAGAAAAGAGGAAAATCTGCCCCTGAAATAGCTTTCTCACTAAACAAAAAAAGAAGAAGTCGTGCCCCTCACTTCCTCAAAAGTTATAGTATTATCTAATAAAACTGTGATATTAAAAACTCTAGATATTCTTCAATGTAAAGGAGATGAAACAATGAAGAAGGTCTATATCACTCACGAAACCAGTGGTTCGGATGGAGAAATGCTTTTATGTGAGGATGTTCAAGACCTTGCGAAGTTTTATATGGGCCCGTCGGACACCGTTAACGATTCAGATGCAACATGTGAAATACTCGTTGAATTTATATGTACAAAAGCGTTGTTTCCAATCTATCTTACCTTTGAGCCGCTAAGTGGAATGGAAGATGATTTGGAACGCCTTTTTCAGAGCGAAAACATTGAATACTCATTAAGGTTTGAGGGTCCAAAAAACAAACGGTTTCCTGTTTTTAAGCTCACAATCGAAATGCATTCTTCACTGACCTTTGTTTTACGAGAAACTTATTTGGCAGCAATTTGCAATCATTTCTATGCATTTTCTCTGTCGGATAATATCGTCTATAAACCGGTTACATTCAAGGGCTGGTTTGGACGCGAGAAGACATCACTATGGCCGCACTTCGATATGAACGCCGCTTCAACAATTATTGAAATTTGGCATGACGGGGATGGGTTTAACCTCTATACAAACGAAGCTCATTTCTCGACAATTGAAAAGCTGGCTAATCATTTCCCACCAGGAACCTCGTTTGAGAAGAATGAAGGTTGAATGTAATTAAATTGCCGCTCAGTTACATTTCCACAAAAAAACGTTCGTAAATGTCCTAAAACACATTACGAACGTTCATTCATTTAATACTCTCAAACGGGAGAAAATTTTCCTTCAATATTCCACAAACTGCATGGACTTCCTGTCTACCATCAAGTTAATTTCTTTACCGACTTTGGCTGTGTCAGCTTGCTGGCTGTCTAAAGACACATCGAGCAGCTGATCGCCCACCTGCACATGGGCCGTGAAAAAACCGTGGTTAAATCTTAGCTGTACCACTGTGCCCCGAATCATCGCAAAGCCGGCCGGCGCAATCGTTGCGTCCGGCACAAGACGGAGCGTTTCAGCGCGGAGAATCAAGAAGCGAACTCCGGTGTGATGCGTATCTCCTGCAGGCAATTGAATGCTTTGATCAAGCGAGTGAAAATAGTCGCCGGTAATTGTTCCTTCGATGCTGTTCTTGATTCCTAAAAATGAAGCGACTTTGGTGCTGACCGGGCGTTCCCTTAACTCTTCGACCGAGCCGACTTGCAATAACTCCCCTTCACTCATAACGCCAATGCGATCCGATAAATGAAACGCCTCTTCCCTGTCATGGGTAACGAACAGGACGGTCACGCGAAACTGCCGTTGAATGGTACGCAGCAACTCCCTCATTTCTTCTCGCAGCGCTGGGTCGAGTGCACTGAACGGTTCGTCCATCAGCAGCACGCGCGGGTTCAAAACAAGTGCTCGCGCCAAGGCGACCCGCTGCTGCTGTCCGCCGCTCAATTCATGGGGAAAGCGCCGGCCAAATCCTTCTAACCCTACATGCCCTAGCATCTCACGCACATGTGCGAGACGCTCGTCTTTCTCGACTTTCTGCATCTTCAACCCGAACGCCGCGTTGTCTTCCACTGTCATATGCGGAAATAGCAGCGCTTGTTGAAACACCATGGCAAACCGTCTGGATTCAGCCGGGACATGCGTGATTCGGCTATCACCGAGCCAAATGTCACCTGCATCTTCTTCGAGCAAGCCCGCCACTAATTTCAGCAGCGTCGTCTTTCCGCATCCGGAAGGCCCAAGCAAGGAAAAGAACTCGCCGTTGCGTATGGTCAAGTTCACCGGTTTTAATGAAAAGCCGGCATCGCCCGGTGATTGCCCGTAATGTTTTTCGACATTCTCAATGCGTAAATCATCCATGTTCCCACCCCCTTCAGACTGCACCTGCTGCGGTTTTTTTGTTTTGGTAGTATTTTTTCAGCGCCATGTCCATTCCGATCAAGGCTGCGATGGCGATTGCTGCATAGAGCAATGAATAAGCTGCGGCTATGGCCGGATCCCCGCCGCTGATAAACGGAAATAATAAAATCGGCAAAGTGACCACCTGGCCCGAACCGATGATAAAGGTAATCAAATATTGGCTCAAGGAAATCAAGATGCTTAAACTGGCTCCTGCGGCGATTCCCGGCAGTAAATGCGGCAGCACAACAAAATAAAAACGGGACATCGGCCCTGCACCCAGCATGCGCGCCTGGTTTTCCCAATCAGTCGATAGCGTTTGATAGCTGATCATTACTGCGCGTACCATATAGGGCAATGTCGGGGCTATATGCGCCAACACCACCCCGACTATGGTTTCCGTTAAGCCAAGCCGCAGGAAGGTCAAATGAATCCCCATCACAGCGACAAATGGCGGAATGACGATCGGCGCAAAAATAATCGCCTCAAACAGCCACCTGCCGCGTATAGGGTAGCGCGAAAAAGCATTGGCAGCAGGCACAGCCAGCAAAATATTGATAGCGGTGACGACCAAGGCGATCCATAAGCTGACAGCTACCGCCCGCCACGTTGTCGACTCGCCGAGGACATATTCCCATGCCCGAAAACTGAATGACTCGGGCAGCACATTCGGCCATCGCCAACCGAAGGATACACTAGTCAACACGAGCGGGATGAATGGAACTATAACTATCATGAATAATAAAATGAATAAAAACCAATGAATGAATAAACTACTTTTATTCATCATTCCCACCCCTTCAAGACACGCCAGCGCCTGCTGAAGTAATAGGTGATGAGGCCGAGAGTAATGGTTAAGATCGACAAGATAATATTCACAGCAAGTGCTTCGGGGCGATCCGACAGTGTACCGCTCGTATATAGTTGATATGAATATACCGGCAACATACTTGGATAGGTGACACCGAGCAAAAATGGCACTTCAAATGCCGAAAAGGTGAAGACGAACACGATAAATGTCGCAATTGTCCAAGCCGGAAGCATCACCGGTACGACTATCTCGCGGATGAAACTCCAGCTGCTGGCACCGAATACACGGGACACCTCTCGCCATGAACCATGGATGCGCATCAGCACCGGATAAATCATCAGCGACACAAACGGCGCCTCTTTCCAAGCGTAAGTAAGGATGATGCCCCACCCGAATGTATCATTGACAACTACAGGAAACTCCGAGATGTCGCTGATCCAGCCTGCAGAAGCGAATAGCTTCGACAGAAATCCGCTTTGCATGAATAACAATACAATAATGTAACCACCGACAAGATGCGGTATGGTCAACGGCAGTTGAAACAAGCGATGCCATAGTCTTGACGCGCCACTTTTAGACGATTCATGGAGCATGAATAAAGACACAGCCAGCACTGCGCCGAGAAATGCGGCGATGACTGAAGACAAGGCAGCAACCCGAAACGTCAATGACAGCGACTCCCAAAAAGCGGAAGAGCTGAATAATGTGTAGTATGCAGCCAAACTGATTTGGGTTTCACCGATTGCCGGAAAATAGCCGAGACTTTTGAGGAGTCCATCAAAAAGTCCTCCAAAAAACAGGAGGACGATTGCGCCAGTGGCGGGCAGCAGCAAAAAATACGGTTTACTTTTTCGCCACATTTTCCATCCACCCTTTTTCGATGATGTCGATATAGTCGGCGGATAGTTCCGGCAATTGTTTGCTTTCCAGCTCTGCCAAAGGCAATGTCGCAGTTCCCATATCCACTTTATTCATCGCCTGCTGAGCTTCGGGCGGGAGTTTGTCCAAATCTAAAGAGGACAAGTCGCCCCAGTTTTCAGGTGAGAGTTTGGCTGTTTGAGCTTCGGGTGACAATAATTCGTTGATGGCCACTAGCGCCCCTGCTTTATCCGAAGAGTTGAATGGAATCGACAGGAAATGCGTATTGGCGAGCGTCCCATTTTCCAGCAAAAATGTCCGTGTAGACTGCGGGAAACGGCCTTTCAATACTTCGCTCGCGGCAAGTGCCGGATCGTAGCTCATGGTCATGCCGATTTCGCCGCTTGCGTACAATTGATCTTGTTTCGCGAGGCTTTCCGGGTAAGTCTCCCCTTCACGCCATAAATAAGGTTCAATGTCATTCAAATATTGCCACATCGGTTGCAAGCGCTGTTGTAAATCGTCGATGTCTTCTGCGGGTCCCTGATACTGCTCATATCCACCTGTCGTTTCATACAGCACGTGCCGCACGAACGCACTGCCCGTGAAATCCGGCAAAGCGGGATAAGTAAATTGACCCGGGTTTTCTTTGACCCATTCGGCCAATTCTTCCATGGATGCAGGCGGGTTCGGCGATTTATTGTCATCGTGAACAAAAACAAATTGAGCTTTGCCCCACGGTGCCTCTAATCCATCTACCGGTTCACCGAAATCTTGCGCGATTTCTGGTGCATCCTGGTCGACGAAATCGTTGAAGTTCGGCAATTGACTGGTGAAATCCCCCCATAGCAAATCGTTGTCTTTGGCGGCTTTGAAATTTTCACCGTTGATCCAGATGATGTCCATGCTACCGCCTGTCTTGCCTGCCAGTTTTTCATCGAGCAATTGGTTGATGATGTCCTGTGCGTCATTCATCGGCACACGCTTTAGCGTGACATCATACTGCTCTTTGATGCGTGGCGCGACCCGATCATCGAGATAGCGATTGATGCTGTCACTGCCGCCCCACATGTATATATTCACTTCCTGGCCTGCCGACTCATCGATGACTTGCTGCCAGTCTGCCGTCAGCAGCTCTTCGCTATCGACCGCTTCACCGTTGTCATCCGCAGATGAACAAGCCGCCAATGACAAAGCCATTAGCGTCGGCACCAGTACTGCATATTTTTTCATAGTGTCACTTCCTATATCCTTTAACAGGCTATTTACCGCTTACGGTGTATTTGTCTTGTTGTTCCAGCGATTGCGGATCAAAATCGGCACGACTGTCAACACAACGAACACCGCAACAGCGAGTGCGATGATTTTCGGGTTGCCGCTGACAAAGCTGCTGCCGAGAAAATTATAGGCGAAGGTTCCTGGAATGATTCCGATGACCGTCGCCAACGCAAAAGAGGGAAAGCGGACTTTGGCGATAGCCGCCAAGTAGCTGATCACGTCGAAATTGATGACCGGTATCAAGCGGAACATCAACACATAAAGAAACCCATTTTGCTCCATTTGCGACTGGATCTTTGCGGCATTCCCTGACCATTGTTTCTTCAACAGGCTTTTGCCTAAACTGCTAGCGACGTAAAAAGATAATAGTGCCCCGAGCGTTGCGCCGATAATCGTATAAATAGTGCCCATCCAGGCGCCAAAAGCCAAGCCCCCCGCAATCGACAGCACCGAGGCCGGAAAAAAGATCAGCGGACGGATGGTGTAGACGACGATGTAGATGAGCGGCGCCCATAAACCGAATGACAAAATCCAATTTCGGATGCTGTTGGCGTCCACTTCAAAGACCGAACGGCTAAGCCAGATGATGGCCAAAACGACGACTGCCGCTATTAGCCCTTTTGCCAGTTGGCGCTTATTCATGAATTTCGCGTATGCGTGGAGATGCTGAAATATCTTTTGGCCATGTCTTCGTAACGCTTGCGGTTAACGCCTGCATCCGAATAACCGACGCGTGAAGCGGAACGGAACTCGATTCTTCCGGCTGCCTCGTTAAAATAAAATTCGATATCATCTTTGAATTTCATGACCTTGGATGTGGCCACTGCATAGACGTAATTGTCGTCGTTTTGGTGGATTTTTACGCCTTCATAGCTTTTCAGCATGCCGAGCAAGTTTTTCTTCGCTTGCGCTTTGCTGCCGTTGTAAGGCCATGACGCTACATGCTTATCTTTTTTCTGAGTTTGGGAAGAGACGGCGTTCGGTGACGATGGCACTTCCCGCAAATAGCCGTTTTTTACGCCGAGCTTCGGTTTCTTATTGTTTTTGACCGCCATATTGGCGATGCCGATGCCAGCCGCAGCGGCTGCTCCGTAAATCGCTATTTTTTCTGCCGGCAATTCGCCATCTTTGGCTTTGTTGAAGGTTTTGACAACGGGCTGATTCAATAAATTATCGACATAGACTTTCTTGCCGATCTTCACGAGCACTTCGCTGTAGGTCGGATACGGGTGAATCACTCCGGATAGTTTGCCCATATTGATGTGCAGCGTTTTGATTGTCTGGATTTGGCTGATGATTTCACCGGCACGGTCGCCTAACACACTTGCGCCTAGCACATATCCTTTCTTGTCCAGAATGATCTTCACTTTACCGATCGACCCCTTTTTTGTATTGGCGCGGTCAAGATGTGTATAATCGTGTTCGTAAACACGGATCGAATCGCCGTATTTTTCACGTGCTTGTTTTTCGGACAAGCCGGAACGGCCGAGTTCGGGATCGGTGTAGGTACACCATGTGACATGCTCGTAGTCCATTTTCCGGTTGATCGGCAAAATGGCGTTTTGAGTCGCCGTAATGCCTTGTGCATTGGCCATATGCGACAATTGATAAGGTCCGACCACATCGCCGATCGCGTAGATGCCTTTAGCGGTCGTCTCCATATGCTGGTCTACCTGGATGCGTTTGGAGTCGTAGGCCACGCCCGCTTTTTCAAGCTGATAGCCTTCGACGTTCGCTTGGCGGCCCAGTGCCACTAGCAGCCCTTCAGACGAAACAGTCGTCTCGTTGCCGTCTTTTTCGATTGTCAGCTCAATGTTGTCGCCCTGTTTTCCTGCTTTTACGGCGGTAGAAGCTGTATGGATTTTGACGCCTTCATCAACGAGTCGCTGCTGGATCATCAATGCCAATTCTTCTTCATCGTTGGATAAAATGCGCTCAGATTTTTCCACGAGTGTGACATCGACGCCGACTCGGTTGAGCGCTTGGCTCATTTCAACACCGATCGCCCCGCCTCCAAGAATCGTCATCGTTTTCGGGAATGACTGCTGGGTGAAGATCGTTTCGTTGGTCAAATACGGCACGCTGTCCAAACCATCAATCGGCGGCACCATCGGGGATGATCCCGTAGAGAGAATGATTTTCTTCGCTTCGATTTGCTGTCCTTCGACTTCCACCGTATTCGGCCCGGTAAACGTCGCGTAGCCATTCACAAAGTCGATGCCGGACTGTTGCAGCACTTCCGGGGATTCTCCCGCGTAAACGGTTTGAATAACCTCTTGGATCTCTTTCAAAATGGCCGTTGTGTCGACGGTCAATTGAGGCGTATATTTTTTCGCGTGATGGATTTCCTGCGCGATATTGATCAGCGTTTTGCTCGGGATGCAGCCTGACCATGTACATTCGCCGCCAGGCAAGTTTTTATCGATCAATACAACGCTTTTCGAGAAACCGGCTGCCGTAAAAGCAGCTGTCAAACCGGCTGCCCCTGCTCCAATAATTGCAATATCGTATTTTTTTCCCATCTCTACCAGTTCCCTTCTTATCCTGAATTAACTACATCTTATCAAAAAGTGAAAAGACTTACGCCCTCTGACCCCTCGGCATGCCGTGAATATTTTGTCACATTTGCTTTCTGTAATGTGAGGGGGATTACGGGTTCGAACCGGAGACATATTATATACTGAGACTATCTTCAAAAAGAAAAGGTGAATGGAATGCTCGATACACATGCTCGTAAACACGTACAACCACTCGTGGACAAGACTGCCGATTGGTTATTGGCTCGAGGCTTGACTGCCGACGGTGTGACGAAAATCGCTTTTGCCATCGGTCTGTCTTCAGGTGTGTTCATTTATTTGGATCAGCCTTTTTGGGCGATTTTCGTATTATGGCTGTCCGGCTTTTTGGATGTCGTCGATGGCACGATGGCACGTAAAACAAAGCCTTCTTCTTGGGGGACGCTGCTCGACATCAGTTTTGACAGGCTGGTGGAAATCAGTGTCATCCTCGGGCTCGCGTTCCGCTTTCCGGAGTCGATGTGGGTGCTTTTGTTATTGAGCGCTTCGATCATCGTCGCCATGACGATATTTTTGACAGTCGGTGCATTATCGGAAAAACAAGGAATGAAATCGTTTTATTACCAGGCGGGACTCGCAGAGCGCACAGAGGGCTTTATCCTGTTCACGTTGATGATCGCCTTCCCCGCCTATTTAACGGCACTGACATTAATTTTCATCGGCGCACAGCTATTCACCATCTTCCAGCGCATGGCAGAAGCTAAGCGCATTTTAAAGTAGACAGGAGATTCTGCATGAAAACACTCGTATTAGTCGGCGGCGGACATGCACACCTCCACTGCCTGGAACAATTAAACAATCATGCGCTAGAAGATACACAAGTGTTGCTCATCTCCGCTTCACGTTATCAGTACTATTCAGGGATGTTTTCAGGTTTTACGGAAGGTGTCTATAGCCTCCAAGACATCCGCATCGATCTAGCGGAGTTATGCGGCAAGGTTGGCGCTGTATTTATCGAAGATGCCGTGGAAACCATTGACCCTGAAAACAAGACGCTGACATGCGCCAGTGGTGAAATGTATGGCTATGATTTGGTGTCATTCGATATCGGCTCACAGATCGACATCCCAAGAAATTTCCTGAAACACATTGCATCGATCAAACCGAATTACCGTTTTCCCGATCGGCTAAAGCAATTGAGGGAAACGGCGCATCCAGTCATTATCGGTGGCGGTGCATCCGGAGTGGAACTGGCGTTGGCCATCCAAGCTTGGCGCAGACGGCATAACTTACCGCTCAATACCGTGCTGATCAGTTCATCGGCACTGCTCTTAGGACTTGGTCGAGCGTCTTCTAAAAAAATAGAAGCGGTCTCACAGAAAAAAGGCTTGGCTTGTTACACTGGCGCCAAGGTGGAATCCATAGACAGCCAAACGCTGGCAACGAGTGATGGAAAGTCAGTCACACAATCGGACGTATTGTGGCTGACCGGGCCGAAAAGCGCTGAACTGTTCACCAGCTCCGGCCTGCCCACCGATGACGGCGGCTATTTATTGGTCGATGAAACGCTGCATAGTGTAACGCACCCCGATATCTACGGCGCAGGCGATTGCGTCTCGATCCAGCGATTTCCGGGACTTGCGAAAAATGGCGTCTACGCCGTCAGGCAAGGCCCGGTATTATGGCACAATTTGATGGCGAGCCTGACCGGTGGCAATCTCAAGAAATTCACTCCTCAAAAACGATTTGTCTCGATTCTTTCCACCGGAGACGGCGAGGCATTCTTAAGCTATGGCGAAAAGTCGTTCCACGGGAAAATCCCGTGGTCCTTGAAACAACGCATCGACCGACAATTCATGAAGCGCTATCATGAGCTTTATTGTGAAAATTGAATGGTTTGTTCTATGCAAAAAATAAGCCAGTATCCCGACCGAGTTTAATCGTGTCTGGCGTGCTGGTTTTTTTGTTCGCTTTAAATTAGCCGAATTTATTCTTCGCTTGATGCTGCTGATGTTAATTCACATCCAATTTCGGGTATAGCATATCCAACCCATCTATCTGAAGGAGGAAATCATATGGATCCAATTATATGGCTCTACATAGCAATCGGAATTATCGTTTTAGGACTTGTCGTTGCGGCAATCGGTGCCTTCTTGCTTATCAAAGGCATGAAGGAACCGATGAAGGAAATGAAAGGCTCGGCGGACAATTTGAAGGGCCGTGTGGACAAGCTCATGCTCGAGACGACGCACCTTCAACATACGACCGCTGAATTAAAAGAAGACATCCAGCAAAAAACAGAGAAAATCACTTATGTGATCGATGCTGCAAAAGGCACGAAAAACTCTGTGCTCGATATGAATGCAGTGGTCCGCAATATCACTGCCGGCATCTCGACCAAAGTCGACCATGATCCTGCACACGCCGCACAAGTGAACCAGTGGAGCAATACCGCTGTCGGCCTTCTTAGCTACCTTGATAAAAACAAAGCTCCAGTACAAAGCAATACTCACTACAACCCAGAACCGGATGCTATCCAGCAGCCACCACAATCCTATTAAATACAGAAAAAAGCAGCCGCTATGGCTGCTTTTTTTCTGTATTGTCTTTATATCAGATGACTGCTTATGAAAACTTTTGCAGCATAATCCTTATAAATGAGTTTTCTTTGCCCATTTTGCATCGTGGGTAAATGACACCGTCAGCCATTTCTTATAGCCGACTGCAGACGTGTTGCGGGTAATTTCCGCCCTTACCTCATCCTGATCCACCGTCGTGACAATTTTAGATTGCGGCCCTAGAATGAAGTCTACATCGATGAATAATTTATTTCCTACCTTGGCGACCCTAACGATGGACTCCGGTATTTGATAACGTGATTCAATGGCTTGGACAGCTGTTTTAAACTCGGTTTCGATATCCCGGTCAGGTGTCATTTCAAGCACTTCCTTGAAAGACTTGGTTATTTCGCGGATAGGTGTTTTCAGGAAATACCCAACTACCAGCAAAACCATTATCGGATCGACATACGGCATCAAATATCTATAAGGCGTCAAGGAAACCACCCAGGCGGCGGCGAATCCGAACAACACGGCCGCGCTGAGCAAAGTATCCATTTTCCACTGGTTCGCTTCTGCGCGGATAAAACCCGAATTCTTTTTGTGGCGGTTCAGCATCCAGTAGACAGCGGCGCATCCAATCGTGCTGATGGCTGCGAATACGAGTGCGTGCCCAATGCTGACTTCGCGACCTCCAGACGCCAGCGACTCTATAGCAGCAGAGATGGCTGCAATACAGAGCACCAAGATGATGGTGTATTTCACGATAATGACCAAGGGCTCCAACATTTCTTTTCCGTATGGAAAGCGCGCGGCATCACTTTGTTGAATATAGCGCGCGACGATCAATGACATTAGCGACAGCAATACGCTGATGAAAGAATATGCGCCGTCGAACAAAATGATTTGAGAAGAGATGGCAATCCCCCAAACAATGCCGACTAACGCAAAAATCAATGCAGCAATCACCGATATCCATAATAATTTTTTCTCGTTAATTGATTTTCCAAACATATTGCACCTCATCGATATGGTTTATGAATGAGAGTCAGTCAGTGCATTCGCTATAAAAGCAATTACTTGTTGTTTGTGAATGGCGGTATCTTGCCCGCGCTGGTTCGACAAATGAAAATTTTCTGCAGAAGTTTCCATGACATTGATGATCATGCGTGACAATGAATGCAATTCCACATTGGCCGTACAAGCCCCCTTATCTTGTGCCGACTTCAATTGCTGCTCCAGCCATTGATAATAAGGCTGGTAAATTTCCTCCCACAGCTCAAAAGAATGGTAATACGCCATGCCCGAATAGCAAAACAAAATCATTTCTTTATATTGTTCGGTCAATTCGAAAGTGACCTCGACCATCATTTCGATCGTTTCGAATATGGCAGCACCCGGCTTGTGGCGGGTTTGGACTTCGGATAATAGAGCGGTCAAGATCCTCCTTGCAATCGCAGGCACTACCGCGCTTTTAGAATCAAAATAAAGATAGAAAGTTCCTTGTGCCACTCCCGCTTCTTTGACGATTTGCGAGACCGAGGCTTTTTCAAATCCTTTTTCTTTCATAATATGGATGGATGCGCTGACGATCAGTTCATATTTATTGTCATCTTTCACTTATCATTCCTCCTAATAAAAAAATGACTGACTGTCATTTTAGTTCTTAGTATAGCGTATCCAGCGACCTTTCTCAAATGCTCTGGCTCGTTCTTTTCAATCAAATCTCTAACTGAAAAACCACGCAAGCACAAAATTGCGCTGGCGTGGCCTCGGTAAACTAAACCTCTAGTTCCTCGTCCAATTTAAGTACATCTGCTAATTCGGATACAGGAATATGCGTTTGGCCATCCTTTAATGCTTCAAAAGATAAAGTCCCGAGTTTTGTACCGACATAAAACTCCCCGATTACACCATCCAGCAGGATAAAACACGCAGCAATGTATTCGTCCTCTTTGGTTTCAGTAAATCCTTTAATGTAAAAAACCACATCCTTGTTAATCTCATCGACGATTTCAAAATAGACATCGTCACGCGATAGCTCAACATCACCGAAAGTGACCGTAAATTCATCAGCGTTCGGTTGGCGGAATGCAATAATTTTAAATCGTTCCAGTTCAGGTGCAGAATCGTATAAATCCAATAAATCATCGAAAGCTTCCACCATTCCATCTGCGCTAAGAATAAATTCTCGTTTGCCATCGATCAATTCGTGGCTGAATTCATAGGCGAAATGCTTATTGACCTTTTGCAGGCGGTTGTATAAAACATTCATTTCCTTTTCGCGGTTTTGCTCCCCTAATTCATAATAGGTGTGTTCGTTCTCCACAAACCAATTCCAAAATGAATCAAACTTATTTTTCCGATTTCCAAACCATCCCATCGTGCTATCCCCTTTTACATACTGATGTTTATTGAAGTACCGCTGTTCATGAACCGCCTTTTATTCATCGCTCCCTGATACGAGTTTGCTCTCGCGACCTATTTGCCGGTACGTATTCGAAGTATCCTGAACTCGATTCCAATTGAGGTCTCCACTGCAAACTATCAAGCATATGCAGAAGAGAGATCGTTCAAAACCCCTTTCCACATGCCCTATATCAAATATACTCATCAAGCCTGAATATATCCAGAAAATTCTAGAAATATATTAAAGACATTGACTATGTGTTAAAAGCAAAGCCCACAACCGAAATCGGCTGTAGGCTTAGTTTTTTATGTCATATGTTTTCGCTGGAAATCGGAAATGCTTTCGTATTCTTCTGTCAGCAAACGTGATAATCGGATATAGATCGGCAGAAGTTCACGATAAATATCGCTCGCCTGCTCTTCTGGATAATGCGTATGTGTGCTGCCGATCATTTCGGAGACGATGCTGAAATCCTCGATTTCCCCAGTCGCATACATGCCAAGAACTACTGCCCCAAGACAAGAGCTCTCGAAGCTTTCCGGAATGATGACCGGCTTATCGAATACGTCTGCCAAAAGCTGCCGCCATAACTCAGAGCGCGCAAAGCCGCCGGATGCTTGAATACGCGCGGGTTCGCCTGTCAATTCTTCAACCGCGAGCAAAACCGTGTAGAGATTAAAGACGATGCCCTCTAATACGGAGCGAATCATATGCTGTTTCTGATGATGGATGCTGAGGCCGAAAAACGACCCGCGTGCATTGGCATCCCATAGCGGTGCGCGTTCCCCTGTCAAATACGGATGGAACAATAGTCCATCAGCTCCAGGTTTAACGGTGGCTGCTATTTTCGTCAACACATCGTATGTATCAATTCCGAGCCGTTTCGCGGTTTCCACTTCAGAAGAAGCGAATTCATCGCGCAGCCAGCGCAAAATGATGCCCCCGTTGTTGACCGGCCCACCGATCACCCAATGATTTTCCGTCAACACATAACAGAAAGTCCGCTCTTTCGGGTCGGTTTTCGGCACCGGAGAAACCGTGCGAATGGCGCCGCTCGTGCCGATCGTCACGGCAATGACGCCGGGATCGATGGCGTCCACACCCAAATTTGCCAATACCCCATCACTTGCCCCGATGACAAATGGAATGTCTTCCCGGATGCCCATGAATGTGGCGAATTCTGCTGCCACTCCTGTAAACTGCTGGGTGGTCGGCACGAGTCGCGGTAATTCATCACTTGTGACGCCGGCAATAGCGAGGGCACCTTGATCCCAATCGAGCTGTTGTAAATTAAACAAACCCGTGGCAGAGGCAATCGAATGATCTTCTACGTATTCACCGAAAAACTTATGGAACATAAAGCTTTTGATGCTGATGAACTTTGCCGTTTCGCGGCAGATTTCCGGCTTCTCGTCTTGTAGCCAAAGCAATTTCGATAGCGGCGACATCGCATGGATCGGTGTTCCGGTACGCAGGTAAATTTCATGGCCATTCAAATTATCTTTGATATGCTTTGCGTGTTTCGAGCTTCGCGTATCCGCCCACGTAATGCTATTGGTCAAAAGCGCCCCATCGGCGTCCACGGCGATCAAACTGTGCATTGCCGAACTAAACGAAACCAACTTCAATGATTGCCGGCTAATGCTGCTCTTTCTTAGTGTTTCCCGGACCGCTGTCAGTACGGCTCTGAAAATCTCCTCTGGGTCCTGCTCTGCCGTCAATTGGTTCGGCGTGTGCAGTGGGTAGAAAACCGTATGGCTCTCTTTAATTTGTCCGGATTTATTGAACAGGACAGCTTTTGTGGAAGTAGTTCCAATATCGACCCCTAAATAATAGGATGGTTCTGGCATAATATTCTTCCTTCCTTATAGCAGAAAAAGAAAAAGGAAAGTTCCCTTTTTCTTTTTCTAACATCATGTAATGAAAAAACTTAATACTAATACTACCACGAAACCGGTTAGGCCGATGATGGTTTCCATGACGGTCCATGATTTCAAGGTATCTTTGACGCTCATCCCGAAATAGCGGTTGACGAGCCAGAAACCGGAATCGTTAACGTGAGACAAGACGGTCGCACCCGCTGCGATCGAGATGACGATCAAGCCAAGAGCAGGACCTGTCATGCCGACGATTTCCAGAAGCGGCGCGATCAATCCGGCTGCAGTGACCATGGCCACCGTCGCCGAGCCTTGCGCCACCCGGACGGCAGACGCTATGAGGAATGCCAGAACGATCGGCGGCAATGCCGAGTCGCCCATCATTTCACCGAGTACATCACCGACACCCGAGTCGATCAAGACTTGTTTGAACACCCCACCGGCTCCTGTTACGAGGATGATGATCCCTGCAGGTTCGAGCGCTTTAGTTGCGATGTCCTGAACTTCCTGACGGGAATAGCCTCGGCGTGTACCAAGGAAATAAAACGTCAGCATCGTGGCAATCGTTAAAGCTACAAAAGGATGGCCAAGGAAAGTCAAGATTTCACGAACTTGATTTCCTTCTTCCAAAACAACAGCCGATAAGGTATTAAATAAAATTAGTACTAACGGAATCAAAATGAGTGAGATAATCATGCCAAAACTCGGCAACTCCTTATCGTACTCCTGTTCTTTAATATCCATATAATCCGGTATCGATAATTGAATGCGCTTACCTATGTAGCGTCCAAAAAGAGGGCCGGCCAAAATCATGGAAGGAATCCCCGCGAGTATCCCGAACAAAATGACCCAGCCAAGTTCAGCACCCACCAGTTCGGCAACTGCGATCGGTCCCGGTGTCGGCGGGATAAAGCTATGCGTGACAGCAAGACCAGCCAACAGCGGTATTCCGTAATGCAGAAGCGATTTTCCGGTCTTTTTCGCCAAGCTGTAGACAATCGGCACGAGAATGATAAAGCCGACATCAAAAAATACAGGTATTGCGACAATAAAGCCGGTCACGCCGAGCGCCCACTGTGCTTTGTCTTCCCCGAATTTGCCGATCATCGTAGCGGCCAAACGCTCAGCGCCACCCGAAACTTCCAGCATCTTCCCGAACATTGCACCAAGTCCGACGACGACAGCGACAAATCCAAGCGTGCCGCCCATACCATTTTGAATCGATTGAATGACTTCACCGAGCGGCATCCCCGCTGCAATCCCGAGCAATAAACTTACCAGCAATAACGCAACAAACGCATGCAATTTTGTGCGCATCACCAAAAACAGCAAAATGAAAATACTCGCTAGCGCGATCATGATCAATGTTGAACCATCCATTTGATTTCCCCCTTATCAGATGAGCATTTTTTATTTTTTAACAACGGCGTGACCGCCGAATTCATTGCGCAATGCTGCGACAACTTTTCCAGTAAACGTGTCGTCTTCCTGCGAACGGTAGCGCATCATCAGTGACATCGTGATAACCGGTGCCGGCACATTCAAGTCCAGTGCTGTTTCCACCGTCCATTTGCCTTCTCCAGATGAATTCATAACCCCTTTTATGCCATCAAGCTTTTCATCTTTCGAAAATGCATTTTGCGTCAATCCCATCAAATAAGAACTAATAATCGATCCATTGTTCCAAACGCCCGCCACTTTTTCATAATCATAGTCAAATTCGCTTTTGTTTAGGATTTCGAATCCTTCTGCAATCGATTGCATCATGCCGTACTCGATGCCGTTGTGAATCATTTTCATGAAATGTCCGCTGCCGGGTTCGCCTGCATAGAGGAAACCGCCTTTTACGGAAATATCACGGAATAAAGGTTCGATGTCCTTGAACTTTTGGGCGTCTCCGCCGATCATGGCACAGATTCCGTGGCGCGCACCTTCTGTTCCCCCGCTTGTTCCGCAGTCAAAGAAATAAATTCCGTGTTCTTTTAATCGTGCAGCCCGACGGACAGACTCTTTGTAATTAGAGTTGCCGCCGTCAATGATGGTGTCGCCTTTATCCAACAAGTCCACCAGGTTCCCAATGACAGATTCGGTGATTTCCCCAGCAGGTACCATGAGCCAGATAGTCCGCGGCGCTACTAAGCTTTGGACCAGTTCCTCCAAGGTACCAGCTACTTTGAAATCGCTTACTTCTAACGCGGTCGTGTCATGCCCTATCACTGTATGGCCATGGTCTGTTAAATTGAGCGCAAGGTTGAACCCCATCTTGCCCAAACCGATAATTCCGATTTCCATCGTAAAACCTCCTGTGAAATAAAAGAATATTTTTCCTTAATGGATTTAGTATATCAAATATTTTTCCACATACAAGCATGTTATGATAGAAATATAAAAATACTCCAAGCGACAGAAAGAGGCGTGGCAGGATGAAAAAACAACAATTCGCTTTAGCGGCCATCCGCGGCAGCTACCGGACTTTCAGCGAAAAGGAAAAAAAGATCGCTGATTATATTTTGAATGACCCGCGTAATATTATTCATTTAACCATCAATCAAATCGCCGACGAGTTGAGCTTGGCTGAATCGACAGTCTTCCGCTTTTGTCAGCGTATCGGCTTTAAAGGGTTTCAAGCGTTCAAAATCGCTCTCGCCGCTGAAGTGGTGACACCGTTAAAAGATATCCATGAACAGATCGAAGAAGGCGACAATGTCAAAACGGTCGCGGAAAAGGTATTCCGTTCCAACATCAAGACAATGGAAGATACATTGCAGATTCTTGATGGTGAAGCTTTGAACGATGCGGTTGTTGCTGTCATGTCCGCTCGCAGAATCGAGTTTTTTGGAAACGGCGGTTCAGCCATGGTGGCAATGGATGGTTATCATAAATTCGTGCGTCTCGGCCTCCACGTCGCAATGAACCTGGATGCCCACCTGCAGCTCATGTCCGCGTCCCAACTTGCTAAAGGGGACGTTGCCATTGTAATTTCCCATTCTGGAAGCACACGCGACCTATTGGAAGTGCTGCACGTATTGAAAGAAAAAGATGTGACCATTATCTGTGTCACAAATTTCGCGAAATCTCCCCTTTCCAAAGACGCCGACATTGTCCTGTACACCTTGTCAGAGGAAACAGACTTTCGCTCGGAAGCATTGGCTTCACGCATTGCACAGCTCAGCCTGATAGATGCGCTCTATACGAATGTCATGATTGCACGCGGTGAAGAAGGAAAAATCGCCCTTCGCCATATGCGCGAAGCGATGTCGCAAAAACGATTATAAAGAGAAAGCAAAAAAGCTGGAACCTTTACCGGTTCCAGCTTTTTTTACTCATGTTTTTTCAACACTTTGTATATGTCCCTTTTAAATCGAAGGAACTCTTCCGTCAAAGTGATGCTTGCTTCCCTTGGCCTTGGGAAATCCACTTGGAACTCGGCAATCACATTCGCTGGTTTTTCTGATAGCACCAGAATTCGGTCTGCTAAAAATACCGCTTCCTCTATATTATGTGTGACAAAGAGAATCGACCTCTTATTCTGATGCCAAATATCAAGCAGCCATTTTTGCATTTCAGAGCGGGTAAATTCATCCAATGCCGAAAACGGCTCATCCAGCAAGATGAGCGGCTGTGGGCTCAGGAGGCTGCGGATAAAGGCTGCACGCTGCTTCATCCCGCCCGATAATTGATACGGATACGATTGCTCGTATCCTGACAGTCCTGCTTTCTCCATCATTTGCACCGCCGCTTGCTGATCTTTGCGACCGGCGATCTCAGCCCCTAACAACACATTGTCCAGCACGGTGCGCCAAGGAAGCAGTGACGGGCTTTGCGGCATATAGCTGACGGAGCCTTTTTGGCCGTTGATGTTCTCGCCACTCAACCGGATGGCACCTGTATCCGGTTCGTAAAGTCCACCGATCAAATGAAACAATGTGCTTTTGCCGCTGCCGGAAGGGCCGAGCACGGCGACAAATTCTTCTTCCTGGATTTGCAGCGACAGCTCTTTCAATACTTCAGCCCCGTCGAAGCTTTTAGTCAATTGCTCAATCACCAATTCAGCCATTCGCATTTCCTCCCCTGATCGTTTTCCAGCGGATGACCCGCTTTTCCAATAACACGATCGCCGCAAAAAATATCATGCTCAAACACATGATCAACAGGATCGCGACAAATACTTGCGTCGTTCGGAATGACGAAGAGGCCAGCGTCATATAGACGCCGATGCCTTCCTGCGCCCCGAGCCATTCGGAAATGACGGCGCCCATGACGCTATAGGTCGCCGCAATTTTCAAGCCTGAGAAGATCGACGGCATCGCATGCGGCCATTCGAGCTTCCAAAAAATCTGGTGTCTGTCAGCTCCGGCCATTTTCATATAATGCAGCAATTCACCGCTTGTCTGCCTAAACCCATCGAGGGCGGCGATGGTGATCGGGAAAAAGCATACGAGAATGATGATGATCAGTTTCGGCAGCAAGCCGAAGCCGAACCAAATGACCAACAGCGGCGCCAAAACGATAATCGGGATATTTTGCGATAAAATCAGCAAAGGATAAAAGGTCTCCCGCAGTTTCGGCACGAGATGGAGGATCATCGCGACGCCAAGCCCGATCGACGATCCGATGAAAAAGCCGAGGATCGACAAACGAATCGTGGCAAATAAATGCCCGCTATAGTATGGCCAACTGTTTACCGCTTCCAGCCCGATTTGATAAGGTGTTGGAAGCAGCCAGTCCGGCACTTCAAAAATCGGCACTAGCAATTGCCAGATGATCAATAAAAGGATGAGGACCAAAACTGGTCTCCATCCCTTTCGCACAATCATCACGGCCGGTATTTCTCCGTCAATTTATCCATCGATGCGCCGCTCGGCTGATACAGCACTTTGATTTGTGAGATGACGTTCGAACTGCCGCCTTCAATCATCGCCTCGTTCATTTCCTCGACGATTGAAAACAACTGCGCCAGATCTCCTTCCATTGTCGTCTCCAATGGATTGACTTGGTACTTCACGCCTGACTTTTCAATAACGGCGATCGCTTTGTCCACATACGGAATCACGTCTTCCCCATTTTTCGTTTTCGGGATGATTTGAATACTCAATAGTGCATTGCCCATCAGCTTTCCTCCTCCGGTAAAAATTCATTGGTGTATGCCTGCTCGACATCCAGTTCCTCGTCCAGCAAGCCATTGTCGAACATCCAGGCAGCGTAATCCGCCCAAACTTGCTCTTGCTGTTCGCCGAATCTTGTGGCATCGTCCTGATATTTCGGCGACAACCACTCTTGGCTCGCTTTCACCAGCTCCGGGTCCAAATCCGGTACTGACTCGATGAGGATGTCCGCTGCTTGTTCCGGCTCATCGATGGCGAATTCATAGCCTTGGGACACCGCTTTCGTGAATGCCCGAACCGTTTCCGGATCTTCTGCAATCATGTTTTCATTGGTCATCAGGATCGGGGTGTAATAATCCAGTTTGTCCGAGAGATCCATCAAATACTGCATGTTCAATTCATCGCCGCGCAGTTCCGCTTCAATCCCCGTCCAGCCATAGTAGATCCAGGCGAAATCGATGTCGCGCTCGACGGCAGTGAAAAAGTCGCTATTGCCGATATTGACGATGTCCACTCTTTCTACATCTGCGCTGTCTTGCTCCATGATAGACCCGAGCACCGCTTTTTCGACCGGTGCCCCCCATCCGCCGTAAGTTTTTCCTTCGTAATCACTCGGCGACTCGATGCCTTTAGATTTAGGCGATGCAAACCCGGATGTATTGTGTTGGATAAGCGCCGCGATGGAGACAATTGGAATGCCTTGGACTCTCGCTTCCGTCAAACTTTCCTGTGCGCCGATGCCAAATTCCGCCTGGTTGGCAGCTACCAATTGATTGGCGCCCGCTTCACCCGGCAAGATGATTTCGACATCGAGCCCTTGTGCTTCAAAATAACCATTTTGCTGTGCCACGTATAAACCGGTATGGTTGGTATTCGGCGTCCAATCCAAGACCATCGTCACCTCTTTCAAGCCTTGTTGTTCATTGGCCACATCACTTGCCGTGTTTTCCGCTTCGTCTGTGCATGCTGCCATCAACAACACCGGTACGATGACAAACGTCCATTTCTTCATATTATTTCCCCCTCTGAATGAATTCATAAAAGATGATTTCAGGAGCTGAGTCAGGGGACATATCCAATTGCGGATACAAAAAAGCGCCCAAGGTTAGAGAAACCTTGGGCGCATATCATCGCAGAATAGACCGATTTGAATATGTTCCCTCCGCTGGTATTAGCCAGTTCAGGTTCCAAGGGTCAATATCTCACGGATATTCTCTCAATCGGCAACACCGATTCCCCCACATGTGTTTTATGAAATTTGCATTTGTCTTTCAAAGACTATCTTGTCATAGTTGACGAATATGTTCAAGCTCTGTCTGGCATCTCGCTTGAACAAACGAGATTTCCTTACATTGGGACAGCTTCACCGCTATAGACTTTGAGTTCGATCGGTGCGCTCATGAACCCAGTCGCTTTTTTGGAGAATGCCGTGAAATGCTCGCTTGAGTTATGGGCTTCGATCGCTTGCGCATCTTTCCATACTTCAACCATTGTGAAATGACCCTCATGCTCGACCGATTTCATCAAATCGTATTGGATATTGCCTTGTTCTTTACGGGATGCTTCTATCAGAGTTTTACTTTCGTTTAAAAAGGCTTGTTGCTGCTCAGGTTTCACTTGCAAATGTGCGTGAATAATCATCATGTGATTTCGCCATCCTTTAATTTATATTTTTTAATAATCAACGATATTGTCTTGCATGCGTTTGAGCATATCACTAAGCGCATCCACTTCCTCAGTAGTGAAGTCGTGGAGCATTTGTTTGACGAAGCCCATATTCTCTTTCCGGTATTCGATGATGCGCTCGCGGCCTTCATCGGTCAGGCTGACAAAAATCACGCGGTTGTCCTGTGGATTTCTGCGTTTTGTGACCATTCCACTCGCTTCGAGTTGCTTCAAATGGCGCGTAATCGCGGCGCCGTCGATATTGACCAATTTCTGGAGCGTCGACTGGTTGATTTCATCCACTTTATACAGTTGGGACAATAGTTCAAAGCGCGAGGCACTGATGCCTGTGCAGCGCTCAAACTTGGGGCTGATCTGATTGGTCAGGCCCTTAAACTGGTGCAGCACTTGTTCCTGCTTTGAAAATGAACACGGCATAGAAAGACCTCCTAAATAATCGATGAAGTCAATTGATAGCTGTGCCCACTATTCATTGACCAGTCAAATATAATACATAAATCTTGGATACTCAAGGTCGGCTAGCTTAGCTCCAAGTCGTGATCGTATCGACCGGCAAGCGGTACGACTGGAAGCCTTCGTTTGCGGCTTTACCGATCGTAAGGAGCATGACTGGCACATAGCGCTCTTTGTCCATGCCGAATGTTTCCGCGATTTTTTCCTTGTCGTAGCCACCGATCGGGTTGGTGTCATAGCCGAATGCACGGGCAACAAGCATCAATTGCATGGAGACAAGGCCTGAGTCCAATAGCACGATGTCTTTCATCTGCTCATCAGACATGCCTTCATATAAAGGTTTGAAGTATCCGAGTTGGAAATCCTTCACATCTTCTGGCATATAGCCATGTTCTACGGCTTTTCCATAAATTTCTTCTGCATATTCGTAGTTTTTCCGGTCGCCGAATACCGCAATCACCGCAGATGAGCTCATCACTTTGTCCAAGTTGAATGAAGCAAGCGGCGCAAGCTTTTCTTTTCCTTCGTCGCTGTCGATGACGAGGAAACGCCACGGCTGCATATTGATGGAAGATGGCGCTTTGGCTGCCTGTTCGAGGATTTCCGTCATTTCCTCGCGGCTGATTTTGACTGTCGGATCGTATTGCTTAATGGAACGGCGTCCATTGACGATTTCATTGAAATCATTGGTTTTCTGGTTTTGTAAAGTATTCACACTAAATTGCTCCTTTTTCACTTCTTATTTCGAAAGGTATTTAATTGACCCCTCATTTATTGAGGGCTCATTTAATATAAACCCATTGGATGAGATATGCAACTGGAAGCAATCGGCTTGTTAATTTCAGATGAAATTTGTTAAAGTAAAAGACTTTTCAGGTTTCAATGAGTCCAGTTGTTGGGCGTCGTTACTTCTATAAACCATTAGCCTCCACACGGCAAAACCCGCCACGGTGTGTTAACCGTCGCGGGTTTTGTCCTTTTACTCTTCCTCTTCTGGCTCTTCAAAAACCGGGAACACCGGATCTTCTATAATTCGATAGCTTCCTTCGAGCATATTGATTTCCAGCGCGTCAAACTCTATGCGAATAAACTCTGGATCTTTCCCCTCCTCCAAGCGGCTGACGTGGCCGAATGGATAAAACGTCAATGAGGTGGCCAAAGGATCAAGTCCTCTCATTGTGGCTGTCCAGAAGATGTCCTCCTGGGTAATCGCTCCTCCATAGGCCGCCCCTCCATTATGAGGTACTCGGTAGACATTCCCCAAATTATCTCCGGCTATTAGTTCAACCTCAACGTTTTCCCACACCTCCAATAAAGCTGGATCCACCAATTGTTGATAGGCGATATTCACAGCAATATCTGTAAAAGTCACTTCTGTGAAGTGAATGGACACACCGCCTTCTGTATTAATCTCATTGAGCATAATAGGATCTTTCTTCAATTGATCAACAGCAAACTCGAATTTCCAGTCGCCTTCAATTTCTCCATTTTCGGTATAGAGGCTCTTTGGCTCCCACAGCACATTGACTTGAGCTGCCTCACCGTCGAGATGAGGAATGGTATTGATGCCGACCAAGCCATCTTCTGTCAATTTCCAATCCATCGATGCATTCACGCCCTCGGCTTCAAGCAATTCAGGGAAACCTGTAATGCGTGTTGATTCATCCAAATCCCTATCCGCGAAAACAGTATAAGTAAAAGTAACATTCGTGCCGTCATATACCGCTTGATCAATAGAAATGGTTACGCCATTGCTGGATTGGGACAATTTCACTTTTTCGCTAAAGCGCTCATACTGCAATAACCCCTCTTCTTCTTCTGCAAAAATTGAAAATACATTCCCGATGACAGGCACTTGTGTCATATAATTAGCAAAAACTGTAGAAGTAGAAAGAGTTGCAGTAAACAAACCGACAAACAATAAGGATGCCGCGATCGCCGGAATCAACCAGTTACGCCGTTTTTTGTTCTTGGGAGCACAAGTTTCAAAAAATGCATTGTCAATAATAGCCTCCAAACGATTTTCTGGTATTTTGATATGCTCCATCGCCTTTTTAATTGAATTCTCGTTGCCGTTCATCTGCATACACTCCCTTCAAATCTTTTTTCATCAATGCCAGCCCGCGGTGAATCAGTGTTTTCACTGTGCCTTCAGGGCATTCCATAATCACGGCAATCTGCTTAACGGTAAAGTCCTGGTAATACCTCAACATCAAAGCGGTTTTATGTTTTTCAGGCAGTAAACTTAAAGCATTCGCAAGATCCAAATTTTCGGCGACATCAACATTCAACTCATTATCTATTTTCCGCTGCTCCACTGCGTCCATCAACACCAGCTTCTTGTTTTTCTTTAAATGCGCCAAAGCCTTGTTTATGCAAATGCGGGTCAACCAAGTTGAGAAATACAATGGTTCTTTCACTTGATGAACAGATTCAATGGCTTGAAGAACGGTTTGTTGAAAAATCTCCAACGCATCTTCTTCGTTATTCACATATGTATAAGCCATTCGATACAAGCTTTCTTTTTGCGATTTTAACAATTGCTGAAGGGCCATACGGTCTCCTTGGATCGCCGCTGAAATCATTTCTTCATCATGCTGCATTCACTTCAACCTCCTTTGACTATTAGAGAAAGCAGCCCCTTAAAACGTTTCAATTATTTTTGGTTAATCAGTAAAAGATTACCATGTCGCAATCAATGATCCTCTCTTTTCGATAATGGTCTGTATTTTCATCCACGCCACTATGGCTTTTAACTCAAAAAAAAACGCAGAAAGCCTCAAATCTGGCGAACTGCGCTTTTCATCCGGATCACCCATTTCTATCAAACAAGAATCGTGATTTTAGAGCACCCTTTCGATTGTTCCTACGCTTTCTTTTCGCCAGATTTGAATAAAGTAAAGCAAAGACAAAAATCACCGCTGTGCAAGCAGCCATTCCAGCCGCCAGCATAAAGACACCGATGCCAATCCATGGATCGAAGCTGGCCGCTGCAAAACTGCCAGCGACGGCGATGCCGCTTAAAATCGCACTGATGATTGCCGGAACATAGGCTTTGTTCCACACCCGTCGCGAGTAGACCGTCAACAGGCCGAACAGCAACAGATACAAGCCCGTAATCGCTACCGGGGTCGTGACCCAATAAGCGAGAATGGCTGGCTGAAATCCGCGAGTCGTTTCAGGCAAATCCAGCCGCACGGAGGCTATTTCTCCACTATCATAATTGACCGTCATGAGCTCAAAGTCCTCTGGCTGATCAGGCCAATTCGGCTGCGACAAAAAAGCAATGCGGTTGTCCTGATGGAAAAATGACGGCGAAGTTACAAAAGCACGAAAATCTGTCAGTTTGTTTGTTTCGCTTGTCGCTGTCTTAAGCAAAAACAATTCGTATTCATAGGTTGAACCACTGTCAAAGGAACTTTCCGAAACCGCTGTATACGCCAGCAGTTCTTGAACGGGTGAGAACACCAGCTGATACACATCTCCTCGCAGCGCTCCTTGCAAAGCAGCGGTTTCTGTCCCTTCAGCGATTGAATACGCCATCAGCCCTTGCACTCCGTCAAATTCCGTGTAATAAAGCGTATTGCCATCAGCGGAGGCGGTCAGTCCGTCCATTGCAAAAGAGTCTTTATCGGTAAGTTTCACAGGCTCTCCGCCTTCTGTAGGGACAGAAAACAGGTCTGCCCCATTTTCTTTTCCCCCCTCCGGCTTTAAAAAATCTTCCGATGGCATGGCGATGTAATAAATGGTGCGGCCGTCCGGCGAAAAAGCGGCGTCCACAACATGTGCATCCGTTCCGGTCAAACGTTCAGATCTATCGGCGCTGACATTGCTCTTAAACTGAAGTGACTGCACCCCATCATTGTCTGCCGCCAAATAAACGAGGCCTTCCCCGTCCGGTGACAATTGGGGCCTGCGATGATCTTCGTTGGCCGGATCTGTCACTTTCTCCACCGCACCACCTTGCACGCTGCCCTGATAAATAGCTTCACTTCCGTTTTCATAATATGAAAACACCAGCGTCATATCGTCAGGCGAAACAGAAATGCTTGAGCCCAATCCGGTATGGTAATTATATAGATCTTGATCACTTAGCATGCTATACGTTAAGGACGCTATGAAAAGCAATGCAACGATACCGGTGATGATCAATAATAAACGATGATTCTTCAATAGATCTCCTCCTGACAGCAGCGTTTGTTCCATTGTTAGAACATCCGGTTAGTGGCGCCTAACAATTTGTCCTGACCGCATAACTTAACTGGCTTCCCAGCTTCTCAAAAGAGTCCGCGATGTCCTGAATGATCTCTCCGGGGATCTCTGTGTTTTCGATGGTAGTTCTCAGATTTCCGCTGATCAATCGGATCTTTTCCAAATCCGTCGACTGGAGTTCTGCCAATTGCTCCAGCCATTCATCCATAACCGGATGATCATTAACCATGTGCTTGAATGCATCGGTTGTAATACAAAATACGGAGGGCACCCGAATCCCTGGCGCTTTTTCGAGCTCCGCCAAATTCAAGCTTTTTCCACCCACCAGCAACAAATCGCTTTTCTCCAATTCTTGAAAATCCAGCACGTATTTCCGCAAAAAGATCGTCTCCTTTGCATGGGACTGTCGATCCATCCTTAACTCTTGTCGAATAGTTGTGCAAGCAACTGACACTTGGTGACTGGCTTATCAGCTTGTGCCGCTGTTTATCTATATAGTATTTCGACTTTTTCCTTATTATCCCTTTTCCAATCCACCTCATTCATCATCTCAAGTCACCCATCCGCCCTTCATAGACTAGCCGTTCCGTTCACAGGCACTCATTCTCAAAGTTCAGGTAACCCCGTTTATATAGAGAAAAAGAGAGGAAATGGGCTGTGGGAAGCCATTTCCTCTCTTTTATAGGCAATCAAGATTTATTCGTTAAAGCAGATCATCACGGTATGATGACCACCGAAACCGTACGATCAGTTGCATCTTCTGATTCGCCCACGGCATAGTATTTTTTCATTAATGTGCTCAGCTCAGACTGAAAATCGTCAAACGAATCATCAGTTAAATTCAGCTTCACGAAAGAAAATGTCGATTGATCTTGAGCTTGTTCGCCAACAATGCGTTCATGATAGTTTTTATAATTTTGGATGATGTACATGAAATAGTACGTGATAAATCGGATTCTCTCGCTATAAGTAGCCGACTGCCAATCTTCCTGGCTGACTTTGTACGCTTGTGTATTCAAAGCATATAACTTCTCTTCCACTTTCCCGCTGCGGTTTATGCCGACAATTTTCAGCAAATCATCCTCCAGCATGGCATTCATATGCCTGTACAATGTGGCTTGCGGTACTTCTTTCAGTATTTTATTCAACTGCAGAATCGATAACCCTTCATCGACATCTATTAATTCCAAAGCTATTTTAAATCTGACCTGGTTTTTAAATAAATCAAATTCCATTTGCAATGTCCCCTTTTTGTGTGCGCTTAGTTAGCTATTATATATTCTTTCCGGCGTTTTACCAACTTCCGTCAAATGACTATCCAGCCAAGGGATTTGTACGGAAAATCCCGAACCGAAATAAAGTAGTTGACGTTTCTGTTATCATTATTGATAATGATAACAGAAAGGGTGATAAAATGAATACAGATATTACTGCTTTACTGGAAATCGATTGGGCGCAAATCCTTCCGTTCGTGGTACCCATTGTCATTTTCAACTTATTGCTTATCGGCATCGCGTTATACGACTGGTTTAAGCGGAAAGATCGGATTGCGGCACCGTATGTATGGCTCGCTGCCATCTTATTATTCCAATCATTAGGCCCGATCTTGTATCTGGTCATCGGAAGGAAGGTCATCCGACATGATTACAGTCGAGAAGCTTCATAAAACGATCAAAAAACGAAAAATTTTGAGCGATGTCTCTTTTACGGTTGCACAGGGCGAATGCATTGGCTTGTTGGGGCCAAACGGTGCCGGAAAAACGACACTCATCAAATGCATGACTGGTGTCTTGCAGTATGAACAAGGAGACATCACTTTCCATTCCAAGCCCATTGCGCAGCATAAGCAACACATTGGCTATTTGTCCCAACACACGGACTTCAAGCCGTGGATGAGCTGCGGGGAATCGCTTCGTTTCTTCGGGAAATTGTCGGGCTTGGATGCGGCATTTTTAAATGATGCTATCCCCGCAGTGTTGGAGGAAATCGGGCTGAAGGATAAAGAGGGCTATAAAGTAGAGCAATTATCCGGCGGCATGAAGCAGCGGCTCGGAATCGCCCAGGCCATTTTGCACAAGCCGCTATTGCTGATTTTGGATGAACCGGTCTCGGCTTTGGATCCGATTGGCCGAAACGAAATGAAAAAATTAATCGCCCGATTGAAGAAGCACACGACCATCATCATTTCCACGCATATTTTGGATGATGCCAGTGAATTTTGCGATCGTTACCTCGTCATCAAAGATGGCACGATTATCGGAAATATCGACAGCCACTTACAGCATGCAGACCGCAGGCAAGTTTTGGTGAAGACAGCGGAGATTCCACCAGCATGCTTCACGTGGGCAGATACTGGTGTGGCGCTTATCGAAAGCCTTTCGCCTACCGCATTCCTTTTAACTGGGACTGAACAACTGGATTTGAAAAACCTTGTCAATGACTTAACTGCAAAAGAGCTGGATATCATGTCCATCGAGTTTTATGAAAAAGGAATCGAGGAAGTTTTCCTGGAGATGGTGTCGGACACATGACAAACTTTACTACATTAATGCGCACAGAATTATTGGAAGCCTCGAAAGAATTTAAGTTCATCTGGTTAACGCTATTATTCGTCATCCTCGGCGTTACCCAACCATTGATCAATAAATACATGGACGTCATCCTCGAAAATCTTGGCGGTGCAGAGGGGATTACCATCGATCCGAACCGGGCAGTACCGAACGCAGCTGAAGTTCTCCTGTCCACTGTTTCCGGCCAGTTCAATCAAATCGGACTCATCATTTTAATCATCAGTTTCATGGGGCTGATCGCATCCGATCGCAACAGCGGCATGCAGGACTTTATTTTGACGCGCCCCGTCTCACTGCGCTCCTACCTTTTATCCAAGCTGGCAAGCCATTGGTTGATCAGCATGTTCTGCATATCCATCGGCGCAACGGTTTCTTATGGGTACACGGTATTTTTATTCGGCTCTTACTCTTTGACAAATTTCATGCTATTCTTGATTTTTTACAGCCTTTGGATTTTATATGTTGTGAGCTTAACTATTCTAATCAGCACCTACCTTAAGAGCCCCATCCTGATAGCCATCACGACAATTTTGGTGTCTATTTTCTTTATCGTCATATCAGGGTTTAACCATCTCATCATTCAGTTGTCACCAGGAGGCATTTTATATTTGGCTCAAAGCAGATTACTGTCGATACAGGACTTGAATTACTTCAGTATTTTAACGTGCCTAGTTTTTATCGTGTGTAATATGTTATTGGCCAACCTGAATATAAAAAAATCGTAAGACGGATGGGTCAATTCATCCACTGCCTAGATCATTAGAAAACTTGCGAATCTTCAACTTGAATTGTGGGATACAGTGTGGAGTTCATTTTGTCGATCACGCAAATGCAAAAGCCGAACTTCAATAAGAAGTTCGGCTTGTTGTTCTTTATAATCCGCTGTTTTCCAGCGGTATTGAAAAAACACATTATCATCTTACACTTTGCTTTCGTGGACCGCGTCAGCCGCCAAGCCGAGTAGTTGGTAAACCGCTGCGATGTTCATATGGCTGCGAACTTGCTCCGCTAGAAAATCATATGCTTCTTCCCTTCGCTGGGCATCGGGTTTCACATTGTCTTCCAACAGGTCCAATCCTTTTTTGACACGCAATTCATTGACCAGTTCACGTGTGAATTTCCGGTTATGAAAAATGCCGTGAAGATAGGTACCGATCACTTCTCCATCTGGACTTACTGCCCCGTCCATCCGGCCGTCCGATAGCTGCATAAATGGGATAGCTTCCCCGTAGATGGTCGATCTTCCCAAATGGATTTCGTAGCCTGTCAGCACCTGTCCGTCTTTTACTTGCTTGCCGGTCATTAAAACCGTTTTCTTATCCCCGACAAACACCGTGTCGACCGGCAGTAATGAAAGGCCCCTTGCCACTCCACCTTCCCCGTCGACTGCCTCATTATCTACGAGTGATTCCCCAAGCAATTGAAAGCCTCCGCAAACACCGAAAATCTTTGTTCCGTGCTCGCGCAGCTTTTGAATCGCACCATCGAACCCGGTTTCCATGAGCCATGCAGCATCAGCCAATGTGTTTTTGGTTCCGGGAATGATCAGAAGGTCTGGTGTACCGAGTTCTTCGACTTTTCCAACCAGACGAACGCCAGTTTCCGGTTCATCAAAAAACGGGTCTATATCTGTAAAATTCGAGATTCGAGGGAGCCGGATGACGGCTATGTCTATTGCAAACTCTCCTGGCTTCGGTTTTTTAAACCGCAACGATGATAGTGCGAGAGAATCTTCTGCATCGATTTGGACATCGAGATAAGGCAAGACCCCAAGCACCGGAATGCCTGTTTCTTTCTCCAGCCAGTCAATGCCATCATCGAGCAGCTCGCGCATGCCGCGGAATTTGTTGATGACAATTCCTTTTACACGTATTCTTTCTGATTCATCGAGCAACGCAAGGGTTCCGACGATAGAAGCGAAAGCACCGCCCTTGTCGATATCCACAACTAAAATGACGGCGGCATCTGCCAAGTGGGCCATTCGCATATTGGCAATGTCTTTATCCTTCAAGTTGATTTCTGCGGGACTTCCGGCACCTTCGAGCACCAGTACGTCAAAATCTTGCTGCAGCCTGCGCATCGACTGCTCGACCGCCGGCATCACTTGCTGCAAGAAGTCGTCGCGATAGGTTTTTGCATTCATGTCCATAAAGTGCCGGCCATGGACGATGACTTCTGACACCATGTCCTGCTTTGGCTTGAGCAAAATCGGATTCATGTCAAAAGTCGCCGGAATACGGGCTGCTTCTGCTTGAACGCCCTGCGCCCTGCCGATTTCGCCTGCTGCTTCTGTCACAAAAGAATTCAGCGCCATGTTCTGGGATTTAAACGGAGCTACCCGAAATCCATCGTCTGAAAAAATTCGGCATAGCGCTGTACAAATCAAGCTTTTCCCCACGTCAGAAGCTGTTCCTTGAACCATAATGGAAACTGCTGGCATACTTTTCCCTCCACTCGTCAAAATAGAAAAATCCCCCACGAGCCGCGAGGAATTGAGGAAAAACAGCACAAAAAAAGGCGTGCTTCCAGCTTGTCCTCGCAAGCGAATGGGCATCCACACAAAGGCAGGTTTTCTGGCTCGTGATCATCGCATTCTGAACCTTCCTGAAGCATCGCTTCAGCGGCTTTTTGCAGATGGCTCTCACTTACAGTGGCGGGACCGCACCGGAATTCAACCGGTTTCCCTTTTAACTTATGTTCAAGACATAAGCACCTTTATGAATTGGATCGAACTCTATTTTCTTTTCATTATATACACAGTCGTTCTTTCCTCACCAGCATAACTTTTTTCATCTTTTAGACCAACTCCACACGTTAGTCACTCCTGAAAAAATTATACCGTCTTTCAAAAATAATGATTAAATAACGGTATAATAACTTAGAAACTGATAAATTTTATCTAGACTATCGATAAACCTTCTTCCGATAATCCTGCAATATGTAAACCAAACAGATTAGAAATTCCTTAAAATATTTAATTTGCTTCATTCTATATAAAATTTTAAGTACACTTTATCTAATTCGTTAATTGTTAACCCCGTTATTTCTTTAAAACTTTTCTCGAAGTCTTTGGTTTTATTTGCCGAATTCATTATTTTGTTGATAATCTCTTCCCCGTATTCCTCTATTAAGTATTCAATTGCATAATAACTCTGTGCATAATTGTTGGTTGACTCTATGTACCTCGCTTCAGCCCATTGTTCATAGGTTGTTAAGTGAGCAAAAGGAATACTTTCAGATTCAGGCAAAGGTGCTCCTTGATCTTCGGCTTCAATATATTCAGCAACACCTTCTTGAAACCAAAGCGGGTAAATATTTAAATCTTTAGCCTTTTGAGCAAAAGCGTAGTGAGTATATTCGTGAAGAATGACTCCCTGAAACATGTATAAAGGGTAATTCTCTCTTTTTAATATAAGGTCCTTATCAAGATAATGTATGGCTAACAGCTTATCCTCTGCTGAATAAAATCCAGCACCACCTTCTACCCCAGACAACTTCGACATCTCTTCGCTATCTTGGAATACAAGAAAGTCAATCGGTTCTTGATATGTTTTGCCGAACAATGCTTCGGTTTTCACGAAAGCTAAGTCTAACGTTTCTTTTGTTATTGGCAGAAGTTCAGAGAAATCCTTTTCATGATAAATTGAAACGTGTTTATAATCTTCTTGTAAGTAAGAATCTTTGATCTGGTTTTTTAGTTTTCCTTCAGGACTTCGAGTTACTATCGCTGCCATTGCTTCGATGTATGTAAGGTTTATATCTGGTTGTTCTTCTGCTATGACTTTGTAAAGAAAAAAGCTCCCACCTAAAACTAGAAGGAAAGAAAAGAAAACAAATATTGTTAAACTAAGAAATACAATTTTAATTTTTTTCACAGGCTACTCCTTCGAATGGAATTAGTTTAAATGTACTTCTATCAATTTAATTATAGTATACATTAAAGTAAATAAATGGGTTTTCCTAAATAAAGTTCTTCCTACTCACATTTTTTTATTTCTAGATATTTCAAGAAAATTAAAGCGCCATGATTAAGTAATCATTGATAACTTTTAATATTTAACGAAGTAAATCTTTCTTATCGATAATCATAGAAGTGTTCGTGAAATTACACTTACACAAACGAAAAAGAGAAGATACTCGGGACCAGTACCTTCTCTTTTCGCTATTATGGACTTCCGATAAGGGGTCATATGTAAACTGGCAATCTATAGATATTTTTTCTAATTGAGCTGTGTTTGAAAGTTTAATTAATTTTTTACTTAAACTAATTAACGTCAATCTGTTGCGTAAGATACTTTTCACTCATAGACAAAATCATTTTTGCCACTTGATCCTCTGTGATTTGTTTGGTCGCATGTTCTTTGGCAACCGGATGATTACCAATGCATATGCTTTCTTTGGCAGCTTCAAACATGCAGATGTCATTTGAGTCATTACCAAAGGCAATAAACTCATTTTCTTTGACTCCCAGTTGCTGTAGCCCAGCCCATTTATCAATGCCTTCAGGACTCAAATCAAGTATTCCTTCATTTTGGTGCAGATGCAGGTTCAGAGGAAGGGCTTCCAAGCTTTTCTGTATCTCGTCATTGCTTGTGAAAAGAACCATTTTCACTACATTTTCCAGCAAATCAATCGGCACGTTTTTTGCACTCTTCAACGGATCGATGTTTTGATAGATCGGATGGGTCTGTTCTCCGGTATAGCTGTAATCCCAGCTGCTATCAATCAAATACGTTAGCTGGTGCGTATCAATAATATGGAAAAGTTGCTTGCAAGTACTCTTGTCAAAACTGTTTACTTCGATTGAGCCATCCGCATTTCGAAAAGCCCCGTTTCCACCGACCATTCTTAACCGGTAATATTTTTCCGGCAGCACAGGCAATAAGTCACGTATCGGTCTCGCAGATGAAAAGATGATTTCGTGTCCCATTGCCTGGCACTCATCCAAAGCAGCACAAATTTCTTGGGTTAAAGGTTGGCCTTTAAAACAAATGGTTCCATCAAGATCGAATACAAATTGCATAATTAGTCACCTCACCTCTATCTTACCTAAGCTTTGCTATACTAAAAAGGACGTCTGTCCAAAAAGGTGAACTATTGATGAAACTTACTGAAATCCAAACTTACATTGAAAATAATGAATTGCAGATGCTTCTCCCCCATGTTGAGTTCATCCAATTAAAAACATATAAGGCTGGAGACATTATTTTAACCGAGGGCGATCAAATTGATGGATTGTACTTACTTGTAAAAGGAAAATGCCGGGTAGCCACCACTGAAATCACAGGAAAGTCACTCTTGCTCCGCTTCTGTACTCCTTTTTCGATTCTCGGAGATATTGAATGTTTTCAGAACGTGCCGATTCAATCGGAAGTACATGCGGAGGAGCCATGTACTTTTCTCTTTATCCCAATCGATTATTATAAGCATTCCTTGTCCCTTGAACCTGAATTTTTGCAGTTACTCTTAAAAGAGTTGGCCTATAAACTGCAAACATGCACAACTGCTTCACGCGTAAACTTGTTGGCTTCTGCAGAAACACGATTTGCAAGTTATTTGTGTACGATAAAAACAGAGGATAAGTTTGCGAAACAACTCGCAACCAATAACTTGGAAGAAATCGCTTCGCTTATAGGGACAACACCTCGTCATTTAAATAGGGTTATTCAAAAGTTTCAGGAAAAAGGAATTCTACAGAAAGAACGGCACCAGTTGATTATCACTGATTGGTCAAAACTAGAAAAACTAGCAGAAGGAATTCGATACCAATAAGGTATTCTTCGAATTCATTAGGAAGGAACTGTACGTACAAGCAGATTTCTAAAATCGAAAAAGGGAGAAGAGGTGCTTTGATCATCTCTTTTCCCTTTCGTATATTTGCAGCTTCCGATAATGGTTGATATGTTAACTAATATAATATTATCGTTTAGTGAATTCAATTTCAAACTCGGGTGTTTCTTCATCGTATTTTATGCTCTTGCATCCAATCCTTTCATAGAATTGAATCGATTCCTTGCTAGCGTTCCATTGCAGCCACGTTGCATTGACCGATTTGCACCAATCAAACGTTGCTTCCATCAGCTGACGTGCAAGTCCTTCCTTCCTGTATTCAGGCAGGACATATAAATCATGCAATCGACAGGTTTTTTTCCCAAGCCGCAGGTGGAAGCCATAGTCTTGCGCTATCGCATAACCTAACGCTTGTCCTCCGCGAAATACACCAATAAACAAATA
This sequence comes from Planococcus dechangensis, assembly GCF_042654465.1. NCBI lineage: Bacteria > Bacillati > Bacillota > Bacilli > Caryophanales > Caryophanaceae > Planococcus > Planococcus dechangensis. The sequence continues at coordinate 251,981 of NZ_JBHSGL010000005.1, read as the reverse complement.
GCTTGGATTCTGCACAGTTTCTATGAATCGTTCTTGTAAACCTTGAGTTTCCACTTTCCCCATGTTCATTAACAACTCCGATATAACCTGGAATTCTTCCTCCTGAACGCTTCTAATGTTCATTTTATGCTTGCCCCTCCTTCGATACCGTATCTCCATGCAGTTCCAGTAAACTTTGAATTTCTTCTACAGCAATACGATCTTCAGCTTCTTTAAATACTGAGATGGCTTTGTGGAAAGCATTTTTTGCTTCATCAAACTTGGATGTCGCTACTCCCAATTCCCCCATCCCTCTATACGCACATCCTTGGGCTACCAAACTTTTCGACAAGACCGCATATTCCAGTGATTGATTCAATAGGACGGTTGCTTCTGTGTATTTCTTCTCTTTTATCGCGATAGAACCCCGTTCATAAAAATTAGCTGCAAAGCCGACGTAGAAGTCAGGGAAATGGCGAGTCCAGATTTCACTTTCAGAAGTGAAAAAGTCCAAGGCCCGTTGATAATTTCCAGCCATTCGCTCGACCATTCCCAGTTGATGGAGAGCCATCGCTTCTTCTTTCAAGTTGAATTGCTTCTTGGAAATCTCCAGCAGTTCCTGATAGTAGGCAGTGGCTTTTCCAAACTGCCCTTGAAAGCTTTTAACATAGCCAAGACCATTTAAAGCCGCCTTATAGGAAGTAGAGGTTTTATCGGGTATGCTGTTCAAACATGAAAGATAGATCTTTTCGGCTTGCTGAAATTCTCCTTTATCGAAAAGGTCGAATGCATCATCCAGTTCCTGCATCTAATTCACTCCAATCCTTGAACCCAGCCTATCCTTTACTTGGTTAATGTCGTTAACCAAAAACAGGGATACTACTTAAATAGATTCGAGGTATTACTAAATATTTCCTTTATTGATTAATAAATTAGTTGTAGTAAAAGCGTTCGTAAAAGTACACCTTTACGAACACTAGAAAAACCCCTTAAAGCGACCTAAATGAACGTTCGTAAACATATCAAATCACTTTACGAACGTCCTTCATCCCCTCACCACTTTTACGAACAGTTATAGTATTCCAAACCAAAGTTTCCTAGCTTTCATCCTTCACTTTACTTTTTACTAAATCCCCAAGTTCTTAGATTTCCTTGGACCTTTCCCACAACATCATCGATTGTGTTTCTATGGTTTTTTTCATTTTCACTTTTACCATCACGCGGATGGATCCAGCATTCTCAGTTTCTGTTTCGGCTATTACTGTATTCACTTCTTTTAGCGTTATTGCCCAATCAATGAGTGCTGCCACCGCTTCGGTTGCATACCCCCTATGGCGATATTGCTCCATCATGCCATAGCCGACTTCAACTTGCTTCATTGCATTCGGCTTTCCTTTAAATCCGATGTCCCCCACGATTGCATCATCCGATTTTCTGATAACCAGCCAACTTCCCCAATGAGCTAAACTCTGATCTTTTGCCAAGGCTGTTAAGTGATTCCTGATTTCTGGACCGTTATCGTAGCCTTGTTTTTTCAATTTTGGCACCCACTCATTCGTGCAGGGCGTAATGATAAGTCTTTCAGTAACGATCTCCATCGCTTACCACTCCTTTAAACAAACAAGCTGAGTAATCATTTGATGTATGTATTGGTGACAACTCTTTGAATTGTTTAGCTTTTTTTCTTGTCACAGGATTCCTTCATTTTACAATAGTCGTAGTGTTGAAAAGTTATTGAAACAAAAAAATAGCCGCTGGAAGCTCCTTGCGACTAGTTATTTCATCGTATTTGTTAATTTGTAATGTTCAGAGGCGATCAAATCATCTTCTTGCAGAATATATGGATGGGTTTCCATCAACATCGTTATAAGATGGTCTGGCATTTTATGTTTTTCATAGGCGCAAATTAGGGGGAACGAATACTCATCTACCGCTGCATCTACGATCTTTTCAAAATCCTCTATCAGGTGCAATGGCTCTTTAACACTTTCCCATTCGACATGGGCCCAAGAACGGAAGGCTTGTTCTTTTTCCAAGTAAGGCTGAACCGTTTTCTTGAAATACTCATGGATGGCTGGCGGATGATAGCTACCGCTGGACCAATAGAAATGCAGACTGTTGACAATGTTCACCAACTCTATTTGTTCGAGTGAGAATTTCGCTTTCAGTTCTCTTTGGATGCCTCGCGCCACACGGTCGTTTTCAATAACCAAAACACGATCTCCTACGGATATTCCCTCATCTATGTAGTTCATTAATTGCTTCAAGTAGCTTTCCATTCCATCATATGCATACAGTACATGTACGCTGCGTTCGTCCTTAAAAAGCTGATTCATTTTATTTTTCATAAGGCACCTTCTTTCTAGACACTTTTTTGAGCACCGTCATTTATTTACAAGGAAGAAGTGTAAAGGAAAACAATCTACACTTAAATAAATTATAGCATTGACCTATAGTTATTTGCTATTTTCACTAAAAAAGAAGACGCGAACCATAGTGCATGTTGATGGATTGATAGAAGCTGAGCTCCGCTAAGACAACGAGCAGTTTACCTAGTTTACAGAGCATCATATAAAAAATTGGTTTTTTCCATTTGCTTTAAATTTTCCGACCTTATTTCGTTGATGAATAACAGATTCTACCGGATTATCCTCGCACTTAGTGTTACGTCTTTTCTTAACTAAATTTATAGAAGAGTAAAAAAAGCAGGAACCATGAGCGGTTCCTGTTTTTTTATAGAATTGGGCTTAACAAACGGGCAAAACCTTCTCGCAATTTGATGGTCCAGCTGCGTTCAGCGTAAAGCTCTTTCGTCAACCTGCGGCAGTCCGCCGTGTCCGACTCGAACAACGACTCGAGTTCAAGTGCGATACGCCGATTAAAAACCAACGCATTGATTTCGAAATTCAAGTGAAAACTGCGGGCATCAAGGTTTGTAGTTCCAACAGTCGAGATCTCACCGTCAACGGTCAAAGTTTTGGAATGAAGGAAACCGCGATCGTACAAATAGACATCCGCGCCGTATTCAATCAGCTCGCCAAGATGCGACCAGGAACCCCACATAACAAATGGATGATCCGGCTTGCCCGGTATCATGATGTGCATGTTCACGCCGCTCAGTAAAGCCATCTTGCAAGCGTCCATAAAGCTTTTATCCGGTATGAAGTAAGGCGTTTGGATGAAAATGTCCCTTTTGGCCGATGAAATCATTTTGATCATCATATTCTTTAAATGTTCTGTGTGGGAGTTCGGTCCGCTTGTGACGACTTGCATCGGCGAGAAGCTCTTAATCGCGTGCTGTGGGTAGCAAAAGATATCGTCCCTTTTTTTGTGCTGATTGGAGTAATTCCAGTCCAGCACAAAGCGATCTTGGATGTGGTGGACCACATCGCCTTCCACGCGTAGATGAACGTCACGCCAATAGCCGAATTTCTCCACCTCTCCCAAATATTCCGTCCCGACATTGAATCCGCCGATATAGCCGACCGTGCCGTCGATGATGCACACTTTCCGGTGATTGCGGTTATTGACGCGCAAGTTGATGAAGCCGAATGTCGACGGGAAAAAGATCTGGACTTCACCGCCGTATTCGATCAATTCCTTAAAGTCCGCTTGTTTTAAGCTTCTGGAACCGAATCCGTCATACAGCAGGCGGATCTTGACGCCCGCTTTGGCCCGCTCGAGCAAGGCATCCAGCAGCCGTTTGCCGAGTGCATCCCGTTTGATGATGTAGTACTGGATATTGACCTCTTGCTGAGCCGTCCCGATATCTTCGATCATCGCATCAAATTTCTGTGCGCCTTCATAAAGTACGCGCGTTTCGTTGTAGAAACTGACGAGCGAACGGGAGGATTGCAAGTTCATCACCAGCAATTGCTCATATTTGTTCAGCAGTTCCTCGTCATATTCCGCTTCTTTACTATGGATTCGGCCGATTTGGGAATTGACTTGGCGGGTTTGGTAGGATTGTTCGTCTTCGCTCAAATTATAGAAATTCCGGTCTTTTAAATGTCTGCCGAAAAACAGGTAGACGATAAATCCGATGACCGGCAAAAAGAATAAAATAAATAGCCACGCCCAGGAAGAACCTGCATCCCGCCGTTCGTTAAAAATGATGACAAGTGCCAGCACCACATTCAACAGCAATACACTATTCAATGTCCAACTCAATGCAGTCAACCAATCCATCACCGCCACCCCTTTCACCCTGTTTCACTTGTTATTCTCTTTAAAGTCATTTTATCCTCTTTACTTAACAAAAAATCCATCCAGCCGGAAACTTTTCCATCTGAATGGATTTTGTTCTCTATACCTCGGCAAATAATGGCTGAACGTAACGCAGCCCTATGGCTATAACCTGAAGGAGCACGATGGCTGGCTGACTTTTCTTATTGGTTTCGGCCCTTCGTCTTCATGCCTTGTCCTTTGTTTTTGCAGTGACTGCCTTTGCCCATCCCGCCTCTTTTTTTGGGGTTGCCATGACTCGACTTGTCGTAGCTTCCGGCAATCAGAAATGCGAGGCCGGTCATCATGAGTGGCAGCAGTATAATGAGTTCAACCGGAACAATCGGCCGGTAAACCGTTTTCTCTGCCGTGACATCATATATCCCGACTGGCTTCACCTGAAAAGAACCGCCTGCCCCTTCACCGAAGCCGCCTTCAATTTCCTCAAATCCCGGTGATGCCGTGTCTTTGTCTTCGCGCTCATAGCCGCTGCCCGCTCCTGCACCGACGCTGTAACTGACTTTTGCTACCGGAATGATGGTTCTGCCCTGCATCTCAATCGGATCGCCATAAACAAGTGAAACATCGCGTGCTGCTGAGAACTTTTCGAAAATCGGAAGCAACGGAGAAGACTTAAACGGTGTAAACTCTTTTTCAACCATGTTCTTCACTCCTTTAAAATATTCGGCTTCTGCACTATACGATTTATTCCTCACCAAATCTCAAACGACAGAAACAGCACACGGCATCTTTCCAATACCTGTTAAACTAATCATTATATAAATTCGTTTTATTCCTGACTATCCCTTTATTTAATTCATGAAATTAACCGATTTCTGTAAAAGCTTTCCGTGTTGATAAGTAGAGCGGCCTTGTAAAACTAAACTATTCAGCGAAGGGGACGGTAGACATGATTGATTTTTTCGAAACTGTGCCGACTGATACAGTGCCCATTCTTTTTCTTCACGGGCTGGGGGCTAGCCGGTGGATGTGTTGGCAGCAACAAGCGGCATTTTCTGATACCCCTTTGATCCTTGTCGATTTGCCTGGCCACGGAAAAAGCATCAACACTCCCTGGCAAAGTTTTGCGGATACTGCCGACATGATCGCCGGTGAAGTCATCCAAAACCGCGCTGTTCATGTGGTTGGCCTGTCCTTAGGCGGCCACGTCGCGCTGGAATTGGCCAAACGCTATCCGAAAATGGTTCAAAGCCTTTTCATAAGCGGCATCACCGTCAGGCCCATGCACTTCGGATTTTTGCTGAAACTGCAATCGAGAATCGTGCAGCGGGGCATTCGCAACGGGCCGTACCTTGAAAAAATAGCCCGAGAACATTACCACCTGCCTCCCGGTAAAATCTCCGAATTCATTGCCAATTACCAGCTCCTGACCAGCAAAACCTACGAAACCATTTGGAAGGAAATCATCCGGTTCCGACTGGACGGCTCGTATGGACACATCGATCAGCCGTGCCTCTTTGCAGCAGGGGATCAAGAATCGCGTGGGATTATGGAAGCCACCAAGATTGCCCCGGAAATTCTCCCCAATGCCGTTGGAAAACTAATCCCCGGGGCGCAACACGATTGGCCGGTGCAACAGCCAGCCCAATTCAATCGGCTCTTGAGGGAGTGGCTGGATTTTCATAAAGGTGGAATGGATTCATAAGAGAAACGCCAAAAGCCTTCCGCATAGGGAAGGCTTTTCTTATGGTGCTGAATGAGTGGCTTTAAAAACTGATTCCGTTATTTCACATTCCCTTTCTGGTACCTGTTCAGTATTTCGTTCGGGATGTGGCAATAGTCATTCGGGTGTTTCGCTAATCTGTCTTGATGTTCTTCTGCACTTCTCACGTAGTTGGTAAGAGGCAGCACTTCAACTGCAATGGCGTCGAAATCTTCTCTCGCTTTTAAAAACGCCATCGCTTCTTGCAAATGCTCGGGTTTTTCACTATAGACGCCTGTTCTATATTTCTCGCCCACATCCTCCCCTTGCTTGTTCAAGCTATAAGGGTCGATGATTTCAAATAAATGCCCCATCAACTTCGCAACCGGAACTATTGAAGGATCGAACTCGGTCTTGACGCATTCGCTGTATCCATCATACGCCGATGCAAGTGTAGGACTGGTTCCATTCGCTCTTCCCGCTTCTGTCGACACCACTCCGGGCAAGGTTTTGATAAAAGCTTGTACACCCCATAAACACCCGCCTGCAATATAAATGACTTCCATCCCGACAACTCCTTTTTCGTTGATAGCCAATATTCACCTGGATATCTAGCGGACAAAGAATAAAAAAAGAAACGGATCCGCTGGATTATTTTATACCATCATCATGACCATTTTCTGTGTCATCGCTTGCTTGTGACTTATCGAAAATCGAAATCGTGCTCTCCAGCTGGTTATTAAAGATTTGCCGGGCAACTTGCAGCAGGTCGATGATTAGGGGGTCTTTCAAGGAATAGATGACACGGTTGCCTGCTTTCATGCCCGTGACGATGTTTTTATTTCTTAGTACCATCAGCTGTTGGGAAACTCCTGAACCTTCAGTCCCGACGATTGCTTGGATCTCATTGACGCTTTTTTCACCTTCGGATAGTATTTCAAGTATTTTTATCCGCAAAGGATGCGCCAATGCTTTGAAAAAATCGGCTTTGAATTGTTGCATATCCAGATTCAGCATAAGATTATTTCCTTTCCCTTGTAAAATTCAGATCGTAGATAATGGCTCTTGCCCTTTAGGGTCGGCCGTTGTCGATTGAGACAATTGTGTGCACTCGTTGAAAGCGAAGTGCTTGCAGCCTAAACATTTATTCCGATCCAGTTTCGTGAGGGCATGATTGATGGCTTCACCTGTGTGCGCAAAAATATTTTCCTCGCCAATTGTATCGTACAGCCCAGTTTTATTCAGCATTACTTTCGTTTGATCGGACAAGCCCGACAGCAACACGACACCATGCTTATTAAAGTCTCGAACGATGCTTGCCAAACTGGATTCTCCGGTGATGTCTATAAAAGGCACTTTCCCCATTCTCAACAGTAACACTTTTGGTTTGTAATTGATTGTGTTCATAATCGTATGTTCGAAGGTCATGGCTGCACCGAAAAACAAGGGTCCCTCCACATTGAATATTGCAATCTGCGGACAATCATGGGCATCGTTCACTACGCCTGTCTCCACTTTCTTATCGTCCGTGTCTAAATTGGGCAAAGCTTTGGCGGTCACCAAATTCTCGCTCATCCGCTTCGTAAACAATACGATCGCCAAGATCAGCCCCACTTCAACCGCCGCAGTTAGATCAACAAAGATCGTCAATAGAAAGGTGACAATCAAAATGAGCGAGTCGCCCGTTCTTGTTTTCAGCACATGCATAAAGACGTGCCGTTCGCTCATATTCCAAGCCACCACCATCAGAATGGGGGCCATGCTCGCTAGCGGAATGCTGGACGCATATGGTGCGAACAATAACAGGATGAGCAGCACGACGAGGCTGTGGATGACGCCGGATATTGGCGAGACCGCCCCATTTTTAATATTCGTCGCTGTTCTGGCGATCGCTCCGGTGGCTGGAATGCCGCCAAACAGCGGAGTGATCATATTTGCCAATCCTTGCCCGACTAATTCTTTATTGGAATTGTGTTTCGTATTGGTCATCCCGTCTGCGACTACTGCTGACAACAACGATTCGATGCCGCCGAGCAGCGCGATGATCAAAGCCGGTTTCATCATCAGCACGACATTGTCCCATGTGACATCCGGAATGCGGAATTGCGGCAAAGTATTCGGGATGGCGCCAAATGCACTTCCGATGGTCGGCACTTGGTCCGCAAAAAAGACGCTCGCTACAATAGTCGATATGACCAACCCGATTAAGGGGCCCGGAACTTTCGGAAAGACTTTAGGCGTCAGCAACACTGTCGCTAAACAAATCCCCGCAATAATGACACTATACACATTGATCGTCCCGATGTTGCTGGCGATTTCTAAGATATTCTCATGAAACGATTCCTTTTTCTCCACGCCTGACAATCCTAGAAAATTGGCGATCTGGCCAACAAAAATGATGATGGCGATCCCGGAGGTAAAGCCGATGGTCACGGATTTCGGAATAAATTTAATCAGTGTGCCCAATCTGAAAAAACCCATTAAGGTCAGCATGATTCCGGCTAAAAAGCCTGCAATCAATAAATTCTCATAGCCGTAGACCATAACAATCCCGAACAGTATTGGGATGAATGCGCCAGTTGGACCACCGATTTGAAATTTCGATCCGCCAAATAACGCAATAATAATTCCGGCAATGATGGTCGTGTAAATGCCATACTCCGGCTTAACGCCGGAAGCGATGGCAAAAGCCATTCCCAGCGGAATAGCGATCACCCCGACGACAACGCCTGCCAATAAGTCTTTTTGAAAAGAGGCCAAGTTATACCCTTTAAAGTTTCCGGACAAAAATGATTTCTGCCGCATGTGATGACCTTCTTTTCATTTATATTTTAATATTTGAATATTTGAATATAATGTAATTAGAATATACAACTATATAGGATAATTGTCAAAAATCTTTGACCGGGACGCGGCCAATCTTCGTCTAGGAATACCGCAATGCGCCTAAATGTGGTATACCTTACTAAACAGATCGATGTTCCGATTATACAATCACATTAAGGGTTCTCCGTTCGCTGCAAGAAACCATCTGGCAGGAGGTTGGGTCATGCTCTTGATTCCGTTTTTGATCGGCATTGTATTCATTTTTATTCATTTTTTCGCAAGCGTTCTTGTTCCCAATGAAAAGCTCAAACGGATGAAATGGTTTTCGTTTTCTGGCGGCTTGGCCCTTTCGTATATCTTTGTCTACCTGCTTCCGACACTGCACAAGCAGCAGACCGATATCCAAGAGCCTTACCGGCGCTTTACGATGGAGTCGGAAGTTTATTTCATGGGTCTTGTGGGTGTCGTGCTATTTGTCGGCATTCAAATCATCATTCATAAAAATTATATTTCCCAAACCTCGACTTTTTGGTCGGTCATTGTGTTCTATGCGCTTTATAATGCACTTGTTTCCTACTCAGTGCTGTCGTTTGAAGTCTCGATCGTTCAGGCGCTGTTTTATTGCGTTGCGATCGGCCCTCATTTCGTCGCAGTCGCCCATGATATGTGGAGGGAATTCCCAGTCGAGTACAATAAATACGGACGCTATATTTTGGCAGTTGGCATCATGGTCGGTTGGATGGTTGCCTTAACGACGGAACTGACCCCGCTGTTCAAATCCATCGTATTTGCGCTGGTTTCCGGTGCGATGATTTACACGGTGTTCAAACATGAATTGCCCAGTGAGAAAGAAACCCATTTCCCTACTTTTCTCATTTCGGTGCTGGTCTATTCCGCGATTACGATGTCTTTAAAGTATTTTTTTGAATGGTAATTGCCACGGAACGATACATGCGTTAAAAGACTGAATACGAAAGCGGAGAGGGTGCTTATACTAGGCACCTCCTCCGCTTTTCATCTTTTATTCTCTTCAGTGCAGCCAACTGTCCAGGAATTCCTGTTGATCTCCTTTAAAATAATCTTCGAAAAATACTTTAAAATCCTCAGTATTCACCTGTTGGTACTGAAATTCCTCGTAGTAAGCCGTGAGGAATTCAAACGCCGTTTCGGTTCCCCCATTATTGTCAAAAAAAGCTTTTAAGATCATCGGCACTTCCCCGTATACTGTGGCGTAATATGCGGACTCTTCGAATTCATTTAAGGGAAGGTTAGCGTGTGTTTTTGCTGCGTGGGAATCTGCGTATGCTGTAGCCCCGTAGAAGCCGATTTCATCGTCTCCGGCGTATTCACTAAGGAATAGCGCCATCGCAAATTCGGTTAAACTTTCATCGAGCCATGCCTCGTTGAATGGATCGTTGCCCACCATCAAATAAAACCATTGATGGGCAATTTCATGGACGAGTATATAGGCAAGATTCGCTTCGTCTGTGGCCACTTCGATAACATTCGGGTATTCCATATAGCCGTCATTAGCTATGATATCCAATTCCTTTGAGGGATTGTCGCCGATCATTTCTTCGAAATAACTGTAGGCATCCGCCGCAAAACCTGCCGTATCGTCTAAAATATCCGAACCAGCCGGTGCAAATACACGAAATGTCGTGTCATCAACTTTTCGGCTTTTCACGTCCCACTCGTTCGGATCCATCACAGCCATGTAGAAATCTTTGATCATGTCTCCTTGAACTGTCCCTGAAGAACTGGTTTTAATCGGTCCATCCTGTGCCGAAGTTGCGACTAGATACTCTTTTGGCAGATCATAACGAACAATGTATTCGCCGTAGCCTGTCGCATAAGACTCGCCTTTCGGATCGTAATCATGAATTTGCCAGCCGTCTTCAAAACTTGCGAGCATCGGATACCAATGTGCCAAATAATAATTATCATTCACTTGGGACAGCCGCATGCCGTTTTCCGGCAACTGCAGTGTATAGACCAGCGACACTTCGCTGCTGTCTCCAGGTTCCAATGCTTCGTCCAGCGCAATCATCAATGTATTATTATCAAGCTCATACGATGCGGCCTGTCCCTCGTTGGTGACTACAGAAATGTCCACGGACGCCGCCTCATCTTCATAGCCTTCCGTCTCTTCAGCACTCATAGCGTTCGGCACCAAATAAAACCCAACTTCGTTCCACGTCTCAACAGAGGTGTTTTTGACGTTGATGGAAGCTGTAATTTGAAAATAACCAGTTTCGTCCATTAACACATCTAACTGATAGCTTGCGTCCATCATTACTTCGCTCGCCTCTTCTGTGTCGATTTCGGGTTCGTTGAATGTCCATATCAGTGCTATGGACATGAAGACAACTAATGTGAGCATGAGGATCCATATTTTATTCTTCATTCAGGTTCTCCTATGTCTAAAGTTCTTTAAGCTTTTCCAACTAGTATGCAGTCATGCTACTTAGCGTCAGCCCCAGCTCGTTGCCAAATGGCTTTTCCTTTTATAGCATTCAAGCCTTTGTCATCTCTCTTTGCCGAGTTGATCATTGCTTGTGCGAGGATGTTTGTCGGGAGCGGCTGCTGGGAGCGCAGAAGACCCGCTTTATTAATCAATTGAATCGCTTTAAGCCCGAGATTCTCCATCGCTCGATCGCTGTTTTTCCGCTCCAGTATCGGCGGATTGAAGATTGTGGTGTATGGGAAATTCAACTCGATCACTGCTTCTTCGAGCTTGCCTTTCATTCTTGAATAAAAGCTGCGGGCTCTCGATGAAGCAAAATCAGCTGACACCAAGACATAGCGTTTCACACCATTTTCTTTGGCCGCTTTGGCGAATTCGTATTGGTAACCGTAATCCACTTTCCACTGGTTTTCCTTGCTTCCGGCCGCTTTGATCGTTGTCCCGAGGCAAGAAAACAACACATCACCTGTCACCAAATGCATCCACTCTGCGGGTTGATCGAAGTCGATCACATGAATATTCAGCTTGTTATGCTTAATATCTAAGGTTCTTCTGACGAAAATATCAACTTGTTCGAACGATTCGTCCTGCACTAACAGTTCAACCAGATCTTTTCCTGTCGCTCCTGTCGCTCCGATCACCAATGCGTGCATCGTATTCCTCCTTATCAATCGAATCAAGTTACAGATTATTAATCCCTATTTTTACCAACATAAGAATACCAAGGCTTACCAATGAAGAATGCAGCAACCATTAGCAAAAGGAATGCGTTTTGCCAGTTAAAGCCACTAGTGAAAATAATTAAAAGCAAGCCTATAAAAGCCAAGATTCTGATAGATAAATTGATCATTCTTGAACTCCCCTCCAAATTCAAGCAGTGCCGACAATACGTGTTGATTCTCTTCTATATTCGAGTTAAAAATTAGTATTTTTTGTAAATCAATTTTAGCATATAACATTTATGGGCAACCAACATTCCACAAAAAACTTGCAAAAAAAAAAGTGCCACTCCTATTGGATAGCACTTTTTTATGCAGTTGCCGATTAGCAGCGTACATATTTACGCTTAAAGCCTAGTTTGCCTTTCTCCAAGCCTTGCTGGATGCTGTCGTATGCATAAAGGAATACCGGTTTTTTGTTTTCCCGTTTCAATTCGACTTTGCCGACTTGTTTTGCTACATCTACTGCTTTTTCACTTAAGGGCTTATAGGAAATCCCGACTGTGTAGAGGAAATTATTCATCGATGCCTTCGTGCGCTCCGGCGAATCGTGGATCGTCTCTTGCACAGCATCAAGCATCGCGGAAATCTTCTGATCGGAAAACTCGCTATCCGGCCGGTTGCCGAGCAGCCAGCAATAACAGCTCCAGCCAGCTGACATTTTCAACTCTTCACCGCTTGCGATCCATTTGTCGGAGACTTGCTGTGCCAGATCCGATTCGGATAAAGTGACGGCGACCACGTAATCTGACAGCATGTAAAAATAGGCGCCGTCCATCCAGCGATCGAAATCGGCTTCCGTCATCGCTTTCGGGTCAGCGATGATGCCAGCAAAATACATCGCATCGTAATTGCCGGTCTCATACAACTCTTCTGCCAAAGCTTGATCGATTTTGATTTTCCTAGCAATTGGCTTCATCGCGCCGGTTGCTACCCCGAAAACAGGTTCACGGGCACCGCTCGATAAGTACATGTTCTTCGTCCGTTCTTTGCCTAGCGCTTCGAGTTCCTGCATGATAGTTGCTGCTTCCATTACTTTGCACATCCTTTCATTGTCGATAACTTATTAACTAAAGGCATTCCCCACAGTATGCTATTCAACTATTAGGAAATGCCTGTTTGGTATTATTCGAGTTTCATGATGCGATGTTCTTTTTTGTTCCACCCGTACTCATCAAAGTCATGTGCGATGTCAGCATTTGGATGAATTTGACGCATTGCCGCGAGCAAGCCTTTCTCATCTTCCGGCATGAAGCGTGCGCTCAAATGATTGACTAACAGCTTGCCTGCATTGGCAGTTGACGCGACAGATGCTGCATCGAGCGTTGTCGAATGGCCGTATTCTTTTGCGAGTTTTTTGGTTTCGCCGTCAAACGTCGCTTCGTGGACGACGAGGTGAGCTTCTCTTGACAGTTCGACCGACTTGTTACAAAGCCGCGTATCCCCGAGAATGCTCACAGTGAATCCTTTCTGTGCAGCTTCAGTCACTTGCTCGGACTCGACCAAGCTTCCGTCAGGCAACACCACCGATTCGCCGGCTTTCAGTTTTGCGAGAAGCGGCCCTTTTGGAACGCCAAGTTCCCGAGCTTTGTCGATATCGAGTTTCGGCAGCAAATCTTTTTGTTCGATACGAAAACCGTATGTAGGAATGACGTGTTCCAACAGCCCTGCTTCGACTTTCATGGTGTCGTCTTCGAATACAATGCCCTCCGACACTTCATGAAAATGAATCGGATAAGTCAAGTGCGTGCGGCTCAACCTCAACGTCATCTCGACATACTCTTTCAAATCTTTCGGCCCGTACAAATCGAGTGGTTCTTCGCCACCTTGGAAAGAGCGGGATCCGAGCAGGCCAGGCAATCCAAACAAATGATCACCGTGCATATGGGAGATGAAAATCTTCTCGACTTTCCGCGGCTTGATCGACGTCCTGAGAATCTGGTGCTGCACTGCTTCACCGCAATCGAATAGCCACACCGTCCCTCTTTCTTCAAGCAATTTTAAAGCGAGCGCGGATGTGTTGCGCTGTTTGGACGGCATGCCCGCCCCTGTTCCTAAAAATACTACTTGCATTAGGGTTTCTTCCTCTCATGGTCGCTCAAAAAATCTTTGCTTAAACTTGTTTGGGCATCATGTGTCGACTGCCGGTAACCGAGGCCCCGCGAAACCGCACCTTTGCCGAAGCGGCTTTCCAGTTTCGCGACCAAATCCAAAATCGGTTCGTCTTTGGCATGTTCCTCAAAATTAAAAATCGATAATTGTTCTGTCATGTCGCCTTTGTCGACAACATTGGACACGGTCACTCCGACTAGACGCAGCGGTTCGCCGTTCCAATGCGCCTCGAACAGCTGCCAGGCATTTTGCAATATGTCGTGCTCTTTCCACACCGTATTGTTCAAAGTGATGCTGCGGGTGCGGTTTTTCCAGTTTGCACTGCGCGTCTGGATGCTGACGGTCGGTCCTGCCAAATTTTTTGCATGGAGCCTGGCCGCGACTTTCGTGCTCAATGTCCGGAATATTTTTTTCAAATTGTCCAAATCGGTTTCATCGATCGGCAAAGTCGTTGATGTGCCGACACTTTTTCGGTCGTAGATGGAATCGGGGTCTACTTCTCGATTGTCTTCGCCGCGTGCCCGCGCTTGCAGCCGGACGCCGTTTTTGCCCATCTTTTCTTTGACCAAGCCATCCGGTGCCTTCGCCAAATCACCGATTGTATAAAGCTTGAGCCCATTTAGTTTCGCCGCGGTGCTCTCGCCGATGCCATGCATCTCCACAAGTTTTCTCGGCCACAAAATACGTTGAATATCCCGTTTCCTGAGAATGGTGATGCCAAGTGGCTTTTTCATATCCGACGCTGTTTTAGCAAGGAATTTATTGGGGGCGATGCCGAGTGAACACGGAAGATCGAGTTCCACAAGAATGCGCTTTTGCAGCTCTTCCGCGATTTCCAGTGGATGCCGGTCACTCGACAAGGAAGTAACATCGATATACGCTTCATCAATCGACACCGGTTCGACAGCATCCGTATACGTCCGCAATATTTCGAACATCGCCCGTGACGCTTCGCGGTAACGATCGAAGTTCGGCGGCATGACGATCAGGCCCGGATACTTTTTCTTCGCCTCGTGCACTTGCATCGTCGTATAGATCCCGTATGCCCGAGCTTCGTACGAACACGTGACGATGATGCCGCGACGCTCTTTCGGATTGCCCGCAATCGCAAGTGCTTTTCCTTTCAGGCTTGGATCGTGCGCTTGTTCAACCGATGCATAAAAGCTATTCATATCAATATGGAAAATAACACGCCCAGCCATAGCCATCGCTTCGCTTTCCTTTTCTTTCAGTGTATCAAAAAATAGGCGAACAGGCATCCGGTTCCCCTTTTTGATGGGTTTTAAATAGTTTATGGTGTTCTTGTGAAAATGAAAAAATGCCCCGAAAAGCCATTTTCCAGGCTTTCCGAGACAAGTGGATCTAGATCATTAACGAATTGCTGCTTCTTTGACGATTTCTGCCAGTAGCTCGGTCAATTTTTCCAGCTCTTCGACCGGCATGCGCTCATTTTTAGTGTGTATTTCTTCATAACCGACACATAGATTGACCGTCGGGATGCCATGTCCATTGATGATGTTCGCGTCACTTCCGCCACCGCTTGTAAGGATAGGTGATGGACGGCCGATACGTTCTGCGGCAGTTTTTGCAATGTCGACGACTGGATCCATTTCATCAAAATGGAATCCAGGGTACATCAATTGCACGTCCGTTTCCGCACGACCTCCCATTTCTTCAGATACTTCCTTGAAGACTGTTTCCATATGGGCCGTTTGATTTGCCAATTTATCTTCGCTGATCGAACGGGCTTCTGATAAAATATGAACTTCGTCACAAACGATATTGGTCGCTTGACCGCCTTCGAAACGGCCGATATTCGCAGTTGTTTCCTCATCGATTCGGCCAAGCTTCATGCGGGCAATCGCTTTTGACGCGATGGTGATTGCAGAAATGCCTTTTTCAGGTGCAACTCCGGCATGTGCTGTTTTGCCGTAGATGGTTGTCCACAACTTCGCCTGGTTCGGTGCTGCCGTGACGATGCCCCCGACTTGACCGTCGCTGTCAACCGCATAGCCGAATTTAGCATTCAAGAGCGAGGCGTCGAATTCTTTCGCACCGACAAGCCCGCTTTCTTCACCCGCCGTAATAAGGAACTGGATATCGCCGTGCTCGATCTGCTCTTCTTTCAAGTGGCGCGCTAGTTCCAACAATGCCGCAATTCCGGCCTTATCATCAGCGCCGAGAATGGTCGTGCCATCAGAGTACACATAGCCTTCACGCACTTCGGGCTTGACGCCTTTGCCCGGCGTGACAGTGTCCATATGAACCGTGAAGTAAATCGCCGGTGCAGTTGATTTTGTTCCTGCTAGCGATGCGACGAGATTTCCTGCACCATGTCCGGTGCGCTGCTTGGAATCGTCTTCGACAACGGCAAAACCAAGCGCTTCGAGTTTGTTTGTTAAAATGGCAGCTATTGCTGATTCATCTTTCGTCTCGGAGTCGATTTGTACGAGCTCCAAAAATTCTTCCAATAATCGATCGGTTTTCATCAAAAAACTCCTCTTCTATTCCATTTGTCTCAACTTCTATTATAGACTTTTGCATGATTATCTTCATTCAAAGTGAATCGACCTCTTCCAAGTTAGGAAGAGATCGATTATGCAGCTGATTAAAGTGGCATATTGCCGTGTTTTTTCTTCGGGCGTTCATCTTTCTTATGGCGCATCATTTCGAGTGCTTGAATGAGCTTGATGCGTGTCTCGCGCGGGTCGATAACATCATCGACCATGCCCCGTGCAGCAGCGACATATGGATTCGCGAACTTGACGCGGTACTCCTCGATCTTCGCAGCACGCGTCGCTTCCGGGTCATCACTCGCCGCAATCTCACGCGCAAAGATGATGTTTGCCGCGCCATTCGGCCCCATTACGGCAATTTCTGCATTTGGCCACGAATAGACCAAATCCGCACCAATCGATTTTGAGTTGAGTGCGACATAAGCACCTCCATAGGCTTTTCGCAAAATAACCGTCATTTTCGGGACAGTCGCTTCCGAATAGGCATAAAGGATTTTCGCGCCGTGGCGGATAATGCCGCCATGTTCCTGCTTGATCCCTGGGAAAAAGCCGGTAACGTCTTCAAAAGTGATGAGCGGGATGTTGAAGCTATCACAGAAACGGATAAAACGGGCAGCTTTATCGGACGAATCGATATCAAGCCCTCCTGCCATTACTTTCGGCTGATTGCATACAAGGCCAACAGTCTCCCCTTTGATGCGTGCCAGTCCGATCACGATATTGCGTGCGAATTCAGGCTGCACTTCCATGAAGCTGTCTTTATCCACGACTTGTTCAACGACTTTGCGCACGTCGTACGGACGTATCGCTTCGTAAGGAACGACATCCGCTAAGTCCGGACGGTAATCATCTTCGTTATCCACTTCTAAACGCGGTGGCATTTCCTGGTTGTTTTGAGGCAAATAACTAATCAATTGACGCACCATTTCCAATACTTCCTGTTCAGATCCTGAACGGAAATGGGCGTTTCCGCTAATCGCGGTATGTACGCGTGATCCTCCGAGATCTTCGGATGAAATTTTTTCTCCGGTAACCGTTTCGATAACTTTCGGCCCCGTAATGAACATTTGACTCGTCTTATCGACCATGAAGACAAAGTCTGTAATGGCCGGTGAATAGACAGCGCCTCCTGCGGATGGCCCCATGATGACCGAGATTTGCGGAATGACGCCGGAATAAATCGAGTTGCGGTAGAAAATATGGCCATAGCCGTCAAGCGACAACACGCCTTCTTGAATGCGGGCGCCGCCGGAATCGTTCAATCCGATAAACGGTGCACCGTTTTTCGCTGCCATATCCATTACATTGGAGATTTTTTTGGCATGCATTTCCCCAAGCGCTCCGCCAAACACAGTGAAATCTTGCGAGAATAAATAAACTGGACGCCCGTTCACTTTACCGTAACCGGTTACAACGCCTTCCCCTGGGCCCTTAGCCATGCCGAAATCGGTCGTGCGATGTTCGACAAACGGGCTTAGTTCGACAAAACTGCCTTCATCTAGCAATAGCTCGATGCGTTCTCGTGCTGTTAACTTGCCTTTTTCGTGCTGCTTGTCGATTCGGGCTTCGCCTCCGCCAAGCTCGATTTCTCTTTTTCTGTCATACAACTCATTGATGCGTTCATAAATGTCCATTTCCCCACTCCTCTGTTACTTCTTTTCGCATAGTTCGTACAAAACACCGTGTGATGATTTTGGATGAAGGAATGCCACCATCGCCCCGCCGGCACCTGGTTTCGGCTCTTCGCTCAATAGCTGGACGCCGTTCGTCCGAAGTTCTTCCATGCGCTCTTCAATGCCCTCGACACCGAATGCGATATGATGGATTCCTTCCCCTTTTTTCTCGATGAACTTGTGGATTGGGCTATCTTCACTCATCGGTTCGAGCAACTCGATCTTGATGTTGCCGGCGTCGAGAAACGCAACTTTCACCTTCTGGCCTTCCACTTCTTCCACTTTCATCAAAGGACACCCAAGTGTCTCTGTGTAATAAGGCAGGACCTGTTCTAAATCTTTGACAGCGATTCCAATATGATCAACTTTCTTCATCCTTATTCACTTCCTTTTTTGGCTTCCTCCTTATTGTACCCATTCACCAGCAAAAACTCTAGTTGTTATCGAATATTATGAAAATGGCGATGTTGCCAGTTTAAAAAGCTTCAGAAATGTGGTATGATTGGCTGAAAGTCCAGTAATAAAGGAGCTATGCTATCCATGAGAAACCAAGCTGTCCGTAAAGTCATTGTCTATGCAATGGTCGGATTGATGCTGCTTTCGAGCCTAATGATGGGCTTGAGCTTCGTCATATAATTTGAATTCAACAAAAGAGCACTCGTAATCGCCGGAAAACGGCGTTGCGGATGCTCTTTTTTTCGGTTGCACAACTCACTATTCCCAATAGAAAAACCGTCAGGCAACATTGCCTGACGGTTTTTATACAGGCATTGCTTTCAGCCCTTTTTTATTGTGGAAGCCTTTATAGGTTTGCTTGATCTCCAAATAGGTTTCCATTTCCTGAATGATAGCGTTCAAGTCCGCCATCGCCAAAAACTTCTCATGCGTATCGGGCAGTGGCATTGCAGCGAAATTCGCTTTGACACGCTCTAGTTTATCGATGTAGTGATGGGCGGTATTACCTGAATGGACATGTTCCGATAAGTCTTCGAGGAAATCAGCGACCAATTGCGTTTGGCCGACAATGACCGGCAGTGCAGTGATTTTCGGTAAAATGCGTTCAATGATTTGGAGCTGCTGCTCGCGCATATCGAAATAGTGGTAATACTTATTTTCATGCCGCAACAAATGATTTTCAACATCTTGATAAGCAAGAGCTTTCGCTTTATCGAGCAATTTTTCCGCTTCCACCAATTCCTTGCCTGACCAGTCAGATTCCCCCTGGCGCAAGTAAATGGTGATTTCCTTGAACATGGATGAATACAAGCGTTCGATCTCTTCCCGGTAGCTGGCCAGCTTATTCTCAATGCTCGGCATATACATATTGACAAGCAATGCTGTTCCAAAACCGATCATCATCAGCATGACTTCGTTGAGAAATAGGGCTGCCGTCAGGTTTTTTGCGTCATACAAATGCAACAAAATCACCGCACTTGAGACGAAACCATCTGAAAAGCCCAAGCTTACCAAAACGGGGATAAACAGGATAATCATCAAGCCGAGCATCGCCGGAGAGTATGTGCCGAGTTCAAAAAAGACGAAGGCAAACGCAATCGCGATCATGCTTGCTACAAAACGTGAGAACGCCGCACGTACTGACTTTTTCTTGGTCGGTTGTATGCACAGGATTGTCAAAATACCTGCTGATACATAATATTCCAATCCGATCAGCTGTGCTAAGTAAATGGCGATAGCTGCGCCGAGTGCCGTTTTCATCGTTCGATAGCCAATTCGATATGGTTTCAGTTTCATAGCAGCCTCCCCGTAGAAATGAAAAAATGCCCCGCTGTGGGGGCATGTGTCATTACACTTCTTCGCAATGTTGTTCAAAAATCGATTGGATGTGCGTAATGACCGACATCGGATCGTGCCCTTCGATTTCATGACGGCCGATTTCATCCACTAATTTGCCATCTTTCAAAAACGCAAATGATGGGGAAGAAGGTAAATGGTCGTCGCCGAACAAATCACGAGCTTGTGCAGTCGCTTCTTTATCCTGGCCTGCGAAAACAGTAAACAAGTGATCCGGACGCTTATCGTAATGGATCGAGTGCAATGCTGCTGGACGGGCAATGCCGCCTGCACATCCACATACCGAATTGATCATGACAAGGCTAGTTCCGGATTTGGCGAAGGCTTCTTTCACGTCTTCCGCCGTTTGTAATTGTGTATAGCCGCCGTCTGCTAGTTCTTGGCGGGCTTGTGTAACGATATCATTCATCAGAAAGTTAAAATCCATGCTCATCTGTACCACTCCTTCATTATTGCTGTTCTTATCATATCAGGACAGCGGCACAGTTGCAAAAAAGCTTACTCGAACAACTGTGCGACTGCTTGAGACACTGTCAGCTCGTCGCTTAGTATGCGCTGTTCTAGTTTCTTTACCTGCTGTTTTCGCTGTGCGTCGCCGTAGAAGCACCCGAGCAGCTCATCCGTAATCATCGAGTGGAACCAATCTTGTGTCTGTTCTTGGCGCCGGGTGTCCCAATAACCGCTTTCTTTAACCAATTGTTCGAATTCCTGCACCATGTCCCATACCTCGCGGACACCGGATCCTTCAACTGAAGAGACCGCTAAGGGCCGTGTAGTCCATCCATCGGTTGCAGGCTGGAGAAAATGCAGCATCTGTTTGTATTCACGCACGGTCTTTTTGGCGAGCGGTAAGTTGTCCCGGTCTGCTTTATGGACAATCATGGCGTCTGCCAGTTCCAGAATGCCTTTTTTCATGCCTTGCAATTCGTCACCGGCCCCAGTCAACACGAGCAGGAGAAACATATCGACCATGCCGCGCACCAAAGTTTCGCTTTGGCCGACGCCGACTGTTTCGACTAATATGACATCATATCCGGCCGCTTCGCATAAAAGCATCGTTTCTCGGGTTTTTTTATGGACACCGCCGAGCGTACCAGCCGTCGGGGACGGCCGAATGAATGCTTGTGGATTTCTTGCCAGTTCCTCCATGCGCGTTTTATCACCGAGTATGCTGCCGCCGGTACGTGAAGAGCTTGGGTCGATCGCAAGCACGGCGACGCGATGGCCAAGTTCAGTCAGCATCGTCCCGAAAGTTTCGATAAACGTGCTTTTTCCTGCTCCTGGAACGCCCGTGATGCCGATACGGATACTGTTGCCGGTTTTCGGCAATAATACATTCAATAGTTGCTGGCCGCGCTGTTTATGCTCCGGATTGGTGCTCTCAAGCAATGTGATCGCTTTGCCGAGGTGCAGACGCGAACCGCTTTCGACGCCGCGCGCGAGCTCATCCAAATCAAACTGGCTGTTTGCGGGCTTTTTGAATTTTTTTCTCGGCACAGATTTCATGCCGTCATGTGCATCCGAGACTCCCGACATGACCTGCCTGGACTGCTTGTCGCGGTCCATCAGTTCACCTCTTCCTCGTAACCGAGGCGCGCATAAATTTCTTCGATGACTTTTTGCGCAGCGACCGGTATGACCGTTCCCGGCCCAAAGATGGCGCTCGCCCCATTATTGCGCAGGAATTCATAATCCTGTGCCGGAATGACGCCGCCGACGACGATCAAAATATCTTCACGCCCGACTTTTTTCAATTCAGCCGCAAGGTCCGGAACAAGTGTCATATGCCCCGCTGCAAGCGAACTGACGCCGATGACGTGGACGTCATTTTCTGCAGCCTGCTGCGCCGTCTCTGCAGGAGTTTGGAACAACGGTCCGATATCGACATCAAAGCCGAGATCCGCGAATGCGGTCGAGATGACCTTCGCTCCACGGTCATGACCGTCTTGGCCCATTTTGGCGATTAAAATACGCGGCCGGCGACCTTCATTTTCAATGAATTCTTCTGTCATTTGCTTGACGACCTGCATTTCTTCCTGGTTTGAGAAGTTTGAACTGTATACGCCGCTCACAGATCGAATCACCGCCTTATGTCTGCCGGATGCTTTTTCGATAGCATCCGAAATTTCACCGAGCGAAGCCCGGTGGCGTGCTGCTTCGATAGCGCAAGCAAGAATATTGTCTTCACCGCTTTGAGCAGCATTCGTCAATTCCGCCAACGCTTTGTCAACTTTTTTCTGGTCGCGCGCATCGCGCATTCTATCCAAACGCTCGATTTGCTTTTTGCGCACCATCGTATTATCGATATTTAAAATGTCGATTGGGTCTTCTTGTTCAAGACGATAGCGGTTGACACCGATAATCGTCTCTTCATTCGAATCGATTTGGGCTTGTTTTTTTGCCGCCGCTTCTTCGATGCGCATTTTCGGCAAGCCGGTTTCGATCGCTTTCGCCATACCGCCGAGTTCTTCGACTTCTTCGATCAAAGTCCAAGCTTTTTCCATCAATTCTTCAGTCAGCTTTTCGACATAATAGGAGCCGCCCCAAGGATCGATCGTGTTGGTCATCAAGGTTTCTTCCTGTAAGAACAATTGCGTATTACGCGCAATGCGTGCCGAGAAATCGGTCGGCAAGGCAATCGCTTCATCGAGTGCGTTCGTGTGCAGGGATTGGGTATGGCCCATTGCCGCTGCATTCGCTTCCAGAAGCGTACGGGTCACATTATTGAACGGATCTTGTTCCGTCAAGCTCCAGCCGGAAGTTTGGGAATGCGTGCGGAGCGCCAGTGATTTCGGGTTTTGCGGCTCGAAGCTCTTCATCATCTTGGCCCAAATTTCGCGGCCTGCACGCATTTTCGCCACTTCCATAAAGTAATTCATGCCGATGCCCCAGAAAAAAGACAAACGCGGGGCGAAATGATCGATTCCGATGCCTGCATCGAGTCCTGTACGGACATATTCCAATCCGTCTGCGAGCGTATAAGCAAGTTCGATATCTGCTGTAGCTCCCGCTTCTTGGATATGATAGCCGGAAATGGAAATCGAATTGAATTTCGGCATATGGTCGGATGTATATTTAAAAATATCTGCGATGATCTGCATCGACATGGCTGGAGGATAGATGTACGTATTGCGTACCATGTATTCTTTTAAAATATCGTTTTGGATCGTACCGGCAAGTTGCTCAGGCGATACGCCTTGTTCTTCTGCTGCCACGATAAAGAATGCCATGATCGGCACGACTGCACCGTTCATCGTCATCGATACCGACATCTGGTCAAGCGGGATGCCGTCGAACAAGATTTTCATGTCTTCGACGCTGTCGATGGCCACACCCGCTTTCCCGACATCTCCTACAACGCGTGGATGATCGGAATCATAGCCGCGATGTGTCGCAAGATCGAATGCGACCGATAAACCTTTTTGCCCCATCGCCAAATTGCGGCGGTAGAACGCATTGCTTTCTTCGGCTGTCGAGAATCCGGCATATTGACGCACTGTCCAAGGACGGGACACAAACATAGTCGGATATGGCCCACGGACGTTCGGAGCCATTCCAGGCAAACTCGACTGTGGTTTGTTCAAATCTTTGGATGTGTAAAACGGTTTAACGGCAATTCCTTCGTTTGTCATAAAAGCGCTGTCGTCGCGTTCAGCCATTTGCACAGGATTCAGCTTATTCACATCTACACTTTTGAAATTAGGTGTCGTCATTTATAGCGCCTCCTTTCCAAGCGATAAAACATCTTTCAATTTATCGATCAAAGGTTTTCCGGTATGGAGTGTATCCCGGACGCCATGAACTTGCCAGCTCGCTAACGTCTCGCTGTCCAATTTTCCGGCGACATCGATAGCTGTTTGCGGCTTCAAGCCAGGAACGATTTTATCCAAAGTTTCTTGACTGCCGCACAGTACCGCATAATCAAGTTCTTCCGAATGGATAAAGCGATTGACTTCATCTGCAGACGATAGATAAGGGCTGATTTCCGGCTCGATTCCGGCAACCGAAAGGAAACCTTGCACAAAGTCTACCTGCGGTTTAACCGCTTTCAAAGGCTCCAACAGAATGATGGCCGATTTGATTGTCGTTTCACGGCTTTGTGCGCGCAGCTTCTCAAAAGGAGTGGCCAAGCGTTTAGCTGTCATATATTCCAAATGCGCAGGGTCGATTTTGGCGTCTTTTACCGGTTCTTGCGGATTGGCGTAAACATTCGTTCCGATCAATGAAGTTTTGCGTTTTGCCACCTGCTGCTCGCGTTCAAGCCATTTTGCTTGGATATCATCGGTGAGCCAACCCGTGCGTTTCACTTCGGAATAACCGCCCGCATCTTGGATTTCGCAGAAATAATTCCATGCAGCTTCAACGTATTGCCGCGTCAAACTCTCGATGAAATAAGAACCGCCTGCAGCATCAGTTACATGCGAAACATGGGATTCTTCTTTGATGACTAGTTGAACATTACGGGCAATGCGTCGGCTAGAAGGCGTCGGAACCGTCAGGAAATCGTGAGGATGCACCGTGTGCCCATCTGTTCCAGCCAATACGGCCGAGAAAGTGGCATTGCCGGCGCGCAATAAATTGACATAAGGATCCAATTTGGAATATGAGCGCACTGACGTTTCCGTGAAAATCGGAATGCGTGGTGACTGCTCTCCGTATGCAGAACCAAATGCTTGCCACAATACACGGAATGCGCGCAGTTTGGCGATTTCCTGGAAGAAATGTGTATCGACCGCAAAGCGCACCCAGAACTGATCGGCTGCTTGATGGAAAGATTGTTCTTTCAACGTTTCAGCCATCATACTCAGCGCGACCCCGAGTTCATGGATAATGGTGCCGCCAGCGTTATGCGTCGGCAATGTATCAATTAATTGGGTGCGTACCTTGGGTGGCGCCTCGATAGTTCCAGCCCCATGTATAACCCCCTGCACTTGTTCTTGTTGCTCGGTCGTCAGCATTTTAAAAACACGCAAAATCGGGTCCTGTTCTTCGATTATTTTAAAATAAATCGGATATCGGGCGATCAACGCCGCCAATTCTTCGAGTTGCGCATCGGACCAGTCGAATGGATGGGCACTTGTATAGACGATTGCCTCATTGCCTCGCGCCAAATCGTCTTTTGTCAACGTTAAGAATGTTTCGGCATCGTCTGCCGCGATTTCTTGTGCAACGATCCAAGAAGTCTGGAACTTGCCGCTCTGCACTGTGGCCGTTTGTGCATCCACATCGGATACTGTGCGCTCCAACATGCTTTCTGTATAAAGGGGTTCGAGAGTGATGTCTTCAATTGTTGGCGTTTTCATTACCTTGTCGAAATCTTTTCCTTTGAGCGCAGCTTGTGCCGCTTGTTTCCATTCGTCGTATGTATGTTCCGGAAACTGGATGTTTTTCATCGATTCAATCGTCAAACTGTTCCCTCCTCAATGCTTTCTATTTCCAGTTTACCTGACACAGCGGGTTACTGAAAGAAAAAAAAGCTTGAAGTCCGAAGACTCCAAACTTTTCATTAATAGACAGAAGTGTTTTCTTTGTTCATTTTCTCGAGGATTTCTTTGACGCGTGCCAAGAACTGGCCGCAGACAAGTCCGTCAAGAACACGGTGATCGAGTGACAAGCATAGGTTCACCATGTCGCGTGCTGCAATCATGCCGCCATCCATGATGACCGGGCGTTTGATAATCGATTCGACTTGCAAAATTGCTGCTTGCGGGTGGTTGATGATGCCCATCGATTGGACGGAACCAAACGAGCCTGTGTTGTTGACCGTGAACGTGCCGCCTTGCATATCGGCAGACTTCAACTTGCCTGTACGCGCTTTTTGCGCCAATTCGTTGATTTCGCGGCCGATGCCTTTAGCTGATTTTTCATCAGCATTTTTGATGACCGGAACGAACAATGCATTGTCTGACGCGACAGCGATCGAGATGTTGATGTCTTTTTTCTGGATGATCTTATCTCCAGCCCACATGGAATTCATCATTGGGAACTCTTTTAATGCTTGTGAAATGGCTTTGACGAAGAAAGCGAAATACGTGATGTTGAAGCCTTCTTTTTTCTTGAAGTCGCCTTTGATCGAATCGCGGAATTGCGCAAGATCCGTTACGTCGACTTCAATCATCATCCAAGCGTGCGGTGCTTCGTGCTTGCTCTTGAGCATGTTCGCTGCAATCGCTTTGCGCACGCCAGATACCGGAATCTCAATATCTCCTGGTGCCGATTCGATCGGCGCTTGTTTGGCCGCCGGTTGTTTCGGTGCTTCAGGCGCTGATTCTTGGACAGGTTCAGCAGCTTGTGGCGCTTGTTCTTGCTGGTCACCAGCTTGCGGGATGTTGCCGCTGTCGATCAATTGCATCAAATCTTTGCGTGTGATGCGTCCTTCGTTTCCGGAGCCTTCCACTTGGTTCAAATCGATGTCGTGTTCTTGTGACAAACGAAGAACAGCTGGTGAATAACGTGCTTTGCCGCCTTGTGGCTTCGCTGGTTTTGCAGAACCTTGTTGTCCTTCGAGGTTTTTCGTCGGTTTGGCTCCTGCAGCCGGCATTTCATTCGCTTTTTCGCCTTCAGCTGGTTTGGCTTCTTCTACTGGTGCAGAATCGCCGCCTTCTGTTTCAATTGTGCAGACGATCTCGCCCACTTCCAAAGTTTCACCTTCAGCGGCGATCAATTCCTTGATCGTGCCGGTAAATGAAGATGGGACTTCCGCTGTTACTTTATCCGTATTTACTTCAGCCAGCGGGTCGTATTTATTGACGTGGTCGCCTGGCTGAACAAGCCATTTTTCGATTGTGCCCTCAGTGACACTCTCGCCGAGCTGAGGCATCGTAATTTTTTCAATAGCCAAAGGGATTCCTCCTTTTCAATCTGTAGTGCGCGTATTCATTTATGAAAGTAAGGCATGGATGTATTGTCAGAGCAAAACGGCTGTTTCCGCTTTTCTTTATGTCTAGCTCCAACAGCCAGCTTCTTGGGTCATAAGCCGCCTCGGCTGTGTGGCAAAGAGCGCCACTTCGCCGGTTCGTCTTATGCCTGTCGAAGCTAAACGGCTGTTTCCGCTTTTCTTTGTGTCTAGCTCCAACAGCCAGCTTCTTGGGTCATAAGCCAGGCTGACTGTGCGGCAAAGAGCGCCGCTTCGCCAGCCTGTCTTATGCCTGTCGAACCTTAACGGCCATTTCCGCTTTTCTATTAATACTCCGCGAGTTCTCTCATGGCTTTTTCGACTTTGTCTGGGTTGATCATGAAGAATTTCTCCATGGTCGGTGCGTATGGCATTGCCGGGATGTCCGGTCCGGCTAGGCGCTTGATTGGTGCATCGAGGTCGAATAGGCAGTTTTCAGCGATGATCGCTGCGACTTCGCCGATGATGCTGCCTTCTTTATTGTCTTCCGTGACGAGCAAGACTTTTCCGGTCTTTTTCGCAGCTTCGATGATGCCTTCTTTGTCTAGCGGATAAATGGTGCGCAAGTCCAAGATGTGGACTGAGTAGCCATCTTCTGCCAAGCGCTCTGCCGCTTGCAATGCGAAATGGACAGCTAAACCGTATGTGATGACAGTGATGTCTTCACCTTCGCGTTTGACATCCGCTTTGCCGATTTCGATCGTGTAATCCTCTTCTGGCACTTCGCCTTTGATCAGACGGTATGCACGTTTATGTTCAAAGAACATGACCGGATCGTCGTCGCGAATGGCTGCTTTCAACAAGCCTTTTGCATCATATGGCGTGGATGGGATAACGATTTTAAGACCTGGTTGGTTGGCGAATACCGCTTCTACTGATTGGGAATGGTAAAGCGCGCCGTGAACGCCGCCTCCGAATGGTGCACGGAAGACGATCGGGCAAGACCAGTCGTTATTTGAACGATAACGGATGCGTGAAGCTTCCGAGATGATTTGGTTGACTGCCGGCATGATGAAATCGGCAAATTGGAATTCTGCGATCGGGCGCAAACCATACATCGCTGCACCGATGCCGACTCCGGCAATAGCTGACTCGGCAAGCGGCGCATCGAGAACGCGGTCTTCGCCGAATTCATCGTAAAGGCCTTGCGTTGCTTTAAACACGCCGCCTTTTTTCCCGACATCTTCCCCTAGTACGAAAACGTTTTCGTCACGTGCCATTTCTTCTTTCATGGCAAGCGTGATGGCATCGATATAACTCATAACGGCCATTATTCGTTTCCTCCTTTTTCAGCATAAACGTATTTCATCGCGCTTTCTGCTGGTGCATATGGTGCATTTTCCGCATAATCCGTCGCTTCGTTGACGAGGACCATGATGCGGTCATTGATTTCTTTCTCAAGTTCATCGTTCATGATGCCATGTTCTTTTAAATAAGCACCGAACAACAAGATCGGGTCTTTTTCTTTTTGCGCAGCGAGTTCGTCGGCTGAACGATATTGGCGGTGGTCATCATCAGATGAGTGGGCCGTCATGCGCTCGGAAACCGTTTCGATCAGGCTCGGGCCTTCACCGCGGCGTGCGCGATCTGCCGCTTCTTTGACGTGCTTATATACTTCGATTGGGTCATTGCCGTCGATCGTCACACCCGGCATGCCGTAGCTTGCTGCGCGGTCCGAAACGTTTTTGCTCGCCACTTGGCGTTCGTAAGGAACGGAAATCGCATAGCGGTTGTTTTCGACCATCGTGATGACCGGCAATTTATGGACGCCTGCAAAGTTCAAGCCTTCGTGGAAATCACCTTGGTTGGAAGAACCTTCACCTAGTGTATTGAATGTAATGAAATCCTGCTTTTTCATTTTTCCTGCCAACGCAACACCGACTGCGTGCGGCAATTGAGTCGTTACCGGAGATGAGCCCGTCAAGATGCGGTTTTTCTTCTGCCCGAAATGTCCAGGCATCTGGCGCCCTCCTGAGTTTGGATCTTCCGCCTTAGCGAATGCCGACAACATCAATTCTTTCGGTGTCATTCCGAAGTGCAATACAACACCAAGGTCACGGTAATATGGTGCCACATAATCTTTCGTGTTATCGAGAGCATATGCTGCGCCAACTTGTGCCGCTTCCTGGCCTTGGCAAGAGATGACGAATGGAATCTTACCTGCACGGTTTAAGAGCCACATGCGTTCATCGACACGGCGCGCTGTCATCATCGTTTCATAGATGTTCAATAAGTCTTCATTAGTCAATCCTACTTCTTCGTGTTTCGTAGCCATTGAAATTCCTCCTTTAACTATGGATCGCTTTTCCGTCTACCGCCAAAGCCGCTTCACCCATCACTTCTGAAAGCGTCGGGTGCGGATGGATCGTCTCCGCGATTTCCCACGGTGTTGCGTCGAGTACCATGGCAAGACCTGCTTCAGAGATCATATCGGTCACGTGCGGCCCGATCATATGGACACCGAGAATATCATTGGTTTCTTTGTCTGCGATGATCTTAACAAACCCATCAGATTCCCCGTAAACGAGCGCTTTACCTATTGCTTTGAACGAAAATTTACCCGTTTTGATCTCGTAGCCTTGTTCTTTCGCTTGATCTTCGGTAATTCCAACGCTTGCCGCTTCCGGATTCGAATATACGGCGCGCGACACCAAATCGTAATTGATCGCATGCGGCGTATTGCCTTTAATATGCTCGACTGCTGTAATGCCTTCATGCGAAGCTACGTGTGCTAGCTGCATGCCGCCGATAACGTCGCCGATCGCATAAATATGGGATTCTCTCGTCTGGAATGTGCTTTTCACTTGGATAAAGCCTTTTTCGACAATTATGTCCGTGTTTTCGATTCCGATGTTTTCGACGTTCGCTTGGCGTCCGACCGATACAAGCATTTTTTCTGCACTGAAGGTTTCGTTGTTGCCGTTGATTTCGGCTTGGATCGTCACTTTGCCGTCGCCTTTTTCTACCGTTTCCGGTAAGACTTTCGCGCTTGTCGCGAATTTAACGCCTTTTTTCTTTAGTAATTTCAGCATTTCTTTGGAAATGTCTTTATCTTCTGTCGGAATGATGCGCTCCGCGTATTCAAGAACCGTCACTTCGACGCCGAAGTCGTTGAGCATGGAAGCCCACTCGATTCCGATGACGCCGCCGCCGACAATCAAGATCGATTTCGGCAATTCGCTCATGACTAGCGCTTCGTCCGAACTCATGACGAATTCACCGTCAATATCAAGTCCCGGTAAAGTGCGTGGGCGCGAGCCCGTCGCGATGATGACGTTATTTGGAATCAACATTTCGTTTTCTTCCCCGTTTTTCATCTCCACCGAAATCGTCCCCGGGTTTGGAGAAAAGATAGATGGCCCTAGGATACGGCCAATGCCTTCATACACATCGATTTTGCCTTTTTTCATCAATCCTTGAACGCCTGCATGCAATTGATCGACGATTCCTTGTTTACGCTGTTGTACACGGGAAAAATCAAGTGAAACATCACCGGTATTGACGCCGAATTCTGCGGCATGGTTTTTCGTCGTTGCGTATACTTCTGCACTACGCAAAAGTGCTTTGCTCGGGATACAGCCTTGGTGCAAGCAAGTGCCGCCCAAATTGCCTTTTTCGACGATTGCTGTTTTCAGTCCGAGTTGTGCTGAACGGATCGCTGCTACATAACCGCCCGTCCCGCCGCCTAAAATGACGACATCGTAATTTTGAGCCATAAGGTATTCCTCCTATTAAATTAATTAACCGTTCGGGTAGATTCTCGCTTGTTCTTCACCATCTAGAACACGGCTCGCACCTTCCGCGAGTGCCTGTAATTCGTTTTCCCCAGGATGGACCACGACATCGGCAATCCAGGAGATTCGGTCAGAAATGACTTTGACAAAATCTTTGCCGTACGCCAGGCCGCCCGTCAAAATGATGGCATCCACTTGCCCTTTTAAGACGGTGCTGGCAGAACCGATCTCTTTTGCTACCTGATACGCCATCGCGTCATAAATCATCTGTGCATCTTTATCGCCTTTTTGAATGCGTTTTTCGACCGTTACAGCATCGTTGGTACCGAGATATCCGACCAATCCGCCTTGTCCGACCAATTTCTTCATAATCTCATGGCGATAATATTGTCCGGAAAAGCATAGTTCGACCAAATCACCAGCAGGCACTGTGCCCGCACGTTCCGGACTAAATGGCCCGTCGCCGTGCAATCCATTGTTGACATCGATTACTTTTCCATCTTCGTGGACACCGACCGTGATGCCGCCGCCCATATGGGTGACGATGAGACGCAAGTCTTTATAGGAGCGCCCTGTTTCTTTAGCATAGCGTCTCGCCACTGCTTTTTGGTTGAGCGCATGGAAAATCGACTTGCGTTCAATGAGTGAAAATCCGGATACCCGTGCAATCGGCGCTAGTTCATCAACGACTACCGGATCGACGATAAAGGCCGGAATATTAAGCCCTTCGGCAATTTCGTTGGCGATGATGCCCCCGAGATTGGAAGCGTGCTGGCCAGAATAGCCTTCGCGCAAATCGTTGAGCATTTCTTCGTTAACGGCATATGTACCGCCTTCGATCGGGCGAAGCAATCCGCCTCTTCCGCACACTGCGGCAAGTTTCGATACGTTCATGCCCTCTTCATCGAGCGCTTGTAAAATTGTTTGTTTACGAAATTGAAACTGGTCAATAATGGCAGGGAAATCCGCCAACTCTTCTGTTGAGTGGCGGATAGTCTTTTCAAGGATCTGTACATCGTTGTCAAAAACGCCGATCTTTGTCGAAGTTGAGCCGGGATTAATGACCAGAATTCGATTCAGCTGTTTTTGCACATCGATTTCCTCCATTTCTTCTTTCAACTTTAACGTCTGCTTAAAATGTCGTGGCTGTAACCGTTGCGCAGGAACTGGCTTCTTGATTTGCGTACGCGCTCGATGCGTTCTTCCGCCATGCGGTCAGCAGCGATATAGCTTGGAATCCCGTCGCGCTTCGCGATTTCGAAAATACGCGTGATGCTGTCGTAAATGGTTTCAACGCGCTTCATCGCACGTTCGTTATTGTATCCGTAAAGCTCATCCGCTACGTTGATGACACCGCCTGAGTTGATGACGAAATCCGGTGCATAAACAATGCCGCGTGCTTCAAGCTCATCGCCGTGGCGTTGTTCTTTCAATTGGTTGTTCGCCGATCCTGCAACCACTTTCACTTTCAATTGAGGAATCGTGTCGTCGTTGATGATTGCGCCCATTGCACACGGTGCAAAAATGTCCGCTTCTTGCGAGTAGATGTCGTTTGGCTCGACCGCTGTAGCGCCGAACGCATCGACTGCACGCTGGACCGCTTGTTTGTTAATGTCCGTGACGATCAATTTAGCACCTTCTTTGTGCAAGTACTCGCATAGTGGGTAAGCTACGTTTCCGACACCTTGGACGGCAACTGTTTTACCTTCTAGGGAATCGTCGCCGAATGCTTCAAGCGCTGCAGCTTTCATGCCGATATATGCGCCGTATGCAGTGACAGGTGATGGGTTGCCTGAAGAACCGAATGCCGGTGAAATGCCTGTGACAAAATCCGTTTCTTCGTGGATCATATCCATGTCAGCAACAGTTGTACCAACATCTTCGGCTGTAATGTAACGGCCGTTCAAGCCTTGGATAAAGCGGCCGAATGCACGGAACATTTCTTCGTTTTTGTCTTTTAGTGGATCGCCGATGATGACGGTTTTTCCGCCGCCAAGGTTTAATCCAGCTGCTGCGTTTTTATAAGTCATTCCTCGGCCTAAGCGGATAGCATCTTCAATGGCTTCTTCTTCTGTTGCATAGTTCCACATGCGCGTGCCGCCTAGTGCTGGTCCAAGAGTCGTATCATGGATGCAGATAATGGCTTTCAGCCCGGAGTTTTTATCTTGGCAAAATACCAATTGCTCGTAATCATGTTCTTCCATTTTTTTAAAAATTTCCATTTTATAATTCCTCCTAGTGGTTTGTCCCGCTTGTATGTTGTGTATAGAATTGCTATCAATTAGTGAAGTTTTCCCATTGATTGCGGCTGATTTTATAAAGCAGCTGAGCGCAAGGCTATAGCGAGAGAGAATAATTTGCTTTCTGCACTGTCGGCGCGCGATGTCAACACGATCGGTGCTTTGGCGCCTGCGATGATGCCGCCGACCTTGGCTTTCGAAAAATAAACGAGCGATTTATACAGGATGTTGCCTGCTTCAATATTCGGCACAAGCAAGATATCTGCATTTCCTGCAGTATCTCCGTCAATGCCTTTATGCTTGGCAGCTTCTGTAGAAATAGCGTTGTCTAATGCGAGTGGCCCGTCCACGATGCAATCCGTGATTTGGCCGCGCTTGTTCATGCCCATCAGTGCTGCCGCATTGAGCGTTGCCTGCATCGCCGGATTGATAACTTCAACCGCTGCAAGTGCTGCAACAACCGGCGTGTCTACGCCTACCGAGCGTGCCACATGCACCGCGTTGCGGATGATCTGCGCCTTTTCCTGAAGCGTCGGCTCCAAATTCATTCCAGCATCAGTGACGAAGATCAGCCGGTCATAGCCCGCCACTTCAAATGCCGCGACGTGGGACAAAACCTTGCCCGTACGCAAGCCATATTCGGCATTCAATGCGGCTTTCATTAAGATAGCTGTCGGGATATGGCCTTTCATCAAGACAGTGGCGTCATTGTGGAAGACGGCCCTGACGGCTTCTTTCGCCGCTTGCTGCGGTCCCTTCGCATGGTGAATCGTCAGCTTCGGGTGGTCAGTCAAATGGGGGAAATCGGTTAGTATCAATTGTTTTAATGTTGTTTCATCATCATATAGATGAAAGCTTGCCAAATTCTGTTCAAGCGCCAAACTGATGGCTTCAAGGACAGCGGAGTCAGCGGCTGCCGCAACGGCGACAGCGTGATCATTCGACAAGTCGATTTCATCGGCGATGCTCTGTAAAGTGGTCATTTCTATCACCTCATTCTTTTTAATTAAAACAGAAGAAAGCCTGAGATATAAGGGATGTAAGCGTTTTATTTGCTAAATACGGCGCATCTCTTTGCAAATTCTTGCAAAACCTTGCAAATGATTGCAAAAATCTACAGTAGTCCGAATTTTTCCAATTTATAGTACAAAGTTCGCAATGAAATTTCGAGTTGTTTGGCAGTTTTCGACTTATTGCCTTTGGCATCTTCAAGCGCGCGATGAAGGATGCTGCGTTCGAGCGTTTCCAATTGCTCCTGCAAGGGCGCTGACGCCGGGATTACCACTTCATTTTTTGCTTCTTTGGATTTCAGCATATTGAGCGGGATGTGTTCTTCGGTCATGACTTTGTCATTCATCTGCATGAAAATCATCGAACGGCTCAAGATGTTTTCAAGTTCACGGACATTGCCGGGCCAATCGTACATCTTTAAATACTGCAACGCTTTATCCGATAGACTTTCTACATTTCGGCCATATTCCTGATTCAATTTCAAAAGCAACCGATCGGTAATGCGCGGGATATCTTGTTTGCGGCTTCTAAGCGGCGGAATTAAAATTGGCATGCGGTTCAGGCGATAATAAAGATCTTCGCGGAATGTTCCGTCGAGCAGCGCTTTTTCCATATTGGCATTGGTTGAGGCGATGACACGGACATTGACCGGTATCGGTTTGGTTCCGCCGATGCGAAGCGTCTCGTGCTCTTGCAGCACCCGCAGCAATTTGCTTTGGATTTGCGGAGACAACTCCCCGATTTCGTCGAGGAAAATGCTGCCGTTGTTCGCTTCTTCCAAAAGGCCGCGCTTTGTGCCAGTCCGATTGTCGGGCGCAGCACCTTCTTCGTAACCGAACAGTTCTGCATCAAGCTGTTCGCTCGATACCGCCGCACAATTGACGCGCACAAACTTATTGAACTGGCGCTCACTGGCGCTGTGGATAGCGTGGGCAAATAATTCCTTGCCAGTGCCTGACTCCCCGCGCAATAGCACCGTCACGAGTGTCTGGGCCGCGAGTTTCGCCTGCTGTAAGGACAGCTGCATCTCCGATGACAATCCGATAATGTCATCGAACGTATATTTCGACTCCAAGGTCCGGATAATGCTTCGTGCCCTGTCCAATTCTTTCATGAGCGAGCGGATTTCCGTGGTGTCATGGATGACGCCGACGCTTCCTTTTAATTGATTGTCGACGATAATCGGTGCGACGTTGACAATGACTTCCCTTTTAGATGGGCCGACTTTCAAATTGACACCGCGTACCGGCTTGCGCGTCTGCAGCGCCTTTAAATGCATGCTCTCGCCTTCTGAAATATCCGCAGACGCCGGACGCCCGATCACTTGGTCCATTTCCAAACCCGTAATGCGCGTATATGCTGGGTTGACCAATAAGCCATAACCTTTTTCATCAACAACGGAAATGGCATCATCACTGGATTGGATGATGGCTTGGAGCATCGTTTGGATTTCTTTCAAATCGGTAATTTCCTCTGCCAGCGAAACGACTTCTGTAATGTCTTTGAAGACGGCGAACGCACCGATCAGTTCACCATTTTCATCAATCATTGGGAAACGGCTTGTAACGATTTTCGATCCATCTTTTAATTCCAATTCACGATTCAATTCCGTTCTGCCGGTTTGCGCGATCCGCGGAAGCTCACTCATCGAGATAAGCTCGTGTATGTGGCGTCCAATCGCGCTTTGCTGCTCTACGCCCAACATGCGCGCAGCGCTGCGGTTGATGAAATTGATATGGTTATTGCAATCGATTCCGACCATTCCTTCATCGATCGAGTTGAAAATGATGGATCCTTTGTGGCTTTCATTGCTTAAGCGGTTAATATAATGTTCTTTTTCGTCCATCAAACGGACGAATATATTCGCAACACTTCCCGGAATAATGACTGTGCGCGGCGGATAATAATGGCGCAAGCGCTGCGTCAACTCGTCATTGCCCGTCACATTGAAGACGATATCGACAGCCTTCGTCAATTCGCGATAATCCGAGGCAGTGGCAATACTGTATTTTGAAGCTGCAAGTAAAGCAGGTGCAGCAGGATCGATGTCTGCGACGCCTTCAACATGAAACAATCCCGACTCCACCAATAGTTTCAGGATAGCTGATCCCCCGATGCCGCCTCCAATTATGATGACTTTTTGCAATTTTCTTCAAACCTTTCCTTAGCTGTTCGTGCAATACACTGCACAGTTAGTTATAGACTACAGCAGTGAAGAATTCTTGACAACTTTGAGCAGATTGGAAACAATAGACGATGAAGGATGTGGAATAGATGGGACGATTGATTGCATTTATCATATTGCTGATTCCCGGGATCATGGCCGCTTACGGCATTAAACTAATGCGGGATACCCTTTTCAATAAATTGCTAGAACCTTATCCCGCGCTTTGGATGCAGTTCACGCTCGGTATGTTCTTTACGGTCATCAGCATCGGATTTTTTGCCGGTTTCCTATTGAATCGCGACCGTAAAAAAGGCAATGTATCGGAACGATTCCAAAAACGATAAGGACGTACAGCTGCACACAAAAAAAAGACAGCCAGGATTAATTCCTGGCTGTCTTTTTTTGTGTAGGCGCAACTACAAAAGGCGTTCCGGGTAATTGGTGATGAGCCCTTTGACGGATGGATGAAGCGATTGCAATAGACGTTCATTTCCTGAGATGCCATAAAGACGGATGGGTTTATTGAGTGCGGCCGCCGGTTCGAGCCATTTTGAGCGATGGAAACGCTTATGGAAATGGATGCCGTCGACCCATTCTTTATCCATCAGTTCATCCCATTGCTGGGCTTTTTTTATGATCCAGGCCACTTCAATGTCCGGGCGCAATGCTTTTACCCGCTCAAGCAAGGTAATATCAAAAGAGGAAAGATGATAGTTTTGCACCTCGCTTAACAAATCGGCGATGATTTCCGGCCCGGACGGATGATTTCCGACAGAAGCTTTAAGTTCAATATTTAATGGGATTTGTTGTGCACTGGCCCACGCCAACACCTCAGATGCTAACGGAATAACATGTCTGTCAAAACGCTTGAAGCGTTTTCGCACAGCAATGGACTCTACGATATGATACGGGGTAGCGGAAATAACCCTTTTACTGCCAGCCAGCCGCTTGAAGTGCTGATCGTGGTAAACCACCGCAACGCCGTCTTGAGTCAACTGGACATCGAGTTCGATCCCGACACCCAATTGATGGGCCAGCTTGAATGCAGGCCACGTATTTTCCAGTGCTTGTCCCGAAGCTCCGCGATGTGCATAAATTTCTACACTGCGCATCTCTTCCCCTCCCTTAGCGGCCGCTCAAATGATGATCTAATTGTAACATGTGGACGATTTGTTGGATCTGCTCAAGCTTGTTGTTAGCTATTTTTTGATTTTTTTATAATTCCTTATGTAGCTTAGTACATGTCAAGCAACGAAGCTAACACATAAAAAAACCGCTCCCTTTGAAGGTGGCGGTTTCCGTCTATTCATTGTTCTTGATTGCCTAGGCTGTCGACGATCATGGCGATAAACTCTGAGTTCGACGGTTTGGATTGCAAATGTGCTTCGCTATAGCCGATGACAGAAGCTATATGGCCCACCGATTCAGCTCGCACCCATACTTGCTCGATCGCGTGGCGGATGGAGCGTTCCACTCGCGCGGCCGTCGTATCAAACTTCAAGGCGATTTTCGGATACAGCTCTTTTGTCACTTTCCCTAGCAGCGCTTGTTCCTGCTGGACTAGTGACACCGCCGCCTTCAAGTAGACATAGCCTTTCAAGTGCGGCGGAACGCCGATATCTTTTAGGCGGATCGTAATCAATTCATCCACCGTCACCACGCCCGCTTTAGATCTGCTGTCCCCATTTTTCATAATATGGTTGATCTGGACGACGAGTCGTTCCGATTCGAACGGTTTCATGATGAAATAGGAAGCGCCATAATCGGCCGCCTGGCTCATAATCGATTCCTGACCGAACGCCGAAAGCATGATGACATGGATTTTGCTCAATTGTTCATTAGAACGAAGCACATCCAATACGGCAATGCCATCTAGATAAGGCATAATAATATCCAACAGCAAAATATCCACTTCGGTTTGTTCCAGCAGGCCGATACATTCCCTGCCGTCGTATGCCACTCCAACCACTTCCATATTCGGCTGCGCCAAGAGGAATTCGGTCATCAACTCTACAAGTTCCCGGTTGTCATCGGCAATAGCGATTCTAATTTTCTCCATGGTCTTCTCTCCTAAAATACGTATCGATCGTTATTTCATCAATAGCTTTCGGTCATTAGCCAGAGATAATAACTCTTCAGCGTGCTGCAAAGTCAACTCGGTGATTTCAGCTCCCGACAACATGCGGCTCATTTCTTCGGTGCGCTTGCGTCCAGTCAATTCTTTCACAGCTGTCGTTGTCCGCTCTTTCGATACTTTTTTCTCGATGAATAAATGTTGATCGGCCATCGCTGCCACTTGAGGCAAATGAGAAATGCACAACACTTGGGAATGACGTGCTATGGCGGCGATTTTTTCGGCAATCGCCTGTGCCACACGGCCACTCACCCCTGTGTCGACTTCATCGAAAATAATCGATGTGATGCCTTGATGCTTCGAGAAAATGGTTTTCAATGCCAGCATCATTCGCGATAACTCGCCGCCGGATGCGACTTTTGTCAACGGCTTCAGCGGTTCCCCAACATTGGTGGAAATATGGAAAGCGATGCTGTCATGCCCGTAGCGGTCGAATTTCCCTTTTGGCAACAAATTAAAATTGACATCAAAAGAAGCTTTGCCCATATGAAGCTCTTTTAATTGCTCCATAATGGCACGCGATAATTTCGCCGCAGCTTGCTTCCGGAGCAAAGTCAATTCCTCCGCTTCCACGCGCAAATCTTCAGTCAACTCTTTTAATTTCTCCTGATCGAGGCGCAAGCGCTGATCACGGTTAAGCAATTTATCGAGTTCATCGGCACGCTCTTCATGATACAACAGCATATCTTCGACAGAAGCCCCGTATTTGCGCTTTAAAGACTGCAAAAGTGTCATGCGCTGTTCAATTTCAGCCAGCCGCTCGGGATCGAATTCCAATTGGTCGAGTATGCGCTTGATTTCAGTCGATGTGTCCTGCAACTGATAAAATGCCCCGGCGACCGATTCAGAGGCTTCTTGGAATTGTTCGTCGACAGCTGCTGCATGTTCAAGTTCCGACATGGCATTGCCGACCCAATCAAGCCCTTTGGACTCACCTTGAATCGCTTCGTGCGCCTGTGAAATCGATTCGAAGATTTTGGTGAAATTCTGTAATCGCTTGCGTTCTTCAAGCAAAATCTCTTCTTCTCCCGGCACTAGTTGCGCTTCTTCAATCTCTCGTAACTGGAAAGTCAATAAATCGATGCGCTGGGCAATTTGCTGTTCGTTTTCATTGTAACTCGCGAATTCACGCTTTAGTTTTGTATATTTGTCGAATGTATGGGTATAGCCGTCTTTCGCTTTCATCAATGACTTTCCGGCAAATTGGTCCAATAAATGGAGGTGCTGCTTCTCATCCATCAACTCTTGTGTTTCATGCTGGCCATGGATATCAATAAGCGCCGCGCCCACTTCACGCAAAATCGAAATGGTCACAAGCTTGCCGTTGATGCGGCAGACATTTTTTCCTTTGCCATTGAGTTCGCGCCGCAGCACGACGTCCCCGTCACTCGCCTGAATTCCGAAGTCTTCCAGTTTTTTATAAACCGGATGTGCATCGCCTTCAATTTGGAACAAACCTTCGATTTCGGCCTTTTGGGCGCCATGGCGAATAAACTCCACGCTGCCGCGCCCGCCTGCGAGCAAATGCACAGCATCGATGATGATCGATTTACCGGCGCCTGTTTCACCTGTCAAGACCGTCATGCCTTCTGTAAAACTGACCGATAATGTATCGATAATTGCAAAATTGCGTATGTCCAGTTCACGCAGCATATACATCCACCTCTTTATTTAAAGCATTTCGATCAAACGTTGTTTCAACACTTCACGGTGTTCGACATCACGGCAAATAATCAAACACGTATCATCTCCGCAAATCGTGCCGAGAATTTCCTCCCAGTCCAAATGGTCAATCAATGAACCGATCGCATGGGCATTGCCGGGCAATGTTTTCATGACAAGAAAATGGCTTGCTCCATCTATGCTGACAAACGCATCTGTCAGCGCGCGGTGCAGCTTCTGCATCGGATTAAAACGCTGGTCTGCTGGCAAGCTGTATTTATAGCGCCCGTCCTGCAACGGGACTTTAACCAGGTGCAATTCCTTAATATCCCTTGAAACGGTCGCTTGCGTCACTTCATAACCCGCAGCTTTCAGTAAGTCGACCAAATCATCTTGCGTTTCGATTTCGCGATTTGAAATCAAGTCGCGGATTTTGATATGACGTTGTCCTTTGTTCATGGTGCTCCCCCTTGAGTGAATAATTATTCCATATACTTTATATCGTACCTCTAAATGGATTCGAAAACAAGAAAACTTCACGGCGGGACGCTAAGACACGCCAGCTAGACTATCCAATTTTCGCGCCATAGCGGAAATTCAACCATATACGACAAAACGGACAGAGAAAAAGGTGCTTTTTCTCCGCCCGTTTGTTATAGCAAGCTTGCTTTTTCTTTAAAAGCAGCATGAGCATGTTCTACGGTTTGCTCAATTGATCGCATATCCGGAACCGCGCTTTTTTCTTCTGTTGAATTGGAGACGAGATGGAATAGAAATTCGATATTTCCTTCTCCGCCGGTTATCGGCGAATGGGTCATCGCTCTCACTTCAAATCCGCACTCGACAGCATAAGAAGCGACTTTCTCCAGTACTTCCTGATGGACTTTCGGTTCACGGACAATGCCTTTTTTGCCGACTTTGTCCCGTCCAGCCTCAAACTGCGGCTTGACGAGTGCAATGCAGTCACCGCCGGGAACCAAAATGGTTTTCAACACCGGCAAAATGATGCGCAAGGATATGAACGATACGTCGATTGTCGCCATTTCCGGCAAGCCTTCCGTGAAATCTTCCGGTTTGCAATGGCGGAAATTGGTGCGCTCCATGACCGTCACCCTCGGGTCTTGACGGATGGTCCATGCCAACTGGTTATAGCCGACATCGAGTGCATAGCCATGGCGTGCACCGTTTTGCAAGGCACAATCGGTAAAGCCGCCGGTAGATGAACCGATATCTAGCATCATTTTGCCATCCACCGACACATCAAACTCAGCGAGCGCTTTTTCCAGCTTCAAGCCGCCTCGGCTGACGTAGCGCAAATCATTGCCTTTTTTCTCGAGCGGTGCATCGTGGGCGATTTTTTCTCCCGGTTTGTCCATGCGTTCGCTTCCTGAAAAGATGACACCCGCCATGATGGCGCGTTTTGCTTTTTCGCGTGTTTCGCAAATGCCGCGCTCGACAAGCAGGACATCTACACGCTCTTTTTTTACTTTATTCATAGAACGTTCGACCGCTCCTGTTGTTTTGCATCTTGCTGTACATGCAATTTCACTCTCCGGACAACTTCATCGCTATTCAAATGAATTTCATCCATCAATTCAGCGACATCGCCATGTTCGATAAAGAGATCTGGAATACCCATCCGATCGATAACGGAATGGTGGTGGCCATTGTCGTGCGCGTATTCGAGCACCGCGCTGCCGAATCCTCCTTGCACGACTGCTTCTTCGATCGTGATGACCGGCACGCCGCGACCGAAAATCGATTCGAGCATCTCTTCGTCCATCGGCTTGATGAAACGCGCATTGACAACTTCTGCCTGGATGCCTTCTTCACTTAATTGCTGTGCCGCCTTGAGTGCCATCGGGATGGTAGTGCCGAATGTCAAAATCACAGCGTCCTTGCCTTCTGTGAGCACTTCCCAGCTGCCGATCGGAATCGCTTTGAGTTCGTTGTCCATCGCAACGCCGAGCCCATTGCCGCGCGGGTAGCGCAGCGCAATCGGGCCGCCGTCATAATCGATCGCCGTTTTGACCATATGCTGTCCTTCGTTTTCATCTTTTGGCATCATTAACACCATGTTCGGCAGATGGCGCAAGAACGCGATATCGAATACGCCTTGATGCGTTTCTCCGTCTGCACCTACGAGGCCTGAACGGTCGATGCCGATAAAGACGTTCAAGTTCTGGCGGCAAACGTCATGGACAACCTGATCATAGGCGCGTTGCAGGAATGTGGAATAGATGGCCAAGAATGGCTTCATCCCTTGAGTCGCAAGTCCTGCTGCCATCGTCGTTGCATGCTGTTCAGCGATACCGACGTCGAACATGCGCTCTGGGAATTCCGATGCAAAACCTTCAAGCTTTGATCCGACCGGCATCGCCGGTGTGATCGCGACGATGCGCTCATCGCTGCGCGCAAGCTTGCGTGTCGTTTCGGCAATCAGCCCACTCCAAGACGGTGCGCCTGAGCTTGATGATTTCACTAGATCACCGGTCTCCATCTTGTACGGCCCAATGCCATGCCATGTACCGATTTTATCTTGTTCAGCCGGCAAATAGCCTTTGCCTTTTTTCGTAATAACGTGGAGCAGAACCGGCCCCTTGGTTTTTTTCGCATATTGAAGATTGTCTTCAAGCTCTTCTAGGTCATGTCCGTCGATCGGTCCCAAATAAGTAAAGCCCAGTTCTTCAAAAAACATGCCGGACACGACTAAATATTTCAAGCTGTCTTTGACGCGCTCTGCAGTCGAAGCCAGTTTCCCGCCAACTGCCGGAACTTTTTTCAGCAAGTATTCAAGATCGTCTTTAACTTTATTGTATTTGTTCGCTGTACGCATCCGCCCAAGTACGCTATGAAGCGCACCAACGTTCGGTGCAATGGACATTTCGTTGTCATTCAAGATGACCGTCATGTCCGTCTGTGCATGACCGATATGGTTCAATGCTTCAAACGCCATGCCACCCGTTAAGGCACCGTCCCCGATGATCGGAATGACGTAGTTCGAATCTTTCTTGATATCGCGTGCAGCAGCCATGCCCATCGCAGCAGACAAGGACGTCGAGCTATGGCCGGTTTCCCACACATCATGTTCGCTTTCGTTGCGCTTCGGGAAGCCGCACAGCCCTTTAAACTGGCGCAGCGAATCGAATTGGCCGGCGCGGCCAGTCAAGATTTTGTGGACATATGATTGATGCCCGACATCCCAGATGAGCTTATCGTCAGGGCTGTTGAATACGCGATGCAACGCGATTGTCAACTCTACTACACCTAAATTCGGCCCGATATGCCCCCCGGTTTTTGATAGATTTTCTATAAGAAATCGACGGATATCTTCACTCAAAAGCTCTAATTGTTCATGATTGAGCTCTTTAAGAAAAGATGGACCAGTTATCGACTGAAGATCCATTTGCCATCACACACCTTTTTTCTAAATTTTCCTGTATGGTTATCTCCCCATATTATAGCAGTACACGACAAATGTACAAACTAGAGCATTGACTTTAGCTCTTTCGCTCTACGATCAACTCGGTTAATTCCTTCAAAAGCAGCTGCTCGCCAGGCAATGAAGCGATCGCTTGGAGCGCTTGTTGAGCATGAAAATCAAGTTTTTCCTTCGCTTTTGGCAATGTCAAAATGCCGGGATAAGTGCTTTTATCGCTCGTTTCGTCTTTGCCCGCTGTTTTTCCGAGTTCCTCGGAAGTTCCCGTTACATCCAAAATATCATCCTGGATTTGGAACGCCAAGCCTAGATGGCGGCCGAATGTTGAAAGCGCCACCAATTGTTCAGAACTCGCCCCGGCGAGAATCGCTCCGGAAATGATACTATAAGTCAATAAAGCGCCGGTTTTCAGTAAATGGAC
Organism: Planococcus dechangensis; assembly: GCF_042654465.1. Taxonomy (NCBI): domain Bacteria; kingdom Bacillati; phylum Bacillota; class Bacilli; order Caryophanales; family Caryophanaceae; genus Planococcus; species Planococcus dechangensis. The sequence goes on along the minus strand of NZ_JBHSGL010000005.1, from coordinate 208,287 downwards.
TTGCTCCAATTCTTCCAGGCTCAACTGCTTCTCTTCACCTTCGATATCAAGAACTTGTCCGCCAACCATGCCTTCTGCGCCTGCTGCTGTCGACAAAAGATCGATAAGCCGCACTTTGTCTTCCGCCGTGACATCCTCCAAACGCGCCAAAATGCCAAAACTGTAAGTTAATAAAGCATCTCCAGCCAAAATGGCGACCGCTTCTCCGAATACTTTATGGTTAGTCGGCATGCCGCGGCGCAAATCGTCATTGTCCATGCTCGGCAAATCGTCATGAATCAACGAATATGTATGAATCATTTCAATGGCAGATGCCACTTTCAACGCATCCGGATGCGCAGCGCCTTGCTCATGCATAACTGCCAAAAGCAACATGGGGCGGATGCGTTTGCCGCCTGCTTGCAAAGAATAATGCATCGATGCTTTCAATGATTCCGGCACTGTCAATCCACTGATCAGCTCAGCCATTTCCTGCTGAATGGCCGGTTCATAATGGGTTCTGAATTGTTTTAAGTTCATTGCGCATTCCCTTCCCCTTCGATCTCAGCAGGCACTTCTTTTCCGTCTTTCATCATCGTCACCAGCTGGTTCTCAGCATTTTTCAATTTGTCATGGCATAACTTCGACAGCTCCATGCCTTTCTGGTACAGCGTCAGCGCTTCTTCAAGCGGCACATCGCCTTGTTCGAGCAAACGCACGATCTCTTCCAATTGCTCCATTGCATCATTAAACATCAATTTATTTTCAGCCATTTATTCGCGCTCCTTGTCATTTGGATTGATCGCTTCGACCACTGTTTGCACATTGCCGTCTTGCAGCGACAAGCTTAAGCAGTCGCCCGTGGTTAGTTGATGAACCGACTTGACCACTTCGCCGTCATGAAACGGAATGGCGTAGCCCCTGTCCATGATTTTCAGCGGGCTCAGAGCATCAAGCGTCCTAAGCGCCGACTTCAATTGCTGGTCACGCTCTTTGAACACACTGCCAACACGTTGGTCAAGCCGCTCTCTCAACACTGTCAGCTCGCGTTCAGCTTGGCGTATCCGGTCAATCGGCTTGCGGTTGTCGAGCTGCTTCGACAGCATAGTCAGGCGGTCATCCGAGCGTCGGATGGCAAGCTGGGTCTCTCGTTGAAGTGCATCTGCTGCCCGTTCGACACGTTCGATAAACGGACGGTACAGCCGGTCGGGATAGGCCATCGGATAGGAATTCTGCAGCTGTTTCAACCGAATGCGCCGCTGTTCGAGATCGTTTGTCATATGCCGAAACATTACTTGGCGCTGCGCCATGACCCGCTCAAACAATTCGGTACGGCTCGGCACAGCCAGTTCTGCGGCGGCAGTAGGCGTAGCAGCTCGCAAATCCGCCACAAAGTCAGCAATCGTCGTATCAGTTTCATGGCCGACCGCTGAGATGACCGGCACTCGGGAATCAAAGATCGCCCTTGCTACCGCTTCTTCATTAAACGCCCACAAATCCTCGATCGAACCGCCACCGCGGCCGACAATCAAAACATCACTGTCCGTAAGGTTTGCCTGTTGGATCGACTGGACGATGGATTGGACCGCTCCTTGCCCTTGTACTAGTGTCGGAAACAGTACAATATCAGCAAGTGGATAGCGGCGTTTTAAGGTCGTCAAAATATCGCGCACTGCCGCACCGGTCTGCGCTGTGATGACACCGACTTTTTCTGGATATGGAGGCAGCGGCTTTTTATGCACTGCATCGAAGAGTCCTTGTTTATTCAGTTTTTCCTTCAATTGCTCGAATGCCAAAAAATATTCGCCAATGCCATCAGGCTGCATCGACTGGGCGTATAATTGGTATTGCCCGCTTGCTTCGTATACAGAGATATCGCCGCGTATGAGCACAGTCATGCCGCTTTCCGGGCGGAATTTCACTGATTTCGCCCGTGCCGAAAACATGACTCCCGGCAATCGTGCCTTTTGGTCTTTTAACGTGAAATAAATGTGGCCGCTCGTATGGATTTTCACATTCGACAACTCGCCTTTAATATACACATCACGCAAATGAGGGTCGGCATCAAATTTCTTCTTTATGTATTTCGTTACAGCTGCAACACTTAAGTACGGGTCGGTAGCCAAACTGTCAACCCCTGTCTATGGAAAGTAAAAAGCTGTCTTTCTTTCGAAAAACAGCTCTATTTGCTATTCATTTTACACGCTTTCGGCAGCTTTGTCTTTCGATAATCCTTTTTCCGCAGACAGCAATGTGTTTTCCATCAGCATCGCGATGGTCATCGGACCGACACCGCCCGGGACTGGCGTAATAAAGCTGGCACGTTCACGCACCGCATCGAAATCGACATCGCCGCAAAGTTTTCCCTTTTCGTCACGGTTCATGCCGACATCGATGACGACAGCGCCTTCTTTAATGTGTTTTGTACCGATGAATTTGGCGCGGCCAATCGCCGCGATGATGATGTCCGCCTGCTTGGTTATCGCCTGGAGGTCTGTTGTTTTGGAATGGCAATACGTCACCGTCGCATCTTTTTGCAGCAGCAATTGCCCGACCGGTTTGCCGACGATATTGCTGCGGCCGATGACGACTGCATGCTTGCCCGAAGGATCGATGCCGTAATGCTCAAGGAGCACCATCACCCCATGCGGCGTACATGGCAGAAACGTATCTTTGCCGATCATTAAATTGCCGACCGAAATCGGGTGGAACCCGTCGACATCCTTTTCGGGAGCGATTGCCGTGATGATGTTGAATTCATCGATATGCCGCGGTAACGGCAATTGAACCAAAATGCCGTGGATTTCCGGGTCTTTGTTCAATTCATCGATTTTCGCAAGAAGCTCCTGTTCAGATAACGATTCAGGGTATAGATGCAGATCCGATCGCATGCCGAGCGATTCGCATGTTTTTTTCTTGTTTTTGACATAAGTTTGCGAAGCGGAATCATCTCCGACCAATACGACCGATAGTCCTGGCGTGATTCCGTTTGCTTTTAGTTTCTCTACACGTTGTTGCACTCGCTCTTTAATTTTCAGGCTTACGGCTTTTCCATCAATCAATTCAGCAGTCACGTAGATTCCTCCAATAATTAATTTGCAGTTTGGTCAGTGAATTTTGAAAGTACGCCGTTGACGAAACGGCTTGATTTATCATCCCCGAACGTTTTGCTCAATTCAATCGCTTCATTCATGACAACACGGCTAGGGGCATCGTCCATATACTCCAATTCAAAAACTGCCATACGCAAAATGGTGCGTTCGACTTTCGGCAAGCGCTCGAGCGACCAATTTTCCAAATGGCCTTTCAGTTTTTCGTCAATTTCCAGCTGTTTGCTGTTTGTGCCTTCTACCAGCAATTTATAAAATTGGTCGGTTTCCCCGTCCATTACATGCTCGATTGCTTCTTCAATTGTCAATTCCGTACCGTCGAGCTGAAATAGTGTCTGAAGCGCTTTTTCCCGTGCTTCGTGTCGTTTCATCATAATTCCGGTCTCCTTTTCAAGCTTATTAGCCCTCATTATACAGCTAATCGCATGGAACTTCCAAGTTTGAAATGTTCCAACAAATCCCGCTCTGCCTGCAAACGGCCATAAAAACAAGGCCGCCCGGACTATGCGTTCGCATGTCCGGACAGCCTAATGATCAATCTGCCTGTGGAGTATCGAAATGGACACCAGTAATGTGCACATTCACTTCCTGCGTCTGCAGCGAAGTCATCGTCTCCAATGTCTGGCGGACTTGTTCTTGGATTTTTTGTGCGGTCTTCGGAATGGAGACGCCATAATTGATGACACAATAGACGTCGATTGCCAAGCCTTCTACCGATAAATCGGTTTTGATGCCTTTGCCGTGTACTTTTTTGCCCAGGCGTTCGACGACGCCTGATGCGAAATTGCCGCGCATGCTCGCAACGCCTTCAATATCAGTGGCTGCAATACTGGCGATCGTCTCCAGCACTTCCGATGCCACTTCGATATTGCCGAGGTCTTGGGCGCCCGGTGATTTCATTTTCACATATGGTACTACTTTTTCTGCCATCTGTTCGTTCCTCCTTAGGAGCCCATTACATCGTATTTTTCAAGAAACTTCGTATTGAAGTCCCCGGATTTGAACACGTCATGATCCATGAGGCGAAGATGGAAAGGAATCGTTGTAAAAACGCCTTCGACCACAAATTCATCCAGTGCACGCTTCATTTTCGCTACGGCTTCTTCGCGCGTATCGGCATAAGTAATGAGCTTAGCCACCATGGAATCGTAATAAGGCGGGATTGTGTAGCCTGAATACATCGCTGAATCGACACGTACGCCCATACCGCCCGGAGGCAAATACATATCGACGCGGCCTGCTGACGGCATGAAGTTTTTCAGCGGGTTTTCCGCATTGATCCGGCATTCGATCGACCAGCCTTTGAACGTGACATCTTCCTGTTTGTAAGCCAGTGTTTCACCAGAAGCCACTTTTAATTGCTGTTGAATCAAATCGATCCCGGTGATCATTTCTGTGACTGGATGCTCGACTTGAATACGCGTGTTCATTTCCATGAAGTAGAATTTTTGGTTCTCTACGTCAAAAATGAATTCGACTGTTCCAGCCCCGCGGTAATTGACTGCTTGCGCTGCTTTCACCGCTGCTTCGCCCATTTCCGCTCTCAGCTCCGCGGACAATGCCGGAGATGGCGCTTCTTCGACTAGTTTTTGCATGCGGCGCTGGATCGAACAATCGCGTTCCCCGAGATGTATGGCATTGCCATGGGAGTCGGCGAGCACTTGGATTTCAATATGGCGGAAATCCTCAACAAATTTTTCGATATAAACGCCCGGGTTGCCGAACGCTGCTGCTGCTTCTTTTTGTGTCATGTTCAAGCCTTTGACGAAATCCTCGCGTGTTCGCGCTACACGAATGCCCTTTCCTCCGCCGCCGGCTGTCGCTTTGATGATGACGGGAAAGCCGATTTTCTCGGCGATTTCCAGACCTTCTTGTTCGCTGGCGACAATGCCTGTCGATCCTGGGACGACCGGAACGCCTGCGGCACGCATTGTTTCACGGGCGACATCTTTCGTGCCCATTTTTGAAATCGCTGCGGCAGTCGGGCCGATGAACATGATATCGCACGCTTCGCACAACTCGGCAAAACTGGCATTTTCAGCGAGGAAGCCATACCCCGGATGAATGCCGTCGCAATTTGTCAGTTTGGCGACGCTGATGATATTGGAAAAGTTCAAATAGCTGTCTTTCGATAATTTCGGCCCGATGCAATATGCCTCATCTGCGAGTTCGACGTGAAGGGCTTCTTTATCGGCTTCCGAATACACTGCGACCGTTTCGATGTCGAGCTCTTTACAAGCACGGATGATGCGGACGGCAATTTCACCGCGGTTGGCAATCAATACTTTTTTCATCATCTCAGCTCCCCCTTAATTCGCTTTTACGAGGAACAAAGGCTGGCCATATTCGACCAATTGGCCGTCCTTGACTAGAATTTCAGCGATTTCCCCATCCACTTCCGCTTCAATTTCGTTGAAAAGCTTCATCGCTTCTACGATGCAAACAACTTGGTCTGCAGAAACTTTTGACCCGACTGCAACATAAGCGTCTTCTTCCGGTGATGGCGATTGATAAAACGTGCCGACCATCGGCGATAGAATTTTATGCAAGTCTTGGTCCGATGCACTGCTTGTTTCAACTGATTCAGTTTGAACCGGTTGTTCGGTTGGAGCTGCTTCTTTCGGTTCAGCCTGTTTTGGAGCCGCTTCTGCAAAAGTTTGTGCAGGCGCTTCTGAAGCCGATGATTGGATTGATCCCGCTGCTGAAGGGTTTGATGAATTTTTCTTCATTTTGACTTTGACTCCGTCAAACTCATAGCTGAATTCATTGATGGATGAGTTATCCACTAATTTGATGATTTCGCGAATTTCTTGGATTTTCATGTTTTACCTACTCCCCTATTTATGTAATTGATTTAGCTACTACCCTATATTAGACTTTTTTGAATCATTTTGAAATAGCAAGCCAATTTTTTTAAAAAAAAGGCCCCAGTAAAGAGGCCTCCGTTGCTTACTGCGCCCTTGATACATAAGACGAATCAGTTGTATTGATGATCAATTTGTCGCCTTGGTTGATGAAGAACGGCACTTGGACACTTAAACCAGTCGTCAATATCGCCGGTTTAGAACCACCGCTTGCCGTATCCCCTTTGATGCCAGGATCCGTTTCAGCCACTTCAAGGACAACCGTGTTCGGCAGTTCCACACCGAGCACTTCCCCTTCGTATTGAATCACTTGAACATCCATATTTTCCTGAAGGAATTTCAATTCGTAGGCAATGCTTTTTTCCGGCAACTCGATCTGGTCGTATGTTTCCGAATCCATGAACGCATGCATGTCGCCATTAGCATACAAATACTGCATTTTGCGGTTATCGATTTGCGCTTTCGCTACTTTTTCGCCGGCACGGAACGTTTTTTCATTGACCGCACCTGAGCGCAGGTTGCGCAGTTTCGAGCGCACAAATGCCGCCCCTTTGCCCGGCTTAACGTGCTGGAATTCCATTACGCGCCAAATATCGCCGTCCACTTCAATTGTTAAGCCTGTTTTAAAATCGTTCACTGAAATCATATTAGTTCCTCCGTTTATTATAAAATACGTAGCTCTTTGGAAGAATGCGTCAAGCGTTCATTCCCCGTTTCGGTTATCAGTATATCATCTTCGATGCGCACTCCGCCAATTCCCGGTAAATAAATGCCTGGTTCCACCGTGACAGCCATGCCTGGTTCGAGCACCGTCTCGGAACGGAACGACAGCCCGGGCGCTTCGTGTACTTCCATGCCGATGCCGTGTCCTGTCGAATGGCCGAACGCTTCTCCATAGCCTTTCGACTTGATATAATCGCGTGCGATGGCGTCTGCTTCGATGCCCGTCATGCCCGGCTTGATTTTCTCGAGCGCCAATACTTGTGAGTCAAGGACGATTTGGTAAATTTCCTTAAGTTTTTCAGACGGCTCCCCAATGGCGATGGTGCGTGTGATATCGGAAATATAGCCTTTATACAAAGCCCCGAAATCAAGTGTGATGAAATCGCCTTGTTCGATCTTCTTGTCGGATGCAACACCGTGAGGCAATGCTGAACGCAAGCCCGATGCCACAATAATATCAAACGATGAACAAGCGGCTCCTTGAGAGCGCATGTAAAACTCCAGTTCATTCGACACTTCGAGCTCAGTCATGCCTGGTTTGATCCAGCTGCAGATGTGCTCGAATGCATCATCAGCGATGTTTGCTGCCGCTTTCAGCACTTCGATCTCCTCGTGAGATTTAAACATGCGCAAATTCTCAATGACGCCGCTGACCGGTTCGAGTGCAGCTGCTAATTTTTCCTGATAAACCGTGTATGTCGCAAAGGTCATGTAATCCTGTTCGAAAGCGATTCGTTCGACAGCAGCTTCTTGCGCAATACGCGCCACTTCGTCGATCAAGCCTTTTTGTGCTTGGACGACTTTGAATTCCTTCACTTGCTCTCCCGCTTGTTCTGTATAGCGGAAATCCGTGACGAACCAAGCGTCGTTGCGCGTGATGAGCGCTAAACCCGACGTTCCTGTAAAGCCTGTGATGTAACGCAAATTATAAGCACTTGTCACGAGAAAAGCATCCATTCCCCGCTTGTTCATTTCTTCACGCAATTTGCTTAATTTCATCGTTTTCATCCTTTCTGTTGTCGAAGCAGGAGCGCTTCTAGCCCAAGTCGGTAAACTTCCTTGCCGAATCCAGCGATTTGCCCGATTGCAACAGGCGCGATATGGGAATGATGGCGAAACTGTTCCCGTGCATGGATATTGGAAATATGTACTTCAACGACCGGCACCCGTATGGACGCAATCGCATCACGCAGCGCTATGCTTGTATGCGTGTATGCTCCAGCATTCAAGATGATGCCTGAAATGCCTTCGTCATCCGCTCCATGGATCCAATCGAGCAATTCGCCTTCATGATTGGACTGCCTGCAGATCAGCTCAAAGCCGCGTTCGTCCGAAAAATCAACCAGTTCTTGTTCCAGTTCCGGCAGAGTAAAACTTCCATATGCTTCTTTCTCCCGTTTCCCGAGTCGGTTCAAGTTTGGACCGTTCAATACTAAGACATTCATGCCCCTACACCCTTTCCTAAGCGTTCCTTTCCCATTTTAACATATGAAACGGCGGCAAGCACAAACCGCAAAAGTGGTTTTGCGCATAAAAAAGCGGAAGCCGTTTTTCGGCTTCCGCTGCTTATATTATAGTCCGCATTTCAATTGGGCTGAACAGTTGGTGCAAGTATTGCAGCCGCCCATTTCTTCTACGGTGCCTTTACGGCACACCGGACAAGTGTCGCCCACTTCAGAACCGATCGACACGTTGGTCGACCGCAAATCCTGGATTGTATCGATTAAAACAATCGGGCGTTTGCCTGTATCTTCTTCGGTATGTTCTTCTTCGAAAGTATTTTCTTCCGCTTTCAGGGTCAGCACTTGCGAATCACGGCTGCCGTCGACATAAACCGTTCCGCCTTTCGCGCCGCCTTTGTACAAGCGCTCATAAACGCCTTCGACTTGCTCGACTGTATAGCCTTTCGGTGCATTGACGGTTTTGGAGATCGACGAGTCGATCCAACGCTGGATAATGCACTGGACGTCAGCGTGAGCTTCAGGTGCGAGGTCCATCGATGTGACAAACGCTTTCGGTAAATTGTCTTCGTCCGCATCCGGGTTGTTCTTCAAGTATTCACGGACAATGTCCGCTTTTACTTCGATGAATTTCCCGAGACGTCCACTGCGGTAGTAAGTAAAGGAATAATATGGCTCAAGCCCTGTCGAGACGCCTACCATAGTGCCGGTAGAACCAGTCGGCGCCACCGTCAATAGGTGTGAGTTGCGAATGCCTTTAGCCAATACTGCTTCGCGGATTTCTTCCGGCATGTCTTGCATAAAGCCAGTTTCCGTGAAAGCACGGCGCAATTTTTGCGTTTCTTCTTCTGTTTTGCCGATGAGGAATGGGAAGCTGCCGCGCTCTTCAGCGAGTTCGGTTGAAGCTTCGTATGCCGCGACTGCAATTGTCTTAAAGATCTCATCGACTAGTTCGTTGCCTTCAGGCGAACCGTATTCACGATCTGTATAGATAAGTAAATCGGCCAGCCCCATGACGCCAAGCCCTACGCGGCGTTCGCCAAGTGCTTGGACTCGGTTTTCTTCGAGGAAATAAGGAGTGGCATCGATGACGTTGTCCTGCATGCGGACACCGACGCGTACCGTTTCCTTCAATGCTTCGAAATCGACCTGTTTTGTTTTCGGGTCTGCAAAACGCGCCAAGTTGACCGCTGCCAAGTTGCAGACGGAATAAGGTGCCAGCGGCTGTTCGCCGCAAGGATTGGTAGCGACAACTTTTTGTCCGTATGCAGCAGCGTTGGTTTTTTCATTGGCATTATCGATGAAGAAAATACCCGGTTCTGCAGAGTAGGTTGCGCAAACATTGATCAAATTCCATAGTTCACGCGCCTTGATTGTGCGGTATGTGCGTACTTTATGGCCAAGGCGTTCCCATTCACGGACATCGCCGATTTTATGCCATTGTTCGTTGTAGTTTGCCATTTCCTCTTTTGAATAGCTTTCGACTGCCGGGAAGCGCAAGTCAAAGTCCTCGTCGTTTTCAACAGCTGTCATAAAGTCGCTCGTCAAAGTGATCGAAATATTGGCACCGGTCAAGAACTCTTCGTTATGGACAGTGTACGTACCGCCGTCGCGCAATTTTGTTTCGGCATCACGCATGATTTTTTCGTTAAAGCCGCCCATGCCCGGAATTGCCCGGTAATTAAGCAAGCCTTGATACATCGCTTGTTCCTGTTCGGTCAATGGTTTGAACTTCAATTTGTCGTGAGCAAGTGTCTTAATGGTTTCGTCTTCGCTGTTTTCAATCAAATAGCGGAGGATGCGCGGGTTCTGCATCTTCGAAATGATGAATTCCGCGATATCCGGATGCCAATCAGCCAGCATGATCATCTGTGCACCACGGCGCGATCCGCCCTGTTCGACAAGGTGAGTCAGCTTAGCGATATCATCCAGCCAGGAAACCGAGCCGGAAGATTTGCCGTTGACGCCTCTCGCAAGCGTATTGCGCGGACGCAATGTCGATCCGTTTGTACCGACGCCGCCGCCCCGGCTCATGATTTCCATTACTTGCTTGCGGTGGTCTGAGATGCCTTCACGAGAATCGGCAACGAACGGCATGACGTAGCAGTTGAAATACGTGACATCAGTATCGGCTCCTGCTCCGTAAAGAACGCGTCCTGCGGGAACAAAATTCAAGCCGACGAGCTGCTCATAAAATTTCGTGAACCATTCGCTTTGTTTTTCCGGTGTTTTTTCGACTGCCGACAAGCCTGTTGCGTTGCGCTTGGCGATTTGTTCGTAAAACACTTCGAGCGGTTTTTCGATGACATCGATCGGGCGGGTGACGATGCCTTTATCGGCTTCATCGGAATTATCGATCGCACTGCGGTAATCTTCCTCGATCCAGACGCGCGCTTTATTCGCTTCGCGGTCGATCGACACGATATAGCCAAGGCCGCGCGCCGGGAATTTCGGGTCTTCCTTTACTGTTAGGACAACAAAATCGCCTGCTTTCAATGTTTCCTTGCTCGTGTCCTTGAAGGAGTAACGGTCGATCATGACCAAACGGGAAACGCCTTTATGCGTTTTCTTCATTTCTTTCGTGACAGCGTGGACTTGCGGAAAAGCCTCGATGTCTTTGTTCAGGGATTGGATATTCAATGTGTAATCGGATTGTGTGGCGGATACCATTTGACAAATCCTCCTTTATAATATATGGAGTAAACACTATATATAGTATTAATACATTTCCCATAATACTATATATTGAAACTCGCTCGCAATAACATTTTTCTGATGGAAATTTTACAAAGTCGATTAAACGAGCAATGGCAAGGCTTTTCAATATTTGTCGAAATAAAAATGAGACAAAAGACACGTACGTTCGCATAAAACTGTATAAAAATTATTTTTTTCTTTTTCGCATCACTTGACAAAACAGGGCGACCAATAACCCTTTGTTAAATCGTGACTTGCAGCGCAATTGGCTGCTCTTCACAGAATTGTCTCTGTTTTAACGCGATTCCTTCAACATAGTCATTGAATATCCTGCGCCTTATCTCTTATAATGAATTAAGTATAGAAAGGGGCAACAACAGTGGAATTTTTGTATATCACATTAGGTGTCGTCATCGCCATCCTTATTTTTGCGGTCATCTCTTTTTTCCGCATTCGCAAAGCGGTCACCGATTTGAACCAGGAAGAATTTATCCAAGGCTATCGAAAAGCCCAGCTGATCGATGTCCGGGAGCCGAAGGACTTCGCGGCCGGCCATATTTTAGGGGCCCGCAATATTCCTCAAACGCAAATGCGCCAGCGCTATAAGGAAATCCGCATCGACAAGCCGGTCTATTTATATGACCAAAACGGAGCCCGCAGCGGACGAGCTGCTGTGTTCCTGAAGAAAAAAGGCTATGATCAATTGTTCCAATTGCAAGGCGGCTTTAAAAAATGGACAGGCAAAGTCAAATCCAAATAATAAAAAATCCCCGTGAGCAAAAGCTCCCGGGGATTTTTTTATGTCTTGCCGCTATGAAGTTCAGTGGCACGTCGAACAAACAGCGGAATGAGAAAACCCGCTGTTTTGTTCGTTGCTCTTTATTCGGTTTCGTTTGGCTTCTGGTAACGGAGAATCGGCTTGCGTGCCGCTTTCGTTTCGTCTAAACGATTGATGACCGTCGTATGTGGCGCATTTTGGACGATTTCTGGGTTTTCTTCGACTTCGCGCGCAATTTGTATCATCGCGTCGATAAAGTCATCGAGCGTTTCTTTTGACTCGGTTTCCGTCGGCTCGATCATCATTCCCTCTTCAACGTTGAGCGGGAAATAGATTGTCGGCGGATGGTAACCGAAGTCAAGCAGGCGCTTTGCCATATCAAGTGTCCGCACGCCGAGTTTCTTCTGGCGGCGCCCACTGAGCACGAACTCATGCTTGCAATGGCGGTCGTATGGCAAGTCGAAATGAGGCTGCAATCTGCGCATCATGTAATTGGCGTTCAGTACAGCGTACTCGGTTACTTTCTTCAAGCCGTCTGGTCCCATCGTGCGGATATACGTATACGCACGGACATTGATCCCGAAGTTTCCATAAAACGGCTTGACGCGACCGATGGAATCCGGACGATCGTAATCAAATGTATAGACGTCACCTTTTTTGATAAGCAACGGCTTCGGCAAATAAGGGATCAGATCAGCGCTTACGCCGACAGGTCCTGATCCTGGGCCGCCTCCGCCATGGGGGCCAGTAAATGTTTTGTGCAAGTTCAAATGCACCACATCAAAGCCCATATCGCCCGGGCGTGCTTTTGACATGACGGCGTTCAAGTTCGCGCCGTCATAATAAAGCTTGCCGCCGACGCCATGGATAATCGCGGCCATCTCCAAAATATCCTCCTCGAACAAGCCTAATGTGTTCGGGTTGGTCAGCATGAGCGCTGCGGTATCCTCGCCGACAACGCGCTTCAGGTCTTCAAGGTCGACAAGCCCGTGCTCGTTCGACTTGACCGTGACCGTTTCAAATCCGGCGACCGTCGCGGAAGCGGGGTTTGTGCCATGTGCCGAATCCGGTACGATGACTTTAGTGCGGTGGGTATCCCCATTCGCTTCGTGGAACGCACGGATCATCATCAATCCCGTCCACTCGCCATGTGCCCCTGCAGCCGGCTGAAGAGTCACTTCGTCCATGCCAGTGATCTCCTTCAAATGCTCCTGCAAGTCAAACATCAATTCCATTGCCCCTTGCACAGTCTCTTCTTCCTGCAGCGGGTGGATATTCGCAAAACCGGAATAACGCGCAACCGACTCATTGATTTTCGGGTTGTATTTCATCGTGCATGAACCAAGCGGGTAAAATCCGGAATCCACACCGTGGTTGCGGTTGGACAACGCTGTGTAATGGCGCATGATATCGAGTTCCGAGACTTCCGGAAGTTCTGCGAGCTCCTCGCGAACAAGCTCACCGCCAAGTAATTCATTCAAGTCTACTTCAGGTACATCAAGTTCCGGCAAGCTGTAGCCGACCCGGCCTTGTTTCGTCATTTCAAAAATGAGTGGCTGGTTATCTTTATGCATGGGAAGCCTCCATTTCTCGCACGAATGCATCGATTTCCTGGACAAACGCATCGATTTCTTCTTTCGTACGCTGTTCTGTTACCGCAATCAGCATATGCCCTTCGAGTTCCTCATAGCTTAGGCCGAGGTCATAGCCGCCGATCATGCCTTTTTCAAACAATGATGCATTCAATTCCTTGACGGAAGATTTCGCTTTGACTACCACTTCGTTAAAATGGGCTCCTTCAAAAGCAATTTCAAAGCCCGCTTGTTTCAACTGCTGTTTCATATAATGCGTCTTCGTAATATTCTGCACAGCGATTTCTTTTGCGCCTGCCTTGCCAAGTGCCGTCATCGCAACAGATGCAGCGAGTGCGTTCAACGCCTGATTCGAGCAAATATTCGATGTCGCTTTATCGCGGCGAATATGTTGCTCGCGCGCCTGCAATGTCAATACAAAGCCGCGGCGGCCTTCATCATCAGTCGTTTCACCGACTAGACGCCCTGGTACTTTACGCATCAATTTCTGTGTGACGGCAAAATAACCACAATGCGGACCGCCAAATGCTTCCGGAATGCCAAAGGGCTGTGCATCGCCTACTGTAATATCCGCGCCGAACTTGCCGGGCGGCGTTAAAGCGCCAAGTGCCAACGGGTTGGAAGAAACCGTGAAGAGTGCGCCAGCTTCATGGACGATTGGTTCGATGTCCTTCAAGTTTTCCACTTGCCCAAAAAAGTTCGGGTATTGAACCATGACAGTCGCCGTGTTTTCATCGACCATTTCTTTCAGGGCTTCAAGATCCGTGCGGCCGTCTTTCAACGGAATTTCCACAACATCGATCGACTGGCCGAGTGCATATGTCCGGACGACGTCGCGCGATTCCGGATGGACAGCGGCGGACACAAGAATTTTCTTGCGGCGCGTCTGTCCGGCAGCGAGCATGCCCGCTTCAGCGAGCGCTGTCCCTCCGTCGTACATGGAGGAGTTCGCGATATCCATTCCAGTCAGTTCAGCGATCATCGTCTGGAATTCAAAAATCGCCTGCAATTCCCCTTGCGAAATTTCCGGCTGGTAAGGCGTATATGCCGTATAGAATTCAGAACGTGAAATAACATGATCCACTACGATCGGCTTGTAATGATCGTACACTCCTGCGCCAAGAAACGAAGCATAGCGAACGGAATCTGCGTTCTTGGAAGCGAGTTGTGCCAATTCTTTTGTCAGCGACGACTCCGATTTTGCAGGCTTGATGTTGTATTCGCCGCGGAAACGAACTTTTTCCGGAATATCAGAAAACAATTCGTCGATCGACTGGACGCCAATCACCTCGAGCATTTCCTTTTCATCTTGTTGAGTCATTGGTAAAAAGCGATGTTTCATCATTTGCAGTCCCCTTTTTTATTCGGATTAATTTGAACGTTTATAAAACGGTGCAGTTATGATTTTCGCCTTGAGCCGCTTGTTGCGGATTTCGACGTCCACTTCACTGCCAAGCTCCTGGTGGTCTGCTGCTAGTAAGGCAAGTCCAATGTTTTTTTTCAAGGTCGGTGATTGTGTACCAGTTGTCACTTCGCCGATTTTCTCGTCGCCTTTGTAGACGGCGTAGCCGTGGCGTGGGATTCCTTTATCGATCATTTCTATTCCGACCGATTTACGCGGTACGCCCGCTTCTTTTTGGGCCGTTAATGCGGCTTTTCCGATAAAGTCGTTGTCCTTTTTCAGCTTGACGACAAAACCGATGCCGGCTTCTAACGGCGTAATGTCTTTTGATAGTTCTTGGCCGTATAGTGCGAGACCGGCTTCAAAACGTAACGTGTCCCGAGCGCCGAGTCCTGCTGGGACGATGCCGTGGGATTCGCCTGCTTTCAATATTTCATCCCACAAAGCAGTCACTGCTTCTGGGCTGCCGTAGATTTCAAATCCATCTTCCCCTGTATAGCCGGTTCGCGATACCAGCACTTTATGGCCCGCTACTTCTACTTGGTCTTTAAAACGGAATGGGCGGATCGCCGACAAATCTTCATCAGTCAATGTGCTGAGCACTTGTTGAGCGAGCGGTCCCTGCAACGCCAATAAGCCGTAGCGCTGCGAGGCGTTGTCGAGTTCGACTTGGCCTTCTTGCTGCTGCTCCATCCAGGCAAAGTCTTTTTCGATATTGGAGGCGTTGACGACTAGCAGAAAACGCTCTTCTTCGAGCTTGTAAACAAGCAGGTCATCGATTGTCCCGCCGTCTTCGTAGCACATTGCGGTGTACTGCGCTTGTCCTTGCTGCATTTTTGACACATCGTTTGTCACAAGTTTTTGCAAATACGCCAAACTATCCGGACCCGTGACAAAGATTTCGCCCATATGGGATACATCAAACAATCCCGCTTTTGTGCGGACTGCTTCATGCTCGTCTTTGATGGATGAAAATTGCACCGGCAATTCCCAGCCGCCAAAATCGATTGTTTTCCCGCCATAGCGGGCGTACGAGTCAAACAAAGGTGTTCGCTTCAATAGTCCCATCTCTTTCCCTCCTATTTTTCAAGCCGCACAAAAAGGACAGAGAACCCCCTTTATAATAAAAGGGAATTCTCTGTCCTGGCACCTGAAAGTTTACCGATTACGGCTTTCCTCTTTGGTAGCTGCACGAAAGCAGCGTTCTCCAGAGATGCGTCCTGTACGAGTCTTTTGTGCCTGAGAGATTCATGACTAATCATTTGCTCCTTCGGCGACGCTAAGCGTTCTCTCCCCGTACATTCATCCGCCCAAATCAATGATGAATTGGTCCAACCCGTTATACAGAATAGTATAACTTCGACTACATCCTAACATTGAATAGCAGAAAGCGCAATCTTTTTTGCTGTTGGACTCAATTCACGAACATTAGAGATTTTCACACATTGTTTCGTTCGGTTTTCAGGCGACGAACTTGAAAAGCAGCATATTGAGTGATTTGTTTTAAACTGCGGTGTTCTGTTCGGATGGTGATATGCGCGGTACGTTTGTAATCACGGTACCGTGATTTGTGTAGCGCCTCAATTTCCTCCCGTGTCGAGCGCCGGACGATTGGGCGATTTGGATCCTTATGAATGCGCCGCCATATTTCCCGAAAAGGGGCATCTAAAAACAACACAAGCCCCGTCCGCCGCATGATCCGCTGATTTTCCTTGCGCATCGTCACGCCGCCCCCGGTTGAAATGATGCAGTGATCCTGTTCTAAATTTTGCAAAAATTGGGTCTCGAGATCTCTGAAATAACGCTCTCCATGCTGCTCGAAAATTTCAGGGATGGTCATGCCCATCTGTCGGACAATTTCCTTGTCCATGTCATAATAAGGCATTTTCAACAAAAAGCTAAGCCTTCTGCCGATTGCACTTTTGCCGCAGCCCATAAAGCCGATCAAATAGATTCTGTTCATTGTTCCCACCCGTACTACCCTACTCAGGGATTTTATTTTGCCCAATTTCCGTCAGTAGTTGTATAGTAGCATTTCTATGAACATTTTCCAAACTATCATAAGTCCGGTACTCAATCGAATACATGAGCACCATATGGGACATGAGCATTAATGCAGAGATAAAAAAGACCAGTGTAAGCGGATAGACAGCGCCCGTTTCACATTCAAGGAAGCGGCAATTCATATTCCACCTCCTCGGCAGTTCCTTTTTTGAATTGCATGGAAATCCTCAAAGTCTTTTTTTCGATGGCAAAATTACCGGCTGTGACCTCAGTCAACATGATTTCATGCCCGAGTTGGTCTTTGCGTTTGCGCACAACCGTCCCGTACATTTCAATATCATAGATCACCCCCGCTCGGTAAATGCGCAGCCCTTGCCCACTGCGCGTTATGGCGACTTGATCGCTTCCAATCACATACTGCTGCAGCTCCAGTGTAAATAACCGGAATTCCGTAGCGCTGGAATCCAAATCCGTATTAAACTGCATACTATACAAATAGAACATCGCAGCCAACGGCAGGACCAGCGATAGAGCGGCAATGTCCAGCAGCGAATCCACAAATGTAAAGCCGCGCTCTGCACGTATCATTTTACGCATAAGCGCTGCTCTTCCCCTCGGTAATCGCTGTATTGGACACAATGCCCTTCAGACTGCCAGCTGTAGATGATACCGTTGACTGTCCTCGTGCCCGCTTTAGCATCACTTTGGACGATTTGCTTTGCTGCCTCATGTAAAGTTTCGTATGCAGCATGGCGCTCTTTTTTTAACTCGAGCCGGATATGCATTTCCTGGATCAGCGGCAGGAGCGAACCGAACACAAGAAAAACCATGAACAAGCTCAGCATCGTCTCGGCTACTGAAGTGCCCAGTTCATTGCGAAACAACCACCCTCCCTTTTCCAAGATGTATCGTCACCGTCCTTTCTCCGCGGCTGGTCGCAAAGCGCAATGTTCCAGGCTGGCGGATCGAGCCATTCGGCGTAAAATACACTTCGCGGATATTGCTTGTTTTGCTTAAGCTGACCGTCGCTGGCATGTGTCTAGAAAAACCAGGATAACTCAAGCCATACATAACATCATAATTGTTTTTCCCTTCCCGAAAAACGAGCATGACCGAGGAACCGAGCAAATAACTTTAGCTTTGCGCGAAATGGATGTCTTGCTCGAGCAGCTCAAAAAAATGCTGTTCTTCCCTTTTTTGTTCCTGCACCGCAGCATGGGACAGTGCGAGCGTGGAAAACACACCCACCACAGACAGCACGAGCAGCATCTCTATTAGCGTAAAGCCGTTCTGCTGCTTCAGGAAGCACGTGAGGACACAACGCCCTCGGTTGAAATGTCGATCGTGTCACCGTTAGGACAGCTCGTTTCGCCAGTTTTCAAATATCCGCCCGCCACTAAATCCGTCATGGCCGGCACTTTTTTATTATCCATCCGGTACGATTCGACCTGCCCTTGAACCATTTGGACAAATGCCTTGCAACCTTTTTCATCGACCGCTGAAGTTTGTTTGGCGACATTCGGAATCGCAATCGCGATGAGCACCGTGATTATGAGCATGACGATAAGCATTTCAATTAATGTAAACCCTCGTTGATTTTTTATTCGATTCATTGTATTCCTCCTTAGATGGTATGGACGAGATTATACATCGGGAGCAAAATCGCCAAATAAGCAGCGACGATGCACACGGCAATTAAGACAAAAAAAGTCGGTTGGATGATTTTCAGCGAACGCTGCGCCTGCAACTCGATCCGGTCCATCAGCACTTCACTATAGAGCACCAGCTCCTTGCCGAGCATGCCCGTAGCTTCTCCGTGTCTTGTGAATGCCGCCATATCATGGGCGGCAAAACTATGGCGCTCAATTGCGACGGATATCGGAATCCCCGTCTTCACCTGTTCGTGTAAAGTGCCGGCGATATGGCTAATGATTAAATGGTGTCGCTGTTTATGCAAAAGCCTTAACGCTTCCTGCATTGGAATTCCGCTGTGCAGCAAAGTACCAAGTTCACGCGAGGCAAGTTGTGACCAGTACAGGCGCAGGGAAGAGTTTATCAGCGGCATTTGCAAAAGCAGCGCGATTTGACGCTCGACCGGCTGGCTTTTAATATAGAGGCGCACAATGAACGCCACCGCTGCGCTGATGATCATGAGCGCGATAAAGACATCAGGGATGCGCAACAGGTAGACAGGGACCCCTTGTTGCTCGCCGTCGTTTTGCAAAGATGAAATGAGCGCCGATAAATTCGGCACGTAATTGGTGCGGAAAAACAGAAACAACGCCGCCGTGAGAACTAGTAAAGATATCGGGTAGACGAGAATGTTCTGCAGTTTTTTCTGGACGTCCTGCGTCCTTTTAAAACCGGCGGAAATGCCTTTGATTGCTTCGCTAAGGCGACCATGGAACTCAGCAATTTCCACTGGAAACAGAACACGCTCACGGAATCCGAGAAATTTCAATACTTCCGCTGCGTTGCCGCCGCCTTTTAGGATCCTGTCCATGCCTGCAATAGCCTCATCGACACGTGACGTATGCATCGGCAAGAGCAGCGTCAATGCGACAGGAAATAAATAGCCTTCCGCCATCAACGCCGACAGCCTCATCAAAAATTGGGCGCGCTCACGGAATGGCAAGCTCTTAGCCGTTCGGGTTCGAGTGAAGCGCACCGATTCTCACCCCTTCCCGGATTTGGCCGCCGAACGACAAATGTTCTGGAAGTTGGTAGTCTTGTTGTTTTTTCGCAGATTCAATGGCGTTCGACAAGCTGTCGCCGCTGAGTATTTCATAAAGAGCCTTGTGTTTGGTTTCCTGCTGCTCCAAATCTTCATACATCGGCACGATCTGTTGGGCAGCAATGCCGA
This sequence comes from Planococcus dechangensis, assembly GCF_042654465.1. Classification (NCBI taxonomy): domain Bacteria; kingdom Bacillati; phylum Bacillota; class Bacilli; order Caryophanales; family Caryophanaceae; genus Planococcus; species Planococcus dechangensis. Next base: position 188,815 of record NZ_JBHSGL010000005.1, on the reverse strand, counting down.
TGACTGTCTGCAACATATCCTCGTATGGAATGCCTAAGTCGTGCAGCCGGTGCAAACAGCCGACGGAATGCCTGGCGTGTATCGTAGACAACACCAAATGCCCTGTCAAAGCAGCCCTGATAGCGATTGCAGCTGTATCCGCATCGCGAATTTCACCAATCATGATAATATCCGGATCATGGCGCAATATTGCCTTTAAACCGGCAGCATAGGTCATGCCCGATTTCTCGTTCACCTGGATTTGGAGAAAAGCCGCGTTCTGTCGCTCCACTGGGTCTTCAAGAGTGATGACGTTGCGATTTAATCTTTCGGAGCAATGGCGTAATAGAGAGTAAAGAGTAGTGGATTTCCCGCACCCCGTCGGCCCTGTCAATAAGATCAGGCCTTGCCGCTCTCCGGCGAGTTTCTCGAGAAGCCTGGCCGAATCACGAAATGCAGCCAATTCATCGAGAAATAGCGCCGTGCTGTCCGGTATGACGCGTATGACAATGCTTTCCCTCGTCAACACGGATGGCAATGTCGAAATGCGGAAATGCTGAGGATGTTCGTTCATGTGAATATGGAATGAGCCGGTTTGGGGTTTGCGTTTTTCGCTCATATCCAAAAGAGAGAGGTATTTGAAATAAGCAATCATGCGATCACCCAAATCAAAGGGGATTTTACATACCGGTTCAAAATGCTGGTAGTTCCGGTATGTGATGCTGTAATGCTGGGGTTCTGGCCTGATGTGGATATCGGTCGTTTTCGCCTTTACTGCGGACTGCAATAAATCGAAGCAACGCCGTTCAATGATCTCTTGCATATTCACCTCCTGTCCGGGTCTCCAAGCGGAGGCTGCCACTCCGCTTGCCATTAGTATAAGTCGATTAACAATAGTTGAAAATCAAAAATAGCAAAATAATTATTTAAATCGCCAAAATGCCTCAAATTCCACATTTCATGCCTGTTGGCGATCGGCTGTTATCGCTTTCCATTGCTCTATCCACCGCTTTGTCACAAAGTAGACCGAAGTCCTTGTTTACACATTGACTCGTCTTCCTATATAATGAATAGGAGATTATTGTGTTGTGGCAAAGGAGGGATTACCCATGGATAATATGTTTAAATTAATGGGATGGTGGACTGGAATCTTTGCAATTTTATTTTATGTCGGCGATATGGTAGAAGTATCATTGTTGATGGTTGCCAATACCGGCTTCTTCGTTCTTCTCGGATACTTGAACATCTCTGAACGTATGTATATGTATATTTTTGCGGCCTACCTAACAGTCTTCTTCGTAGGCTTCACTTACTACTCCACGTTCATCCACGTTCCGGGAGCAGGTCATTAATTAATACGAATTTGCACAAAAAAACGGCCGAAATGGCCGTTTTTTTCTATGCCCATCTTTTACGGACGCAGGAATGGATTATATTGACTTTCCTGTTTCGGTGTTGTCTCAGGACCGTGTCCCGGAAATAAGAATGTCTCGCCCGGCAGCGTCAATAAAGATGAGCTGATCGACTGAAGCAGTACACTCTCGGAGCCTTCCGCCAAGTCCGTGCGGCCGATGCTTCCGGAAAACAAAGTATCCCCGACAATCGCAAAGCGGTCTTCGGGAAAATAAAAAGATACACTGCCTGGCGAATGACCCGGCGTGTGGAATATATCCATTGTGATCGGACCAATCACAAGCGTCTGTTCATCGGTGATCAGTCGATCGGCCGGAGCCACACGGTAATCCGGCACAGCCGCATATTTCGCTGAACCGTTCAATTTCGGAGTTCCGAGAAAATCACGCTCTTTGTGATGAAGATAAACTGGAATCTTATACAGCTCACGCAGTTCATCCACCGCACCGATATGGTCAAAATGGGCATGGGTCAACAAGATCGCTAGCGGCTTCAGCTGCTTGCGTTTGATGACTGCCTGAATCTTCCCGGCTTCTTCTCCAGGATCAAAAATGATGCAATGCTGATCTTCCCCGGATACGATATAACAATTCGTTTGTACAGGCCCTAATTCCAGGCGGTCTATTTTAAGCATTTGTTTTCACCTCCCCAATAGTATAACATGTTCAAAAGCCGTCACTTGTTCAATAGAATGACATTTTTAGCGCTCGACAAACATCCCGATTTTCTTTACAATAAAAGAGTAGAAGACGGCACTGGCTGTTAACGTTGAAGGGAGTGTCATAAGATGAGTATTATTTTAATGATTATTTTCGGACTCACAGCAATTCTTGCTGCGATTGGGACAGTTCAAACCCTGAAGAACAGAGAATATTTAGGATTTGTATTTAATTTAGGTACTTTTGTTATCTTCGGTGCTTTCACTGTAGCGACGCTTATTACGCAAGGCTACCCTGCACCAATTTAATGGCAACTAAACCGGCGCAGCTGCACCGGTTTTTTTGTTTGCTTTTATCATGCTAAAAAGGATGGATCAGCCAATTTTAACGGCCGATCCATCCTTTTTTAATTCTGTTTACGGCTGTTCCGATTCTTCAATCGTTTTCAGCTGGCCGCTTTGATCGTCATAAAATCGCAGCAAGTCGCCATTGATGATTGACTCGGAATACTGAAGCTCCTGGATCGCGCGTTCTGCATATGGATCGCACAAAGTTTGATCTTCCACAGGCTCGCCCGTTCCATTCTCATAGCATACGTTAGCCGCGTAGACATATTCGTCGGTCACAAAGCGTCCGTCGCGGAAGATGACAAATTCTTCATGTTCCTCAGAGAAGAGATCTCCACCGAACTGCATGTCTTTGTCCGTCTCCATGCCCATCAAATGAAGGATCGTCGAACGCATGTCGACTTGTCCGCCGACTTCTTCGTTGACATGGCCTTCGCCATAGCCCGGAATATGGACGAATAACGGGACTTTTTGCAGCTGTGCCGATTCATACGGTGTAATTTCCTTGCCTAAGTACTGCTCCATCGCAGCATTATGGTTGTCGGAGATCCCGTAATGGTCACCGTACATAACAATGATCGAATCTTCGTATAAACCTTGTTCTTTCAAATCTTCAAATAAAGATTTTACAGCCTCATCCAAATAACGCACCGTTTGGAAATAGCGGTTGAGTGTTCCTGAATTGGAATCGTACTCATCAATCAATTTATCTTCTTCATCTAAAGTGAACGGATGGTGGTTGGTAAGCGACAGCAAACGTGAGTAAAACGGCTGCTCCATTTCTGTCATATGGTCAACGGATTGTTCAAAGAACGGAATATCTTTCATTCCCCAGTTGACCGCTTGCCCTTCGCCGACCGTATAGCTTTGGATATCGTAGAATTTATCGATGCCCATCGACTCGTACATCATATCGCGGTTCCAGAAACTTTTTGTATTGGCATGTTGAACATTGGTTGAATAGCCTTCGTTGCCCATCTTCTCGGCCATGGAATTGAATTCATTGCCACTGTGGGTAAAGAAGACTGCACCGCCGCTGAGCGGATACAATCCGGTCTCAAGCAGAAACTCCGAATCGGATGTTTTTCCGAGTCCGGTCTGGTGATAAAAGTTCGGGAAGTAGATCGTGTCTTCATCTTCCGTCAATTCGTTCATGAACGGCGTGATGGTCTGGCCGTTCATTTCATTGTTCAAAGTGAAAGTCTGCAATGATTCGAGTGTTACGACGATCAAATTGCGGCCTTCCGCTTTTCCGAACATTTCAGCTGATGGCTCCGCCTGGTTTGAACGCACGTAGTTTGTCACTTCGGTCAATTCAGATCCGTCTGCTAATGCCCGCTGTGCTTGTGATTTCGACTGGATGTAAATATCGTACAAATGGTAATTGTACATTCCAAGGTTTTTCACGAGCATTTCACGGTCAAAGCTGCGCGTCAACAATTGCGGGCGCTCTGCTTCTGCAAGCCCAAGGTTGAAAAACAGGATCGCTGCCGACAACACAAAATACGCTTTGCGATGGGAAGCCGCCGCTTTTACAGTGGAATCTTGTTCTTTGATCAAAAACATCGCAAGAACAATGATGATGATATCTGCAAAGTAGAAGATGTCTGTCCAGTAGATGCTTGCCGCAGCACTAGACCCTAAATCGCCGAAATTATCTGTCTGGAACAATACCGGCAATGTGATAAAATCTGTAAAAAACCGGTAGAATGCCACGTTTCCATAAAGGATTATTGTTGTAATCACTGATATGGCCACGATATAACGGTTGCGTGCTTTTTTACTCTTGAAGAATAGCGCGCCGCCATAAAGGAACAACAGCAAGCTTAACGGGTTTAAAAACAGGATAAACTCTTGCAATGCATTGTCGATTGTAATAGAGAAAGCCGTTTTGTAGACGACGTAGGTGGTCAGCCAAGTGGCGATGACCGCTATGGCCAGAATTGAATGCTTCGGCCATTCTTTGTTTTTCATTGCCGCACATCCTCCTCTTCTTTCAGGAACCTTTGTCCGGTTCGTCTCAATATCAGTTTGTTGCCAGCATTAAAAAGCCCATTAGAAATATCAATAACTTACATTATAGAACAAATTGCCCTCTAGCAAAAGCAATTACCCTTAATATAACGCTTCAAAACGGATTCGGTTTCATTGGCTATGCTTTTTTTCGTATTCCAGTCGGTTCTGGCGCAAAATGGCCAACGCTCCACCGAATTCCCGTGCTGTGATAAAGTCGCTGCGGTACAAGTCTCGAAGATCTTCTTCCATCAAATCGAGATCCGATGGAAAGTCTGCTGTGTAGATGATCGTGCCATAGCGCTTCAATAATTGCATAACATCATATAAATCTTTCATCTTCTCACCGCCTTTGTATCGATTATCCGTCTCTCAGTGATGATGACTGCTACCGGAATATCGTGGCTCTCAACCGGCACGCTGTCCGCTATTTGTAGGTCGAATGCCAAAGACCGCGTGGCGCCATTATAGCCTGTCAGATAACGGTCATAATAACCCCCGCCAAACCCGATGCGGTAACCCGATTCTACAAAGACAACCCCCGGAACGACGAGCAGATCAATATCTCCTGCATCGATCGCCTCGGTCATCGCTTCGTTAGGCTCCTGCAAATCCATATAGACGACTTCCAATTGATTCATCGACTCCAACAAGCGGAATGTCATCGTGCGCTTTTGGGGGTCGCATTTCGGCACTGCCACACGCTTGCCTGTGCGCCAACAATGTTCGATAAGTGGCATGATGTTGACTTCCGGATAGCGTGATAAGGTCAAGCCCACTGTCTGGGCGCTCTTGAAAATTGGATCTTCGAGCAGTTTTTCCATAATGGCAGCTGAACGCTGTTCATGTTCTTGCAGTGGTAAATCACGTAATTGGCTCAAGACCGATTTTCTTAGTATCGCTTTATCCATTCGACTATCGCCCTTTCTCTATATATGTAACATTCACTAGAACGGAGAATTCAAAAGAAAAAGCCAAAACCCCGAGAGGTTTTGGCAGACAAGTCATTACTTTGTTTCACGGTGTGCTGTCATTTTTTTGTCACGTGAGCAATATTTTTTCAATTCAAGACGCTCAGGGTTGTTGCGCTTATTTTTAACAGAGCTGTAGTTACGTTCGCCACATTCTGTACAAGCCAGTGTAATGTTTACACGCATCGATATCCCTCCCAATTCTTTCGAAAATCCATTTCAATAATAAGCATGATCTATACGACTTAATTATTATAGCATACCTGCAGTGATTGTCTACTGAAAAATATTGGTTTCTGTTGAATTCTTCCACTATAAAAACCGCAGTCGATCCTGCGGTTTTAAATCACTTATTCAAATCATAATGGCGCCCACGCACGAGATAAAATAGCTGTTCTGCAATATTGGTAGCATAATCTGCTGAGCGTTCCATATAGCGGCTGACGAACGCCAATTGCGTTACTTGGCTAAGCTTTTCAGGTTCTTTCGCACTGTGCTGGAACAACAAGCGAATTGCTTCTCCGTAAAGGTCATCCACTTCATCATCCATATCGGCGATGGCTTTTGCCTTCTCAACATCTTCTTGGACAAGTGCATCGATGCCTTGTCTTAGCATTTCAGTCGCCAACTTATGCATGCGCTGGATCTTTTGGATCGGTTCCAGCAATTCCTGTTGGCCGATGCGGATCGTTTCTTTGGCGATATTAACGGCATAATCGCCGACACGCTCCATATCCGATGCCACTTTGATCGTGACGATCAATCGCCGTAAATCGGTTGCGACCGGTGATTGTTTGGCGATCAAAAGAATCACATGGTCATTGAGCTCTTCTTCCAGGCGATTGATGTGCATGTCATCTTCAATCACTTGCAATGCCGTGTCGATGTCATGCGCAACGAGTGCTTGCATCGATTTATCCAATGCATCGATCGCCATTGTGCTTAGTGTAATCAACATCTCCTGAGCCGACTGTAATTCGTATTCAAACTTTTCACGTACTGCCATATTGTATTCCTCCTAATTTATCCAGCTTTAACGGAGCTATAAATCCTGCCTATCCAGGCGCAACGCAGAACTCCAGATTGCTTGGAAATTCTCGTTACCCGAAACGCCCTGAAATATAGTCTTCTGTCCGTTTATCAGCAGGGTTGGAGAAAATCGTATCGGTGCTGTCATACTCAATCACTTCGCCATTGAGGAAAAATGCCGTTTTGTCTGAAATCCTAGCGGCTTGCTGCATATTGTGCGTGACAATGATGATGCTGTATTGTTCTTTTAGTTCCTGGACCAATTCTTCGATTTTCAATGTCGAAATCGGGTCCAGTGCAGAAGTCGGCTCATCCATCAAAATGACGTCCGGTTCGATGGCCAGTGTGCGCGCAATGCACACGCGCTGCTGCTGACCACCGGAAATGCCGTATGCATTTTCATTCAACCGGTCTTTCACTTCGTCCCAGATCGCCGCGCCGCGCAAACTCTTTTCAACGATTTCATCGAGGATTTTGCGGTTTTTGATGCCGTGGATGCGCGGCCCGTATGCGATATTATCGTAAATCGATTTCGGGAATGGGTTCGGTTTCTGGAATACCATGCCGACACGCGTACGCAATTCCTCGACGCCGTAATTGGCCTCGAAGATATTGCGCCCGCGATATTGGACTTCGCCGGATGTTTTGACCGAAGGCACCAATTCAACCATGCGGTTCAATGTTTTCAAATAAGTTGATTTCCCGCAGCCCGACGGTCCGATGATCGCCGTCACTTCGTTTTCTCCGATTTCCAAGTCAATATTTTTTAAGGCATGATTGCTGCCATACCATAAATTCAATTGCCGTGTACTATAGACGCTGTCCTTTTCTAATTGCTGTTCTGTGGCTGTGATCTTTGGTACATCAATTTTTGTTTTGATTGTTGCTGTGTTCATGATGAACTCCCCTTCCACATGATACTTTAATAAGATTTATCGAATTTGTTCCGAATGAAGACCGCGATGGAATTCATGAATAGCAAGACCACCATCAAGACGATGATGCCAGCTGCTGCAACGGTTTGGAACTCAGCTTGCGGACGGCTCGACCAGTCGTAAATCTGCATCGGCAGTGCGGTAAATGTATCCATGACGCCAACCGGCAGGAATTGGATGATGACCGGAATGCCGACAACTATGAGCGGTGCCGTTTCACCGATGGCACGGGACAAGGCTAAGATGCTTCCTGTCAAAATGCCGGCGATAGCCGCCGGTAAAATGATGCGCACGATTGTTTGCCATTTTGTTGCGCCCATTCCGTAAGAGGCATCGCGCAATTCACCCGGCACCGAACGGATCGCTTCTTGCGATGCGACAATGATGACCGGCAAGATCAGCAAGCTCATCGTAAATCCGGCAGCCAGAATGCTGTTTCCAAGTGCCAATGCCCGTACGAAAATGGTGAGGCCGAGAAGTCCGAAGACGACCGATGGCACTCCCGCCAAATTGGCGATGTTCATTTGAATGAAACTCGTGATGCGCCCCTTTTTTGCGTATTCCTCTAAATAAAGAGCAGATCCTACTCCTAGAATCATCGACGTTGGAGCCACAACCGCCATGAGCCAGATCGATCCGACAAGCGCCGCTTTGATGCCGGCCTGGTCCGGGAATCTAGAGGCGAAGTTAGTGAGAAAGTCGAGCGACAGATGCCCCGCTCCTTGGCTGACGATCCGGTACAGCAATATGACAAGCGCGAGCAGTGCGAGCGCAGTCGCAAACATGAAAAACCCTTGGAATATGCGATTAACGATCATCCGGCCGTTCATGCGCCGGACGACTTTTTCCTGTTCAATATATCTCATTTTAATATTCCTCCCGGAAACGTTTGGACATATACCCGGCCAGTATATTCATCGCCATCGTAAAGAGGAATAAGGTGAAACCGACCGCATAGATGGAGTAGTAAATCGTTGTTCCATAGCCGGCATCTCCTTTCGATACTTGGACAATATACGCTGTCATCGTCTGGATTGAACCGGTAAAGTCGCCATCGAACTTCGGCGTGGATCCTGCCGCAAGGGAGACGATCATCGTTTCACCGATTGCACGGGACAAGCCCAAGACAACTGAAGCGATAATTCCTGATAATGCTGCAGGCACGGTCACTTTCCAAGCCACTTCAAATTTTGTCGAGCCCATCGCCAGCGCTCCGTCGCGTATGCTCTTCGGTACGGAAGACATGGCGTCTTCCGACAGCGAAGCGATCATCGGGATGATCATAATGCCGACAACGATACCTGGCGAAATTGCATTGAAAATCTTGATCTCAGGGAAAAAGCTTTGCAACACAGGTGTGACGAATGTTAAAGCGAAAAAGCCGTAGACGATCGTCGGAACGCCAGCCAACACTTCAAGCACAGGCTTGACGACGCGTCGCACATTGTCTGACGCATATTCGCTCAAATAAATTGCAGCGGATATTCCGATCGGCACTGCGACCACAATGGCGATTCCTGTAATTTTCAGTGTGCCTACGATAAGCGGCCAAATGCCGAAACGGGCTTCTGTGTTGGAGAAAGGAAGCCAGGTGGTACCGAAAATGAAATCAGTGAACGGCACTCTCGTGAAAAACGTGATCGTTTCAATAATCAAAGTCAACACGATTCCGATCGTCGTCAAAACTGAAACGGAAGCGATCAGAAACAACAAAAAAGGAATGAGCTTTTCGATGATTTTCTTACTTTTTTTATCGTTTGATTTTGCAATCATATCTTGGACCGATGTCCCCATATTGGAATCCCCTTTCAACCGCAAAAGGTGAGCAGGAGCTGCTCACCCTAAGACTGAACTTGCAACTTGATTATTTTAATGCCTCAAGATCCGCTAAGCCTTTATCGTAATCTTCCTCTGAAAGCGGCACATATCCGACAGCTTCAGCCATTTCGCCTGAGTTTTCCAGCGTGAATTTCATAAAATCGTACATTGCGTCATTGTCCGCCACTTCGGCGTTGCTCGCATACGTGAAGAGCGGGCGTGATAGCGGTGAATATTCACCGGACTCGATTGTTTCAGCGTTCGGCTCAACACCGTCGATTGTTACGACTTTCAAGGTATCCTGGTTGGCAACATAGTAAGCATAGCCGAAGAATCCGATTGCGTTCGAATCGCCTTGGATGCCTTGAACGAGTGTGTTGTCATCTTCTGATAATGTCGCGGATTCGACGATGTCCTCGTCTTCAAGGATGACTTCGTTAAAGTAATCGTATGTCCCCGATGCTGTACCCGGTGCATAGAACACCACTTCTTCATCCGGCCATTCCGGGTTGATGTCTGCCCATGTTTTTGAGGTGCCATCTTCTACCCATAGTTTTTTCAGGTCTTCGACTGTCAAATCTTCAACAAATTCATTGTCCTGGTTGACGACAATGGAAAGCCCATCATACGCAAGGAGAAATTCTGTATAATCGATGCCCGCTTCTTCAAGGCTTGCTGCTTCTTCTTCTTTGATAGGTCTAGAAGCATTCGAGAAAGCTGTTTCGCCTTGGACGAATTTTTCAAATCCGCCGCCTGTTCCTGAAACGCCAACCGTTACTTGGACGTCCGGTTGTACTGCCGCGTATTCTTCTACAAGACCTTCTAAAATCGGCGCTACTGTGGAAGAACCGTCACCTGCGACTGAACCTTCTAAAGCTGCCGCCTCATCTGAAGTCGAATCTGCTGTGCCGCTTGTAGCCGTTTCCTCTTCTGTGCTGCCACACGCTCCAAGTACTAAAGCCGATCCAAGAATAGTTGACGCCATTGCGAATTTCCAGTTTCTCATTTGTGTTTTCCCCCTAAATGATATGTTGTTTACAAAACCAACTATACTCCCGCTTTGTTGAGGACATATGAAGCCATTGTTAAGAAATTGTAAATGGCATAAGTCCCAGACAAAATAAAAAAGAGCCGCAGCACAAATCCTTGTTCAGGATTTTTTTGCTGCAACTCTTCAATATTAGTAAGTTTAGTCTTCATCAATGCGTGTGCCGCTAAATGGCGGTTGGATTTTATTCGTATCGTCTTCACTGCGCTGTGCTTTCAGCTCGAAGTATTTATCGGCAGCAGCACGGGCAATTTCATTATTTGTTCTTGGGACTTCTTTTGGATTCGTCGTCACATAAGGAATGACGACCGCATAAGCGATTTCCGGATTTTCGTATGGAGCAAACCCGACATGGGCGATGTTGACATTCACCGTGCCGTGCAACTCGTGATCTCGCTCATAAAAATAAGCTTCTGCTGTTCCTGTTTTGCCAGCAGCCGTGTATGGCGTGTCGGCAAATTGAGCACGCGCTGAACCGGATCCGCCGATATACACATTGCGCATGCCTTCCTGGACGCGGTCAATTTCCTCTTGCGTGTTGTTGATGCGGTTCAGGATTTTCGGTTCGATCACTGTTTCGATCGGTCCGAGCGTTGTGCCGTCCTGCGACGCTTTGCGGATTTCTTTGACCACATGAGGCTGCATGCGGTAACCGTCGTTGGCGATCGTTGAAATATACTGTGCCAATTGCATTGGCGTATAGGTATCAAATTGTCCGATCGCAAGGTCCAATAGCTTTCCTCCCGGTGTCGAGCCACCGAGATAACCGGTGCCTTCATTCGGCAAGTCGATGCCGGTCGCAGTCCCTAGGCCGTACTGGGCAAACGAGTTGCGCAGCACTTCAAAGCTTTCCGGGTCGATGCGCAGGCCGCGGTTGTATTGATACTCCATGCCGGCTATCTTGAGCGCGATTTTGAACATATATACATTCGATGAGCGCTCAATCGCCATCAAATCACTCATTTGCATGCGGTTGAACAGCACCGTATTGAAGATCGAGTTTTTTTGCGCCGTGCCGGCGAACTTCAATGGTTCGTCAATCAGCACTTCGCCCATTTCCACAGCATCTTCTGCATAACCTGTCAACAGCGTTGCACCTTTAATGGTTGAGCCCATTTCATGGGCAGCCGTAAATGTGCCGAATGCGTAATCGTTGACGACTTGCTTGCCGTCCCCGTCTTTCCCAATGCGCTTGCCGACCATCGACAACACTTCACCGGTACGCGGGTTCATCATAACCAAATAGGCATCTTTGACAAGTTGCGAGTTCGGCCCGGCTTTTAAGGCCACCAATTTGTCTTCGACGATTTGTTCGAGTTCATATTGCAGCTCGCTGTCGATCGTCAACACCAAATCTTTTCCAGGCTCCCCATCCTCTACAGGTATCGTTTCAATGACACGGCCGCGTCCGTCTGTGACGTTTTTCACGATGGATTTCTGCCCTTGCAGCACATCTTCGTATTGCAATTCCAAAAAGCTTGTGCCGACACGGTCGTTGCGCGAGTAATCGCGGCTCAAATAATAGTCGAGCCTGTTCGCTGGTATGCCTTGGTCCGGTGTGGTCGTGCTGCCGAGTATTGTCAAGTCGGTCATCTTCACCCGTTTCCAATCTGTCACCGTATTGACTCCTGCCAGTTTTGGATCAGTCAAGCGTTCTGATACTTGCGCAAACTCTTCCGGCGTCACGCCTTCACTTTTGATGATTTGTGGAGACAGAGCATACCCCGACGTCATCTCACGGTAAATCGCCAATATTTCCAGCTGTTCGCCTTCTAGACTTGCTAACTCTTCTTCGGTGATTTTCTCGCGGATCAATGCATCCAATTTTTGTTGCTTCTCTTTCTGGGGAATTTCCTCAGCATCGATTGCGGCGCGTTCCTCAGCCGTGACTTTCTCTGTCGCGCTTTCCATATTCAATTGTATGTAAAAGTCTTGCTTATCGCGCAAAGTCACTTTATCAGTATCTTTCTCGATCAATTTCGCAAGTTCTGTTGCAACTTCGAGCATTTCGTCGCGTTTTGTTGTTTGCATCGCCGTATAGGTGATGCTGTTGACCGGCTCGTTGTCTACCTGGAGGCGCCCTGCCGAATCAAAAATCCGTCCACGCGGAACGCTCGTATTGACCGCTACTTCTTCGGTACGTGCAATGGCGCGGGAATAATCTTCCCCTTTAACGATCTGCAAATACCCGAGACGCAGGATGAGCACAGAAAACAACAGAAAAATGACAAAAAATAAAATGTTCATCCGAAATGTCGTGTTGGCTTGAAGTTTTGACTTGGCCAGCGAGACACGCCGTTTTTGCGGGGTTTTCATGAGCGCGTAGCTCCTTTCAATGAAATATCCAAATGCTAGTATAGCACCGGACATAAAAAAACACACACTTTTTCAGACGAAAAAGTGTGTGTTCGGGTTTCAATATTTAACAATTATTTAGCAGCTTCGTAGCGCTTGGACACTTCGTCCCAGTTTACTACATTCCAGAATGCTGCCAAGTAATCCGGGCGGCGGTTCTGGTATTTCAAGTAATAGGCATGTTCCCAAACGTCTACTCCAAGAATCGGCGTTTTGCCTTCAGATAGTGGAGAATCCTGGTTTGGCGTTGACGTTACTTCAAGTTCGCCGTTAGAAACGACTAGCCAAGCCCATCCAGAACCGAAGCGCGTTTTGCCGGCAGCTTCGAATTTCTCTTTGAACTCGTCAAAGCTTCCAAATTTGCTGTTGATTGCGTCTGCCACTGCACCTTGTGGGTTGCCGCCGCCGTTAGGTGACAACAATTGCCAGAATAGCGAGTGGTTAGCGTGTCCGCCGCCGTTGTTGCGGACAGCTGTACGGATGTCCTCAGGTACTGCATTCAAATCCGAGATCAACTCTTCAATTGATTTAGAAGCGAGATCATCATGACCTTCCAAAGCAGCGTTTACGTTCGTGATGTACGTGTTGTGGTGTTTTGTGTGGTGAATGTTCATCGTTTCTTTGTCGATGTGTGGTTCCAATGCATCGTACGCGTAAGGTAGTTCCGGTAATTCGTATGCCATGATTAAATTCCTCCTTGAGTCTATTGTTCTACTTTGTTAGCGTATCAAAATTTTCAGAACGACACAAACATTAAGTCTAGTGTTATGTGCTTTTCAGACCTAAGTCGGAGAAAGCTAGAGGATCACCCAGAAGAACAGGCCAACCATGATCGCTTGAATGATGCCTTTCGTTACGGCTGAAGTGATAAAGCCGATGACCGAACCGACTCCTGAGCGGATCGAGTTTTTGATCGACGACCGATTGACGACCAATTCAGCAATGATGGCACCTGCAAACGGGCCGATCAAGATGCCGGCGAACGGGATGATGAACGGACCGAAAATCAAACCTATGGTACTCCCCCACAAGCCCGCTTTCGAGCCCCCGAATTTCTTCACGCCGATGACATTCGCCAAGAAATCTGCACCGAACAACAACAGCACAAACAAGATTTCAATAAGCCAGAACCACCACGGCAAATCCGCGAAGCTGAAAAACAAGCCATAAATCAAGAAACCTCCGATAATAAACAATGACGCAGGAATGACAGGATAGACCAGGCCGATAAACCCGATGGCGAAAAACAGCAAAATGAACACCCAACCGACAATTTCAAGCATCATTCGCCCTCCTTTTTCGATATAAAAACTCCCTTTCATCGTGCCTTACATTAAAGGAAATGTAAAGGATGAAAGGGAGTACAGATTATGCGCGGTTGCCTAAAATGGCTTCTGCGATATTTACGGCATGATCGCCGACGCGCTCCAAGTTGCTGACAATATCGACGAAAACGATGCCGGCTTGCGCTGAGCATGCGCCTTCGTTCAAGCGAAGGATGTGCTTTTTGCGGAATTTGCGTTCCATTTTATCGATTAAATCTTCTTGCTCTGCCACTTCACGCGCCAACTCATGGCTAGTTGTGTCGAGTGCATCCAGTGATTTCGATACGGTGGCAATGGTCAATGTGAACATTTCATCCAAATCTTCCATCGCATCAGAAGTCAATTTCACTTTGTTCGTCTCCTGATAATCGATCAATTCGATGATGTTTTCGAAATGGTCGCCGATGCGTTCGATATCACGGACGGTTTCCATCAACATCGTATGACGCGTTGAATCCGCCGCTGAAATCGATTCAGCTGAAATGAGCACCAAGTAATCGGTGATTTTGCTGTCGAGATTGTTGATGGCGTCTTCTAATTGATAGCCCATTTCGGCATTCTTTTTATTTTTTGTTTTCAAATACTCATATGTTTCTTCCAAACCTTGGACTGAATATTTACCCATGCGCAAGATTTCTTCTTTCGCTTGCCCAAGTGCGATCGATGGCGACTGCTCGATAAAGTTTTTGTCCAAATGCTTCGGCTTGAATTCAACAAGCACTTCATCACCCGGAATAACTTTGGTGACCAGATATGCCCATGCACCGATCAATGGGAATTGAATGATCGTGTTCGCGACGTTGAACGTCCCGTGGGCAAAGGCAATTTGCATTTTCGCTTCCAAATCAAGTACTGCTGCAATCCATTCCACATAAGCGGTGAATGGCACGAGCAAAATTAAGAAGATGACAGAGCCGATCAAGTTGAACAGCACGTGCACAGCTGCTGCACGGCGAGCAGCGATGGAAGTTCCGAGCGCTGCCAGAACCGCCGTTACGGTCGTCCCGATGTTGTCACCGAAAAGAACCGGCAAGGCCGCATCGAGCGTGACCAGGTTTTCTGCGTAAAGCCCCTGCAAAATGGCAACTGTACCGCTGGAACTTTGCACGATAAAGGTAACAAGGGTTCCGACTGCCACGCCAAGAATAGGGAATTCGCTCAAATTGACGGTCATGTCGATAAATGCAGGCAACTCGCGCAAAGGCTTCATTGCCCCGCTCATTGTCTCCATCCCGAAGAACAAACCGCCAAAGCCAAAGACGACTTGGCCGATGTTTTGGATCTGGTTTTTCTTAAAGAAGAAAATCATGAACGCACCTACTGCCATAATCGGCAAAGCATACGCACCGACGTCGAGCCCGATAATGAACGCCGTTACGGTCGTTCCAATATTCGCGCCCATGATCACGCCGATCGCTTGTCTAAGCGTCATGAAGCCGGCACTTACAAGCCCGACGACGATAACGGTCGTCCCTGAGCTCGACTGGATTAAGATCGTTACGATAATACCGACGAGCACACCCATAAATGGATTGGTCGTGAAGCGATCCAAGATGTCCCGCAATTTATCGCCTGCAGCTTTTTGCAAAGCGTCTCCCATATACTTGATTGAGAAGAGGAAAACACCAAGTCCTCCTACAAAGGAGAAGAGTATCTCCTGCCAGTTCATTTCCACGATTCACATTCAACTCCTAATTATAACGTAATCACACCTCACCTATTATGTAGAGTTCTCTAAGTAATTGTAAACACCTTTTTTGAAAATTTACATTCCCGTAACAATAGAATGGGATTTTCCCATTTTGGCGTGATACGATTACACTACAACCGGAAAGGAAGATTAGCTGTGACTTTATACCAATTATTCATTGCCAGTTTCATGGAGCCGAAAAAGCGCGCCGCCGTCCGAATCATGCCGATCGGCCGCATTATGAAATTCGTTTTTTTGTTCGTTGCGCTATTGGCATTGGCGTCATTCGTCGAGTTTACACTTGGCATCGGCTCAAGTTCTTCTGAATTGGAAGGCTTGCTGCAATTCATCAAAGAAATCGAATGGCTCTTATACCCATTTGCGCTGGTCTTTTTGTTTGTATCGACGACGATTTATCATTTCATCAAAATAAGCGCTTTCGCTGCAATCGGTTTGGGGTTCCTCAAATTGCTCCAGCGCCGCGGGGAATATCGCCATATGTGGCGCACAGCAGCACTGGCCGTCACCGTGCCGACTATTGCAGCCTATGCACTCAGCTTTTGGGCCAGCAGCTTGTGGTTCTCGTTCTTCACCAGTTTGTGGACACTTTACCTTCTATATAGTGCAGCACGCTTCTATCCGAAAGCACCACCTGCCAAAAAATAAGCCGCTTTGTTGCATAGATGTAAAGAATCAGCCCCCTACAGCCGTCTTTCTTGTCTTTTCAAAGCAGACACTGCTAAAATGGCTATAGGCAATAGAAATTTAATGGCACGGTAGTTTCGTGCACAAGGAAGCTGAGTGAACAGTCCGGATGACCGGAAACTCACAAAAAGGAGAGATTTTTAACATGAGTGAAATGACTCACCGTTCAAAAACGCGCCCCGTCAAAGTCGGAGATATAACGATCGGCGGCAGCAATGAATTATTCATACAGAGTATGGCCACAACTAAAACACACGACGTCGAAGCGACCGTCGCTGAAATTCTCCGCCTCGAAGAAGCCGGATGCCAAGTGGTCCGCGTCGCTTGCCCTGATGAGCGCGCAGCTTATGCTATCGGAGATATTAAAAAGCGCATCAATATCCCGCTCGTCGTCGATATCCATTTCGATTACAAATTGGCGTTGATCGCCATTGAACAAGGCGCGGATAAAATCCGCATCAATCCGGGCAACATCGGGCGCCGCGAAAAAGTTGAAGCGGTCGTCAATGCTTGTAAAGCAAAAGGCATCCCAATCCGCATCGGTGTCAACGCCGGTTCACTGGAACGTAAAATTCTGGAGAAATACGGTTATCCGACTGCAGACGGGATGGTCGAGTCTGCGCTTCACCACATCAAGATCCTAGAAGACCTTGATTTCCATGACATTATCGTGTCTTTAAAGGCATCAGATGTCAGCCTGGCAGTCGAAGCCTACGAAAAAGCTTCAAAAGCATTCGATTATCCGCTCCATCTTGGCATTACAGAATCCGGCACATTGTTCTCGGGAACTGTCAAAAGTGCAGCCGGTCTTGGCGCATTGCTTGCAAAAGGCATCGGCAACACGTTGCGCGTCTCTTTGAGCGCGGACCCTGTAGAGGAAGTCAAAGTGGCACGCGAAATGCTGAAAGTGTTCGGCTTGTCCTCTAATGCTGCAACACTTATTTCTTGCCCAACTTGCGGGCGCATCGAAATCGATTTGATCACCATCGCGAATGAAGTGGAAGAATACATCTCCCACATTAAAGCACCGTTGAAAGTGGCAGTGTTAGGCTGTGCTGTAAACGGACCGGGTGAAGCACGCGAAGCCGATATCGGCATCGCCGGCGCACGCGGCGAAGGGCTGCTGTTCATGCACGGGAAAACCGTTCGCAAAGTGCCTGAAGAAACAATGGTCGATGAACTGAAAATGGAAATCGACAAATTGGCGGAAGAATATTTCGCCAAGCAAGCAGCAGAAAAAAAGCAACAAGAATTGGAACAACAACAAGTATAAGGTTGTGATTGCATGTATCGTTTTGGCATAGACATCGATGGCACCGTCACTTGCCCGACATCGCTCATCCCGCACATCAACGAAGCGTTCGGCAGTGAACTGACCATAGAAGATATCCGTGAATACGATTTGACGGCTGCTTTGCCGCAGCTCGATAAAAAAGAATTTTATTCCTGGTTCAAAAAGCACGAACCGAAAATTTACGCATCTTCCCCTATTTCGAAAGATGCCAAGCAAATCATCAATAACTGGAAAGACCGCTACGAATTATATTTCATCTCTGCACGCGGAGCTGACGTTCGAAACGTCACATTCGATTGGTTCGAACAACATGCGCTCGCCTATGACCACATCGATTTAATTGGCACACATAAAAAAATCAGCACCGCAAAACAGCATAATGTCGATTTGTTTTTTGAAGACAAACACGATAATGCCGTCGAGATTTCAGAAGAACTCGACATTCCGGTCATTTTGTTCGATACACCCTATAACCGCGAACCGGTTCCGAATAAAGTGGTCCGCGTCTACGATTGGCTAGAAGCCGAGCAATGGGTAAAAAAAGAATTCGGTGTTCAGCAGGAAATGCTGAAACGATAAAATGAGAGTGCAAGCCTAGCTTGCACTCTTTTTTTTTCCAAAAATAAATTTTACAAACAAAAGGAACCATCAGCAGATGCTGATGGTTCCTTCAGGCTGTCGAGAAACTTCGGCAGCTTTTTTGCGTTTCGCTCCAGCCGGTCGCTTTCCGCGGGCACGGCCTCAGCCGCTTCACTGGCATTTTTTTAACTACTCAATTCCAGTGAACCAGCGTATCTAACCGCTAACGCACAAAACATCAAGAAAATGGCCCTCTTGCTTAGTGAAATGGCCTATAAAACCAAGTAGTAATGGAAATATTTCCGATTCACTAATAGGCGTTCAAATATAAACTGACTTTATCAACAAGCTGATGGTTCCTTTTTTGTAGGTTATTATTTACATTCCGGACATTTGCCATAGATTTCGAACTTGTGGTTGTCGATCTCGTAAGCTGGCAAAGCAGCACCCAATAGGTCCATTGGGCATAACGGAATTTCTTTGATCTTTCCGCAGTCCATGCAGATAAAGTGATGGTGGTGATGGTCGCTCTCGCAATGCATGCGGAAATGTTTTTCGCCCGACAATTCCGTGGCCTCTAGTATGTCTAGAGAAACGAAGGTCGCGAGATTACGGTAAACAGTATCGTAGCTCATGCTCGGATAGTCTTTTTGCATAACGTCGAGTATATCCCGTGCAGTCAAATATCGTTCGTCCTTCGAAAAAATTTCCAAAATCTGATTGCGCTTTGTCGTTTCTTTAAAACCTTGTTGTTTCAGGATGCCCCATGCTTTATTCAAGTTCATGCGGTAGCCCCCCTTCTCTTGGATAACGAGATTTTCCGGTAAGCAAGAACGATCATTAAAATGCCGATGGATGTGACGACGATCGTGCCGCCCGGTGCCAAATCAAAGTAGAACGCGGTGACCAGTCCGGTGATGACTGATATTTGCCCGAACAGGATCGACAGCCAAATGGTCTGCTTGAAACTTTTAGCCAGCCTCATCGCCGTCGCAACCGGGATGGTCATCAGTGATGATACGAGCAAAATCCCGACGATGCGCATCGATCCGGCGATGACCAGCGCGGTGACAATCATAAACAGAAAATGAATCCATTTCGCAGGTAAGCCAGATGCCCGTGCGTATTCATCATCGAATGACAGAACGAATAATTCCTTGAAAAAGATGCGGATAAACGTCAGCACAATGACGGCAATGCCTGCGACAATATACAGGTCCTGACGGCTGACGGCGGAAACTGTACCGAACAGATAGCCAAATAAATCGCTCGAAAACCCTTCTGCCAGGGAAATAAAGATGGCCCCAAAGCCAATTCCCGCAGACAAAATGATGGGAATCGCCAATTCCTCGTAATGCTTATAGACACTGCGCAAGCGCTCGATGAGCATCGAACCCATGACAGAGGAAGCTATTCCGAGATAAAGCGGATTCAACAAGGCGAGCGCACCGACACTTTGGCTTAAGTACAGACTTCCGGCAATGCCGGCAAGTGTAACGTGGCTCAGTGCGTCAGCAATCAGCGACAAGCGCCTGACGACGATGAAGACGCCCAGCAGCGGCGCAATGACGCCAATGATCAAGCCGGATGCGAACGCATTTTGAAGGAATTCATACGTTAAAATCGCTTCAAGCATGGCTGTGGCTTCCTTTCGTGTGATGGATTTTCCGGACGGAATGCCCATACCACGCTTCACGCTTTTCGTCACTCATCGTATGCAATTGGTCTTTAAACCCATGGAAATGAATGGTCTGGTTCAAACACGCCACGTGCGTGATGCGGTCTGTCACCGTATCAACGTCATGTGTCACGAGCACGAGTGTGATCTTGCGCTCGCGGTTAAGAGCGGCGAGCATATCATAAAAGGATTGAACGTTTTGTACGTCGATGCCGACAGTCGGTTCATCCAGGATCAGTACTTTCGGTTTGGCCACGAGCGCCCGGGCGATAAAGACGCGTTGCTGCTGCCCGCCCGATAATTCACTAATGCTGCGTTTGATAAACGGTTTCATTCCGACCGCGTCCAGCGCTTCTTCGACTTGCTCGCGGTTGTTTTTAGGCAGTTTATGGAACAATCCCGTTTTTTTCGCTAAGCCACCAGCTACTACTTCGTAGACCGTCGCTGGAAAGGCGGAATTGAACGAATTCGATTTTTGAGAGACATAGCCGATCCACTCACGATGCTTGAATTGCTTCGAGTCGATGCCGAACAAGGACACGCTGCCTTCACTTGGTCGGATGAGGCCGAGCATGATTTTCAGCAAGGTCGATTTGCCAGAGCCGTTCGGGCCGAGTATCGCTAGAAAATCGCCTTCTTCAACTTTCATCGAAATGTGGTCGAGTGCTGTCGTTTGTTCATATTCATAGCTGACTTCTTTAATATCAATTAATGGCGCTGCCATAGAGACGCCCCTTTTCCAATAAGAATGATTACGATTTACTATAGAAAGTATAGAGCAGTTGCGTGCGTCTGTAAACCGTTTGAGCTTTACGGTGCAGCATCCATCACAAAAAAGAAACCAGCGCCCTGTAGGCACTGGTTTTATGCTGTTATGATTCGAGCGGCATTTTCATTTTCTCGATGTGTTCAGGTGCAAAGCTGCCCTGTTTGAACATCTCGATTTCATATGCATACGGCGCCTTTTTGTTTTTGGCATCGAGGCCGACGTATGGCGTTTCCAAAATTTTCGGTACGTGCATCAATTGTTTGTGATGAACGATTGAGTTGAGTGCATCAAAGCCGATTTCACCAAAGCCGATGTTTTCGTGACGGTCTTTTCCTGCACCGCGCACGTTTTTGCTGTCGTTGATGTGAAGCACTTGCAAGCGGTCGATTCCGATAATTCGGTCGAATTCCGCCAGCACTCCGTCAAAATCCTCTTTGATATCGTATCCGGCATCGTGGACGTGGCAAGTATCAAAGCACACCGACAGGCGCTCGTTGTGAGTGACGCCGTTGATGATCGCCGCCAGCTCCTCGAAGCTTCTGCCGATTTCTGTGCCCTTTCCAGCCATCGTCTCAAGGGCGATATTAACCGGAAAATCCTGAGACAGCACTTCATTCAAACCGTCGATGATCTTTTGTGTGCCGGCTTCGACGCCCGCTCCGACATGAGCGCCTGGATGCAGGACAATTTGTTCGGACCCGAGCGCCGCCGTGCGTTCAATTTCCTTTTGAAGGAATTCCACACCAAGCGCGAAAGTCTCAGGCTTGGTGGTGTTGGCAATATTGATGATATACGGCGCGTGGACGATGATATTCGACAGTCCGTGTTCCGCCATATGCGCACGTCCCGCTTCGATGTTCAGTTCCTCGATCGGTTTTCTGCGCGTATTTTGGGGGGCGCCGGTATACACCATAAATGTACTTGCGCCGTAGGAAGCAGCTTCCTCGCTAGCGCCGAGAAGCATTTTCTTGCCGCTCATCGAGACGTGAGACCCTAATAGCATGAGATTACCCCTTACTTTTTGCGGTTTTTGCGACGTTCCGCTTTTTTGATTTCGTCCATTTTCCACTTCATTTTCTTCTTGTACATCGGTTTGACGCTCTTCGGTTTATGGACCATAGATTTCGCTTTTACATCCGTTGCATCTTCAGCGCGCACACGCTTTTTACGGCTGTGGCGCTCTTTCATATCGACAAATTCGCCTTTGACGATGTCTTTTTGCTGGAATGGTATGCCCATTTTCTCGACGCGAACAATCGCATCATCATCTTCTGGGCTGAACAATGTAATCGCCACACCCTTGAGTCCTGCACGTGCCGTACGTCCTACGCGGTGAATGAAGAACTCAAGATCTTCCGGCAATTCATAGTTGATGACATGGCTGACCCCTTGGATATCGATGCCTCGAGCAGCAAGATCTGTTGCCACGATGTATTGATATTCCAAATCGCGCACTTGTTTCATCATCTTGACGCGCTCGCGTGGTGCGAGATCACCGTGGATTTTACCGACACGGTGGCCGCTTTTCGACAATTCTTCAGCGACGTAATCCGCATTGGTTCGCGTATTGACGAAAATGATCGCCAAATATGGGTTGATGATGTCCATGATTTCAGTCAAGCGCTCCACTTTTTTCTTGCTGCGCACCGGCACCAAGTAAAAGTCCAGACCGTCAGCAGTCGGGCGCTTGTCACCGATTTTGATGTGCGCCGGGGATGCCATGTACTTTTTCAAAAACGGTTTAAGTTTTTCTGGGATTGTTGCAGAAAAAACGTACATTTCCAAGTCATCGCGCATTTTGCCTGCGACTTGGTCGATTTCCTCGATAAAGCCCATGTCGAATGCCAAGTCCGCTTCATCTACTACGAGCACTTTCGCCGTATGGACGAGCAAGGCGTTTTCATTCACTAGATCTTTCAAACGGCCCGGTGTTCCAATGACGATATGCGGCTGTGTTTTCAATTTATTGATTGAACGCTGTTTGTCCGTTCCGCCGATAAATGATTTCACTTCAATGCCGGAGTCGCCGATCAGCTTCTGGATTTCGTTGAAGATTTGCGTTCCGAGTTCACGCGTCGGCGCAGCGATGACCGCTTGCACTTCTTGTTTTGTCACGTCGATACGCTCGATGATCGGGATGATAAAACTATGGGTCTTGCCTGTACCTGTATGGGACTGGCCAATGGCACTGTTTCCACTCATGATTTGTGGAATCATTTCCTTTTGGATTGCTGTCGGTTCTTTGAAACCGAGTTGTTCGATCGCCTCAAGCAAAAATGGCTTGAGATTGTATTCGTTGAATTTTGTCATGGGATATAGTTCCCTCCTTAAGCTCTAGCTATTATAGCATAAAATGGCTGTCTTACGCGATGCATCTTTTGTAAAGCGGCCAGGTCTCCGTTATAATGGAATCATGATGTTGAAAGGAGTGCGGATTGATAATGAAAGTAAAAAAGATCTCACCAAGAGGCTATTGTTACGGGGTAGTGGATGCTATGGTCATCGCGAAAAATGCGGCCATGGACGAAACTTTGCCACGCCCGATCTATATACTCGGCATGATTGTCCACAATAAACACGTAACCGATGCATTTGAACAAGATGGCATCATTACGCTCGACGGCAATAACCGCCTGGAGATTTTGGAGAAAGTCGAAACCGGAACGGTTATCTTCACCGCACACGGTGTTTCCCCGCAAGTACGGGAACTCGCACGCAGAAAAGGACTGGTCTCGATCGATGCGACTTGCCCTGACGTCACGGTCACGCATGATTTGATTCGCGAGAAGACCGCCGAAGACTTCCATATCATCTATATCGGCAAGAGCGGCCATCCGGAACCAGAAGGCGCAATCGGCGTCGCGCCGGACCTGGTCCATTTAGTCGAAACCATCGAAGATGTCAACGCGCTTGAGCTGAATGAAGAAAAAATCATCATTACCAACCAGACGACGATGAGCCAATGGGACGTGGTCCACTTGATGGAACGCCTGAAAGAACGTTTCCCGCACGCTGAAGTTCACAAGGAGATTTGCCTGGCGACTCAAGTGCGCCAAGAAGCCGTGGCGGAACAAGCCGTCGACGCTGACTTGTTGATCGTCATCGGCGACCCGATGAGCAACAACTCCAACCGCCTTGCCCAAGTTTCACAAGATATTGCCGGCACGCCAGCATACCGCATTTCCGATTTGTCGGAATTGAACTTGGAATGGCTGGAAGGCATTGAGACGGTCGCTTTAACGGCTGGTGCCTCAACACCGACACCGATCGTCAAAGAAGTCATGAAGTTCTTGGAACAATTCGATCCTGAAGATCCAGCGACACATAAACTGGATCGTTCGGTACCGCTCAACAAGATTTTGCCGAAGATCAAACATCCGCAACCTTCCAACCGCATTGAACCTTATCCGGTAAACGAATAGACGAAAAAAGAGGCCCCATGATTGGGCCTCTTTTTTTTGCCTATTCGCTTAGCCAGCTCATTCTTCGAGCAGATTATCACTAAAAAATTTGCCGGTTCAACAGATAAGCTATGAGATATGTTTTTTGTTAGCGAATGTGGAACGGTTCTGTATTTACTTCGGACGGCAGAAACTCGCACTGCCAGTTTTGACTATGCTGTGCCATATGATTGACGACGCCTTGGATCATCACCTTTTCGACATGATGCCCAGGATCGATGACCGATAAGCCGATCGCTTCGGCATCTTGTGCGACATGGAAATACAAATCCCCCGTTACATACACATCGGCTCCGGCGCGTTTCGCTTGCTGGATGTATTTATTGCCGTCTCCGCCGAGTACCGCCACTTTCTTAATAACGGCATCCTCTTTGCCGACAATGCGCACAAACGGCACATCCAAACGCTGTTTGACGTAATCAGCAAACTCTTGTAAATTCATTTCATGCTGCAGATATCCAATGCGGCCAAGCCCCATCGGCAACTCTTTGTTTTC
Organism: Planococcus dechangensis; assembly: GCF_042654465.1. Classification (NCBI taxonomy): domain Bacteria; kingdom Bacillati; phylum Bacillota; class Bacilli; order Caryophanales; family Caryophanaceae; genus Planococcus; species Planococcus dechangensis. The sequence continues at coordinate 164,251 of NZ_JBHSGL010000005.1, read as the reverse complement.
CAACGTAAAGACGTCGAACGCCGGCTCTTCATAAGGATGCGCAGCGATCATCGCCCTGATAACGCGTTCTTTATAAGCTTTTCTAACAACGACTTCGATTTTTGATTCGTTTGTCGTCTCCAATTTTCCAGCTTGCCCGATAAATGGATCCGCCGAATCTGTTGGGCGGAAGCGCCCTGTTCCGGACAATGTATAACTGCAATGGTCATAGTCCCCAATTGCGCCTGCTCCCGCGTCCCCAAAAGCCTTTCTCACTTGTTCTTCATGGCTTTCCGGAACGAATACGGCGATTTTCACCAATTCTGCTTCGTAGGTCGTCACTAAAACATCCGTATCGTTCAATCCAAGTGCATCTGCCAGCAAATCATTGACACCCCCTTGGGCAACATCCAAATTGGTATGCGCTGCATATACTGCAATATCATTTTTGATTAATTTCTCCATTAATTTGCCTTGGGGAAAATCCGTCTGCAAAGTTTTCATTGGGCGAAAAATCGGCGGATGATGCGCAATGATCAATCCTGCTTTTTTTTCGATGGCTTCGTCGACGACTTCTTCATTGACGTCCAATGTTACAAGCACTCGCTCGACCTTTTTATTCAAGGTTCCGACGTGAAGGCCGATTGGGTCTCCTTCCATCGCCAAATATTTGGGCGACCACTTTTCGAATTGTTCGATGATTTGCTGTCCATTAGGAATTTTCATCTTTGAACACCTCTTCCATCAATGCGATTTTTTGGAGCAATTGCTCTTTTTTCGTTCGAATGTCAGGGGTTTCTTCAGCCTTGTCCATGCGCTCGGCAATCGCCTTCCACTGCGTCGACTCGCGCTGCCATTTTTCTTTGAAGGTTTCCCCTCTGCTCTTCAGCAAAAAGGGGCCGAATAATAATTGCTTGGCATCAAGTTCGACACGGTGCGGACTCGGCTCCAAGACAATTATTTCATAGATTTTGTCTTTTTCTTTCAAAATGTCTTCAGCGACAATGTGCCAATCGTTGTCCACTGCCCATTGCCGAATCGCTTGTGCATGGATATTCGGTTGCAAGATGAGCCGCTCTACTCCATCCAAGCGATGGTTGCCTTCCGCCAGGATGGAGGCTATGAGTGTGCCGCCCATACCGGCGATCGTCACGGCCGTAACGCCGTCTTCAGGTTCCACCGCTTCAAGTCCCGGTGCCAGACGGACGACGATTTTATCATTCAGCCCTTCTTCGTGCACTTGCTTTCTGGCGGATTCGTAAGGGCCTTTTACTATTTCTCCGGCAACTGCGCGGCTCGCAGTTCCTATATGTACGAGATGGCAAGGCAAATAGGCGTGATCGGAGCCAATGTCTGCGACAACTGCGCCTTGTTGGACATACTCTGCCACTTTCATTAATCGTTGTGATAATTGCTGTGCGTTCATAAATATCCTCCTAAGTGACAAAAAACCCTTAGCTCCGAAAGAACCAAGGGTTTTTGATGCTATTCGAGTGTCAATACCCACTCAGCCATTTCTGTTGCATTTTCTTCTGGAACAGTGCCTGCTGGCATTGTGCCTTTACCGTTAATTAGAATTTCTTCGATTTCTTCTTGTGAAAGTGCAGTGCCAACTAGTGATGGACCGACTCCGCCTTCATAGCTTGAACCGTGGCAAGATACACAGCTTGCTTGTGCGTGAGCTTCTGGATCGAAGTCACCGCTTGCTGCTTCTTCTCCGCCTTCGCCTTCAGCCGCTTCACCGTTTTCTTCTGCTGCTTGTTCTTCAGCGATTTCAGCTTCGTTGTTAACTCCTTCCAATGATAGGAAGAAAATTAGGCCAATCCCGAAAGCCATGATTAAGATATAAGGTACAATTGCATTCTTTTGCATCCGTTACCCCTCCTTCTACTGTGTTCTGCTTGATGATAGTATAAGTATCATTCATTATTGTACTGTATTATCCAGTAAACGAAAAGCCATAATGAATAATATTTGCCGGATTGTGACAAAATCGTTAATATCGATAGTTTCGGTTGACGGCTATCACCAAGCATGAAAAATGACACAGTGTCGTAAATTAAAACTTAAGAAAATTTATATTAGCAGCCGACTAAACGTGAAATAACCATGCGCTGCACTTCAGATGTCCCTTCACCGATCTCGAGAAGCTTCGCATCGCGCATATAGCGCTCGACTTCGTATTCTTTCATATAGCCGTAGCCGCCGTGAATCTGGATCGCCTCATCAGCCACTTCCATGGCCATTTCCGACGCATACAATTTCGCCATGGATGCTTCTTTCGTGAACGGGCGCCCTTGATCTTTCAGCCACGCAGCTTTGTAGACCATATTGCGTGCAAGTTCGATCTTCATCGCCATATCGGCGAGCTTGAACTGCGTCACTTGGAATTCCGACAAAGTCTTGCCGAATTGCTTGCGTTCTTTTGCGTAAGCGAGCGCTTTATTGAATGCGCCTTGCGCAATGCCGACAGCCATTGCGGCAATGCCGATGCGTCCGCCATCCAACGTCACGAGAAATTGCTTAAAGCCTTCTCCACGTTTGCCGAGCAGGTTTTCTTTCGGCACGCGTACGTTTTCAAGAACCAGTTCTGTCGTGTTTGAGGCGTTCAAGCCCATCTTCTCGTAATTGTCGATGATGGTGAAGCCTTCTGCATCCGTCGGGACAATAATTGCGCTGATTTCTTTTTTGCCGTCATTCATGCCGGTGATTGCCGTAATCGCCAAATGCTTTGCGTGGCTCGCGTTGGTAATATATACTTTCGATCCATTGATAACCCAGTCATCGCCGTCTTCTACTGCGCGAGTTTCTGTTCCCCCTGCATCCGATCCGGCGTTCGGTTCTGTCAGCCCGAATGCGCCGAACGATTCGCCTGAGCAGATCGGCGTCAAGTATTTCTGCTTCTGCTCTTCGGTCCCGAACAAGCTGAGTGGTGCTCCGCCTAATGAAATATGCGCGGAATACGTGATGCCTGTCGAAGCGCACACGCGGCTCAATTCTTCGGTGACAATTGCAAAGCTCGTTGTATCCGCTCCTGCGCCACCGTAAGCTTCATCAAACGGCAAGCCCATCATCCCCATGTCGGACAGCTGTTTAAATGCTTGTTTCGGAAATTCCTTCGTGCGGTCGCGATCGACTGCGCCAGGCGCCACCACTTTGTCGGCAAATTCCCGCATCGTTTTTTTGATCATCTGTTGTTCTTGTGTCAAATCGAAATTCATTTGTTACATCCCCTTTGCTATGAATACGCTTTCAATATTCATTATATAGCTAAAATTCCGACACAAGCAAGGCATAACAATAAGTTCTTAGGATATGCTGATTTCTCGCTGCAAAGTTTTCCTGCACAGTCACGTTTTTTGAGGCTAACTATAGCAGGTGGCTTGCACCGATGCTGTCGCTCATAGTCACTCACCACACATTTCTTCAGACAAGATTCACTTAATGCGATTTTTATTTATAATGGGCGGTGCGCGATATCTATTGTATTCGAACCGCTAATTTTATTGTTCTCCACAAAAAAACTCCTAGGCATTGGCCCAGGAGTTTGCATTTTCTTTATTCGAGGAAATCTTTCAAGCGTTTGCTGCGCGACGGATGGCGCAGTTTACGCAATGCTTTCGCTTCGATTTGACGGATGCGCTCGCGCGTCACGCCGAACACTTTGCCCACTTCTTCGAGTGTACGCGTACGGCCATCATCCAAGCCGAAACGTAAACGCAAGACATTTTCTTCGCGGTCGGTCAATGTATCGAGCACATCTTCCAATTGCTCTTTCAGCAATTCATAAGCAGCATGGTCAGATGGCGATTGTGCATCCGAGTCTTCGATAAAATCGCCCAAATGCGAGTCGTCCTCTTCACCGATCGGCGTTTCCAAGGAAACCGGTTCTTGAGCGATCTTAAGAATCTCGCGTACTTTTTCAGGCAGCAAGTCCATTTCTTCCCCAATTTCTTCAGGAGAAGGCTCACGGCCAAGGTCTTGGAGCAATTGACGCTGAACACGGATCAATTTATTGATCGTCTCCACCATATGGACCGGAATGCGGATGGTCCGCGCTTGGTCGGCAATGGCGCGTGTAATCGCCTGGCGGATCCACCAAGTGGCATAGGTGCTGAATTTAAAGCCCTTCGAGTAGTCGAACTTTTCGACTGCTTTGATAAGGCCCATATTGCCTTCCTGGATCAAATCCAAGAACAGCATACCACGGCCGACATAGCGTTTCGCGATTGAGACGACTAAGCGCAAGTTTGCTTCCGCAAGGCGTTTTTTCGCTTCATCATCGCCTTGTTCGATCAGTTTTGCAAGACGTACTTCTTCCTCAGCCTTCAAAAGATCGACGCGGCCGATTTCTTTCAAGTACATACGGACCGGATCGTTGATTTTCACGCCGGGTGGGACACTTAAGTCATTCAAATCAAATTTATCTTCGGTCGGCTTCATGAGGCGATCCAAATGTTCCTCATCATCACTTTTCCGCTCGAGTTCGATGCCATGCCCTTCGAGTTGATCAATGAATTCCTCTACTTGGTCAGACTCCATTTCAAAAATAGCCAATTTATCGGCAATCTGTTCGTAGTTCAATTCTCCGGTTTTTTTCCCCTGTTCGACCAATTGTTTTTTTGCATCTTCGACAGTTGCTTCCGGGCCTTCAGCAGGCAGCGGGGTGTTATTCGTTACGACTTCTGTTTGGCGTTCAGATTTCTCAGCCATACAATTTTCCTCCTTTAGAAAAAACCGGAATATTCTACAATGATTTCCGTAAAGCAATCACTTCTTGTGCAAGAAGCAAAGCGCGCTTCAAATCATGCTGTTTTTCCGCTTCTTTTGATTGCTGGATTTTCAAACTGATTTGTTGTTCGATTCGGTGCTTTTGCAAATGCTTCAGGCAATCTGCAATTTCTTCTTCCGGATGTTCCGGATCACGCTCGACCAAAGTCGTTTCCATTACAAGCTTCCGCAGTTCCGGGTCAGACAATGTTTCCAGGAATTTATGGAAGTCCGCTTTTTCCCATTCTTCGTAAAAACCGAGCAGCTGCACATAGAGTGCTTGAAATTCCTCGCTGACAAACGGAATCGCTTCCACTTCCCTAGCGATTTTTTCCATGACCGCCGGATCAGCAAGTGCATGGGCAAACAATAAACGCTCTGCCCGGTGAAGCGAGGTGATTTTCTTTTGCTCCCGCTTCGGGGCTTTTGGAATTGTTTCGGCGGCTTTCGGCCGGTTGCGTTCAATGCTGCGGCTTTCTAGGCGTCTATACTGCTGCAAAATCGCTTCTTCTGAAAGCTTCGTTTCGGCAGACAGCTGCTTAATATACAAATCCCGTTCAATCGGCGAGGATTTTCCTGCGAGTAGCTGCAGTACCTCTTGGATATATTGAAGGAGATCGTTTTCGTATTGGAAGTTTTTATGACGGCGTGCGTGCATCATGGCAAACGCGATGAACGTTTGCGGCTTGCCGATGACCTGGTCACGAAACGCATCAGCGCCGTTCTGGCGGACGAAATCATCCGGGTCCATGCCGTTCGGCAGCACTGCTATTCCGAGTTTGAACCCGGCATCTTCAAGCGGTGCTGCTGCTCGTTTAGCTGCTTCCCAGCCAGCGTCATCGCCATCGAAACAGACGATCACTTCTTGCGCAAAGCGCTTCATTTGGCGGATATGCTGTGCGGTAAGCGCCGTTCCCATCGTCGCCAAAGCGTTATCAATGCCTGCTTTGCCGGCTGCAATGACATCCATAAATCCTTCGAACAAAACAATCTTGCGGTTTTTCCGGATTGGCCCTCTTGCCAGATGAACATTGTAGAGTACTTGGCTTTTCTGAAAGATCGGGGACTCCGGACTGTTCAGATACTTAGCTTCTTGCTTTGTTTGTTCGAGCACTCTGCCAGAGAAGGCAATGGCCTTGCCGTTGTCATTCATGATCGGAAACATGATGCGCCCCCGGAAGCGGTCAAACCAACCATCGGATTTTTCACGCTTGATCGCCAGTCCACTCGCTTCTAATTGCTCATCGTCATAACCTTTTCGGCGCAAGGCAGTTTCCATGTAATTCCATTCTGGAAGAGCCCAGCCAATTCGGTATTTTTCGATGATCTCCTGGGTAAATCCGCGATTTTCCAAGTAATCAAGTGCGGCCTGGCCTTCTTCTGTATTCAGCAAAATATGATGGTACATATCTGCGGCGAATTCATGCATTAAAATGAGTGGATCGTCATTTTTAGCCTGTGCTGTCCCTTTGGCGTCGTGCGATGTGTGTACATCGACTTCAATGCCTGAACGCTCGCCTAGCTTTGACAGCGCTTCTTGAAAACTGATGTTTTCAATATCCATTAAAAACGTAATGGCGTTGCCCCCAGCCCCGCAGCCGAAGCAATGGAAAATCTGCTTATCGGCCGTTACAGAAAAGGATGGTGTGCTTTCACCGTGGAAAGGGCAAAGGCCGAACCAATTACGGCCTCTTTTCGTCAATTGGACGTATTCTCCAACGACATCCACGATATCCGCTTTAGAGCGGATTTCTTCGATCACTTCTTCTGGTATTCTATTGGACACTTTATCACCATCTTTATTTTGCTTACTTTACTTTATTCGTTATTACACAGCAAAATCCTTCAAATTTCGACAAAAAGATGGAGATTCACTTCCGCTTATTATTAAGGTTTAGCCACAATTCTTCATTATAAAACGTTTTTTCGCAAAAATCCATAGAAAGGATGAGAAAAAAGGTTTTAGCTGATCGAGCCATAAGAAAAACCGCCCAGCCAGGCGGAGTCCCTTATTGTTTCTGAAGTTTACCGAGAATCAGATTAGCTGTTTCTTCCACTGCCCGGTTAGTGACATCCAGCGTCTCACAGCCAATGCGGTCGACCACTTTGCGGAAATGGACGATTTCTTCGTGGATCCGGTCCAGCTTGGCATAATTGGCATCGTCATTCAGACCGAGTGCAATCAAACGTTCTTTGCGAATATTATTCAACTTTTCCGGCGAGATGACCAGGCCGAAGCATTTTTTCGGATCGACATCGAACAGCTCATCCGGCGGGTCGACTTCTGGTACTAGCGGGACATTGGCGACTTTGAGCCGCTTATGGGCCAAATACTGTGACAATGGCGTTTTAGATGTTCTCGAAACGCCGACTAGCACGATATCCGCCAACAAAATGCCGCGCGGGTCACGACCATCGTCGTATTTCACCGCAAATTCAATTGCCTCTACTTTTTTAAAATAGTCATCATCGAGCTTGCGGACGAGTCCGGCTTCCCCGATCGGCGCAGATTGCAATTCTTCTTCTAAAGCATCGAGCAAAGGACCCATAAGGTCGATCGCTTTAATGCCGCAGCGTGCGGTCTCGCGTTCCACGAAATGGCGAAGCTCTTTCGATACCAGCGTGTAGACGATAACTGCACGCTGCCCGTCCGCCAATTTGATGATTTCCTGCAGATGGGCGATGGAGTCGATATATGGGAACCGTTTGAGCACGGCATTTTGTTCTGTATTCAAGTATTGGCTGATAGCCGCTTTCGCGACCAGTTCGCCGGTTTCTCCTACTGAGTCGGAGACGATAAAAACCCGCAATAAACTCATATTGTGCACCTCACACTTCGTGATTTTCTGATAGTGATAAAAAGGCTCGTGTAATATTGGTCTTCGTCAACCGCCCGATGACCTTGAAACCTTCCGGATGTTCTTCAACGACCGGCAATGCGTCGATTTGCTGATTGATCAACCGGTTTGCAGCCTGTATAAGCGAATCATTGCGCACACAATATGTAATGTTCGGCATCCGCGTCATTATAATATGTACAGGAATTGCATTTAAATTTTGGCTGCCGAGACTTGTCCGCAGCAGGTCCTTGCGCGACAACACACCTGTCAGGCAAGAGTTTTTATCCACAACAAAAAGCGTCCCGACGTCATCCAAAAACATTTGGCTGATGGCATCGTATACGCTGACATCGTCCCGCACTACGACAGGGATCGACTGGAAATCCTTGACCTTCATATTATTCATCGTATCGCTAATATCCTGTCCAGGTTTCTTTCCGGAATAAAAATAGCCGACACGCGGCCGGGCATCCAAAAAGCCTGCCATCGTCAAAATCGCCAGATCCGGACGCAGCGTCGCGCGCGTCAAGTTCAAACGGTCGGCAATCTGTTCTCCTGTAATAGGCCCATTGCCTTTGACGATCTGTAAAATTTCTTCTTGTCGCTTATTGAGTTCGATTGGACTCACCGCCTCAAAGTTAAATATGTTATACTCAATATCAATTATTATATACTATTGCATGCGAGATTGCGAAGAAAAGATTGCCGTGATACAATAATTAGGAATCGAATAATGGCATTGATGGATCGATAAGTACCGCACATAAAGCGAGCAGGGATGGTGCAAGCCTGCAATGCGGGAAACGGCAATCCGGAGCTATAGGTAATGCGAGCGGGCTGAACTTTCAGCCAATCGAGGTGGAACCGCGGGTAACGTACTCGTCCTCGGACATTTGTCCGTGGCGTGTGCGATTTTTTTATTTTATGGAGGTTATGAAAGATGTCAATGGAAAAAGTAGTATCATTAGCCAAACACCGGGGATTCGTCTTCCCGGGCTCTGAAATTTACGGCGGACTCGCCAATACGTGGGATTATGGGCCACTCGGCGTGGAACTGAAGAACAATATCAAAAAAGCTTGGTGGAAAAAATTCGTTCAGGAATCTGTACATAATGTCGGATTGGATGCTGCCATTTTGATGAACCCGAAAACATGGGAAGCATCCGGCCACCTTGGCAACTTTAATGACCCGATGATCGACTGTAAATCGTGCAAATCCCGCCATCGCGCGGACAAACTCATTGAAAATGCACTTGATGAAAAAGGCATCGAGCTGATCGTCGACGGCTTGTCGTTCGAGCGTATGAAGGAATTGATCGATGAGCACGATATCACTTGCCCGACTTGTGGCAGAGCTGATTTCACCGAGATCCGCCAGTTCAACTTGATGTTCAAGACTTTCCAAGGAGTCACCGAATCGTCTACTAACGAAGTTTATTTGCGCCCGGAAACGGCTCAAGGGATTTTCGTCAACTACAAAAATGTCCAGCGCTCGATGCGCAAGAAAATGCCATTCGGCATCGCACAGATCGGCAAAAGTTTCCGCAACGAAATCACACCCGGCAACTTTACGTTCCGAACTCGTGAATTCGAGCAGATGGAACTTGAATTCTTCTGCAAGCCTGGCGAAGATTTGGAATGGTACGCTTACTGGCGCGACTTCTGCAAAAACTGGCTGCTCGAGCTGAACATGAGCGAAAGCAATATGCGCCTGCGCGAACATGATGCAGACGAATTGTCCCATTACTCGAACGCAACTGTCGATATCGAATACAAATTCCCATTCGGCTGGGGCGAACTATGGGGTATTGCGGACCGCACTGATTTCGACTTGAAGCGCCATATGGAATATTCCGGTGAAGATTTCAATTACATCGACCCGGCAACGAACGAACGCTACGTCCCGTATTGCATCGAACCATCGCTCGGTGCAGACCGCGTGACACTCGCCTTCTTGGTCGACGCGTTCCAAGAAGAAACGATGGATAACGATGAGACCCGTACCGTATTGAAGTTCCATCCTGCGCTTGCACCATATAAAGCGGCCATCTTGCCATTGTCCAAGAAACTGTCTGAAGGGGCAACAGAAGTATTTGCTGACCTCGCGAAGCATTTCATGGTCGACTATGATGAATCCCAATCAATCGGTAAACGCTATCGCCGCCAAGATGAAATCGGTACGCCGTTTTGCATCACTTACGATTTCGATTCGGTCGAAGACGGAGAAGTTACCGTTCGCCACCGCGACTCGATGGAGCAAGTCCGCATGCCGATCAGCGACGTCCGTGCGTATATCGAACAACATATCCAATTCTAAAAAAAAAGACATCCCGAGGCTCAATCGCCTTCTGGGATGTCTTTTTTCGGTTCCGGGAAAAACTCCGGCGTCCGCTCGAGCTGCTCGAGAAACGAACGTGACTTCAAACGGATGCCAGCTTGTTCCTCGTAAATGGTCCGGACAATCTGCTTGAGCAAAGTTTTCGACTCTTTCTTCAAGGTCAGTGCCCCGACGCGTTCAATTGGTACAAAATAAAACGTGCGGATTAATTTCACCAGCGCCGGGCTCAAGCGGATGATATAGCGATCGAGGTGAAAGCAGCGGTGGCATAAAAAGCCCAGTTCCTGAAACGAGAAAGCGAATTCCCCTTCCGTCGCACCGCAGTTTGCACATTCATGCAAAGTCGGGGTCAGCCCCGCCACACGCAGCATTTTCCATTCGACAAACAAGGTAATCGCTTCCGGATCGTAGCCGTCCGCGATCGCATGAAGCGCCTGATACAGCATATCGTAAATGGCCGGCTGCGGTTCGTCTTGTTCGGTCAGCCGGTCGATCAATTCGGTTACATAGCTTGCGTGTGCGGTCGCCATGATGTCCTCTCGGATATAGCGCAGCGATTCCAATTGGTCTCCGGCCTGCAATGTGCCCATGCCCCGTCCTTTGTAAATGGAAAATACACCATGCGTAAACGGCTGTGTGATAGCGGCTAAACGGCTCGCGGGCTTTTTCGCACCACGTGCCATACAAGTGATCTTGCCCGCTTCTTTCGTGAACAAAGTGACGATTTTATTCGTCTCGCCATAGGGACGCGCACGAATGACAATGCCTTCGAGTTGGTTTTGCATAAGAAGGACTCCTTAGTATTCGTCGTCTCTGAAGCCGAAATCACGAAGATGCATTGCTTTATTGCGCCAATCTTTTTGGACTTTGACCCATAGATCCAAATACACTTTGTTGCCAAGCAGGTTTTCGATATCTTTGCGGGCGCGGGTGCCGATTTCTTTTAACAATGCACCTTTTTTTCCGATGACGATTCCTTTTTGGGAATCACGTTCAACCATGATGGTCGCCTGCACACGGATCATATCTTCGTTTTCCTCATCTTTGGCAATCTTGTCAATCACGACCGCGATCGAATGAGGGATTTCCTCGCGAGTTAGATGCAAGGCTTTTTCACGGATCAATTCGGAAATGATGAAACGTTCAGGATGGTCCGTCACTTGGTCCGCCGGGTAATACTGCGGCCCTTCCGGCAAGCGCTCTTCGATTTTCGCCAGCAAGTTTTCGACATTATTGCCTTGCAAGGCGGAAATTGGCACCGCTTCTGCAAAATCAAATTCGCTGCGGTACGATTCGACGATCTTCGGTAAATTATCGGGATGAACTTGGTCGATTTTATTGAGCACTAAAAAGACCGGTACATCAAGACCTTTCAGCATGTCCAATACATAGCGGTCCTGTTTGCCGATGCGGTCGGCAGCGCTGACGACAAACAACAGCACGTCCACTTCGCGGAATGTATTTTTGGCGACTTTCATCATGAAGTCGCCCAGTTTATGCTTCGGCTCGTTAATGCCAGGTGTGTCGATAAAGACCATTTGGCTATTATTGTTCGTCACAACACCTTGTACTTTATTGCGCGTCGTCTGCGGCTTGTCGCTCATGATGGCGATTTTCTGCCCGACGACACGGTTCAAGAATGTCGATTTGCCGACATTCGGCCGTCCGATGATGGAGATGAACCCTGATTTGTAACCTTTATTTTCTTGCTGCATAATCTAAATCCTCCGTTGAGAAGGCGCCCGGAAGCAATTCTGCGATCGTCGTTTCCGATACCGCTCCTTCTAAATTAGTTAAATAAACCGGCATATCCGGCGCACAAAATTCCGCAAGCACTTGGCGGCACGCTCCGCACGGAGACACAGGGCCTTTCGTATCGGCTGCTACAGCAAGCGCGGCGAATTCCTTGATTCCCTCAGAAACCGCTTTGAACACTGCGGTCCGCTCCGCGCAGTTGGTCATTGAATAGCCCGCGTTTTCAATATTGCACCCTGTATAAACCGTTCCGTCTTTAGACAATAAAGCTGCCCCGACTGGAAATTTCGAATAAGGCACGTACGCATTGCCTCGCGCCGATACCGCTTGTTCCATCAATTGTTGCTTGTCCATTTTCATCACTCACTTTTTTATGATCACGGGAGTGTTATCCTCACCGCCTAATTTCTAAATCCATTTGGGCAAAAAGATCAGCAAACCGATTATAGCACTTGTCACAGCAAATACCAAAACGGCTCCTGCCGCCATGTCTTTTGCTTGTTTCGCCAGCGGATGCAGCTCGGACGTGACCAAGTCGATGGTCCTCTCTAATGCGGAGTTGACCAATTCGAGCGCGATCATCCCGCCGATCAATACCACAATGATCAGCCATTCCGTGTGTTCGAGTCCTGTCAACAAACCGGCACTGACGACCAGGACAGCAGCCAGTGTGTGTACACGCATGTTTTGTTCGGCCTTCAGCGCAGTGGCGACTCCTTGCGCAGCAAAACCGAATGAGCGGACAAATTTACTCAGCTTCATAAGCATCACGCGTGACACCTAATGATGCGAGTATCTCTTCCTGCTTGGCAAACATGGCTTTTTCATCCTGCTCGTTCATATGGTCATAGCCGAGCAGGTGTAAAAATCCATGAACAGCCAAAAATCCAAGTTCCCGTTCGAAACTATGTCCGTATTCCTCCGCCTGGCTTTTTGTACGCTCGACAGAAATGATGATATCCCCTAGCAGACGGGGGCCGGTTGCACCGACAATTGCTATTTCCTCTTCCCCCTCTTCTTCCATAGAAAAGGAAATGACATCTGTCGGCTGGTCTTTGCCGCGATAATCCCGGTTGATTACGCGGATCGATTCATTATCGGTAAATGTCACCGACACCTCCGCTTGTCCCGTATTTTCATGCCGGGAAGCATGTTCCAATACTTTCGAAACAAATGCCAGCGCATGTTCATCCAGTTGTTCAGTTTCGTCCAAAAAATCAATCGTCAGCATTGGGTTTCCTCCCTCCGTTATTTTTTTCTTCCGGATATGCGATACGGGAATGGAAAATGCCATTCAATGTCTCACACATGACGGCTTTCGCTTTCCGTAGTTCTTTTAACGTTATATCACAATCATCAAACTGTCCATCTTTCAACTTGTCTTCAGTGATTGAGTCGACCATTTCACGGATTTTCTCCGGACTTGGCGATTTCATTGATCGGACAGCCGCTTCTAAGCTATCTGCAATCATGATGATGGCATTTTCACGCGTTTGCGGTTTTGGGCCATCATAGCGGTATTGTTTTTCGCTTAGTTTTTCATTTTGTTCTTTCGCTTTATAGAAGAAAAACTTCAGCAATGTAGTGCCATGATGCTGCTCTGCGATATCGATCAATTCTTTTGGCATTTTATGTTTTCGCAAAATGGCTGCACCATCTTTTGCATGGGCTAAAATTAGGTCGCGGCTTTTCTCGGGCGGCAATTGGTCGTGCAAATTGCCATGCGATTGGTTTTCGATAAAATACTGCGGATTGACCGTCTTGCCGATATCGTGATAATAGCAGCCGACACGTGCCAGCAGCCCATCAGCGCCGATCGCCTCGCACGCTGCATCTGACAGATTCGCTACCATGACACTATGGTGATAGGTACCCGGCGTCTCGGTCAAAATCTTTTTCAACAGTGGATGGTTTGGATTCGACAGTTCAATTAACTTCATAGTCGATAATATGCCGAACGCCGCCTCAAACAACGGCAATAGCCCTGTAGCCAGTGTTCCGGACAACAGCCCTGCAGCGATGGCTGCAGCAGCATAGAATGCAACTTCACTAGACGTATACTGGCTTTGGTTCATCAATAAATAAAATGCCACATAAAGCAAGTGAACGCCGCCGACCGCCAAGCTAATCGGCAAGATGTGGATATTGCGTGATCCGCTGCGTATTAAATATATTCCCGCCAAACCGCCGAACAACACATATAATGCGGCATCCATTTGAAAAACCCCGGAATAGCCGCTTTGGAGCATCATTCCAGCACATGCACTCAAAAGCACCGTGACATATACAGCAGTCCGTTCATCGATCAGCAGGCGCACCAGGATTCCAGCCAATGCCGTCGGATAAATAAAGTCGATGACGACATCAAAATTGCCGCTGATCAATTCGAGCAGTTTCATGATCGACAATGACATCAAAATGACCCCAAAAACGATGGTCAGCCGAATCGCTTTTTTGATGCCATCGACTTTTGAACTTTGCACTACGAGCAGCAGCAGCCCTGTCGTGATCAATACGAACAAACTAAGTGCTGCCCCCGGACGGTAGTTCGAGCGCTGTTCTGTCATTCCAGCCAGTTCAAGTTGACGGTAAACTTCCCTGTCGATCAATTGCCCTTCTTGAATGAGCACTTGCCCTTGAAGAATTCGTGTAGGTTCTACGCTTGCCCTAGCTTGTTCAATCTGGTCTTCCGTCAATTCTTCATTTATCACTTCATTGGCGATAATATTCGCTCTGGCGATTGCAACGGCTGCCGCTATCGCAGAGGCTGGTATTTGATCATTTTGACGAATGCTTTGTTCAACGTCATTGCGTGCTTGCAATACGCCCGATTCCCGCAACGGCTCCTGCATGACCGAAAGCACTTCGTTGCGCAATTGCCGCTGGGTCCTGAGCAAGACCTCTTCATCAAGGACGAGCAGCGACAGCAGCATGTCATCCGTCAACTGCAATCCGTTTTCATTTTGCTCCAGCAAACGGATCGATTCCCGAAGTTCCGTCAACGCCGAATCATAATTGGCCGGTTCCGGTTCTTCTTGCTCTTCATCTGCCGTGACGGCTTGTTTCGCTTCGTATACATAACGGAACAGCGATTCGACGACAGTCGCCTGATTACTTGAGATTTCCTCTACAAAACGATAGCTCGGCTGCACTTCCTGCGCTGCACGCTCGCGCTCCCTTTCTGTACGGACCGGATCTTCCACAGTCTTTGCTGCCCGTATGGTTTCATGTGACAATTGGAATAATTCCACATCATATGTATCGGTCGCAATCGTATCATATAGAAATCCGAACATCATGATAGTTGTAACGAAACTGATGCCGATCAATACTGCAGGAGCCCCGAACCGCTTACATATGCGCCTGATCCACCCTGTCATTTGACCACCTCACTATTCTCTCTCAATCATACCAATACGTACGGCTTATTTCACCGTTCCTTGCAAATTAATAGCAGTTTTCTGGACCGCTATGCGGTTGTTTTCTATTGCCAAGTGCCATGACACTTGACGGGCGAGTTCAGCCGCTTACCGTTGGATCAATCAACTCTAGAGTGGCTGGAAAATAAAAAAACCAACCTCAAGTAGGCTGGTTCTCGTAAGCTTCAATGATTTTTGATACAAGCGGGTGACGGACCACATCGCCTTTTTCTAAATACTGAAAATTGATTCCTTTGACGCCATGCAAATTTTTCTCCGCCGCGATCAAACCGGATTCGGCTCCACGTGGCAAATCAATCTGGGTTTTATCACCTGTAATGATCATTTTCGAATTAAAGCCAAGACGCGTTAAAAACATTTTCATTTGCGCCTTTGTCGTGTTTTGGGCTTCATCGAGGATGATGAACGCATCTTCTAGCGTCCGTCCGCGCATATAAGCAAGCGGGGCTATTTCAATGGTGCCGCGCTCTATCAGGCGGTTCGTCTGCTCTTGCCCCATGACGTCATGCAAGGCATCGTATAAAGGACGCAAGTAAGGATCGACTTTTTCTTTCAAGTCACCCGGCAAAAAGCCGAGGCTTTCCCCTGCCTCAACGGCCGGACGCGTCAAGACGATCTTTTTGACGTGTCCGTTCTTCAAAGCCTGCACCGCCAAAACGACCGCTAGATAGGTTTTTCCGGTTCCGGCAGGACCGACTCCGAATACCATATCGCTTTGCCGCACAGCGTGGATATAATGGCGTTGGCCGATTGTTTTGGCGCGGATGGAACGCCCTGTCGCATTGCGTGCCACTTCTTCATCATAAAGTTCAGCAAAATATTCTATCGTCCCGCTCTTTGCCATTTCGATCGCTGAAACGATGTCGCGCTGGTCAATGTTGATGTTTTTGCGGATCACTTTCAATAATTGTTCCAATAATTGCTTCCCCGTGATCTTGCCTTCTTCGGAGCCAGCCAAACGGATGACTTCCCCACGGGTAATGATTTGGATATCAAAACTTTCTTCGATCAGCGACAAATGGCTGTCGGAGGTCCCAAGAAGCTGGACTGCTTCATTCGGGTCTTTCACATGAAGTTCGAGCAAGCTGTTTTCTGTCATTTAGACGCTCCTTGAATCGTGTTTTTTCTTCTCTTCAACTCTATCATTACCACCATGGAATTGTAAATCAATTGAATATATTTAAGTTTACATAATATTATTATTTAATTAAAATAGCTATAAAAAAAGACCGGTGCATGTTCCACCGGCCTTTTTGTCAACGCTTAGCTTTAGGCGGCAATAAAATCTCCGCCATAATGATGCCTTTAAGTACATCCTCATCTTTCAGTGGAAGAAGTTCATCTTTCACTGTTTGATGTATTGCGGGCTGCAAAGTTTCCTCTTTGTAGACGCTCAATCTGCCTGAGCGCGGCGTTGATTGCTTAGCCTGCCGCCCAGTGGAAGCGGGTTTGGTTCTTTTATCCACTTCCGCAATTGCACGAGATTTGACTTGCTCCGCTTGTTCCTTCACTTTACGGGCTTGTTCCGCCCGTTTCGGATCATCTTCCATTTGAGCCTGCATCTCGCCGTAAATCTCTTTGGCATAGTCTTCAATCCGCTTGAACGTCCGCTGTCCGCCTTGAGGCGCTTGCGGTGTTTGGGAGGCTTGAGGCCTGCCTGGGACTTGCTGGCGCTTTGCCGGTTGGTTGCCATCAGGCTTTTTGTTCTTGCTGAACAAGGCACTGATGGCCATGATAATCACCATTATGATGAGGGGTTCCATTCCAAAACCTCCCTTGAGTTATCCGCTAGCTTATTAGTTCTCTTCCTGCTGCTTTTCCGTTCCGGTTTTCGAAATGGACTCGCGCATGCTCGTATCCGCTTGCACGTTCTTGTAGTTGACGTAATCCATTACGCCGATATTTCCTGAGCGTAATGCTTCTGACATCGCCATCGGTACTTCTGCTTCTGCTTCGACAACTTTCGCGCGCATCTGAACAACTTTCGCCTTCATTTCCTGCTCGCTTGCCACAGCCATTGCACGGCGCTCTTCAGCTTTTGCCTGTGCAATTTTCTTATCAGCTTCCGCTTGTTCAGTTTGAAGTTCCGCACCGATGTTCTTGCCGATATCAACGTCGGCGATATCGATCGATAGGATTTCAAATGCAGTACCGGAATCCAAGCCTTTGCCTAGAACCGTTTGGGAAATAAGATCCGGGTTTTCCAGAACTTTTTTATGGTTTGTGCTCGAACCGAGTGTCGAGACAATCCCTTCGCCGACACGGGCTACAATCGTTTCTTCACCAGCACCACCGACTAGGCGGTCGATATTGGCGCGAACGGTAATACGTGCTTTTGCTTTTACTTCAATCCCGTCCATTGCCACACCAGCGATAAATGGTGTTTCAATAACTTTCGGGTTAACGGACATTTGAACCGCTTCTAATACGTCACGTCCAGCAAGGTCGATTGCCGCTGCGCGTTCAAACGGAAGATCGATGTTTGCACGGTGTGCTGCGATCAATGCGTTGACAACACGGTCAACGTTACCACCTGCCAAGTAATGGCTTTCCAATTGGTTAATGGTAACCGTCAAACCTGCTTTTGAAGCTTTGATCAACGGATTGACGATGCGCGACGGGATAACGCGGCGCAATCTCATCCCGATCAATGTGAAGATGCTGATGCGAACTCCAGCCGCCATGGCGGAGATCCACAATGTGACTGGTACAAATGTGAAAAAGATAGCAAGCACGACGATAATACCAATTATCGCGGCGCCAAGGCCGATTGTTTCAAGTCCCATTTATTCTTCCTCCTCTTGTTTTTCGAGTTCACGCACAACTATGCGCGACCCTTCTACCTTAATTATCTTAACATCTTTGTTGCTGTCGATAAACCGTCCTTCTGATACCGCATCGATGTATTCATCACCGAGACGGATCGTACCGGATGGCCTGAGGGCAGTTGTAGAATGTGCAGTCTGGCCGATTAGCTCGGGACGGTTGACGCTTGAAACATAGCCGTGCTCCGTATCCGTTGCATCCGTTAAAATGATTCGTTTAAACATGCTAAGTTTCTTCCCAAAAAATTTCACTAATATCACCATCCCTGCCGAAGCTACAAGTAGCGCAATCAAAATTGCGATTGCTGTCGTTTGGACATCTTCACCCGCCAACAAAATACTGCCGAGTATTGCCAATACACCGAACAAGCCGATGATGCCTCCCGGAATAAAAAACTCGAGGAGAATCAAACCGAGCCCGAGGATCAGCAGTATAATCGACTCATATCCAGCGAGCCCAGCCACCAAATGGCCGTAAAAGAACAATAGCAGTGAAAACAAGCCGAAAAATCCTGGAATGCCGACACCTGGCGTGAACAACTCAAGCAATAGCCCAAGACCTGCAATGGACAGCAAAATCGGAACGATCAGCGGGCTTGTCAAAAAGCGGGCAATCGTTTCAGACCAGTTTTCTTCTACTTGAATCACTTCAGCTCCCGATAGCCCCTTGAGTTCCAATAATTCGTCGAGCGATGAAACTGTGCCTTCCGAATAGCCGACTTCAATCGCTTCGCTTGCCCCGAGCGTCAACAACTGTCCTTGACCTGCCCGGTATTCCGAGAGATCTATTTCAGCGTCCGCCATTGCTAACGCAAACTGAGGATCGCGGCCGGATGATTCTGCAGCACTTCTCATAGAAGACAGCCATGCGGAGTTTGCTTTATCCGCTGCTGCATTGCCTGACTGGTCGATGACTTGCGCAGCACCCATGCGGCCGTTTGGATGCATGTAAATCTCATCGTTATACAATGCCAAAAACGCACCGGCCGAAAGGGCATCTTGATTGATGAAAGCAAGCGTCTCGATATCCGTGTTATTCAGCAAGCGGGCAATGCCGTCTGCTGCATTGACAAAACCGCCCGGCGTATCGATTTCAAAGACAATCGCATCAGCTTCGGCATCTTCAGCTTCCTCGATGCCGCGCTCTAAGAATGATTGGAGCCCTCTTTCCACTTCCGCTTCAATCGGTATGACGTAAATTTTTTCTGTATTTGCAGAAATGGTGGGAATCGCCAAAGCAAGTGCAAGAAGCAGGAGCATCAAACCAATCCAGGCTTTTCTTCTACGCACGGTGTTTCCTCCTTTCCACCTATGAAACCATTGGATAGTTATGTATACGGATGAGATGCCCTACGGTTTCAATAGCACGCCTTCTTTTTTCATTATAAAGCAATTTTCCCCAAGTTACGATGGAATGCGCTTACATTCTTCTAAATGGTGAACGTTTTAAGTCGAAAAAAACCGGAAGCACATTTGTGCTTCCGGTCTTAGCTGTTCGTTGCTATTTTTAAAAGTCATTTAAGATCAAAGTCAATTAAAATTTACGTTTACGCGCAGCTTCTGATTTCAATTTACGTTTTACGCTCGGCTTATCATAATACTCGCGCTTTCTTACCTCTTGCATTGTTCCGGACTTCGAAACAGTGCGTTTGAAGCGGCGAAGAGCATCTTCAATTGATTCGTTTTTACGAACTGTAGTTTTTGACATCTCTTTTTCCCTCCCTCCGAACACACGTTGAAGCAAATAACAACTAGTGTTATATACTAGAAAATTATAACGCAACAAAACATCTTCGTCAATACTTAATAATCAGTATCAGAAGTCAAGCCTTGCATAATTTGAACGCCTGAACTGGCGCCGATACGTGTCGCGCCGGCTTCGACCATCTGCTCGACGTCTTCTAGGCTGCGAACCCCGCCTGAAGCCTTTACACCGAGCTCAGGACCGACAGTTTCGCGCATCAAACGGACTGCTTCAACAGTCGCTCCGCCTGTAGAGAAACCGGTTGATGTTTTGACGAAATCAGCTCCCGCTTCTTTGGACAGTCGGCTCGCCAATATGATTTCGTCGTCGGTCAATAAGCAGACTTCCAAGATGACCTTGACGATCGCTTTTCCTTTTGCCGCCGCTACTACAGCTTCGACATCGGACTTCACGACTTTTTCGAGTCCGCTTTTCAATGCACCGATATTCAAAACCATATCGATTTCGCCAGCACCTTTTTCGATCGCATCCGAAGTTTCGAATGCCTTAGTCTCTGAAGTTGCAGCACCTAATGGGAAGCCGATGACTGTGCATACTTTCACTTCGCTGTTTTCAAGTTCTTTAGCAGCAAGCGATACCCAAGCTGGGTTGACGCAAACGGATGCGAAATTGTATTCGGCTGCTTCTTTGCAAAGCTGTTCGATCTGCGGTGCTGTAGCTTCCGCTTTTAACAAAGTATGGTCGATTAAAGATGCAATGTTGGTCATGAATTATTTCTCCATTCTGTTAGTTGATTTCATTAGACAGGCATGCCATCCATCACACGGACAAATTGCCCTTCGTTCAGTGGATAGCCTGCCTTGTTAATTTTCACTTTAACGATTTTGCCGATCAAGGAATCGTCTCCCCATATCGCGACTTTCAGGTAATTATCTGTATAGCCGACGAGCATGCCCGCTTGCTCTTTCGATTCTTCTTCCGGAATGATCTCCAAAAGGCTGCCTTCAAAACGGCTGGCGTACTGCTTCGCCAACTGGTCGTTCAGTTCGATCAAGCGGTGGACGCGGTCATTTTTAACCGATTCGTCAATCTGTCCATCCATACGCGCTGCCGGCGTGCCGGTCCGCATCGAGTAAGGAAAAACATGAAGCTCGGAAAACTGCTGATCGCGGATAAAATTGTATGTGTCCATAAACTCTTCTTCTGTCTCGCCGGGGAATCCGACGATGACATCCGATGTGATCGCAAGTTCAGGCAATGCATCGCGCAGACGGTCGAGACGGTTTGCAAAAAACGCCATCGTGTATTTCCTACGCATCCGTTTTAAAACGCTATCGGAACCAGATTGGATCGGAATATGAAGATGGCGCACAACAATTTGGGACTGTTTTAATACAGCAATCACTTCGTCGGTCAATTGGCTCGCTTCAATGGAAGAAATCCGTAAGCGCTTCAATCCTGTAACGTTCGCTTCGAGGTCGCGCAATAGCTGCGCCAAATTATAATCCTTCAAATCCTCACCGTAGCCACCGGTATGGATACCGGTCAACACGATTTCCTGATAACCGGCATCGACCAGTTGCTGAGCTTGCCGAACAACTTCCTGAGGGTCGCGCGAACGCATTAAACCACGTGCCCAAGGAATGATGCAGAAGGTGCAGAAATTATTGCAGCCTTCCTGGATTTTCAGTGACGCACGAGTGCGGTCAGTAAATGCCGGTACATCCAGTTCTTCATAAACGCGGTTTTTCATAATATTGCCCACCGCATTGATCGGCTTGCGCTCGGCTCGGTATTGGTCGATAAACCCGAGCAATTTTGTCCGGTCCTGTGTGCCGACCACAATGTCGACTCCTGGGACGGCCATGACTTCTGCCGGTGAGGTTTGGGCGTAGCACCCCGTTACGCAGATAACGCCGTCTGGATTCGAACGCACCGCACGGCGTATGACTTGTCGGCTTTTTTTATCCCCTGTATTGGTGACGGTGCAAGTATTGATGACGTAAACATCGGCATGGCGTTCGAAATCCGTTCGCTCATAGCCTTGTTCTTTGAACAATTGCCAAATTGCTTCAGTCTCATAATGGTTCACTTTGCAGCCTAAGGTATGGAACGCAACAGTTGACATCTGTAGCCACCTCTTTCATTCAAATTCGTAGGACATTGCCGACAAGGCATAAAGCGGGGCGGTCTCTGTCCGGAGAATGCGCGGCCCAAGCGCAGCAAAATGCGCGCCTTCATCAGCGAGGGCATCCGCCTCTGCTTGTGAAATGCCGCCTTCCGGCCCGAAAATAAGCAAGATAGAGTCTTTATCATACAATGATTTGAGAATATCGGCAAACCGCTTCCCGCCTTGTTGCTTTGCTTCTTCTTCGTAAGCGACTATGACGGCATCAAAGCCTTTTGCTGCATCCAGCAACTCCTGGAAACTGTGCACCATATGTACCGTAGGGATGCGGCTGCGATGGGATTGCTCAGCCGCTTCCTTCGCGATTTTTTTCAAACGATCGATCTTTTTGGCGCTTTTGGCCTTGTCCCATTTAACGATTGAGCGTTCTGCAACATAGGGCAACAGTGCACTCATCCCCAGCTCTGTCGATTTTTGGGTGATGAGTTCAAGCTTGTCGCCTTTAGGCAAACCGCAAGCGATTGTCACGTGCTTCGGCAATTCGCTGCGGTCCGGCAATTGTTCCAGCAATTCAATCTGGACATCTTTTGCATCATCTGTAATTTGTGCTAAATACACCTTGCCCGAAACGACCGCAATGAGCTGGTCTCCGATCGATTGGCGCATTACTTTTGTAATATGCTTGGCGTCATCGCCTGTTATATGCAAATGGCCCTCGTCCACATGTCCCTCATCCAAAAAATATCGTTGCATGGTCACACCCCGTTATAGCGGTTTTTTGGAAATAATCGTCACCCAGTCTTCCATCATCATGACATCTTCAATGATGAACCCTGAAGCTTCGAGCGCTTCTTTCACATCGTTCTTTTTCTGTGCAATGATGCCTGAAGTGATGTAGATCCCGCCTGGCTTCACTGCTTGAAACGCATCATCCGTAAATGACATGATGATTTCCGCCAAAATATTGGCGACAACGACATCTGCCGGTTCATCAATGGCGTCGAGCAGATTGCCGTGGAACACTTCTACACGGCTTTGCACTTTGTTCAGCGCGACATTCTGGCTTGCCGCTGTGACAGCCACTTCATCCAAATCGAGCGCGCGGACTGTTTCCGCCTCCAACAGTGCTGCACCGATGGCCAGAACGCCTGAGCCGGTACCGACATCTATGACAGTTATTCCCGGTTGCACATGTTTTTCCAGTGCCTGCAGGCTCATGACCGTAGTCGGGTGCGTGCCGGTACCGAATGCCATCCCCGGGTCCAATTCGATAATCAGTTCATCACTGGACACCGGATGGTAATTTTCCCAGGTCGGCACAATGGTGAAACGCTTGGAAATCTTAACGGGGTGGTAGTATTTCTTCCATGAAGTTGCCCAATCTTCTTCATCCACCTCGCTGATCGTGACGACATTACGCCCGACATTAATGTCGAAATCGATGAGGCTATTAATCGCGAGTTTGATGCCCTTCACCGTTTCCCCAAGAAAGCTATTGACCGGCAAATAGGCTTTTACGATAACGCCTTCTGACGGAAAATCATCCGGATCCAAAGAATAGATTTCACCAAATACATCTTCGCGGTCTTTCGTCAAATCTTCGGAATCTTCGATGACGACCCCGCTTGCTCCTGCTTCATGCAATATGTTCGAAATCGATTCAATCGCTTCGTTTGTTGTATGAACCGCTAGCTCAGACCATTTCACTTACGATCAGCTCCTTTATGTAACAGACAGAAAACCCCCAAGTGCGTGGGAGTTTTCCGAGTGCTTATGATTTGCCTTAATCGCCTTTAATTGTTCTTTTGATTTTATCGAACAAAGAGCTGCCTTGCTCTTCCGGAATGTCCCCGGAAATCTCAGCAAACTCACGCAGCAATTGCTTTTGCTTTTCGCTCAATTTGGTCGGCACTTTCACTTTTACCGTAATATGCTGATCGCCCACTCCGTAGCCATGGACATTTTGAACGCCTTTGCCCCGCAGGCGGAAACGCGCCCCATTTTGTGTACCGGCTGGGATTTTCAGTTTGACCTTGCCGGAAATGGTCGGCACTTCAATTTCATCGCCGAGCGCTGCTTGCGGATAAGTGATCGGCAATTCCAAGTGGATATCGTCGCCATCGCGGATGAATTGTTTATGCGGCTTGACGCGGAAAAGAACATACAAATCTCCAGCCGGCCCTCCGTTGATTCCAGGCCCACCTTGTCCTGATACGCGCAATTGCTGTCCGTCGTCGACCCCTGCAGGAACAGTGACTTTGATTTTCTTGATTTTCCTTACTTTACCAGCGCCGCGGCATGTTGTGCATTTTTCTTCAATGATTTCGCCGGTGCCTTCGCAATGGTGGCAAGCCCGACGGTTGACCATGCGGCCGAATGGTGTGTCTTGTGCCACATTCAACTGGCCGCTGCCTTCACAATGAGGGCAGGTTTTTTTGCGCGTTCCTGGTTTTGCTCCGGAACCGTCGCACGTGTCACATGTTTCATCTTTTGGAATTTCGATTTCTGTTTCCTGTCCAAACACAGCATCCAGAAAATCGATGGTCATGGAATACTGTAGATCATCGCCTTTTCTTGGCGCATTTGGATCACGTCTACGTGTACCTCCACCGAAAAACGTACTGAAGATATCATCAAAACCGAAGCCTTCAGTACCGCTAAAGCCGCCTCCGAAGCCTTGGTTCGGGTCTTGATGTCCGAACTGGTCGTATTGGGCACGTTTTTGATCATCGCTCAATACTTCATAGGCTTCTTTTACTTCCTGGAACTTCTCGGAAGCATTTGCCTCTTTATTGATGTCTGGATGGAATTTCTTGGAAAGCTTACGGTACGCTTTCTTGATTTCTTCTTTTGAAGCATCCTTCGAGATGCCGAGCACTTCATAATAGTCTCGCTTGTTCATAGGTCACTCTCCCTCTTGCAGTCAACTGTTATTGTACACGGTTTAATTTGTGCATGCAAAGACCCGCAAAAAAGCGTAAGCACACTCGAGAATTAAAGGTTTTACAAAAGCAAAGTGGCTTGAAAGCGTCCTGATACCAAGTTGCGATCCTAGAATCCTTGCGCTGAAACTGAACTCCCATACGCTTTAGGGAAACCTGGCATGCAAAATTAAAGTGCTTTTAATCGTGAAAAAGCCAAAGCAGTTGCTTTGCTTTGACTTTTTCGGCCTTGCTTATCTTACTTGTCTTTATTGTCGTCGTTTACTTCTTCGAATTCTGCATCCATGACGTCGTCATCCTGTCCTGGTTGCTCTGCTCCTTCAGCTGCTTGCTGGTTAGCTGCAGCTTGCTCGTAAGCTTTCATTGCAAAGCCTTGGAGAATTTCTTGGAGCTTGTCTTTTTTCACGCGGATGTCTTCGATGTCCTCGCCTTCAAGGGCCGTTTTCAATTCATCGCGCGCTTCTTCGGCTTGTTTCTTTTCTTCTTCAGAAACAGCTTCGCCGAGGTCTGTGATGGTCTTATCGGTTGTGAAAACAGCTTGGTCAGCTTCATTGCGCAATTCCACTTCTTCTTTGCGTTTTGCATCCGCTTCAGCGTTTTCTTCCGCTTCTTTCACCATGCGCTCGATCTCGTCATCCGACAGAGTCGTGCTGGATTGGATTGTGATCGTCTGCTCTTTTTGCGTACCAAGATCTTTCGCCTTAACGCTGACAATACCGTTTTTGTCGATATCAAAGCTTACTTCGATTTGCGGTACGCCGCGCGGTGCAGGCGGGATATCGGCCAATTGGAAACGTCCGAGTGTTTTGTTGTTTGCAGCCATCGGGCGCTCGCCTTGCATAACATGAATGTCGACTGCGGGCTGGTTATCCGCTGCAGTAGAGAATGTTTGTGATTTCGATGTCGGGATTGTCGTGTTGCGATCGATCAATTTCGTGAACACGCCGCCCATCGTTTCGATGCCAAGTGACAGTGGCGTCACGTCAAGCAATACTACGTCTTGTACGTCGCCAGTCAAGACGCCGCCTTGGACTGCTGCGCCCATCGCAACGACTTCATCCGGGTTAACGCCTTTATGCGGCTCTTTGCCCGTTTCTTTCTTGACTGCTTCCTGGACTGCAGGGATGCGTGTAGATCCACCGACCAAAATGACGCGGTCAAGTTCTGACGCGGAAATGCCTGCATCTTTCAATGCTTGGCGAGTCGGCCCCATTGTGCGTTCTACAAGTGATGAAGTCAACTCATCGAATTTCGCGCGGGATAGGCTCATTTCCATGTGGAGCGGCCCTGCTTCGCCTGCAGTGATAAACGGCAATGAAATTTGTGTTGACGTTACGCCGGACAAATCTTTTTTCGCTTTTTCAGCTGCATCTTTCAAGCGTTGTGTAGCCATTTTATCTTTCGACAAGTCAATGCCGTTTTCTTTTTTGAATTCCTGCACCAAATAATCGATGATCAGTTTATCGAAATCATCGCCGCCCAGACGGTTGTCGCCGGCAGTTGATTTTACTTCGAAAACGCCGTCGCCCAGTTCCAGGATCGAAACGTCGAACGTACCGCCGCCAAGGTCATAAACAAGGATCGTTTCATCTTTATCCATTTTATCAAGACCGTAGGCAAGTGCAGCAGCAGTCGGCTCGTTGATGATGCGTTCCACTTCAAGACCTGCGATGCGCCCAGCGTCTTTAGTCGCTTGGCGTTCTGCATCGTTGAAATATGCAGGTACAGTGATGACCGCTTTGGTTACTTTTTCGCCAAGATAGTCTTCTGCATACCCTTTGATGTATTGAAGGATCATCGCTGAAACTTCCTGTGGCGTGTATTCTTTGTCTTCAGCCGTCACTTTTTCCTGTGTACCCATCAAGCGTTTGACGGATTGGATAGTGTTCGGGTTAGTGATGGATTGGCGTTTTGCCACTTCACCGACTTGGCGTTCGCCGTTTTTGAACGATACGACAGACGGCGTCGTGCGGTTGCCTTCTGGATTTGGGATAATTTTTGGTTCGCCGCCTTCTAAAACTGCGACTGCTGAGTTTGTTGTACCTAAGTCGATTCCGATAATTTTGCTCATTGAAATTCCTCCATTAGCGTTAGATTGTATAATTGAAATTATTCGTTCACTTTTACCATAGCCGGACGCAACACTCTGCCATTCAGGGTATACCCTTTTTGCAATTCTTGTAACACAATACCCGGCTCTGCTTCAGGATCGCTTTCCTGGATGACTGCTTGATGGAAATGAGGATCAAACGGCTCGCCGGTTGACTTGATTTCCTCCAGCCCTTCGGCTTTGACAGCTTCTAGCAAGGATTTCTGCACCATTGAGACACCTTTAAGGATAGTTGCCGATTCGTCGCTCTTTGTTTCCGTTGCGAGCGCTCGTTCAAAATTATCCAGCACCGGCAGCAAATCAGTCAACAGCGATTGAGAGCGGAACTTCTTCGCGATTTCCTGGTCCAGTTTTGCGCGGCGTTTGAAATTATCAAAATCCGCAAGAAGCCGCAAATACTTGTTTTGTTCTGCTTCGACCTGCGCTTGCAGTTGGGCTAGTTCGTCAACCGTTTCCTCGCTGTCGTTTGATGCATCGTCCACACTTTCAGCGGCCGCTGTTTCTGTCTCTTCCGGCGCCTGTTGCTCATCGGCCTCATTGATGTCCTGTTCTAGGTCCTGTTGCTTGATCTGTTCTTTTTCATTCGACAAAATATATGCCTCCTTAAGTTCACTTTCCTTGGAACAGCCGAGTCAGTTCTTT
This sequence comes from Planococcus dechangensis, assembly GCF_042654465.1. Classification (NCBI taxonomy): domain Bacteria; kingdom Bacillati; phylum Bacillota; class Bacilli; order Caryophanales; family Caryophanaceae; genus Planococcus; species Planococcus dechangensis. Next base: position 136,777 of record NZ_JBHSGL010000005.1, on the reverse strand, counting down.
CGATAAATCGCCGCTCACATAATCCAAAAGCGAGACGATCCGGCGATAATCCATTCTCTTCGGCCCGACGATTGCGATTGTGCCCATTTGCTCATCACCGATATCATAAGACACCGTAATGACCGAGCAATCTTCCATCGCCGCCAAGGCGTTTTCGGATCCGATGCGGATCTGCAGCCCTTGAGTGCCGACCGGAAGAATTTCGGGAATGTGTTTTGCTTCTTCCATGACGTTCATCAGCTCTCGAATTTTTTGGATATCATGGAAATCCGGCTGCTTTAAAATATTCAGCTTGCCTCCATAATAGACATTTTCTGCATGCGGAAGCAGCATCGCCTGCTGGAACGTCCGGTACAATTCGCCGTAGCGCTCGATATGCTGGCGCAACAAGACATGTGTTTCCTGCTCAAGCCGCTTATGCAAATTATGCAGCGCAACGCCGATTAGGCGCTCGTTCAAAATATTGACCATCTTTTCGATATCGGATGCATTCAAGTCCGGCGGAATGGAAAATATGCGATTTTCCACATGACCGGAATCGGTAACGATGATCGCTACAGCCATACCCGGCGACAAAGGCACAATCGACAATTTTCTGACGATGTGTTTGCGGATATCCGGCCCGAGCAGAATCGACGTATAATTTGTCAACTCCGACAAAATGCCTGCCGACCGTTTAATGATCTCTTCGGTTTCATTGACTTTTTCTTCGAAAACCGAACGCAATTGAACGAGGTCGTTTTCTGGAATCGGATTCGGCGTCAGCAAATGGTCAACATAATAGCGATAACCTTTTTGCGACGGAATCCGCCCTGAAGAAGTATGAGTCTTTTCGAGGTAGCCTTGCCCTTCAAGCTCCGCCAACTCATTGCGGATAGTTGCCGGGCTGAAGGACATGCCCGGCTTTTTAGCTAGTTGGTTCGATCCTACCGGCTGCGCTGATTGGATATAATCATCTACTGTCACTTTTAAAATGAGCAGTTGCCGTTCTGTTAACATGATCATCACCTCTGTTAGCACTCTATGAGTTCGAGTGCTAAGACTACACTAAAATTACCAAATCTTTTTTAGCTTGTCAACGGATGCGCTTTTACGAAAGCAAAAATTGTTCGAATACTTCATTGCCGACAAAACGGCCTTTATGGGTCAGCTTTAAAAAGCCGTCTTCGATGGCCAAATTGCCTTTGGCCTGCTCTTTTTGCACAATGTCTCCGTAAACCTCCACGAGCGGCGTGTTGAACTTTTCTTCAAAATGCGCCAGCGCTACGCCTTGCGTTTTGCGCAAGCCGAGGAACATTTCTTCTTCCATCTGTGCTTTAACGGTCACTTCCGTCGTATCGAGTACAGGGCGGATGCCTTGTTCAAGCGGTTCCATGTATTTTTTCAATGGGCCGTGATTGGAATAACGGACTCCATTGATATAGCCGTGCGAACCGGCGCCGACGCCGATGTATTCTTCGTTGTTCCAATACAATAAATTATGGCGGGATTCATGGCCCGGTTTGGCAAAATTGGAGATTTCGTATTGCTGCAGGCCGTGCTTTTCCATTTCTTCAATAAGCCGCTCATACATATCGCCTTCCAAATCTTCCGTAACGGTGTTGAGCTTGCCTTTGACCATTAAATTGTAAAATACCGTCTTCGGTTCGATGATCAATGAATACGCCGAGAAATGCGGCATATCGAATGCAAACGCCTGCTCGAGCGTTTCATCCCACTGCGCCATGGTCTGACCCGGAAGCCCGTACATCAAATCAAAGCTGATGTTGGTGAAGCCGACTTCACGCGCCGTTTCAACTGCACGCAGCACATCTTCGTTGGCATGGGTCCTGCCGAGGCGTTTCAACAAGTCCTGATCGAAGGTCTGGACACCCATGCTCAGGCGGTTGACGCCGCCCTTATAGAGCACTTCCATTTTTTCGCGCGTCAATTCATCCGGATTGGCTTCCGAGCTCCATTCGACATCTGCTGCCATCGGCACGTACTGATGCACCAATTCCAGCAAACGCTCTAATTGTGCAGGTGTCAGCGCCGTCGGTGTGCCGCCGCCGAGAAATACCGTCTCGAGCGGGTGGTCGAGTGCGCCTTGTTGTTTCCACAGCGCCAGTTCTTTGCCGACCGATTCGATATAGGCATCCACCGGCTGGTCTTTAAAAAACACTTTATTGAAATCGCAGTAAAAACAAATCTGATGGCAGAATGGGATATGGATGTACATGCCTTTTACCATTGAAAATCCTTCTTTCTAATAAGAAAAGGAGGCAGAAAAGCCGCCTCCTTTTTTTCGTTTTATTTGGATTGGTCGTCCATTTTCAGGACAGCCATAAATGCTTCTTGGGGAACTTCTACGGAGCCGACTTGCTTCATCCGCTTTTTCCCTTCTTTCTGCTTATCAAGAAGTTTGCGCTTACGGGAAATATCGCCGCCGTAGCATTTCGCGAGGACGTTTTTCCGGATGGCGCTGATCGTTTGGCGGGCAACGATTTTCTGGCCGATCGCTGCCTGGATCGGCACTTCGAATTGCTGGCGCGGAATCAAAGTCTTCAATTTGTCGACTATGACCTTTCCACGTTCGTAAGCAAATTCACTATGGACGATAAAGCTCAACGCATCCACTTTTTCAGCATTCAGCAATATGTCCATCTTGACGAGCTTGGATTCTTTATAGCCGATTAGTTCGTAATCAAATGATGCGTAGCCTTTTGTGCCGGATTTCAATTGGTCAAAGAAATCATAGACGATCTCCGCAAGCGGCAATTCGTAAATGATGCTGACACGGGAATTATCGACATAGTCCATCGTCATGAAATTGCCGCGTTTTTTCTGGCAGATTTCCATCACCGCACCGACATAATCGTTCGGCACCATGACCGTTGCTTTGACGTAAGGTTCTTCAACGACAGAGATTTTCTGTGGATCTGGCATCATCGCCGGGTTGTCAATATTAAGCACTGTGCCATCGGTCATATGGACGTGGTAAATTACACTTGGCGCTGTTGTAATCAAATCGATATTGAACTCGCGTTCGATGCGCTCCTGGATAATCTCCATATGCAGCAAGCCAAGGAAGCCACAGCGATAGCCGAAGCCAAGCGCCTGTGAGGATTCCGGCTCGAACTGCAATGCGGCATCGTTCAATTCGAGTTTTTCTAGTGCGTCGCGCAGATCGTTGTATTTGGATGTATCGATTGGGTAAAGACCGCAATAAACCATCGGGTTCAACCGGCGATAGCCCGGCAACGCTTCTTCAGCAGGATTGTTCGCTAAAGTGATGGTGTCACCGACGCGGGAATCGGCGACGTTTTTGATGGCCGCTGTCAAAAAGCCGACATCCCCTACCGTCAATTCATCGCGCAAGGTGACTTTCGGCGTAAATACGCCAGCTTCAACGACTTCGAATTCGTTGCCACTAGCCATCATTTTAATTTTGTCTCCAGGCTTTACCGTACCGTCGATGATTCGGATATACGCTACCACTCCGCGATACGGGTCGTAAAGCGAATCAAAAATCAAAGCTTTCAAGGGAGCTGAAGGGTCGCCTGTCGGCGGCGGAACTTTTTCGACGATCTGTTCCAGGATTTCTTCGATGCCGATTCCCGCTTTCGCTGAAGCGAGCACCGCTTCTGAAGCATCCAGCCCGATGACATCTTCGACTTCTTGGCGAACACGCTCCGGGTCTGCTGCCGGCAAATCGATCTTGTTGATGACCGGCAAAATTTCAAGATCGTTATCAAGCGCTAAATAAACGTTAGCCAATGTCTGAGCTTCGATTCCTTGCGCCGCATCCACAACAAGGACTGCACCTTCGCACGCGGCGAGGCTGCGGGATACTTCATAGGTGAAATCGACGTGTCCCGGTGTATCGATCAAATGCATAATATACGTTTCTCCGTCTTTTGCTGTATAGTTCAGCTGAACGGCATTCAATTTGATAGTAATTCCTCTTTCCCGTTCCAAATCCATGGAGTCGAGCAATTGGGATTTCATTTCACGCGCTGTCAGTGCATTGGTTTTTTCCAATATGCGGTCTGCCAGCGTCGATTTTCCATGATCGATGTGGGCGATAATGGAAAAGTTGCGGATTTTCTGCTGTCTCGCGATTCTCTGTTCTAGATTCATTTTCTTCACTCCCATATAAACTACTTTGAATTATAGCAGTCCGGCAGGCTTAGAGCAATGTATGACCGCACTGTATTCGCTGTCAAGGGAAACTTCTTTGCACGTAACTATTGCATTTGCCATCCCGATTTGATAAAATAACTTTTGTTGTATAGAGACACTGAAGAGTGAAGGCGACCCCGCCTAAACTTAAATTGTCTAGGAGGTGAAAGATATGCCAAACATTAAATCTGCAATCAAACGTGTTCGCACGAACGATACGAAAAATGCTCAGAACTCATCTGTTAAATCATCAATGCGTTCTTCTGTGAAAAAGGCCGAGCAAGCTGTAGCCAACAATGAAGAAAGCAAAGGTGCTTCTATCAAAGCAGCGATCAAACAAGTTGAGAAAGCGGCTTCTAAAGGTTTGCTACACAAAAACACTGCAGCCCGCAAAAAAGCTAGCCTCATGAAAAAAGCGTAAAACGCATCAAAAAACCGATCCTCTTGGGTCGGTTTTTTTCTTTGCGCAAAAAGGCTGCCCCTCGCATTGGGCAGCCTTTTTGTGTTGCATGAAACCTATTTCGCCATCTGCTGGTTATGCCCCGCCCGTTTCATCAAGAAGAATTCCAACACGCGCTCCCGGTTGCCGGAAGTGGTCTTCAACTGCAGGTCGATATCCGCCAGGTCCCCGAGCACTTGCAGCAAGCGCTGTTCGGAAATTTGACGGCGCTTTTCCACGAGCAGCTTGACACGGTACGGATGGGCTTTCAGCTGTTTGGAAATCTGCTGTGCGTGATAGCCTTTTTTCTGCAAATAATAGACGTGGACCATGAAGCGGATCTGCGACGCGAGCAATGCCGCAAGTGCCACCGGCTCTTCTTTTTGGCGCAGCAGATCGTAATAGACGCTGAGCGCCGTTTTGATGTCGCCGTCCAAATAAGCTTGCAGCATCTTGAAAGCATCCTGTTCCAATGTTCGCGACGTCATCTCCTGGATGAGCTGATCGGTGATCTCCTCTTGTCCAGATCCAAGATAAAGCGCCATTTTCTCCAGCTCGGAAGCGAGCAGTGTCAAATCGGTTCCTGCGAGTTCAATCAATCTTTGGGCCGCTTGACGCTGGAGGGTTTTGCCGTGCGTTTTCGCTTCATGCGCCATCCAGCTCTCGAGCTCATGCGGCTGCAATGACTTTGCCTCAATCAGCACAACATGCTTTTTCATCAGCTTGACGATTTTTTTCCGTTCATCCAATTTTTCATATGGCGCAACAAATACCGTGACGCTTGTGGCCGGTGGATGTTCGAGCCAAGCTTCCAGTGCTTTTAAATCATGGTTGATTTTTTCTTTGCCCCGCTCCGCCGCTTTTAAAAATGAAGCATTTCGTGCGATGACTAACTTGCGGTCGCTGAAAAATGGAATCGTGTCCGCTTCCTCGAGCACATGCCCCACTGGAACTTCTTCCAGGTCATAGCTTGCGGCACCGAGCTCTGACGCCGACGCCATTTGTGTTTTCAATAAATCGAGTGTTTTCGTGATGAAATAGCTCTCGCTCCCGACGATCAAATAAACCGGGTCGATTTTATCGGCGCGAATTGATTTCCATATGGATGTAATCATCTGGTCCACTCCCTCTTCCCTCTACTATAACGGATTTTTCGATTCAGGTCTGCACAGCGAAGTGCCTCCGGTTTTGACAGTTGTGTGTCAGACGCTGAAATCAGTGGACAATGTTTAGTTCAATATGGATTTTTCGGTTTTCTTCGCTTATAATAAAATCAACTAGGAGGGATTTTCATGAATGAATTTGAACAAAACGTCCAGTCCAAACGCAACGATGCCATCGATGCAGGGATGGGCTTCGTCGTTTCCTTTGGTTTCTTCGCTCTTATTTTTATCATTGCTGGCTTAGTGCAATTCGCAGCCCGCTGAACACGAAGAGCCCCGGCTTATGCCGGGGCTTTTTTATTTGCCGCTCATGTCGACAACCACTTTCCCGTTTTTCACCGTCACACGAATGGTGCCGCTTTCTGCAGTGGTTAACAACAGCAGATCCAGCGACTCGAAACGTTCAGTCACTTCGGGGCTCGGGTGCCCATAGCGGTTGTCCTTGCCGGCAGAGGCAATGGAAATTTGCGGTTTCAGTGCCTCCAAAAAAATTTGCGAACTCGATGTTTTGCTTCCGTGATGCCCCACTTTCAATACGGATAACCCGGAAAGTTCATCCCCATAGTTCTCCACTATTTTCCGCTCCCCATTTTCTTCCAAATCACCAGTGAACAAAAAGCGCTGACCTTGATGCTCCATCAGGAGAACGAGCGAATCATCGTTGCCTTCATATTCGCCATCATCTGGAGACAGATATATAAAACGGGTGGCTCCGATATTCCAAGACGCTCCCTTTTTCGGGGAGTCTACCGCGGCTTCTTTTGAGAACGGCGCCAAATCGGCCATTAATGCAGTCGTCTCGGATCCTGGCGTAATGTGCATTCGTTTCACGCGAAGTTCTTCAAAAAGTTCATCTGCGCCTTCTGCATGATCGGCATCAGGATGGCTAATGACAAATAAGTCAAGCTCGGATATGCCCCGCCCTTTTAAATAGGGAACCACCGTTCCTCGCCCCACTTCAAAGGGACGCGAACGCCGCTGATAGCCCTCTTCCCCGAAACGCAGCACGCCGCCCGAATCGATCAAGTACACACCTCTTCGATACGGCAATTCAATCAAGATGCTATCTCCTTGGCCGACATCGAGAAAGCTGACATGCAGCGCCGGGTCTAAAAAAGGTTTAGCGGTCATTAACAGTGCCGGAGCGATGAGTACAAGCACATATCGCAGGCTACGGCGCTTTTCGATTTTCACAAAAAACGCGATGGCGCACGCGAACATCACCACCACTAGCGCTAAGGCGGGTTTGCCGGGCGTCCACAGCTGATGTGGCATAGCCGCCAGGTGATTTGTCAGTTGGGCGATCCACAGCCTTACAGGCTCGTACAGAGCGAAAAACGGCTGTGCTGCTTTGCCCGGAAAAAACGACACTGCCAATAGCAAAAAATTTGCGGGTAAAATAAAGAGTGTAAATAACGGAACATATAAGGCGTTCACCAAAAACGAAGATAAAGAAATTTCATAGAAATGAAATAACAACAGCGGATACAAACTTAGCTGCGACACCGCTGTCACAATCAAACCGGCTTTGAAATATGGAACGCCTTCCAATAATTTCAAGGAGGCGATAATGCCAAAACTCGCGCCATAGGACAATTGAAAACCGATTGAAAAAAGCAGCGACGGTTCGATCAACAGAAAAACGATCCAGCTGGCACTTAAAGCTTGAATCGCCGAAACGCGGAGGCCGAACAAACGGGCAAACAACACCAAAACCGCCATCGTGCATGCACGCATGACAGACGGCGCAGCCCCAGCCAAAACAGCATAAAGCGGCAACGCGAGAATGAGCAGGACGGTCGCTGTTTCTTTGCGGACACGCATGCGCAATAAGGTAAAATAAACCATCCCGGCCACGATTCCCACGTGAAGTCCTGAAATCGCAAACAAATGGGTGATGCCAAGAGTACGCTGCACACGCGCCTCGTCCGCATCGAGCCCACCGCGTTCCCCGAGCAAAAGCGCATGGGCTTCCGATACGAGCGCCTCCGGAAAACGCTGCTCGATATGACGCAGCAGTTTGTGGCGTTGCTGTGCCAAATTCCCGGCAATTCCGCCTTTTGGCGATGCTGCAGCAATCGAGTCGATCGTAAGTATGCCGCGAGCATTATTGGTCTTCAAATAATGTTCCATATTGAAAGCAAATTCATGTGGAGCAGCTTTCGGTTCACTGAAACTTCCCCTTACATGCACCAACACGGCGGGCCCCAAATCTTCCAAACTTTGTTTTTCCTCAGCTGAACCGATCTGGTAGCTGGCATAAACCTGTTGGCCGGAATCGATCGATGCAAATCCATTCATACGGGCACCATCGATCGAAAGCTCATGGAATTCCGCGAGTCCTTCGTAATCACCAGACAATAAAGGCCCATCATCATGGCGGGATTGCGCTAAAAAAAAGGCCGCAAGCGTGAAAACAGCAATTACGGCCATCCATGAAAACGGCTCTTTCTTATAAGCCATCCAAAAAAAGAGCAGCACCATGAGCAATAGCAGTTTTGCTGAGTCATGTGCTGCGTAAGTGGCGATTGCAAGCGCAATCGCCGAATAAAGAAATAACGGTTCCGTTAAACGAGAAGTTCTCCGAATAGTTCCTTCACCCGTTCTTTATAATAGGACAATTCTTCTTCACTCGCCCCTTTGGCGCCAAGCTTTTCAATCAACTCCATGTAGAGCGCTGTTTTTTCCACGCTTAGAAAGTCAATCATGCGTTCATCGAACACGACTTGGATAACTTCGACATTCGCTTGTTCAAGCAGCTCGATCGCATATTCATGATTTTTGTAATCGGCTGCATAATAAAGGCGTGAAATGCCGGCTTGAATAATTGATTTCGTACATTGGAGGCACGGGAAATGGCTGACATACATATCCGCGCCACTGACGCTGACGCCGTATTTGGCGCATTGGAGCAGCGCATTCATTTCTGCATGGATAGTCCGCACGCAATGATTGTCGACCACATAACAGCCTTTATCTATGCAATGGTCGCCTCCCGAAATCGAGCCGTTATAGCCGCCCGCCATGATGCGCCGGTCGCGCACGATGGTTGCGCCGACCGCCAATCGTGTACATGTGCTGCGCAGCGCCAAGAGATGGCTTTGAGCCATAAAAAATTGATCCCACGTTATTCGCTTCATCTGATTGCCTCCTGCTGTTTGATTAAATCAAGTTTAGCAGAGGCAGTGGTCACGTCAAGTAGCAGCGGACAGCTTACCGGACACGGACCAGGTCTTTTAATTGCTCAAAACTTTTGTCACCGATGCCCGTGACGTCCGTTAATTGCTCGATGCTTTGAAACGGCCCGTTGTCGTTTCGGTGGGCGACAATCGCCGCCGCTTTCGCTGGCCCGATTCCTGGCAGTTCCGTCAATTCCGCCTCTGTCGCACTGTTCAAGTTGATTTGAGATGGCGCGCTGCTGCCGGCTGTCATTTGAGCCAATGCAGGGGCGGTTTCTTCTCCAGTTTTCGGCACATAGACCGATGATTCATCGAGCACAACAACCGCTAGATTGATCGAACGGCTATCGGCGTCCGGCAAAAATCCGCCAGCCGCTTCAATGGCATCCGCCATGCGGGCGCCGATAGGCAATTCGTACAAGCCGGTGTTTTTGACGGCTCCTTTAATATCGATCATGACGGTCGTGGCAAGTGGTGTTTGCTCTATTGGGGGTGACGCTGTCTGCTCTTCGAATTGCTGCAAGGACGCCAAGTCTTCAAGGCGGGTCGTTTGCGGGGGGTCACGCAGAAGAAAAAAATACAGGAGAGCCAAAACAACGGCGGCCGGTACAGCAAACCGTACGTATTTGGCGACTTGCGGAGAAAGATTCAGTGGGCATCCCTCGTTTCCGCAGGAGACAATCTTTTGAAGCTATCTGAATTATATATTAACTCTGGGAGCGATGTCCATCGTTCAAATAGAAAAAACCGCCAGCATGCGCCAGCGGTTTTCGTATTATTTTACTGCATGGAAAAAAATCCGTTCGCTTTCATCGTTCGGGGCGTCATCGGTGAAATCTGCTGTCACCGATGTGACTTTGAATCCGGCTTGTTTTAGCCACTTTCGGTACGAGTCAATCGGAAATGTCCGCTGCTCGTGAGTTTCTTCAAAGCGCTCGAACATCCAACCTTCCCGCACGAAAAACGTCAAATCATGGATTACGCTATGCGGCGCTGATCCACGTTCCGTGTGCCAAATATACGCCATGTCCTCGCCATCATAGACAAACGGGCTTTGCATGAAGATTTCGTCGACCTTGAAAACCGAATGGACATCGAAAAACAGGTGGCCTCCCGGTTTCAAAGCAGCGTAAACTTGCTCGAACGTCTTCACCACTTGCTCTTCCTGAGCCAAATAGTTCAGTGAATCGATCGCGATTGTCACCGCATCAAAATCCTCAAGCCCTTCCAAATTGTCCATCGACAATTGCAGTACCGGGATATTGTGGCCCGTTTCCTTGAAACGACGCTGTGCGACCGTCAGCATATCCGCGGACAAATCGCTCGCAGTAACGGAATATCCGAGTTCTGCCATCAATTCCGACAGCACGCCGGTGCCGCAAGCAAGATCGAGGACACTGCCAGAGCGCATCGATTGAGCGATCCATTCCACATACTGCTCATACGGGATATCTTCCATCAAGTCGTCGTATACAGCTGCGAATCTTCCGTAGTTCATGCTTCCAGTTCAGGTGCGTCGCGCCAGAGCCGCTCAAGGTTGTAATATGAACGTTCATCGCGGTGGAATACATGTGCGACCACATCGCCCAGGTCGACCAAGATCCAGCGCGCTGCATCAAAGCCTTCCGCACTTTTCACTTGATAGCCGGCTTCTCCAGCTTTATCCATCAATTCGCGGGCAATCGCCTGCACTTGGCGGTCTGAGTTTGCGCTGCAGATGAGGAAGTAATCCGCCAACATCGAGATTCCCTCCATGTTCAATACGACGATATCCTCTGCTTTTTTATCTTCTGCGGCTTTTTGAGCCAATTGTAATAACGTATCTTTAGCCATTATTTCACGTTCCCTCTCTGTTGCTCAAAATGCTCAAGGCATTTCAAGGAGTCCGGATATACCGGTTGATTTTTGGATTCTAAAAATTCGATCGATTGCCGGACTGCAGCTTCCATCAGTGGGTCAAGGCCTTGCGTCTGTTGCGCACGCAGCTCCTCGACTCCCGGGAATTTGCGGTTCGGTTCAATCATATCTGCGATGTAGATGATTTTTTCCAGGGCGCTCATGTCAGCCCTCCCTGTCGTATGGTAACGGATGGCGTTGAGAACATCCTCATCATCGATCCCGAATTCATAAGATGCGACGTATGCACCAACTGGGGCGTGCCACAGCTCGTGATGGTAGTCGAGCAATTGAGGATCCATTCCTTTGGTTTCGATGATTTGGCGCATCCATTCGCGGTCTGCATATTTCGCCACGTCGTGAAGGATCGCCGCGATGCGTGCTTTGTGTTCCGGAACGCCGTAATGGCGCGCCAATGAAACAGCCGTTCCCATTACACCTAATACATGGATATAGCGTTTTTCAGGCATGCGATCTTTAACTTTTTGGAGCATCAGACTCGGGTCCATACAATCGCTCCTTTCGGATAAAAGCTTCCACTTGCTGCGGCACGAAAAAAGTCAATGGACGGCCAGCAGCTACACGGTTGCGCAGCATTGTCGAAGACAAATGCATCTCCGGCGAATCGACCATCTTGACAGGATAACGGGTATCCGCCTGATAGCCAGGTCGCCCGATGCCGACGAATTGCACGAGTTTCACAAGTTCGTCGATGCGGTGCCATGTATGGAGGCTTTCGATCATGTCGCCCCCGATAATGAAGTAAAATTCACAATCGGGTTCACGCTCTGTCAATTCAGCCATCGTATCGTAAGTATAAGACACGCCGCCGTTGGAGATTTCGAAATCTTCCAGTTGAAACTGGCGATGGCCATCTATCGCCAAACGGGTCATCGTCAACCGCTTTTCCGTGTCGACGCCACTCGCCTCTTTATGAGGGGCGATGGCGTTCGGCATGAACCGCACTTGCTCTAAACCGAGCGTGTGATAAGCTTCGTTCGCCATAATCAAATGGCCAAAATGCGGCGGATTGAATGTTCCACCAAGAATTCCGATTTTCCTTTTGTTCACGGAAGCTCAATCCGTTTATTGTTGACGGATGTCTTATAGAGAACGACTGTATGCCCGATCAATTGAACGAGTTCCGCCTTCGTGCCTTTTGCCAAATTTTCGGCAACGTCATGTTTGCCGTCTTCATTGTTCTGCAGAATGCTGATTTTTACTAGTTCGCGTTTTTCAAGCGCTTCTCCGATCTGTACGAGCATCGCATCGCTGACACCGCCTTTTCCGACTTGAAAGATCGGTGCTAAATGATGGGCTTCGCTTTTTAAAAAACGTTTTTGTTTATTTGTTAACATGATTGCCTCCTAGTTTTTCTGTTATCAGTTTAATCATTTCTTCGGTATCCGGCCGGATGCCAGTCCATTTCTCGAACGCGATGGCGCCTTGATTGACGAACATGCCGACGCCGTTGAGCACGAGACAGCCTTTTGCTTCAGCTTGTTTCAAAAAAGGCGTTTCCAGTGGATTGTAAATAATATCCGCAACGACTGAGCCGCTGCCAAGATGCGTCAAGGAAATCGGCAGCGCTTCTTCCGTCAGTCCGACGGAAGTGGTTTGGATGACGGTGCCGAAATCACTCAGCTGCGCTTCGGCGTCCGCCATGACCAATGCTTTGCTGCCGGTTTCTAGTGCCAGCTCTTGTGCTCTGCGGAATGTCCGGTTGGTGATGGAAATATCAGTGAAACCTGCCCGTTCCAGCGCAAAAGCGATACCGCGTGCGGCACCGCCTGCCCCGACGATCAACAAGGCTTTTTCTTTATCGACAGGGTAGCTCAAAAGAGACCGGACGAATCCATCACCGTCCGTATTGAATCCTTTAAAGCTACGATCTTTTACAGACACCGTGTTCACCGCATTCATATGCTGGGCCGTTTCATCCAGCTGGTCCAGCAATGGGATCACCGCCTGTTTATGGGGCAAGGTGATGTTAAAGCCGCTGATGCCCAGCAGTTTCATCGATTCGATAGCATGCTGCAAGTCAGCCGGTTCGACATGAAGCGGAATATAGGATGCATCTATGCCGTGCTGCTGAAACCAATAGTCATGCATAAAAGGTGATAGTGAATGGGAAATCGGATCTCCGATGACCGCATACCATTTCTTCATTGGAAAACCTCCTAAATGAGCGATGGCCGGACGATAACTTCTACTCCTTTTGGTGCGTGGGCAGCGATGGTGACATTATCATGCTGCACTGTAATCCAGCCGAGACCAGAGAACACCACATCCGTCTTGCCTTCTTTGATGCGGAATTCATGGCGCACGAGTCCTGGGAAATCTTCTTTGTAATCAGCTGATGGCGGTGCAAGCATGCCACCTAAATGTTGGGCATACAGTTCATCCGCGTTGTCCAATTTGGTGCGATGGATATTCAATGAATTCGCAGCATGAACTGTAAATGATGAACGGCTGCCGCTGATGAAATCAAAACGCGCCAGGCCGCCGATAAATAAAGTTTGTTCGGCATTCAACTGGAATACGCGCGGCTTGATTTCATTTTTTGGCATAATGGCTTTCAGATCCTCCGTATGCAAATGATGCGCCAATTGATGATGGTTGATGATGCCCGGCGTATCATATAAAGAACGTTCATCATCGAGCGGAATGCCGATCATATCGAGTGTCGTCCCAGGGAAATGGGAAGTTGTGATGACATCGCCTTCGCCTGTTGCCTGCTTGATGACACGGTTGATGAATGTTGACTTGCCGACATTCGTACACCCGACCACGTAGACATCGCCGCCTTCGCGATATTGCTCGATGGCATCCATCGCTTCTGCAACACCTGTTCCTTTATGTGCGGATACTGTCAAAATATCGACCGGGTTCAAGCCCAATTTGCGAGACTCTTGCTTCATCCAATTGATGAGCTTTTTTTCTTTGACGGATTTCGGCAGCAGATCCGCTTTGTTAGCGATGAGCAAAATCGGGTTATTTCCGACAAAACGGTGCAAGCCCGGGAGCCAGCTGCCGTTGAAGTCGAAGATATCGACGATTTTGACGATTAGGCCTTTGCGTTCGCCGAGCCCGTTCAAAATGCGCAGGAAATCATCATCCGTCAAGGAAACGGGCTGCAATTCATTATAGTTTTTCAATCGGAAACAGCGCTGGCAAATTACTTCTTCTTTATCGAGTGAAGACGGCGGCGCATAGCCGATATCGTCTTTTCGCTCTGTTTGTATCTGTACACCGCAGCCGATGCAATATGGCATTTCTGTCAATTTTCTTCCTCCCACATCAATTGTCCTTTTTCTTTGAGCTTTTTCATGATCCGCCGCTCCACTAATCGGTTAAAGCGGGTAAAGAATCCATCCGACTGGGCAACAGGCAATACGAGGATCGTATGCAGTTTATTGCGGTTGCCCCCAAAAATGTCCGTCAGCATCTGATCACCAATGACGACGACTTGCTCACGCTGAACGCTCATGATTTTCAATGCTTTCCTGAATGCCTTGCCCATCGGTTTCCTAGCCTGATGGATAAACGGAATTCCAAGCGGATCAGAAAAAGACTTGACCCGCATTTGGTTATTATTCGAGACAATGACGACTTGAATGCCGGCATCTTTCATGGATTTCAGCCAATCGATCAGGCGCGGCGTTGCGTCCGGACGGTCCCACTCGACCAAAGTATTGTCTAAATCAGTAATGATGCCCAGAATCCCTTTTTCTTTCAATGATTCCGGCGTAATATCAAAAACTTCTTTCACGTACTGCCTTGGGATAAAATATCGATACACTGTGAACAACTCCTGTTTTACGGACTTAAGTCCATTGATTATACCATATATGCAAGCGGTTCTCCCACCTTGATGCGGCTGCCGTCTGCGATTTCAGAGGCAAATTCGACATTGCCTCGCTCAAAAAACAACGCGACGGTAGAACCGAAGCTGAAATAACCGACTTCTGCGCCTTTTTCCCAATCAGTTCCAAGCTCTGTCAGTTCGATCGAATTCACATACATGGCCCCGACTTTCACGACCACCACCCTGCCCGCAGCCGTCTCGAGTTCTGTAATGAGGCGCCGATTGCCGCTGATCGGGGATTTGCCATATGTCAAACCGAGCTTATTGACCGGATACGATTTATCTCCGAGCATATATTGACGCAGCACCTTGCCATCTGCAGGGCTGTGGATACGGTGATAGTCTGCCGGAGATAAATACAAGATGGCGTACTGGCCGCCGCTATAGGAAGCTGCTGATGGTTCAGAGCCGAGCAGTTCGGCTAGCGAATAGCTGATGCCTTTCACGATAAAACGGCTGTCTTTTCCGATCGATCCGGCAATTTCAATACGGCCATCTACTGGAGAAACGATTTCTGCATCTGCAATCGGGCGTGCCTGTTGTGCCAATTTCCGGGTGAAGAAATCGTGCAAGCTTGGATAGCTTTCCAGCGGCTTCACTATATCCTGTAATTCTATTTGATAGGTTTTAGCGTAATTTGTGACGAAATGGCGACTAACAGAAGATCTGGCAAAACGTTTAAGCAGTGCGGAGCTAGCCTTGCCATTGGTTAATTCTATCATCGATCGGTATAAATGCTTTTTCATAAATGTACCTCCATCGGTAAAATATCCTACCATTTTTTGACGATTCACAGTATAATTGGCGAAAGCACATCGAAAAAAGGAGCGCTTCTATTGTTATTGACCGAAAAAATGGATCACACGATCAAAAGGCTGAAAAGCCAAGCTGCAAATACATTGACGATTGGCAATATGGTTCTTGGTGGCGCCTCATTGATGGCGACTTTGTCCGGGAACTATAGTTATAGCGTACTGTTCATTTTTATTGCCGCTTTTTTGGATCGCTTTGATGGCATGGTCGCAAGGAAATACAATCAAGAGTCTGAATTGGGAAAACAACTCGATTCGATGGCGGACATCATTTCATTCGGCGTGGCCCCGGCATTGCTCATACATCAACTGGCATTGCAAGACTTCGGAGTAGCCGGCATGATCTTCACAGTCATCTACATTTCCTGCGGGGCATTCCGTTTGGCGCGCTTCAATATTTCCGAGTCCACTGGATATTTCACAGGGCTTCCGATTACAGCAGCCGGTACCGTACTGACATTGTCTTATTTCGGCTTTAGTTACTGGTCACCTGCGGTCTATATGTTCATCCTGCTCATTTCAGCCTTGCTGATGATCAGTACATTCACATTGAGAAAAGTATAAAAGCTGAGGGCTTCGTGCCCTCAGCTTTTTTATTGCGCTTTAACGATCCACTCGACTCCATCACCCAATGGATTAAAACTTCCAGTTGACTATTGTTTCTCCTTAGACGCGCTGCAGCATTTTTTCGATGACGCGCAAGACGATTTCTGTCGAATGCTTTGCCGCGACGGGCAAGAATTCATCAAACGATACGGAAGATTCTTTTCCGGCGATATCCGATAAAGCACGGATGACAACAAATGCTGTGTCGTATTGGAAACATACTTGCGCAACCGCAGCTGCCTCCATCTCAGCTGCTTTCATGTCGGGAAATAAACGCTTCACATGAGCTACACGCTGTGGATCGCTCATGAACGAGTCACCTGTCGCAATCAAGCCGACTGCGTGCTGATGCTCACCGATTTCATCGACGGCCTGCACAGCCAGTTCAATCAATTCCTTATTGGCCTTGTACGCGGCAGGCATTTGCGGCACCTGCCCGATTTCGTAACCAAAGACCGTTGCGTCCACATCGTGGTGGCGTACTTCATCGGAAATGACGACAGCGCCAACTTCCAAGTCCGGGTCAAACCCGCCTGCTGACCCGATGTTCAAAACGATGTCAGGCTTGAACTCCTGCAATAGGATAGTCGTTGACATCGCTGCATTAACTTTCCCGATTCCGCTTTTCAACAAAATAAGTTGCTGCCCTTTATATGTACCTGTTGTGAATTCGCTATTGGCTATATCTGTAACAGAAGGATTCGCCAATTGTTTGCGCAGCAATTCCACTTCTTCTTCCATTGCACCAATTACACCGATTCTCATTACATCCGCTCCTTGCATCCATGATTACGCCTGAAAAACGGCGCCCTTTTAGTAGGCGCCGTCCAGCGTTTTAAGTACATCCATTTTCTCTGGTTTCCAACCTTCACCGTCGACCCACGTCAAGAACACGCGGTATTTTTCGGATTGGTCTTTAGACTGGACTGTTGCAATCGATTTTTGAGGGCCTCCGCCGTTTTGGACCATCATGACATACATCTCATTTTCGGACAATCCGGTAGCGTAGGTAACCGCTTCGATTTTTTCATTCCAATCCACTGAGTTCTTCTGGTAGGAAGAAACATGATCTCCGCTCTGGCTAGTGCCGATTGGCTCCCAGCTTGTGTTGACGATCGTTTCGCTGACGATAGGGTCGTTGGAGTCTTCGCGCGTAATCGTACCGCCTTTCGTCTCCTCCTCTTCCTCGTCTTTAGCTTCTTCTTCCTCTTCTTCTTTCGCTGCCTCTTCTTCTGCTTGCTCTTCTTCAAGATCATTTTCTTCGGCAGTTACTGCATCTTCTTCACTCGTTTGGTTTTCAGTTTCCGGTGCCACTTCTACCGACTCCGGTTCTGCTGAATCATCGCGGCCTCCGAATATGAGAGTCGCTCCTATGATAATCACCAAAGTAAATACTAGGGCGATCATTATATTCAGAATCGAATTTGAACGATTGTTATTGTTCTTCTTCTTATTCAAACGAGAGGGATAAGATTGTTCTTTGTTGGCCATGCTATGCCCCCCTTTCACAATAGTTTATCATAATTTGCCCATGACAAATTTGACGTTTCAACTAAAGTTTTGTTTCAATCACGAAAAAACAGCCACTCCTCGGAATGGCTGGGTGCATCAGTTGATCGATACAATCTTGACTTCCATTTCCCCGCCAGGCGTCAATACTTTCACGCGATCCCCAACCGTATGGCCAAGCATGCTCTTGGCAATAGGAGAGTCATTCGAAATACGGCCTTCCAACGGATCTGCTTCTGCGGATCCAACGATTGTGTATGCTTCTTCATCGCCGCCTGGAACTTCCACAAACGTGACGGTTTTCCCTAATCGGACGATATCGTTGCTTGCTTCGGTTTCATTTATAATCACCGCATTGCGGATCATTGATTCTAGTGTAGAAATGCGTCCTTCCACAAATGCTTGGTCTTCTTTAGCGGAATCATATTCAGAGTTCTCGGACAAGTCCCCAAAACTGCGTGCCACTTTGATGCGTTCCACCACTTCTTTGCGTTTAACCGTTTTCAAATAATCCAGTTCGTCTTCCAACTTCTGCTTTCCGGCAGCTGTCATCGGAAATTGTTTATCGTTAGCCATACTCTTCCCACTCCTTCAACTGCTGACTAGGAATGCGTAGCACCCGTCAGTCTCGTATCATTCTATTATAAATTTCCAATCTATTCAAGAATTGTTTTAATTTTTGTAACCATTAGATCAATTGCGACTTCATTTTGACCGCCTTCTGGAATGATGACGTCCGCATAACGCTTGGTCGGCTCGATAAATTGATTGTGCATCGGGCGTACGACCGTCAAATATTGGTCGATAACCGAATCGATCGTCCGCCCACGCTCATTGATGTCGCGCATTAAGCGGCGGATGATCCGAAGGTCGCCATCGGTATCGACGAACAATTTAATATCCATCAAATCGCGCAAGCGTTCGTCTTCAAGCACGAGAATGCCTTCTAGGATGATGACATCTTTCGGTTCGATCAAGATGCTTTCTTCTGAACGCGTATGCAATGCATAATTATAGACCGGTTTTTCAATCGGCCGTCGCTCAAGCAATTCATTCACGTGATTGATCAGCAACTCGGTATCAAAAGCCAACGGATGGTCATAATTCGTCTCCAGCCGCTCATCGAATTCTAGGTGGCTTTGATCCTTATAATAATAATCCTGTTCGATGACGACGACAGAATGTTCTTTGAATACTTCATAGATGGAATTTGTTACGCTCGTTTTACCTGAACCTGATCCACCAGCTATTCCAATGACGACCGGCCTGTTTTTGGACATATCAATTAACTCCTTGGATTTCGATTTTCATTTTTTGGTGCAGACGAGAAGGCCATCCCCTACCGCTAGCAACTCGCACTGGAACCTTGGGTGTTCAGCCATTTTCTCGCGGAACGACCGGATGTTGCGGATCATTGTGCGCTTGCGTCTCGGCACATCTTGGATCGGCACTTCCGTCATGCCATGCATCGACATATTATCGCAATAAATCATGCCCTTGTCACCCAACAACGGTTCATATTTTTCAAAAAACCGATCGTACTGCCCCTTTGCTGCATCGATAAAGATTGCGTCATAAGGTCCATCCAATTCAGCAGGATCCACTTCCAGTGCGTCTGCACAAATTGCGCGGACCCGGCTTTTCATCGGGGAGCTGTCGATATACTCCATCGCTTTTTCGTAACGGTCGACATCTCGCTCGATCGTGTCGATATGCGCGGCGGGCAACGCTTCGGCGATGCGCAAAGCCGAATAGCCGATCGCCGTGCCAAGCTCAAGCAGCTTTTGTGGCTGCTGTTGTTTCAGCAAATCGACCAATTCGCCTATGCCCTGCTCTTCCATAATCGGCACATGATGTTGCGCAGCGTACGAACGCATCTCGGTGAATAATGCACCCGCTGATTGGTCAGCCATGATTCCGCCTCTTTTCTTTTGGTATTCTCCCTTTATGAACATAAAAGAAGAAGGGAAATGGATTCCCTTCCTTTTTCATCAATTTCCGATATGTTCATCCCGGTATTTAAGATGCTGTTCATAAGTTGTTGAAAAATAATTATTGCCTTCTGAATCCGCTAAGAAGAATAGGTATTCAGTTTGGTTCGGGTTAAGTACCGCTTCAATCGAGGAAGCGCCGGACGCCGCTATCGGCCCAGGGGGCAATCCTTGATTTGTATAGGTGCTGTAAGGATCTTCATATTCATAGTCAGAGTTGAATAAACGGTCTTTGTGCTCGCCCATTGCATAGATGACTGTCGGGTCCGTTTGCAACGGCATATCCACATCCAAGCGGTTGTAGAATACGCTTGCAATGGTCTGGCGGTCTGACATCGATGTAGCTTCCTCTTCCAATAATGAAGCGAAGGTCAAAAGCCAATGAGGAGTTAGTTCTTGTTCCTGCAAGACAGCATGGTATGGCTCGATGTTCGCTTTCGTTGCATCCAGCATTTGTTCAATGAGCAGCGTCAAGGAAGGATCTTCCTCATAAATCGAGTAAGTTGCAGGGAATAAATAACCTTCCAATGCGAATTTAACGTCTTCTCCCTTGATTTCTTCTGTCAACAAATCCGGGTATTTGACCATCAATTCGTCGATATATGCTTCATCCTGCACCTGGGCCATGAACTCTTCTGCCGTATAATCGGTATTCGGCTCGATGACACGCTCGCCAATTTCCACCAATGTCAGCCCTTCCGGAACGTTAATCGTAAACAACGGCTCGTGGTAGACTTTCCCGGTTTTCAGGCTTTCCGTGATTTCATCCAAAGTCATGGATTGCGTCAGCCCATAGCTGCCTGCCTGAAATGAAGATTCGTTTTGAAACTTGACGTAATACTTGTAGATTCGTGCATCTTTAATCAGCTCGTTATCTTCAAGCAATGCGGCAATGCTGTCCAAATTGGAACCGATCGGCACGTCAATGTTGATGACTTCTTCAGAATCCGGATCTACAGGCGACAGTGCTTCTGAAACATAGCTATAAGCCTGCCATCCAGCAACTGCAACGATCAATAACAGCACAAGCGCGACGATCAAGACAATCCGCCGGACAACTCGGACTTCTTTTTTCTTTTCCTTCATCCTGTCGAACATGATATCTTTTTTCGACTGCTTTTCCACGGGTGTTCCCCCTCAGCTATTCATCTTTCCTAAAAGGCGGTTCAATCGAAAGGGACGGAATCTAGGTTCAATTCCGTCCCCTTTATGATTATTGCTCTTCGTCTTCTTCTTCTTGCTCAAGGAAAGTGTTCAGCATTTCTTCGATCATGTCCCATTCTTCTTCTGTTTCTACCGGGCGAAGTTCGCCGCCGGAAACCGTTTCTTCAGAAGCTGGGTTTTCAGTGAATGAAGATGCGTGGATTTCGATCTCGCCTTCTTCGTCTTCATCTGCTCCAACCGGGAAATACAAAACATAGGATTTTCCGAAATCTTCGGACTCGAATGTGAACAGCACCTCGAATAATTGCTCATTGCCGTGCTCGTCCACTACTGTAATATGCTCTTGACCATGTTCCATTCGTGTCACCTCATCATTTTTTTGAATCAAGATAGCCTTGCAAAATCATCATTGCCGCCATCTTGTCGATCACTTTTTTGCGGTTTTTCCGGCTGACATCGGCCGAGATCAGCATTTTCTCTGCTGCCATCGTCGTCAGCCTTTCATCCCAAAGCACTACCGGTATATCATATCCTTCTTTTAGCAATGCTGCAAACTTTTCGGAAGCCTCGGCACGCGGCCCGATAGAGTTGTTCATGTTCTTCGGGTACCCCACGACCACTTCCGTCACTTTGTATTCCTTGATCAATTCGCCAAGACGCTCGAGCCCGAACATTTCGTTCGCTTCGTCTATCTTGACGGTTTCAATGCCTTGGGCTGTCCAGCCAAGCGCATCACTGATTGCCACTCCAATTGTTTTGGAGCCGACATCTAATCCCATTGTGCGCATAATTATTCCCCGTTATTCTTTTTGATATAAAACTTGACCAATTCTTCAAGTATTTCATCCCGCTCCAGTTTGCGGATCATATTGCGTGCATCCTGATGGCGAGGAATATAAGCCGGATCACCGGATAATAGATACCCGACGATTTGATTGATCGGGTTATAGCCTTTTTCCTCTAAAGCAGCATGGACTTGCAACATTACCTGCTTTACGTCCTGCTCCATCGATTCATCGGATGAATCGAATTTCATCGTGCGATCAAATGAGCTCACGACAAACACCTCGCTTTCGGAATATGTGGTTTGCATTTCGTTCCTGTTGCTGAATCCCATTATAACTGAAAGCGCGGATTTGTTAAACCTATTTGACTAAAGTGTAGACGGATTCGAGCGCTGCATCCAATTGTTCCGGATTTTTAGCACCTGCCATCGCCATATCCGGACGGCCACCGCCCTTGCCTCCGCATTGCTCAGCCACGTGCTTGACAATGTTGCCGGCATGGTAATCGTTGCCAGCAATGTTCTTCGTCACGCCTGCTGCGAGCATCACCTTGTCGCCGTCACTCGATCCGAGAACGATGACTGCCTGTTCGAACTTGCTTTTCAGATCATCGATCATCTGGCGCAATTGGTTATTGTCTTTTACTTGGACTTTCGCCGACAAAACTGTCACATCTCCGACTTGTCTAGCAGATTGGAGCAATTCACCAGATTGGGCGTTGGAAATTTTCTGCATCAACGATTCGTTTTCGCGCTGCAAATTCTTGATTTCGGTTTGGGCCGCTTCGACTTTTTGGACCAAGTCGCGCGGATTCGTTTTCAATACTGCGGCTGCTTGGTCAAGCGTCTCTTCGCTTTGTTTCAAGCTTTCGAATGCACCTTTTCCAGTCAATGCTTCGATGCGCCGGATGCCTGCCCCGATACCGCCTTCTGAAACGATTTTAAAGACGCCAATTTCCGATGTATTCGCCACGTGGACGCCGCCGCACAGTTCCAGCGAATAATCGTTGATCGCTACGACGCGCACGACATCGCCGTACTTTTCACCGAACAAAGCCATTGCGCCCATCTCTTTCGCTTCCTTGAGATTGTGATAACCGGACTCGACTTCGATGCCTTCCCATACTTTTTCATTCACTGCCTGTTCGATTTCAGCAAGCTCCTGCTTTGTCACTTGGCCGAAATGGGAAAAGTCGAAACGCAGACGGTCCGGGCCGACATAAGAGCCTGCCTGGTTGACGTGCGTACCGAGTACATCCTTTAATGCTTGGTGCAATAGGTGGGTCGCAGTATGGTTTTTCACCGTGTGGCTGCGCTGTGATACATCCACTTGCGCTTTGACGGATGCTTTTGTCAATTCACCGGACTCGATGATGACATTGTGAAGATTCTGGCCATTCGGTGCTTTTTTCACATCAAGGACTGCCGCCGACACCAAATCATTTGTCAGCGTTCCTTTATCCGCTATCTGTCCACCGCTTTCTGCATAGAATGGCGTGCGGTCGAGAATCAGCTGAACTTCTTCCCCTTCTTGTGCGCTGTCCACCAGTTCGCCGTCTTTGACAATGGCGACGATTTCTGCATCCTCAATGGCTGTATGGGTATAGCCGATAAATTCACTTTCATCTTTGATGTTACCGAGCACTTCGGATTGCGTCTGCATCGAGTTGACGTTTTGGCGAGCGCTTCTTGCGCGTTCGCGCTGTTCATTCATCGCTATTTCGAATCCGGCGTGATCGACCGACAACCCTTCATCTTCTGCATATTCTTCCGTCAATTCGACAGGGAAACCGTACGTATCATATAAACGGAAAACATCTGCACCCGGGATTTCAGTCAAGCCTGCTTGCTTCTGCTTGTTTGCCACAGTGGACAAAATTTCCAGGCCGTCATGCAAAGTTTCCAGGAAACGTTCTTCTTCGAGTTTCATGACGCGGATGATAAAGTCTTCTTTTTGTTTCACTTCCGGGTAGAAGCTGAACATGATTTCACCAACAACCGGCACAAGCTGGTACATGAACGGCTTTTCGATGCCGAGTTTTTTCGAGTAACGGACAGCACGGCGCAACAAGCGGCGCAATACATAACCGCGGCCTTCATTTGACGGCAAAGCCCCGTCCCCGATAGCGAATGCGACGGTGCGGACGTGGTCGGCGATTACCTTGAACGCCATGTCCTGCTCCTGATTTACGCCATATTTTTTGCCGGAAATATAAGCGGTTTTTTGGATGATCGGCACGAACAAATCCGTGTCGTAGTTGGTCGGTACATCCTGCACGACCGAAGCCATGCGCTCCAAGCCCATGCCGGTATCGATATTTTGTTTCGGAAGCGGCGTATACGTATGGTCCGCGTTATGGTTGAACTGGGAGAACACCAAGTTCCAGATTTCCAGATAGCGTTCGTTTTCTCCGCCCGGGTACAATTCAGGGTCTTCAGGATCGTTGCCGTAGCTTTCGCCTCGGTCATAGAAAATCTCGGAGTTCGGTCCGCTTGGGCCTTCCCCAATATCCCAGAAATTCCCTTCTAGACGGATGATGCGCTCAGCCGGCACCCCGACTTCGTTGAGCCAGATCGCATAGGCTTCCTCGTCTTCCGGGTGGATGGTGACGGACAATTTTTCAGCGTCAAAGCCGATCCATTTGTCGTCCGTTAAAAATTCCCACGCCCAGTGGATCGCTTCTTTTTTGAAATATTCGCCGATCGAGAAGTTCCCGAGCATCTCAAAGAACGTATGATGGCGAGCCGTTTTTCCGACATTTTCGATATCGTTCGTGCGGATCGATTTCTGCGCGTTGACGATGCGCGGGTTTTCCGGGATGACACGGCCATCGAAATATTTTTTCAATGTCGCGACACCACTGTTGATCCACAACAGTGACGGGTCTTCAAACGGCACGAGTGGTGCACTCGGTTCTACGTCGTGGTCTTTTTCTTTAAAAAAGTCGAGATACATTTGTCTGATTTCTTCAGCTTTCAAATTCTTCATCAAAATTCCTCCTTCGGCATAATAAAAAGCCTTCATCCCCTATAAAAAGGGACGAAGGCTCTGATTCGCGGTACCACCCTGGTTACACAGGCTGTTGCCTGTGTCTCTCAAGCGCCTTAACGCGGCGGAACGGCAGTGATTAGCTGCACTCGGGAGTAGCGTTCAAAAGATGCGGCAGAAGGCCCTTTCAGCCAAGGGGAGCCTTTTTCTAAGCAGCCGGAATCCATCTACTGTCTCCGTCTAGGTGTTGTGTATCTGTTATAAATTGAATTATAGAAAACCACGAGGGCCTTGTCAAGCGCCCTCGTGGTCGGCAAAGTCACGTGGTGTGACGCCGTCCATGCCGATCATCGGATGGATCAGGTGGACATTTTGCTGCGTTAAGCTTTTTGTCCCTGCCGCTTCCTGCGTTTCCGGCTGTTGTACCTGCTGCTCAAGGGCTTGTTCTTCGCTTTCTGGGCTCACTTTCAGACGGTCTGCCAATGTCGTCAGCCGGCTTGAATCATCGGTCCGTTCCACGCCGTAGCGGAAGACGCCCGGATCTCCGCATAGAATGAGGAAATCACGGCTTCTGGTAATGCCGGTATACAGCAGATTGCGACGCAGCATTTTCATATAGCCGCGGACGACCGGCATGATAACCGTCGGGAATTCAGAACCTTGCGCTTTATGGATCGAACAACAATACGCCAGTGTCAGCTGGTTTAAATCACTGCGCTGATAAGACACTTCGATGCCGTCGAATGAGGCGACGAGCAAGTCTTGTTTTTCCACCGTCTCTTTCGCTTTCATGATGGCGACGATCTCGCCCATGTCGCCATTGAAAACATTGCTTTCCGGTTGATTGACGAGCTGCAATACCTTATCGCCGATGCGGTAAGTGATATCGCCGAACGCCAGCTCCTTGCGCTTTCCGTCGTCGTTCGGGTTGACCATTTGCTGGATCATCTTGTTGAGCGCATCGATGCCCGCAGGCCCTTTGTACATCGGTGCAAGCACTTGGATGTCTTTGATTGTGTGACCTTTGGCGAGCGCGCTTTTGACCACTTTCTCGACGACCATCGGAATCTGTTCCGCCCCCGCCCGGATGAACGAGCGGTCGGCAGTTTTCGCTTCGATATTGTCCGGCAGTTTGCCGGCTTTCATCTGATGCGCCAATTCGATGATGGACGAGCCGGAACTTTGACGGTAGATTTCCGTCAGTTCGACCGTCGGTATGCGGCCGGAGTTGAGCATATCGCGCAGCACCTGACCTGGCCCGACCGGCGGCAATTGGTCTTGGTCTCCGACGAAAATCAATTGGGCATCGCTCGGCACCGCTTTTAGCAATTGATGCGCAAGCCACGTGTCGACCATCGACATTTCATCGATGATGATCAATTTGCCGTCGATTTCCTTTTCGGTTTCTTCTTCCCGCTCCTGTCCATTAAAGCCGAGCAGGCGATGGATTGTCATCGCTGGCAATTCTGTCGATTCGCTGAGGCGCTTTGCGGCGCGTCCTGTCGGTGCGGCCAAGATGATCGGGAATGGCTCTTTTTTCTTGGCATAATCTTTCGGGTCGAGCGATAAACCGTGAAGTTCCGCATACACTTCCACCAGTCCGCGGACAACTGTCGTCTTACCGGTCCCAGGCCCGCCGGTCAAGATCATCACTGACGAGTTAAGGCTTTTCTCGATGGCATCGATTTGCGTCTCGGCATAATTCACCCCAAGCCGCTCTTCTGCTTCACCGAGCGCTTTACGAATTTCCGAGGACGGGAATCCAGCACGCGCTTCTTGTTCTCCGAGCAATGTTTCGAGCTTCGTTGCGATACCGACTTCCGAATAGTAAAGCGACGGCAAATAAAGGCGGGTTTCTTCGCCCGCCACTTTGCCTTCGTCGTTCAATTCAATCGCCGCTTGTGAGATCGCCGCGACTGGAATGTCTTCGCGCTGGCTCGCTTCTAGCATTTGCTTGACGAGCGGAATCAAGTTTTTGGCATCGACGAAAACATGGCCTTCCGAGAGCGAAGCCTGGTTAAGTACGTGGATGATCGCCGCTTTGATGCGGTCCGGATGGCTGCCCGTCAAGCCGAGCTTCGATCCAAGTTCATCTGCACGGTGGAAACCGATGCCGTCAATTTCTTCAATGAGCTTAAACGGGTTTTTCGTTAAGACATCAATAGTTTCTTCGCGGTACGCCTGATAGATCCTCATGCCAATCTGCGGGCCGAATCCCCAATCGTTCAATTGAATCATGACACGTTCGAGCCCGAGGTTCATCTGCAAAGTCGAACGGATCGTTTCTTTCTTATCGTCCGATAACCGCGGCACATCATCGAGTGCTTGTGGGTCTTCAAGAATTTTCTTGATGGCGCCGGTGCCCAGTTTTTTGACGATCGTTTCGGCGGTTTTTCGGCCGATGCCGTTGAACAAATCGCTCGATAAATAATGGACGACGCCTTGCTCGGTTTCCGGCACTTCCTTCTTGAAAGTTTCCGCCTGGAATTGCACACCATATTTCGGATGGTTTTTCACCGTTCCGGTGAAACGGTATTGCTCTTCAAGCGATAGTTTCGGGAAATATCCGGAAACGATGATTTCTTTTTCGGTATAGGAGGAGTTGGTTTGCTGGATTTTCAATTTGATGATGGAGAATAGGTTTTGGGGATTGTGAAATATCGAGACGACCGGATGACCGAGCACAAATTCACTTTCTTTTTGGAATAAATCAAACTGTCCGGACATGGGGCCGTCTCCTCTCTTTCACTTATTGCAATCGTTCGTTGATCATATCGTAGGCATAGCGTGCCATTTCGTTATTTTCATCCAATGTAAAGGCGCGCTGCAGATGATACATCGCATCTTCCGTGCGGTCGCTTGATACGGCGTATAAAACACCGAGGTTGTAATGGACATCCGAATTGTCGACATCCAGCTCCAAAGCAGCGACAAACTGCGCTTCGGCCATGTCGAATAATTCCAATGAAGCGAGCGCAATGCCGTAGCTCAGGCGCGCCTGCAGATCTTGCGGGTCCAGTTCGACGGCACGCTGCAAATACGGCAGCGCCAGTTTCGGCTGGTCGATGCGTTCAAAGCATTTGCCGATCATGTAATGGGCATCCGATCCTTCGATGCCGTTTTGGACCGCTTTTTCGTAGAGTTTCAATGCCTCTTCGTAGCGTTCGGCATTGTAGTACAGATTCGCCAAACCATAAAAGGCTGTCGCCGACTGTTCGTCGAGCGTCAGCGCTTTTTGGAAAAAGCGCTCTGCACGGTCGGTTTCCCCCATCGAAGTCAGGACATGGCCGAAATTGATGTAGCCAAGCGCATCTTCTGGATGTTGTTCAATCGCCTGCGTAAAAGCCTGGATCGCATCTTCTGCACGGCCATCCTGCAAAGCCTTGATGCCGATTTCATTATAGTTCATTGCTGATTCCTCCATCATCCTACGTAGTCCAGCTGTTGACCTTGTTTGAAGACGCGATCGATCGTGCCGCCGCCGAGGCATTCATCGCCGTCATAAAAAACGACTGCCTGTCCCGGAGTGATGGCGCGGACCGGCTCATCGAACGTCACGACCGCTTCGCCGTCCTTCATGTCGACTGTCACGCCGACGTCTTGTTGGCGGTAGCGGAATTTCGCTGTGCACTGGAATGATTCTGCGGGTGCCTCGCCATTCGTAAAGTTCAAATTGACTGCCGTCAAGCTATCGGAAAACAGCGCATCGTGGTGGATGTTCTGCCCGACATACAGCACGTTTTTCTCCAAGTTTTTGCCGATGACGAACCACGGGTCTCCCGCACCACCGATGCCGAGCCCTTGACGTTGGCCGATCGTGTAATACATGAGCCCATCATGAGACCCTTTTTTTACGCCGTCCAATGTTTCCATTGAACCCGGTTGAGCCGGCAAATATTGGCCGAGAAACTCCTTGAAATTGCGTTCCCCGATAAAGCAGATCCCTGTCGAATCTTTTTTGGTCGCTGTGGCAAGACCCGCTTCAAGCGCGATTTCACGAACTTGTTTCTTCGGCATATCGCCTAATGGGAACATGACTTTCGACAATTGCTCCTGGTTCAGTTGGTTGAGGAAATAGGTTTGGTCTTTGTTATCATCAACACCGCGGAGCATATGCGTAACGCCGTCTTGATCCGTCTCCACGCGCGCATAATGGCCCGTTGCGAGATAATCCGCACCGAGGCTGAGGGCATGTTCAAGGAATGCCTTGAATTTGATTTCCTTATTGCACATAACGTCCGGGTTAGGCGTGCGTCCGGCTTTGTATTCTTCGAGAAAATACGTGAACACTTTGTCCCAATATTGCTTCTCGAAATTGACCGCATAATACGGAATTCCAATTTGGTTGCAGACGCGGATAACATCTTCATAATCTTCTGTAGCGGTACAGACGCCGTTTTCGTCGGTATCGTCCCAGTTTTTCATGAAAATGCCGATGACGTCATAACCTTGCTGTTTCAATAAATGAGCGGCCACCGAAGAATCGACTCCTCCGGACATGCCGACGACTACACGTGTATCTTGCGGAGCTTTTGTTTCCATAATGTATTCACCTTTTCTATTTTTGCGCCAGGCGCTTGGTAATTTGAACCGTTTTTTCGGCTGCTTGCGTAATTTCTTCTGCTGTCAGCCCAATGCCGAAACTAAAGCGGATCGAGTTGCGCAGCTCTGGTGCATCTTGCCCGTACATCGCCACTAAAACATGGGACGGGTCGATCGAACCGGCTGTACAGGCGGAGCCGCTCGAGGCGGAGACACCTGACAAGTCCAAGTTGACGAGAAACGATTCGATATCGATTCCCGGTATGCTGATATTGAATATATGCGGCAGCTGCTCGCTGCCGTTTTCTTTAAAATCGATGGCATTTTCCGAAAAGACAGTGCGAAAAATTTCCTTGTACTCCATGAACGACTGGCGTTTTTCATCCATCGTCTCCTGTGCAATCTGCACTGCAGTGGCAAATGACTGGATGGCCGGGACGTTTTCTGTGCCGGCACGGCGTTTACGCTCTTGCTCACCGCCGAACATAAGCGGCTTGAGTGCTGTGTTTTTGCGCTGATATAAAAAGCCGATACCTTTAGGGCCGTTTACTTTATGTGCCGAAACCGATAATAAATCGACGTTCAACGCATCGACATCGATCGGCAGCAAGCCGTATGCCTGCACCGCATCGGTATGGAAGCTGACGCCTGTCCCTTTCAGCAATTCGCCGATTTCTGCGATTGGCTGGATCGAACCGATTTCGTTGTTGGCGAGCATGATCGTCACGAGAATGGTGTCGTCCCGAAGCGCCTGTATGACGTCTTGCGGATTGACGCGGCCAAATTCATCGACCGGCAAATATGTCACCTCATAACCGGCTTTCTCCAGTTCCTCGCAGGCATGGAGAACAGCATGATGTTCGGCTTGGCTAGTAATGATGTGGCGGCCTTCCTTGGCGTTCGCCGTGCCAAAAATCGCCAAATTGTCTGCTTCTGTTCCACCGGATGTAAAAATGATTTCGGGGTCTTGTGCCCCTATGCTGCTAGCTAATAGATGACGCGCTCCATCAAGGACACGTCGTGCGCTGCGCCCGGTTTGGTGAATGCTTGACGGATTGCCGTAATGCACGGACAGTGCCTCTGCAAAAACTTTGGCCGCTTCCGGATGCATCGGCGAAGTCGCTGCATGATCCAAATAAATTTGCTTCATTTTAATTTAACTCCTTATATATAGAACATATAATGCTCGGTGTCATCATCTTCTGTTTGGGCCAGGTCTTCGATCGTTGTCGTATCGAGTACGTTTTTCACAGCGTCGCGGATGCGCACCCAAAGTTCGCGCTGGGGCTGCTTTTCGTCTTCGATGCCTTCGACCGGCTGAATCGGCCCTTCAAGCACCCGTATGACATCACCTGCGGAAATTTCTTTCGGGTGGCGCGTCAGCATATAGCCGCCGTAAGCTCCGCGTACACTTTTCACGAGTCCGGAGTTGCGCAGCGGCGCTACCAATTGCTCCAAATACGCTTCCGACAACTCATTGTCCGCCGCAATTTTGCGCAGCGGAACAGGTCCTGCGCCGTATTGTTTTCCTAATGCAATCATGATCGTTAAGCCGTAACGGCCTTTCGTTGATATTTTCATATAACTACTCCCCTAAACCTAATCGTCAATTCTTCAAATAAGTATAGCATATCTCACCGGACATAGGCTTTCAATGACTTCCAAGCTGCAATTCGCTATACTGATGAAATGAATAGACGGAAGGAGTTTTCCTTGTGCAAAATGAACCTCTTGCTTTTCGCATGCGTCCGCGGACAATCGATGAAGTCGTCGGCCAAAAAGACGCCATCGGGCCGCATACCGCACTTTATAAAATGATCAAAAGCGGCCACGTGCCGTCCATGCTGCTATACGGCGACCCAGGCATCGGTAAAACCTCGATCGCCCACGCCATCGCCGGCACCTCGGACTTGCCTTTCATCGCGCTCAACGCCACGACGTCAGGTAAAAAAGATGTCGAAGGGGTCGTTCAAGAGGCGCGCATGACCGGCAAAGTGCTGTTGTTTTTAGATGAAATCCACCGCTTTAATAAATTGCAGCAAGACGCCTTGTTGCCGCACGTGGAGTCGGGTTCGATCGTGTTGATCGGCGCCACGACGGAAAATCCATTCCATGACGTCAACCCGGCGATCCGCTCGCGCTGCGGCGAAATCAAGCAACTCAAGCGGCTGACACAAGGAGATATCGTAGAATTATTGAACAATGCCTTGTCCGATGAAAAACGCGGGCTCGGCCGCGAAAAGATCCGCATTTCCAAAGAGCAGGTCGAACGCATCGCAGAAGGCACGAATGGCGATGCGCGCAAAGCGCTGACGATGCTGGAATCGATCGTCATCGCATCCGACGAAGAAGACGGCGAATATCTTGTTGATGACGCCATCATCGAACAGATGATCAAGCGCGTCGGCGTATTCGGCGACAAGAAAGGCTCTCATTTCTTTAATCTATTGTCGGCGCTCCAGAAATCAGTGCGCGGCAGCGATGTCAATGCGGCGATGTACTATCTTGCCCATTTGCTTGAAAACGGCGACCTTACTGCGGTAACCCGTCGATTGCTGGTCATGGCTTATGAAGATATCGGCCTCGCCAACCCGGCAGTCGGCGGCCATGTTCTCGCTGCGTGCCAAGCGGCGGACCGTCTTGGTCTGCCGGAAGCACGCATCCCGCTCGCGCAGGCGGTCGTAGAAATGTGCTTGTCGGAGAAATCCAATTCCGCTTATCGCGCGATCGACGCAGCCACTGCCGCCATTAATAAAGGCCAAGTTGGCGAAATACCGCCTCATCTGCGCGATACGCATTACGCCGGAAGCGCTGAACTCGGGCACGGAGGCTACAAATATCCGCACGATACGCCGATCGGCTCATTCGGCGGCTGGACCGACCAGGATTATTTGCCGAAAGAATTGAAAAAAGCGGAATTCTACAAGCCGGTCGTCGCGGGCGAAGAAAAGAAATTTGCCGGAATCTACGAAAAGCTTAAAGGATTCCGCAACAAAAAATAAAACAATCTGCTTGAAATTCAAATTAGAACAATAAAAACGGACAGAGAATGTTTTCTTCTCTGTCCGTTTTTCTTTTGATTATTGGTTGACGCGCTGGATGTGGATCGATTTGGTGATTTGGTTGACGACCCAGCTTGCAGCGATCAAGCCGACTGTCGACGGGGCAAAAGCATTTGACGATGGCGGCATTTGCGCTTTGCGGATCGGCGCATCTTTTTTGCCGACTGTTTCGACGATATCTTCGCGCACCACGATCGGGCTTTCATCGGAAAAGATGACCGGAACGCCTTTGCGGATGCCCGCTTGCTTGAGTTTCTTGCGAATCACTTTCGCCAGCGGGTCGGTATGCGTCTTGGAGATGTCCGCAATCCGGAAGCGCGTCGGGTCCGTTTTGTTTGCTGCGCCCATGCTCGAGATGACCGGTATGCGTCGGCTATAGCATTCTTTGATCAAATGCACTTTATAGATTAAGGTATCGGATGCATCGATGACGTAATCTGGCTGGTGGCTGAAAAACTCTTCGAACGTATCTTCAGTGTAGAACATATGAAGTGTGACGACTTCACAATCCGGATTGACGTCAGCGATGCGATTTTTCATCACTTCGACTTTGGACTGGCCGATCGTCGAAATGTTCGCCACTAATTGGCGGTTGATATTGGTAATATCCACGTTGTCTTTGTCGACAAGGATAATTTTTCCGACGCCGCTTCTCGCACAAGCCTCGGCCGCAAATGAGCCGACGCCTCCGATGCCGAGTACGGCAACTGACGATCCCTTCATCAGTTCTATGCCTTCTTTACCGATGGCGAGTTCATTTCTTGAAAATTGATGTAGCATATTAACACTGCCCTTCTGAATTCAATGTTGATTGACATAATAGGGATTATACACACAGAAATTCCCCCCGGCAAATGCCGGAGGGAATTGGTTTTTAATGGAAGAAGAATCCCGATCGTGCCGTCCTTTGTGGTGCGCATCGTTTGAACCCGCTTATAGCAGGTGGGTGACCGCATCGTCACTTATAACTTCCGGTTAGGGCATGTTAGCCATGACAATATGTAGGTCTCCCGACGACAAAATGTTGGGTCAAAATCGAATTGCTAAAAACGAACACATCAGGATTCTCTATACACGTATAGTAGCATAACCATAATAGATGTACAAGCCTTTTACTCTGAATCTTTTTCACTATTCTGAATAGTTACAGCTAGGCTTAATTCCTCCAATTGTGCAGAAGATACGGCACTAGGTGCTTGCGTCAGCATATCGCTAGCTGATGCAGTTTTCGGAAAGGCGATCGTATCGCGCAAGTTCGTTCGGCCTGCAAGAATCATGACGAGACGATCTAGCCCGAATGCAATGCCCCCGTGCGGCGGCGTGCCGTATTCGAATGCCTCCAACAGGAAGCCGAATTGCTCGTTCGCTTCTTCTTTGGAGAATCCGAGCACTTCGAACATTTTCTCTTGGATATCGCGGCGGTAAATACGCGCCGATCCTCCTCCGAGTTCATAGCCGTTCAACACTAAGTCATATGCTTGGGCGCGGACGTTTTGCGGTTCGGTCGATAATTTGTCGAGATCTTCCTCAAACGGCATCGTAAATGGATGATGCGCTGCATAATAGCGCCCGTCCTTGTCGTCGTACTCCAGTAGCGGCCAATCGGTGATCCACATGAATTTGAAAATCGATTGATCGATCAAATCCAGGTCTTTGCCAAGCTTCAAGCGCAGTGCCCCGAGTGCATCAGCGACAACCGTTTTCGAATCGGCGACGAAGAGCAGCAAATCGTCCGCCTCCGCTCCGGCTGTAGAGATCAAGTTGTCAGTTGCTGACCCTTCGAAGAACTTGGCAATCGGACCTTTGACGCCGCTTTCTTCCACTTTTAGCCACGCCAAGCCTTTCGCTCCGTAGCGCCCGGCAAATTCGCCGAGTGCATCAATGTCTTTGCGAGAATAATTGGCTGCTTGGCCTTTCGCGTTGATCAATTTCACTTGCCCGCCGGATTCAATAGCTCCGGTGAATACTTTAAACGCCGAGTCTTTGACAAGTTCCGAGACATCGGTCAATTCCATGCCGAAACGCACATCGGGTTTGTCGGAACCGAAACGGCTGATGGCGTCTTGGTAGCTCATACGCTCGAATTTCGCATCAACGTCGATACCTTTGACGTCTTTCATCACTTGGATCATCAAACGTTCGTTCAATTCGATAATGTCTTCCATCGTCTGGAAACTCATTTCCATATCGATTTGCGTGAATTCCGGCTGGCGGTCGGCACGCAAATCCTCATCGCGGAAGCATCGTGCGATTTGGTAATATTTATCTACGCCAGACACCATAAGCATTTGCTTGAACAATTGAGGCGATTGCGGCAATGCGTAGAATTCGCCGTCATGGACGCGGCTCGGCACGAGGTAATCACGAGCGCCTTCCGGTGTGGATTTCGTCAAAATCGGCGTTTCGACATCCAAAAAGCCTTCATTATCGAGGAAATTTCGTACAGTTTTCGTGACATCCGAGCGCATTTTCAAGGTTTCGAACATCGCCGGGCGACGCAGATCCAAATAGCGGTATTTCAAGCGCAAATCTTCACTGACATCGGTTTGGTCTTCGATGGCGAAGGGCGGGTTTTTCGCTGCGTTGATGATTTCAGCATTGTCGACTTGAACTTCGATTTTCCCCGTTTTCATCGATGCATTGATTTGCCCTGCTGCGCGTTCTACGACGAGCCCATCGATATGGACGACATATTCATTGCGCAAGGACTCACCGATTTTCGCAGCTGATTCGGAGATTTCTGGATTAAAGACGACTTGGACAATTCCTGAACGGTCGCGGACATCGACAAAGATCAGGCCTCCAAGGTCACGGCGTTTCTGGACCCAACCTTTCAAAGATACGCGCTGGCCGATGACCGTTTCGTTCACTTCTCCACAATAATGTGTTCTCGACATAATTATTATTCCTCCATTGATTTTGATTTCTGTATGGTGTCAGCCAATTGTTCAAAAGGCACTTGCTGCTGTTCACGTGTGGCCATTTCTTTTACTGCCGCTTTGCCGCTTTCTAGTTCCGTTTCGCCGATGACGATAACGAAGCTTGCTTGTTTACGGTCTGCAGACTTCATTTGCGCTTTCATTTTTCTATCGGAGAAATCCATGTCTGCTGAAATGCCGCTGGCACGCAAATCGCGCACCGTCGCGACAGCTTTTTTCTTCGACTGTGCATCCATCGCGATCACATAGACATCGAGCGTTTGGCCGGTGCCGATTTCCACTTTCTCCATTTCGAGCGCGAGCAGCAAGCGTTCAATGCTCATCGCAAAACCGATGCCTGGAGATTCCGGACCTCCGAGGTCTTCGACAAGCCCGTTATAGCGGCCACCACCTGCCAGTGTGGTGATCGCGCCAAAGCCTTGTGCATCGCTCATGATCTCAAATGCCGTGTGGTTGTAGTAATCGAGCCCTCTCACCAAGTTCGGGTCGACGACATAGCTGATGTCAAGCTCATCCAAATAGCCTTTGACTTGTTCGAAATAAGCACTCGACTCTTCGTTTAAATAATCGGTCATTGAGGGAGCCGTGGCCATTAGCGGATGCTCACGGTCCACTTTGCAGTCGAGTATGCGCAGCGGGTTCTTCTCCAGGCGGGTCTGGCAATCACTGCAAAATTCACCGATTGACGGTGCGAAATGTTCTATCAGCGCTTGTTTATGCGCCAGGCGGCTTTCCGTATCGCCGAGTGAATTGATCACCAAGCGCAAGCTTTTCAAACCGCAAGCTTTATAGACGTCCATTGCAAGCGCAATGACTTCCGCATCGATTGCCGGGTCTTTCGAGCCGATCGCTTCGACGCCGAATTGGACAAACTGGCGCATGCGGCCGGCTTGCGGACGCTCATAGCGGAACATCGGTCCTGTATAGTATAGTTTCACCGGCTGGTCGGGCTGTCCGAACAATTTGTGTTCGACATACGAACGCACGACGGAAGCCGTCCCTTCCGGACGCAAAGTCAGCGAACGGTCGCCGCGGTCCTGGAACGTGTACATTTCCTTTTGGACGATATCGGTGGTATCGCCCACACCACGCTGGAATAATTCCGTCGACTCGAAAACCGGTGTCCGGATTTCCTTGTACTGGTATAGATTGCATAATTCTTTGATCTTGCGTTCGACCTCCTGCCATTTGGCAGATTGGTCCGGCAGCACGTCATATGTGCCGCGCGGTGCTTGGATATTCCCCATTTTCCTCTCTCCTTTTCCATACAAAAAAGCCC
The DNA here is from genome assembly GCF_042654465.1 of Planococcus dechangensis. Lineage (NCBI taxonomy): Bacteria > Bacillati > Bacillota > Bacilli > Caryophanales > Caryophanaceae > Planococcus > Planococcus dechangensis. Next base: position 100,394 of record NZ_JBHSGL010000005.1, on the reverse strand, counting down.
CCGCCCCTTGCATATGCAAGGGACGAGAGCTCGTTTAAGCTTCCGCGGTTCCACCCTAGTTGACGCAAAATCCTGCGCCCTCTCTGTCCGGATAACGGCCGGAACCGTCTTAGCCTAATAAGCGCCGTGCGCCGTTCAGTAAAGAGCTTCAAGAGTGTTGTTCATCGCCGATCTCTGCGGGAAAGCTTTCAGCCTAGGGCTCTCCCTCTCTTTTCAGTCGATTCATGCAATTACTTTCTCCATCGTCAGCAAAATTATATAAGTAGAATAAATCAATCTTAATCAGCTGAAGAAATCTTGTCAAGCTTTTGCATACATTGCCTGATTTTTTTGATATTATGATGAAGATGAACTTTATTTAGGAGGACCGCTATGCAAAGACGACTATTACTTACATTGCTTATTTTTATTCTGGCCTTATCGGGCATTGCCCCTCTAGCTGTCTCCAATAGCGCACAAGCGGATAACGGCGAAGTGTCCGCAACTGGTTCGACCGTCAACATACGGAGCGGCCCGGGCTTGAGCTCGGACGTGATCGGTTCAATGAAACAAGGCGATACAGCGCAGCAAATCTCGCGCAGCGGCGATTGGATTGAAATCCGCCAGGGCAATACACAAGGCTGGGTCGCTTCTTGGCTGGTCACTTCCAGTGAGACAGATAACGGCGCTGGACAAAAAATTGCAGTCGCCACAGTCGACAGCTTGAACATCCGCGCGCAAGCCTCCTTGTCGGCAGCTGTCTTATCCAAAATGAACGCCGGAGAACAAGCGGCCGTCATCGAAAGCCACGGTGACTGGACAGAAGTTCAGTTTCGCAATGTACGAGGTTTTGTATCGACACAATACATAAGCTTGAATGCTCAAACCGAAGAAACTGCCGCGACTACCCATGCTGAGTCTACCGCGACAGCGCTTGAACAATTGTCTTCGTTCCGCATTGCGGTGGATGCCTTGAATGTCCGCGCAGAACCGAGTTTGAATGCAAAAGTCCAAGGTTCCGTCAAAAAGGGTGAAGTATTCGCTGTTCAAGGAATGGAAGGCAATTGGGTCAAACTGGCGTTATCTGAAAACGAGGCCGGATGGGTTTACGCCTTTTATGGCGAACTTTCAGACCAGCCCGCTCCTCAGCAAGCCGAGACAGGTGATGAGTCTGAGGCTGAAGAAACACCAGCCGGGACAGAAACCGTCACCGTTTTGACGGATGGCACAAACTTGCGTGCTCAAGCAAGCACATCAGCAGAAGTCGTATCGAGAGCCGATGCCGGAACGCGCTTGAACGTTTCGGCTAAGCAAGGCGAATGGTATGTCGTGACGCTTGAGAACAACGAACAAGCCTTTATCGCCGATTGGGTCGTCAGCACTGAAAACGATCCCCTGGCTGAGGCCGCTGAGCAACCCGAAGTTATCCGCCAGGTCGGCACTTTGAACGGATTGACGATCGTGCTCGATCCTGGACACGGCGGCAATGACGGCGGAACGGTCGGTGTCCGCAACACGAAAGAAAAGGATTTGACCTTGAAGACGGCGGAAATCCTGTCCCATCATTTGCGCTCAGCCGGGGCGGAGGTCGTCATGACCCGCCAATCGGATGTCTATGTCGACCTGCGCAAACGTGTGGCGGAAAGCCACCGTGTGGCAGCGGACGCCTTTGTCAGCATCCATTATGATGCGACCGATGACAGCAGCGTGTCCGGATTCACTTCCTATTACCAGCATTCCTATCAACAGCAGCTCGCCGAACACATTAACGGCGGATTAGCCGGGAAAATCTCGTTGAACGATCGCGGCGCAAGACCGGGCAATTACCTCATCTTGCGCGATAATCGCCAAGCTGCCGTGCTCGTCGAACTTGGATTTTTAAGCAACTTCAATGAAGAACGCATCGTATCGAGCGACCAATTCCGTGAACAAGCAGCACTCGGTCTCTACAATGGCCTGATCAGCTATTTCGATGCACAGCTAACTCCATAATCAAAATGCCCCGCTCTCCTACACGAGAGCGGGGCATTTTGTTGTTCATGATTGAAACAGATGAGTGCTTTACTATTGCATCAAAAAAGAAGAGACAAATTCCTCGTCTCTTCTTTTGATTAATTGGCTCCATTGGATTCGATCACAATGGTCACCGGTCCGTCATTGACGAGCTGAACATCCATCATGGCGCCGAATACGCCGGTTTCGACCGTTAAGCCGTGGCTTCTCAGTTCATCATTGAACTTCAGCCATAACGGCTCTGCTTGGTCAGGACGCGCTGCTGCGACAAAGCTTGGGCGGCGCCCTTTTTTGACGTCTCCGTATAGCGTGAACTGGGAAATCGACAACACGCCGCCTTCCGTTTCATCGATCGAGCGGTTCATTTTGCCGTCTTCATCTTCAAACAAACGCAGCCCGGCAATTTTCTTCGCGGCATATACTGCATCAGCTTCTGTATCGTTATGAGTGATTCCGACCAATAGCACATAACCGGAATCGATTGCTCCTGTAATTTCTCCGTCGACGCTGACGGATGCTTTTTTCGAACGCTGTAATACGACTTTCATAAGCCCTCCTTAATTCGTTACGCGGGTGACCGAATAGACGTCAGGTATTTGCTTGATGCGCTCCACTACACGGTTCAAATGCGAGATGTGCGGAATCATGATCGACAAGTTGATCGTTGCGATCTTGTCTTTGTCTGCACGCCCGCTGACGGCGGTGATCGTCGTTTTCGTCTCGCTGACCATGTGCATCACTTCGTTGATCAGGCCGGTTCTATCATAGGCCTGGACTTCGATGTCGATTTGGTAGGATTTGTTTTCAGGCGAGCCTTCATTTTCCCACTCTACCGAAATGAGGCGATCGTGTTCGTCGGCTTGGATATTCGGGCAGTCCGCACGGTGCACCGAGACGCCGCGGCCTTTCGTGATAAACCCGAGAATAGCATCTCCCGGGACCGGATTGCAGCATTTCGACAGGCGGATCATCATATTGTCGATGCCGCGGACGATGACGCCGGATTCCGTCTGCTTTTTCGGCTGGTTGGACTTCATTTCCACGGTGATTTTCTCGATCGCTTCTTCCTGTTCGCGCTTTTTGCGCTGGCGCTCAGCTAGGCGGTTGACCACTTGCTGCGCGGTGATGCCATTAAATCCGACGGCTGCATACATATCGTCTTCACTGGCGAAATTGTATTTCTCGATGACCCGTTTGATGTTCTCAGGCGTCAGTACTTCTTTTACCACAAATTCCTGAGCTTTGATTTCTTTTTCGACTTGATCGCGTCCTTTATGGACATTGTCCTCACGCACTTGCTTTTTGAAAAACTGCCTGATCTTGTTTTTCGCTTGTGTCGACTTGGCGATCTTGAGCCAGTCGCGGCTCGGCCCGATCGATTGCTTGGACGTCAAGATTTCGACGATATCCCCAGTATTCAATTCGGTATCGAGCGGGACCATTTTGCCGTTCACTTTGGCGCCGATCGTCTTATTGCCGATTTCGCTATGGACACGGTAGGCAAAGTCAATCGGGCAAGAGCCATCCGGCATTTCAATGACATCGCCTTTTGGCGAGAACACATAGACCATGTCGGAGAACAAATCGAATTTCAGCGATTCCATGAATTCTTCCGCATTGTCCGACTCGTTTTGGAAATCCAGAATTTCACGGAACCAGGACAACCTGGAATCGACTGAGGAAACCGGTTTGTCGGATACTTTGCCTTCTTTATAAGCCCAATGCGCCGCGACGCCGTATTCCGCGATGCGGTGCATTTCTTCCGTGCGGATCTGCACTTCCAAAGGGTCTCCCTGAGGCCCGATGACCGTCGTGTGGAGTGATTGGTATAAATTCTGCTTCGGCATGGCGATATAATCTTTAAAGCGGCCAGGCATCGGCTTCCATGTGGAATGGATGATACCGAGAACGGCATAGCAGTCTTTGATGCTATCGACGGTAATGCGCACTGCCAGCAAATCGTAAATTTCATTGAACTGTTTGTTTTGCATCGCCATTTTTTTGTAGATGCTGTAAATATGTTTCGGGCGCCCGAACAAATCGGCCTCAATGCCGACATCGTCCAATTGGACACGAATTTCGCCCATGACATTATTCAAATAATCTTCCCGCTCGGTACGCTTTTTTTTCATCAAATTGACGATGCGGTAATATTGCTGAGGATTCAAATAGCGCAGTGCCGTATCTTCAAGCTCCCATTTGATTGTATTGATCCCAAGACGGTGTGCAATCGGCGCGAAAATTTCAAGCGTTTCATTGGCTTTGATGCGCTGCTTCTCGACTGATTGGTATTTTAAGGTACGCAAATTGTGCAAGCGGTCGGCAAGTTTGATCAGAATGACGCGGATATCCTGCGCCATCGCCACAAACATTTTCCGGTGGTTCTCCGCTTGCTGTTCTTCTTTCGACATGTACTTGATCTTGCTCAGCTTGGTGACGCCATCGACCAATAAGGCCACTTCCTCGTCAAATTCACGGACGATATCGGCACGGCTCACCTCGGTGTCTTCTACAACATCATGCAAAAAACCCGCTGCTACTGTGGCCGGATCCATTTGCAGTTCAGCAAGGATCCCGGCCACCTGCACCGGATGCACAATATACGGTTCGCCGGATTTCCGGAATTGGCCATCATGGGCTTCATAGGCTAGCTGGTACGCTTTTTTTATCGTTTCCACATGTTCTGCATTCATATAGGACGCAACCATCTCGAATACATCTTCAACTGTTCTCACTTGATCTTTCGCCATAATTGCCCACCTTGTTTGTTTTATTTCCAGAAGAGTATTTCTTTATTATAGATACTTCACAGGCTAAAAGTAAAGCCTTTATCCCTTTTGTCGACTCTCCCGAAAATACCCCAGGGGGCTACAGTCTGTCAGCTTGTTGGCTGCGGATGCCATCGACCATGATCCATTTGCTGTCATCTCCGACCGCTACGGTCTTTTTCGATGAGTCGACGCTCATGATATTCTTGACGCGGACGTTGCGCGCGCTTTGCTTGCCTCCCATGATCGAGATGTCCGACCCCGCCGTGCGGAAGCCCCGGACGACGCCATTCGACAAGGAGATATGCTCGGCTCTGTATTGCACCGCAGAAGCCGGACGCCCTTTGTAATCATAGAGCGGATCGCCTTCAAACAAAAAGCGGTTGATCGCCACGTTGCGGTAACCTGAAATGACCAGTGAGCGCGGTGACGATTCATTGTATAACCGGGTTTCAATCGGTGCGAGCGACACGAGGCGCTGCGCTTTGATATTGAACGCAGACAGCGACTCCGGATCGTCTTTCAAGTGGTGGCCGATATGGCGGAAATTATAGGAGCGGTTATCATTGACGGACAAATGCCCGGAGATGAATACGCCGGACGCCGCAGATGAATTGGCGTGCGCCTTGATTTCGATGCCGCCGAAGCAGCGAGACGTGGAATTATTGAACAGCCACACATGGCGCGAACCGTCATCGATTTCAATGCCGTTCGAATTGGAAAAGCCTTTTTTATGCGCTTTGCCCGATGGATCGGAAAAATGGCAATTGGAGACGAAGACATAATCGCTATGATGGGTCGTCAAGCCGTCATCGCCAAAGCCGAAGCCATTGACTTTATCGACCCAAATATATTTGCTGCCGCCCCTGCCGCGCATCCCGTCCCCTGCGTAATTGTATAAGGGCGATGTGATGTCGATGCAGTGGAGTCCTGGATTGATCGCTTCGACATCCCGCACCCAACCGTACATGACGCGTGCAAAGGTCAGGCAGCTTGAGTAATTGCCCCAGGAATTGGTGCGTTCGGTCTGTCCGAGCCGTTCGACGTTCCAGTCGAGGCTCAGGCTTTCAATGGCGATATTGCGATTGCCCGTCGCATAATTGCTATTCGTCAGCAAACGTGACCGCCGTGGAGCGCGCGGATGCAGTTTGATGACCGTCGCTGTTTTGCCCGCGCCAACGATACGGCTCCAGGACGGCACGCGGATGCCTTTAACAATATAAATACCCGGCGGGACCGTCACTTCAACACGGCCGTTGCCGAGCGCTTTTTTGAATGCCTCGGTGCAGTCACTGATGCCATCGCCCAAAGCTCCATAATCGCGTATATTGACGCGCCGATTGATCGTCGAGTCGAGTTTTTTGTATTCACGGTCGAGTTTTCCTTTCCATTCGGGAAACAAGTCCTGACCGAAAACGATCGTTCCGTAGCCGTTGTCATCTGCCACTTCGTATTCATCGGCAAAGACCGACCATAATTTCTCAAAAAAATGGACCGGCCTCTTGATGCGTGCGCTTGAGAGTTCTTTCTTGATGTCATTGAACATCGCTTCGGTTTCCCTGGTAGTCTGTTCAAGAGGAGTCGCATCGTTAAGCAGTCGAACTATCAATTCATTGTTCTGCACAGGGTCATACCGTCTGTCCAACTCGATCATAAAAATCACCTCTCTCGCAAGTTACTTTCTCTTCCATACCCCACATACAGAAAAAAAATCACTTTGCCTTTTGGGCAAAGTGATTTTCTTAATATTGCATCAAAGTTGTGACATCATAACCGTCAAGATTTTTGCGGCCATCCAAATAAGTTAATTCGATCAAAAATGCACAGCCGACGACAATACCGCCGAGCTGTTCGACCAGACTGATCGTCGCGTTGATCGTGCCGCCCGTTGCCAGCAAATCGTCCGTGATCAACACGCGCTGACCCGGCTTGATGGCATCGTTATGCATCGTCAAAACGTCTGACCCGTACTCCAGGCCGTATTGTGCGCGGATGACTTCGCGCGGCAATTTGCCTTCTTTACGGACCGGTGCAAAGCCTATGCCGAGTGCGTAAGCTACTGGGCAACCGATGATGAAGCCGCGTGCTTCCGGTCCGACGATAATTTCTGCATCGACTGTTTTTGCGTATGCAACGATTTGGTCAGTTGCGTATTTATAGGCATCGCCATTGTCCATCAAAGATGTAATATCCTTGAACTTGATTCCTGGCTTCGGCCAATCTTCTACGATGGTCACATATTGCTTTAAATCCATATTTCTTCCTCCTTGGCCGACACTTGGGCGTCAAACCACTCTTTTAGGTCCCGATAAGATGCATACAATAGCTTATGTTCCAACGCAATCTGCTGTTCGCGCTTTTTGTAAGCGGGCGCTTCCGACAAATCACGTTTTCCAGGAGCTTGTGCAATCTCGGTAATTCCATTGTTAAGTGTAACAAAACCGAGTTCAAAAAACACCTGAAGCATGAAAAATAATGTCTCCCGGCTCCAACCTTTATGTTTCGCCAGCTCATCGCCGTTTTTGCCGAAGTCGAAACTACCGCGTTTTTTAACGAACGCAAACAGCCATTTGAATTGGTCACGGTCCGGGATGCGTTCGAAGTATTGCGAATCCGCTGCATAAAAATGGGCGTAAACGCGTTTTGGGCGCATTTGCTTCAAGACGGATGCCAATTGCTCCTCGCTGTCCGGCAAATCGAGCAGGATCAGGTGCTCTTTTGTTTTCGCCACATCCGCAAGCGACCCAGCCAAGACGATCGGCCCTTCCAACAGTGTGCGGAATGCCGATTCGGTTTCCGGCTGGAACGCGACAAACACATGCTTGTCTTTTGGAATCAGCTTGGACCAGCGGCTCACTTGGCGGATGCCGCGGATGTCGAATAATTGCCATTCATCCGTGCGGATATCTTCCACCAGCATTTGCGGTTTTTTGCGACCATTCCATTCGTTGATCTGCAAATCGCCGATAATGTCGATCTTGACGTCAGGCGTCAGCTCATCTCCGAGCTCACCGATGCCAAAGCCGACCGCATCGAGCGTCATGCCGTTTTGTGCCAATTCCATTTTCAAATGCGTTTGGTTGGCGCCGATTTTTCGGATGCTCGCAACGTTGACGCCGTGCAAGTAAAACTTCGGCTTCGAAAAGCCCATGCCGAAAGGCGCCAGTTTGCGCATGCCTTCAATGGTATCGATATCCACTTCATTAAGTGTGACCGGGATATCAATCGCCACGACCGGCACCAAATCTTCTTCGGTTAAAGCCGTTTCCGCTTGCTTATTCAGGCGCTCACGCAGATCGTCCACATCATTCGCTGACAGTGTCATGCCCGCTGCCATCGGATGTCCGCCGAAATGAGGCAAGATGTCACGGTTTTTGGCCAATTCCTCATATAAATGAAAACCTTCGATGCTGCGTGCAGAACCTTTAGCTTTGCCGTTCGCCATGTCGAGCGACAGAACGATCGACGGCCGGTAGTATTTCTCGGTCAATTTGGAAGCGACAATCCCGACAACGCCAGGGTTCCACCCTTCCTGTGCAACAATGATAACGCGCGGCAGCTGTTCACTATAGCGCGCTTCGACTTGTTCGATCGCCTGCTCAGAAATCGCTTTGACGATTGCTTGGCGTTCCTTGTTCAAAACGTCCAAACCGTCAGCGAGCGAACGGGCTTCCGACGTGTCATCGGTTAAAAACATGCGCACGGCCGGGTCGGCTGATTGCAAACGGCCGATCGCATTGATGCGCGGGCCGAACATGAAACCGATCGTTTCTTCAGTAATGTCGCTTTGTTTGACCCCTGCCACATCAGCAAGTGCAGCAATAGCCGGCATTGGCGAATCCTGCAAAGCGCGCAAGCCTTCTTTGACCAGCACACGGTTTTCACCATGAAGCGGCACCAAGTCAGCAATCGTGCCGATTGCGACCAGTTCCGTCAAATGATCCGGGATGTCGCCGTACAAGGCTTGTGCCATCTTGAACGCCACACCGACGCCCGCCAGTTCGCCGAACGGGTAATTGCCCTCGGGATGTCGCGGGTGGATGATCGCGATTGCAGCGGGCATTTCGTCTCCGATATCATGATGGTCGCTGATGATGACGTCCATGCCAAGTTCGTTCGCCAAGTGCACAGGTTCGATTCCCGATACACCATTATCGACCGTGACGATCAATTGGACGCCTTCTTCGTGCGCTTCTTTAAACAGCTCGGCATTCGGGCCGTAGCCGTGATCGAAGCGGTTCGGAATCTTAAACGATACATTTGCGCCTAAATCCTGCAGCACAGTCATCATGACCGTCGTGCTCGTCACGCCATCGGCATCATAATCACCATAGACGAGAATCTTTTCTTGCGCTTCGATTGCTTGCTGGATGCGCGCTACCGCCACGTCCATATCTTTCATCAAAAACGGATTATGTATACCGCTCAAGTCATCGACCAGAAATTCCTGTGCTTTTGCTGCCGTGTCGATTCCACGCGTGACAAGAATCTTTGCCAGCACTGAAGGCAGCGATAGCGCTTGTTGTATTTCCTTAACGGCTTGTTCATTGGGAGTTGTCAATTGCCATCTTTTTTTCGATTCGATCATAAATTCTCACTTCCTCACCCGTTCATTATACAACATCCCAGAGCAGACAAAAACCTTTCGGCAGAGCGCCGAAAGGTTCATTTTTTAATGTTCGTCGCGGCGCGTGTCCGGACGCTGGTCTGGGGTGTCGTTCGTGCCGAATTCATTGCGTCTAGGCTGCGAGCGAAGCGAATCGTCCACATCATGCGTCCGTTCTTCACTTGTGACAACCATCGCTTCTGGCGTCACGCCAGCTCTTTGGTATTCAGCGATTTCGTTCTGTTGCGTAGCGATCAGTGATTCTTTGACAGCCACTTCTTTTTGAAGTGTTTTGACTTTGCGGTTCAAATGGTAGGTACGCGTCATCGCGATGATGCCGGACAACAAGAAGCCGAGCAGCGCCGCTACGAGAATGACGAGAATAAGTGGCCACTGTGCTTCGCCAAAGCCGTAATTGACCGGTACATTGTCTACGTTTAAAACAGCAAAAATAGCGATGATGATAGCAAATACAAGACCGAGCAATAAAAGCCATTGCACTTTCATGGGATTTCATCCTTTCTCTTTCAAACTAAAGTACACCATGCCGCCATCCAAAAGAAAAAACGGACAAGGTATCATCTATCTATACCCTGTCCGTTTCTGCTATTAAACTTATACGACCGGTTCGTCCGAGCCCCATTTGGACTCTTGTTCTTTCTTCTCGATATCGATCGGCCCTTTCTTTTTCAACTCGCCTTTTTTCATGACGAGCCATAGCTGGGCAGCGATGAAGATCGAGGAGTATGTTCCTGCGATCAATCCGATCAATAATGCGATCGAGAAGTTGGTGATCGATGGTGCGCCGAAAATGAGCAAGGCGAGCACGACAAGGAATACCGTCATGACGGTATTTACTGAACGCGTCAATGTTTGGCGCAAGGACGTGTTGACGATGCGTTCCAATTGCTCGACCGTTTCTACCTTCTTCACTCGGCGCATATTTTCACGGATTCTATCAAAGGTCACGATCGTATCGTTGATCGAGTAACCGACAATCGTCAGAACCGCCGCGATAAAGGTGATGTCCACTTCCAGCCTCAACAAGCTGAATACCGCGATGATGAAGAACGTATCGTGAACCAATGCTGCAACAGCCGCGACACCCATGCGCCATTCAAAGCGGAAAGCAACATAGATGATGATGCCGACTGCCGCAATGGCGAGTGCCATCATGGCGTTTCGTGCAAGTTCACGGCCGACCGTATCGGATACAGTCGAGACGTTCGGCTCAATGCCGAATTCCTCTATGGCCGCTGACTTCAAGCTATCGATTTCTTGCTGGCTGAATTCCTCGCTATAGCGGACGACGCCGATCGATGAACCTTCACCCGACATGACGATGCTTGAAGACGGATAACCCGTCTCATCCAGGAAGTTCTCCACTTCCTCAGCAGTCAACGGCGATTCAGAAGTGATTTCAACACGTGTACCGCTGGAGAAATCGATTCCCAAATTCAATTGGAAGATCGACAATACCACCATGCCTGACAAGATCAACGCCAGTGATGCGGCAAAGAATTTGCGGCGGTTGCCGGCAAAGTCAAAACGATCATAAGGTGTCTTCAAGTCGGTAATGTGCAAGTCTTCTGATTTATCATGGAGATGTTTATTATTCAGGCCGAACCAGCGTGGCTTACCATCCAAGAATCCGCTCCATACCCATAAACCGAGCAATAGCCTTGAACCCCATACGGCGGTCAAGAAACTGGCAAGGATGGAGATGATCAAAAGCGTAGCGAAACCTTTAACGGAACTGGTCCCGAAATAAAACAGCACCGATGCAGCTAGTAACGTTGTTATATTGGCATCGATAATGGCCGAGAATGAAGATCGCGCCCCTGCACGGAATGCATCACGCACTGATTGGCCGGTCCGCAATTCCTCGCGGATCCGCTCATAGGTGATGATATTGGCATCGACTGCCATCCCGACACCTAGCATGATTGCCGCAATACCCGGCAAGGTCAATACCCCGCCGATCCATTCGAAAATCAAGAGAATCAAATAAACATAAGCGGATAAGGTGACAACGGCAATCGCTCCTGGGAATCGATAGAACAGCAGCATGAAAATCAACACGGCTGTAATACCGATTCCGGCAGCGACAGTCGTTTGATCAAGTGCTTGTTCACCGAATTGAGCCCCCACAGAAGTCGAATAGATTTCTTCGAGTTTCACAGGCAATGCCCCGGCATTCAAAATACCGGCCAAGTTTTGTGTTTCCTCTACAGTAAAGGAACCGGAAATTTCAACACTCGGTGAATTGATGCGCTGGGAAACGCGCGGGTCAGAGACGAATTTCGGATCTGGCTTTAAGCGTTCTTCCTGGTAGGAATCGACGCCTTCTTCAAAATCCAGCCAGATTACGAGCACATTGTCTGGAGCCGGCATTTGGGAGATCTCGCTAGTGACTTCAGCGAATTTCCCCGGGTCGTTCAATTGAAGTGTCACAATCGGCTGGCCTTCCTGGTTAAACGTTCCAGTCGCGCCGCCTTGCGTCAAATCGTTGCCCGCAAGCATGACATTATCTTCCGCGTCACGGAACGATAAATTCGCTTCGGTCGACAAGAGTTCACGGGCAGTCGATTGATCTTCGACACCTGCTAATTGGACACGGATCCGGTTGCCGCTTTCGATTTGAATGCTCGGTTCACTGACCCCAAGCACGTTGATGCGGCTCATGAGCGCATCTGTCGTATCGGAAACAACGGAATCCGTAATTTCCTGCCCGTCTTCTAGCGGCTCGACTTGATAAAGAACTTCAAATCCGCCTTGCAGGTCCAATCCAAGCTTGATGTCTTTGGCGATCGGCAAACTCGTCGTGCCGATCAAACCGATCAGCAGAAATACCAGCAGGAAAAAGGCGATGATGCGAGATCTTGCTTTCATATGTATAGTTCCTCCTCAATATAGCACACAGCACTTTCATTATCGGTGACGTGTTAAAAGGTGTCAAATCCCACGAGATTTGCCACGCGCTGGGCGCAGAAGCTGCTGCAGGTCCTCCATGTTTTCCTCCGCAAAAAAATTCACCGTCTTAAAGGCTTCGACCTGATGGTAAGCGACAAAATCGGAAGCGGTCAAGTCCATGATATCCGACACCATTTCGTGAAGGCGCATGTTCTCGATATTCTTCTTTTTCCAAGCTTTTTTCAGGCAAAAATCCCAAAGCGCTTCCGGCGTAAACGTTTCGTATTGCAAATACGTAAATTCGCTGCATTTGCTCTCCAATGCCGGCAACACTTGCGCGTATTTTTCCGGGTAGCTGTTCATGGTGGTTCTCCTTTCTGCAGTTCTCTTTCCATTGTACCTTCCAAATGGAAATTTTAGAACAATCGTATCAAAATTTTTGGAAAATTGTTTAATTTATTTGTCTGACATCCGGCCGATGCGGGCCATCAGATTTCCCCATTGACGAAAAAAACGCCTCCCGGATGGAAGACGGTTTTTCATTAGTTCCTATTCAACGATACGGGCGATTGCCTGACGCTCAAACTGCATACGCGTGCCATCTGCCACCGTAATGTAGATTGTTGCATCGTCTACAGCGTCGACCTGGCCGTGCAAGCCGCCGATCGTGACAACGCGGTCCCCACGCTTTAATTCTGACTGCATGTTAGCTGTCGACTTCTGGCGCTTTTGTGCTGGGCGGATAATGAAAAGCCACATCAGCAAGAACATCAATAGTAAAGGTGATAACGCAATTAATGTTTCCATTGTTCAATTTTCCCCCTTTCGTGTTCTCTATAGGTTTCGAACTCAGAAATTTTTTGCATTCGGCTTGTTGAATCCGTACGCTTCAAAAAATTCTTCGCGGAAATCTCCCAGGCGGTCTTCACGAATCGCTTGACGCACCTGCTCCATTAAGTTTAACAGAAAATGAAGGTTATGATAACTCGTAAGGCGAATTCCGAATGTTTCATCGGCACGCAATAAATGATGTACGTATGCACGGGTGTAATTTGTGCATGTATAGCATGTGCATTTCTCATCGATCGGCGTGAAATCGCGCTTGAATTTCGCATTTTTCAAGTTCAAACGGCCTTCACTGGTCATGAGTGTGCCATTGCGCGCAATGCGTGTCGGCAACACACAGTCGAACATATCGATGCCACGGATCGATCCGTCGATCAACGAATCCGGCGAGCCGACGCCCATCAAATAACGCGGCTTGTCGAACGGCATGAACGGCGTCGTGAATTCGAGCGCTCGGTTCATGACGTCTTTCGGTTCACCAACCGACAATCCGCCGATCGCATAGCCTGGAAAATCGAGCGCGACAAGGTCCTCCGCGCTTTGTCTGCGCAGATCTTCGAATTCGCCGCCTTGGATAATGCCGAACAAGCCTTGGTCTTGCGGACGTGCATGTGCGGCCAGGCAGCGTTCCGCCCAGCGCGACGTGCGCTCGACGCTCGATTTCATGTATTCATGCGTCGCCGGGTAAGGCGGGCATTCGTCAAACGCCATCATGATGTCAGAGCCGAGGTCGTTCTGGATTTCCATCGCCTTTTCCGGGCTCAAGAACAATTTGTCGCCGTTCATGTGATTGCGGAAATGAACGCCCTCTTCTTTAATGTTGCGGAACTCGCTTAGCGAGAACACTTGGAAGCCACCGGAATCGGTCAAAATTGGGCGGTCCCAGTTCATGAACTTATGCAAGCCGCCAGCTTCTTTGATGACGTCATTGCCGGGACGCAGCCATAGATGGTACGTATTGCTCAAAATAATGCCCGCGTTCATCGCTTTCAATTCTTCCGGGCTCATCGTTTTGACGGTCGCCTGCGTCCCGACCGGCATAAATGCCGGCGTTTCGAACGAGCCATGCGGCGTATGGACGATGCCAAGGCGCGCGCCTGTTTGTTTGCATGTTTTGATGTGTTCGTATGTTACTGCATGGGTCATGAGTTGGTCTCCTTTTTCTGTGGTTCAATAAACATCGCGTCGCCGAAACTGAAAAAGCGATAACGTTCTTTCACAGCCTCGTGATAAGCATTCAAAATGGCATCCCGGTTCGACATTGCGCTGACCAGCATGACGAGCGTCGATTTCGGCAAGTGGAAATTGGTGATCAAGCCGTCCACCGCACTGAAGCGATAGCCTGGGTAGATAAAGATATCGGTCCAGCCGCTGTCTTCTTGCATTTTGCCATCAAACTTCTGCGCCACCGATTCAAGCGTACGCGTCGAAGTGGTACCGACCGATATGACATTGCCGCCTTTTGTTTTCGTTTCATTGATCAGATCCGCGGTTTGCTGAGTGATGCGGTAAAATTCTGCATGCATTTCGTGGTCTTCGATCGACTCCACCGATACCGGACGGAATGTGCCAAGCCCGACGTGCAAAGTGATAAAAGCGATGTTGACGCCTTTGTTGCGGATCTCGTTGAGCAGTTCATCGGTGAAATGAAGCCCGGCTGTCGGCGCCGCCGCGCTGCCGCGTTCTTTGGCGAACACCGTTTGGTAGCGATCTTGGTCTTCGAGTTTTTCACGGATATACGGCGGCAAGGGCATTTCGCCCAATTGGTCGAGGATCTCATAAAAAATGCCGTCGTACATAAATTTGAAATGACGGCCGCCATGGTCCAGCACGCCAGTGCATTCAGCGCGCAACAGACCGCCGCCGAACGACACGATCGTGCCAACTTTGACTTTTTTTGCCGGTTTGACAAGGGTTTCCCATACGTCTTCTTCGGTCTGCTTCAAGAGCAGCACTTCAATATTGGCACCGGTTTCTTCTTTGGTGCCCATCAGGCGCGCCGGAAGAACGCGCGTGTCGTTCAAAACCAGCAAATCACCTGGATGCAGATGGCCGAGAATATCGCGGAAATGCTTGTGCTCGACTTCTCCTGTCTCTTTATCCATTACGAGCAAACGGCTCGACGTGCGGTCTAAGAGCGGGGTTTGCGCAATCAGCTCTTCCGGCAGCTCGAAATCAAAATCATTTACATTCAATTGGGTTTCATTCGTTAGTTTAGTCATTCAGGCATCTCCATTTTAAAGTGTTCGTAGGCTAATTGTGTCACGGTGCGGCCTCTTGGCGTGCGTTGAATAAAGCCGATCTGCAATAGGTACGGCTCGTAAACGTCTTCGATCGTCGTCGATTCTTCGCCGATGCTCGCAGCGATCGTATCGACGCCGACCGGGCCGCCGCGGAAGCGGTTAATCATGCCGACCAATAGTTTATGGTCGATATGGTCCAAGCCGAGCGGGTCGACTTGCAGCATTTCCAAAGCTTGCTCCGCCATATCGGTCGTGATCGATCCATTGCCGCGCACCATTGCGTAATCACGCACCCGCTTGAGTAGACGGTTGGCGATACGCGGGGTCCCGCGGGAACGGCGTGCGATTTCGATGGCTGCGAGCGGATCGATGTCCGCTTCAAACAGCTCTGCACTGCGCTCGACGATTTGGGTCAATGCTTCGGTGTCGTAATATTCGAGTCGCGCCAATACGCCGAAACGGTCGCGCAGCGGTGCAGACAAAGCGCCTGCACGCGTCGTCGCGCCGATCAAAGTGAAGGGCGGCAAATCGAGTCGCACAGAGCGCGCGGTCGGACCTTTGCCGACGACGATGTCGAGGCAGAAATCCTCCATCGCCGGGTACAGCACTTCTTCGATCGAGCGATTCAAACGGTGAATTTCATCGATGAACAACACATCTCCTGGCTCTAACGACGACACGATCGCCGCCAAGTCGCCGGGACGTTCAATCGCAGGGCCTGACGTCATTTTGACGCCGACTTCCATTTCATTGGCGATGACAGTCGCCAGCGTCGTTTTCCCGAGCCCAGGAGGCCCATACAACAGCACATGGTCAAGCGATTCGCTGCGCATCTTGGCCGCTTCGATGAAAATCTCCAAATTGTGCTTCACTTTCTGCTGGCCGATATATTGCGACAAACGCTGCGGCCGCAACGATTGTTCAAAGCGCTCATCAAATTCAGAAATTTCGCCGTCGATAATTCGTTCTTCCATGGCGCTCGCCTCCTTTTCTTACGTTTGTTTCAGTAATAATTGCAAGGCTTTTTTCATAAAGCCTTCTGTATTGAGTTCAAGGCCTTTTAATTTCGGCTTCACTTTGGTGATCTCGCGCTCTGAATAGCCGAGCGCTGACAAAGCGAGCATCGCTTCTTCAAGCTCCGCTTGTTCTTCGCCGAACAATTGCGGCTGGGCTTCATCCACATAAGACTCCCCGAAGAATTCCGTCAGCTTGCCTTTCAAGTCCAGAATCATCTGGCGTGCGGTTTTTTTGCCGACGCCTGGGAATTTCACTAAGTAATTTTCATCTTCCTGCTCGATCGCTTCGATGACGTATTGCGGCTGGCCAGATGCCAATATCGCAAGCGCGCCTTTCGGACCGATGCCGGATACGCTGATGAGCTTGCGGAACAATTCACGCTGCTCAAGCGTCGGAAATCCGAAAAGGAATTGTGCGTCTTCGCGCACGTGATGATGCACAAAAATCTGTAGCTCGTCCGAACCGAACGAATAAGGATTCGGCGCAAAGATCTGCCAGCCGACTCCCTGCTGTTCCACTACTAAATATTCAGGCGTCACACGGGTGACATGGCCTTTTATGTAATCGTACATAGCAATCGCCCTTTCATTTTCAACCAATTGATTATACCATATTCCGGCGCCTGCTACGAAGAAAGCTATCCGCTCTATTCATCCGGTTTTGGCAATTGAATTCGATCAACTAACAATCAGCGGGACACCCCTTCCCGCTGATTGAAGTTACTCTTTATGCTAAAATGGTTTATAGCATGATTTTGGAGCGGAGGGTTTGCATGAAGAAACTATACGGCGAAGAACGCCGCACAGTGTTGTTAGATGAATTAAAGCAAGTGAGGCGCCCGATGACCGGCAGTGAGCTCGCGAAACTTGCGCAAGTATCCCGCCAAGTGATCGTCGGTGACATGACATTGCTGAAAGCAAAAGGCGAACCGATCATCGCCACAAGCCAAGGCTATTTGTATTTAGATCCTAGCGGCAACCAACAAGTCAGCCGCCGCATCGCCTGTAACCATAAGCCGGAAGAAACCGAAGATGAGCTGCGCCTATTGGTAGGCTTAGGAGTCACCGTCAAAGACGTGTCGATTGAACATCCAGTCTATGGCGAGCTGACAGCCGGCATCCATGTCTCGACACCCCTTGAAGTCGACCTTTTCATGCAGCGCATACGTGAAACCGGGGCGAGTTATTTGCTCGAACTGACCGAAGGCACACATATCCACACGATTACTGCAGAGCTTCCTGAAACGCTCACGCAAGCAGTCGAAGCCATGAAACAGCATGGCTATTTGCTCGAAGAAAACGACTAAGCACTTCCTCTTGAATGCACACAATAAAGAAAAGCAGCGGACGCAAAATCAATGATTTTGCGTCCGCTGCTCTTTTTATATTCTTATCATTTTCCATAGCCTTAAGACTTATACGTGTAATAAGAACCGAGCGTTTTCACACCGCAGCCGAGTGCTGAGAGTTCCTCGAACGCTCCGCGCATCATCGCCGCATTTTCATCTTCCAACACATCCGCAATAAAGAAGTAATTGCCGAGTCCGGTTTTGAGTGGCCGTGATTCGATCTTCGATAAATTCAGCTGGCGCCATGCGAAAACCGACAGCACTTGATGAAGCACACCTGATCGGTCATCTTTCGGCGGCGTGATCATCAAAGTCGTCTTGATTTGCGGCTCGTGTCCCGAATCCGTCAACTTATGGTTGCTTCTCGACAACACGAAAAAGCGTGTATGGTTGAAATGGAAATCATGGATGTCGCGCTGCACGATATCCAAGCCGTATTTGCGCGCTGCGTAATCATTGGCGATTGCCGCAATATTGCGCTCCGGCAATTCCGCCACCATTTTTGCAGCCGCCGCCGTCGAACTGTATTGCTCGAGCGGCGTATTTTTATAAGTGTAATACAAAAATTTATGGCATTGGGCCAGTGCATGCGGGTGGGAATAAATCGCCTCGAACGATTCTGCATCGCGGTTGTCCGGATGAACGAGCAAATGCTGCTCGATCGGCGACAGCACTTCTGCCGTCACGTACAGTTCCGCTTCGTGGAACAGATAATCCACTGTCAGCGGCACCGAACCCTCAAGCGCATTCTCGAGCGGCACGACCGCGTAATCGACCGTTCCCTCTGCGACCGCTTCGATGCATTCGGGAATGGTCGTAAAGGGCATGAGCTGCTCTTTCGGAAAGACTTTGGAAGCCGCTAAATGAGTAAACGACGCTTCCGGACCTAAAAACGAAATTTTCTTTTTCTCTACTGCCATCGACTTATTCCCCCTACATTATGACGAACCGCTGGATACCACATCGGCCGACTCGACGAAATCGAGTTTTTTCAATTGCTGCAAAAACATATCCAATTCCACATCCATAGCCGTCACATCAAGTGATAGCGTTACATTCGCACGCCCTTGAATCGGGATGGTTTGGTGGATGGTCAATATATTACAGCCCATCTTCGCCACGGCTTGGAGCAAAGTGGCAAGCGTTCCTGAGCGGTCTTCCAATTGAAGAAAGACCGTCAGAATCCGTTCTTTCACGATCGAATGGAACGGGAACACCGCATCGCGGTATTTATAAAATGCTGAACGCGACAAGCCGGTCTGGGCGACCGCATCCAAAATGGACATCCGGTCGCGCTGAAGCAATTTTTTCACTTCGAGCGTCTTGACCATCGCTTCGGTCAGCACATCTTCCCGCACCAAATAATAGCGTTGTTCGGAAATGTCTTTCATTCAAGTTACCTCCGCATCAGTCGGTAAATTCAAACTCAAATTCGAGCAGACGGACTGTATCGCCGTTTTCTGCCCCTCGCTCGCGCAATGCATCATCAATGCCCATGCCGCGCATTTGGCGGGCAAAACGGCGAATCGAATCTTCACGCGAGAAGTCGGTCATCTTGAACATACGCTCGATTGCGTAACCGGAAAGGACAAAAGCACCGTCCGAATCGCGAGAAATATCGAAACCGTCGCCCAATTTTTCGTGTTTGTACAGAACTGTACCTGCTGCATCCGGATCCACTTCATCTTCCATCGGGAATTCCGGCGTGACTTCGATCAAGTCGGCAATCGCGAACATCAGATTGCTCAATCCCTTTCTCGACAATGCCGAAATCGGGAACACTTTAGCATCTTCTGGCAATTTCTTGCGGAACGCTTCCAAGTTTTCTTCCGCATCCGGCATGTCCATTTTGTTGGCGACAATCAGCTGCGGACGTTCTGTCAAACGCATATTGTATTGTTTCAATTCTTCATTGATGGTCACATAATCCTCATACGGATCGCGGCCTTCCATGCCGGACATATCGACGATGTGGACGATGACGCGTGTCCGCTCGATGTGGCGCAGGAATTGATGACCAAGGCCAACGCCTTCATGCGCGCCTTCGATGAGCCCAGGAAGATCCGCCATGACGAAGCTGCGATGGTCTTCCGTTTGGACCATGCCGAGATTCGGGACGATCGTCGTGAAATGATACGCGCCGATTTTTGGTTTCGCCGCAGAAACGACCGATAGCAATGTGGATTTCCCGACGCTCGGGAATCCGACAAGGCCGACATCCGCCAATACTTTCAGTTCCAGGACGACATTGCGCTCAAAGCCCGGTTCGCCTTTTTCCGATAGTTCCGGAGCCGGGTTTTGCGGCGTCGCAAAACGCGAGTTGCCGCGACCTCCGCGGCCTCCGCGTGCGATGACTGCTGTTTGGCCTTCTTCGACCAAATCCGCAATCGTCTCGTCTGTGTCCACGTCGCGGACAATTGTGCCCGGCGGAACTTTGATAATCATATCGTGTGCTTTGGCACCGTGCTGGTTTTTGCTCATGCCGTGCGTACCGCGGTCCGCTTTGAAAATCCGTTTGAAACGGAAATCCATGAGTGTGCGCAAGCCTTCATCGACTTGGAAGACGATATCCGCGCCTTTTCCTCCGTCGCCGCCGGCTGGGCCGCCGTTCGGTACATATTTTTCGCGGCGGAATGCTACCATGCCATCCCCGCCGTCGCCACCTCTTACATATACTTTTACGTGATCGACAAACATATTATCCCTCCATCTGTGCGTGGATCTCGACTTTCGAGCGATCCGATCCGCACGCTTTACCAATTGCTAATTGCTGTGAATCTAAATCCAGTGCTGACCAGTCGCCTGGCCCTGACAATTCCAAGAAAAACCGGCCATCTACTTCCAGTAAGCGCATGTCCACCGGGTACGGCCAAGCATCCGAAAAAGCCTGCTTGATGCTGTTTGCAAAAGCTTCCAGCCAGTCGTGAAGCACATCGTCTGAGATCGCTGGCGCCCGTTCCGCCTCGCACATCAACGTGATGTGCAGTTCAGGATGGCGCCAGGCCGAAGTCAGCAGCCATTCTTCAGTCTTTGGCAATAAAAGTGCTGACAGCCGGCTGTTGTGCATAGCCGCTTCGGCATACGTACGAATGAGCGCTTGCGCTTTTTCCGCACGCCCTAAATCAAGATTCAATTTGATTAGCTGCAGCTCATTCAAAAAATCATGGCGCGCATGCCGAAGCGATTGTGCCACTGTTAACTTGTTGTCCATACCGCACTTCCTTTTTTGCACTTTGTCCAAGTATACCAAGTTTGGGATGAAAATTCCCGCGACGCAATCCGGACAGTCGATAGTTCAAAAGAAAAAGGACTGCGAAAGCAGCCCTTTTCGTTTTTTATTAAGCT
The DNA here is from genome assembly GCF_042654465.1 of Planococcus dechangensis. NCBI lineage: Bacteria > Bacillati > Bacillota > Bacilli > Caryophanales > Caryophanaceae > Planococcus > Planococcus dechangensis. Next base: position 79,316 of record NZ_JBHSGL010000005.1, on the reverse strand, counting down.
TCCTGAGCAACCGGGTAGACGCTCACTTTCTTCTTATCGCGGCCGTAGCGCTCGAAGCGTACTGTACCGTCGATTTTCGCGTAAAGTGTGTCATCCCCACCACGTCCAACGTTCTCGCCTGGATAGATTTTCGTACCGCGTTGACGGTAAAGAATAGATCCGCCAGTTACGATTTGTCCGTCAGCACGTTTAGCGCCAAGGCGTTTTGATTCCGAATCACGACCGTTCTTCGTTGAACCAACACCTTTTTTGGATGCGAAAAACTGAAGATTTAATTTCAACATATGTCCCACCTCCTAAGCTGTGAAGGTTATTTTTATAAAGTCTGCATAATCATGTTCAATCGTTTCCAAAGAAATGATCATTCCGCGTACGAGCAGTTGAACCTGCTCATCCGTTTTAGAGTCAATGTTCTTTGGAAAGCCGATTTTCAAAAAACCGCTCTCTGCCTGTTCGATATCGGGTTCAATTCCCGTCAGCGCCATGATGGCGTTTACTGCCCCAAAGGATACAGCTGAAGCGCCGGCACATACAAGATCCTGGCCGTGATCGGCAAAATCCGCATGCCCCGACATTTCAAAGCCCGTAATGCGGCTGCCGGTTTGATGAATCATCACCTGAATCATTCTTACAGGTTGATCGCGTCAACAGTCAATTTTGTGTATGGCTGACGATGACCTTGTTTTTTGTGATAGTTCTTTTTCGCTTTGTATTTGAAGACAGTGATCTTTTTCGCGCGGCCCTGTTTTTCAACTTTCGCTGTAACAGTAGCTCCTTCAACGAAAGGAACACCTACTTTAGAATCGTCTCCACCTACAAATAGAACTCTATCAAATGTTACTGTGTCGCCAGCTTCTGCGTTCACTTTCTCAACGTAGATCTCTTGACCAGCTTCTACTTTGATTTGTTTTCCACCAGTTTCAATAATTGCGTACATATCCTTGCACCTCCTCTTAGACTAAGACTCGCCTCTCCAGGTGATCTCGCGATGCTTTAAGACCCGGTTCGAGCGGTTGTAGCACGGGTGCGCTACAAACATAACATTAGAATAATATCATGCGGGGCATACCCGCGTCAATACACAACTGAAAAGAGTTGAGAATGCCGCTTTGTAATTTCGATGAGTCTTGCGAGATGAAGAATGCGGAAATATTAAAAGGGTTCGATTGGGTGTCATCTTACGATTTTGCCTCCCGCTTTGGGTTGGCCTCTTGCCATAAGCCAGATAGAGCGCCTGTCTTACGGCATCGGCTCACCCGCGGCGCGGTTCGGCTGTGAGATTTCATGGTGACTTATGTGTTAAGGAGTTGCCGGTTCTGTATGCAGTGCCGTCTAGTTGGGGAATCGCTTCCCAATCAGGATGTATGAGGTGTGGAATAAAATGTGCTTGGATGTTTCGTGTGTTTGACTTTGTGTCACTTTGAAATTTGCCTCAGCTTACCAGGACAGCGACAACTAAGATGAACCATAAATAAAACACGGAAACAATTCGACAAGCAACCGCCAGCTTTCTTAATATATGCCACATCAAGGAAGCGATTCCCCAACTAGCTGGCAACTCTTAAAGAAGCAGATTTGATTAAACAACTTGCACACATAGAAATATTTGAGCCGCCCAGCGTCAAGGGTGGGCCGACGCAATAAGACAGATGTTCTTCCTGGCTTATTGCTAAAGGCCAACCCAAAGCAGGGTGGCGACTATCTAGGTGACACTCAACTACAGAACAGAAACTATTGCATAGACAAACCCTCGCTCTCATCACTCATATACTGACAGGAAAAAGAGTCCATCTCAGCCTCACGCAAAATATATTGGCGAATCTATTCGCGATGCGCTAAAACTTGCACTCGTAACAATTTCGGTAGCGCTGGTCTTCTGCTCTACTTTCACTCCATCCAAATCTCCAACAAAAAACGCCACCGCAGATGCAGTGGCGTTAAGCTTAATTATTTACTTGAAAAAATCGATTTCAATTTGCCGAACATGCCTGGCTTCGGCTTGTCCATGGTCATGAGTGGAACCGATTCTCCGAGCAGGCGGCGTGCGATGTTGCGGTAGCCAAGTGCTGCAGGGTTCGATGGGTCCATGACGACCGGTTCGCCTTTGTTCGAGCTGGAGATGACACGCTCGTCGTCCGGCACGATGCCGAGCAGATCGATCGATAGATGTGTCGTGATTTCGTTGACGTCGAGTGCATCGCCCGCTTCCATCAAATGCGGACGGATCCGGTTGATGATCAGCTTCGGTGCATCCAGGTTTTCTTCTAGCTCCAGCAAGCCGATGATGCGGTCAGCGTCGCGCACGGCGGAAATTTCCGGTGTCGTGATGACGATGGCGCGGTCTGCGCCTGCAACAGCGTTCTTGTAGCCTTGCTCGATGCCGGCTGGGCAGTCGATGATGATAAAATCATAGTCAGGCTTCATGCTTTCGACCAGTTCTTTCATCTGTTCCGGGTTGACGTCGTTTTTATCAGCTGTCTGTGCTGCCGGAAGCAGGAATAATTTGTCTTCAAAACGCTTGTCTTTGACGAGCGCTTGGTGAATTTTGCAGCGGCCTTCAAGCACATCGATCAAGTCGTAGATGATGCGGTTTTCGAGGCCCAAGATAACATCCAGGTTGCGCAAACCGATATCGGTATCGATCAAGCATACTTTTTTGCCTTGAAGAGCCAATGCAGTGCCGAGGTTCGCAGTAGACGTCGTTTTGCCGACGCCTCCCTTGCCTGATGTAATTACGATAGCTTCTCCCACACTAGCTTCCTCCTTTAAACGTAGAAATTTGCGGACGCAGGAATCTGAGTTCCTGCAAACGGTCAATGATGATTTTGCCACTCGTATGTAAATAAGCGCATTCCATTTCAGGCTGCTCCGACAAGCTGTCCAGTTCGTCGGTCATCGTTTCGATTTCGTCAGCGATCATGAGATGCGTTGCTTCGAGCCATGAGGCTGCAATGACGGCTTCGCGGTTGCCCGCAGCGCCAGCATGTGCGATGCCTTTTAGGCGCCCGAGCACATAGACATTTCCGCCCGCTTCGATGCGGCCGTTTTGGTTGACGTCGCCGATGACGACCAAGTCGCCTTTCGCACGCACGACTTGACCGGAACGGACGATGCCGACGTATGTTTCCGATTGGCGCTCAGCAATCATGCGGTTGCATTCTTCCACGGTAACGACATCGCATTTCGTGCCGATTACTTTCATTTTCGAATTGTCGTGGATCGTTTTTTTGATTTCATCCAATTGCTCTTGGCTGTAATGGCGGTTCGCCAATTGGATCTGCACTTCCGCTTCGCCTTCAAGCGCCGGATCGGATACTTTCTTCTTCAGCTCTTCTAGCAACTCCGTATAAGAAGCCATGTCGTTCAGCTGGATGAGAAGCCCTTTGTTCGTCCCTTTAATGTTTACGATATTTTTCAAAAAAACTGTCACCTGCGCTTTCTTTAATATAACCCGAGCCTGTTTTCACGCTGTGGATCTTGTGTCACCATCATCGATCTGAATACCCAGCCGACGAGCCCCAGGTATAGCGAGTTGGCGATCAAAGTCGGCCACAATCTAGTGGTCAGGAACGTACCGGCCGGCGCCGCTGTTAAACCGATCAGGAGGAAGAACAAATAAAGTGCCACTTCCATCACTAGCAGCAAACCAAGTGCCAACAGCGTCGCTGACAGCAGATTTTGCGGAATCTTTTTGAAAACGTACGCGGCGATCAGGCAGACAGCCGGATACAGAAAAGAATATAATCCAATAATATCAATGTAAAAGACATCATACAAGAGGCCGAAGAACAAACCATAGAACAAGGCGTGGCGCAACTCGTAGAAAACAGTCAAAAAGATCAGGAATAAAATGAGAAAGCGCGGGACGATGTAATAAAGCGCACCGCCAATTGACAACGGTGAGAACAAGCCGAAGATCGGTTCAACGAAAAACAGTACGAGACAGACGACCGGAACGAGAAATCGAATCATGATTCCTCATCCTCCTCCGCCGTCAGCCCGTTGTCTTCTCCGTCTACTTCCGGCATGAGCCGGTCGGCAATGACAACGTGGTTGAGCATTGAGAAGTCAGCGGCCGGTTTGACATAAGCGAGATTGGTCAGTCCGAACTCGTCGATCGTCACTTCGGTGATTTCGCCGATGACGACGCCTTTCGGGAAAATTCCGCCGAGTCCGCTCGAGACGACTTTGTCGCCTTCTTGCAGTTCAACCGAGAAGTCGATGCGTTTGAGCAGCAGTTCGCGGCGTTCCGCGTCATAGCCTTCGATCAAGCCGAACACATCATCTTCCCCGAGCACCATCGCAGAGACGCGGTAGTTCGGGTTTTGAGTCGTCACCAATTCGACGGTCGAGGTGGTCGGTGTAACGATGGTGACTTTACCGATCAAGCCTCTAGATGTCATGACGGCCATGTTTTCTTTGACACCATGGTTGGTGCCGCGGTTCAAAATGATTTTTTCTTCCCATTGATCGGGATTTCGTGCGATGACGACCGCTTGGATCGGGTTGTAATCGCGCAAGTCTTCTTCTTTGTCGACCAGTTCTTTGAGTTCCTCATTTTCCGAACGCAAATCGGTCACTTCCGCTTGCACCCCCGCAAATTCCTCGAGGCGTGCTTTTAGCAGGCGGTTTTCTTCAAACGTGTTGATCAGCGAATCGACGTTGTCGAACACACCGGTGACAAAATGGGCCGGCCGTGAAAATACCGATTGCCCCGCACCGACCGCTTCTTTGACGATCTGCGCAGGCAGCGTCACTTGCCCGCGATCCCGAAGCGTCAAGGAGATGAGTGCGACGAGCAGGATAACGCCGATCAACAGCAGGATAAGCCGCTTATTCGATAAAAACTGTGGCATATGAGGCGATCCTCCTTAATTGATTGGCTCATGTAGTATGGGTAGAAATCATTTAGGGCGTTCAATGGCGGAACGGTAACGGTCGAAATTCTCCAACGCGCGACCGGTTCCAAGTGCGACCGAATCTAGCGGATGATCAGCGATGAACACCGGCATTCCGACCGCTTCCGCGATCATTTTGTCGAGGTTTTTCAGCAGCGCCCCGCCGCCAGTCAAGAAGATGCCGCGGTCCATAATGTCGGACGCAAGTTCAGGAGGCGTTTTTTCAAGCGTAGTCCCGAGCCCTTCGACGATTTTCATGACAGGCTCTTTTAATGCGAGCGCTATTTCTGTTGCGGTGATGGTCAATGTTTTCGGGAATCCCGTCAACAAATCGCGGCCGCGAACTTCCATGGATACGTCCGCCTCTTCATCGTTCATCACGGCTGCGGTGCCGATCCCCATTTTCAGGTTTTCCGCGGTGCGTTCGCCGATGATGACGTTATAGGTTTTGCGCACATACTGGATGATCGCTTCATCCATCTCGTCCCCGCCGACGCGGATCGATTCGCTCGATACGATGCCGCCGAGCGAGATGATGGCGACTTCCGCCGTTCCGCCTCCTATATCGACGACCATGCTGCCGACAGGTTCCCATACCGGAAGGCCTGCGCCGATTGCAGCAGCAAAAGGTTCTTCAATCGTATACGCTTCGCTGGCGCCGACTGCGCGCGCTGCATCCAATACGGCGCGCTGTTCTATAGAAGTAACTCCGTACGGCACGCAGATCAGCACTTTGCCGCCGCGCCATTTGCCCGGTGCTTTGCCGGTTGCCTGCGCGATGCAATGCTTGATCATGGCAAGCGTCGTATCGTAATCGGAAATGACACCGTCTTGCATCGGGCGCAGCGCCACAATGTTCGCAGGCGTCCTGCCCAACATATCGCGCGCGCGCTTGCCGACAGCGACGATTTCATTCGTGCGGGTGTTTTTGATGACGATCGACGGCTCGCGCAGCACGATGCCGCGTCCTTTTAAATAGACGAGCGTATTCGCGGTGCCGAGGTCGATGCCGAGGTCTTTCGAAGCAAATCCAAACACATTGATCTTTCCCTTCTTATGTAAACCGGCGGTACCGGCAACAGCTTTGCACAATACCACCCATTATAGAACATCCGGAAAAAAATATACAGTGCTACATGAACCCCTTTTCTTTCAATGAGGTGAATTGATGATCGCCGATGATGATATGGTCCAGCAGTTCGATGCCGATGATCGAGCCAGCTTCCATGAGCCGCTTCGTGACATCGATGTCTTCCGGCGAAGGGGCAGGGTTTCCGGAAGGATGGTTGTGCGCACAAACGATCGATGCGGTCGAGCGTCTGACGGCTTCGCGGAAGATTTCTCGGGGATGGACGATGGAGGCGTTAAGACTGCCGACAAAAATTGTTTGACGGTGCATCACTTGGTTTTTGATGTTGAGGAACAAACAGACGAAATGTTCTTGCTTGAGTGAAGTCATGTCGTCCATTAAATAGGTCGCAGCATCTTTCGGGGAACGGATCGTAAACCGCTCATCGGTTTGTTTGGACGACAGACGCCGGCCGAGTTCGACCGCAGCCAAAAGCTGGACTGCTTTCGCTTCGCCGATGCCGTTGATCGCCGTCATTTCTTCGATGGCGGCATGCTTGAGTTCGTGGAGGTGTTCGAATTGCTTGAGCACGCGGTTGGCCAAATGCAGCACCGATTCTTCTCGCGTTCCGGTGCGCAGTAAAATGGCGATGAGCTCTTGGTTGGATAAGCTCACCGCCCCTTGTTTGATAAGCCGCTCACGCGGGCGGTCAGCGGCGTGGACATCACGGATCATGAGCGCTTGATCATTTGGCATAATCATGCGCTCCTTCGATCTGTGTATAGCCCGCACGCGTCAATTGCTGCAAGAGTTTGGCGACAGGCAACCCGACGACCGCATGATAATCACCTTCAATGCCTTCGACGAACAGCCCGGACAAGGTTTGGATGCCGTAAGCGCCAGCTTTATCGTAAGGGTCTTCGGTATCTGTATAGGCATCGATCCAGCTCGCTGGCAAGTCATAAAAACGTACTTTGACGCGTTCGTGGAATGACAGTTCACTCGCTCCTTGGCGCACCGAAACTGCCGTGATGACTTCGTGGACCTGCCCGGACAAGCGCTGGAGATAGCTCATCGCCTGTTGTTTATCTTGCGGCTTTAACAGGATATGCCCGTCCAATACGACGATCGTATCCGCCCCGATCACCAGCGCGTCTTTTTGGCGGCGGGCGATTTCTTCGGCTTTTTGTTGTGCGCACGCCATGACATAGCCGAGCGGCGTTTGGAATGCTTTCGGGTCAGGCTCCGCCTGTTTGCTCGGCGTCACCTCGAACGGAATGCCGAGCATGCCGAGCAGTTCACGGCGGCGCGGTGATTGTGATGCTAATACGAGCGGATATTTCGATGTAAACTTCATAATTAAAACCCCTCCTTTTTTACAGTCATCATACCATTCGGCAAGATCGACGGCAAAATGGCGAAATCCAGAATTTGACCGGAATTCCAGGGTCATATCTTCAATTTCAAGATAGCGCTTTCATCAGAACGAAGAGTATGGGCAAAGTTTTTTGTGTCTGCCGCATATTTTTTGATAGCTGGAAAGCCCGTCATCAAGCCATCTATTGTTATCATCAAATATTATTCAAAATTAGCGCAATTGGCACTTCAGGAATAAGCTTTTCTTATGATTATGAACGTTTTATAATGGATAACAGCTTTAATTTTTTGAAAATTACTATTACGAAATAATTAGATAGTCTTTTTCATATCCAACGCTTGAAGGGAGTTTGTCTATTTTGAAAAAACAAAGACGAGGATTGTTCCAAAAATCCCTCGACCGCATCGAAACGATCGGTAATAAACTGCCGCACCCGGTGACGCTTTTTGCGGGGCTGGCGATACTCGTGCTGGTCATTTCGGCCGTACTTGCCAACCTCGGCATCTCGGTTGAACACCCCGGGCAAGAAGGTGAAATCGTCGAAGTCAAGAACTTGCTCAATGCTGAAGGCATTCAATACATATTCGGCAGCATGGTCAGCAACTTCATCGGCTTCGCACCGCTCGGCGTCGTGCTCGTAACGATGCTCGGGATCGGCGTTGCCGAACGCACCGGATTGATCTCGGCATTGTTGCGCGGTTTCGTATTATCGATTCCGAAATTCCTGATCACCGGCGGTCTAGTCTTCGCCGGTATCATGGCCAGTGTCGCGTCTGACGCAGGATACGTAGTCTTGCCGCCGCTTGGCGCAGTTATTTTCGCTGCACTTGGGCGCCATCCGCTCGCGGGTCTTGCCGCCGCGTTTGCCGGTGTTTCTGCCGGCTTCTCGGCGAACTTGCTGCTATCTGCAACAGACGCCATGCTTGGTGAACTGACGATCTCCGCCGCTGCGATCATGGATCCGGCATATGCGGAAGGCATGAACATCGCGATGAACTATTACTTCATTATCGCATCTGTGTTCTTGTTGACGATCGTTGGTGCTGTCGTCACCGAAAAAATCGTCGAACCGCGCCTGGGCGAATACAAAGGCGAGTTCCGCGAAGAAATGAAAGGCTTGACGACACTCGAGAAAAAAGGTTTGCTATGGGCTGGCGTCGCGACACTTGTCGGCGTCATCTTGACGGCACTGCTCATCGTTCCAGAGAACGGCGTGCTGCGCGGTGAAGACGGCGGCATCGTCCAATCACCGTTCATGAGCTCGCTCGTCCCGATCATCACGATCTTGTTCTTCATTCCAGGCCTTGCCTACGGAATTGCAACGAAAAACATCACCAGCGATAAAGATGTCGCAGAGCAAATGTCCGATACGATGGCTTCCATGGGCGTCTTTATCGTCCTCGCGTTCACTGCCGGACAATTCGTCGCCTACTTTGCGGAATCGAACATCGGCATGGTACTCGGCGTCTACGGTGCCGAAGCGCTGGAATCCTTGAGCCTCACCGGCATTCCGCTGATCATCGGCTTTATCATCGTCGTCGGGATCATCAATTTGTTCATCGGTTCCGCTTCCGCGAAATGGGCGATGCTGGCACCGGTATTCGTACCGATCATGATGCAGCTCGGCTATTCACCGGAATTGACGCAAATGGCGTACCGCATCGCGGATTCGTCCACGAACATCATCACACCGCTCATGACGTATTTCGCGATCATCATTGCATTCGCACAGAAATACGACAAGAAAATGGGCATCGGTACATTGATCTCGGTCATGTTCCCTTACTCGATTTTCTTCATGGCCATTTGGACCGTCATGCTGATTGTCTGGATGCTCTTCGGCATCGATCTCGGGCCAGCTTCACCGATCCATTACAACAACTAAAGAACAACAAAAGCGACAGCACCGAAATCCGGTGCTTTCGCTTTTTTGTGTATTTATGATAGTGAGTCTCTTTGGTTGATATTCCGCAAAACAGCTAAGCTTGTCGCGGGTGAGCGCCAAGCCGCTTCGTCGCTACGCAAAAACATCTGCTCCCACATTTACTACGTAAATGCCAGGTTGTTGAGAAACAATAAGTAGCTGGGTTTTCCGAAGCGTATCGCTCGCTTTCCGTGGGGCGGGAATCGAGCCTCCTCGCTCGCTCTGCTCACTGTGGGGTCTCTCAAACCCGCTAGTCCCACAGGAGTCGAGCGAATGCTTCTCCAAACACTTAAACATTTCTCTGATTCTCTGGTCTAGCGAAAAGTAGCTCATTCTTAGAATTGATTGTGGATTATCCACTTATTCAACGCTCTGACATTTACTACGTAAATGCATGGCAAACGAATAAGCTCAATTATCTTTCACTTATTCGCTTGCAGGGTCTTGGTTTTCTCGCTTTCCTGCAGGCATCTATGCTGTTTTGCTCCATATCTTCAGAAGATAACAGATGTACTCTTAGCGCTTTTTTAGTTTACATAATATTAATATGCTTACATCACTAAACTTACATACCAACCGATCCATTGTTCGCCCCATAAATAGACGAGGACGGCGGCGAGCGCGATGGACGGGCCGAACGGGATCGGTGTTTTACGCCCTTGCTTGCGGATGCGCAAAATGAAGATGCCGACGATGGCACCGATAAACGAGGCCAGGAAAAGCGTCAGCAAAGTTCCCGCTGTACCGAGCACCAAGCCGATGACAAAAAACAATTTAATGTCGCCGCCGCCCATGCCGCCTCTTGAAATCGTGGCAATTAGCAGCAAGACAGAAAATCCGACGAGCGCGCCCACTAGCGAATCCCACCAAGGATCGAGCGGCACAATAAATCTCAAAACGAGCAGCACCGACGCAAATGGCAATAACACTTTATCCGGGATGAGCATATAGGCGATGTCCGACACCGTGATGATGACGAGCATCGACACGAATAACAAGCCAATGATCAATTCCGGCGTGAAGCTGAACTTCAAGAACACGGCAGTGAACAACACGGCGGTGATCGCTTCCATCAGCGGATAGACCCAGTGGATCGGCGTGCCGCAGCTCCGGCATTTGCCGCGCAGGAATAGATAAGAGAACACCGGCACCAAATCGAGTGCCGTCAGCCGCCTGTCGCAATTTGTGCAATGGGACGGCGGATAGGCAATTGATTCATTTTTTGGCACGCGCAATCCGACGACGTTATAAAACGAGCCGAAGACGAGCCCGAAGACAGATGCAAAAACGGAATAGACAGCAATCATAATGTCCCTCTTTCATTAGTGAGTTTACGTAACGTTTACAAACAAAGAGAAAAGGAAATCGCAATGATTTCCTTTTAGTCTCCTTCAGATGCACTTTCTTCGACGGTGATGTCGACATCGATTTCGAGATCCTGGTCGATCTGTTCTTCGTCGTCTTCGATGGCGAACTCCGTGCCGTCGTTGGCCGGCAATGGATCTTGCTTGTTCGCTGGCGCCGGGGCATCGATTTTCGGCACGGTGTCGCCTAACGCAATCAAGTCTGGCCGGTAGTACGCCGCGAATGACAAAGTCACTTGCAGGCGTTCGGTTTCTTCAACCACTTCACGGATTTCCGGATTCGCGCCGAAATTGATCGACTCGATGACCAGTATGCGCTCCATCGTTTCGATTTCAGAGATGAAATCGGTAATTTCGTTATAATCTTCCGCCGTAAACGTTACGGTCGTTTCGACTTCTTTTAAGTTTTCCAAGCCTTCGACCGGAACCGGCAGCGCCACATCGGCTTCAGTGAGCGCGATGGCTTCAACTTGTGTGCCGGACAGCAGTTCTGCCTGTTCAATCTGCAGTACCATCAATTCAGATAAAGGTTCGATCGAGACTTTTTTCTGAAGCTCGAGTGTACTGACCGGTTCCCCTTCCGGCAGCTCTTTTACTTGAGTTTGCAGCGCCATCAGCACGTCGCGTTCCGAGCGCAGCGATTGCTGGGCTTGTTCGCGGGCGTCTTTCGCAGGTGCATAGACGAGGAAATAGGCGTACAGTCCGAGTGCTAACAGAAAGAAGACGGCGAGTGCGATGAGCGCTTTTTCTTTTTGGCTTTTTGTCATGCTGCTCATGCGGCGTCATCTCCTGATTCCTCTGTCTCCACGTCCACATCGACTTCTACGTCGGTTTCTTCAGTTTCGGTCGTTTCCGGCGTTGCTTCTTCGACAGGCTCCACAGCTTCTGCGCCCTCTGTTTCTTCGCCGCCTTCAACCGGAATGCGGTCGTCCTGGAAGATCAATGTATAGGTCGCCAAAAATCGCGGCTCGCTCGGATCGACGATCAGTTCCCCTTCTGCTGCTTCTTCGAACACTTCTGTTGCGACGCTATCGAGTGTGGCGGACGTCAGCAGTTCAGACGCTTTCAATTGCGCCAAATAATAAGCCGATTCGCGGGACGCATCGAATTGGACGGTCAACTGCGCTTGGTCAAGTCCTATATAGGAGAATGTCTGGAAAAAACCGCGCGTCGGCAGCAGCGACACGAGTTCTTCCAATAGCGGAATGGTATCGAATTGATAGCTTTCCGCCCAGTCGACCGTCGCCTGGAGCTGCTGCTCTTCGTTCATGCCTTGGCGCGCTTCGAGTTCGGCGCGGATTTCGGTTTGTTCTGCGATGACCGCGTCGGCCTGTGCTTGAATTGCCTGCAGTTCGTTCGCTTCGGCTCTCGCCATCATGCCGAGCACTGCCCAAATGATGACGGCAAGCAATAAAATCGCGACCGCCGCGATTAAAACAGCTGGGCGGTCGCGCTCTTTTTGGGGCAGTAAATTAATATCGACTAACATTTCTACACCTCTTTCAGCGCAAGGCCGATTGCCCGGTTGAACCTCGCCGGTACGATCCGGTCGCCCGCTTCGATGCCGAGCTTGACGAGCGGCTCGACGTCCAGCTGAAAACGCTCCGACAAACGATCGCAAAACGCTTCCCAGTCGCCGAATTCACCGTTGCAAATGACTTTCGTGATGCCTTGTTCGCCTTCGTTCATATTATAGCGGTAGAAATTGCCGAGCTTTTCGGCTTCTTCTTCGACCGCCAGCAATAGCTGCAGCGGGTCTGTCGGGTCGTTGACGAGTATTTCGAGGTCGACCGGCCGCATGAACATCGGGAAATGCTCGTGGAAAATCGACACCGTCATTTTCTTTCCTTGAATGTCGATGAGCATGATGTGCTCGTCTTCCGGAATGTCGTGCTCGAGATACGCCAAACGGTATAAAGCGAGCGGCGCGATGTCTGCAACGAGCGGTTTTAGTTTCACGCCGTCAAAAGCGTCTTCGTAATCTTTGATGACCGATTCTTTCGAAGCGATGATGATCGCTTCCGGTTCGTCGGTGTCCGGATGGTATGGCACCACATCGAACACCGGGTCTTCAAACGGCAAGTACAAAGTCGAGCCGATTTCGATAAAGAAATGCCCTTTTAATTCGTCGGCTTCGACGTCTTCGGGGTAAGGGACTTTGCGGATAATAACAAATTCGTCAGGGGCGAGGAATCGGACTGACTTTTTGGAGAGACCCCACTGATTGACAGCCTTACCGAGTTCCGCAATTAGCGCCTCTGCATCTGCGATTTTGCCGTTGTCCATGATGCCTTCGGGAAGCAAAATCTCTTCCGCCTGGACCAGTGACACCGGCTCCGCCGACTTCAGCTCAACATAGCGGATTGCATCTTGTTCTATCGTAATCGTCGCTACGCGCGCTTTTTTCTGGAAAAACGGTAAGGCCATTTGATCAGCTCCTTCGGGAATTATTGAATTGGTTAGTTCGAAATACTTCTATTACCAGTGTCACTGCCTTTTTGAGGGTCACTAGTGATGCCATTCACTGTTGCTCCAGTGAGTGTTAAGGTTTTTGCACCAGAATAAATAACAGGGTCCGCAGTAGTAATCGTAAGTGGATTTGCATTATTTACAACTGTTTTGTCTTTTGCCGAAGACAGTTTACCTGGAGAATCTAAAAAGCCTTCTGATATTAGTGTTTCTGTATCAACACTTGTTTCTGCAGAATTGTCTGTAAAATAAATATTGGCAGCTGATATTACATTTGTAGCATCGGACTTAACTGCACTGTAACGACTGTTCTCAATAATATTCCCAATCGCCGGAATAGCAATGGCCGCGATGATCGCGATAATAACGATAACTGCCAAAAGCTCAATCAGCGTCATACCCTTCTGGTCTTTCAATTTCTTTTGCATGAATTTCTTCATTCTCTTTTCCCCCTATCATATGGTTAAGTAAGTACCACTTTCAGTACAGCTCAATTATATCAATGGTCACAGATTAAACAATATGTTTTTAATGTTTTTTTAGAAAATTTTTCTTTTTATTTTATCTATATTACCTACAAATTATCTACATTTTGGAACATCTCAAACATCGGCATCATGATAGCGAGTACTATAGTCCCGACTAATGCTGCTAAAAAGACAATCATCAATGGCTCTATTAACGCTTTCAATCTATCTGTCTCCGCTTCGACTTCTTTCTCGTAAAATTCCGCTACTTTGGCAAGCATGTGATCTAACGAGCCGGTCTGTTCACCGATGGCAATCATATGCGGAATAAGCGGAGGGAATGCCCAATGCTGCTTCATCGGCGCAGTCAACGAGCCGCCTCGTTCTAGTGAATCGCGCGATGCGAGCAGCACTTTCGACATGACCGCGTTCCCCACGACTTTTTCGGTCATTGTCATCGCCTGCAAGATCGGCACGGAACTGGTGAACAGCGAGCTGAGCGTTCTCGTTAAGCGGGCAAGTGCGGATTTCTGCAGCAGCTTTCCGAAGATCGGGATCTTCAAGACGAGCGTATCGAGTACCATGCGGCCTTGCGCACTTTTTTTCATGAGAAAAATGGTGCCGACAAAGATCACCGCAAATAGCACGAGCAGATACCAATATTGCACGGTGAATTCACTTGCTCCCATGACGAGCTGCGTTACGAGCGGTAATTCGCCGCCGAAGCCTTGGAACATATCGACGAACATCGGCACAATCGTTGAGAGAAGAAAAATCACGACCCCCATCGCAAGAATGCCGACAACCACCGGATAACTCATCGCCGAGATGACTTTCTGCCGCGTCTGGTACGCTTTGTCGTAATGCGTCGCCAGACGTTCCAGTGAGTCATCAATGTTCCCTGACAGTTCCCCCGCTTTCACCAAGTTGACCGTCAGTGGCTCAAACACTTTCGGGTATTTCGCCAGCGAGTCCGACAAGGAGTTTCCTTTGCGCAGTTCTTGTTCGATTTCTGCGAGCGTTTTGCGCAATGCTTTCGATTCGACTTGCTGGGACAAAATTTTCACTGAATCGACGATGGTGACACCCGCACGCATCAATGTCGAGAACTGGCGCAAGAACATGATGAACTGGTCGCGTTTGACCGGATTGCCGAAGCTGATGTCTTTTTGCAAGGCTCCGACCGGCACTTCGCGGATATCGATGACGCGTATGCCTTCTTCACGCAGCCGCTGCACCGCTTCTTTGCGGTTGGCGGAGGTGATAAAACCGGCACGCACTTTTTTTCGGTCTCGCCCTTCGTATCTATAGCGCGCCACTTACTCCTCGCCTCCGATCAAGTACGGTGCCGCGATTTGTTTTGTGATGAGGCCTTTGTTGAACAGTTCCTGCACCGACGTTTGCATCAGGTGCATGCCCGCTGCCCGGTTGGTCAAGATGACGTTGGGGATTTGGTGCACTTTTTCGGTGCGGATCAAGTTGGCGATCGCAGTGTTGTGGATCATGATCTCGGTCGCAGCGACGCGCCCTTTGCCGTCTGCTGTCGGAAGCAGACGCTGCGAGATGACGGCTTTCAGGATGCCGCCGAGCTGCGTGCGGATTTGTGCATGCTGCGCCGGCGGGAAAACATCGATAATCCGCTCAACCGTTGATGCGGCACTCGATGTATGGAGCGTACCCATAACTAAGTGGCCGGTTTCTGCAGCGGTGATGGCGGTCATGATCGTTTCCAAGTCACGCATCTCACCGACCAGGATGACGTCGGGGTCTTGGCGCAAAGCGGCGCGCAGGCCGTTGGCGAATGATTTCGTATCGAATCCGACTTCGCGCTGGTCGATGACCGAAGTGCCGTGCCTGTGCATATACTCGATCGGGTCTTCTAAGGTGATGATGTGCTTGGTCATATTTTCGTTCATATAGCGGATCATCGCTGCCAAAGTCGTCGATTTACCCGAACCGGTTGGGCCGGTCACGAGAATGAGCCCTTGGTGCGTGTCAGCCAGCTTCTTCAGTGTATCCGGCATTTTCAAATCATCGATCGACGGGATGATCGTCGGGATCGTCCGGAAGGCATGTGAAATCGATCCGCGCTGGTGGAACGAGTTGACACGGAAACGGGAGACACCGGGAATCGCATAGGAATAATCCATTTCGCCTTTTTCAAGGAAAGTATCCCATAAACTTTCCGGCATGAGTGCTTTGGCGATTGCTTCGGTGTCTTCCGGCATGAGCCGCTCTTCCCCGTAGCGTTTGAGTGTCCCGTGCATGCGGAAGACGGGCGGGATGCCGGTTGTCATGTGGACATCCGAGACGCCGAGTTCGCGCGCTGTGGTCAGCACTTTGTCGATAAATTGAATAGCTGTATCAGTTGTCATATTAGTCACTCATGGCAACGCGGAGCACTTCTTCCGTCGTCGTCATGCCCTCCTTCACTTTTAATAAACCATCGTCAATCAAAAAGATCGTCTTGTTGGCGACGGCAATTTTGCGGATTTCTGCAGCGGTGCCGCTTCTATTGATGACGTCTTTGATCGCATCGTCGACGACCAGCACTTCGTGAATCGCCATGCGGCCTTTATAGCCGCTCATATTGCATTGTGAGCATCCCGCGCCGCGCGCGATCGTTTCGATGGAGATGCCGCGCCTTTCGAAAATTTCCTTTTCACGTACGCTAGCTGGCTGGATCTCTCGGCAGTCCCGGCAGACGCGGCGGATTAAGCGCTGCGCGATGACCGCATTGAGTGAGGCGGTGACGAGGAACGGTTCGATGCCCATGTCCATGAGCCGCGTGATGGAGGCGATCGAATCGTTCGTATGGATGGTGCTCAATACTAAATGCCCTGTTAATGACGCACGAATCGAAATATCGGCCGTTTCCTTGTCGCGGATTTCCCCGACCATGACGATGTCCGGATCTTGGCGCAAAATCGACCGCAGCCCTGCAGCGAAACTCAAGCCGACGTTGGCGTTCACTTGAATTTGGTTAATGCCTTCTAATTGGTATTCCACCGGGTCTTCTACGGTGATGATGTTGACTTCTTCGGAATTGAGCTTATTGAGCGCCGCATATAAAGTCGACGATTTCCCAGAACCGGTCGGCCCTGAGATGAGGACGATGCCGTTCGGCTTATCGATTTCTTTCATAAAGCGTTCCATATTGGTCTCATTGAATCCGAGCTTGGAAATGTCGGTCAAGTTTTGGCTTAAATCCAAAATCCGCATGACGATCTTTTCCCCGAACACCGTCGGCAGCGACGACACACGCAAATCGATCGCACGGAAGTCGACTGTCGTTTTGATGCGGCCATCTTGCGGGATGCGGTTTTCGGTGATGTCGAGATTGGCCAAGATCTTGATGCGTGCGGTGATCATTTGCTGCATCGTTTTTGGCAAGACACGCTCTGTGCGCAATGTGCCGTCGATGCGGTAACGCACGATCAATTTGCCTTCATGCGGATCCAGGTGGACATCGGATGCTTTCATGGAGACCGCGTTCGACAATAGCTGATTGACGAGCTTGACAATCGGCGCGTCAAGGTCGCTCAACTCGTCGTCTTTTTCTTCATTCGCCGCCGGCAAATCTTCGAGCAATTCGTCATACGATTCTTCTTCGTAATATTTGGCGATGGTCTTTAAGACGTCTTCTTTTGATGCGATGGTCGGCTCGATCTGAAAACCGGTCGCTAAGCGAAGATCGTCGATGGTGATGAAATCGGTCGGGTCGGTCATGGCGATAAACAATTTATCGCCTTCGGTTTTCAGCGGCACCAGCAGTTTGCGCTTGGCAAACTCTTTCGGCACAACGTTGAAAAGCATGGGATCGAAAGGATAGCGGAACAGCGTGACGTGTGGGATGCCCAGCTGCATTTCCAAAGTTTCGATCAATTGCTGTTCGGTGATGAGCCCGCGCGCGAGTAAGGCATCGCCCAGTTTTTGGTCGTTCGTCTTGGCGTCGAGAGTTCCTTGGAGATCTTGCTCTGTCAGCAATCCTTGCTCGACGAGTATGTCGCCAAGCTTTCTGCGTTTGATGGCCATGCTACTCCCCCTTTTTGTTCAGTTACGGTTGAATCTGTTTGCCGCTTTTATCGTATTGCGCTTCTATTTCCGGTTCGGTATCCGCATCATTTGCGTCCGAATCAGAATCTGTGTCTGTATCATTTTCTCTATCAGTTGACGGTGTGTCAGTGCTATCATCCTCGGTGCCTGGAACAACTGTCCCGTCCGGCAACACTACTCCTTTTTCGTAAGTAAGTTCAGCTGGGTCGTGGATGCCGTTATTGTTTATATCGACAAAATCCTCATCTCCTGACACTGGCCAGTCGACTACTTCACTACCACTGTTAACGAGTTCTGCCGCGTCATGGACGCCGTTATTATTAAGGTCGACAAAGTCCGGATCACCCGCTAGCGGCCAATCGATGACGGTTTCATTTTCTGGCGCAGCTGCTTCCGGCTGCGTCAATGGATACACTTCAATGCGATGCACCGGCGGGTAGAAATCGCTGGAAACCCGCTCGACTTGCACTTCTTTGCCGTCATCTAGCATCGTGCGAACGACTTCGATGCGTTTGCCGTCACGGCCTTCTTCGCGCACTTCACTGCCGCTCGAGACAAATGCGCTGAATTGCTTGATGAGTCGCGGTTCGATGTCGATGTCGCCTGTAGTGGAAATTTTGTATTCGTGGACGAATGGCAATCCGTGGATCGATGCCACCAACTTGCCGTCCTGGACGTACGTATTCAAGGTGAAGCTGCTGGCATTGGGGTTGGAAAACGCAAAATCCACACCGAGCGAACGGTTGATCGCCGCCTCTTCCCCCGCCGGTACATTTTCCGGAACGGATTCACTGATGCTGCGCTGCTCGACAAGGAAATTTGTGCGCAGCATCGCACCATAAATGGCGGAGGCGATTTCGGTCAATTCAGCATCAGTCACTTCAAAAAGAGTCAATTCTTCCAAAGACGCTAAAAAGGAAAATGTCTCATCCGGCGCGAGGATCGTGCCATCGAGTGCCTCAAGCACTTGTTTCGTGTCCGCTGTTTCTAAGCTATGCGAAAAACTGGCCTGCGCTACGACATCCGGACGCATTTCCAAGGCATCGCTGCTGATATCGGTGCGTGACACTGTCTGACCGCCTTCTAACGCCCTTTCCAGCTGAAGGTGGACAGTGGCGATGTCCGCTTCGGTAAACGGAATATCCTTGAATTGCTTTTTCAGAAATGACCGCGTCTGCGATTCGGACAAATCGAAAATAAACTGATTTTGAGCGCCGCTTTGTGCACGCTCCAATGTTTCATCCAGTGCGATTTCCACATCTTTTAACGGATACTGCGCCGTTTCGTCCAAATACGTCACGTGGAGCTCCGCCGATTCGCGGAATGTCGCCGTTTGCGTCAAAAACATCGATTTGGCGTCCGCCACTGCCATATTGGAAACATCGGTGGTGCCAATATATGTGTATTCATCATATGTTGCCGACGGAAAGACCCACTCGTCGACTGCATAGGCGCCTGCATTCGCTGTTCCAAACACTAAAAGGGCGGCTCCGAACACGCCGCCGAACACTTTGCCGAATTGCTTATTGTCCATCTTAATTCCCCTTTCCGACCGGGCCGATGGACTCCATGCCAAATACCTTCTCGGGTTTCTCTATCGGTGCTTGCTTTGGTGTTTGTGTGATTTGTTCTGCA
This sequence comes from Planococcus dechangensis, assembly GCF_042654465.1. NCBI lineage: Bacteria > Bacillati > Bacillota > Bacilli > Caryophanales > Caryophanaceae > Planococcus > Planococcus dechangensis. The sequence goes on along the minus strand of NZ_JBHSGL010000005.1, from coordinate 60,056 downwards.
GCTGGTTGAGGCTGTTTTTTCGATGCTTCTAATTGCTTTGATTCTTCACGCACTCGATTCTTAAATGCCTGCCGTTCCGCTTTCAGTCGTTCTTTCTCGATCTGTTCACGTTCTATGATTTTCATATATAGAAGAGTTGCGACGAGTGACAAAGCAAGAATCGCAAGAAAACTCATGTACCATGCAAAATTGCCTTGCATCCAGATCGCAATTGCCGATGCAGAAACGACTCCACCTACTAATGCGATTTTCTTCGTGGCCGGTACCGCTTTGAAGCTGAAAAATGCAATAGCTGTGATGATCGTAGATAGGATGAAAAATAACAAAAAACGAATCATGGTGTAACCTCCAATATAAGTGCGTCTATATGACATCTGCTGCTTTGATATCCAGTTGAATCCCGGAAGTGCTTTTAATATTCCACTTCAAAATCAAATTCAGTATCGCTAACAATCGGTGATGACACCGGGACAGACTGTGTACTTTTTATAGCGATTCCACAATTCAACAGAAATGTTGCGTAATTATCATTTCTTTTCACAAACAGTTTTGTACGATTGACTGCATCTGCGCCTGTCAGCGCAAACACATTTGCTGGATCCGATGAATAATAAACGATGCTGCCGCTATTAGTCACTTCCACAGTGGCTGCAAGCCGAGCTAAGTCTGGTTTAGAAATACGGTCGATATCCATACAAAGGCGTGAGTAATTGTCGATTTGAAATTGCCCACCTATATACAAACGGCTATCTGTACCGCTGTCTTTCCCCAATACCATCAAGTTCGTATAATTTAAGTTTTTAATATTACCGGTGATGTTAAGTTCTTTTAGCACAATTGACTGTTTTGACAAGTTCTTTCCTAAGTTGTTCAAGTTTGAGTTGGCTGTCAAGGTACCGGTAATAACCAGGTTTCCATTCACCAAGTTATTCATATTATTGGTGGCTCCTGTATCATCGGCTCTTACAACAACATTTGTTCCAAGAAAATCCAAGTTATTGCAATTGGCCGAGCAGACGTTTTGTTGAAAATCATCGACATGAACCCAAAAGTCTTTTGGATCCAGTTTTGGTGTAGTATTCGCTGCCGTTATGAGCCCAATGAAGTCTGACAGTTTTTCATTGCCGGTCATTTTACATTCGAACGGCGCAACCGCATTTTTGGCAATAACGGCAGTCAATAACGAACTGCAAGATTGAGTCGGCGGATTGATTTTAAAGATATCGTTATAAGTTGCATCTTCTTTCCCTGCGATAATTTTCTGCTCAACGTTATAAACTTCCCCAGGGTTCAAAAACGATGGCGGTATTTTTATCGAAAATAAGCTGCTTAATGTTTTTTCTGAGCTGCCGGAAGCACCGATCACTTTTACTCTCACTTTCAACAGGCCGGCATCCACTATTCTATTGACTAAAGCCTGATTAACAGTCGATAATTCCGTGTCCGTATAAGACACATTTTCTAATGACCAAGCTTGTGGCTCATAGTTTGCGACAGTTTCGCTGAATGATTGTGTTTTCACACCGTTTATTTTAATCAGCTCGTTTATTTTATTGAGAGTCTTTTTTACATAGAGCTGTTTCATTCTTGAGTCGATATCTTTCTCCCAGGCAATTCTTTCAGCTTGTGTATCGCAAGCAGAAATGTCTATAGCTTTTAAACAATCTACCAATAAATTCAGTTCTGCCGTGGTCGCAAAAGAAACTTCTTGGCGAATTTGATCGAGTGCTCTCTCAAAATCAGTTGAATAATAAAGCACGCCCATTTCTGCGGCTGCCACTGATTGATTGGATACATCCACAGCTTGCTCTTGCTTCGCATGATTAATAGATCCTGCCATAAACGTGGCAGATATACTCATTATCAAAACAACCAACAACAGGACGACTAAAAGTGCGTAACCCCGTTCATTTTTGACATACCTCATGTCTGCATCCCCCTCAAGTTTTACTCGGTTAAAATTCGGGTCAATGTTGTTTTGACTTTAACCGACCTTGCCGGATTAGCAGGATCAGTAACGTTCAAGCTAAGGTCCAGATGTTTTTTCTTAGGATCAATTATTTGTGCAGGATCCCACCCCATAAAGTCCACCCCATTAATGGTGCCTGTATAGACATAATGATTTGCCATGAGGCTTGTGAATCCCTCACAATTTAACGCTGTTACTGAGCTTCCATTGCATGTATTAATTTCCAAGGTGCCCGCATTCATCCGCAAATAATAATAATCGTTTCTTCGATGCTCGTTTGTAATGGTGGCCACGATCAGATTCGCTTCCTGCTGCAATTGCGTTTTGTTTGTTTCGGATGCCGTATGCTTGAAACCTATGGATAAAGCAGTCCAAGCAATGGCAGCGATGATCGATACAAGTGCCAATGCCGCTATTAATTCCACTAATGTGATTCCTTTTTGATTGCCTAGCATTTTAACCGCCCTCCGTTACGATAGGCGGTTTTTTTGCAGCATAGCGGATATAGGAATATGTTTCGCTGCTAAGTCGATAACTTCCATTTTGACTGGCTTTGTTGCTGAAAACTTTCAAATGCACTTTGTACAATTTAACCCGGTCTTCCTGGGCGCATTGTACTTTAGTTCCTGGTCCTGTCGCTGTCTGTTCTTTAAGCAAAAAAGCTTCGCATTGCAAATAAATATCTGCCACATAACGATAATCCCCATCTTTTTGATAGCGAACATAAGAATCAGCCGTATATGGGGAATTAGCCAGCGATTCGGCAGGCAGTTTGCTGTAATTTAACTCCAAAAGCTCTTTATCAATTAATGCTGAAGACAGAAACTCAGGTTCTAGGGAAGTTGGATCAGTAGCACTTGTTTCCAGTATTTTTTCCCATTTGGATGCATGAAGGATAGATGCCATCTCTTGGCGCGCGAGATGCATCGTATCCAGCTTGACTTCTGTCTTAGCATTAAAAGTGGTCATCTGGGGAAATACTGTCATAACCCCGACAAAAACAATCCCGAGAATCACCAGAGCCGCCAGCACTTCGACAAGCGTCAACCCTTTTTCAGTTTTCCATTGCTTCATACGCGCACTCCTTTCTTCCGATCAATTTTTATGGATGATACTTCCTATTAAAAAATTATTTATGACTATATCTGACTGTATTTTTATTATTGCATGTATTTGTTCTTTTGACACGGTGTTTTTATAGGAAAATCAATACTTTTTATTAATTCTTTTGCTTTTATTTCCAATTTTTATAAGATAAAAAGACTACAGAATCGGCCAAAGCCGTTCTGTAGTCTTATTTTGTGTAGGCTGCCACTTTATTGCGCCCTGCCTGTTTGGCACCTGTATAAAGTGCACGGTCGGCGTTGCGGATAATGGCCATGCCGTCATCGCCGTCTTCCGGGGCTGCCGACACGCCGATGCTCATCGTAATGTGCAGTGTCTCGGCCTGTTTATCGCTTTGTATGCTTTGCTGGATCGTGAATTCAGTGTCAGCTATTTGCTTGCGCAAGTTTTCCGCAAGCAATAGCGCCAGTTCTTTGCCGTAATGCGGAAGCAAGACAACGAATTCCTCGCCGCCATAGCGGGCAAGTGTTCCTTCCTCACCGACCGCCTCTCTCAATAAATCAGCCAGCTGGATGAGGATTTCGTTGCCGCTTTGATGCCCGTAAGTGTCGTTAATCGACTTGAAGCGGTCGATGTCCATCATGATGAGCGACAGCTGATCCAAAGAACCGGTTGCGATTTCCTTCATGCAGTTCTCGAGCGTTTCATCCAGATAGCGGTAATTGTACAACTTGGTCAGCCCGCAGCGTTCGCTTTTGGCGATAACTTTTTCCATATAGCCGGATTTTTCGAGCGACACCGCAAAATAGGTACTTAAGATTTCCATGATTTGCAATTGATTGGCCGAAAAAGCGAATTCTTTTCTCGATCCGATCAGCAGCACGCCTTCGATTTTATTGTTTCGGGAAATGGGTGTCGCCATGATGCTTTCGATATCTTTCGGCAGCTGCACCGTCGACAGCTCGATCCATTGCTTTTGCTTGCCGAACAATAGCGGCGCATTGTGCGCGATCACTTGCCCGGCGATGCCTTGCGTATACGGCACAGCCGGCAAATCCATGTCCACCAATCGCCCGTCTTCAAAAATCCGTAAGACGAGCAGTTGGCTGTTGCGGTAATCGATGACGTAGGCGTAATCGGTCTTGAACATCGTCGCCACGTGTTCAATAAACTGGTCGATCACTTCATCCTGGGACAAGCGGTCCGCAAGCTGATGCCCGATATGGCCGGCCTTTTTCAAGTCGATATTGATTTTCTCCGAGCTATTGTAAAGGCGCAGCACGACGGTCATGACCATAAACGGCAAGCCGAGTAGCATCAAGGCAGAAACCCCGATCGCTGCGTCCAATACATAAAGCGTGATCGCATACGGAAAAATCAGCAGCGTGATCAAGAAATCCCATATCGAGTCGAGCGAAATAAATGATTTCGAAGTTTTACTCAAGACGTCGTCCGCATATAAATACAAATGATTGGCGACGAGATAGACAAGCTGGTAAAGCAAACCGTAAGAAACGATGTGCACAAAGCTTGTCGATCCAATTTCGCCTCCTGCTGCAAAAAATATCAGGCCCGTCAATGTCGACAAGACAAAGAACATTAATGAGTTAAATGAAAAACGTTCGTTTCTTGAGACCGCATTTCTCGTGCGGAACAGCAGGACGAGCATCGTCAATTGAGACATAAGAATTTCGATAAACAAGCCGTATTTCAAGAACACCGCAATGGTTACCCATTGGACGAGGTACATCGGCGTTCCGTTGATATTGAGTGGCAAGAGCGCAGTTAAGACTGCAAAAGCGGCGAAGGCCAATAATTCCCACTCAAATAAGACTTCCGGCGGGTAAGATTGATAGACCGCATACAAACCGGCGGGAACAATTAATATCCAAAGTACCCATAAAAGCAATTTCCTTTTTTTATCGCTGTCCATCACATCTACTCCTCATGGGATTCACGCTAATCACTCACGTTCAAGTACTCGCTCAAAAACGGAATGCCCGGCTTGCGCATGTCTGAAAGCAAATAAAGTGAACCCGTGACTATAGTCACTTCCTCGTCTGCTGTTACAGGTAATATATCATATAAATTTTTAATTGTCTTTATTTTACTGTTACTTAAACGAAATAATTTCTCCGCCGGCAATGCACGCTCATTGGAGAAGTCAATAAAGACAAAATTATCGCTGATCGTTTCCAGTTTTCGGAGAACCTTTTCATAGTCTTTATCGCGAAGCATCCCGAGCACGATCCGCACTTGTTCGTCAGGAAAATCCGCTTGAATCGTTTCCACCAATGCGTGGATGCTCGCTTCGTTATGCGCCCCGTCGAAGATCAGCCCCGGTGCTGCCGTCTCGAAACGGTAAGCAATTTCGGCCTGTGCCAATGCTTGATGTGCCGCGGCTTCGTTAAATTCCGCTCCCAGCACTTCCATAGCGGCGTGATATGCCAGGCTGGCGTTCCATTTCTGGTGCGCTCCTTTTAATTTCAACTCGCCTTCGTAAGGGCTGTTCGGTATGATCAATTCAGCGTGCTGCTGCCGTGCTTCTTCTTTCACTACTTGCAGCGCCTCGTTCTCCAGCGGACCTGCGATGACGGGTTTCCATTTTTTGATGATGCCCGCTTTATGGTATGCGATGTCTTTCAGTTCGGTGCCGAGGAAATTGGTATGTTCTTTGGCAATAGACGGAATGATTGCGACTTGCGGATCGATGACGTTCGTCGAGTCAAAGCGTCCTCCCATACCCGCCTCGATAATGGAGACATCAGGCGCGGCGTTGCGGAATTGCAGGAAAGCGGCCGCGGTCAGCAGCTCGAAATCCGTCAACGCCGTCGTCACTTTCGACAGTTCGCACATGACATGGTCGAGCGCTTGACGCGTGACGGGTTCACCGTTCATCTGAATCTGGTCGTGGACGTCGATGATGCCCGGCGAATAAAAGCTGCCCACCGTTTTGCCGTGCGCTCTTAATACCGCTGATAACAGCGCCGCGGTCGAACCTTTGCCGTTCGTACCCGCTATATGGACAAAACGCCCTTGCTTGTGCGGGTTGCCGATTTCCTCGAGTGCAGCAGTAATCGCAGCGAGTCCCGGTTTGATGGCGTTTTCTGTGGTGATGTTCCATTTTTTCTTGTATCGTTCCAGCCCATTGATCATTTTCTAACCTCTATTCTTATCAACGTGATACACTTTTTTAGTATGAGTATATCATGAAGGTGGAATGGATATGTTGAGTTGTTGGGTCATCTATAACGGAAGCCTCGTTTCCGATAAATTCGAAGATCAAGCGCAATTGGTGGCGGAGGCGGCCAAGCGCCAAGGGATTGCTGTAACCGTCAAGAAAAACCACGAAATCCAGATGACGCTCGGGCAAGCACAAGCGTTTCCGGATTTCGCTATTTTATTGGATAAAGACGTCCTGCTCGGCTATTTCCTGAAAAGCCAAGGCGTGCCGGTCTATAACGATCCGGCCATCATCGATTTATGCGACAACAAGGCGACGCAATATATCCGCCTTGCCGAGCAAGATATTCCAATGCCAAAAACGATCGTAGCGCCGAAAGTCTACCCGAGATTCTCGATCCGCGATTCGGGCTATTTTGAAGGAGTGCTCGGTGCACTCAGTTTGCCGATGATCATAAAAGAAGGCCACGGCTCGTTCGGCATGAAAGTGTATTTGATCGAAACGGAAGATGAATTTTACGATAAAGTCGACAGCTTATCCGGCATTGACTATGTGTTCCAGGAATTTATCGAATATAGCCGCGGACGGGACATCCGTGTCAATATCGTCGGTGGAAAAATCGTCGCGGCGATGAAACGGCAATCCGACACTGATTTCCGGGCGAACATCACCAACGGCGGACGCGCGTTTCCTGTTGAGCTTTCACAACAGCAACAACAGCTTGCCCTGGATGCTGCAAAAGCGGTCGGCGCAGTATTTGCCGGGGTCGATCTGTTATACGGGCCAAACAGCCAGACGCTCGTCTGTGAAGTGAATGCCGCTGCCCACATCCGCAATATCCTGAATGTTACAGGCGTCAACGTCGCTGATGCAATGATCACCTACATCAAGGAGGACTTGGCATGATTGTCTTGTATGAAACAGCAGCTGCACATACGAATGCCGGCTTTATCGAAGAACTGAATCGCTTTGCTGTAGCCGATTTGCTAGTGTGGGACGATTGGAGCGACGAGGGGCTCGAATCTTTAGCAAGTCAGTTGAAAGGCCAGTTCGTGTTATTCCGTGTTCGGCGACCACACGCTTCACGTTTTTTGGAAGACCGCGGCGTGCGTCTCATCAACCGTGCCGAAGTGAACCGCGTTGCTAACGACAAATGGCAAAGCTTTCAATTGTTCCAGCTGCTCGGTCTTCCTGCGATCCCAACTTATCGTGCTGCACTTGAATACCCATGCATCGCCAAAACGGAGGATGGCCACGGAGGAGTGCATGTGTGGCTGCTCGAGTCGGAACAGGATATGCCAGCCGTTGATGTTCCGCTTCTCTATCAGCCGGTCGTGCCGCATTTAGCAGACGTCCGTGCGTACGTCATCGGGACGGAAATTGTCGGTGCCGTCAAACGTAGCGCACAAAACGGCTTTAAAGCGAACTTTTCGCTCGGCGCCTCGGTCGAACGATTTGAACTGACCGCAGTGCAGCGAATGGATGTCGAAAAAATTGCCAAAGCGCTCCATAGCGATTACATCGGTGTGGATTTCTTGCTGTTAGATGATGGGCGCCATTTGTTCAACGAACTCGAAGACCCGGTCGGCGCCCGTGCGTTCTATCAAACCCATGACGACAATATCGCACAACTGCTGATGCAGCACATCGCTAAACTGGAAAAGGAATATCCGTTTCGGGAGCCGGACTTGAGTTAGCCCGAACGCGAGCACGAAGTAAGCGAGCGCCCGAACGGAATGACTGACAGCAATATATCTGCAGACAACAAAAAGCGATTCCCAATCCGGGAATCGCTTTTTTTCTTAAAGATTTTTCAATTCTTCCATGCGCTTTTCAACAGTCGCATGCTTTTCAATATAATCTACTTGTTTTTTGCGCTCTTCTTCGACGACCGCTTCCGGTGCTTTTGACACGAAGCGTTCGTTAGAAAGTTTGCCTTCGACAAGTTTGACTTCCTTCGCCCATTTATCGAGCTCTTTTTGCAGGCGTTTCAGTTCTTCTTCAATATCGATCAAGCCTTCCAAAGGCATGAACAATTCCGCTCCGGAGACAACCGCAGACATCGACTTCTCAGGTGCTTCGATGTTGTGACCGATCGTCAAAGTTTCCGGGTTGCAGAAACGTTCGATATACGCCGCGTTTTCTTCGAGCACCGACAGAGTCGCTGCGTCTTTCGCGCTGATGGTCATCGGCACTTTCTTACTCATCGGCGACTGCACTTCCGCACGGATCGTCCGCACAGAACGGATAACGTCCATCAATAGCTTCATGCTGTCTGCCTTTTTGTTGTCGCTAAGTGCCGGGTCCACTGTCGGCCAAGCGGCGATCGTGATCGATTCACCTTCCGTCGGCAAGTTCTGCCAGATTTCTTCCGTGATGAACGGCATGAACGGGTGCAGCAAGCGCATCGTGTTATCGAGCACGTAGGCAAGGACAGAACGCGTCATCGCTTTTGCCTGCTCGTCTTCCCCGTACAATGGCAATTTCGCCATTTCGATATACCAGTCACAGAAATCATCCCAAATGAAATTGTAGAGCGAGCGCCCGACTTCGCCGAACTCATAACGCTCGGCAAGGTTTGTCACTTGCTCGATCGTTTCGTTGAGGCGCGTCAGGATCCACGTATCCGCCACGGATTTTTCTCCGGACAAATCGATGTCCTCGTAACGCATGCCTTCCATGTTCATCATCGCAAAGCGCGAAGCGTTCCAGATTTTATTGGCGAAGTTCCACACCGACTCGACTTTGTCGTTCGAGTAGCGCAAGTCTTGCCCAGGTGATGACGCGGTCGCCAAGAAGTAACGCAAGGAATCTGCGCCGTATTCTTCGATGACATCCATCGGGTCGACGCCGTTGCCGAGCGATTTGGACATTTTGCGGCCTTCCGCATCGCGCACAAGCCCGTGGATCAATACGTCTTTAAACGGCTTCTCGCCCGTGAATTCAAGTGCTTGGAAAATCATCCGCGATACCCAGAAGTTGATGATGTCATAACCCGTCACCAGTGCATCGGTCGGATAATAACGGCTCAGCTCGTCGTTTTGTTCCGGCCAACCTAGTGTCGAGAACGGCCATAATGCAGATGAGAACCATGTATCGAGCACGTCTTCGTCCTGTGTCCAGTTTTCAGCGTCGGCCGGTGCAACGTGTCCGACATAGATTTCGCCGGTTTCATTATGATACCAAGCCGGGATCTGATGTCCCCACCACAATTGGCGCGAGATGCACCAGTCGCGAATGTTTTCCATCCAGTGCAAATAGGTTTTTTCAAAACGGTCCGGCACGAAATTGACGCCGTCTTCGCTTTTCTGGCTATCGACCGCCGCTTTTGCGAGCGGCTGCATGTCTACGAACCATTGCGTTGACAAATACGGCTCCACTACAGCACCGCTGCGTTCGGAGTGTCCGACCGAGTGAAGGTGCTCTTCGATCTTGAACAACACGTCCATGTCTTGAAGGTCTTTGATGATCGCTTTGCGGCATTCGAAACGGTCCATGCCTTCATATTTGCCGGCGTTTTCATTCATTGAGCCGTCTTCATGCATGATCAGCACGCGTTCCAAATTGTGGCGATTGCCGATCTCGAAGTCATTCGGGTCATGGGCAGGCGTGATTTTTACGGCGCCGCTTCCGAATTCCATGTCGACGTAATCGTCCGCTATAATTTCCATTTCACGGCCGATAATCGGCAAGATGATCTTTTTCCCGATCAAATGCTGGTAGCGCTCGTCTTTCGGGTGAACCGCCACCGCCGTATCCCCGAGCATTGTCTCTGGGCGCGTCGTAGCGATTTCGATATGGCCCGATCCATCTGCCAGTGGGTAGCGCATATGATAAAACGCACCTTGTACATCTTTGTAAATCACTTCGATATCGGAGATCGCCGTTTTTGTTGCCGGGTCCCAGTTGATGATGTATTTGCCTCGGTAGATCAACTTTTTCTCATACAGCTTGACGAAGACTTCGCGCACCGCTTCAGACAAGCCCTCATCCAAAGTGAAGCGCTCGCGTGAATAATCAAGCCCGAGGCCAAGCTTCGACCATTGCTGACGGATATGCCCTGCGTATTCTTCTTTCCATTTCCATGATTCTTCAAGGAATGCTTCGCGGCCCATCGAGTAACGCGAACGGCCTTCTTCTTTCAGCTTGCCTTCCACTTTTGCCTGTGTCGCGATGCCGGCATGGTCCATGCCTGGCAGCCACAAGGCGTCATAGCCTTGCATGCGCTTCATGCGCGTCATAATGTCCTGCAAGGTTGTATCCCAGGCGTGTCCCAAGTGAAGCTTGCCCGTTACGTTCGGCGGCGGGATGACGATCGTATACGGCGTCTTGCCGCTTTCCGGTTTCGCTTCGAAAAATTTATTGTCCACCCACCAGTCGTAACGCCCTTGTTCGATCGCTTGCGGTTCGTATTTCGTTGATAATTGTTTGCTCATCCAAATTCCTCCTTCTTGCCAACTTTCGGCTCTGGTTACTGTCGAACTTAAAAATGAATACAAAAAAACTCCTGTCGTCTCGTAAAGGACGAAGGAGTTTTTCGCGGTACCACCTTTATACACAGGCAGAATTCGCCTGGCTCTCAAGTTCGATAACGGATTCGCATCCGGTCGCCGCTACTCATTTCACGGCTACTGCTCCGAGGTGACATTCAAATGCGGCCCATGAAAGCCTCTCACCCGGCGGCTTTCTCTCTGAAATGGTCCTGACACTTTACTATCCTCTTCAACGCATACATATCCTATTGCTCTTATTGTACTCAATAGCCTGATTTAGCGTCAAGCTTTTTCACATAGTAGGTCACCAATGGAGCTGCAATGAGCAAGATGAAGAACAAACGGAATAAATGAAAGCTTGTCACAAGTGGCACGTCCGCTCCCGCTTCTAGAGCCGTGATGGTCATCTCCGCCATGCCCCCAGGAGCTGCACTCAAGAAGAAGTCGAGAAACAAATACTCCGGCAACAGCCGTTCCAACCCGTATGCTAGCCCGGCAGAAAACGCGATAAGCAGCACAGTGTTCAAGAAAACCGCACCGGCTAGGCGGCTGTCCAACGAGTCGCCTAGCTTTTCCATCGACAAGCCGAGATGTGTCCCGATCAACACTTGCGCGATGATGATGACGAGACTCGGCAAATCGATCAAATCGCTGCCGGTCACTGTCTGCACTACGGCCATCGCAAGCACCGGCGCCATCAATTCACGCGCTGGAAATGAAATGCGCTTCATGAGCCAGTATAAGGCATAACCGAATACGAGCGCGATGCCGAATGCATACGGCGAAAAGCGGAAGCTTGTTTCCGCCAGCTCACCAGGTGCGCGGCTGGACAAAAATCCCGCAGCTACCGGCACCGTAAAGACGATGAGCAAAATACGGAAAGTCTGCATGACCGATACGACCGTCACATTGGCCGATTTAACTTCTTCAGAAATCAATACCATCTGCGACAAGCCGCCGGGCATCGAACCGAGCAGCGCCGTCGACAAGCTGACACGCGTCATGCGCTGGAACAAAAAGCCAAGCAGCAAACTGAACACAACGATTGCAATCGTCATGACCAACATATAAGGCAGATCCGCCACCATCAAAATAACCGACTCCTGTGTAAACGAAGCGCCGATCTGGACACCGAGCAACAACAGCCCAAGCGTCCGGAATATTTTCGGCCAGTGGAACTCCATATCGGTCACTTGCCGCAAGATCAGAAATGCTGCCATGGGACCTAACAGCCACGGCAGGAACAGCCCGGTCAAACTAAGCAAAAAACCAGCGCTGAGCGCGATGGCCAAAGTAATGAGAAAACGTTTCACTAAACTACCAACTTTCACTAATTAAAATTCCAAGTAGTTTTATATTACCAGACTATTAGACCGAAAATGAATTTCTATTCAATTTCTTCCTAAAGAATCATCAAAATTATCACCCCAACTGCTTGCGATGCTCCAAAGCAAAGCGGGCACTTCAAATAATAAAAAAACTGCCCCCAAAAACCATTTAACATGGTCTTCAGGGGTCAGCTCGTTTTCATTTATTTTGCCAGTTTCTCAAACACCGTATGGAATGCTTGAACTGTTTTTTCGATATGTTCCGGAGTGTGGGCAGTCGATAAGAACATGCCTTCAAACTGGGACGGCGGCAGGTAGATGCCTTCTTCTGCCATCAAGCGGTAGTACTCCGCAAACAATGCCAAATCCGAACTCGAGGCCGTTTCGAAATCGACCACTTCCTGATCGGTGAAGAAAAAGCCGATCATCGAGCCTGCACGGTTGACCGTGTGCGGGATATTGTATTTCTCAGCCGCTTCACGGAATCCTTTTTCAAGCTGGTCCGCACGTTCATTGAACGTGTCATAGCTCGCTTCGTTCAAGCGTGACAAAGTCTCGAATCCAGCACGCATTGCGAGAGGGTTTCCGGACAAAGTGCCCGCTTGGTAAATCGAGCCGCTCGGTGCGACTTGTTCCATGATTTCACGCTTGCCGCCGAACGCGCCGACTGGCAGTCCGCCGCCGATGACTTTGCCGAGGCAAGTCATGTCAGGGATCACGTTGTAATGCCCTTGCGCGCATGTATAGCCGACGCGGAAACCGGTCATCACTTCATCAAAGATCAACACCGTGCCGTTTTCATGCGTCAAATTGCGCAGCTCTTGCAGGAATCCTTCAGCCGGCGGGACAACGCCCATATTGCCGGCGACCGGTTCGACAATCACTGCCGCCAAATCTTCCCCGAATTCGCGGAACGCAAAACGTACGCTTTCCAGATCATTATAAGGAACTGTGATGGTGTTTTTCGCTACAGATTCCGGAACGCCTGGCGAGTCCGGCAATCCAAGTGTCGCAACGCCTGAACCCGCTTTGATCAACAAGCTGTCTCCGTGGCCGTGGTAGCAACCTTCGAATTTGAGGATCTTGTTGCGGCCGGTATAGCCGCGCGCGACGCGCAGTGCGCTCATCGTCGCTTCTGTACCCGATGAGACCATGCGGATCATTTCGATCGATGGCACACGTTCCTGGACCAGTTTCGCCATATCGTTTTCGAGCTCGGTCGGTGCGCCGAATGAAGTGCCGAGTTCCGCCTGCTCCTGGATCGCCTTGACGACATCCGGTTGGGCGTGCCCGAGAATCAGCGGGCCCCACGACAACACGTAATCGATATATGTATTGCCGTCGATATCTTTAATGGTAGCGCCTTTACCGGATTGCATGAAAATCGGATCCATATTGACCGATTTGAATGCCCGTACCGGACTGTTGACGCCGCCCGGCATTAAGGTTTTTGCTTCTTCGAATGCTGCTTTTGAACGTTCGTAACCCATATTATTTCCCCTCCAGCCAGCGTACCGCGTCTTTTGCGTGGTACGACATCAGAATATCTGCGCCCGCACGTTTCATGCTGAGCAATGTTTCCAAAACGATTTTCTCCTCGTCTACCCAGCCGTTTTGTGCAGCTGCTTTGACCATGGCGTATTCGCCTGAGACATTGTAGGCGACGATCGGAATATCGAAGTTATCACGCACTTCGCGGATGATATCAAGATAGGACAGCGCCGGTTTGACGATCATGAAATCCGCGCCTTCGTTGACATCGGATGAGGCTTCGCGCAATGCTTCCATGCGGTTTGCCGGGTCCATCTGATAGGTTTTGCGGTCGCCGAATTGCGGCGTTGAATGTGCTGCTTCACGGAATGGCCCGTAATAGGCGGAAGCGTATTTGACGCCGTATGACATGATCGGCGTGTTGGTAAATCCAGCCTCGTCCAGCCCGTAGCGGATCGCAGCGACAAAACCGTCCATCATATTGGATGGTGCGATGATGTCTGCCCCGGCTTTCGCCTGTGAAACGGCTGTGCGTGCAAGCAAATCGAGCGACTCGTCATTCAAGATGACGCCGTCTTCGATCACGCCGCAATGTCCGTGGTCTGTATACTGGCATAAGCATGTATCGGCGATGACCACCAATTCCGGATGGCGCGCTTTCGCGAAACGGATGGCTTCTTGCGTGATGGCGTGGTCGTGGTAAGCTCCAGAGCCAACCGGATCTTTGTCTTTCGGAACACCGAACAGGATAACGGATGGAATACCAAGTTCTACCACTTCGTCGAGTTCTTCTCCGAGGCGGTCAATGGAATGTTGATACACGCCCGGCATGGATGAAATTTCATTTTTCACATTTTCGCCTTCTACGACAAATATCGGGTAGATGAAATCTTCTTTTTGGATCGATGTCTCGCGAACCATGGCGCGAAGGTTCACAGAGCCGCGCAAACGGCGATGGCGGTCAAATTTCAAATCTGTCATGAATTGCAACTTCCTTTCATTATTTCATGGATAATCTCTATATACGTATATTTTTGCGGGCGGAAATGAACCGTGCCCCCCGCATCCATAATGGCTCGTTCGGTAATATGCCCGATCGCCGCAGATTGGATATGGCGGAAATCCCCGCCTGCTTCGATATATGCAGAAACGGCCGAAGGGCTCGCGAAAATGATGATGACGCCTTCTAGCTGCGCCATTTGTTTGGCATGCTCCGTTTGTTTCACCGTATCGTAGACGGTCCATTCATCGATTTTCAAGGGCATCGACAAGATGGTATCTTTTGCCAAAGCGCCGCGCACAAACAAGCAGCGCTCGCTGCCGGCAATTGCGGGAAATTCCTGGACAAACACGTCGGCACTGAAGACAGACGGAATAAAGTCGACCGGATAGCCATGCTGTTCTAGTAGCTCAGCGGTTTTATCGCCGACTGCCGCAATTTTCGCATGTGTTTTCAAGCCGATCCGGCAAAAAGCTTCGGCGCTGTTTCGGCTCGTGAAAATGAGCCAGCCATAACGTCCGAAATCTGGTGCATCGGTATTCCGCAGCACCGTTTCGATGAGCGGCACATAGCGCACGCTGGCGCCATACTCGATCGCCAACTGCTGTGCTTCTTTCGGCAAACGGCTGCCCGTAAAGATGATGGTCGGGTGTTTTTTACACATTGCTTTCTGCGATGACGCGCTGAATCAAATCATATCCGCCTTGCGCACTGATTTTATCAGCTACAATGCGTCCCGCTTCGATTGGATCGTTTCCTGCAGCAGACTCTTTATACACTTGGTCGCCTTCTGGAGCGGAAATCAATCCAGTGAATGAAATTTTATCACCAGAGACGGTCGCATAGCCCGCGATCGGCACTTGGCAGCTGCCGTTCATATCTTTCAGGAATTTACGTTCTGCCGTGACAGCAAGTTCCGTCACACGATCGTTCACTTTCGCCAGTTCAGAGAGCAATTCCGCATCGTCTTCGCGACATTCGATCGCCAATGCCCCTTGGCCGATTGCCGGCAAGCAGTCTTCTGTCGACATGAATTCCGTCACCAAATCATCGCCCCAGCCCATGCGTTTAAGCCCGGCCGCTGCCAAGATGATGGCATCAAAATCACCCGCACGCAGCTTCGCTAGGCGTGTGTCGATATTACCGCGGATCCACTGGACATCAAGGTCCGGACGCAACATCAAGAGCTGAGAGCTGCGTCGCAAGCTGCTCGTTCCGACCACTGCGCCGACCGGCAAATCCATCAATTTAACATGATCATTGGCGATATATGCATCACGCGGATCTTCCCGTTCAGGGATGCAGCCGATGACAAAGCCTTCAGGCAATACAGCCGGCATGTCCTTCATGCTGTGGACCGCAAAATCGATTTCTTCATCGCGCAGCGCTTGTTCGATTTCTTTGACGAAAAGGCCTTTGCCTCCGACTTTCGACAATTGAACGTCCAATATACGGTCGCCTTTTGTAACGATCTCCTTGATCTCAAATTCGAACGGCGCACCTGCCGCTTTCATTTTTTCGATGAATTGATTGGTTTGCGTCAACGCCAATTTACTTCTTCTAGAACCTACAATGATTTTTCTCAATTAAATCCTACCCTTCTATTAATACCAAAAATGAAATTCCGATAAACGGCTGCCGAAAAAGAAATTGAGCAGCAAGAATAAAAATGCATATATATGAGCCCAGGCATAATTCATGCCATTCAAGGAGCCTTGCCGGTGCCGCCATAAGATGACGCTGTAGATGATCAACAAGATGAACGATCCGACAATTTTCACATCCAATAAAGAAAACTCTTCAAGTGAGACAACCGCCCATTGAAAGCCAAGGACGAGCGACACGAACAACAGCGGAATGCCGACCAAGATGGAAATGGTCGCGCCTTGCTCGGTTTGGCCGAGCGACGGCAAGCTGGTCCATTGCTTGGTCCATTTTTTCTGCTTCAGCAAACGGTATAGCAGCAAATGCAGAGCCGAGAAAACGAACGACAACGAAAATGCCGCATATGACAGAATAGCGAACGTGATGTGGATGAACAATAGCTCAGACACTAACGCTTCGCCGACTGGCGAGCGTTCGATCTGCACCGGTGCAAACGTATGGATAACCATAAAGATGAATCCGATCATATTGATCAAAAATACCGCAAAGTCAAAGCGGTAAAAAATCCGCAGCACGAGCGACAGCGTAACCAGCAGCCAGGCATAGAAATAAATGCCTTCAAATAACGTCAAAACCGGAAAGCGCTGCGTCTCGATGATGTACAGCACAAGAAACACGGTTTGCATAAGCCAAACAATCCCAAGAAGTGACATGGCGATCCGGATGGCTTTTTTCGTAGTATATAAATAATCGACAAAATAAAAGACAAGACTGACAGCATATAGTATAACCATAGCTTCATGCAGCCTTGCCATTGTTATATCAGCCATCCCATTCCCCTTCGTCTCCATAATTAAAGGCGTTTCGCCTCTACATTTTAACATATAGAATCGAAAACGCCTCATTATAAGATAGCTTTGTCCCGCTTAAACGGGCGGTAAATATGCGATTGGACCAACAGGCAATCAGCGGGGACAAACGCTTCCGACCGATTGGGCTGTTTCTTTAAACAGTATAGCCTGGAGCTTCAATTGTTTCCTGTTGTTTTTCAAGACGCGCTTGCTCCGCTTTTTGGCGGACGGCACGGGCTTGCTTGTCACGCTGTTCTTCCACTTCTTCTTCGATGCCGAAGATCTGCATGAACAACTCTAATTGTTCGCGTGATTTTTTCGCGGTGCCCATTTCTTTCGCCTGCAAAATCGGCTCTTTCAATAATTGATTGATGATTGATTTTGTATGTTTGTTGAGGATTTTCTTTTCACGGTCCGTCAAATCCGGCATCTTGTTTTCGATGCTCGCCATCGTCTCGGCTTGAATGCCGAGCGCTTTCTCACGCAAGGCAGAGATGACCGGGACGACACCGAGTGTACCGAGCCAATCGTTGAATTGCTCTGCCTCTTGTTCGATCATGACGCCAATTTGTTTGGCGGCGCGTTCACGCTCAGCAAGATTCGCTTCGACGATGCCTTGCATGTCATCAATATCGTACAAGAAGACATTTTGAAGGTCGCCGATGCGCGGATCCATGTCACGCGGTACCGCAATATCGACCATGAATAAAGGCTTGCCTTTGCGGAGCTTTTCGACAAACTGCATCAATTCCAAGTCGATGACGAAATCAGTCGACCCTGTAGAAGAAATGAGGATGTCCGCTTCAAGCAATGCACATTGCAATTGATTCAACGGCTTTGCGTTGCCGCCGAATTTGTCTGCCAGCACTTCCGCTTTCTCGAATGTGCGGTTGATCACGGTAATGCGATCTGCGCCGCTGCCTTGTAAGTTTTTGATGGCGAGTTCGCCCATCTTCCCTGCTCCGAGAATGACGACATGCTTGTTCTTCAGCGTTCCGAAAATCTTTTTGCCCAGCTCAACAGCCGCATACGATACCGATACAGCGTTTTCGCCGATCGCCGTTTCGTTATGCGCACGTTTTGCGAGCGTGACGGCTTGCTTGAACAATTGATTGAAAACCGTCCCTGTCGTTCCGATTTCCTGCCCTGCAAGAAAACTGGACTTTACTTGGCCGAGAATTTGCGTCTCGCCCAGCACCATCGAGTCGATACCGGCTGTAACACGGAACAAATGATCAATCGCTTCGTCCTGTTCATGAAGGAACAAATATTGAGAGAATTGTTCCATCGGAATGTTAAAATAAGAAGCCAAAAATTGCTTCACATAAAAACGGCCGGTGTGAAGTTGATCCACTACGGCATAAATTTCCGTTCGGTTGCATGTCGATACGATCACGTTTTCCAATATGCTTTTTTGTTGTTGCAGCGCTTGCATCGCTTGTGGAAGCTCGCTTTCGATGAACGACAGCTTCTCACGGATCGATACAGGTGCTGAACGATAGTTGACCCCGACTACGAGTGTATGCATGGGCTTAAAACACCTTTCACGTTCAATATTTCATTTCCCTAAGTATACCACTTCAAAAGCGGAATATGCCTACGATTTTGTGAACAAGGCATGAACCTGCTTATTAATAATCATTCTAAACTTAACCTTATTCCAATTCTAGCAAAGCGCGAATACCGTAACAAGTATAACGCTTGTAGTCGGAATAGACTGTGAACTTACACACAATATCCATTCTTTTTTGGCTCTTTTATGATTGCACTATTGAGGCATCAGGAACGAGATTATAGAGATGAATATATGTGAAATGGGTGTTGTAGAGATTGCGCTGCAAGGGGCACGCTTGCCGAGGGGCGGGCGTCGAGCCAATGTGCCGCAAAGGGCGCGCCACATTTGTCTCGCCTGTCCCGCGCAGTCCCTCCGGCGTCGGCCCCTTTCCGCTTCATCTCTAGTTTTAGAATAGTAGTAAATCTCATCACTATCTCTATATTTATAACTGATTAGTATCTGCTTGTTGATTTGTATAAGTTCAGGTACTCAGCATCTCGAAATTCATAATTAGTTTATACAACTCCAAATAAGCGTTGCCACTTAGTCCATGAAGCTGATTAAAGAAATAACTTCCTAACTCAAAGAATTCTATGTCATCTCCTAGCCGCACGGCGTATGCGGCTTAACAGCCCGTGCTCCCATATCTGCTAAGCAGATGCGTCGCAAATGAATCGGCTCAACTTCCTTTCGACAATTCATTGGCTAGCCGAAGCAATGAGACAAGTGCTTTTCTTGGCTCATTGCGAGAGGCATGCCCTAAGCGGAAGGCGGTTTTTTCGATAAGAAGCCTATAGAGAACCATGTATTTCACTCATTTGTCTAATCATCCTTAACCGTTGCTACTAGCTATAGATAAAAACCAATAAAAAAAACAAGGACCGAAAAATCAATGATTTTTCGGTCCTTGTCTGTTTTCAGCTCATGCGTTTTTCGATTTGCTTCCAGGCTTCGTCTTTGCCGAGCCCTGTTTCGGAAGAGAAGACGATTAATGGATCGCCTTTTTCCATGTCCAGTGTTTCGCGGACAATTTTCTTATGCTTGTCCCATTTGCCTTTTGGAATTTTATCCGCTTTAGTGGCAATGATGATGCACGGGATATTGTAATGCTTCATGAAATCATACATCATCTGGTCATCTTTACTCGGCGGATGGCGCAGGTCGACGATTTGAATCACCGCACGCAATTGCTCGCGGCTGGTGATGTAGGTCTCGATCATCTTGCCCCATGCTTCACGTTCGGTTTTCGAGACTTTCGCATAGCCATATCCTGGTACATCGACAAAGAACAATTGCTCTTCAATCTTATAGAAGTTCAAAGTTTGTGTTTTGCCGGGTTTGGATGAGATCCGCGCCATGCTTTTGCGGCCGATCAATTTGTTGATAAAAGATGACTTCCCGACATTCGACCGTCCGGCAAGTGCAAATTCAGGCAGTTCCGTCTCCGGGTATTGTGCAGGGCGTACTGCGCTGATCACCAATTCTACGTTATGGACTTCCATTATTTGTCTCCTTCCAATGCAATCTCGAGCGCTTGTTCCGCTTGGCTGACGAGATGGAATTCCAATTCTTCACGAATGGATTCTGGCACATCATCGAGATCGCGTTCGTTTTCTGCAGGGACGATGATCGTCTTCAATCCTGCTCGGTGGGCACTCAAGGTTTTTTCTTTCAGCCCACCAATCGGCAAGACACGCCCGCGCAGCGTAATTTCGCCTGTCATCCCGACATCGCGGCGCACAGGGCGCTTCGTGAGTGCAGACACCAGCGCAGTCGCAATCGTCACACCGGCAGAAGGACCGTCTTTTGGAACGGCTCCTTCCGGCACGTGGATATGGATATCATGCGATTTGTGGAAGTTCGGATCGATGCCAAGCGCTTCCGCTTGAGCACGCACGAATGATAGGGCGGTTTGTGCCGACTCTTTCATGACGTCTCCGAGCTTTCCTGTCAATTGCAGTTTGCCCGTACCGGCAGACAAGGATACTTCAATCTGCAAGGTATCGCCGCCGACAGCCGTGTATGCAAGTCCAGTCGCTACGCCTACTTGATTCTCCGTTTCAGCGACGCCGTAACGGAATTTCTTTTTGCCGAGATACTCTTCGACTTCTTTCGCTCCAACCGTTACATGCTCTTGTTCTTTCGACACAATTTGCTTGGTCACTTTACGGCAAATCGATGCGATTTGACGCTCCAAGCCGCGTACGCCGGCTTCCCGTGTATAGTAACGGATCATGGCGACGAATGCATCTTCTTCGAATGACAGTTGCTCTTCGGACAAGCCATGTTCTTTCACTTGCTTTGGAGCCAAATGGTTTTTGGCGATGAGTTTCTTTTCAAGCTCCGTATAGCCGGCAATCGAAATGACTTCCATCCGATCGCGCAAAGGTCCTGGAATCGATCCGAGGTCGTTTGCGGTTGCGATGAACAGCACATTCGACAGGTCATAGCTTTCTTCGATGTAATGGTCGCTGAACGTATTGTTTTGCTCCGGGTCCAGCACTTCGAGCATAGCCGAGGACGGATCGCCGCGGAAATCGTTGGACATTTTGTCGATTTCATCGAGCAAGAATACCGGGTTGACCGTTCCTGCTTTTTTCATCCCTTGAATGATGCGTCCTGGCATCGCGCCGACATAAGTCCGGCGGTGGCCGCGGATTTCCGATTCGTCACGCACGCCGCCTAGCGAAATGCGGACGAAATTACGGTCGAGTGATTCGGCGATCGAGCGCGCAAGTGAAGTTTTCCCAACTCCCGGGGGCCCGACGAGGCACAGAATCGGCCCGCGCAATGACTTGGTCATCTGTTGGACGGCCAAATACTCGAGCACGCGTTCTTTGACTTTTTCCAATCCGTCGTGATCACGGTTCAATACTTCTTCTGCATAGTTGATATCGAGGCGGTCTTCGGTCGCTTCCGACCAAGGAATCGTAATGAGCCATTCGATATAATTGCGGATAATGCCGCTTTCTGCTGCGGCAGAAGGCAGCTTCTCATAGCGGTCCAATTCTTTCAGCGCCGTCTTCTCAGTCGATTCGGGCATGCCGGCATCATTGATGCGCTTTTTGAGGTCCGCAACTTCTGCGCCTTTGCCATCCTTGTCGCCAAGTTCGGTTTGGATCGCTTTCATCTGCTCGCGCAAATAAAACTCTTTCTGGGTTTTTTCCATCGCTTTTTTCACGCGGTCGTTAATGCGCTTTTCGATATCTTGGACTTCCTGTTCATTGTGCAGACGGCTGATCAATAGTTCCAGGCGCTTGCTGATGTCGAAAGTCTCGAGCACTTCCTGTTTTGCCGGCATTTTCAGTGACAAATGGGAAGCGACCATATCAGCCAGGCGGCCCGGCTCTTCGATATCTGACACTGTATTGAACGTCTCGGTCGTCACTTTTTTCGAGTTTTTGCCGTATACTTCAAATTGCTCCAACAAAATACGCATCAATGCATCTTGTTCGGCATCGCGCTCCGGTTCATCGGGGAACGATGTCACTTCGACTACAGTAAATTTGTCTTCTTCTTCATAGTCTTTCCACTGGCCGCGCTCTAAGCCCTCGACGAGCACGCGGATCGTGCCGTTCGGCAATTTGAGCATTTGCTTGACGTACGCCAAAGTGCCGATTTTATGCAAGTCATCTTTTTCTGGCTGTTCAACGGCCATATCTTTTTGGGCAGCCAAAAAGACGATTTGATCATCCATCATCGCTTGTTCTAATGCCGCTATGGAACGGTCGCGCCCGACATCGATATGCAGAACCATTGCCGGGAAGACGAGCAGCCCGCGAAGTGGCAAGAGCGGGACTCGCTTTGTTACTTTTTTCTTCGCCATTGTAATCCACCTCCGTTAATTCTCTATAACTCGAGTACTGCTAAGTATTTTCGTGAAAAAAAGGGCTGACTCCCGTACGCGCGGATGTGCACGATTCAGAGTCAGCCCGTATCATCCTATTCTTGTGTATCCGCCGGACAATTTAAGCGGATGTTTTTTCGTTGCTGCTGTTGTCTAACACCGTGCCGTCTTCAAGAATCAATTTAGGCTGGACATTATCCGTCACCGTCTCTTTCGTGATGACGCATTCGGTAATGTCTTCACGGGATGGCAAATCATACATCACATCAAGCATGATGTTTTCGATGATTGAACGCAATCCACGCGCGCCTGTTTTGCGTTCGATCGCAAGGCGGGAAATTTCCACCAATGCTTCGTGTTCGAACGTCAATTTCACGCCATCAAGCTCCATCATTTTCTGATATTGCTTGATCAATGCGTTTTTCGGCTCTGTCAGAATTTGCACAAGTGCATTTTCATCCAATTGCTCTAAGCTTGCGAGTACCGGCAAACGTCCGATGAATTCAGGAATCAAGCCGAATTTCAGCAAGTCTTCCGGAATCAATTGGCTAAGAAGAGACTTGTCGTCCAACTCTTCTTTGTTCGGGTCTGCGCCGAAACCTATAATCTTGTTGCCGAGACGGCGTTTGATGATCTGCTCGACACCATCGAACGCGCCGCCGACGATGAACAAAACGTTCGTCGTATCGATTTGGATGAATTCCTGATGAGGATGCTTGCGTCCGCCTTGCGGGGGAACGCTTGCTGTTGTACCTTCCAAGATTTTCAGCAATGCTTGCTGAACGCCTTCGCCCGAAACATCGCGTGTAATTGATGGGTTTTCGGATTTGCGCGCCACTTTATCGATTTCATCGATATAGATAATGCCTTTTTCTGCACGTTCTACATCGTAATCAGCTGCCTGGATCAGTTTGAGCAAGATGTTTTCGACATCTTCCCCGACATAGCCGGCTTCAGTGAGTGATGTAGCATCGGCAATTGCAAACGGTACATTCAGGATGCGCGCGAGTGTTTGCGCTAGCAAAGTTTTCCCGCTTCCTGTAGGCCCGATCAAAACGATATTCGATTTCGAAAGCTCGACATCGTCGATTTTGCTGTTGGAGTTCACGCGCTTGTAATGGTTATAAACTGCTACAGCCAATGATTTCTTCGCTTTTTCCTGGCCGATGACATAACCGTTCAAGGTATCCAAAATCTCTTTTGGTTTTGGAACTTCTTTGAATTCGACTTCTTCTTCCGTGCCGAGCTCTTCCTCTACGATTTCCGTGCAAAGTTCGATGCACTCGTCGCAAATATATACACCTGGTCCAGCGACCAGTTTACGAACTTGTTCCTGCGGCTTACCGCAAAATGAACACTTTAAATGCTCTTTTTCGTCATTGAATTTGAACAATGTAGTCACCCCTATTCAAGCCATTATCTTACAAGATTAATCTGATTGTATCAACTAATTAGAACTATTCCAATCAAACCGTCTTTATATATGAAGAAACTCTAACTATAGAAAACAAAAACTATATTTTGTGCGGCAATAATTCAAAGCGATTGGGTCGATTTAACATTATGTATAGAAAACAAGGTGCGGATGCCGCACCTTGTTTTATTGAAAGATCTTATTGGTTTTATTCAGAAGCCTTAGCGTCGTCAGAGATTTTAGCGTTCTCTACTAGGAACTCAACCGTGTTTTGCATGCGGATGTCGTTCTCAAGCATTTCAGTGCCGCCAAGCGCTGTTTTGATTTGTTCTTTGTCCATGTTGAACTGGCTAGCCATTTTTTCAAGCTCTTTGTCGATGTCTTCAGAAGTGACTTCCATGTTTTCCGCTTTAGCGATCGCTTCAAGCGTCAATGATACGCGTACACGTGTCTCGGCATCAGCTTTCATTTGCTCGCGGAGTGCATCTTCGTCTTGTCCTGAGAACTGGAAGTACAATTCCTTGTTCATGCCTTGTTGGCTTAGGCGCTGTTCGAAGTCCTGCATCATGCGGTCGATTTCCGTGTTGATCATCGCTTCAGGAATTTCAACTGTTGCGTTTTCAGCAGCTTGTTGCACGAGGTCATCGCGTAGTTTAGCGTCAGAAGCAGTTGCTTTTTCAGCTTTCAAGCCGTCTTTCATTTTCGTGCGAAGTGCATCAAGGCCTTCTACTTCTTCGTCAAGTTCTTTAGCGAACTCGTCGTTAAGCTCTGGCAATTCTTTTGCTTTCACTTCGTTTACCGTTACTTTGAACGTTGCTGCTTTTCCAGCAAGTTCTTCTGCATGGTATTCTTCAGGGAAAGTAACTTCCACTTCTTTTTGTTCGCCGGCTTTAGCGCCGACCAATTGCTCTTCAAAACCTGGGATAAATGAGTTTGAACCGATTTCTAGCGAGTAGTCATTGCCTGCTCCGCCTTCAAACGCTTCTCCGTCTACGAATCCTTCGAAATCGATCACAGCAGTATCGCCATTTTCGATTGCGCTGTCTTCTTTGACAGTCAATTCAGCCATACGTTCCTGGCTTTCTTTCAATTGCGTTTCGATTTCCTCGTCCGTTACGTTGACGTCTTCTTTCGTAACTTCAAGGCCTTTGTATTCGCCAAGCTGCAATTCAGGCTTTACTGTCACTTTCGCAGTAAAGACAAGCGGCTGGTTCTTTTCCAAAGTTTCGATGTCGATTTCAGGGCGGTCAACTGGGTTGATTCCTGACTCTTCGACTGCGTTCGCATATGCATCGGGAAGGATGAAATCAAGTGCGTCTTGGTAAAGTGATTCTACACCGAAACGCTTTTCGAACATTTGGCGTGGCATTTTCCCTTTACGGAAACCTGGTACGTTAATTTCTTTGACGACTTTTTTGAATGCTTTATCAAGTGCGCCGTTTACTTCTTCAGCCGGTACTTCTACTGTTAAGACTCCGACGTTACCTTCTTGCTTTTCCCATTTTGCTGACATGTATAAGCCCTCCAAACATTTTTTTACAAAGTGTGTACTTTATTTGTACGAATTTTTGACAACCTCCACATTATATCATACATACGAGCAGGTTCAACTATTTCTAACCATTGCGCAATTCTATGTAGGCCTCCGCTTGCTTCAGCAGATCTATCAGTTCTAAGTTGGCATGTTCCGGCGTTTCCCCGCTGAACAAACTGTCGAGATAAAGACGGTAAGCCTCCGCAATGTCCGCTTCCTCGAAATCTTCCCAGAAAAACGGATACAGCAAGTAGATATGCCGGTCGACCAATTCCATCGCCATCTGCAATTTCGCAGGTTCTTTCTCCAGCGCACTTTCGAGCATCATGCGGATATTGAGCAGCCGGGTATCTTTCAAGGGGTCTGGGAGTGCTTCAATGGCAAACTCACGCATATAATGAAACTTTTCTAAATGGACAGTTCCAGAGAGCCCTTGTTCACGCAGCATCAATAATAAATAAGACTTTGCCACCCAGTCCACCTGAGGGTGTGCGATGAGCTTTTGTAATTGTTTTTGCATCGCAGCGTATGCGTCTTTCGGGAGTTCGGTCACGCGCTGTTCCTGCTCAAGCGGGCTCAACTGCAAGAACGGCTCTGTCGCGTAGCGTTCGACATCTTTTTTAAACGAAGCGGTGCTGTCTGCTATGCGCTCATTCAACTCGCGCAATTGATGGAATTGCTCGAGGCGCTCTGCTGGCAGAACGTTTTCCTCGATCAGCACTTCGATCATTTTTTCCGCTTCCTGAAACTCTTTCACTTGCATTAAAATGCTTATGTATAACTCCATCGTCTCCAAGTAATGGATGGGTCCGATGCGCAGCAATTCTTTGACCACTTCGAGGGCTTCTTCATAGTCGCCCAGCTCATACAAGCTATATGCATATCCGCCAAGAGCTGCTGCGTGCTCCGGCTCATAGACAAGCACTTGATACAATTTGTCGCGCGCTTCTTCGTATCGTTCATTCTTCAAACTGGTCATGCCTTCCGTCAACAGACGCGTGACGGTCGTCGGGAAAACAATGACATTGCCCTTGCGTGTTAAATCTCCAAATTTCTTCCGCATCCTACCACCTCTTTGTCCATTCATCATACCATAGGAATTAGCTCAGTAAAAACCTAAGCTGGCGCTATTATGCGCCAGCTGGCTGACCATTCAAGACAAGCTGGTAGCGGACTTCTGCCTTTAAAGAATGAGCGACTGGGCAATACTTCTCTCCACTCACCTGGATTGCGTGAAGCACTTTATCTTTCTCGATATCGCCCTCGACCAAAAACGTCACCGTTACCGCTAAAAACTCTTTTGGCGGCGCTTTGCGCTTTTCCCCTTCGGTGACAATTTCAATCGAACGCACCTTGCCCATTTTTGAACGCAGGATCATGATGACATCCATTCCGACACAACCCGCGAGCGATCCGAGAAGCGCTTGCATGGGCAACATGCCTTGTTCGTGCCCGACCCCTTTATGGGCATCCATCTTCAACACATGGCCGCCTTGCCCGCTCGCTTCAAAAACAAAATCCCCTTGCCATTTCGTGCTGAGCTTCAACAATTCCGTTTCCACATCTATCACCCTCTCCGCTTTTCTCTAGTGTATCACCAGAATTCAGAACATTTCATCTTTTAGCAAATAAAAAACTGCCCGCAAATGCGGAGCAGTTTTAAATGAGGACATGGGCAGCGACGTATGCTATGTAACAAACCACTTCACGCGCAAAAAACGGTGCCGTTTTAAAAAAGCTTGTGAACTCGGTCGTAGGAGTTGGAGATGAATGCGCATCAATTCCCGCATGCTCTGCCATAAGCAATGCTCGTTTCATATGCAATGGATCGCTGACGACCAAAAAACTCGATAAATCGTTTGCCGCGGCAAGCTCGCCGGCAAACTTGAAGTTTTCGGAGGTGACGAGTGATTCGGTTTCAATGAGAATATCTTCAGCCGGCACATTATTACGGATGGCAAAACCCCGGCTGACCGCTGATTCCGCAAAATCCGCACCGTCGGTAATGCCGCCAGTGAAAATGATTTTCTTCACATAGCCTGCTTCGTATAAATCGATTGCATGGCGTATCCGCTGTTCGAGCACAGGAGAAGGCTCTTCGCCGATGATTTTCGTGCCGAGGACAATTGCCGCATCTGCTTCAAATATTTCCGACTCATTGCCGAATGCCCATATGCTTAACGCGGTCGATGCGATGAGGCTCGCTTGAAGAAGCGAGAAAATGATCAAAATTCGTTTCCAGTTGATGTTAAACACGAGTCATTTCCACCTTTAGGTCTGTTTTTTCTCTATCTTTTTCCATTGTACTCGAATGCACGCAAATAAACAGCAGAAAATCAAATGGCCATCATTTGCTCACAAATGAATGGCCACGATAGCGACAAATCAAACCCGGCTTCCCAATTAGGGTCCAAGCTTTTATTTTGCCTGTTGAAAGGAAACTGTAAAAATGGACATCTCAAATTAACAACTCACTGCAAAGCAATAACATTCAATTAACCTCTCAAAAGAACAGCCGTCCTTTTCCGATGATGACAGAACTGCCGCCGATCTTCACTTTCTCAATGCTGCCGACCTGGCCAGTCACCGTGATATCGATCGTACTCGGCCTACCCATCTCATAGCCTTGTTCACTGCGAATCGTGAAAACGCCAGTATCAGCTGTAGGCAAAGCACCGTGTTCAACCAAATAAGCACCGAGCGGACCGCTAGCAGCGCCAGTGGCCGGATCTTCAGCAATCCCCATGGCCGGGGCAAACATTCTTCCGTGAACCGCCGATTCAGCATCTTCTGTCTCAGTCGTAAAAGTGAAAATGTGTTGCGTGTCCGGATGGTTGCTGAAATGCCGTTCCCATACATCGAGCCGGAAATGGACACGCCGGATCGATTCAAGCGACCGCAGTGGAATGAACAAAAAAGGCACGCCGGATGATACGGTCTGAACCGGCAAATCAGGATGAAGCTCTTGCTCTGTTAAAGAAAGCAGTTGGGCTGCAAGTTTTCTGTCGTGCAATGCTTTGTTGAAAATGGGCACTGGTTGTGTCATCTCAACAGTAAGAATCTGTCCTTTGCCTTTATGGACTGATACCGGGATATCCCCGATTTGTTCTTCCAGCACCCAGTCGTTTCGGCCATCGTTTGTCTGGACCGTCTCTGATGATGCTAAAACATATGCGGCGCCAATCGTTGGGTGCCCAGCCATCGGAAGTTCCATTTGAGGCGTAAAGATCCGCAGCTTCCGGATATTTTCGCCTTTTGTCGGCGGGAACACAAACACCGTTTCGGAAAGATTCAGCTCCGCAGCGATCTTTTGCATCATTTCTGTCGTCAAATCCGGCCTTGCTTCTATAACAGCCAATTGGTTTCCGCCAAAAGGCGCAGCGGTGAATACATCTACTAATGTATAATCCAAAGTTTTCATCGCCAGGCTCCTTACTGTCCGTTTTTGTACAGCAAACTGAATGTGCTGATTCCATTCTTTTGGGGGTTGCCAAACTTTCACTAGTAGCGCCAGGATCGTTCTTTCAACCAATTATTGCTTTGTTTGATTATACCATCTCTCCAACCTGTCATCCTGCTCAAAATTGTTGCTCCATGTTCTTTACACGAACCTCGACGACCATGAAGACGGCATTTACTATTTCCACAACGACAAATTATTGAAAAACAAAAAAAGCAGCCTCTGCAAGAGAGGCTGCTTTTGTAGCGTATGGCAATATTACGTCCCAGGAGGGATTCGAACCCCCGACCGACGCCTTAGAAGGGCGTTGCTCTATCCAGCTGAGCTACTGAGACATGACTTTCCTTCTGAAAGACAATTTTAATTATAGAAATCATTCGAAGAAAAGTCAATGCTATTTCAAAAAAATATCATAATGTTTATTTCAGCCACTCCGGCATGGCTTCGCTGAGCTTGCGCAATGCTTGTCCACGGTGGGAGATGGCTGCTTTTTCTCGCGGCTCAAGTTCCGCCATGGCGCGTTCCTGCGACGGTACGTAAAAAATAGGGTCATAGCCGAAGCCGTTTTCGCCGCGGCGCAGGCGTAAGATTTCGCCTTCGCAAGAACCCGAGAAAGTCACCGTCTCTTCACCTGGTGCTGCAACCGCCAAAACACAGCGGAAACGCGCTGTACGTTCCGTATCGGGTACTTGCGCCAACTTCTCCAGCACTTTGTCGATATTGGCGTCGTCGCTTTTTTCCCCGCCGGCATAACGCGCCGAATAGACGCCCGGCTCGCCGTCCAATGCATCGATTTCAAGGCCACTGTCGTCCGCGATAACCGGTATGCCAAGTGTTTGTGCTACGCCTTCCGCTTTTAAGATCGCATTTGCTTCGAAGGTCGTTCCGGTTTCTTCGATATCCAAATCTTCAGCGACATCTTTCAATGTCAGCACTTCATAGCCTAAAGGCGCGAGCAAGGTTTCAAAGTCTTTCGCTTTTCCTTTGTTTTGTGTGGCGATGATAATTTTTTTCATGATGCTGACTCCACCTTTTCACCGATGCGATGAGCCAATTCACCGAGGGCGTGCTTCTGGATGTCGATCAATTGGCGAATGCCGTGCTCGCCAAGGTCGAGCATTTCATTCAACTCCGTACGGCTGAACGTTGCTTCTTCGCCGGTTCCTTGCATTTCCACAAATTCTCCGGATCCAGTCATCACTAAATTCATGTCAACAGCAGCCGTGGAATCTTCTGCATAGTTCAAATCCAGAATGGCTTGCTTATCGCTCGTGATGCCGACGCTTGTCGCCGCCAAATAATCCGTCACCGGAAATACCGGAATATCCAACTTGCCGAGTGCGATGGACATTGCGATAAAAGCGCCTGTAATCGACGCCGTACGTGTCCCGCCATCTGCTTGAATGACGTCGCAATCGATCCAGAGCGTACGCTCCCCGATTTTCTCCAAGTCTACGACAGCACGCAATGAACGGCCGATCAGGCGTTGGATTTCCATTGTGCGGCCGCCGAGCTTGCCGCGTGTTGCTTCACGCTGGTTGCGGCTATTGGTCGCACGCGGGAGCATGGAGTATTCAGCCGTGATCCAGCCTTTGCCCTGGCCTCTCAAAAAGCTTGGCACCCGTGATTCAATGGTGGCGGTGCAGATGACTTTCGTCTGGCCGACTGTAATCAAAACAGAGCCTTCCGGATGAATCAAATAATCCGTTTCCACTTCCACTTGGCGCAATTCATCAATTTGTCTTTCATCTATTCTTATCATGTAAAATCCTCCTCATATATTCAAAAAGCTTACCATATTTTTACCGCAACAACAAAAACCCGGCGGCTGAGCCGTCAGGTTTTCGCGAACTGGATCGAACGGATGCTAGGCTCATCAATGGCGAGCCATTTTCGGATGATCGTGCGGAAAATCTCCGTTGAACCAGAAGTATAAAATTGGTGGACAGGCGGCTTTTTGCGCTCAGCAAACTTATCTGAATAGCTTAAGTGCCGTGACACATCTTTTGCCGTTTCTTGTGCAGATGACAAGACAGTGACTGTCTTGCCAAGTTCCTGTTCGATAAACCCTTGCAACAACGGATAATGCGTGCAGCCGAGAATCGCTGTATCGAATTCCTTCGACTTGATGATGCTCAGCGTTTCCTTGACAATGCGCCGCGCAAACTCCCCTTCGTATTCATCACTTTCCACGAGCGGAACAAAACGCGGGCAGGCCAGCTGAATGACCTCGGACGACGACACAAGCGATTTGATCGCCTTTTCGTAAGCGCCGCTTTTGACGGTCCCAGCTGTCCCGAGAACCGCGATTTTTTTGGTCGATGACGATTTGATGGCGGCTCTGGCGCCAGGGAAAATAACACCGATGACCGGGATGGAAAGTTTCTTCTGAAGCGAATTGAGCGCTGCGGCTGTTGCTGTATTGCAAGCAATGACCAGCATTTTGACGTTCATTTTCACTAGCGCTTCTGCCATTTGCCATGTATAGCGCCGAACTTCTGCAAGCGGACGGGGACCATATGGACAACGCGCATTATCGCCGATATAACAGATTTTTTCATTAGGCAAAAGTTTCATAATCTCTTTGGCGACGGTCAATCCGCCGACGCCCGAATCAATGACTCCGATTGGCGCATTCAATGTCATAGCCCCGCTCCTATTTCATGTTGATATGCATTTTCTCCAATAATGACGAAAATTGCTCGACTTCTTCTTCGCTGAAATCTTCCAGAACGGTTTGTAAATAGTCCTGGCGTTTTTTGATAACTTCTTCAATGATGCGTTCGCCTTCTTTTAACAATTTGATGCGTACGACACGGCGGTCTTGTTCTTCGCGTGTCCGGACCACCAGATCGTTTTTCTCCATGCGGTCGACAAGGTCCGTCGTTGTACTGAATGCAAGAAACATTTTGTTCGACAAATCGCCGATGGTCATATCGCCATGTTCGAAAAGCCATTGCAAGGCGACGAATTGCGGCGGTGTGATGGTATAAGAATGCAGGATTTCGCGTCCCTTTTGCTTGATGATGCCGGATATGTAACGCAGTTCTTTCTCCATAAACGCCACACGCTCTAAATCATGGCGTCCGGTTAGTTTGTCTTCAGTCATAGACTCGTTTCACTCCCTAGCTGCTGTTGTTTTCTTTAATAGTGAAGCTTTCTTCCTGAGAAGGCAAGGCTTGCTTCATTTTCGCGAGGAAGTCAGACTTCCCGCACCGAGCATTTTTTTGTCTTCCGGTGTCCAAGGCGAGCCTTTGCCAGTCGTTTTGGAAATTTGGACGATGGCGCCTCTGCCGGTGAAGCATGTTTGTGATTTGTCGTTGACCACCCAATAATGGATGTCCGCTGACGAATTGCCGATGGATGCCACTTTGACATACACTTTAAGCTGTTCATCGAAAAACACTTGCCGTACAAAGTCCACTTGCATATCTGCTACAACCGGAATCAAATCGCTGTCTTTTTGCAGCCAGCTCTGCATAAGCCCGATCGACTTCATAAACTCAATTCGCGCGTACTCGAAATATGCAATCGGCACTGTGTTATTGACGTGTCCGAACATATCGGTTTCTGAAAAACGCACATGCACGGGTGCATAGAACTCGAAACCTTCCTGCCAGTGTGTAAATTCCTCTATGTATGCCGCTTTCATTCCAGTTCCCCCTATATTCAACTTCTCGTTTTTTTAGTATAGCAAAAACTGGCGTAAAGGACATCCGTTTCCATCAAGCTAGGGAGATTTCAGTGAAACAAAAAACTCCGCCATAAAGGCGGAGTGTTGATTAGTCGACCATGTGATCGCTTCCGAAGAAGTTGCGGAACATTTGGATCGTTGTATCGCGGTTCAAAGCTGCGATAGAAGTCGTCAAAGGAATTCCTTTTGGACAAGATTCAACACAGTTTTGCGAGTTACCGCAATCAGCCAATCCACCTTCGCCCATGATAGCGTTCAAGCGCTCATCACGGTTCATTGCACCAGATGGATGCGCGTTCATCAAGCGGACTTGTGAAAGCGGAGCTGCACCGATAAAATCAGATTTTTCGTTGACGTTCGGGCATGCCTCGAGGCAAACACCGCAAGTCATACATTTAGACAATTCATAAGCCCATTGGCGCTTGCGCTCAGGCATGCGTGGACCTTCGCCAAGATCATGCGTACCGTCGATCGGCACCCATGCTTTGACTTTTTTCAATGAGTCGAACATGCGGCTGCGGTCTACGATCAAATCGCGGACGACAGGGAATGTTCTCATCGGCTGAAGACGGATCGGTTGTTCCAGCTGATCGACAAGAGCTGTACACGACTGGCGTGCTTTGCCGTTGATGACCATAGAACATGCACCACATACTTCCTCAAGACAGTTCATGTCCCAGTTGACTGGAGTGGTACGTTTTCCTTCTATATTGACCGGGTTGCGTCGGATTTCCATCAATGCCGAGATGACATTCATGTTGGCGCGATATGGCAATTCGAACTTTTCCCAGTATGAGCTATCATCTGTGGAGTTTTGGCGTTCGATTTCGAAAATAACCGTTTTTGCTGCTTCACCCATGGTAAATTAGCTCCCTTCTTAAATGCTATGCTTTCGCTGAATAGTCGCGTTTGCGTGGCGGGATCAAGGAAGTATCGACTTCTTCATAATGGAAGATCGGCTCATCATAACCGTTGAATTTCGCCATTGTCGTCTTCAAGAATTCCTCATCATTACGTTCCGGGAATTCCGGTTTGTAATGGGCTCCGCGGCTTTCGTTGCGCTTCAAGGCGCCAATTGTAATGGCACGCGCAAGATGCAGCATATTTTTCAGTTGACGTGTGAACATTGCGCCTTGGTTGCTCCAAAGTTGTGTGTCAGTCATGCTGATATGGTTAAAGCGTTCAAGCAACTCGACGATCTTTTTGTCGGTTTGTTCGAGACGGTCATTATAACGTACGACTGTCACGTTGTCCGTCATCCATTCGCCAAGCTCTTTGTGCAAGATATAAGCGTTTTCAGTACCGTCAAGGGCAAGTAGCTCATCCCATTTGCGCTGCTCTTCAGCTTCGTGCTGCGCAAAGATGTCATTCGGCAAATCTTCTGCCAAAACCTCAAGTCCTTTGACGTAGTCAAGCGCATATGGTCCTGCGACCATTCCTCCGTAGATTGCAGACAGAAGCGAGTTTGCGCCGAGACGGTTTGCACCGTGCTGGGAATAATCGCATTCGCCCGCTGCCAATACGCCTGGAATGCTAGTGAACTGATGATCGTCAACCCATAGTCCGCCCATCGAATAGTGGACAGCCGGGAAGATCTTCATTGGCACTTTACGCGGATCGTCGCCTGTGAATTTCTCATAAATTTCAATGATGCCCCCAAGTTTGAGGTCGAGTTCTTTCGGATCTTTATGGGAAAGATCGAGATAAACCATGTTCTCGCCATTGATGCCGAGCTTTTGGTTAACGCATACATCGAAGATTTCACGTGTTGCGATATCACGCGGTACAAGGTTTCCATAAGCTGGATATTTCTCTTCAAGGAAATACCATGGCTTGCCGTCTTTATATGTCCAGATACGCCCGCCTTCGCCACGCGCTGATTCAGACATCAAGCGAAGCTTGTCGTCTCCAGGAATCGCTGTCGGGTGAATTTGGATGAATTCGCCGTTCGCATAATACGCGCCTTGCTGATAAACGATCGAGGCCGCAGAACCTGTGTTGATAACAGAGTTCGTGGATTTTCCGAAGATAATCCCCGGTCCGCCGGTTGCCATGATCACGGCATCAGCGCGGAACGATTTGATCTCCATTGTCGTCAAGTTCTGGGCAGTGATGCCTCTCGATACGCCTTGCTCATCAAGAACGAGGCCAAGGAATTCCCAGCCTTCGTATTTGGTGATCAAGCCTGCTACTTCATAGCGGCGGACTTGCTCATCAAGTGCATAAAGCAATTGCTGGCCGGTAGTAGCGCCTGCAAATGCCGTTCTGTGGTACATCGTGCCGCCGAAACGACGGAAATCGAGCAAACCTTCCGGCGTACGGTTGAACATGACACCCATACGGTCAAGAAGACGGATGATTTCTGGTGCAGCATCTGCCATCGCTTGAACCGGCTTTTGGTTCGCCAAAAAGTCGCCGCCATAAACGGTATCGTCAAAGTGAATTGCTGGGGAGTCCCCTTCACCTTTTGTATTCACCGCTCCGTTGATGCCGCCCTGTGCACACACAGAGTGAGATCGTTTTACCGGAACGATGGAAAATAGATCGGCAGGTGAGCCTGCTTCAGCAACTTTGATCGCTGCCATAAGACCTGCTAGGCCACCACCGATAATAGAAACTTTGCCTTTCGCCATTGTAGTATTCACTCCTCTTTTAGTTCACCAATGTTTGAACCATTCTTAAACGAACGCAAACAATGCTCTGATACCGATGATTGTTAATACAATAAAGACTAGAAGTGTGAAATAAGTTGAGTAGCGTTGTGCTTTTTCTGAAACCGTGATTCCCCACGTTACAAAGAAAGACCACAATCCGTTCGCCAAGTGGAACGTCGCAGCTACAACACCCAAGATGTAGAATACAAGCATGAATGGGTTCGACAAGATGTTTTCCATCATGCTGAAGTCCGCTTCTGCTGCACCGATTGCAACTTGGAATCTTGTCTCGAAGACGTGCCATGCGATAAAGACCACAAGGAAAATTCCCGTATAGCGCTGCGCGACAAACAACATATTACGCATATAGCTGTAATGACCCGGGTTGTTTTTCGCTGTGAACGCTATGTATAATCCGTAGAAAGCATGATACATTAGCGGCAAGTAGATGACAAAGATCTCCAAGAAGTACACGAATGGAAGATTTGCCATGAAATGAGCCGCACGGTTAAACTCCTCCACCCCTTGCGTAGCGAAATGGTTGACGATCAAATGCTGCGTCAGGAATAAACCGATCGGAATGACTCCGAGTAAAGAGTGCAGCCTGCGCATTAAAAATTCACGATTGTTATCCAAAAATTTTACCCCCCTCAAAACATTAGTTGGCAATGTGAAAAATATTCTTATATCAACAAAATATCTTCGCATTGCAATAAGCATCATGTACAAGAATATGACATATTTATTGTACTCCCCCCCTCTAGGAGCGTCAAGGCAATGAACACTTTTAGAGCAGTAGAAACGGGGCTTTCATTGGCTTTCTCGCTATATTAAATAGGTAGGAAATCATGCAAAGCTATACTTCAACAAGCTATAGCGACTGCCATAAGCGCATTTTTCAGGCTTTTCTATTCAAAACCGGGACCTGTATAACCCCGATAGAGATTTGAACAAATTGTGAATTTTTACACAAGCCGTTTTTTCCGCAAAAAAAGCCCGCTTTACGCGGGCTCAGTTGATTATTGTACGGTAGCAGGGGTTAATCCGTAGGCATCGTGAAGTGCATTGGCTGAACGCTTCATCGTATCCGACGGAACTACGACCGATATTTTGATTTCTGAGGTACTGACCATTTTCACCGGAACATCCTGCCCTCGGAGAATGTCGAACATTCTCGCTGCGACTCCAGGATTAGACACCATGCCGGAGCCGACGATCGATACTTTCGCCAAACCGGTTTCAACATCCATTGCTGTAAAGCCAATGTGCCCACGGGCTTCCGATAACACGCGCTTAGCCTCTTCTAGGCTGTCTTCTTTAATAGAGAATGACACCGATGGCGGAAACTCGTCGCTGATGCTTTGGACGATGATATCCACGTCGATCAAGTGTTGTGCAAGTGTCGTGAAAATATTGGCGAGAGAGCCATTGAAAGGTTTGCTATAGCTGACCGTAATGCGCGCAATGTCAGGTTCGAACGCTACGCCACGGACGATTAGATTTTTTTCCACTGTGATCACCTCTTGAATAGTTGTTCCCGGTTCATCCGAGTAGCTGGCACGGACCGATAAGGGCACTAAATTGTTTTTCGCGAATTCCACGGCACGTGGATGAAGGACGCCAGCTCCGAGATTGGCCAGTTCGAGCATCTCATCATACGAAATTTGTTCCAGCTTCCGTGCTCCTGTCACATAGCGCGGGTCGGAAGTATAGACGCCATCGACGTCTGTATAGATTTCGCATTTTTCCGCTTTTAAAGCAGCAGCCAAAGCGACAGCGGTCGTATCCGATCCACCGCGACCGAGCGTCGTGATATTGCCGCTACGGTCAACGCCTTGGAATCCGGCGACCACACAAAATAAGCCTGAATCGAGTGCATCTTCGAGACGCTTTGTATGGATTGTTTCGATGCGTGCATTGCGCGGGACCGATTCGGTTTCGATGCCGGCTTGCCAACCCGTAAAGCTGAGTGCGTCATGGCCTAGCTTTTTAAATGCCATCGCTAGCAAGGAAATGGTCACTTGTTCACCTGTCGCCAGCAGCATATCCATCTCCCGCTTAGGCGGCTCTTGTGAGATGTCACTTGCTAAGCCGAGTAATGCGTCTGTTGTTTTACCCATTGCCGATACGACGATGACGACGCGCTTGCCTTGTTCTTTTTCCCGGATGGCGCGTTTTGCCACACCGAGAATCTTTTCAGGAGTCGCCACAGACGTCCCCCCGAATTTCATTACGATTGTTGTCATTTCCTTCACTCCCACTTAAATTAAGTGGCCCTCAACAAAAAGGAGGCAACTCGCCGATTGCTCGGCAAGCTACCTCCCTTCTCATGTACGAATTTGTCCGTCCATGTGAGATAGCCCTCCAGAGTTTGCACTCTGACAGCCCTGCATTTCTTAAATGCAGAACCAGCGTATGCGCAAGCAGTGCGCCATACACTTCGGCGGCCGTCCCTTTCGGCATTCTTCTACGATTCTGCAAATCTCGGAATGCTTACTAATGGCGTCCGCGCCTCTATCATCACTTTTACAAGTGATTCAAATGTGGTTATACAATAACACGTTCTTATTCCTGTTGCAACGGTTGTTGCTGAAAATGCTGCTCGATTTGCTGCGCCAGCTTCTGCGGAATGCCCGCTTGCTGGATTTCTGCAGCGTTTGCTTCTTTGATTTTCCGCACAGACCCGAAATGCTTGAGCAATTGCTGTTTGCGTTTCGGACCAACACCTTCGAGGCCATCGAGTGCTGACTGGATCGAATTTTTGCCGCGCAATTGGCGGTGGAATGTAATGACAAAACGGTGGACTTCATCTTGGACGCGTTGCAATAAATAAAATGCTTCGCTCGTGCGTTTCAGCGGCACCGCTTCAACAGGGTTTCCGTAAAGAAGCTGTGAGGTCTGGTGTTTGACGTCTTTGGCCAGCCCAGCAATCGGAATGTCCAATCCGAGTTCATCTTCCAATATTTCACGCGCCGCTTCGATCTGCCCTTTGCCGCCATCGATGATGATGAGGTCAGGAAGCGGAAGGCCATCTTTCAAGACACGGCTATAGCGTCTGCGGACGACTTCCCTCATAGCCGCGTAATCATCCGGTTTCGAGCCGGTACGCGTTTTGTATTTACGGTAATCTTTTTTCGATGGTTTTCCATCCACAAAGACGACCATCGCCGATACCGCATCTGCTCCTTGGATATGGGAGTTATCAAATGCTTCGATGCGCAGCGGCGTGTGGATGTTCATCGCTTCCCCTAGATCTTTGCATGCGCCGACTGTCCGCTCTTCTTGGCGTTCAAGCAATTGGAATTTTTCTTTGATGGCGATTTCGGCATTCTTACGCGCCAACAGCACCAAATCCTTTTTCTTTCCACGCTGTGGTACTAGTACTTTAGCGCCCAACCATTCTTTTAGAAATTCTTCATCTTCTGCTTCCGGAAGCAAAATTTCCTGAGGTTTGATGTGATCCGGCTTTTCATAGAACTGCCCGAGGAACGTCAAAAATTCTTCTTCCGGGTCGCGGTAAAGCGGAAACATCGAGACTTCCCGCTCAATCAATTTGCCTTGACGGACGAAAAATACTTGCACACACATCCAGCCTTTATCAACAGCATAAGCAAAAACATCTCGATTGGTGAAATCGTTCATCGCCATCTTCTGTTTTTCCATGACCGTTTCGATATGGCTGATTTGGTCGCGGTATTCTTTCGCGCGTTCAAACTCCAGATTATCTGCAGCTTCGCTCATTTTTTGCACTAAGTCTTGCTTTACTTCGCGGAATCCCCCATTGAGGAAACGGGTGATGCCGTCAATCATTTCACGGTAGGTCTCTTTTTCAACCGGCTTGACGCACGGCGCGAGGCATTGGCCCAAATGATAATACAGGCAGACACGGTCAGGCATCGTATGGCATTTGCGTAACGGATACAAGCGATCCAAAAGCTTTTTCGTCTCGCTAGCCGCATAAGCATTCGGATAAGGGCCGAAGTACTTGCCTTTGTCTTTTTTCACTTGCCGCGTAATGACCAATTTCGGATGGCGTTCGCCTGTGATTTTCAAATACGGATAAGTTTTGTTGTCTTTCAGGCGGATATTGTATTTCGGGTCATGTTTTTTGATGAGCGTCAACTCGAGAATCAACGCTTCCTTATCGGAAGAAGTGACGATGTATTCAAAGTCTTCGATTTCGTTGACGAGCCTTTGTGTTTTCGTGTCGTGGCTGCCTGTGAAATAAGAGCGCACACGATTTTTCAACACTTTCGCTTTGCCGACATAAATGATCGTCCCTTGTCGGTCTTTCATCAAATAACAGCCCGGTTGGTCAGGTAAAACCGCCAATTTATGCTGCATCATTTGATTTATCATTTTCTCACCCTATTTAAAAAACCGGGTTCCACGAATGGGACCCGGTTTTGGAATTATGCGTGTTTTTCAACCAATTCAGCCAAAGCTTCTTTCGGACGGAAGCCGACAACTTTATCGACTGTTTCGCCATTTTTCATCAAAAGAAGTGTCGGGATGGACATGATGCCGTATTCGCTAGCTGTTTGTTGATTTTCATCAACATCCACTTTTACGATTTTAACTTTGTCGTCCATGTCTGCATCTAGTTCTTCAAGAACTGGAGCGATCATTTTACAAGGCCCGCACCATGCTGCCCAAAAGTCTACTAATACTAGACCGTCTGAAACTTCCTGTTTGAAATTCTGATCTGTTCCTTTAACGATTGCCATGTATAATTCCTCCTTAAGTGATAACCAAACTATATTGTGATTATAGCAGACGCATTATAGCGTAGCTATTTATTTGCCTAGTCTTTCCATACCCGGCTGTTGTTGCCGGTAAACGAAAGATTAAACTAAGAAGTTGAGTCTGCAGTTGCTTTCCGTTTCGGCGCTCGCTTTCCGCGGGCACAACATCAGCCGCTTCATCCCCATTTGCAGTCAAAAAAACAGCCCGCTGCTTGGCTGGCGGGCTGCCGTGATTACATGACTTTCTTGAATTCTTCAGTGAGCAACGGGATGACGTCGAAAAGGTCTCCGACGATGCCGTAGTCTGCTACTTTGAAGATGTTTGCTTCCGGGTCTTTGTTGATCGCAACGATGACTTTGGAGTTGGACATTCCTGCCATGTGCTGGATCGCCCCGGAGATTCCTGCAGCGATGTAAAGGTCAGGTGTAACGACTTTTCCTGTCTGGCCGATTTGAAGCGAGTAGTCGCAGTAATCAGCATCACATGCACCACGTGAAGCGCCGACTGCTCCTCCGAGAAGGTTGGCCAGTTCATTCAATGAATCAAAGCCTTCTTTGCTCTTGACGCCGCGTCCGCCGGCGATGATGACTTTCGCTTCCGAAAGATCGACGCCTTCTGCAGATTTGCGGACAACATTTTTAATGATTGTGCGCAAGTTCGTGATATCGACCGACAAGCTCGACACATCACCAGAGCGCTCTTCGCGTTCAAGTGGCGTGATGTTGTTCGGGCGTACGGTGATGAAGACGACGCCGTCATCTTTCAACTTCACTTTTTCGAATGCTTTACCGGAATAGATCGGGCGGATGAACACTGCATCTGCGCCTTCCCCTTCGATGTCTGTCACATCCGAGATCAAGCCGGTTTGCAACTTCGATGCGATTTTCGGTGATAAGTCTTTGCCGACAGCTGTATGGCCGAAGACAATCGCTCCTGGCTGTTCTTGTTCGATGACCGCCATGAATGCTTGGCTATAGCCATCAGATGTATAAGATTTCAAATGCGGGTGTTCGACAGTGATGACACGGTCTGCGCCGTAAGCCACCAATTCGCTGCCGAACTCGCCGACTGCTTCACCGAGCAGGACAGCGACAACTTCTCCGCCACCTGAAATTTTCTTGGCTGCAGCAATTGCTTCAAATGATACGTTGCGCAATGCGCCTTCACGCGTTTCGCCCAATACTAATACTTTTTTCGACATAGTCCGTTAACCCCCTAAGTAGATGTGAAAATAAATGATTGGCGTACGTTTATATAACTTTCGCTTCGCTGCGAAGCAAGCTGACCAGTTCAGAAACTTGTTGTGGAATTTCGCCTTCCAGAATGCGGCCGGCCTGTTTTTTCGGCGGCAAGTAAACTTCGATTGTTTGCGTTTTCGCTTCAACATCTTCTTCTTCGATATCAAGATCATCAAGCTCAAGCTCTTCAAGCGGCTTTTTCTTCGCTTTCATGATCCCAGGTAGCGATGGATAACGCGGCTCGTTCAAGCCTTGCTGAGCCGTTACCAATAATGGCAATGATGTTTCAAGCTCTTCTGCATCGCCTTCGATGTCACGGATGATTTTCACCGTATCGCCATCGATTTCGAGGCTGGTGATCGTCGTCACGTAGTTGATGTCGAGTAAATCAGCGACACGCGGCCCGACTTGTCCAGATCCACCGTCAATTGCAACGTTTCCTGCCAAGATCAAGTCCGCTTCTTTGTCTTTCAAATACTCTGCCAATATGTAAGCTGAAGTAAACTGATCAAGCTCTTCTACATCATCTTCTGTATTGATCAAGACCGCTTTGTCAGCGCCCATTGCAAGTGCTGTGCGCAATTGCTTTTCTGCTTCTTCGTCGCCGATCGTGACTACCGTCACTTCGCCGCCGTGAGCGTCGCGGACTGTAATTGCTTCTTCAATCGCATACTCGTCATATGGGTTGATGATGAACTCGGCGCCATCTTCTTGAATCTGGCCACCAGAAACCACTAGCTTTTCTTCTGTGTCGAATGTGCGTTTTACCAATACATAAATGTTCATGAACGTAAACCTCCCAAGTATTATTTCCCTTTGAATTGTGCTTCTCGTTTTTCCAGGAATGCTCCAATGCCTTCTTTGGCGTCTTCAGATACGAATACCGTACCGAAAGAATCCGCTTCTGCTTTAACTCCTTCATGATAAGCTGCATGTTTCGAATACTGCAGCATATCGATAGCCGCTTTCACGGAAACGGGGCTTTTTTTCGCAATCTTCTTCGCAATTGAAAGCGTTTGCGGAAGAAGGTCTTCTTCGCCGTAAGCGCGGTTCGCTAGGCCAAGCTGTGCTGCTTCTGTTCCCGAAATCGGATCGCTCGTCAATAGCATTTCAGCAGCCTTAGCGACGCCGACAAAACGCGGCAATCGCTGCGTTCCTGCAAATCCTGGGATCAAGCCCAATTGAAGTTCAGGCAATCCTAGTTTAGCATTTTCCGTTACAAAACGCATATGGCAACTCATGGCAAGTTCCAAGCCGCCGCCAAGTGCTGCTCCGTGGATTGCCGCAATGACCGGCTTGTGGAAAGTTTCCACACGCTCGAACACAGCTTGTCCGCTCGCGGACAGTTTCGAGAATTCTTCGCCCGAAGTTACTTTCGTGAACTCCTTGATGTCAGCTCCTGCAGAGAAAAAGCGGCCTTCTCCGTGCAAGACGATCGCGCGTACATCGGCGTCGTTTTCCACTTCATTCAAAAGTTCATCCACTTCCAAAATCAATGCGCGCGACAAGGCGTTTGCCGGCGGACGATTGATCGTGGCAATGGCTACTCCATCTTCTTTTTTCCACGTGATAAATTCCATCTGCTCATCCCTTCCCTTATGCTTGCATGCCTTTTAGCAACAAACGCTGTACTTTTGGTGCTAGTTCGACCAAATCATACTTGTGTTCGTTCATCACCCACGTAGTTATGGTCTCATCCATTGTACCAAAAACCATCTGGCGGGCTAGACGAATATCCATATTTTGATCAAACTCGCCTGATTCTATGCCGCTGATGAGAATTTGGTCCATCAACTTCAAATAACCGCGGAGCACATTATTGATTTTTATACGGATTTCATGATTGGACTGCCGGAGCTCGAGTTGCGTTACGATCGCTAAATGCAAATCGCCCGCTAGTAAGCTGAAATGGCTGTTGATCATCATCCCGAGCTTATCGGCAGCTGAGGCGTCTTGTGCGATGATTTTTTCCAATTCACTTACGAACACGCCCATTTTTTCCTGGAACACGGAAATGAGGATATCTTCTTTGTTTTTGAAATACAGATAAATAGTTCCATCTGCTACACCGGCTTGCTTGGCAATTTTCGAAACTTGCGCTTGGTGATAGCCGTTTTCTGCGATGACGATTACGGCAGCATCGATGATCTGTTTGTATTTCGGTTTATCTTTTCTTACCATCGTTTCACCACCCAAAAAAATATGAAAATATGAATGGCGATTCATTCATATTTTCATATTATCGTTTTGTTGTATATGTGTCAAGCTTTTACCGATTTATGAAGGAACGGCTTCGTCCCGTTTGGCGACTTCCTCGTCTACCAATGAGCGGCGGAGGATTTTCCCGACTGCTGTCTTCGGCAGTTCTTTGCGGAACTCATAAATACGCGGAACTTTAAATGCTGCCAGATGCTCTCGGCAATGCTTGTCGAGTTGTTCTTCTGTAACAGTATACCCCTCTTTCAGGACAATGTATGCTTTTACCGTTTCTCCGCGATAAGGATCAGGGATTCCGGCA
This sequence comes from Planococcus dechangensis, assembly GCF_042654465.1. NCBI lineage: Bacteria > Bacillati > Bacillota > Bacilli > Caryophanales > Caryophanaceae > Planococcus > Planococcus dechangensis. The sequence continues at coordinate 16,410 of NZ_JBHSGL010000005.1, read as the reverse complement.
ACGACACATTCCTGGATCGCTTCATGCTCGTAAAGAATTTCTTCGATCTCACGCGGGTAAATATTAAAGCCGCCGGCTATGATCATGTCTTTTTTCCGGTCAACGATAAAGAATTGGCCTTCATCATTCATGTAGCCTAGGTCCCCTGTCAATAACCAGCCGTCGACAATCGTGGCAGCAGTATCATCTGGGCGGTTCCAGTAGCCTTTCATCACTTGAGGGCCTTTAATGGCAATTTCACCGATTTCACCGTTTGGAACCGGTTCAGTTGTTCCTGGTAAAAAGATTTCACTATCTGTATCCGGATACGGCATACCGATCGAGCCTTTTGTCCGTTCGCCCCATACAAGATTCGAGTGACTGACTGGTGAAGTTTCCGTCAGGCCATAGCCTTCGACGAGCTTGCCTCCGGTGATGCGCTCAAACTTCTCTTGGACTTCTGTCGGCAGTGGCGCCGATCCGCTCAAACATGCTTCAATAGAAGACAAATCATATTTGGCGATGTCCGGATGGTTCAATAAGCCGATATAAAGTGTCGGTGCGCCTGGGAACAGTGTCGGTTTTTGCTTGTTGATCGTTTTCAAGGCTTGCTCCGGATCGAATTTCGGCAGCAGTACCATCTTATTCCCTTGCATGACCGACAAGATCAACACCGTCGTCAAGCCATATACGTGGAACAGCGGGATGATACCCATGATCGTTTCTTCGCCGCGCGTCGACTTGTAAAGCCAAGCATCGCACATCGTTGCGTTGGAAATCAAATTGCGATGCGTCAGCATGACGCCTTTAGGCGAACCAGTCGTTCCTCCTGTATATTGCAAAAGCGCCAAATCTTCCTCAAAATCAAACGGCGGCTCTGAAATATTTGGACTAGCGGTTTTCATGATTTCCGTAAACAAATGATTGAGGCCGCGATGCTCGACTTTCACGACCATGCCGTATTGTTTTTTCTGGATAAATGGATATACCAGGTTTTTCGGAAATGCCAAGTAATCTTTGATGCCGGTGATGATGACATTTTCGAGCTTTGTTTCTTTCAGCACTTTATTGATGCGCGGGAATAGAATATCAAGGGAGATGATGGCTTTGGCACCTGAGTCGTTCATCTGGTAAGAAATTTCACGTTCGGTATAAAGCGGATTGGTCATAACGACAACACCGCCTGCATAAAGTATTCCATAGAAACTGATGACCGCCTGTGGGCAGTTTGGCAGCATGATGGATACACGGTCGCCTTTTTGGATGCCGAGCTTTTGGAGATAATTCGCCATCTTCATGGCAGATTGGTAAAGCTCCTCGTAACTGACATCTTTTCCAAGAAAATGAATTGCCGTCTTCTGTGGAAAATCTTCGTAAGCTTTTGTCAAATATTCCTGTACCGGTATGCTGGGATATGTGAGCGTGTGCGGAACTTCTGGCGGGTAATGAGCCAACCACGGTTTATTAGACATACTTTCTACCTCCCCTTATTTATCGGAATCATGAGAATATTCCTAATTTTATTATAAAGAAAGATGGCAGCGCTTTCAAACTTTATTTTTAATATCATTTTTTCTAATAAAAAAACGGCGCAATGGCCGCTTTTAAAAAACAAACAGAAAAACAATTCCTACTAATACGAACAAGATGCAAAAAACAATTAAAATTTTAATGAGGTTTTCCATGCGTTCCAACTCCTATGAAATACTTGCGCCAATGACGAAAGACAAACCGATTGAAATCGTCATCGAAATCAAGCCGACTGAGCGGTTATCACGCGCAATCTCTTCATCGACTTTGAATTTCGGCGTCAAAAATTCAAACAGCATATAGGCAAAAATCAACAGCGTAAATCCGAACAAGCCCCAGCCGATCATTTCCAGGAGCGTGGAATGCTGTTCGATAGAAAAACGAAAAATGTTCGTGACGCCGAAAATCTTCCCGCCGGTTGCCATCGCCACGGCGAGGTTGCCGCTTTTGATTTCTTCCCAGTTGTTATATTTCGTCACTGCTTCAAAAAGCGCCATCGCTACAATCAAGCATAAAACGACAACACTGAAATATCCTGCCGTCTCAACGAGAGGATGAGTCCAAAATCCATCTTCGAACATCTTCAACCTTCCTTTCCGGTGCTTACTTTAATTCAGCGACCGTTACACCTGAACCGCCTTCGCCTGCTTCACCGAAACGGTAGCTTTTCACGCGCGGATGTTTTTTCAAATACTGCTGTACGCCTTGACGAAGCGCGCCGGTTCCTTTGCCGTGGATGATCGATACTTGGTGGTAATTCGAAAGCAGCGCATCGTCCAAATATTTCTCCACGCGCGACAACGCATCTTCATATCGCTCGCCACGCAAGTCGAGTTCCATCTTCGTATAGCCGTCGCGCCCTTTTAAAGTGGTCATCGTGCGCGTTTGTTTTTGCTTTTCAGGTTTTGTGTAATTGAGGTCTGACTCAGGCAGCTTCATTTTCAAGATGCCGACTTGAACGATCCATTCATGGTCGGATACTTTTTCCAGCAGCGTGCCTTTTTGCCCGAACGACAGCACTTTCACTTCATCATTCGGTTTCAACGGCACCGGCTCGTTGATCTTTTTCGCCTTTTTCAATACACGGTTTTCAGGCGTCGCATTTTCCAGACGCTTTTTCGCATCGATCAGTTGGTGCTCTTTGATACCGGTCTGCTGCGTCAACTGCATCTTGCGCAACTCGCTGATAACAGCTTCCGCTTCTGCACGAGCCTGCTCAACAATTTTCCGTGCTTTGTCTTTCGCTTTGTCTTCCAGTTGTTCCTGGCGGCTTTCGTAATCCGCCAAACGTTTCGCCAAGTCGTCTTTCAATAGTTCCGATTGTTCGAGAACGGCTTTTGTTTCTTCGGCATCATGCTCCGCTTCCCGGCGGCTCTTCTCTAGTGATGCGATCATTGAATCGACTTCTTTGCGGTCGGTGCCGGTGAAGCTTTTCGCATGTGCAATGATATGCTCGGGCAAGCCGAGACGCTTCGAAATTTCGAATGCGTTGCTGCGGCCTGGAACACCGATCAACAGACGGTAGGTCGGGCTCAATGTCTCTACATCGAATTCGACACTGGCATTGGCGACTCCTTCCCGGTTATAGCCATAAGCTTTCAGTTCCGGATAATGAGTGGTGGCAATGACGCGCGCACCTCTGCCATGAACTTCATCGAGCAAAGAAATTGCCAAAGCTGCTCCTTCTTGCGGGTCGGTACCTGCCCCGAGTTCATCGAAAATGACCAGCGAGTTCTCGTCGAATTTCTCCAAGATATCGACGATGTTGACCATATGGGAAGAAAACGTACTCAAGCTTTGCTCGATCGATTGCTCGTCCCCGATATCCGCGAAGATCTGATCGAATACCGCGAGTTCCGAACCTTCGAGCGCCGGCACCGGAATGCCTGCTTGTGCCATCAATGTCGCTAGGCCGACCGTTTTCAAGGTAACGGTCTTGCCCCCCGTATTCGGGCCAGTGATGACGATAGCCGTAATGTCGCGGCCGAACTCGATATCATTCGGCACGACTTCTTCCTGTGGGATGAGCGGGTGGCGCGCTTTTTTCAAATTGATATAACCTTCTGTATTCATGTCTGGCTTGGAGCATTTATGCGTCTGTCCATATTTCGCTTTCGCTAATATGAGATCGACTTCAGCCAATACCCCCACCAAGGTGAATAAGTCATGGGCGACTTCCTGCACTTCGGCGGATAGCATTTGCAAGATGCGGTCGATTTCATCTTTTTCTTTCAGTTTGAGGCGGCGCACTTCGTTGTTGGCCTGCACAACCGCATCCGGTTCGATAAACAAAGTCTGCCCTGAAGACGATTGATCGTGGACAATGCCGCCGTAATGGCTTCTGTATTCCTGCTTGACCGGTATGACGAAGCGGTCGTTGCGGATCGTCACGATGGAATCCGACAGCATTTTCGAGGCATTGCGCCCGCGAATCAAACTCTCCAGCTTTTCGCGCACGCGGCTTTCCTGCGCACGCAGCGACTGTCGGATGCTGCGCAGTTCAGCACTGGCGCTGTCGACAACCATCCCGTTATCATCAATGCACGCATTGATGTCATGTTCCAGCTGTGTCAAAATCGGCATGCTTTCTTTCTTTTCCATGAAATGGGGAATTCTGATATCCCCTTCTTGGTCGATTGCTTCCAGAAAATGGCGCAAAATCCGGCTGGCCCTGATGGTAGCGGAAACTTCCATCAATTCCACTGGGCTCAAGGTTCCGCCGATCTGCGCGCGTTTGGCATGGGGGCGAATATCGAATATCCCGCCCATCGGCACATTGTTTTTGATGCGCAGAACTTGGTAGGCTTCATCCATTTCTTCTAGCAAACGGTTTACTTCCGCAATGTCTGTCGACGGCAATAGCCCTTTCACTAAGTCTTTGCCGAGTGATGAGGTGCAAAACGCTGCCACAGCTTCACGGATTTTATAGAATTCGAGAGTTCGTAATGCGCGCTCCGCGATCATATAAACTCCTCCTTTATCGTTTCAAAAAATCTTTCAGTTTTTCAAGCGGCCATGTATTGACGATATTGTCTTTTTTCAGCCATGCTTTTTGTGCGTGTCGGACACCGGTTTCCATGACGTCCAATCCTTCGATTGCATGGGCATCGGTATTGATGGCCACCGGCACCCCTTTGTCCTGCGCCATGACCAGCCACTCTACAGCAAGGTCGAGGCGATACGGGCTGGCGTTCAATTCGACGATCTTGCCGTATTGCTTCGCCCAGTCGAGAATTTGTTCAACGTCCGGGTCATAGCCGTCACGCTTGCCAACGATGCGGCCGGTCGGATGGGCGATCATATGGACATTGGGATTCTTCATCGCTGTCAGTATGCGTGCCATGATTTGTTCCTGCGGCTGTTGGAAACTCGAATGGATACTCGCGATGACGAAATCCAATTGACTCAATACTTCGTCATCAAAATCCAAGCTGCCGTCCGGCAAAATGTCCATTTCTGTTCCTGACATGACTTCTATATCGCCGTACTGCCCATTGGCTTCTTTCAGTTTGGCGTTTTGTTCGAGCAAACGCTCAGGCGTTAAGCCGTTGGCGACTTTGAGATATTGGGAATGATCGGTGATGACCATGTATTCATAGTTGCGCTCACGGCAGGCATCGATCATTTCGTTGATAGAATGCGCGCCGTCGGACCAAGTTGTGTGCATATGGAGGTCTCCGCGGATATCTTGTATCGAAACAAGCGACGGTAACTCATCAATGCGGTCGATTTCACGGCCATCTTCGCGTACAGTCGGCGGGATGAACGGCAGATCAAAATGGGCATAAAATTGCTCTTCGGAATCGAATGTCAAGATCGATCCATCTTCTTGCTCGACACCGTACTCGCTGATTTTTTCTTTTTTGGCTTTGGCGAGCTGTCGCATGCGCACATTGTGGTCTTTCGAGCCAGTAAAGTGATGAAGTGCCGTTGCAAACTCCTTCGGTGCGACAAGCCGGAAATCGACATCGATCGGCTCAACCACTTCCACAGCGACCGACACTTTCGTATCCCCAGATGCGATAGTTTCGGTTACCGGCAATCCGGCAAGCAGCTGCTCTTTCACCTTAGCAGGGTCGTCTGTTGCGATAATAAAGTCAAGGTCTTTGCTCGTTTCTTTCGTGCGCCGGAAACTGCCAGCCACTGAAAAATCGCTAATGCCGGAAATCGTCGTCAGCAAGTTCTCGATAAATGCCACCGTTTCTTCCGTTTTCCAAATGGGGTGGCGGCCTGGGTCGGTCGCGAAGTTCTCAAGTTCCAAGAGGATTTTCTCTTCTGACTTCGCCCCGAAACCCGGAAGTGCCTGCACGCGCTGGTCGAGGCATGCCTGTTTCAAGCTTTCCATTGAATCGACGCCGAGTTCCTTATACAATTTGGCGATTTTCTTGCCGCCAAGCCCTTGCAGCTTCAGCATCGGGACAAGCCCTTTCGGCACTTCTTCCTGAAGCTCTTCGAGAACCGATGATTTACCTTCGGCGAGAAGTTCCGTGATGACGTCGCCTGTGCCTTTTCCGATGCCTTTCAGCTTGGTCACGTCTTCAATTTCGTCCAAACTGCGTTGATCAAGTTCAAGCGCTTGTGCGGCTTTGCGGAAAGCCGATACTTTAAACGGGTTGTCCCCTTTTAATTCCATATATAATGCTATATTTTCCAAGGTGCGGATAATAATTTTTTTATTCATCCAAAATAAGCCCCCTTATCGGTTCATAAAAAAACTTCCCTCGTAAGAGAGAAGTTCCTACTACATATAAATATACCACCATTCCTTCACTTTCTCAGAGAAATAAGGCGTATGCTCAAGCAGTGCACGGGCAATTCTGGAATTTTCGAGCTGGTTTTGTATTGCATCGATTGGCAATAGCGCAAACACATAGACTGCGAAAAATAACAGGACATAAGCTTCAATAAATCCAAGCACAGCACCGAGGATGCGGCTAAGAAAGCCAAGAACCGGTATATATTTTACAAAATCGAACATCGAGGCGATCAGCATGAGCAAAAACTTCACTACAAAGAAAATCAATGCAAAAGCCAATAGCTGGTAAAAAGTTTCATCCAAATTCAATTGCTCGACTGCGATCGCAAAACGTGAACTGTCATCGACAGTCGGATACGGCACCCATAGCACAAAGTTTTCAGCCAGCGGGCGGAAGTATGTGTAAGCGACAATTAGCGCTACCACAAAACCGACCATATGGAAAAATTGCAGCACCAATCCGCGTTTAAAGCCGATCAACAAGCCAGCTAACAGCAATACCAATAAAATTAAATCAAGCATTATCCGTCAACCCTTCAAGTTATTCAGTTCAATTTGCATTTGTTCTAGCTGCTCTTTCAGTTTAAGATATTCATGTGTCGCATTTACTGCGGTCAATACGGCGAGCTTCGCTTGGTCAAGCGATGGATTGGCGGCATTAATCTCCCGCATCTTGCTGTCGACCATCGAAGCGACAAGCCTCATATGGCCGGATGTTTCGGTACCGAACATCTTATATGTATGGCCATATATATCAACGACTGTGCGAATTTTATGCTGTTCCTGCACTGCGCGTTCCCCCTTTAGAATTCTATAGACCATCATAACACGAACACAAGCGGATTGTGAATCATAAGAAAGAGGCGAGCCCATGTCGAATAGCGTCTTAAAACTGACGGAAGAAATGCTTCAACAACTGATCAATCATTACCAAAAAGCGGAAATCAATTCAAAAAATCCCCACGCCCGCTTTACCGCCAAACTGCCGGATGCTACGATCACTGTCTATAATTCCGGAAAAGTGATGTTCCAAGGAGCCGGCGCCGATCGGGAAACCGCAATATGGGGCGCAGCGGAACGTTCCGAACAAACAAATCAGGCAAAAGGCGATAAACTGCCGCCGAATTTTGAACACTTATCGGTGCTCGGCTCGGATGAAACCGGCACCGGAGACTTTTTCGGCCCAATCACCGTCGCGGCATGCTTTATCCCATCCCACCAAATCGCATTAGCGAAAGAGCTCGGCGTCAAAGATTCCAAGCAGCTGACGGATGATTATATGCGCAAAATTGCGCCGGATTTGCAAGCGTCGTTCCCTTATAGCGTGCTGACCTTGAATAATGAGAAATATAACGACGTGCAGTCACAAGGCTGGTCGCAAGGCAAGATCAAGGCATTGCTTCATAATCAGGCGCTCAAGCATGTGCTGCGGAAAATCGCTCCGGAGAAACCGGATGCCATCCTGATCGATCAATTCGCCGAACGTGGCATTTATTATAAACACATCGCAAAAGAATCGGAGATCATCCGTGAAAATGTATTGTTTTCCACAAAAGCGGAAAACCTCCATGTGTCGGTTGCCTGCGCGTCGATCATCGCGCGCGTTGCCTTTCTCGAAGAAATGGACCGGCTCAGCGCAACTGCCGGCATGACCTTGCCAAAAGGCGCCGGCGCAATTGTTGACAAGACCGCCGCAAAAATCCTCTTATCACGCGGCGAATCTTTTCTCCGAACCATCACGAAAGTCCATTTCGCCAACACTAAAAAAGCGCAAGCCTTAGCGGCAAAGAAAAAGAATACATGAAAAAAATGCCTGGAGCTCTTCACGAGTTCCAGGCATTTTTCATTCATTGACTTTTCAAATCTTCATTTCACGAGCCGATTCTCGGGTTACGGCTTCAGCCGCTTGCCAAAGAGGCAGTGTCCATGAGAATTTGTTTAGCGCAGTTCAGCGCCCGACTCAGTGAGCGCATTGATGACTTTGTCATGCGCCGCGTTCACTTCTTCGTCCGTCAAGGTTTTCTCCGGATCAAAATACGTCAGCGAGAAGGCCAAAGATTTTTTGCCGTCTTCCATTCCTTCGCCTTCGTACAGATCAAAGACACGGACATCTTTCAATAGCTTGCCGCCCGCTTTGCGGATGACTTGCTCGATTGACTGTGCCTCTACGATTTTCGACAGCACTAGCGCCACGTCGCGCGAAATTGACGGGTAACGCGGAACCGGCGTGTAGATGAGCCCTTCTGTTTCCAAGGTCAGCAATGTCGCCAAGTTCAATTCCACAGCGATCGTTGTTTTCAAGTCGCGTTTTTTCTGCTCGGACGGATGCAGTTCACCGATCACGCCAATACGCGCTCCATCCAACATGATAAATGCCGTTCTGCCAGGGTGCAAGCCGTCAAGTTCGCCGCGTTCAAATGAAAATTTAAAGCCAAGTTTTTCGGCAAGTCCCTCGACAATGCCTTTGGCGACGAAAAAGTCGACTGGCTTTTTCTCTCCTTGCCAGCCATGGTCAAGCCATAATCCAGTCATGACAATAGCCAATTGTTCCTGCTCATCGAGCAATTCGTCTTGCCCTTTCAAGAACACAGCACCCGTTTCATACAAAGCGACTGAATCGGTACGTCTGGCTGTGTTATATGCGAGCGACTCGAGCAAATGAGGCAGCAGGCTTTGGCGCAGTACGCTGCGTTCTTCACTCATCGGCATCAATAGGCGCGTCGTTTCGGTCGGCTCCAATGCAAATTGAGTGGCGGATTGCTCAGAACTTAAGGAATAAGTCGTTGCCTGCAGCAGCCCCGCGCCTTCCAAAAAGTGGCGGACAATGCGGCGCTTGGCCTGATACGGGCTTAGTCCGCCTGGTGTAGCGTCAGTGCGCGGCAAGGTCGCCGGAATTTCGTCGTAGCCGTAAAGACGGGCAATCTCTTCTACAACATCTTCTTCAATTTGGATATCCTGGCGGCGCGTCGGCACTTGGATAATCAATTGATTGTTAGCCGCTTCTGTTTCAAATTTCAAACGGCTCAAAATATCGAGCATGTCTTCCAACGGAATTTTCATGCCAAGACGGCTATTGATGAAGTCAGGTGAGACTTTTACGGTGCGCTCTTGCTTATCCAACTCATCGAATACGAGCGATCCGCCGAGTACTTCCCCGTCAGCGAGTTGTGCCAATAATTGCGCAGCGCGCTCAGCAGCCGGGATGACGCGGTTCGGGTCGACGCCTTTTTCATAACGTGAACTCGCATCGCTTCTTAAGTTATGGTCTTTTGATGTCCGGCGGATCGAATCAGCCGCAAAATAAGCCGATTCGATGACGACCGTCGTCGTGCTATCGCTCACTTCTGAGTTCGCCCCGCCCATCACGCCGGCAAGCGCGACTGGGTCTTTGCCATTGGTGATAACCAAATGATGCGGGGACAATGACCGTTCCGTATCATCGAGCGTCGTAATTTTCTCGCCTTGTTTCGCCTGGCGCACGGTGATATTGCCAGTGCCAAGTGAATCATAGTCAAAAGCATGCAAAGGCTGTCCATATTCCATCAATACATAGTTCGTCACATCGACGACGTTATTGTGAGGGCGTACGCCTGCAGCCATTAAACGCTGCTGCAGCCAAATCGGCGATTCTTTCACCGTAATGTTGCGGACAACTTTTGCGACGTACAACGGGTTTGCTTCAGGTGCATTGATTTCCAAGCTCAGCATACTTTCTGCACGGTCATTTGCTTCAGCATACTCAATATTCGGCAAGCTCACTGCTTCTTCCAAAATGGCGCCGACTTCATACGCGACACCGAGCATGCTCATCGCATCTGCACGGTTCGGCGTCAAGCCCAGTTCAAGGACCGTATCGTCCAAGTCGAGATAGGACACAACATCGGTGCCTGGTTCTGCAGCTTCAGGCAATACGTAAATGCCTTCTGCGTAATTTTTCGGCACGAGTTTCGATTCAATGCCGAGTTCCTGAAGCGAGCAGATCATGCCGTTTGATTCCTCGCCGCGCAGTTTCGCTTTTTTGATTTTCATGCCGCCGGGAAGTTTCGCACCCGGACGTGCCACGATGACCGATTGCCCTTGTGCAATATTCGCTGCTCCGCAGATGATCTGGTCGATTTCCCCGCCCCCGACATCCACTTGGCAAATTGACAATTTATCTGCTTCCGGATGCTTCGCACATTCCGTCACATAACCGATGACCAAGTTCGCCAAACTTTCCGAACGGTCGATCACCGCGTCGACTTCGATGCCTGCACGCGTGATTTTCTCCCCTAGTTCTGCAGGGGGCAAATCTTGTGTATTTACGTATTCTTTCAACCATTTTGTTGATACTAACATGAAGGTTCCTCCTTATAATTCCGTTCGTTGAAATTGCGTTAAGAAGCGGACATCGTTCGTGTAGAAATGGCGGATGTCTTCAATCGCGTACTTCAGCATCGCGATGCGCTCCGGCCCCATGCCAAATGCAAATCCGGTCAGGCGCTTCGAGTCGTAGCCAGCCATTTCCAGCACGTTTGGGTGCACCATGCCGGCGCCGAGAATTTCGATCCAGCCGGTCTTTTTGCAGACGTTGCAGCCGTCACCGCCGCATTTAAAGCAGGAAATATCCATTTCAACAGATGGCTCAGTGAACGGGAAGAAACTTGGGCGCAAACGGATTTCGCGGTCTTCTCCGAACATTTTTTTGGCGAATACGGACAAAGTCCCTTTCAAATCGCTCATGCGGATGTCTTCTCCGACAACGAGTCCTTCGATTTGCGTGAATTGATGCGAATGAGTCGCATCGTCATTGTCGCGTCGGTACACTTTACCCGGGCAGATGATCTTGATCGGCTTGCCGCCTTTCGCTTCCATCGTGCGAGCCTGTACGGGCGATGTATGTGTGCGCAGCAAAATATCTTCTGTTACATAGAAGGAATCCTGCATATCACGTGCTGGATGGCCTTTCGGTAAATTGAGTGCTTCAAAGTTATAATAATCTTTTTCCACTTCCGGCCCTTCTGCGATTTCATAGCCCATCGACAAGAACAAGTCTTCGATTTCTTCCACCACACGCGTCAGCGGATGTGGATTGCCTGTTTTGGCAGGACGGCCCGGCAACGAAATATCAATCGTTTCCCGCTGCAGTTTTTCATTGATCGCCTGTTCTTCCAAAATGACCATGCGGGCATCCAAAGATTCCGTCACTTCTCCGCGCACTTCGTTGACGAGTGCACCCATTTTAGGGCGTTCTTCTGCCGGCAATTTGCCCATGCCTTTCAAAACATCGGTAATCGGTCCTTTTTTCCCTAAATACGCCACACGGACTTCGGTCAATTGTTTGACCGTTTGTGCCGATTCAATTTTTCCAAGTGCTTCATTTTTCAATTCCTGCAATCTTGCTTCCATTTTCTCTCCTCCTTGAACATAAAAAAGCCCCGCCCCAAAAAGGGACGAGGCATTGATTCGCGGTACCACCCTAGTTATCGCACTCATGCGATCACTCGATTCGTTAACGGCTCTTCACCGGTCTGACTTTACGGCACGCGGCCGGTCCCCGTCAGACAGCTCGCGGGGTGAACTTCTGGTGTCTCTGCATATCCGCGCTTTCAGTCGAGGGCGGACTTCCTTGGATGCAGTGGAACAACATACTTTTCCCGGTCGATGCTTTTGTTATTTCTATTCAATTATAATGAACTTTCGCCGGTTAATCAAACACCAGTTTTCACAATGAGGCTATAAAGCAAAATTCCCGTCGCCACCGCCACGTTCAGCGACTCGGCAGGCCCATATAGTGGCACCATGAGATTTTGTGTCGTCTGCTCCAAAAGCTGCGGTTCGACGCCGCTTCCTTCATTGCCGACAATAAGCGCAAACTGCTGCTGGGACTCGGCTTCGTACATCGGCACGGATTTGTGCAGCGCCGTACCGTACACCGGAATGTCCCGGCCGTTCAAATTTCCGACCCAATCGAACAAATCGCCTTTAACGATCGGCACCTGGAAATGTGCACCTTGCGCCGAGCGCACCGTTTTCGGGTTGAACGCATCCGCCGATCCTTTTCCGAGAACTACTGCATCGATGCCTGCCGCCGCCGCTGTGCGGATCATCGTGCCGACATTGCCCGGATCTTGGACGGCATCCACCAATAACAGCGTCTGCCATTGTTCTTGCTGCGCCGCGTCAAACTCAGGCTGTGCGCAATGCGCGAAAATGCCTTGAGTGTGTTCGGTTTCTGCAATCTCCTTGGCGATCTGTGCCGTCACGACATAAAGCGGCACACCTTCTATGTCCCAATTGTCCGGAATCGTTGTGCCTTCACGGACAATCAAGCCTTTGATCAATTCTTTTTTGGTCAATGCCTCTTCCGTCAAATGGAAGCCTTCGATCAGAAACTCCGCGAACTTGTCGCGTTCTTTTCGTGTCGTACTCAATTTTTTCCAGTGTTTGACGATTGAGTTTTGCAAAGATTCAATTCGCTTCATAATACGTTCACCACTTTTTTCAGAATAGCTTCAGTATAGCATAGGCACAGTTTACGCTGTAAAGAAATCAAAGCCGAGCGCCGTGACGATGCCGAAAACGAGCGTCCAAACACCGATGCTGATGACCATCCAGACGGTCGTATTGCGCTTGGTCGCACCTAACGTCATACCGATGAATGCCGCGATGTGTGTGCCGATTAGAATGGGTCCTAGAAGCGACAGACCGGGCAAGCCGTATTTATTCCAGATGCGTACTGCTCGTTCGCTTTTCTTCGATGCCGCTTTTCCTTTTGCTTCCTGGCGCTTTGTATACCAGTCACGAAATTTATCAAAGCCGATGATCAACATGAGCACCGTCAGCATATTGCCGATGAATGCCACAAGCATCACCATGCTAGGCGACAAGCCCCAGACGATGCCAAGCGGAATGACGAGCGCGATTTCAAACCATGGAATCGCCGCTCCGATAAAAATCAAGGCATATTCATAAATCATTCCGTCTCCTCCTTAAAATGTTTGCGGATTTCCAAATAATAAATCAAGTTTTGGCCAAAAGCGAGAGCTAATATTCCCCATACGATGTAAAGGCGTGGAACCGGTGCGACCATGATGAAGACGGCTAAAAGCGGCAACGCCCAAGTCATGAACGTGTAGACTTTCTGGACCGCTTTTCTCGTAATGAAAGTCATTCCTTCGTCTTCCTCCATATATTCCGGCGGACGCATCGAGAACGGAGAGATTCTTTTATCTGGATGATGCTTGTTATGAGACCTTAATACAAACAGATAAACGACGATCAGCACGAGGTAAACAGCCAGTGCAACGAACGTTAAAAATCCATCAAATGCCTGGGCTTCTATGCTTAAGCTCGTGTCTGTCTGAGTGACGGTGACAAAATTCGACGTCAAGCCTACAGCCATAACTGCAAGTATGAAAATAAATGCCATATTCCATAACGGATAGGTCATGCGGAAATCCTGTTTCATGTTTACTCCTCCTCCAACCAAAATAATTCTCCTACGTCAACCTGCAAGGCATTAGCCAGCTTTAATGCCAAAGTGATCGACGGCGAAAACTCGCCTTTTTCGATGAACGCAATGGTCTGCCGCGTCACTTCTACTTGTTTGCCCAGCTCGCTTTGGGTATAGCCATATCTTGCCCGCAGTTCCTTGACACGATTCCTTAACATTGGCAACCCTCGATTCATGTATAGTTTATATAACATAATGTAATGTATAATTAACATTAAGTCAAGTTTACCTAACATATGTATCGATTCGGATTTTGTAAATCAATAAGGAATCGCGGCATTTACTAATTGGGGAATCGCTTCCTTGGTAAAGTATGTGGATAAAGATGGCTGGAATTGGTTTGCGCGACTCTAGATACGAACTCCATTCTCAATATGTTCTATATATTTCCATAAGAAAAAGCCCGGCATCGGCCGGGCTTCATAATCAATCAAATGTAATTTTCGTTACGGTGTCGCGGTCGAGTTTTTTGATCACTTCAATGATCAATTTTACTGCATTCTCGTAATCGTCGCGGTGCAGGATGCCTGCGTGTGAGTGGATATAGCGAGTCGCTACACCGATCGCCAGCGCAGGTACGCCGTTGGCAGTCAAATGGATTGAACCGGCATCTGTTCCGCCGCCTGCAATCGTTTCGAACTGATACGGAATCCCTGATTCTTCCGCTGTATCGAGCACCAATTCACGCAAGCCTCGGTGAGAGACCATTGATGCGTCAAATAACAAGATTTGCGGACCATCGCCCATTTTGCTATTGGATTCTTTTGACGTGATTCCCGGTGTGTCTCCGGCAATCCCAACATCGACAGCAAAGCCAATATCCGGTTGGATAAATGCAGTCGCAGTTTTCGCACCACGCAGGCCAACTTCTTCCTGGACCGTTCCAACGCCATATACGACGTTCGGGTGGTCGACGCCTTTCAAGCCTTTCAAAACATCGATGGCGATCGCACAACCGATGCGGTTATCCCATGCTTTTGCCATCAATAGCTTTTCATTGTTCATGACCGTGAATTCGAAATAAGGTGTCACCATATCGCCTGGCGTTACGCCCCACTCTTTTGCTTCCTCACGGGAAGATGCACCGATATCTATGAACATGTCCTTGATTTCCACCGGTTTTTTGCGCGCTTCCGGTGACAGGATATGCGGCGGCTTCGAGCCGATGACGCCTGTCACTTCCTTGCCGCTTCTCGTCGTGATCGTCACGCGCTGTGCGAGCATGACTTGGTTCCACCAGCCGCCGACTGTTTGGAATCTCAAGAAACCTTTGTCGTCGATTTGGGAAATCATGAATCCGACTTCATCCAAATGGCCGGCGACCATCACTTTAGGTCCGTCTGCAAGCCCTTCTTTTTTCGCGATCAAGCTGCCTAAATTATCCGTTTCAACAGAATCGGCAAAAGGGGCTATGTATTTTTTCATGACTTCACGGGATTGGCGTTCATTGCCGGGGATGCCATTCGCATCCGTAAGATCTTTCAACATTTGTTGTGTTTCATCTAGTTTCGACATTATTTCGACCTCCTAAATAGTCATTGCTGTTCCATTATATAGGAATGCGCCAATGTTATCAAAAAATTCTTTTAATAGCCTTCTTGCTGGCGTTTGTAATTGGTTTCATTTTTTTCAATATAAGCTTGCAGTACTTCCTCGTAGCTGAACCCTAATGCTGTAGCGATCGCACCGAATGTTTGCCATAAAGTTTTGTACGACTCAAACTCGGCCCGTTCTGCAAATTGGCCGACTCTTGCATGAGCAGCCAAAAACAATTCGGTTAAATCCTGTTCTTCAAGCGGTCTAGGCCATTCCTTCAGCTCATCGAAGTTTTTTTCAATTCCGAGCGATAATAGAAAATGGATGCAATCGACGTATTCTTCCAGCAAAGTTTCTTTGGGTGATGGTCCTTTTGTGCTCCAGAACTTAAAGCATCTGGTTTCGTTCGCAAGTTCAGACAGCTCTACTTGAAGCGCCAGCACCTTTTTTTGGAATATTGGCACCTCGACATTTCGGTTTGACTGGATGTAACGATCCAATTCCCGTTGCATATGAAATAGCTCTTGTAAGTTCATAAACTTGCTCCTTTTCCAAAAAATATTGAAACTTCATCGCTTCTGTTACGTATTATACACAAGACTATTCTGTTAGGGGGCATAACGATGGCATTTTTGATCCGCTTGATTATAATCGCCTTGATCATTTATATGTTTTACCGTCTCCTGAAATTCATTTTCGACCCGAAACGAAAGCTCGATGCAGCACTGGAGTCCGGCACTTATTATTTTCACGACGATGTACGGAACGTCCGGAAAAACTTTTTTATCGCTTTGCGCGGTGTCCAATTCGAAGGTGAGAAATATTTGGGGACGACCAAGGATGCTTTTGATGTCGTGTCTATCTTCGTATGGACTGAGACTCCGGATAAATTGATCGGCTTCACGAAAGAAGACTTTCATTTTTTGGAAAAAGAAATTCACATGAATTACCCGGACGCGGATATTTCCTGGAAAAGCCCAATTGAACAATTGATGAAAAAAGAAGGAGAAGCCTGGGTAGTGACCCCTTAAAGTTAGAGTTTTAGTTATGCAGCTAATTGGCTGGCATGAATTCGGTAATTCACCGGACTCATGCCGGCCAATTTTTCTTTAAT
>NZ_JBHSGL010000004.1:0-70233 GCF_042654465.1 Planococcus dechangensis | reverse complement strand
ATTAAAGAAAAATTGGCCGGCATGAGTCCGGTGAATTACCGAATTCATGCCAGCCAATTAGCTGCATAACTAAAACTCTAACTTTAAGGGGTCACTACCCCATCTTCTCTTCTGATAATCTCTGATATTTAAACTCAGATAAGATTTTTCATCATAGTAAATTAGCTCATAATAGCCGTATTCACTTTCTTCCAACAAAAGTATTTGGTACAAATCAATTGAAAATACGAACCAATGCAAGAGTGTTTCCTTAGAGAGGTCTTCAATCAGCTTCTCCGAGTATCGGATCAATTCAATCGTATTAAACTGAACTATGAAGCTATCTGCACTAAAATAAAGTACTGTTCCTAGTTTCTCTCTAGCAGAAAAAATTTGGCCAATTTGCTTTTGAAGGGGTTCTAAGTTTATTTCTTCTACTTTTTCTATTACTTTTCCTTAATTGATTTTGTCCCATATTTCCTCTTCCGTAATGGATGACAGAAGTTGGAGTGGTGGGTAATTTCTTGATTCAAGCGTCTGTACGAGTTGTTTTTGTTTTTGTCCTAACTTTAATTCATTTATTCTATTACGTCTGTTCTCCTTCATCTTCAATTCCACCCACCTGGCTCTCCTAGTAAACTATTCTCTTTAACTATACTGAGTGAAAACTGAGATATATGGATATATTTGGAAATAGGAGTGTTCGTAAAAGTATGCTTAAACAGACAAATAGGGAAAAGCTTTGCTGATTAGCACTGCATTTCCCTATTTCCTTTTTGTTATTAGAATAAATGCTACTTCTGATAATTTCTCAGATGTAAACTTACTATGATAATGAGATACCACTGCCGAATGTACTTTTTTACTTAAACACTTCTGATATGTCGAAAGTAAAATGTTCAGGTAACTTCTCCATTTTTCTCGTAATTTCTGCTTGATAGCTTTTTCTACCCTTTATGACAATTTCCTTTTTCTTGATGGAGATGCTGTTAAAACAATGTGCAGTCCGAAACGTTCCGGCGGAAGCGACTGTCACCGTACCTGTTTGACCAGTATCTTTGATACATACACCAATTCCATATCGAGTCCCTTCTGTGCAACCTCGTTCATCACTTCTTCAATTTTTTCCTTTTCCAAATGATCAAAATCTACGATTAGCCTCAATCCCTCTTTGATGCTTTCAAACAACATGTGAAACTTCTCAGCATCTGTTCCCACCAGGAATTTATTAATATCCAGTGCAGTGAAAGTTAGACTATACCAGTCCTCTAGCGCCACCTCCTGTTTCGCCTCTTCCATCGTTTGGTCAACTTTAATTACAATACGATCGTATCCTGGTAGTATTCTTCCCAATCAAGGCACTTGATTAGCCATTGATCCATTAACTTTTCTTTGTCATCTTCGTCTACATAAAATGAACACGTGAGAGTCAAACAGTTTTCTTGTTGCTGAAATTGAGTGAATTGCAAATAAACATCCCTTCTATATTTACCACATTCAATAGCTTGCTTTATCTTATCAATCACTCGGTCGTCTATTTTTGTTCTGTATACAAATTGCTGTATAAGTTCTTCATTTTTAAAAATTGGGAATCTAATAATTGTTTCTTCAAATATACGTATTCAACAAAAAGATAGCTAGCTAATTTTGGGAAATAGAACATTCGTAAAAGTAAACTTTATAGAATAAAAAAAAGAAGAAGCTTGAGCTTCTTCCGATAACTTCATGATATGTAAATTACTACTTCTAACCCATGTTCTATTTCTATTATTTATTTTGCAGATGAATTCTAGGCTATTGCCATCTGGATCATTGAAGTGGATTTAGGTATACGCAAAATCACTATTCGTCATCACCAAAGGTTCCGTCTATTCAAAGCCAAGTGCCTTTCTCGGTTCATATCCCTTGTTTTTTAACCATCCAACAGTTTGCTTTAAGTCTTCAATTGATACTTCAAAAGCAATATGCCTTGGGGAGGGATGATAGTATTCTACTTCCACTTTTTCAGCATTCCATAAACTTAATCAACTATTTTCTTTTTCAATCCAAAGAAAAGCTAAATTATCTTCAACTTGATGATCGAACTCCAAACCTATTACTTTGTAAAATTCAATTGAACTATTCAATTTACTGACTGTCAAGCGGACTTCATAAAGAACTTTAATCGGGACAAATCCTTTCCCTTCTTAATATTTTATGATTCGAATGGTGCTCGAGCTTACCTTTCTTCAATAAGAGCTTATTTCCAAAAGCACTTATATCGTTTAGGCGAGATGATTTCTATTTCCACCGTTCGTATCAATTCACAAATGTTGTAAAACGCTATCAAGTTTGAAGGCGAAAGCTCTTTGATTTTTTCATCATCGATGTATTTAACTTCATCATCGCTTTCATCAAAAAAGCGAATTTCTGTATATAAAGGCTCGTTTATTAAACTACTTAATCCCGTTTCTGCAAGAGTGAAGGTAGAGAACTTATATATGTTTCCTTCAATGAAGCTCCCTTCCCATGAGAAAAGTAAAATTAAATCATATTTTTCCAGGACGTGTATTGTTTCTTCCTTCGTCACTAACATAAATTCAATTGTACTGCCAATAAATTTTTCAAGCTCTGCTAAGCTTCGTTTCGATAGAGAAGGCTTTCGTTTGAAAATAAACATTCTTTCACCTCATTTACTTAAAATAAAACAAAAACAGAACTTATGTCACAAGAATTTAAACGAAAATGAGTCTTTTGATTAATTTATTGCACTTATCTATGAATTATATAATTTTAATGTATAATCTTAAATAAGTAAAAATAACTAATAATAAGGAAAAATATATTTTTATTTCCCAACAAGAAGTAAGCATAACTTATAAATAAAAATAAAGGAGTGTGAAGGAATGAAACATCCCTTTAAAAATAAAGTCATTCAAATGCAAAGCTTATTGGCATTTTTTGAACGTACTTATCAAAGTGATTTGAATTTATTTGGTGAAGATGTAAACGTGATTTTTTGGGGAGTCGATTTGGAACGAAAAGAACTATATATTACTGAGGGCAGTGAAAAAGTATATGGGTATTCTTCAGAAGAAATAAGTGAGACAGATCTATGGTATAAAGTTATTCATCCAGAACATGAAAATAGAAAGCTAGAGTTAAAACGTTCATTGACCGGTCTAAAAGGATTCAATATTGAATATAAAATCATTAAAAAAGACGGAACAGAAGCATGGGTGCAAACTAAAGGGTATCCTATTTATGATACAAGTAACAAACCTATCCGATTTAATGGATTTACTTTAGATATTACTTCCCGAAAAAGTGTAGAAGAAGATTTAGCGGAATCAGCGAGTAAATATCAAACCCTCGTGGAAAACAGTGCCCAAGCTGTATATATTTCTCAGAATGGTCTATTTCAATATACAAATCAACAAATGACTCGCCTCACCGGCTATTCACAAGAAGAATTATCAGGTATGAAATACGACCAGATACTGGATGAGGAGAGCAAACGCCGTGTATTGAAAAGAGTGAGCCTTTATCTATCAGGGAAAGAAACTAAACCCGAAGAAATTAAAATTATTAAAAAAAATAAGGCTGCCAGAGTAGTGGAATTACGCTCCTCTCTCATTACTTATAAAGGTGAATCTGCTTTAATGGGAACCTTGTTAGATGTTACAGAAAAAAAAGAAGCGTTAGAGATGATAAAATCTCTGGCCTATTTTGATACATTAACCGGACTTCCAAACCGTAATCAATTTTATGAAAAAATGCAGACATTGTTGACAGAAGCAAACAACCATCAAACTCAATTAGCTGTCATGTTTATTGATTTAAACAATTTAAAAGCTGTCAATGACACATATGGACATTCTGAAGGAGACAAATTAATTAGAAAGGCAGCTATAAAAATAAATGAAGTAATATCTTCTAAGGGATTTACGGCCAGGTATGGTGGAGACAAATTCGTTGCCGTTGTAGGGTTTGAAGTTGAAAGCGAGGTAGGAAGACTTGTTGAAAGCTTACTCAAAGAAGTCCCTTCCGTTTTATCATCTACTATTCCTGTCGCAATTACGATTGGGGTTAGTTATTACCCAGAGCATGGAAAAAGCATAGAAACCCTTTTGCGATTCGCTGATATTGCAATGTATTTCTCAAAAGACAACCTTAATGGAGAAGGAAAACATAGTATTTACAACCCTTCTATCAGTCAAGATATTCTTAAAATAACTAAGTTAACCAGCGACCTACCTAAAGCTTTTCAAGACAATCAGTTCTATTTAATGTATCAACCTAAAGTTGAGCTATCGTCTTCAACAATTTACGGAGTGGAAGCATTAATTCGTTGGCAACATCCTGATTTTGGATTCGTATCTCCTGGGGAGTTTATTCCTATTGCTGAGAAAAGTGGACAAATTAACCGGATTGGAACATATGTACTTGAGACAGCTATTAAGGAACTGAATGCATTAAAATTCCCTTCTATACTAAGCGTCAATATATCGCCTAGACAACTATTGCAAAGTGACTTCGTTGAACAAATAGAATCAGTTTTAGAAAGACAAAATTTCCCTCCCCATAGACTTAACTTAGAAATAACTGAAAGTGTCGAAGTTTTTGGAATGGAAAAAACACTAACTATCCTTACACATCTGAATGAATTAGGCGTTTTAATATCTTTAGATGACTTCGGAACTGGCTATTCGTCTTTAAGTTATCTAACGCAACTGCCCATCCACTACTTAAAGATTGATCAATCATTCGTGAGAAACATGGAAAAGGATAATTCAAAAAAAATTATTGTGAAATCCATTATTGATATAGCCCATAACTTAGGAATTAAAGTAATTGCTGAAGGTATTGAGACATCAGATCAAGCAATTCTATTAAATGATGCTGATTGTGACATAGGACAAGGCTACTTTTTCAGCAGGCCATTACTTTCTAAAGATTTGAATAATTACGTAAAAAAATCTGTTTACTGAAAAAATTTTTCGTTTTTCTCCTAATGCTGCTAAATGAATTTTTAAAAGTGCATTCCATATCCATAGGTTATTTATACATTCAACTCCTGACATATTCTTACATGCATAATACCTATATTATTTTCTCGGAAAATAGAACCCCACATGAAATCACTTTTAAAAGTGAGTATCACATGGGGTTCTATTTATAAGAAGAAGATTATTATTGAGATTCTTATTTTTAATTATAATTATAAGGTTTAATTCTTAGTCCTCGCATTTCTAGCTACAATCTTTTATTTTCTACTTTTCAAGGAATGACTTCCTTTTCATACCTGATCAAACTAAGCCTAGAAATTTTTGGAGCCATAACCCATCGTTTTTAATGCCAATTGCAAACTCGAAGCTGTTTCTAACTTCTCTAACTGAATATTTAAATCCACACAAGTCTGAGCGATGGCAGGGCTGATTCCGGTAATCATTACTTTTACACCTAATAAACCTAAAACATCTACTAATTGGAAGATATGATGAGCCACCATAGTATCAACCAGACTTACACCTGATAGGTCAAGAATAATTTTTGAGAGTTGAAGTTCTGTAGCACGTTGAGAAGTCTTCTCCATCAGTAATTGCGCCCTATTAGTGTCAATATCACCGATTAGGGGAATAATTGCAATCCCTTCAAATAGTGGTACAAGTGGTATCGACCATTCTTGCAGAGACCATTTAAAACGCGTATATGCTGTTTCGTGACTTTTTACGTAAGATTGACTAAATCCATATATAGCGTAATCTAGCATCGGATCTATACTTTTAGCGATCACTAAAATGTCAGTTGCTGAATACCCTTCGACAATTGCCTGTTCTTCAATAAATGACCAAAGAGCCAAGCGTTGATATGCAGCACTAGCAAGGGCGTCGTCCAACTTTTGACTATGACGTATTGCCAACTCCCCCACTTCTTTCCCCCACGCGGTGATATTCACTCGAGAATCCTCTTGAGAATTCAAACTTTCTGCCATGAGTTGAAAGAATTCTGCCAAAAAGTGGACCGTCTCACTTCTATTAGAAGTCAAATTAGCTTTATACCTTTCATCTTTTTCAGCACGGAGATTTATAGCGTTTTCAGCGATACATGTAGCATTGTCAAAAAGACGTTCTCCTAAAAATTGAACAAAGGTTGTCCTCATAAAATCCTCCTGTTTATATTATGAATGTTCTCATTTTATCATTTTCTGTAGAAGATGAATTACTCTTTATAAATATAAATTTCGCTTTTTAATAAGCAAATAAAATGATAGAGAGAATTGCTGCACAAAGACTCACCTTTTTCTTCATAAATGTACCGCAAAAAACCCTTATACCAAATATAGAATAAGGGCGATTCTTTTTTTCATTAAGTTTGAGCGAATTTATTTACTCATAAACTACAGTAAGAATTGAAATAATTATTTGACAGCCTACACTAGTTTGTAATACTATATACTAGTAATTAGTATTACAGAGTATGGAGACCAAGTTTTTTAATGTCCTGAAAAAGATGGATTCAAATCCAATTGAGGTGAGAAGTGTGGAGAATAACACGGAAATGTTAAAAGGTGTGCTAGAAGGGTGTGTATTGGAGATTATCAGCCGGGGAGAAACATACGGCTATGAAATAACTCAAAAACTGCGCGACCTCGGTTTCAATGACGTTGTGGAAGGAACCGTCTATACCATTACTATGAGGCTTGAGAAACATAATCTGGTCGATATTGAGAAAAAGCCTTCCACTAAGGGACCCCCGAGAAAATTTTACACGCTCAACACAGCCGGTAAGCAGCATCTCGAAGAGTTTTGGAAAAAATGGGAGTTCATCTCCAGCAAAATTAATGAGCTCAAAACCAAAATAAACTAAAAAGGAGAATTCAGATGAGTTTTATAGAAAAAGTTATCGGAAGTTTTGAGGATAAACGTGAATGGAAAGCCCTGGAGAAACGTGCAAAGGCGCTTCCGGGTGAATATCGCGATGCTTACAGCGCTATCCAAAAATATATATGGAGCTCTGGTGGACCCACGGACTGGAAGGAAACCAGCCGTCTCTTTAATGGCATACTCGAGCTCTTTGAAGAAGGCGCCGCAGACGGCAAGAAAGTCACCGAACTCACCGGAGCGAACGTAGCCGACTTTTGCGACGAGCTAATGAAGGACATGGACACCTGGCAAGACAAGCAGCGCGCAAAATTGAACAATAAAATTAACCGTGACTGAAAATACAAAACCGATAGCCTCTCGGAATTTACTCGATCCGGATTACAGTCTGTTTTTTGGCTGCTTTGTAAAATGACACATTAGATAACTGAAAAGGACTGAATAGTTGAGTGCGTGTTTGAATTAACACTTTCTGCTATTCAGTATTATTTTAACCTAGTAGTAAGTGGTACGTATTATCGGTATTACTATATAGAAGGAGGAAGAAGAATGAGTAAGTCGGCAGTTTCAGTAAAGGGATTAGAAAAATCATTTAAAGAGAAGGCGGTTTTAACAGGAGTAGATTTTGATGTGCGGCGCGGGGAAATTTTCGCATTGCTGGGCTCAAATGGATCGGGCAAAACAACGATTGTCAACATCCTCTCAACATTGATGAGACCCGATGGCGGTGAAGCAGATATTTGTGGTTTTAATGTTTTGCATCAACCTGATCATATTCGTCAGAACATTAGTTTAACAGGCCAATTCACTGCGATAGACGGTATGCTCACCGGGCGAGAAAATCTGTTATTGATCGCTAAATTGCTAGGCATTGCCAATCCTGCTCAAGTCGCCGATGACCTGCTTACCCAATTCAGCCTGACTGATGCAGCCAATCGCCGGGCGGAAAATTATTCCGGCGGCATGAAACGCCGGCTTGACATTGCCATGAGTTTGATTGGAAAACCGGCAGTCATTTTTCTCGATGAACCGACCACAGGGCTTGATCCTGAAGCAAGGATTGAAGTGTGGAATACCATCAAAGAGCTTGCCGTCGGTGGAACCACAATCTTTCTGACGACTCAATATCTTGAAGAAGCTGAACAATTGGCAGATCGAATCGCCATCCTGCACGGCGGCAAAATCATTACGACCGGCACTCTAGCTGACCTCAAAAAGATGTTCCCGCCAGCAAAAGTCGAGTACATCGAAAAGCAACCGACATTAGAGGAAATTTTCCTCGCAATCATACGCAAAAAGGAGGAAGTGTAAATGAAAAACAAAACAGGGGTATTACTCGGACGTTTAATGCGCAACATACTGCGCAGTCCCGATACGATTATCACCGTGGCGATTATGCCGATTATGATGCTGTTACTGTTTGTCTACGTATTTGGCGGGGCCATAGAAACTGGCACGGCCAACTACGTCAATTATTTAGTGCCGGGAATCTTGCTGATTACCATTGCATCCGGTGTCGCCTATACCTCTTTGCGGCTGTTCAACGATGTGAAAAGTGGTCTGATGGCCCGTTTCACCACCATGCCCATCAAGCGTTCTTCGATATTATGGGCTCACGTACTGACCTCTCTTGTTTCCAATACCATTGCTGTATTCGTGGTTTTGCTCGTCGCTTTGCTGATGGGGTTCCGTTCAAGTGCCGGACTCACAGACTGGTTCGCCGTAGCCGGGATACTTGGACTGTTTACACTGGCACTGACCTGGCTTGCGGTTATCCCCGGATTAACGGCTAAATCCATGGAAGGAGCCACTGCTTACTCGTACCCGTTGATATTCCTGCCTTTTATTAGTTCGGCTTTTGTCCCCACCGAAACCATGCCTAAATTTGTTCGTGCGTTCGCTGAGAATCAGCCTGTGACTTCCATTGTGAATTCTATTCGTGCCCTCCTGGGTGAAGAGAGCGTTAACAGCGACATCTGGCTTGCGCTTGCTTGGTGCTTCGGCATTATGATCATTGCTTATTTCATCGCCATTAAAGTGTATAATCGGCAGTTAAATTAATATAACCGTTACGGGCTATATCTTTTCGATCCGCTTCTGCTGTGAATCATGCATATCCTTTCATTAAGCGGATTCTGAAAATTTAATTACTTTGGTAATTATCACCGTTAAAAATACGATAGGGCTTCTCCAAAAGTCACTTTTCATGACCTTTTGGGATAGGCCCTTTTCTCTTGCTCTCTGTTTATATTGATATGTCTTCTTGCTTCTGATAATCCCACATATGTAACAAAAAATGTTCTAATAATCACCTAAGTATGATACAAAAAGATTTCAAATAGATTATCATCTCAGCCAAAAATAAATCATCATTTTCTATCAACTACATCAAGAGCATGAAAAATGTCTAGTTAGTTAACTACGTTCCAAAACTCCCCCTTTCGTTAGTTGACTGAATCAACTATTAATGATATTCTGTCTTGGATACATAATTTCAGAATATTAGGAGTGTTCTAATGGAGCTGCTTGAATATGTAGAAAGCATCCGTAAATTCAACAGATATTATGCAAATGTTTTGGGGAAAATCGATCAGGAGATCTACAACCAGCCTTATCCTTTAACTGAAGCGCGTGTGATTACGGCCATACATATGAAGAAAGGTTGTACAGCAACGGAAGTCAGAGAAAATCTGGGGATTGACCGAGGCTATATGAGCCGTATTGTACAGCGGTTTGAAGAGGAGAATATCCTTACAAAGCAACAGTCCACGTTGGATAAACGGCATTATTCGCTGTTTCTGACTGAAAAAGGGTTCGAAATATATAAAAGCTTGGTCGAAAATGCAAATCGTGAAGTAGAGAAAATGGTTCGAAACTTGCCAAAAAGTGATTTATCCAAGCTTGTTACCTCTATGCAGACAATCGAATCCATTTATTCAAAAGAACATTCTTCTCAGCCAGCTGTCGTAATTCGTCCTTTCCAACCCGGAGATATTGGCTACGTGGCGCATCTGCACGGAAAGTTGTACGACCAGACCTATCAATTCGGAAAGATGTTTGAATACTACGTGATGAAAGGGTTAACTGAATTTATGATTAATACTGAAGGCGGAGAGCTTTGGGTTGCGGAAGTGAACGGTGAAATCGTCGGTTCAATTGCCATTACCAAATCCACAGATACTGTCGCTCAGCTAAGGTGGTTCGTCTTGAATGAAAACTTTCAGGGAATCGGACTCGGCAAAAAACTCATGGAGACTGCACTCAATTTCTGTACAGAACGAAATTACCAGCACGTATTCTTGTGGACGGTCAGCACATTAAACGCAGCTCGACACCTTTATCAAAAGTATCAGTTTAAACTAACGGAAGAAAAACCGAATATTGAATGGACCGGCGCAAAGTTAATCGAAGAACGCTGGGATCTGGTACTCTCTGAAGAAGCATCTATCTGAAACAAAAAAAACAATATTGACGGCAAATAGTGAAATTTTCAAGGCTTTTGGGAATAAGCCTTGGCGTGTATTGTTGGGATTGGGTAGGACTTTATTATTTCTTAGGAGGAGCAACCTTATGGATTTAAGATTCACTGAGGAACAAAAAATGATTCGAAAAATGACAAGAGATTTTTCGTTAAATATAATCGCGGCGGCTGTCAAAGACATGGAAGACAAAGATGAGTTTCCAATTGAAGTTGTACGTAAGATGGGCAGTCAAGGAATAATGGGCATGATTATACCGGAAGAATTGGGTGGGGCCGCTCTCGATTTCACTTCTTTCATCATTGCCATCAACGAAATTTCAAAAGTAAGCGCAACACTTGGAGAGATGCTTTCCGTACATACTTCTGTTGGCACCAGCCCGATTCTCAATTTCGGGACAGAAGATCAAAAGAAAAAGTATATACCGAAGCTTGCTGCCGGTGAATACATTGGCGCTTTTGCATTAACAGAACCAAGTGCCGGATCTGATGCTGGGGGCCTTAAAACAACGGCTGTCAAAAAAGGAGACCATTACATTTTAAATGGCTCTAAAATTTTCATCAGCAGTGCCGGAGTAGCAGATACGTATATCACTTTTGTTGTGACGGATCCGACAAAAGGGAAAAAAGGCATCTCCGCCCTGATTGTCGAAAAAGACACACCCGGATTTTCAGTTGGTAAAATCGAACGGAAAATGGGGCTTCATGGAGCCAATACAGCTGAGTTGTATTTCGAAAATGCAGAGGTTCCCCTGGAAAACCTGCTCGGTCATGAGGGGGAAGGATTCAAAATTGCGATGGCAAACTTGGATGTGGGACGGATCGGCATTGCTGCCCAAGGTCTTGGAATTGCGGAAGCCGCTTTGGATTATGCAATTAATTACGCAAAAGAACGTGAACAGTTTGGAAAGCCGATCGCGCAGCAACAAGGAATCGCCTTCAAACTAGCAGATATGGCCACGCAAGTAGAAGCAGCGAAAATGTTAGTGTACCAAGCTGCAGACCTTCGAAACCGAGGACAAGAATGTGGCAAAGAGGCATCCATGGCCAAATGCTATGCCACGGATATAGCCATGAATGTAGCGATTGAGGCGGTACAAATATTTGGCGGTTATGGCTATACAAAAGAATACCCGGTTGAACGGTTATTCCGGGATGCCAAGGTTACGCAAATTTATGAAGGAACAAATGAAATACAACGCATTGTTATTTCTAAACATCTGTTAAGCTAAAAATCAATTCAGATTTCATTAAATGAAGTACACATACGTCCTAATTGACTGAGCCCCGATAAAGTCCACTCGTAAATAGTGGCCACCATTCGAGGTTCAGTTTCTTATATTTACGGGCTATATTAACTTTCGATTATATGATTTATGTAAACTAGCTTATCTATGAAACAATTCGACTTACTGCTCGGTTTAATACTAACATTAATTGCCATGAAAATATAAACACTATTTTTAAAGAACCGTTCGTAAAAGTACACTCAAAATGAACATTATATGCTTAGTTACTGTTTCTTTAGGTTTTATGATATTCTGAAAAAAAAGCTAAAAAAAGACATTTGTAAAAGTGGATAATCACTTTTACGAACGTCTTTTTACTTTACTGTATTTTTTTATATTCCTAGTAAACTACTCAAAAAAATTGTTTGCATTCAATGAGTATGCTTAGTATGAAAATTGACCGGCATATGATCTAATATCGGTAGTTGTAGAAGGGGTTATACCAATCCCAGGAGACGTACCAAATGTTATTCCTACCGTTCCTGAAATTCTTTTATGTCCATATTGAAATTGAACATTCGCATTACCTGCAAGGGATGATTTAACATAGAAATACTGAGAAACTTGACCTGCATTATTTTGATTTGAGTTTAATGTTGTACGTAAATTGTGGGCACTTGCAACCCCCAAAGCAGGTTGCCATGTACTAGGTGTTGTTGAAGAGGCAAGTACTGTACTACCACCTGTTGATTTATTGTACAACGTAGTAGTTGAATAGTGACCTACAATGTTCCCGCTTGAAGTTTTAAAGAATACTCCTAGACTACTAGGAAATCCAATTGTCATTTTATCAGTTAAATTAAACGCAGGATGGTTCAACCAACGGAAGGTTGCAGATGAATAGTATTTATCGTATCCGGACACATCACTTGTAGCTATTTTTAGAATTCTCCCAGAAAACGATAAATCAGCGCTTGGAATTGCTGCAAGTGTAGAGAAATTTTTTGATGAAGTGTTTTTTGATGAAGTGTTTTCCATATCGTATTCTTCGTCGAAACTCATAACCGTTTCAGCTTCTCCTGCAACAAGGTCTTTTAGATCACTAACGGGTGATAGTGCAATTTGTTCTTCAGTAAATCCTAATTCATTATAAAGATAATTTAGTTCTTCTGGTGTTAACTCATGAGGTTCTGCAGCACTTACAATGGAACTAAAAAAGAAAAAAGATAAACATAACAAAACTAAAAAACCAATATTTCTAAACATGGAAAAACCCCCTTTTTTTTCCATGATAGCATATATTTTAAAATTACAAGATGTTTTTTTTGATTTTTCCATTTATTTTTATTAGTAAACCAATAATAACAGATAGTAAAATAGTAATAATTAACCCAATCGACATTACTAAACCATCGATATAATCTGTAAAGCCAAGTGCTCCTAAGATAAAAAAGGCAACGACACTCAATATTAAAGTGGCTAATGATATAGCAAAATAGTTCATAAATTCCTCTCCCTCCTAAATTATCCAGTTATTCTAACTGGATGAATCGATTATATATCAAAGATTATATTATGTATAACTTAATTAAGAGGGCAACTAATGTAGAATAAGTGTTTTTTTGAAAGTATAAACCAGATAAATCAATAAGTAGATTCATTCTATTAGAAAAAGAGAGAGTAGATTTGTTCCGTGAACTGAGCCCCAAGTGGTAGACACTCTAAAAAAGCCCCTAAAAGGATTGCTTTCCTTTTAGGGGCTTTAAGGTTATTTCTCCAATTCCATTTCTTGATCTTTCGTTTTACCGTTTTTGCTCAGTTGAACAAAGGCTTCTTTTAACTCTGTTGTTTTCCCATGATTCGGATTTAGTTCATTCAAGTGTTGTTGTAAGTCACCCTTGGACTGGATCTGTGGATTTTTCACCAATTGCCATCCGATGGTGATGCCGTGTTTGGTTTCTGCCTGTAAGTTCGGTTGCTTCAGCACGCGGCTCAATCGTTCGTTTAGATGCTTTTCGTTAAGTTGCTGAAGGCGTGGGGCTTCTTTATGTTGTGAACGGCTTAAGTATCGGTCAGTATTCAACGATTGGGCAAGTGCAGCTTTTCCAATGAAGCGCTCCCCTTCAGCTTTTTTATGGAAAGTGCGCTGTGAACTTTCTCCGCCTTCTACGGTCACGGCGTATTTCCCCTCATCCAGTTTCGTCACTTCCAGTACATCTTCGACTTTCTGATACTCCTGGACCAACTGCCCTTTGTTCTCCAATACATTTAACACGGCATAGTGATCGTCCAATTCACTTAGCGGCAGGATCCGATTCGTGTTGGTACGAAGGGTAAAGTGCTGGTCCCGTTCGCTCTGTTCAACGGTCGCGAACACGACCAATCCATTTTTTGCATCCAACAGCTGCAAGGTCGGTTTGTCAGTGAGTGACAAATTCAACTTGGTTTCGACGGAATCCTTCACCTGTTCAGGATGGATGGATTGATAAAAGTCTTGAATCTTTTCATTCTGTAGCGAATTCACGTGTTCAATCGTCGCACGGGATACGTCCTGGACTTCTTTGATGGCTTGTTTGGCCAAGTTCAAATCTTGCGCCCATGTGGCGATATAGCCAGTTGAAGAAAGATCGGTATCGAAGCCATAGTATTGCGAAACGATGTACGCTGCGCATTCGGCCTGAGCTTCTTTATGTCCTCTCGGGAGGTCTTTGATGTCGCTTTCCTTGTGATGGAGCTGACTGTGCGCATATTCGTGGATCAAGACACGGAATTTCTGCTCAGTGCTCTTGGACACAGCTGTGTTGATCACAATTTCCTCTTTTTGAGGACTGAAATAGCCACCGTACGTCTGGCCCTCATGCGCTTCCTCTCGAATCCTGAGGGGCTGTGAGCTTTCATTTGTTTGATGGATGAACCGGTCATACAGTTCGTTCAAGGATTCGGGTGAGGTTAAGTCTTTTTGGATAAAGTCCCGGACATTCGGAATCTCTTTTCCATCGGTTTGAGAGACATCGAAGACTTTGCCGATCCGAAAGCCAGTAATGCTTTGGCGAACTTCGGATTGAGGATCCCCGTTTTTGTCGCGCAACACTTCGCCCGTCTGTTCATTCACTTTCTGCACTTCGACTTTCTTGAACGAAGGAACCAAAATATCAAGGCTCTTTTCTCCCTTATTGACGTGACGCCCTAAGGCTTGCCATTGTCTAAACCCACGAACCATTGTCGCTTCAGGGTTTTGCCCGGCAATCATCAGCACGTTGTTGAACGAGTATTGGTGGCCGCTGGCCATGACATTGAGCATGTCTTGGAATCGGTTGTTTTGAAACATTTCTTCGAGGTTTCGTTCTAGCCGGTCATTAATTTCGGTCAAATCCACCTTAGTCGACATCGTTCATCACGTCCTTTCTGACATACCAAGCTTCATAGAGAGGTTCGGCTCGTCCTGGAATCCGAACCGGACTGTAACAGGTAATTGCGTACTCTTGCACGTTTTCTTCAAGGTCAATGAGACCTTCATATGTAAGTGCTTCAAACGGCACGGGATCGTAAAAGCTCAAGATCCGTTTATCACTCGCGAGAATCTCGCTGATGGTGACAAGCATAGACGTTCCTCCTTTGGTTACTCAAATAATGATTGTACTCAGTTGGAAAGATGAATAAAGAAAGCGATGAACAAAAGAATGAAACAAATGCCGATAAACCCCAAAATAAAGATCCCCATGATCTTCAAGGCTAGAGGCATCTCAGTATCCTGATTGTCTGTAGGAGAACCAGAAGGAATTCCTAAGTGCTTCTGTACAAATTCGTTCCCATCATCAAATGGTTTTTTCTCGTCCATTTCATCCCACCTTTAGTTGAGGCCTTGTATGTTTTATAGGAGGTCTCGGATATTCGTCGTTTCTTTTTCTCTCAATCGTTCTTCAATAGAAGGTTCTTCGTTCGACTCTTCCTGATGGGCTGCCCATTCTTCTTCAAGTCCTTCATCGGTCAAATCAAATAAAGCCGATTGATCAATCTCTTCTTCAATCACATGCGTGGCGGTTCCACCTGTAGCGAAGCTAGGTTCTTCCTTCGATTGCATAGGCTTCGTGAATGCTGATTCTCGTGTCACAGGCTGTTCGGAAGCGACGGCAGTGTGTTGCTGAACATAAGAGCCGAACACTTCCGATTGCCAGGCTTTCTGCAGCTTCATCGGATGCAGGCCACTGACAAACAAATAGCAATCGTTCTTCGCAATGCTCGCTAAGTCCCCTTCCGGGATCAGGGAACGCTTCACGTACTGTTCGGACTGGCTTTGGCTAGCGTTTGATTTGCCACTCATGAATCCTCCACTTTGACTGGAAGAGCCTGTCTGGATCTTCGCAGTTGTTTCCCCGGCAAGTTGGGAGAAGTACTTAATCGTCTCCATGTCCTTGCTTCGGAGAAACAGTAGCGTGTCGTGGTTGGACAAGATGGACCGAGCCATTTCTTTGCCGTACAAGGATTCAATCTGGCCGTTGTCCTGGACGATGGTGTTCATCGATAAGCCCAATCCCCGGCAGGTGGCCAAGACCCGTGCGTATTTCTCGATTTTCCCGATGTTCGCAAATTCATCCAATAAGAAGATGGTCGGGATTTTTAATTGTCCTCGGTTTTCATCGGCCAGTTTATAAAACTGCGAAATCAATTGATCGAAGAAAACGGATGTTAATGCGGTGAACGGATTTTCGTCCATGGGCAGCTTCACATAGAGAATACTCTTGTGTTCCTGAAACTCACGGAAGTTAAAATCACTCGTGCGTGTCATTTCACTGATTTTCTTGAGCGTGAAAATACTGACTTGCGAAGCAAAGGACGATGTGACACTGGTTCGCGTGTTTCCGCCTAGTGTCGTTAAGCCTTTCAACAGCTGATAGGCCGGATGGTGAGGACCTAATTCTTCATCCACCCACTGACGGAATAATTGCTCGTCGGGAGCGACCCGTTCATTAAAGACATTCAGCACGTCTTGCATACTGGCGTTTGGAATCTCTGTCTTGCAATAGACAATCAACCCAGCCAGCATTTTCTGTGCACGTTCCAAAAAGAAATCTTCTTTGCCGTCCTTCGTCGAGTTCTTCGCGATCGTGACGGAAACGCTTTGCGCGTCCTGGTCATCAAAGACGTAATCGAGCAAGTTGTAGTTGTCTTGATTGAAGTTGATGAAATCGATTTGATACACGCTGTAGCCCTGTTTTCGCTTGATTTCAGCCGTTTGTTCAAAGAGCTCGCCCTTTGGATCCGTGACAATCAAGGTTTCTTCATGGTTATTCACGAGGTTTGGAATGACGTAGGACTGCCCCTTCCCACTCCCGCTGGACCCGACAATGTAGACGTTCCGGTTATCAATCTCCGTTGACCGGGGAATGATGAGCACTTGTTTCTTATTCGGCACTCGGCCGATAATCAATCCGTTCTCCAATCGTTCTACGGTCTTTTCAGGCTGTTTCGAGTTGTAGGTATTGTGCTTAGAGAAATACTTTCCGTTCAGGACTTCCGATGGCTTCGTGAATCGAGCCGATCCGTGGACCCCGAAATCATGGGCATCTTCATACGTATGTTCCACCAAGCGCATTTTGGAGAGGAACCAGCCGAAGAACACGACCGTGAGGATGGCCACCAACAGTTGGGATTGCTGATCCGTTTCCGTGAGGAAAGCTAGTGTCCCCTGCACATCCAAGAGAAGCGCATTGAGCCCTCCTCCCTCTTTCAGGAAGCGCAACAGTCCTGTCAGGGCGTATCCAATCAATAAGGATAGAAGAAACGTAACGGCGATTTTCTTGCCGGCGCCTTTTTGTAAAATTTTTTTCATCATGAAGTTCACGCCTTTCAACATTTCGCTTTTACAGTTCAAACTCCAAGCCGAGTTCACGGCGAAGTTGTTTATCTTTGCTCTTTCGACGGAGCTTCGTCGGGGCAGGCGTCTTGTGTTGTGCCTGGTGCTGGTCCCGTTCGGCTTGGTCAATCAATTGTTCAATCAGTTCGGTACTGGCTCGACCCGTCGGGAAGTGAGAAAGGGATTTCTGTTGGCTGCCTAAACGTTCAGCGAACCGAGCATCGGGTTTGGTTTGGTAAGCGTGATACGCCATTGTCTGTTTGCTTTGTTCCTTCTTCGCTACTTGTAGGCACGCTTTCAAGGTCGGCGCTTTCGTGAGCTTGTTCTGTTGCGTGAAATGCTTCATAAGATCCGTTTTCATCTCTAACGGCAGTTGCTCGACGTCTTTTAGTAGCTTCTCTTTTGCTTGTGGGAATGTCTCCCAAATCAAGGTATTGAGTTCCTGTTCCATCTGCTTCGCTTTCGCCTCGTAGCGTTCAATCAATTGCTGGGCTGTGTTGAGCTTGATCGACGTTTGGTAGATGGCGTTCAGGTTGCTGCCATCTCTAATGAGCTGTTCTTTTTCAGTCCCGAGTTTGTTGCGAATCAACGCTTGAATGCGGATTTGTTCACTCACTTTTTCAGCCTTCTCGCATGCGTTGATTAGTTCCTGCAGCTGCAAGTGATGATTCACCTCACGTGCTACTGGAATGGCTTTCAGGTCGTTCGTCTGAAGCGCCGTCAGGACCTTCGATTTGTACGCCACGGTCCGATCGTTGTGTTCGTATCGTTCCTCGATGTCCGGGAACAAGTCATTAAAGGTCTTGTGGACGATTAAGCTTTGCGCCCGGTACGTGCGCTCGGCATGTGACACGACTTGATCGACCGTTTGTTGATTTTTTTTCACGGAGTCCGTCAACGTTTCAAATGCATCCAAACGCTCAGTAAAGAGCGAACGGAAGTTTGAAGGATCAAACCCTTGTTGCTTCACGAAAGAAGTCTTGTGCTCTTGATACGCCTTGTGGGAAGCATTCAAAATGGCGTGCGTGACTTGTGCTTCGACTTGTTTTGGTTCCACTTTACGCTCTTCCCAGCGATACAATCCTTGTAGCTGATCGTGAACCGCATCGAACGAGAAGTTCTCTTTCAAACGCCCTTTCATGAAATGCCAGCTTTTTTCGTAGTCGGCATTCAATTGCGAAGTCACATCGCTTGTGTGACGGTGCAAAACGGTCTGAACATCTGCCTGTTTCTGCTTGGCAGACAGAAAGACAATTTTATCATTTAGCTGGGCAATTTCAGCATTCTTTTTGCGGATTTCTTGATTCAATTGATGATAAAACGTTTGGGCTTCGATGCCTTTTTCTTCTAAACGCTTCACATATTGGTATTCATTTCGTTCCAAGCGAACCTCAGCAATTTGGTCGAGCCCTTGTGCTTCAAACGAAAGCGCCGAAACGGTTTGATCGATGCCGTGTTCTTTAAAGGATTCATTGATGGCATCGGCGTAATGGGTACGCCATTTCACCAAGGTTTCACGCTCGTTCCAATCCGTAGACGGAACGGTTTGAAAGACTTTCTCACCCTTGTTATTTCGAAGGATGTCGCCGTTTTGATCGAATTCATATTGGCGCATTTTCTTTTGTCCCCATGTGCCGTCTTCATTGAATGGACGAATCGTCAGCATGATGTGCGCATGGGGGTTGTGTTCTTTGTCTCGGTGAATGGCCACATCTGCGACCATCCCCTCTTCCACAAATTCTTCTTGAACGAACGATTGCACGAGTTCTTGTTGAACGTCTTCCGGCAACTCGACCGGCAACGCAATCAGGACTTCACGCGCGAGTTGTGCGTTCCAGGCTTTCTCAACCTTCTCCACTTCGTTCCACAATTTTTCACGGTCCAACGTCCACTCAGGCGCATGATCCGGTTTGAGGATGAACGAGACCGGAGCTACTTCACGTTGCTTGTAGCTTTTCATTTCTTCATCACGTTCGGAATACAACTCTTCCCCACTTCGGTAACTGGCACTGGCCACGGCGGATTGGGTTTTCTTGCTGATGATTTTAGCTTGCAGACGGAAATAGCTCACGTTCTCTCACCTCTTTTTCTTTTTTAAATATCCGAAGGCGACAACCCAAACCCGGAAGGGCTTTGGACCAGGTCACCACCCCGAATTTCGGGTGGTGTATAACTGGGCACTCGCTTGGAAGCTCGGATTTATTATATCATAATTTTTCCTTTTTTCGTGAATTTAATTTATTTATATGTTAAATTATTTATATATAAATAAATAAGGAGTGAAGAAAAATGGCGAACAACATTGAAAAGATCATCAGTATCGAAGAACAAATCGAGAAATTAAAGGAAAAGCGAAAGAATTTGGAGAAGCAGATGCAGCAAAACATCGGGGCTGAAGTCCTGAAGATGTGGAACGTGGAATCAGAACAGGAAGCCATAGAGTGGATTCAAAAGATGGCTGTTCAAGTAAACAGCAGCGAAGAGCAACCTGAAGCGTGGGCTATCCATGAATCCGAAAACAGATAACCTGGCCCAGTCTCAAGAGCTAAAGAAACAAATCACCGATCTCCAAAAGAAAAAACAGCAGCTGCAAAACGAAACGCAGCGAAGAGCCAGCTGGGAACACCGAAAAGCGAGAACGAAACGGTTAATTGAAACAGGAGCGTTGGTTGAAAAGTATTTTGGATTGGAAGACCTCACAATCGAACAACGAGAAAAGATCTTCCAAACGTTTTCTGAGTTTGTTAAAAGTAAAATCCACAAACGATGAGCATGTAGTACCTGACGTTCGATTCGAATTCCATAGTATTCGTCAAAAAAAAGACACCGGAACTAGGAAGCTCTATGCAAGAGAGACTTCTACAAGTTTCGGTGTTTTTTGGTCACATGATTTTCGCTTTTCGACTCGTTCAGCCGTTAAGAAAAAGACAGGAATCTAGAGGCTGTTTCCGTAGGATTACAGCCTCTGATTATCGGCTTTTTTAGGGTGAAGCGACACGTAGAGCGCTTTTTAACGTCAGTTACTAGACGATCTAGTGCAAGTCGCGCAGTATCGTATTTCGCTTTTTATCTCAATTTATCTTTCTCAAAGGTTAAAAAAATTATAAAGTGACTTAATAAATGAAATCGCACTTCTAACAAAAGTAGATATATCTACTTTTGTTAGAGGCTTTGCAAAAATAGTTAAATTTAGAGTAGCTTAAAATTCTTCGTCCTTTAAATGAAGGATAGTCCATTGTTCATTCGTAGAAGAACTTAACATCAATAAGAAAGTAAGTGCTTCTTTTTTAGAAGAAAAGACACGCTCTTTATTTTTATCCATCACAACATTGCCACTCTCGGATCTCAGTATGTATTTCAATATAGAACCCCCTTTTTAAGTTTTTAGTATTGAAATTACTTAAGAAAAATAAAAACAATTATATCAAATTAATTAAAGAAAATATTATTTCCATTCATATACACATATATTCGTATACTTGTATATGTGTATACGAATATATACGTATATTTGAATAGATTGTTTAGAATTTACAATAAAATAAAAAAATATTTGTGACTAGTTTTCCGCAATGATATACTTGTATACATAAGTAGAAAACATTGAAAATTAACTGTTCAGAGACGAGGAGGAAGAAAAGTTGAAAAATGATAACAAAGCAACTGTAGTCACTTTTGGTAATTTCAAAGGTGGGACAGGAAAAACTACCAATAGTACGATGATTGCTTACGCACTAGCTGATTTAGGATATAAAGTTCTTTTAAGTGATCAAGATCCACAAGCGAATGCTACAAGTCTTTATTTAAAAACTAAATCTGAAATTTCAGGTGAGATAGTTAGTTTTAAAAAGACATTAATGTCAGCAATCCAAGAAGAGAATCTAGAAGAAATTATCACTGAAGTTAAAGAAAATCTTTATTTACTGCCAAGCTTTAGCGACTTTGCATTATATCCTAGATTTCTTGAAAAGAAGTTCCCGAATGAAGTAGATCGTGTTCAGTACTTTTCAAAGTTACTTGGTTCAGTAAAAAATGACTTTGATTTTATCTTTATCGACGTTCCTCCTACTAGCTCAATCATTACTGATTCTGCACTATATGCTTCTGACTTTGTTGTAGTAGTGTTACAAACTCAAGAGCGAAGCCTCCAAGGTGCCGAAGTATTTACACAATATCTCCAAGGACTTATTGATGATTACGGTGCAAATTTGGATATCATAGGAATTTTACCTGTTCTACTTAAAAATGGTGCAGCTGTAGATTTAGCTACTTTGGAAAATGCTAAAGAAATATTTGGAGAAGAAAATCTGTTTGATATTGTAGTTAAGAATATGGAACGTTTAAAACGATTTGATATTACAGGAATTACAGATAACGATATGCATGATCGCCGAGTCCATAATAGCTACAAAGCGATTGCTGAAGAATTTATAGAGCGTTTGAATGCTGAATTAGAAGGAGTGAAACGTTAAATGAGTAACCTTTTAAATAAGAATTCGAAGAAAAAGTTGTTAGATAGAGGGCCTCAAATCTCCCCTGCTACTCAGTTTAAATTAGACGAAGTAGAACCTGTACTAGAGAAGCCGATTACTAGAGCTGCAGAAAAAAAAGAAACATTACCAAAAAATAAGTTTGGGAGCGTTAGAGTCAAAAAGTCAACTCGAGATAAGCTGAACGCATTGGTAAGCTTAAATAAAGCTGACAACGTTGATGAACTCATTGATTTAATGATTGAAGAATATTTAGCCGTGCACGTAACAAAAGATGAAAAAAAACAATTAGATATTATTATGGAACTATATAGCTCTCGGAATTAAGGGAAATCCCTAGTGTTTCTTTAAACACTAGGGATTTTGTTTATTCTAGGAAAAATCATATACAGATATATCTGTATATACATATACTCGTATACGGGTATACTCGTATACGGGTATATTTCATTATCCGTATACTCATATATCTATATACTCGTATATGTGTATATGAGTATATAGATATATCCGTATATTTAGAATGAAAAAAACAAAACGTTGTTATATCAAGGTTAAAAGAATTAAAAATAAAAAGTTTAATTTTATTGAATCCGTATATACGTATACACATATACTTATATATAGATATACATGTATATGTGTATACGCGTATATCTATAGTTTTATATATAAATATACTCATATATCAGTATACGTATATACGTGTATATGACTTGATAAAACCGCTTGAAATGCTATTGTATCAACGTTTTTCCTCTTCTATACTTTAAAGCTAGATTA
This sequence comes from Planococcus dechangensis, assembly GCF_042654465.1. Lineage (NCBI taxonomy): Bacteria > Bacillati > Bacillota > Bacilli > Caryophanales > Caryophanaceae > Planococcus > Planococcus dechangensis. The sequence goes on along the minus strand of NZ_JBHSGL010000004.1, from coordinate 47,557 downwards.
GAAATTGGCTATAAAGTGAGGAGAGAAAAGATTGCAAAGTCCGAAAAAAGCTATCGAGCTAATTATAAATAATGGAATTTTAAAATATAAAAGAGTTGGATCCTTAGCTTCTCTTCCTCACTTATATAGAGAAAATAGAAGCGTTACAAACAAAAAAGGTGCTATTGGTGTTGTTCGATCTAAAGAAGATCTTTCTACACCTTCAGGTGTTAAAGGCTATGTCGTTACGTCCCTTGAAACTCTCTTGGAGGACGCTTCTTTGGTTTCCCATTGGAATCCCAACGTATTCAACTACATAAGGTATTCAGATGAAAAAAGACGGTTTCTCAAGGGACACGAAGAGAAGAACCTTCAACAAATCAATACCTTTGTCGTCGATATCGATACGAAAAAACAGCCGTATACGGAAATCCTGACGGCTGCACTCGATCATAGTGTTGGCGTTCCTACACTCGTCTTGGAAACCCCTAAGGGATTTCAGGTCTATTTTGTTTTGGAAAAACCGTTGTTCATTAGCAACCAAAACGATTTTCGCGGACTGAGGGTCGCGAAACGGATCTCCGAGAACATTAAACAGAGTTTGGCCAAGGTCTTGCAGGGAGTTGATATTGCCTGCAATGATTTTGGTTTTTTCCGGATGCCGAACGAAAACAACATTCGGTGGTTCTCTGAGGAGATGGTTTATGACTTGGGCTCGTTGATTGCCTGGTCGAAACGCCAGGACGACGACCGGGGGAGAGGACTGTTTGTCGTCGCAAACGAATCATCGGAGCACGATCCCACACAGACAGCTTGGTTCCAGGAACTGCTAAAGACGCGTCACGTGAAAGGCCAATCCGGACAACTCGGCCGAGATAACCTCATGTTCACGATCGCGCTTGCTTGCTACAGCGCTGGAAAGGGGAAGGGAGAAACGCTCGATTTACTCGATGAGTACAATTCAGGGCTTGCTGCGCCCCTTCGCCATAGTGAAGTCGAGAAAATCGTTAGAAGTGCATACAAGGGACGTTTTAAAGGGGCTCACCAGGACTATATTCAAGAACTCTTGAACGAGTGGGGGAGTAACAAAGAGATCACTATCGAAAATCCGATGGGTGGCTGGCACAAGTTCAAAAAAGAACGCCAAGACCGGAAACGGAGCCATTACGAGGAGTGGGAACAGGATCTGCTGCTGTTCATCCAACAAGAGACCTCGCTCGATCAACCGATTAACTGGACGACGCAGCGAGAACTCTGCGAAGCTGTCGGGATTCCACGAAGCTCGTTCAACGTGTTAATCCAACAGTCGAAGAAAATCCTTATCAAACGAATTGGGAAAGGACGTACAGCTCAGACCGGAATTACTTCCGTGGCTGTGCTTCTTCAGTGTGCCCTCAGTTATCAACAAACCCATCGGTTTCGGTACCAAGAAGCTGTACGCATCCTGGCTACTGAACAGGCCAATGAACGACTCCTTGATGACCTAACAGAAGAAGCTCGCTGGTTCCTTGAAAAGCGTTTATCCGAACCGATAATTGGTAAAAATTTCAATTCTTCTTAATGGTCCAGTCTGCCAATACATATCTGTATACGTGCTGTTTTATCTTGGCTATGTATTGCTTATCCATCCATCACTCTTTTGATCTCAAAAAAAAACACTCAGCAGCAGCTGAATGTCAGGAGTTTCCGTCTTTATCGGATTCGGGGGTGTAAGTTCCAAAGCGTTCGTACATTTTTTGAAGTTGCATTTCTTGAAAATCATCTTTGAAGGCACGCAAAAAGATCTCCGTTGGATCGATTTCGAGGATGTTGGCGTAGTGAATGAGCCATCCAATCGACACGTTTTGCTTTCCCCGTTCAATGAGCGAGATGGTGGAACTGTGAAGCTCACTCATCGCGTGAATATCGCTGATTTTCAGGTTTTTCTCTTTGCGGATGCTTTTTAAGGCTTCACCGATTTTTATGTAAAGGTCTTGTTCGTTTTTAGGGGTCATAGGGAGATCCTTTCGAAATTAGACGTACCCGTTTGAAAAAAGTATGCTAAACTGATACAAATAATTTATATATATATAAAAAAATCTCTACAAACTCTTTTATTGGTAGTTTGGCGACCGTCAATAAAAGAGTTCCCACGTAGAGAAATTTCAAAGAATGTTTTGTTGTCTTGATTATAGCATAAATTGAGGTCCAGCGAATAGCCTGTTTTCTCTTGCTAGGGTTGGATTTTGCTGAGACTCCTTTGGAATTTCTCTAACTGAATCAAAGAGAATGGAAGGGGTATGCAAGATGACTGGAAAGTACAACATACGAGAAGAGGCTGCGCAGCGATTCTACCGATTGCCCAAGGTGTTTTTCACCAATGAGCGCTATAAGAAACTGAGTAATGACGCGAAGATTGCCTTTGCGATTCTACAAGATCGCTTGGATTTATCGATTAAGAACGATTGGTTTGATAAAGAAGGAAACATTTACTTTCTGTATGGGAATCAGCAACTGTCTGACATCCTGAATTGCAGTAAACCAACCGTCATCAAAATCAAAAAAGAGTTACATCAAGCTGAATTGTTAGAAGAGAAACGTATGGGATTATCACAGTCCAATCGCCTCTATTTGCTCAAACCCGTGGCCGAAGTATCCGATGCAAAGCAGATGGAAGAATCGGAAAAAGAACCTGAAACCCTTGGGGCGCAACAGAAGTTAAAATCTTTAACTTCAAGAAATCAACATTCTTTACTTCAAGAAGTTAAAAATCTTAACACTAATGATACTGACCTTAACAAGACTGATCTTAGTGAGACTGAAATAAAGATCAATCAACTGCGAGAGAAAATGGATCTTCCGGAACTGATTGTGCAGGTCTTAGTGAAAAACCAAAAACGATTGATGGATGACGGCATTGAGGTTCAGGATGTGGCTAACCATTACTTCGCTCATCAAGAAGTATTGACGTTGCATCAGTATGCGGACGCCTTACAGTATTCCTTAGAACGTACACCCGGACGAATCAAGAGCATTACCGCACGGCTCACCAAAGCGGTCGAAGATAAAAAGAAATGGCTGGGCATCCAGACACAGCAACCCCAAAAGCCTGTTCGAACCGAGTTAGTCCCCGATTGGCTTCATGAACCGAATACGAGCGAAGCGTCGGCAGAAACGTTTTCTCCAGAAGAATTGGAGGCCGAAAAAGCGAAATTGCTTCTCAAATTAGCGAAAAGGAAGTCCAAGTGACTTCCTTTTTTTATTTATATGTAAATAAATGTTCTGAACAATTGGTCCTTTTCTATTATTGGACGAGGAAAAAAGTAGTAGATTACTTAATAAAGCGATTTATAAAGGGTTTCAAAAAGGTATTTAAGTACTGCCAGTAATTTGTCTTTTTAGGTTGCCGAATAAATGGCAATTTGTTAACGTGGAGACAAGGAAGAAAGGTGGTGGCAAATATGTTTGAACGCATTAGTGCTTTTTTAAATACGTTATTCAGCGACATGCAAACAACCTTCATCACGATTTTTATGATCGGACTCTTGATTTGTGCAATTGGGGTATGGGCCGGCGATGAGCAATCATCACCGAAATTCAAAAACGGCTTAAAACTCTGTGTCTTAGGTGTTGTATTGTTCCTCTTAGCAAAACCAGTCATCGACTACATCCAAATGAACCTGTAAGAAAACGTCAGAAAGTATGTGATACCCATGCGAACAGATTCCTATATGGAGCGCCAGGAACGGCTGCGTGAGCGCGGCAAAGTCGAATTGCCGTTGAATATCGATACGAAGAAGTATTTATACGGCAATATCTCGTTCCAGGATGTGTTTATCGTTTCCCCGTTTCTTCTCTTAGGGGCATTCATCTCGTATTTGTTGTACCAGGCAGGGACGCTCAATCAGCAACTCCTTCTCGTGGCGTTTGTGCCGGCGATGATTGTGACGGTGTTTCAGTTAAACAAGCATCCAGTCCGGAAGAACTTGTCGCTCTTGCAATACAAAGTCATTTGGAAGCTGCGAGCGAAGCACCGGAAGAAAGATTTTCATTACGCGAAAGGAGCCTTACCGATGAGCCGGAACGAACGGGACACCCGAACTGAATTAGGACTGGCGAACATCGCCAACGGCTGTTTGGAATCTTCGGACGGGCGCTTGATTAAGGTACTGGAAGTGTCCTCAGTCAATTTGTCGCTGATGAATGAACTCGCGAAAGAGAACGTCTTGGCGGCGTATCAGTCGTTTATCAACGATACGGGCGAGAAACAGATTCAGTTGATGCAAGTCGCGCAGCCAATCAATTTAACAAACTACTTGATGTGGTTCAACGAACAAGTCGATCAGAACTCATCGTATGCGAAGCGCATGCTTAAGCAAGGCTACGCCGATCAGATCGAACGGATCCAGAAGTCGAAGAACATGGTGACACGGAAACGGTACTTGGTGATTTCCAAACCGATGACGAATTCACCGAAGGATTACTTGAAACTGGAGACGACCGCGAACATCTTGCAAGCGAAACTCGAACAGATGCTATCAGGATACGAGAAGTTGGACGTGAAGATTCTCGAGAACGACGAACTCTTAAAATTCTATTATGCCTGTATCGATTTCGAGAACGCCCAGGCGCAAGGACAGAACATCGTCCATAAAACCAATGCCAAGCTCGATGTGGTCGTTGGGAAGAACACGGCCAAAGCCTTGGTCGAGCAATACAAGAGCCTGTTAAAAGATCGATTTGAGTAGGAGGTGGAGACATGGTGTGGAAACCGAAGTGGCTGCAGCCCAAACAACCAGACAAAACTACCTTTGAAGATACGGTCAGTGGCATGAACGAGACACTTCTCACGGCCATTGCCCCGGACAACCTGACGGAATACGATTCCTCCGTCCGTGTGGGGGCAAATTACACCCGGACGCTTCTCATCGTGGATTACGACCCGATTCAAGACCAGAACAAGATCCAACAAGTGACGGAGATTCCCGAGAACGTGTCTTTGGTCCATTACCTGCAGGAATACAACATGGGCGAAGTACGGACGCAGCTCGTCAAAAGCATCAAGCAAAACCGAATGAAGATGAATACACGCTTTGCGGATGAACAAACAATTATCGAATCCGAAGGACAGATTGAAAGTGCGTCGGAAATGCTGCGGAACCTGTCGTACCGAAACGATAAGATTTACCTGTTCCATACGCTCATTCATTTGGTGGCGAGTTCACAGGAAGAATTGGACCAACTGACGACGACCGTGAAGAGCAAGTTCTCGAAAATCGGCATCATCCATAACCCGACAGACCGAGCCGTGGATGCGTTCCGATCGTTCCTTCCGTTGAATGACAACAAAGTCGACGAGCTCACGTACAAGATGACCAACTCGGAAGCGATCTCGTATTTCTTCCCGTTTCATGAAAACGAAATGTTCTCGGAAACCGGCTTGATCAAGGGACGCAACATGACGACTGGGAATGTGGTGATTGTCGATGATACGACGTTATTAAATCGGCATGAATTCGTGATTGGGATTTCCGGTATCGGAAAATCCACGTATTTGTTTGCGAACATGACAAATAAGCATATGCTGGGCCGGAAAATCATCACGGTGGATCCAAAAGGCGAGTTCGGTCGAAACTATTCGGATCTCGGTGGGGCTTGGGTCAAGTTTCAGCTGAAAGGCGGCAATCGGATCAACCCGATGGATTTGCCGAAAATCAGCGAGAAGATTCAGATGGAAGAAACCGAGCTCGGCAACATCCTGCTGACGAAAATCTCGAACCTGTTGGTCATGTTCCAATTGATGTACAACTCGATGAGCGACCTGCAGGAAGACATTCTGAGCCGGTACATCCAGAAGGTGTATGAAGAGAAGGGGATCGACGAGACGACCGATGTGAACCAATTGACTGCTGATGACTATCCGATTTTAGAAGACCTGTACAAGCTCATCGAACGGGATAAACAGAACGACCCGCCATTATACGAACGCATCCGGGATTTCCACACGACCTTGGAAACTTACGTATATGGGATCTATTCAGAACTGTTCAACGGATCGACCAACGTCAACATCGACAATGACTTGGTTTGTTACGACTTGAAGGAAATGAGCAACAACGAAAAGATTCAGCGCATTCTCTTCTACAACATCCTCTCGCACACGACCTATGAAATCATGAGTGGCGACCGGCAGCCGAGCGAAATCTTCATTGATGAAGCGCACGTCATCGCCGACCCAAAAGTGCCGAAAGCGATGGAGTTCATCTACTTCATGATGAAAGTGCTCCGGTCGTTCAACTGTGGCATCACGACAGCTTCTCAGTCGGTCGAAGATTTCTTGTCGGCCCGGGATGAGAACCGAAACTACGGAAAAGCGATTATCACACAATCGGTTCAACGGCTGTATTTGCCAATGAGCGAAGAAGAGCTGAAGTACTTAGAAGAAGAGCTCGGCAATCAATTTTCCAAAGAAGAACGATCGACGTTGATTCTGAAAGACGGCAAGAAGAAAGAACAAGCCGGCAAAGGCATTTTCTATACCGGTTCCAAAAAGATCAAACTCGAAGTGCAACTGAACGAAGTGACTGAGAAGCTGTGGTTTGAACAGAAGAGCATTAACGAACTGACGATGTGAAAAGGGATGAGGGCATGAATCCAAAAGACGCAGCCAAAACGATAGGGTCGATCTTGCTGACAAAGGTGCTACTCAGTCCACTTGGTTTGATTGCGGTTGGGGTAACGATTTTGCTCATTATCATGCCGGTGTTCATGTCAATGGCGAGCAAAGGTGAAGATTTCAACCTAGACGATCCCGACAGCAATTTAGAAGCTCTCTCAGGCCCCTCTGGCGGCGCATATTGCGCGCCGGAAGGCGAATTGGATAAAGAGTTGTGGGAAGCTGGATTCGCCTCTGCGGGCGTTTTTGAAGGAATGGGGGACGTGTTTCTGGAAGTGGCGGAAGAACAAAGCATCGATCCGGTCTTAATGGCCGCCATTGCGCTTCATGAAACCGGTCACGGAACCTCGTCGGCAGTGGTCGAAAAGAACAATCCGGGAGGCTTAATGGGATCAGGCAGCTTGTTTGTCTTTGATTCTTTAGAAGATGGGATTGCTTCCATGGGCAACACCTTGCACAACCGCATCATTCAGGACGGGCTCGGCACAATCGCCGATCTGGGTTCCGTTTATGCACCGATAGGAGCTAGTAACGACCCGACCAACCTGAACAGCCATTGGGTTCCGAATGTCACGAAAGTGGTTAGCTCGTTAGGTGGATTAACGATGAACTGCGAAACGCCGACCGGCGAATTTGTGCAACCGATTCCCGACGTCGTCATCAATTCAAATTTCGGCATCCGGGTCCATCCGGTGACCGGCATTGTGACACCGCACGAAGGCGTGGATTTGAATTGCAGCCGACCGGATCCGATCTTTGCAGCGAAAGAAGGCAAAGTGGTCTATGCTCAATACCCATCGGGCATCTTAGAGACGTATGGGAATGTTGTCGTCATTGAACACGCGAATCAGCTCTATAGCCTGTATGCCCACCTCAGCAAAATTGACGTCGAAGTCGGCCAGCAAGTCAGCCAGATGGAGCAAATCGGGCAATGCGGTACGACCGGACGTTCCACGGGTGATCATCTGCATTTTGAAATCCAGACGGACCGCATGTTTGGCAATCGGGTCAATCCGATGCCGTATCTTGAAGGAGAGAAGGGGGCATACGAATGAAACAGGTGAATGGACAGACGATTCTACTGGGGGCGCTCGTCTTAGTGTTAGCCCTTATAAGCTTCAACCTCTACTTCAGCAAACAAGACGTTGAACAAGAGAACCAACGCCTCGCCGAACAAGTCGAGCGTCTCTCGGCAAAAGAAAAGCAAAGCGAGGCACTCTACACACAGACGGAAGCGTTTATCGAAGCGACCTTTGAAGGTGGTTCTCTTCGTTACTTTACTGAATCTTACCGTTCGGAAGTGGAGGACGAAGTCGTAGAGGCTGAAACGATGCACGGGCATAGCCGAAGCAACACAGAGAATCTAGAAATCTTCAATATCTCCGTTCGACCGGCAGAAGAAGGATTTCAAGTCTATGCGATTTACCGGATTACCTTAACAGATGTAGATGGAGAGTTGGAGACACCCAGCTCGCAACGTGTCATGTACCTAATGTCTCAAATGCACTGGATCGAAGAACAAGGTGAATGGAAAGTGGATGCGCACGATTTAGAACCGTTAACGTCCGGAGAAGAGTTCGAGGAAGCGATGAACAATGGATAATGGAAGGAAAGGATGATCGAGATGAAGGCAAAACTCCACCAGGTGCTCGTCTTCCAGCAACGTGTCCAAAAACAGATGGATGGATGGATTGATCGGCTTTCTCGAACCGCCATTGAACAGGAAGAACGCAAGTTTGAATTGATGTATGACAAGCCTTTAAGTGAGAAAGAAAAGATTGAGATAAAAAAACACATCATTATGAAGTGGGCGATGATCTTAATAGTGCCTGTTCTTTTTCTTATTTTGACACTGTTGAATAGGGAGGTAATGATGTGAAAAGAGTTTTGATATCAGCGATACTTCTTTTTTTCTTTATCTTTCTTCCATTCAAAGTAGTTGCTGAAGAAGGACAATTTATGGAGGAGACAATTGAAGAGTATAAGACGACACAATCGAGTAGCGAAAAAGTAGATAGCGTTGAATCTTATATGAAGAATGTACTTTACCTTGAAAAATATGATTACAGCACGAACCAATTTAATTGCAAGTGGCACGAAATCGGTTGTCATACAAACAGCTTTTTGTTTACGACAGTAAGTGGGTTTGTATATGGTGCAGTAGATAGCTTCAGTAAATTTCAAATTGATGCAAACTTTATAACAGGAAATCCTGTTTACGAAGGTTATATGTTAAATTTTAAATCGTTAGCATGGACAATCACTGCCATTTTTATTTTATGGCAAACAACTAAAATAGTTATTCTGTACACCGGAAATGGAGAAGAAGGAATGAACTCGCTACATGACAAGCTAATTGCTGTTGTGACGGGTGGTATTCTGCTGGGTATCTACGCTCAATTGTTCGATTGGATTCTAGAATTAACTCATTTACTTACAGAAACCATGCTCACATCGCCTGTTACCCATTACGACATCATGCAAGTCATGGCTGTTAATTCAGTAGGGTATGGACTGATTTTAATGATTGTGGTTTCAGCCATCCTCTTTGTTTTTTTCTTATCAATTCTGTATCGAACAGTCCTGTTTGTCATCCTTTATATCACAGGGGTCTTGGCTATCCCCACGATAGTCAATGATCAGTATAACTTTTTTAATTTATGGCTGAAAACGGTCGTGAGCAACATATTAACTCTGACGATACAGTTATTATGTTTTGTTTTAGGAATAAAAACGTTAGTAGACCTTACTGATGGAGGAAGCATGATTTTGGGAATGATTTTCTTTATTGTAGGATTATCGATTCCAACATTGTTAAACCAATTTGGAGCTTCTACAGGGTCTGCTAAAGCAGTCGGATCATCAGTGAAGTATGTTGCTAGATATGCAAGAAGATAAAGGAGTGGAATGATGAAGAAATATTTGTATTTACTCACCTTGTTCATAGCTATTCTGGTACTTGGAGCATGTAATTCAGATGCCGAAAACAAGGGGGATGCAGAACAAAGTCCGGAAAACAATAAAGTATTCAATGACGAAGATATAACACTAGCTGAAGAAGTACTCATTTTTCTAAATGAAAGAATGGCTGAGCTTGAAGAGAAAGTGAACAAAAGTGTTCAGAATGAAGAAATAGTCATTGAAGATGAAGCATCCTTCAATACACAAGTCCAAGAGTTGGCTGACGAGATCGTTTTCAAGAAGTTAGCTGAAGAATTTGACGAAGTAATTGCTTTTGAAGGTGCAGCTGGAGAAAACGAAAACATTTATTTTAATAAAACGAGTAGTGAACCATGTAGTCTAGGTCACTGTGAGTACGATGGTATTGAGACTATGCAGGTAGATGTCAATGCCAGCGGAACTGAAGAGTACAAGTCATCTCACTTTTCAATGACAGAACTCATATTTGAGGAAGCTAAATACAGATACGAGAGTGGAGAGGAAGAACATTCATCTGAAATTCATTTCGTAAAAAGCAAAGAAGATAAGCTGGTTTTAGCTCAACATCCTGTGTTAGATATTCAATCAATCAATTTAAAAGAGATTGATAAAGAATATGACGAAATTCAATCAAGTGTGCCAGAAAGTGAAGTAGAGGCTGAACAAGAAGCCTTTCGCACCGACGTGGAAGAAACCTTAGCTTATTATCCAGAGCTTCAATAGTCATAAAAAGGTGGTGAACGTTACATGGTTATTCGCACAATCGCCAATCGGGTCGGAACCATCGAAATCGATCAGAACTCGCTTTATTTTTTGCAGCCACTCTCAGCGTTTCAAACAGAAGAGATGGAACAAATCGAACGGGCTTACGAGAAACAGATGCAACAGGTAACAGGAGATCCGACATTCTTATCAGCTCAGGAGATTTCTTTTCAATCGGGTCAGGTCCGGTTCGAATACGACTTAACTGATTTGCATAGTTTTGATGTATTGAAAGCGATGGCATTCGAAGACAAGCTGACGTATTACTTATCGCTCGTCCAAATGGCCCGGCAGTCTGAAGTCAATGTCTTGTGGCAAAAAGAGAATTTCGTGCTCAATAAAGAGGAATCTCTCCTTCATGTCATGGTCGCTGAAAATGACGTGATGCCACTAAGTATTGAGAAAGACCGACTGACGCGTGTCAAAGAGCTAATCATCATTTCTCTGACACGATTAAATCAAGTGTACGGCAGACCAAGAAGATCCGACTTTTTAGAGCAAAGCGATGAAGTGATCCGATTTGCCGAAACGATTTATTTGCGCCTGCAGTCGTTGGAAGAAATGGAATCCTATATTTCAGATGTGTTCAATCAAGTAGAAGAAAAGAAAAAAGCGAAGCAACAGGAACTGGAGTTGGCCAAGCATAATCAAACGAAGTGGTCCGTCACGATGGCATCGCTTCGTGAGAGTCTTCAACGACTCCCTTCCTTTAACAAACAGCCCAAAGAAAACCGTGCAAAACCGGCAGTTGGTGGGAATAAAAAGTTATTCATCGGTGTGGCTGCGGTCCTACTGGCAGCATTCGGATTGAACGTCGTGCTCACACAAGCCACAGAGAACGCTCAGGAAACGGAATTAGGGAAAGGGACCGATGGAGAACTAAATCTGACCGACGTTTATCGAGATGGGCTTTTAGGAGATACAGAAAGGGTTTTGGAAAGCTTAGAATCCGTGGACTACAGTGAGTTGCAGCCTACTGATCAGAACGTGCTCAATCACTTATACATCGAGCAAGGTGAGTATGAGAAAGCCCTTCAGCATCAGCCAGAGTTACTCGGAACCATTGCAGAGCAACTGAGTCGCGATGGGGACGTGGAAGGGCTTGAGAACCTTCAAGAGATGACTGGCGAACCTTCCGAAGTCATTGAGTTTGAACTAGCTGCTGTGGAAGAAGAGTGGACGCGAATTATCGAATTGCGAAACCAAGTTGAATTAACCAATTGGCGTGTTGAAACGGTTTTAGCAGCGTTTATTACAGAAAAGGATTTTCAAGGTGCAAAAGGGTTTCTCGAAAAACACAATCTAACCGATGAAAAGTTCATGAGTTCATTGTTAGAAGCTGAAAAAGAGAAGCTTCAGTTAGAGGAATTGCAGGAAGAGAAACAGAAACTAAAAGAAGCGATCAAAAAAGAGAGCGATAAAAAAGTGCTGAAGAAAGCCGAAGGGCGCTTGAAAGAGCTCAATCAAGAAATTGAAGAGATTGCTGAGCGAGAGTAAGGGGGAAGATTGTGCATACAAAACGGATTAACAATTCAGGACGTATTGTGATACCAAAAGAGATTTTAGAGATGTTTGAACTGCACGAGGGAGACCTGGTCGATGTTACACACAATGATCGACAGATTATCGTCGAACCTCATCGTCAACGGTATGTTTGTGCCGTGACGGGTAAAGTGGCGGATGAAGCTATTCGAATTGGCGAAGCCTGGATCAGCAAAGAGGGTCTAAAGCAAATTGTAAAATACATGAGTGACGAATAAAAACGTACCCGGCAATGATTGTACAGCCGGGTACATTTTTGTTTGGAATAGATTAGACAGTAATGAGTTGTTGTTCTTTAGCAACATGTGATTCATTTTTCAAGATTTCCAGTAGTCTTGGCGCAGCACCACCTGGGTGGGGCGTACCGCGTTCCTATGCTTCAATTGTTATAATGGAAAATTAGTATGGTAAATGGTTTCTGTATTAACTTCATCTGTAAATGTAGATTCTTATTTCTTGGACAGAAGAAGTGTTGAGCTCCTTGATGGCGATGTTTTTCGTTTCGAGCTTTAGTGTTAGGGCTTTTTACATATAGTCAATGGTCTGGTTAAGACTCGTTTTTAGTTCGTTAAACAATTGGCCTTCAATCGTTGGTCATTCATCCTTTTAGAAATGTACAGATTCTTTAATTATTCTATTAATTGCTGGAGCACTTTCTTTATTTGATTAGTGATTTTGAAAGCAAATAATATTTAAATTGAATAAAAAGTTGAATTTGATAAACTGATAATGCACCGTTAACTAAAGAGTTCACTCTTTAGAACGAAAAAGACGCTTGGCGGAAACCAAGCGTCTTTTTTTTTTTTTTGCGTGTAAGGTTGAGAAGTTGTAATCGGTTTGTTTCTTTTTTTACTAGTTTTTCTATAGCAATCAATTTTTAAATCAGGCTAGAACTTAGCTGGTACTTCTGATAATCTTTGTGCGCAATGCAATAAGACTCTCTTCCTCATCGGATTGTAAGGTTTGTAGATGAATTGGTGATTCTAAAATTCTGCAAATTTCTTCTAATAATTCAGCCATTAGCTTCTCTTTTTCCCCTTCTTCTAATTCTCCAAGCATTTCTAATTCTAGTATATATTCGAAACGCTCAAAATAAGCATCGAATCTCATTAGTGTCACCTCGACTTTCATTCTTAAAATTTATTAATTTTAAAAAAGGGAATAATGATCAGCAATTACTCGAACATTATTTTGGGAGAGTGAAATACAAATCATTCTTTTTTTAATAAACTAATTTCTATAATCCTGCAATTCTTTCAAGAGAATTGCAGCACCTTTAGGACTTAAAGAAGCTCCATTTAGATAGTTCAATTCGGTTTTTTCGTCTATAACTTCTCCGGTGATTACACAAAATTTTTCTTTTGTATATTTACTGAGGACAATTTTTTCGCCTTCAACGAAAATTTCTAGCTCATCTCCCACCGTAACATTTAAAGCTCTCCTAAGTTCAATGGGTGTCACAATACGTCCTAGACGATCAACTTTTCTAACCATTCCTGTACTTTTCATGTAATATCTCCTTTGAATAGTCGTTTGTAACACTATAGCATTTTATTAGGTAATTGAATTTTTTTTATTAGGTAATTGAAGTTTTTTAGGTACAAATAGCTGATTTCAAAAAGAGGGCAAATCCAAGGTAATAGAAGAACATGAATACTTAAGATAAAGCACTTGGGGAGCTTTTATTGCTTTATCCTATACCAACAAAAATTTTTGAAACCAGCGAAGAAAATAACTTATGTAAAGATGCAACCGAGTAAAATTAATAAATAAACTATAGCTCCAATGCAGATACTAGTGAGTATATTTAGATTGGCATCTATTAAATTATAGAACTATTCTTTAGATTATATAAAAGCAGTATACTAATAAAAAGTGGCAGCAAAAGGAAAATGAGTGGAGAAAGGAGTATGAAATGACTTCATCTGTTAGACAATTTAAGTCATTTTAGTTATAATACATATGATAGAAATTTATTTTTCAAAAACTATCGATAACCAACAGCAAGTATTGCCTTTCATTGAAAAGCTGGCAAACGAGGACACAAATCTCGGGATATTGATTTATCAGGGATTCGCGGATCTCGAAGAAGCACCAGAATCCATGTATCCACTAGGTGAAACAGAGCCTTATCGGGTAAAGCGCACTTTTCGTGGAAGAGAAGTAGATGTGGAGTTGGTTAAGCGTCTTTCAGAACCTCGAATTTTTGAAATGAAGGCCGATAATGGGGCTGAATTTCATCGATTTATTTACTTTCCTTATTACTACAAGGCTGAGCCATGTTATGTATTTGTTTACGGGTTTACGAAAGTCTTTGGAAACCCCGACATGACAGACTTTTATATGAGAAGAGCCAAACAACTATATGATTATGTGAGACGAACGAAACAAGAAAAAGACTTCTTTGAGGGGTGAGAAAAATGGCAACTTTAAATGATTTAAGAAACCGTCTGATACAGAATGAGGAAATAAAAGAAGCATTAGAAAGTATTGAATATAAACGGAGTCGGAACATTTTTAAAAGACGGATGGAGTTAGGGTTTTCCCAAAGAGAACTTGCTGATAAAGCTGCTGTTACTCAGAAAACCATCTGCCGGATTGAAGGTGGCGACCCAGGGATACGCCAAACTACACTTATTAAAGTGTATACAGCATTGAATCTAAAAGAAGATGGGACTCCTCCTGCTAGAGAATATGTCGTACATCAGTAAGCGAAAGTTTAGCTTTTTGAAAGCATGATCTATATGTAAGAACACGTAAAGGCTACGGGAGTAGCCTTTTTTATTTTTTTAAAAAGTAAATTATTCTATATAAATACAGTTAATAGAGGGAGGTCTATATTTAATAATAAAAGTTAAAAACCGATTTTGTGAAAAATTGATCTATCCTACTTGAGGGTTACACCAACGTTCTAAAATTGTAATTGTTAAAAAAATTCAAATGGTTTAAAGTTAGAAAAACACTTAAAGGAGAAAAGCTAATGTTAAATTCAGATTTGGATATACGCTTAGAACCGCGCATTAAAGAATTATATCAATTGCATAAGGAACGTTCTGCAAATATTGACTGGAGCTATCACGAATTTATTCCATGGGACAAGGCCATGTCCTTTAAACGAGTTCCTTGGGAGGAGAGTCAAGTAACTCTTCCAGAGGGTGTAATTATTGCGGTAGAAACAGCACTACTTACAGAAGTAAATTTACCTTGGTATACTTCGCATTTGGATTATACGTTTAAAAATTCAATGGAAGTAATAAATGATTTCGTACGCACTTGGACGGCTGAAGAAGACCAGCACTCTAACTTACTTGAAACGTATTTATTGGTGACACGAAACGTAGATCCCGTAAGATTGCATCAATTAAGAAAACGAGTAGTTGAAAGTGGTTGGTTTCCAGATTTCACGAATCCTCTAGCAACAATGGCTTATACTACTTTGCAAGAGTTAGCTACACTAGTTTTTTATAATAATGTAGCTAAGGTAGCGGGTGATTACGATAAAGATTTAGCAACATTACTTCGACGTGTAGCGAAAGACGAAGCCCTTCATTATGCATTCTATCGCGATACAGTGAAAGCACATCTTGAACTTGATCCGAATTTCCTTGTTTTTTTTGAGAAGGTAATTATTAATTTCTCTATGCCAGGTGCCGTTATGCCAGACTTTAGCGATAGAATGAAAACCATTGCAATAGATACGAATTATGGACCACTCCAATACTTTGACCAAGTATTAGATGTAGTGATTAAATACTGGGATATTGCCAACTTGCAACCTACTAGCGAAGATGCCAAACAATCACAAGCGAATATAATGAAATATCATGGGCGTTTAGAAAGAATTAAAGATCGCCAGCTAGGAAAAAATAAAAAGTAGATGTATGAAGGGGTTTTTTATCATGAAAACAACTTGCGAATTATGTGGAAAAGAAACGAAAGATAAAGTAAGTTATTTGGAACTTGAAACGTGGGAATTTAATTTTTTAAAGAAAGAGAAAAAAGACTTTTACTCTATTTGTTTTGATTGTTTTGACAAACATACGAATAATTTCATTGACAAAGAAATGGATCTTGAATTGAGAAAAAAACGTTCTCTTTTGGTGAATAGAGAGGTCCAAGAAGAAATCGAGGCTATTCTTGAAATCGAAAATTAATTACTCAACTATCTTTATTGAGCCTAAGTTGAAAGCATAGGCGCAATAAATTGATTCTCTTAAAACAGTATGGCAAGTACGTCATGTTTTAAAGATGCATCACTTTAGTGAAATAGATGAAATTTGGATGGGTGAAAAGAAAATCCAACTAGGTTCCAATGATAGTAACACGGCAAGAATAAATAATTGCTTCATTATATAAGAGGAACCGAGGATACAAGAGTCGGAAAAAGGAAAGCCATCTTCTTTGAAGGATGGCTTTTTACGTTCTGAAATATTGATATAGACATAGAGGATTATTTATATCAATTTTCTTTATTAACATATTTTATAAAAGTTATTTTAAGAAGGCGACTATAAAAAGGTATAATAGAATATACTATGTGATTTGGAGGAATACAATTGGGTACTAATATCTCTCAACAAAAAAGAGAAGAAATTCTTAACCATATAAATGAATTGAGAACTAAATTAATTAATCCAGATTTAGAAAAGTCATTGCAAAGTGAATTACTGGCGCACTTAGGTGAAATTGAAAAATATACTTATTCTAAAAAATTCGGATTAATATTCGAAGAGCATATTGAAAATCAAGATTTATTATTAAATTCCAAAGTTCCGTATCTTAGAGAGATTGAAGATTTGTCCATAAGCAATGATGGGAAATTAAATTACTTAATAGAAGGAGATAATTTGGTTAGTTTATCTCTACTTAATAAAACCCATAAAAACAAAGTAGACATGATATATATTGATCCGCCTTACAATACTGGAAATAAAGATTTCAAATACGATGATTCTTTTGTAGCCAATGATGATGGATTCAGACATAGTAAATGGTTATCTTTTATGGATAAAAGACTACGATTGGCAAAGCACCTTCTAACACAAGATGGCTTTATTGCAATATCAATAGACGAAATTGAATTTCACGCCCTAAAAATGTTATGTGACGATATTTTTGATCCTAAAAACTATGTAGGTGAATTTATTTGGAAAGCTAGAAGTGGAAAAGGCGGGAATGATAGTTATATAGCCATGCAACATGAATATATATTGTGTTATGCAAGAAATATAAATCATTTAAACTTTCGAGGAGATATTAAAGTTTCTGAAAAAGATGGAACAGAGCAATTAAGACAGTGGGGACAGAATGTTTACAGAAAAGATAGAAAAACTATGTTCTTTCCTATTTTCTATAAAGAAAAAGAATTTTTATTACCGTCATTTGAAGAAGTGAAAAAATTATATAACGATGATGGAACAGAACCGTTATTTAATGACGATCAACTTGCTCTTTTAGTTCAAAGCTATGAAGAACGTGGATATGAAGCAATATTGCCCTATATAGATAATGAATATGGTCGATGGAGAAAGGGTTATTACGGTGTTCAAGAGTTAATAGATTCAGATTTACTAATAATTGAAGGTGAAGTTGGGTCAAGAGTAGTTAAAAAAGTTATCCCTGCTGGAAAAGAAACTTCTACAGCAGTTGACTCGTTGCTATTATCAAAAGGGACAGCCTCTACAGGTACTCAAGAAATCAAAGGAATGTTCGATGGAAAAAAAGTATTCGATACTACTAAACCTCTAGAATTAATAAAATATTTGATTAAGCAAGCAACCTTCAATAAAGAAGAAGCAACTATTCTTGACTTCTTTGCCGGTTCTGGAACAACTGCTCAAGCTGTATTAGAGTTAAATCGTGATGAAGAAAGAGAGTACAATTTTATTTTATGTACAAACAACGAAGGCGATATCTGTCGTGAAGTGACCTATGAAAGGGTAAGAAAAGTATTACAAGGATACACGTACAAAGGTAAGAAGGTTCGAGAACTTTTTAAGCTGAAATTAAATTTTACTTCTTTTAAAAATGCGAACCGTCATTTTGAAACTATAGAAAAAATTAAACAAGAGGAAAAAGAGAACTACAATAAATTCACTACTACATTCAAGGATGAACATATTAAATTATTTGGAGAATATAGCAAAGAGGAAAACATAGAGGGAATAGCAGGGAGCTTAAAATATTTTCAAATAAACGATATTCCAATAGAAGATAGAATGTACTACGAATTCATAGATGAATTAATACCTCATATTAATGGCATGATTGAATTGGAGCAAGGAATAAATTTAAATCAGAATGATACAGTTTCTATAATTCTGACAGATGAAATATTGAGTGACTTTGTAAAAAACATAAAAACTCATCCTCAGGTAACGAAACTCTATATAGGATACGATGTATTACCAAGTGGAGAAGAAGAAGCTATTTTAGCTGCTAGCGGTATAGAAATTATAACGATTCCAGATTATTACTACGATGAATTATGGAGGTAACATAATGACAGTTTTAGCGGATTTTCAAGTTGAAGCTATTAGTGATCTACTTGAAGCAATGGAAGAAGATCAAAAAGAAATTGTCTTTAAAAGCCCTACTGGCAGTGGCAAGACAATAATGCTTACGCACTTTATGGATGAATATGTTAAAGGACATTTAAAAACTATCTTTATATGGTTCACGCCTGGTAAAGGGGATTTAGAAGAACAAAGTAAAAATAAGATGGACTACTTTGTTCATAATGCACAAACCAAGTTGCTTGACGATATTTTAACCAGTGGGTTCGAAGAAAATGATTTTTGTTTTATCAATTGGGAGCGTGTTACAAAAAAAGGAAACAGCGCTCTTAAACAAAATGAAAGAGATAATTTAATTGATAAAATAAGAAAAGCTCATATTGAGAAAAATAACTTCGTTGTTGTAATTGATGAATCACATCAAAATGATACTGTGAAATCTGATGATATTTTAAATTTATTTAAACCTGTAAAAGTTATTAGGACTTCTGCGACTCCTGTATTTAACGAATCGGCAAGGTTAATTGAAGTTGATGAAGGTAAGGTAATTGAAGAAGGTTACATAAAAAAAATGCTAGTAATTAATGAAGACTTTAGTAATTTTCCTGAAATTGAAAATCCACTAGAATTCTTACTACAGCAAGGCATCGAAAAACAAAATGAGCTAGCAAGAAGTTTTATCAAAAACCAAAGAAAAGTCAACCCATTAGTTATTGTTCAACTACCAAATAATAATGATGTGGTGCTCGAAAATGTTGAACGTTATTTAGAAACCCAAAACATTACATATGAAAATGGTTTGTTGGCCGTTTGGTTAAATAATAAAAAAGAAAACCTCGAGAATATAGAACATAATGAAGCTGGCCCCAAGTTTATTATTATAAAGCAAGCAGTCGCTACCGGATGGGATTGTCCGAGAGCTCAAGTTCTAGTAAAGCTTCGCGATAACTCTGATGAAGTTTTTGAAATACAAACAATAGGTAGAATTCGAAGAATGCCTGAACTTTTTCATTATGATGAAGAATTGTTAGACTCTTGCTACCTATACACCTTTGATGAAAAATTTACAGAAGGCGTAAAAGAAAACTTAGGGGACAGTGCTTCTCATTCTAGCACTATATTTTTAAAAGAAGAATATCGTAATATCGAACTTACAACTGAAGAAAAAGTCGGTATTCCAACTTCTAAAGACCCAAAGTTGATGTTACTGATTCTTAAAAAATATTATCAAGAGGAATATAATGTAACCTCACGTACAACAGATAATAGAAAAATATTTGAGAATCGAAAATATATTTTTGATGAATTTATAACTAAATCTGTAGTGACAGGTAATGTAACATCTGTAAACCAAGAATCATTAGAACAATTAGAAAAGATAACATTTAAAGATAGATCTTCAGCCAGGGAATTAAGTAGAGAATATCACAATAGAGTTTCTCGTTTAGGGATGAAACTAGGGCTGACCTATAATCATATGAATACAATAGTTCGAAGGCTATTCAACCGTTCTACTCATTATGAAAATAAGATATTGAGTTTAGAGACAAAACAGTTATATACGTTCGTCATTAATAATTTCTATCGGTTGCATGGAGATATCTTAAATGTTTTATCAAATGAAAAGTATGCACAACAGTCACAATTATCTTTGCCTGTGACCCAATCCAAACTATTAAAACTTCCATTAGAATTTAGATTTACTTATAACAAATCAAACAAATTGCAAAAGTTGTACAAAAAAAACGTATACGAAGGATATCTGTCTTCTGCTGTTCCGCGTTCTACTCCTGAGCGTTTATTTGAGAAAGAATGTGAACTCAATCATAATGTTGAATGGTTTTATAAAAATGGAGATAAAGGAAGCGAGTACTTAGCTATAGTTTATTTAGATAATAACAATAAACAAAAGTCCTTCTATCCTGACTACGTTATTTGTGTAAACGGACAAATATTAATTGTAGAAACAAAAGGCGGATTTTCACGCTATGGGCAAAGTGAAGATATCGATGTTTTTACTCCTAAAAAGTTTAACGTATTAAAATCCTATTTGTCACGGCATAATTTAAAGGGAGGGATTGTAAGAGAAGACAAATCAAATAATGAATTGTTTATTTGTTATGAAAATTACAATGACGATATTCAGAGTGATAGCTGGGTTTTATTTACTGAATTTCTTGATACAATATAGAAAATCATGAATATCAAAAACGATGGTATATAAGAGGCAGAGAAGAAGGTTAGAATTTTTTTCTTTGCCTCTTTTTTTTGTCTCATAATTTTGTTCAAAATCAATCTATCATAAATAGTGCATAAGAATGATTTTGAAAAGTGACAACGATGGTATATTTCCTTCAGTTGTAGATGGAAAAATCCCCCTCTTTTGTTTCTTTGTAGGCGCAAAAACAGATAAAAATTTGCTTAAATTCTGTGGGCAGCAATTAGATTGTCGTTCTCATCATATTCGATTTGAAGATCTAACGATCCAATTAAAGGAATGGCATCACCCGTTTTTAATTGATGGATGTGTTGTTGAGTAGTAGATTGATGTGATTCCATTATTTCACGGTGATACAAATACTGTTTATTGATTTCTTCCTTTTTGGTCTGAATGGTTTTTCGCCTTCTAAAAGTTGCATTAAGTTCTAATGTCTTTGCAGAAATCGAAGATTCAAATTGAGAATTTAATTTATCTAATTTTTCGTAGAAGTTTTCGATATCCGATAATTTATTGCGGCTGACCTCACTATTGCTATCAAAATCACTCGCTAGTTTCAAACAAACAGAAATTAATTCTAAGGTGCCATACCCGATTAGTAATTGCTCTTCAAAATCGAGGTATAGATTTTTTACACCTTCAATGTTCTCATCTATTTTAAATTTATTATTTGTAAATTTCGGAATTTCGGTTACTAAAATGTTCAATTCCATTAACACTGATTCCAGTTGAATATATGCTTCTGAAGAGATATCTTCTATTTTTTTGAAATACGTATTTGACAGATTATCTTGTGCAATGATACTTGGCATAATAGCTTTCAAATAACGTATACTTCCATGTATAAATCCGAATTTATCATTATTATATTTGCGAAGTAGTGTGTCCATTTTTTTATTCATAGTGTTTAATTGCTTATTTATTTTATCAAGGTGTTCTTGGGAGGTCACGATAGTCATAACGCCAAAAGCGACATTTACTAGCTGTGCTGGATTTATTTTTTTTATATCCTTGGTTTCTGCCCACCCATGCGCCCTAATTTTGTGTTTACTATCCACAGCAATCGGTCTAAATTTATTAAGAGACCCACTTTTTTTCATAATTGTAAGCTCTCCATTATTAAGTTTATCCATCACTTCTTTGTTGAATTTAATAATAACCTTCTTCTCTGTTCGAACGAGATCTGAGGCAGCAGACGAAGATTTAATAATCTCCCCGATATAGCTTTTCAATTGATCTGTTACTACGAGAGGCTTCTGTGGATTAAAGGATTGGATTTCACTCTTATTTAAAGTTGAAATTTCCCATGGCATTTGATCTTCTGTTAAGTATGTGTCATTAGAAATTACATTAGTTGTAGCAGTAGAATAATTTTCCTCTTTATCGGGAAATGTATTTTTTTTATTGAAATAGAGAATTGCAAAAACAATCGATAATAGAATAAGAACCCCGATTATAAATTCCACTCTTTTCACTCCAATCTTTCTTCACGGTTTCTCTTGGTATACAGGTTTATAGAATATGCTATTTACCTCTAACTTTATATTACTTCTATAAATTAAATTGTAGAAACTTAAGTTAAGTATACATGAGAAATTAAAGCTACTAAGCTGAAAGGATGGAAATATGTCAGATTTTGAAATCGTCAATTCATTAAATTCTTTGAAAACCCAAAAGAGATATAGAGAGAGAAAAGTGTATATTGAAAAAAAGATGGAGGAGATTCCTAAACAATATGCCGGAGATATTCGGAGGTACAAAGAATACTGCTGCAGTACTGGACAAATAATTGGAACAGAGGCGATGCTTGATTATTTATACATCTCCCTGACCGAACAACAAATTAAGAAAACAACGTGGGAACGCCGATTAGCAGCTATTCGAAAGTACTTAAATGTCATTCATAAAATAGAATTTAAAGGAGAAGCTGGAGTGGTATACGAGCTTTCAGGCATACGGAAAATGTATCAGGAAGATCAATACGCTCATTTGATTCAAGTTCGAGGAAAGTCAGCCATTGATAAGAAAGAGTTAACAGATATGGTCAATCGTCTCCCGATAAGAGCAAAGGCGATTTGTCTAGTTAATCTAGTAACCGCTAACAGACCAAGCGAAATGGTGAGGTTAAAAATAAACGATTTCGATTTGAAAAACAAATGCGTGCATGTTTATTTGAAGAAGCAAAAAAGATGGCATACTAAGCGGCTCACGCCGGAAGTTATCCATGCAATCAACGTTTATATACGTGAATACCATCTTAAAGCAGACAATTACTTTGTAGGAAGGGTGTATAAGAATGGACGCTATGAAAGCACAGCAATCACCGAAATCGGGTACTATAGTTTTTTGCAGCGTTGGACAGGGCTTACTGGATACAATTTCCGAAAAAGCCAAGTGGTAGCGATGCACGCAGCAGGTGCAGATATATCAACTATCGCGCAGCAAACAGGCCATCAATCACTTGAAACGTTAGTTCAGCACTATCTTACAGTATCTGAAGGAACCATTGATAAGTATTTATAAACACAGCATCAAAATGAATTTAAGAAAGTAAGATAGGAAGGGACAGCTGTATTTTTTACAGCTGTCCTTTTCTCTTTGCAAAGAAAAAATATAAATATTTAACTACCGGTCGTAAAATACCTGATTCACAACACTTACTGACGTGGGTGATGGTATTGTACTCGTTCTTTTATAAGAAAAAATTATGTAATCAAAATTATTGGTAATTTCAGGTACAATAAATAAGAGACAACAAAGAATTTACTGAAAGAAAAAGAAAAGTAGGGGAAAAGATGAATTTTGCTATAAACAAAGGGGATAATACAGAAGAATTTATTGATTCATTAAAGGAGAAGTATCCAGTTGATCAGTTAAAAAAACTAGCAGAAAAGAATTTATATATTTGCCCGTACTGTGAAGTTTCCTTAAGAGTCAAATCAGGAGATAAAAGGGGAACCTATTTCGCCCATCCGCCAAACTTAGCTTGTGTAGAATCTAGGCAAGTAGAGGCTTCATATCGCCAATATCAAAAACAAATTCAACGTGAATCCTTTAGACATCCCGTATTAGTAAGTATGATAAAGGACGAATTAGTAACAGCAGCAGTCGGAAAAGATTTACTTGAAATAAAAGAAGGCTATCGTGTTCCACAGTTCACTAAACACTTTCCAGATCTCTATGTAAAAATAGGAAAGAAAGAATGGGCTATCACGGTATTAACCGATTTGAAAGAGCATGAAAGTAAAGAACATAGTCGTAATTTCAAAGCAAGACACGAATACTTTAGTGAAAATGGGTTAATTCCACTTTGGCTGATTGATAAAGCAAATTTCGCGACAGAAACAGCAAAGAACAGTATTGTGATGTGGAAAATCGAATGGTTGAGTTCACATATCAGCCGAGAGGATGTTACTTGGAAGCAGGATATAGCCACCTATACAAATAGAGAAGAACTATTTAAAGTGCTAGGGTATACAACAACCGAATGGAATCCGAATCGTGAAATTGAAATGAAGAGTATCTATTATATTTCTCAAATTGAAGACAGGAATTATATTCGTGTTTTTCGATTCATCGATGATTTAAAAGGTGAAATTTACCGAGGTTTTTTAATAGGAGAAACTTCAAGAATACCATTCAGCCAAGCCTTACAAATCAAAAACGAAGCATTTTTGCTAAGAAATCCAGAGCAAGAGATTTCTTTCCGAAAGACTTTTAAAGAAAACTTCTCTCAAGAGATGGAAATAAAAAGAGAAAAAGAAGAGAGAGAAAGAGTAGCAAGAGAAAGGGAAATGGCACAAGAAAAAGAGAGGAAAATCAGAGAAGCAAGAGAAAGAAAAGCCAGAAAGGATAGAGAAAAAGAAATACGGCTTCTTAAAGAAGAGAAAAGGAAGGAACTTCTCCAATGGATTGAAGATAAAGAAAGTGCAAAAAAGGCTGCTGTTGCTTCAGAAGTAATAGAGGACAGAGAAAATCTGTCGGGGGCTAATTCTGATAACAAAGCACCTGAATCTACTTTTAAAAAAGTTTCAGTCTCTACTGCTTCAAGTCCAGAAGAGAAAGAACTAGATGAGAAATTTCGCCGAATCTTTTATGAAATGAACAGGAGCCGTACACACAACTTAGCCCAGCACGTTCCCGAAAAAAAATACAAAGAACTACTGGAAAGAATGCAAACGACCCGCATAGAGGGCGCTAGTTATATAAAATCTTCGAATCGTGTATGGAGAACTATTATTTTAAAATGGTTAGAAGAGAATTATTACCTCGAAGAATGGACTGTCTCTATTCAGATGATAATGGACATTTTGAAAAATGAACAAGTCGAATTTACAGATAATATAGAGTCTATATTGAAAGTTCCAATTAGAGACTTCTTAGCTAATTATCAAAAACTAATTAAGAAAGAACTAAAGATAAAAAGTAATTTTATCATCGTAGAATAGAGAGGTATCTAATTAATGATGACAAATCGAACTTTAATGCTTTATTTTCCAGATACAGACCATGCAACGTCCTTGCGTATTTTCCAAGACCCCACAAGTCAGATACGAGGATTCTATTTCACAAAAAGTCAATTAAGCAAAGTTGAAACATTGGATTACGCAAACAATCATGCAGTATATTTTCTGTTTTCAGAAACGGAAGAATCAAGTGTCTATATAGGACAATCTGTAAATGGTATTAAGCGGATTAAATCACACCTCCGTGATAAAGACTTTTGGCAATTTGGCATTCTATTAGTCACTGATAACAATAGTTTTGATAAATTAAGCATTGATTACTTAGAGTATTACTTTATTCAAGCATTTTCCAAAACTCAGTATAGCTTAGAAAATCAAGATTTGCGCACAGTAGTCCCTAATGTAAATATGTTTAACCTATCCACTTTAAGTTCCTTTGCTTCCCAAATCCAATTCTTATTGGAGGCTATGGGGATTTCATTTAAACCAAGCATTTCTATAGAAGAAAAGAGCCAGGCAGATGAAGTGTTTTTGGCACGTTCTCCTCACCAAGCATCGATTCGATTACAAGACGGAAAATATATACTTCAAGCGAACTCATTGATTAAAGCTCCTTTAGATCGCACAAAAGGGTGGAGCGATGGGGGCAACTTTTACCAACGTTCAAGAAGACGATATGATCAATTTATTGAATCTGGAAAAGCAATTAAAGTAGATGAAAAATCTGCGAAATTAATTGATGATGTAGAATTCAATAGCCCAAGCACGCCAGCAGTTCTATGTTCGGGACATTCTCAAAATGGATGGCTGTTTTGGGAAGGATTAGATGAGAAAAGAAAAAAAGGAATTTAAAACAAGAATAGAAAGAAGAGTAAGAAAAAAATAGTCTTTTACAATGAGGAGGTCTATATATGAATCAAACTTTTACTGACTTTGAAGAGTGGTTATCTTCCCGTCATCAGTGGCTACAAGTTGCGGCTGCACGTCTTTTGAAAAATAATACATTGAGCGATATGGATTTAACAGATTTAATAGAGCTATGCAAGACAGAAGCTCTGTCTCCGGAATCAAGTAAAAAAACTATAAGTAAGGAAAAGTATAATCTTTCTGCAAAAGACCCTGCGGGTAACTTGCGAATAGACGCTATTAATAGTGTCAAAGGAATTAGTGCCCTGGGACCAAAAAAGCCTCTTAATTTTAATAACTCATTATCTATTATATATGGTCAAAACGGTTCAGGGAAATCAAGTTATGTACGTTTATTAAAGCACGTTTCTGGCACTGAAAAAGCTGGCAAGTTAAGAGGGAACGTATACCTTCCCCATCCTCAACCCCAAGAATGTTCATTGACAATTTCTATAAATGATTCTATTAAAGAAATTTTGTGGAATCCTGAATTAGGAGCAATTAGTGAGTTGAGTGCTTTACATTTATATGACACTGATTGTGCAAATGTATACGTAAATGAAGAGAATGAAGTTGCTTATGAGCCTTGGTTACTCCAATTTTTAAGTCAACTAACTAACACAAGTATTGAAGTTGGAAAAGCTATTAAGAGTGAAATGGATGGCATTACTTTAACAAAATTAAATCCTCCAGAGAAAAGTAATAAAACGAAAGCAGTTGAATGG
The DNA here is from genome assembly GCF_042654465.1 of Planococcus dechangensis. Classification (NCBI taxonomy): domain Bacteria; kingdom Bacillati; phylum Bacillota; class Bacilli; order Caryophanales; family Caryophanaceae; genus Planococcus; species Planococcus dechangensis. The sequence continues at coordinate 20,849 of NZ_JBHSGL010000004.1, read as the reverse complement.
TTAAATAAAACTAATGCCTCTACTACCAATGAAGAGGTTGCAATTCAGTGTTCGTGGGAGGATGCTGACGAACATGAACTTATTAGTTTAAGGCAACAAGCAACTGAAACAGACCCTTTGGAGAAAATGAAGAAATTTAACGATGAGTCTCAAAATATTGAAAATTTGTGTTCACTGTTAACAAGTATTAGAAGCTCTTTATCTGATGAATTGTGCACCAAAATAATTGATGCGAAGAGAGACTATGTAATCAAAAAAAAGGCGGCAGAAGAAGATGCCGATAAAATCTTTGAAAATCTTCCTATAGACGGTGTAAGTACCGAAAGTTGGCAACTACTCTGGGAGCAAGCGCGATCGTTTTCTGAACAGCATGCTTATAAAACTGAACTTTTTCCATATACTTCTATTGAATCAGTATGTGTATTATGTCAGCAGCCTCTTTCAGAAGAAGCACAGTCCAGATTAGAATCCTTTGAATTCTATGTGAAATCTTCTCTTAGTAAACAAGTCAAAATTGCTGAAGAACATTTGAATAATTTACTTAGCAGTTTCAAGGAAATACCGACTGAATCAATTTTAAAATTACATTTAAAATCAAGTGGAATTACATCTAATGAAATACAAGAGAAAATACTGACATTTTGTGAGGCTTTAAAAAAACGGAGTGGGAGTTTAAAAGAAGCAACTGCTCTCAGCCAACTAATAAGCTTGCCATTTGAAGAAATTTTGCTCGAACTAAAAGAGACCTCAGTATCTAAAAAGAAACAGGCAAATGAGTATCAGAAGCTGTCTGAAATTGAGAACAGAGCTGAAATACATAACAATATTATTGAGCTAGAAACTCGTAAGTGGTTAAAACAAAATAAAGAATTTATTTGTGAGAATGTGGAAAAAACTAAAAGAAAAGCTGAACTTAAAATTGCATTGTCATTGACAAACACTCAAGCGCTATCTACAAAAAAATCTTCTTTATCCGATCAACTTATTACATCTGAATATATTAAGAGATTCCAAAAGGAGTTAAAAGAGTTGGGAGGCTCTAGAATTAATGTAAATCTCATAAAGACTAGAGCCGAGAAGGGGCGTATTTACCATCAAATAAAACTTAAGAATAGTGCTCCGACTATTAAAACATCTGAAGTCTTAAGTGAGGGCGAATTTCGTATAGTGTCATTAGCAGGATTTCTTGCAGATGTTGAGGGGAGTTCAAGTAATACTCCTTTTATTTTCGATGATCCAATGTCTTCCTTAGACCAAGTATTTGAAGAAGCAACTGTAAAAAGAATTGCTAAATTAAGTCTAACTCGACAAGTAATTATTTTTACTCATCGTCTCTCTTTTCTTAGTTTACTTGAAGAAGCTGCCAATAAACTAGAAGTAGAATATAATGCTATATGGTTACGGTCCGAATCTTGGGGAACAGGCGAGCCAGGAGAAACCCCAATTTTTGCCAAGAGACCTGAGAAAGCATTGAATTTTCTCATGAATGAAAGATTAAGTAAGGCAAAGAAAGTCTTGCAAGAAGAAGGCAGAATAGAATACGACTTATTAGCTAAAGGAATATGTAGTGATTTTCGGATTCTAATTGAACGTCTTATAGAGAATGATTTACTCGCTGATGTAGTCCAGCGCTTTAGACGGTCAGTTAATACAATGGGGAAAATTCATAAGCTTGCTAATATTAGTGCGGAGGATTGTAAAATGTTTGAAGGGTTTATGACCAAGTACTCCACATATGAACATTCGCAATCTTATGAAACGCCCGTAATATTACCTGAACCAGATGAACTAAAAGAAGATATGGAAACAATAAAAGTCTGGTTAGGAGAATTTAAAAAACGTAATACTGCGTGAGTATAGAATATAGCCAATACATGAAGATTAAATAAGCTTCGGTACAATTCACTAAGATGTTTCGATCTATTTCTATATCTTATTATGTTCAACACTCCATATTCATGAAAACAGCCTTGCTTTTTAATGCAAAGGCTGTTTTTTGACGATTTTCTTCTATTATATAGTGTTAGCTATTTCATCTTCGAATGCTTTTACTAATTTATAAAAGCTGGTCTTTTTTACTCCTGCTTCTTGCATAGCTTCTACAGCAGTTAACTCTTTTACTTTCCATTTTCTATAAACCTCTTTGAATTCTTCGGAGACAACAACAGGGGTCCTGCCAAACTGAATGCCATTTTGCAGCGCCAAGTCGATTCCTTCACGCTGCCGTTTCCGGATACGTTCTCGTTCCTCTTCAGCCATCCAAGACAGTATCTGCAAAACCAAATCTGCAATAAAGGTTCCCATGCTGTCTTTGTATTGCGTAGTATCGAGCAGTGGCATATCCAGCACCACGATATCCGCTTCAATATTTTTCGTGAGATCATTCCATTCCTGGAGAATCTCTTCTTTGTTCCGCCCGAACCGATCCAGCGAGTGGATATATAAAATGTCACCTTTTCGGATAACCCGTTTCAGTAATTGATAGTTTGCACGTTCAAAGTTTTTTCCACTTTGTTTGTCCAAATAAATGTCCCGTTCAGTGATGCCCATTTTCCGCATGGCTTCCAGCTGACGGCCTTCGTTTTGATCCTTGCTGCTGACGCGTATGTAACCAAATTTGCGATGTTCCATAATTCACCTCTATAAACGATTCTTTTCCTCTCATTATACCTGAAAAGCGTTCGTAAAAGTGTATGCAAATTCGCGAACGTTCGTAAAGCCATTTGACATGTTTACGAACGCTTTTTTTGGCCCTTTTTAGTCCTTTTCAGAGCGTTCGTAAAAGTGTACTTTTACGAACACTTTCTATTTCCAAAATTAACTAGCTATCTCTAGTCTGACTCAGTATATTTGAAATAAAGAAAAAATCTTACCAATTGAACTTTTTTAAAAAGAACCAGTTGAAAAGGAGTAGTAAACGATGAGTGAAATTGAACAAGGATATTTCTGCAAGACTTGTGGTGAACACCACGAGGAGCTTCCTATGAGTTATGGCAGCCCAGTGCCCGATTACTGCGAGGACATTCCAGAAGAGGAATGGGAAAGCCGGATTGAGATGAATGAAGATTTGTGCATTGTGGATGATGAACACTTCTTCATCCGAGGAGCAATTGAAATTCCCGTAACTGATGACGAAGGGCCATTTATCTGGGATATCTGGGTTTCCTTGAGTGAATCCAATTTTGAGTTGACAACGGAATACTGGGAAACGGAAGGACGAGAGCGAAAATTGGATCCCATGTTCGGCTGGTTATCCACCTCCATTCCGTGTTATCCCGAAACGCTGGAATTGAAAACGATGGTCCACACACGTTCGGTCGGAATGCGTCCCTTCATTGAATTGGAACCGACGAGCCATCCAATGACCATTGAGCAAAGAAACGGCATCACCATGGATCGGATCAAGAAAATTGCAGAAGAATTATGCCATCCGGATGAGTAATTCATAGGTTCAGCATCGAAGGAAAAGTTTTTAGAAAAGTAAAAGGAAATGCGGAATTTCGAATGTGATTGCTTCTTGAAGATATACGGTTTCGAATGTAACTTATGTGCAGTTAAGTTACATTCGTTTTTTAATATACTGACTTTTCTTGAAATAAGGTAAAATAGATTTAAAGGAAAAAAGTTCCAAGTCAGAGGAGGAAAAGAATAGTGAAAAAAACACTGGTAATTGTACTCATTTTTACTTTGCTGTCAGCGTGTAATTTAATTGAGTCTACACCTAGTATCGAAAAACTAAATAAGGCACCAGAAAATGTGCAAGAACTATTAGATCCGGCTGTCCCTCTTCAATCGATAAATAAGAATGGAGAAATGACTTATCTTATTTATGAATCAAAGGATGAGGTAACTGCTTCTCTTGAAAAACAAGGAGACAAGTTAAATATAAAACTAAAAGCTGTACCAAAAGATGGTGACAATATTGAACAGCATGTATTCAAGTTGAAGATCGACGAGGAGACGGAAATGATCGACGTACTCATAAACGGCAAATCAACTCCGATGGGTGTAATTACGGGTTCATAAAAACTTGGTTCTAATACATCTGAATGTAACTTAAGAGCAGTTAAGTTACATTCAGTCTTTATCAAGAATGCAATGATAAAAGCTAAAATCTGATTTTTAACTAAAGGGGATAATTTAAGACATGACTCATCTGAAGTATTTTTTATATCTTTTCTTTTTAAACTCCACATTTGTTCTTTGCATTTTTTACTTGAGTGAAAACTTCAATAAACCTTTTGCAGATTTGAATAATGTTGATATAGGAAGAGCGATAGTAGTTGGAATAATTCAATTCACATGTTTCTTCTTGATTCCAGATTTGCAGTCAAAATATCCGGAAATTAGAGGGAAAACTAAATATACAATTTTGTTTAGCTCTATGGTTACTGCAGGTCTAACTATATTATTTCTCGTTAGTATCTATCCCACTACTTAAAGATTAAGTAAGCATATTCTGAAAAATTTCAGTTAGGATGATGAAATGATGAAATAAGGTTCTGAATGTAACTTAATGTGAATTAAGTTACATTCAGATGTGTTGGAAAATTGATTGTAAAAGAAAGAGGTTCATTGATGAGAAACTTTTATTTGGCTTTAATTAGCATCTTCTTACTAGCTACCGTTTTCTGTATATTTGGGCAGGGAATGGCTTACTTTTTAAGTGAATATTTCATTCCAATCTATCCAGTCTATTATTTGACTGGCTTAACGATTCTTGGCATTTTTTTATATCTGGTAGCAGGTTCTATGGTATTTCGCCTATTTAAAAAACAAGAATTTGCTTCAAGCAATCAGGCATTTTATTTGTTCATTTTATTTACAGTCGCTCCAAGTGCATCTATTTGGTCATTTTTCGTAACGGTTATGTGGTGGGGCTAAACGTATGAGGAACCTATATGGAAATTTAGGTAGTAAAATTATAGGAGGTTTTAAATGTAACTTAAGTGTAATTAAGTTACATTCAGATCTCCTATCCCAGTGAATTAATCAGAAAGCGAAGAGAAATTGAACTTGTTAGAAAAATGATACATTCAAAAGACTATTCTATACGGTTTCAATATTACAGTTGTGAAATACATATAATTACATAACAAGAATTAATCTAGGCTACTCTATGCTTAGCCACAATTCCACTTTGGAGGTTTACAATGATCGGATCCCCAGAAATAAATAAAATAATAAGAAAAACATTGTCACCTGTATTGAAAGAAAGTGGATTTACAAAAGTGAATACTAGGCATAACTGGGCTTGGATTGGTAATTCTATATGGGTGTTGGATATCACAGCGGTCGGGAAATATTTTTCAGATGTAACCGGCTGGCCACCGATGTCTATCCATGTCGAATTAGGAATCTATTATGATTTCATTCCTGCCATCGATGAATATCTGAAGATAGATGGACAAGAGAAATTCTTGCCCAAAGCACATCAATGCCATTTGCAATGTGAATTGCTTTCTAATCTTGATCAATCAGAGTATTTGTCTAGTTTAGATAATCATGTAGAACAAACCCGGAAGGATCTTTGGTGGATAGAGCCGGATGGTTCGAACGTGGAAAAGGTTGTTGAAAATATCAAACAGTCTTTTTTAAATGAGGGATATAACTGGCTAAAAGAAAATACAGAAATAGAGAGTGCATTTATAGAAATTGAAAAAGAGCGCGATGGTTGGAATAAATTTTACAAAGCCAAGTACTTTGCAAAACACTTAAACGAGCAGTCAAAGTTTAAACTGTATACTCATCTTTTCGAGCAAGAGCAAGAAAGAATAAAATAGCATGTTGCGATGATAGTTGATGATGAGTAGAAGTTATAAACAGAAAAGTTTCATTCATATCATTAACGCTAAAGTCTATGTAAAAGAGATTCTAATGAAAACTTAGTTTACATATCAGAACTTATAGGAAGTTACAGGTTGGTTAACAGCAAAATATATAGAGAAAGAGCAGTGCTGTTGAATTAGCACTGCTCTTTCATTTTATTTTATAAGTATACGTTTACGAAGGATTATTAGATTAATATAGTTGGCTGTTTTAGTAATGCTGAGGAGACGCATGTTCCTTTAAGTCTGGGTCCTATTACGCCTTTGCTGTTGCTTACGCCAGCCGTACCGAGTCAGACCCTTTGGTTTATATACCGAAAGAAACACAATAACGAGCAGCACCAGCAACCCTCCTCCAGGATGTAGAAGTACACCTATGCCTTGAAGTCTTTCAAAGTCAGTACCTGGGTCGGCCGCTGCTCCTGCTAGATAGCTCACTGTCTTCGTATACGACAGCAAAACGAGCGTAGCTAGGACGGTCAAAACGAGTTTTACTAAGACCCAATAGTGGCGAATCAATCCCCAAGAAGTGCCCAGTGACATGACTAGCCCTGTTGCGAGTGAGGCGAATGCTAACGGAACAAGAGCGAACCAAGTGATCGGTTCCATTGCGAGATAAGCACTTCTTATCATCTTCTCATCACTGCTAGTCATAGTGGTGGCAACGAGAGCTAGGTAAGCCATAACCCCACCGATCCAACCGACCGAAACAGTGATATGTACGGTAAGCGCCAGCTTACGTAAACGAGGTGACATCATTAACAGAGGCCACTTTCAGCCGGTTTATAGTCACCATCTGCATCGTTGGTAATCTCTTTCTCCTGGTTTACAGAGGACTGTTGGCCATTAAGTACAAACTGCTGGGTTGCCTCATCACCAGAGCTGTGGCGACCAGGACCATGATTACCACCACCGAAAAGCATTATAGCGATGACCAACAGAATCAAAGCAATTGCAATGAGCCCAAAAACTTTTAGCCATCGCGGTGTTCTTGGGGGTTGATCTTTCTCGTTGTTAGTCGATTTTGGTACTTCACCCATTTTCTGTCCCCCTCTTGTTTATATCTTATCCCAATGAAAGGTTAGTATAGCAAGGTTTTATTGCCACTCCGTTAAAACTTGGTGTACCTAGAAAAAATAACACAGATAAAGTGAAAAGAGAACGTAAAAGGTTAAAATAGATTTTCATTACATGTCACCTAAGACCGGATCAAGAAATGCAAAAGTAAACCGAATACCAACAAACGTTAATGTAAAGAAAAGCATCATCGTAAAGTAGGTTGCAACTTTCTGTGACTTAGGTGAAGTTGTAATCCCCCAAGAAATCAAGAATGACCAAATTCCATTTGATAAATGAAACGTTGCCGATAAAATCCCTGCAATATAGAATATGACCATAAGCGGGTTACTAAAAATTTCAGCCATCATATCATAATTAACTTCTTTTCCAAAAGCAGCTGCAATTCTTGTTTCCCATACATGCCAACTGATAAATATAAACAAGAATATTCCTGTTATGCGTTGAAGAACAAACAACCAGTTACGAAAAAAACTATAGTTTCTTAAATTACTATTCGATTGGAAAGCCATATAGATTCCATAAAAAGCATGATAAATCATCGGTAAAAAAATCACGAAAATTTCAAGTGCATAGCGGAAAGGCAGATTCGCCATGAAGTCAGCTGCTTGATTAAAAGCACTTGCTCCGCGTGTTGCAAAATAATTAATTGCAAAATGTTGGATTAAGAAGAGGCCAACTGGAAAAACACCGAGAAATGAATGTAATTTACGATTTAAAAATTCACTGTTTGCAGCCATATATTTCCCCCCAATGATCTTATGCACCAGTACTTTCCCCTGAAAATGATAGGAGATGAGTTGAAAAATTCTTCGTAAGTCAGCTGTAAAAAGATCAATCAATCCTTTCATCAAGAAGGTAAGTGCATTTGTATCTTATTAAAATAAGAACTATAAAGATTATCTTTATTATCGAATATAAACGACACTAGTGTCAATTATTATTTAGTTAACATAGGGTTTTCAAAAAATCATAAGATTATCATAGGCACATGCGATTTAGAAAGATTGTATAGCATCTCGATTTGTTCTATATTAAAATGACTACTTATTGTATAAAGAAGGCTTAATAAATATATATTCTCAATTTCTTGCCATTTGAATGTTTGGCTAATTTTATGTAGTGGATAATCAAAGAAAGGAGATAACTAATTTGGGAAGAAAACGGAAGATAAATAAACTGGAATTATTTCAATCTACAGAGAAACTCCTTCTCATATACGGGTATGACCAATTTCATTTTAAAATTTTGGCAAAAGAACTGAATGTTGCTCGAAGCACAGTATATGACTATTTTGCTAATAAGGAAGAATTGGTTACTGAATACATGTGTGATTTAATGGGAAGAGTTAATTTGGAATTAATTAAATTAAAACCTATTCAAAGTCCACTCGATCGGTTAAAAAGGATGTTAAAGGTTTTTTTCACCTTCTCACATATTCATAATGTCTTACAAATAGCACATGTTATTAATAGGGGAACTTCCGAAAAAGTTGAGCAGAATATGCAAAAACTGGATAACTACCATCACGAATTTTTTGGAATGATTATTTCCTGGATACAAGAAGGACAAGAAAAAGGCGAGCTGCGACCAGAGATCTCTTCATCAATTATTGCAGGACTTTTTTTTACTTCTATACAAATTCCGAATATGGAAAATTTAAAACCTGACGAGTGGAGGGAGGCCATTTTTCAAGCGATATGCGAAGGAATCATACAAAAAAATAGTTGACACCGATGTCGGATAAGAACATAATAATTACGATGTTAAATTTTGAGTTGTTATCCGACGGATGTCTTTATTCAAAAAAGGAGTGGTTTTATAAAAATAAATTAATAATTTGTAGTAAGTTCTTTTTTTTGGATATAAACGACACTGGTGTCATTTATGTTCGACTTGTATAACCGAATCTGTTTCACTTTTCCCTCGAATAATCCAGATATAGCAGTTATATAAAAGATGACTGGGGACTGTATACAGGGGTGTTGTTAGAACAATATAAAAAAAAAGAAGGTGGAATAAAAATGTTTCTATCTATAAGAGAGCTAAAACACGCCAAAGGACGCTTTGCATTGATCGGATGTATCCTTGTGCTAATTTCATGGTTGGTATTTATTTTGTCTGGGTTAGGCACTGGACTTGCTTCGCTTAGTGCAGCAGCTTTTAACAAGATGGAAGCGGAATACATTGTATTTGAAGAAGGTTCACGCAATTCAATGTTACGTTCAGTTATTTCAGAGGATCTGATTGATGATTTAAAACATTTGTCGAGTGTTGAGGATGCTGCCCCAATGGGAAGCCATACTACCGTGGTACTAAAAGAAGATTCATCATCAGACGATGAAAAAATTGATATTTCCCTTCTGGGTGTTAATCCAGGAACGTTTTTAGAGCCTAAAGTAAGTGAAGGAAGTGCGTTAGAAGAAGGAAATAATTCTAGAGTTCTTGTAAATGATACGCTAAAAAACAATGGGATTGGTATTGGCGATACATTGAAAATTGAAGGAGTTTCCGAGGTGCTCGAAGTAGGGGGCTTTGTTGAAGGTCACTCCTTTAACCATTTACCGGCTGTATATACCACAATGGATAAATGGCGTAGTCTTCATTTTGCAGCTCCTGGTTCAGATATGGGGATAAATGCCCCAGTGAATGCAATTATGCTTCAAGGAGAAGACATTCTAATTGAAGATATTAATGCTAGCACTGAAGGAATTGAAACAGCAACTAAACAAGAAGCAATCAATGGACTGCCCGGCTATACATCCACAAATGGAACAATTATGATGATGCTAGGCTTTCTGTTGGCTATTTCAGCATTTGTAATTGCCGTTTTCTTTTATGTACTGACATTACAAAAAACAAATCAATTTGGCATCATGAAAGCGATCGGTGCAAGTAATCAGTTTCTTGGACGAGCTATCGTTTCTCAAGTATTGATTATAGCTGTTTTAAGTATTGGGTTAGGGATGTTGCTTACTTATGGAACAAATTATCTGTTTCCGGAGGAAATGCCTTTTTCTTTGGATTTAGCTTCAGTTCTCATCTATGCGCTCGTATTAATTGCTATTTCTGTTTTAAGTTCCCTGCTTTCCGTACGTAAAATTACAAAAATTGATCCACTACAAGCAATCGGGAGGGTTGAGTGATGAAGGGAATTCACTTTAATAAAGTTTCAAAGGTTTATCAAGAAGGTGAAAACACTAGTCTTACTGTATTAAACGATGTTTCCATCAATGTAGATCCTGGTGAATTTGTAGCGGTAATCGGACCATCGGGCTCCGGGAAAAGTACTTTTCTTTCTATTGCAGGAGCACTTCTTCAACCTTCTGAGGGAGAAGTCGTTATAAACGATACAAATATTTCTCGTTTGAATACAAAGGACCTTTCAACATTGCGTCTGGAAAAAGTCGGTTTTATTTTGCAAACTTCTAATCTTGTACCCTATTTAAATGTCTTAGATCAACTATTGGTTGTTAAAAAAATGAAAGGTGCCGTAACAAAATCAGACAAGAAATTTGCAAAAGAATTGTTAGAAGAAATCGGTTTAGAAAATAAGTTAAAAAAATTCCCCGACCAGCTCTCTGGCGGTGAACGTCAACGTACAGCAATCGCTCGTGCTTTCATGAATGATCCGAATATTATTCTAGCTGATGAGCCAACCGCTAGCCTTGATACGAACCGAGCTTTTGAAATAATTGAGCTTATTGCTAAAGAAGTAAAAACACGAAATAAAGCAGCCATCATGGTTACACATGATAAACGCATGCTAAAATACTGCGACAAGGTTTATCAAATGCAGGACGGGAATTTAATGCTATTAGATCATCCTTAATTGTGAGTCAATAAGATTCAAAGAGGTATTTGACAATGTTAATCCACTGTTTTTGACTGGTAGTTTATTTAAGGAAGTGAATCCGCAACTATTGATTCACTTCCTTTTTCGAGTTCAAAAGTATAAATAAGTGAACGAAAGGCGGAGAATTATGAGTTCTTTAGATAAAATGTGGGTCTCTTTTTTGGGAATAGGTTTTTTAATAATATCCATGCAACTGATTTATCTGAGCAGATATAAAATACAAAGCGGCCTCTTAAAGTTTGTTTTTGCATTGATAGCATATATCCTATTAATTCTTGGTTTCTTGATCATGGTCTACCTGATTATGACTGGTCCAACTCCTTGGACTTAGCATGATGAAAAATGGGAGTAAGAACGGATGCAATCATAACCTCACTTAAATAACGAAATTAAAACAAATATTTTTTTCAAAGTATGCGATAAAGCAAGCTAAATAGTGTTGAAGAAAAGACGTTTACCTGAATTTCTGAGAAATGCTTGAATATGGTGTGAAAGGTCGCCCTGCAATAGAATGGATTATTGATGCAGATTAAATAAAATTGAATAGAATTAAGATTGATAGATGAACAAAATGATTACTCGAACAATGAAAAATGCATTTAATCATAATTAATGGTCGATTCAAATAGCGATTATAGATAACTGTTTTTTCTTAGTAGTACTATTTTTAATATTGAGAGGCGGCAATTAAAATAGATACATTTAAAAAAATATTAGCTATTTTTTTCCTTCTATATGTTATAGGAGTAATGGGCAACTTGATTATATATAAACAACTTGAAAAGACTACTTACTCCGAAGAAGCACATTTTAAAGAGAAGGTTACGGATATTACAATTGAAGCTAACAACGAAACAATAGAAATTGTTTCGACAAAAGATTTAGAAGTAAAAGTAGAACTTACTGGTTCCATTACAAAGGAAATTGATAAAAGGATCTCTGTAAATGTTAAGGATGGCCAGTTAACTGTTCTAACTGCAAAAGATGAAAAGTTGTACAACGGCAGCTTTTTTCGTGAGCCGTTGGGTTTAATCATCTATTTACCTGAAAAACGCTATAATTCGCTTCTCGTTAGAATAAATCAGGGAAGCGTCCAAGTCGGAAAAATAGAAGTTAAGAAGGTTAGGATGAATTCTGGGAGTGGAAATGTGGACTTGAAAAAGATTAAGGCCAAAAGTATTATTATCGAATCAGACCACGGAAAAGTTAATATAACTAAAGAGGATGGAGATATTTAATAAAAAGGTATTACAAGTTAACATATGACGAATTATCGGAAGAGCCTTCTTGACGAGGCTTTTCTTTTTTCTTTTTACGATAAATATATACGTTGCAATTCAGTTTAAAAGAATTGCTGATCCAATTTTAAAGGAATTAAGACAATCAACGTATTAAACACTGGCTTATTAATATCTTAGTTTGTCATTTGAGGTATTAGAAGTGATGATTTTAACAACCTCTAGCAAAATATAAAAGAAGTATTGACAATGATTCGGTGCAAGCGTAGTTTTAAATTTAGTCAAGAATATACGTATCGTTGCCTTTAAATCGCTGAATCAGAAAATGACCGGGGGAACCACTACTGGCAGGCTTTTTGCCTTGGGGTGAATCTTGCTTTAAGTAAGACGGGATACTCTCAATTCCGAATCCGACAGCTCACCTCGGAAGCGTTCAAAGAAATTAGAGGGAAAGGTCTAAGCTCCTGCTAAAGACCACTTTATTTGATGTGGTCTTTTTTAATTTGTTCGATAGAAAAGAGGATGGGACTTGAAAAAACAATTTGTGGTGATTGGACTCGGAAGATTTGGCAGCAGCATCTGTAAAGAGTTGTTTCACATGGGGCATGAAGTGCTGGCGATCGATTCAGCACCAGACCGTGTGGATCAAGTAAGAAAATATGCTTCACATTCAGCCGTAGCGAATGCAATGGATGAAAAAAACCTGAAAGAACTCGGGGTGCGGAATTTTGAACATGCCGTCGTTGCCATCGGTGACGATTTACAAACAAGTGTGTTATGTACCTTAATGCTTAAAGAGCTTGGCATGCCCATTGTTTGGGTGAAAGCTAAAAACTTGCAACACCAGTTGATTCTTGAAAAAGTGGGGGCAGACCGGGTCATTCAACCTGAATACGAGATGGGCATTCGGGTGGCGCACCACATGGATTCTGAGAAAGTAGTGGATTATATTGATCTTTCAGCCGACTACAGCATCATCGAATTGGTCGCTTCCTCTAAAATAGACCAGAAAACCTTATTGGAATTGGATATTCGAGCTAAATATAAATGTACCATTTTAGCTATCAAACGCGGGGAAACAGTGAATGTGGCACCGATGTCCGAAGATTTGATACGGCTCGGGGATATAGTGGTGGTCATGGGACATCGTACGGATTTGAAACGTTTTGAGGAAAAAGGAATTTAACCTGATGACAGAGAGTGCAGCATAAGCAGCATCGAATAAGCTAGGAGAATGGAGTTAGCATCTTGAAATTTTTCAATCTATTTACCAATTGGGGGCATTTATCTGCGATTCGTTTAATCGTTCTTTACTACGTGTTGGCAGTACTTTTTTCCTTCACTTTGTTAAGTCTTCCTTTTTTTCATCAAGAGGGAGTGGAGTTAACGTTCATCGATTTATTGTTCACGACTGTAAGCGCCATCAGTGTAACCGGTCTTGTGGTGGTTTCCACCGCAGATACCTTCAATACAGCTGGCATCATCGCTCTGACTTTTGTGTTGCAGTTTGGCGGTATCGGGATTATGACACTAGGTACCTTCATTTGGGTTATTTTTGGTAAGCGCATCGGGTTACGTGAACGTCAGTTGATTCAAATCGATCAAAACCAGTCCTCAATGTCTGGCCTGGTAAAACTATTGCTAAAAATCTTAAAAACTATTTTATTCATTGAACTCATCGGCACGATCATTTTAAGCATTTATTTCCTGAACTATTTTGATACTTGGCAAGAAGCACTTCTTCAAGGTTATTTTGGGGCAATCAGCGCCACCACTAATGCAGGGTTTGATATCACCGGCGATTCGCTGGTGCCATTTGCAAATGATTATTTTGTGCAGACTGTTAATATTACCTTATTAATTCTCGGTGCCATTGGTTTTCCAGTGTTAATTGAACTACAGGATTTTCTTAAAGGGGATGCGAAAAGAGGCAAACGAAGCAATAGCTTTTCCCTCTTTACCAAATTGACGGTGACCACGTTCTTTATCTTGATCGCAGTTGGCGCCATCGCCATGCTAGTCTTGGAACAGGGAAAGTTTCTGGCGGATAAATCTTGGCACGAACAGATTTTCTTCAGTTTATTTCAATCGGTGACCACCCGAAACGGGGGGCTCGCCACGATGGACGTCAGTGAACTGTCCGATCCGACCTTGATCCTGTTTTGTGCATTGATGTTCATTGGTGCTTCTCCAAGCAGCGTGGGTGGGGGCATTCGAACGACTACTTTTGCCATTATGATTTTGGCTATTTATAATTTCGCCAAAGGAAGGTCAGCGGTAAAGGTCTTTGGGCGAGAGCTAGATACGGATGATATCATCCGTTCCTTTATCGTCATTACCACGGCGGCCATGCTCTGTACGACAGCCGTGATTGCTTTGACTTATCTTGAACCATTTCCGATCCTTCCGATAGTGTTCGAAGTATCTTCGGCGTTTGGAACTACAGGCCTTTCAATGGGAATCACGGCAGACTTGAGTACAGCCGGCAAATGTATCGTCATCTTTTTAATGTTTGTTGGCCGTATTGGAATTTTTTCCTTCCTATTTATTATTCGTGGAAAGGTTACGAAAGACGCTTACCGCTATCCAAAGGAAAAAGTGATTATTGGCTGATTCTAAGTTAAATACGTTGTAAAAGGCTCGAATTTCCTATTTCTTAAACAAAGTTACTAGTATGGGATAAGGTGAAACATGTTATATCTTAAGAAGCCAGCTTTCGTAGAGATTTTCAAGAGTTGTTCATGGCAAGCAGACAAAAATTGAAATGTTTTTCTTCAAGTCAGTTAACACATGAGGGATTATCGGAAAATAACCAAAGTTAATAAGAAAATTTAATCGAGATCCCGAGACCCATTTTCTATTCCAATAGAAAATGGGTTTTATATATTAGTTTTGAAAAATGGGATTCAGCTCACATTAGAAGTGGTATTATAGGAACGTGTGTTCTTTAATTTGAAAGGAGGCTATAGCATGAAAGCAACGAAACACACCAAACAAGTAGGCGCTGTCAGCGATCGAGGACTCATCAAGTGGCAAGGGATGCTGCTGACGGAACACGTCCGGTTAATCAAAGCATTTTACAAGGAACAGGACCAGGTGCCGAAACTCGAATTGACCGAGTTTGATTTGCAAGCCATCCAGGAAGAAGTGGAAATAGCCATGAGCCGAAGATGTGAGGTCCAACTGAAGACATGGAAAAACGGCGCGTTTTTTACGCATACTGGGGTGATTCAAGAAATCGATTTGAGGAATGGCCAGTTGGTTTATGAAGATGGATCCGGACGACAGCGAGTGTCGGTTGAGAGCTTGGTAGGCATTCAGTTAGTGGATTGACTGAAATCATCAAAAGGAAATGATCGATGCCACCTAGCTTGCATCAGTCATCTCCTTTTTCCTTGCCATTGTTTCTGCGCAGCTATGAGGTTTGAGGAATCTCCCTTAGAAAAGACGAATCCCATGTCTGAGATTCGCCTTCTGAGGGATTTATCTTTTCTTAAACGATGGACGATGCGGTTCATTTCGTCTGAGAAGCCTGTAGGTACGGGGTTTTTAAAGTACCCCGATTTCCCTCAAGGAAACGCCATCTTTTTGGCTGACAATTAGTGAATCCAACACTTCAATGCCAATCAGTTCGCCGGCATCCATCAATCGTTTGCTGACAACTACATCTTCATGGGAATACTGACAGTCGCCGGAGGGATGGTTATGAGCCACTATTATCGTTCCTGAGTTGTTTAGGATGGCTGCCTTGAACACCTCGCGTGGATGAACGACGCTGGCATTCAAGCTTCCGGTATGGCAGCGATGAACCACCGAGATTTCATTTTTGATGTTCAAGCAGAGAACTAAGAAGACTTCTCGGTCTTCGTCTCCTATTAACGCTTTGGCAAATTCGATGGCATCTTTGGAACTGCGGATACGTTCTGGAAGTATGCTCTTATATGTTTCTTCGACTTCTTTGATTTCCTGTTTAATTCGCGTGATTTCAATGATTTTTTCTAGTTTCATGGTGTATCGCTCCTTTTTGGTATTGTCCGCCGGACGGGAATGGTCCCAAAAGGGATTATTTTTTGCCTTTTGGTAAGGAGGACGGCCACACCCCATAGCCGACCAGTCAAGGGTCTCAGCGCCAAAGTTTTTTAGCGAAGCCGATCTAAAAAAGTTTGGTGCCCCTTGACTGAACACGGACTTTGTCGGCTCCTGTCTTGGCTTGAAATAGGGATAGGGCGAAGCCAAGGAATCTGTCCGTATTTCGAGCTTAGACAGGCTGGGGCTGTGTACGCTCCGGTGGCCAAAAGCAAAAAACAACGACAAAAGGCAGCCGTTTCGGCTGCCTTCCCACTTGCTCGGTCTTTTGTTGTTCGACTCGTTCATCCGTTGAGAAAAAGACAGGAATCTAGGGGCTGTTTCCGACAGGTTACAGCCCCTGATTATCGGCTTTTTTAGGGTGAAGCGACACATAGAGCGCCTTGAAACAACGGTTGCTAGGCGCTCTTGTGCAGTCGCCCTTTAGGAGTATCACTATTAGAATCCGTTAGACAACTTGGAAATGAATCGGTATTCGCTAGAAAAATCAAGGCAAAAAAAGCATTGGAAGAAGGAGCTCCTCTCCGATGCTTTTCATATCGATGTTCTAATTTAGTGCTTTTCGTGAGCCGATGCTGAAGGCACCAATAGATCACTATTGAGATATGATAAGTTGAGTTTACTATTGGATTTAATTTCAAGTGTTTGAGGAGACTCTTCAAAAGCTACAAACTTTTTAAAGCCTTGTACTTATTCTAAAAGAATAGAAAGGCTCGAAGTTATCATAATCGAGCCTATAACAAGGTAAAGAATCTTCGTCAGCCACCAAGGGCCGAGTCCAAAAAAAAGCTTTATGACAAAGAAAACTGGTGTCCATAAAAGAGAGTCGTTCGAGTAGTATAAATAATCACTACTTATTAATTTGTCGTGAGTCTTCTTACCGTACAGTAGTCCTATTACAAAAATGATGATTCCAATCAAAAATACGATTCCCATTCCTACTTTCAAATCGTCCATAAAATTCTCCACCTGTTCGTAACAGTAAATATTGTAAAGCATTTACCATATAGCTATTCATCTATAAAGGTTTATCAACGAGCCTCAGTTAGGTGATTCCGAGCGAATGTCCAATTGCTTCGTACGGTTTTTCTCCATTCTATTGAGAACTTGCTGATTGTCTTTATTAGACAAGTTAGTATAGAGCGAAGTCGTTTCGATATTGCTGTGCCCCAATTGGTCTCTCAAGAGAACGATATTCCCGCCATTCCGGATAAAGTCCGCCGCAAAACTATGGCGAAGCTTGTGAGGGCTCATGCCTTCCCCTTGTGCAAAGGCAGCTGTATATTTGTTGACGAGGTTTTCAATCGACCGGCGGGAGAGAGGACGCGCAGCGCCTCCGTATAGGGTAACAAATAGAAAGGGAACTTCATTGCTTGCTTTATAGCGACTTTCTCGAATGCTTAAATAAGATTTCAAGTGACCTATCGCTTGATCCATGACACCGACCGTATCTTCTTTCGCACCCTTACGTTTAATATCAATCAGTTGTTTCTTCAAGTTGACTTTCTTCGTGAGAATCCGTGCGGTTTCACCGAGACGAATGCCACTGCCGAGGAAGAGGGAGAGGATGGCCAGGTCTCGTTCTTTATCCCGTGAAAATCGCTGTTTTGAAATACCACTCGTCAACATTGCTTCATATTCATGTTCGACAAAATGAAGGAATTCATGGATTTCCTGTTCGTTCAAGATGACCGAGCTGATTTTTTGAGCCCGGCGACTTGCCGTTTCTTTTTTCGTATGCAGCACAATTTTGCTCATCACGTTCCGGTAGAAGTAAGATTCTCCATCTTCGGTTTCGGTTTCCTTCGTCAAGTAGTTGAAAAGAGACTTCAGCGCATGAATGGACAAGTTGACGACCGCGTCGCCACGCTTTTTCGTTGTTTCTTTTTCGTAAGGAATGGTTTCTTCTCGCAAGTACTCAATGTAGAGTTCCATATCGTGTTTTTTCATTTCTGCCAATAGCGTATAGGGAATCGAAGCCAGGTCAGAAGACTGGGCTAGACCTTCCCGCTGCAGCCATTGAAAGAAGTGTTGGTAGCGATATAAGTACTGTAATAAGGTATCGGGGGAGAGTCCAGCCCGTTTTTTCGATCGGACATATTCGACCACATAAAAAGGCATGGTAGTGAGCTGCGTTTCAATGCGCTGGAGGATTTGAAGTTCTTCGGGTGTCATGGCCATGTCAGTTGTCCCTCCTTAAAGGTAAGAATATAACTTCGCAAAATGTAATTTAAGCGAATATTTATTAATGGATTTAATAATCTGAGGACTTTCTTCTACAGAAACCCCCAAGACGTACTTTTAAGTTAAGTTCATTTTCTTTAACTTCAAGAATTTCTTGTCATAGCTTGCTCGTTCAAGTAAATGAGTGTGCCAGTTCAAGGCTTTTGCTGATTCATCGTTTTTAATAAAGCATTCAAGGATTTTTTTGTAGATCGGGCTAAATGGATACTGTTCAGTTTTACAAAGATCAAGTGCCGTCTCAAAATATTGGATGGCGAGGCTTAATTCTTTTAACTCTTTGTACATCAGTCCAATGTAAATATAGCCGCTACCCAAATCCAGTTTTGAAAATGATTGATTTACGGCTTCTTTCATCACGTTAATTGCTTTTCTTTTTGCCCCAATAAATTCAAAAAAATTAGCTTTTCTTACGTAACTTTCATAGGTCTTGATAGAAATCACCTTGTTTCTCTTAGTTTTTGTAATTGAGTTTTGAATAGAGATCGTTAAATTACACTCTTTAATAATGCCAAAAGAAAAAGCGATTTATCGAATCGCTTTTAAGTAATTCGTTAAACTTTCTTCTACACAGAGGGTGATCAACTCAATGAAGGGCTGTGTATTGCCTTGTACACTTGCTGTTTCCAGCACTTCGTAGTAGGTTAAGCGCTGTGAATTTTCAGCTTTGACGATAGCTGGGGGATAGCCGTGGCTCATCAAGATCAAGTTCATTAGGAGCCTTGCTGTGCGACCATTGCCATCTGCGAAGGGGTGAATATAAACGAATTTAAAGTGAAATAATGCGGCCAGTTCTACCGGATGCAGACGATTCTTCTCTTGGTTATACCAAGCGAAAAGCTCTTGCATGTCATTTTGGACCTGGAGAAAATGCGGTGGCTCATGCTGACTACCTGAGATTCTTACGTTGATTGAGCGATATCTTCCTGCATTTTCATCATCTATGTTCTTTAAGATTAAATGGTGAATGGTTTTTAACGTGCGTTCGTCCAATTCGGCCGTCTGCGTCACTTGATCCTCGATGAAACTAATGGCTTCAGAGTGATTGATTACTTCGAAATGCTCTTGAAGCCGTTTACCGCCGATGGTCAAGCCATCTTCCATGACCACTTTGGTTTCAATCAACGATAAGGTATTACCCTCGATAGCATTCGAGTTATACGTCCATTCAACACGGTAGACGTCGCGCAGGTTCTTCACAGCTGCGGTTGGAAGTGGACGGTGTTGATCTAATTGCTTTTTTAATTCGTCAATTCGATTAAAATCGTTCATTTACTAGCACCTGCTTTTCAAGGATTGAAAGAATTTATACTTTACATATTCAAAGATAGTGGGTGACTATCTTTGGACAGATTTTGCTATTGATTGTCCTCAACTTCATATAAGTAATTCATAAAAGAGTCGTGTAGTTCAATTTCATTCTTTAAGGACTTGTTGCTTTCCTTTTCGATCAAATCAACAGGATATTTCAAAGCACCATAGTCATCAATCATAACCATTATGTCGCAAATGACATCTTCAATAATCTCATTTTGAACTTTATCATATGCGCGAATTTCCTCGTCAGTGTTGAGTTTTGATTTTAATGTCTTGTATGCTTCGTCTAACTCATCTGCATCTTTTTTAGGAGATGATTGATGGATTTTACTAGCTGATATTTCAACATTAGCATCTTTTATGTCTTTTAGAGCTTTGAAAAATTCCCGCTGTTTCGTATTCATCAGTTATTCCACCTTTGCCACTGCCTTTTTTAAAAGTGACTGCTGCTTGGCTGTTCTGTTTGTTACTTACATCAAGTATATCGTTTAAAGCATGTATTATTTGGAAAACTATTTCATTGTTTTATAAATTGTATGATGTCTTTAATTTTAACATTAAAAGCTATTATTTATTCGTTAAATTGATATTTTGCGAATAAATAAAATCGGGAAGTATATTAATAAGTCATGCACTCCCTTTCCCATTGTACTTTCGTGTTCCCTTTTGTTTAGTCCAACATATGCAATGAAGTAATGGCACCAATGGCCAACTGCCGTTCTCCCTGATCATTCTCGCAGATGACAATTTGCTGTAAATAATCCAGTTCTCGAATCGTGCACTGATGAAAGTGGAAATGACGGTCGTGCCATATTTGAATAAAGACGGTGCCTTTGCGCTCACAAGCTACAAGCAGCATATCCCAGATGGATTGTTGTTCATCGGCACTGAGCAATGGCTGCGGATCGCTCACGACATTCTCAGTATCCCACTGTGTATGACTTCTACCCTTATTTTCACTAATACTGTTTGTTTCTGTCATATTCTCCCCTCCGATAAGAACATTTGTTCTTATTATATTCATTTTAATTAGTTAGCGCTCAATTCCTGAAAAATTTTTTGTATTATAATAGTCCAATAAGAAAAGAGAAGAAGCTTTTTGGCCAGGTGCTGCACCCCTAAAGTTAGAGTTAAAAATCTAACTTTAGGGGTGTTTTTTCTATGGCAAAATACAGCGAAGAATTCAAACTAAACCTGGTCAACGAG
>NZ_JBHSGL010000003.1:0-21043 GCF_042654465.1 Planococcus dechangensis | reverse complement strand
CACACCCGTTCCCATCCCGAACACGGAAGTTAAGCTCTTTTGCGCCGATGGTAGTTGGGGGTCTCCCCCTGTGAGAGTAGGACGTCGCTGGGCACACAAAAAGAAGTCGTTACCGTTTATTCGGTAGCGGCTTTTTTTATGGATTTAATAGAGAATTTCGTATTTCTTGTGGAATTAGCATTTCAACGCTACCCTTAAAAGAAAAGAAAGGCGGAAAGTAAATGAGTGAATTATATAGCTTCGAAGTTAAGCGTGCAGATGCCACCATGGAATCATTGGAGGTTTATAGAGGTAAGCCGCTGGTCATCGTCAATACAGCGAGCAAATGTGGCTTTACCCCACAATTTGAAGGCTTGCAGCAATTGTATGAGAGATATCAAAGCCAAGGTTTAGAAGTTCTCGGTTTCCCTAGCGGCCAATTTAATGATCAGGAATTCCATTCACAAGAAGAAACGATGGAGTTTTGCCAGATGAATTATGGCGTCACCTTTCCAATGTTCGCGAAAATAGATGTAAAAGGAGAGCATGCAGATCCGCTGTTTAGATATTTAAGTTCTTCTAAGAAGGGTTTGTTGACGGAAGGAATCAAATGGAATTTTACGAAGTTCCTGATTGATCGGGAAGGTAATATCGCTAAGCGCTATGCGCCTCAAACTTCACCAGAAAAAATGGAAGAAGATATACTGAAAATTTTATGATCCATTAGTCGGAATAGTTTTACTTTTTTCAGTTTCTTGACACTCCCGGAAACCGCTGATAACCTTACAATAATATTCAAAAGGAAGCAGGAGGCGTGTCAATAATGTGGGAATCGAAATTTCTTAAAGAAGGATTGACCTTCGATGATGTCTTGTTAGTGCCAGCTCATTCGGAAGTGTTACCAAAAGATATTGATCTATCAGTGGAGCTGACACCGAAAATCAAGCTAAATATCCCAATCATCAGTGCTGGGATGGATACCGTTACAGAAGCGAAAATGGCTATCGCTATGGCGCGCCAAGGCGGCCTTGGCATTATTCACAAAAACATGAGCATCGAAGAACAGGCAGAACAAGTAGTGACGGTTAAACGTTCGGAAAATGGCGTTATTACAGACCCATTTTATTTGACTCCGCAGCATCAAGTGTATGATGCTGAGCATTTGATGGGCAAATACCGGATTTCCGGTGTTCCGATTGTTCAAAGTGAAGATGATCTTACTTTGGTGGGCATCATAACAAATCGCGACCTCCGCTTTATTCAGGATTATTCTTTGGAAATTAAAGATGTGATGACGAAAGAGAAATTAGTGACGGCTGCAGTCGGAACTACGCTTGAAGAAGCAGAAAAAATTCTTCAACAATACAAGATCGAGAAGTTGCCGATTGTGGACAAGGATGGCATGTTAAAAGGCTTGATTACCATTAAAGACATCGAGAAAGTGATTGAATTCCCGATAGCCGCAAAAGATTCGCAAGGACGTTTGCTTGCTGGAGCTGCCGTTGGAGTTACTTCCGATACGATGAGACGCGTCGAACAATTGGTGAAAGCTCACGTGGATGTTATCGTTCTTGATACAGCTCATGGTCACTCTGCAGGTGTACTGACTATGGTCCGCCAAATCCGCGATACTTATCCGGAATTGACGATTGTTGCAGGAAACGTAGCGACGGCTACAGGCACGAAAGCCTTGATTGAAGCTGGCGCAGATGTCGTTAAAGTTGGTATTGGACCAGGTTCTATTTGCACAACGCGTGTTGTTGCAGGTGTCGGTGTTCCGCAAATCACAGCTGTTTATGATTGCGCGACAGAAGCTCGCAAGCACGGTAAAGCGATCATTGCTGATGGCGGTATCAAGTTCTCTGGCGATATCATTAAGGCGCTCGCTGCAGGTGGCCATGTTGTCATGCTTGGCAGCTTGCTTGCAGGAACAACGGAAAGCCCAGGGGAAACAGAAATTTTCCAAGGGCGCCGTTTCAAGACTTACCGCGGCATGGGCTCGATTGCTTCTATGGAAAAAGGTTCAAAAGACCGTTATTTCCAAGACGAGGCGAAAAAATTGGTGCCTGAAGGAATCGAAGGGCGTTTGCCATACAAAGGGCCGCTTACCGATACGATCCATCAATTGCTCGGCGGTGTACGCGCTGGAATGGGCTATTGCGGATCAAAGGATTTACAGGTGCTGCGTGAAGAAGCACAGTTTATCCGCATGACGGGCGCAGGGCTGATCGAAAGCCACCCGCATGATGTACAAATTACAAAAGAATCACCAAACTACTCACTATGATGGTCAGCACCTTTCCGGGATTTCTCGGGAAGGTGTTTTTTTGTTTTTCTCTTTTGCTTCTTAAGAATATGATAAAATAGCAAAAGGAATGAAATGTATGGAGGATAAGTGAGTGAAAATTTATATGAAGTGGATTCAATTATTGACAGTGGTTGCCGTAGTGGCGGTGCTCTTAGTTCCGCAACAAGTAAAGGCAGAGGAGACAATACCGGTATTGGCGGATGCGGCGATTGTGGTAGATGCCGATACAGGCCAAATTTTGTACGGCCAAAATGATGAAGAAGTACTTAGCATAGCTTCTATGAGCAAAATGATGAGTGAATACTTGATGTTCGAGGCGATTGAAGAGGGACAGATCAGCTGGGACGATGAATACGAAGTGACGGATTATACGTACCGCATTTCGCAAGATCTTCGTTTGAGCAATGTCCCGCTGCGCCGCGACGGTTCATATACGATCAAAGAGTTGTATGAAGCGATGGCAATTTATTCGGCAAATGCCGCGACGATCGGCATTGCGGAAACAATTGCAGGGTCAGAAGAAGAATTTGTCCAGATGATGAATGACAAAGCAAAAGAGCTGGGTATAATGGATGCGCAATTTGTCAATTCGACAGGACTTAATAATTCTTTCTTGCTCGGCATGCATCCGGAAGGAACAGCTGAAGATGCCGAAAACATGATGTCTGCGCGCTCGGTTGCTTTGTTATCTAAAGTGTTGATTGATGATTATCCGGAAATACTGGAGACGGCAAAAATCCCCGAATTAATATTCCGGGAAGGCACGCCCGACCAGATCCGCATGGTCAATTGGAATACGATGCTGCCGGGGATGGATTATGAATATGCAGGCGTCGATGGGCTGAAAACCGGCACAACGGATTTGGCGGGGCATGCCTTTGCCGGGACAGCACAACGCGACGGCCAGCGATTGATTGCGGTCGTCTTGAAAGCGGTGGATGCGGAAGGAAACGGCTCGTATAAAGCGCGTTTTGATGCAACACGTGCGTTATTGGATTATGGCTTTGAAGAATTCGAGGAAATCGAAATCATGAAAGCTGGCCAGCAATTCATGGGGCAGGAAACTATGCCGGTTGAAAAGGGCGCACAAGAGCAAGTCGCGATTGCGCTCAAAGAGCCGATCAGCTTAATGGTAAAAACGGCTGACCAAAGCGCTTACCGGACTGAGCTCGAGTTGTCGGAACAAGCGCCGATTGAAGCGACTGTAGAGAAAGGTCAACTTGTAGGTAAGGTGAGGGTTTTGGATCCCGAAGGCCAGCAAGTTGAGTATTTGAATGGTGCGACACCGTCATCTGAAGTTGTAACGGCTGAAGCTGTGGCACGTGCCAATTGGTTTTCGCTGTCGATGAAAGATGCAGTAGATTTTATTAAAGGCTTATTTTAAATAAAACCAGCTCATGCCTTAACGGATGAGCTGTTTTTTTGTATGTGCCAACACTGCATGAGCTGATCGATGCCTTGTAGGATTTCGGTTTCATTCAAGCCGCCGAAGCCGAGGACGATTTTCGGCAATGCTGATTTTTGCTTGAGGAGATCGTAGTTCTGCATCGCAAATACACGGATGCCGGCTTCGCTCGCGAGCTTGACTAATGTTTGTTCGGAACGCTCGGTATTGACTGTCAAAACGACGTGCATACCCGCTTGTTCACCGGATACAGTGACTTCATCCTGATAGGGAATGAGCGCTTGTGTCAGGCATTCGAGCTTTTTCCGGTATAGTTTGCGCATACGGTTTAAATGTCTCGAGAAATGGCCTTTTTGCATGAATGTCGCGACGATTTGCTGGTCGATACGCGGCACGGTGGACGTGTAATGCAAAAAGGTCTTGCGGTAGGCGTTCAAGAGCCGCGATGGCAATACAAGATAAGCGATGCGTAATGACGGCATGATCGATTTCGAGAAAGTACTGATGTAGATGACGCGACCGCCGACATCCATGCTTTGAAGTGCTGGAATCGGTTGGCTCGTGTAGCGAAATTCGCTGTCGTAATCATCTTCGATGATAAATCGCTGTGGCTTGGCGGCAGCCCAATTGAGCAGCTGGGCGCGGCGTGTGGCGCTTAAGATGGAGCCTGTTGGAAACTGGTGGGACGGCGTGACGTAAGCAATGTCAACGCCGTTTTTGTCGAGGTCCTGGACATCGATGCCGTCTTCATCGACCGCGATTGGGAATGCTTTCCTGTCGTCGTGTTCAAAAATGCTATGGGTTAAAGCGTAACCCGGATTTTCAAAACCGAAGCTCAAGTTTTTATCGAATAGACGGATTAACAGCGGCATCAATTGTTCGGTTCCGGAGCCGACGATAATTTGTTCCGGTTCGCACACAACACCCCGGGATTGGTATAAATAACGGGCGATTTCCGTGCGCAGCGACTCGTCGCCTTGCGGATGCCCAGCTAGCAGCAATTCGTGGTTTTCTTCATCGATCACTTCGCGCGCGGTTTTGCGCCAAGTCGGAAACGGGAACGACCGTGTATCGATGCGTGCCGGGTTGAAGTCGTAGACATAGCTCGGTTTCGGTACTTCACTTATGGCTGTTTCTTCTTGTGGCAAATCCAAATACGCAAGCTCTTCTACCGGCATGGTAAAAAAACCTTTGCGCGGGCGCGGTTCGATAAAGCCTTCAGCGACTAATTGCGAATAGGCTAATTCAACGGTCGTTTGGCTGATCTGCAAATAATCCGCCAGTTTACGCTTGCTCGGAAGCTTGGTGCCGACAGCGATTTTGCCGGCTGTAATGGCGGTACGAATTTCGCGGTAGAGCTGCTTATAAAGCGGTATTGAGGATTGTTTCTTCAATTGAAACATGAGCATATCCATAGTCGTCACTCCATCTGACCTTTTAAAATATTATAAACTGAGTCTTTTTATATGGTCACTTTCTATTATACTGAAAACAACCAACAAAAGGGAGGAATTTTCAGATGAGTGAAAAAGGTACAGATCGAGTAAAACGAGGCATGGCAGAAATGCAAAAAGGCGGCGTCATTATGGACGTGGTCAATGCAGAACAGGCAAAAATTGCAGAAGCGGCTGGAGCGACGGCTGTCATGGCGCTTGAGCGCGTCCCATCTGATATCCGCAAAGAAGGCGGCGTTGCACGCATGGCGGACCCGCGCATTACCGAAGAAGTGATGAATGCGGTATCGATTCCGGTCATGGCAAAAGCACGGATCGGCCATATTACAGAAGCGCGTGTGCTAGAAGCGATGGGCGTTGATTATATTGATGAAAGTGAAGTGCTGACACCGGCGGATGAGGAATTCCACTTGCTGAAAAATGATTATACAGTGCCATTCGTCTGCGGATGCCGCAATATCGGTGAAGCGGCACGACGCATCGGTGAAGGGGCGTCGATGCTGCGGACCAAAGGCGAGCCGGGAACCGGCAATATCGTCGAAGCAGTGCGCCATCTGCGCCAAGTGAATGCTGAAGTGCGCAATATCGTGGCAATGGGTGAGGACGAATTGATGACAGCCGCAAGAGACCTCGGCGCATCGTATGAGTTCTTGAAAGAAGTGAAATTACTTGGCCGGTTGCCGGTCGTTAACTTTGCAGCAGGGGGCATCGCGACTCCAGCTGATGCAGCGCTCATGATGGAACTCGGCGCGGACGGCGTCTTTGTCGGATCCGGAATCTTCAAGTCAGAGAACCCGGAGCGTTTTGCACGCGCCATCGTCGAAGCGACAGCTCATTACCAGGATTACGCGTTGATTGCGAAACTATCGAAAGATCTTGGGCCGGCGATGAAAGGCTTGGAAATGGCGACAATCGGAGCGGCGGACCGCATGCAGGAAAGAGGCTGGTAACAATGAAGATCGGTGTATTGGCGCTGCAAGGAGCAGTGCGCGAGCATGTACAGGCGATTCAGGCATGCGGCGCGGAGGCTGTCGTAGTGAAAAAAGCAGCCGATTTGTCAGAACTCGACGGATTGGTGCTGCCAGGCGGTGAAAGTACAGCGATGCGGCGGTTGATTGACCGTGCGGATTTGCTAGAGCCGTTGAGACAGTTCGCCGATAATGGCAAGCCGATGTTCGGTACTTGCGCAGGACTGGTGCTGCTTGCTAAAGAAATCGAAGGGCAAGACATGGCGCATCTCGGCGTCATGGACATTACCGTTGCGCGTAATTCATTCGGCAGACAAGTGGACAGCTTTGAAGCGGATCTGGATATTGCGGGAATCGATGAACCATTTCCTGCTGTATTTATCCGTGCGCCACATATTGTCAGTGCTGGTGATGATGTGGAAGTCTTGTGTGAATACGGTGGGCGCATCGTGTTGGCGAAGAGCGGACCGTTTCTTGGCTGTTCATTCCATCCGGAATTGACCGGCGACCACCGCTTGATGCAGCTGTTCTTGAACATGGTAGAAAATGGGGCACTCTTGCCAACGGGCGCTGCTTATAGTAAAATATGAGTAATTTCAAAGAAGAAACGTTGATGGGAATAGTAAGGCGCAGTTTTTCTAGAAGAGAGCCGGTGGTAGGTGCAAACCGGTGTAAAACGCGTTTGAATCCACCCCGGAGTTGCATGGCGATGAGCCAATGCCGGTTTTAATACCGTTATGTGATGAAGAGGACCGGGCTTTTTGCCGGTCAATCAGGGTGGCAACGCGGGTAGCTCTCGTCCCTTTACCAGGGGACGGGGGCTATTTTTGCGTTGTTTTTCTTATTTGACGAATACTTAAGGAGGAATTTCTATGTTGGATATCCGTTTTGTGCGGGAGAATTTTGAACAAGTGAAAACAAAGCTCGGAAAGCGCGGGGAAGATATTTCCGTACTCGATGATTTTGAAGCGCTCGACCAGAAGCGCCGTGAGCTGATTGTCCAGACGGAGAAATTGAAAGCGGAGCGCAACGAGGCGTCCCAGCAGATCGCCGTTATGAAGCGCAACAAGGAAAATGCAGATGAGGCGATTGCGAAAACACGTGAAGTCGGCGACCAGATCAAAACGATTGACGACGAGCTGCGTGAAGTTGAAGAAAAACTCGACTTTATCATGATGCGCGTGCCGAACATTCCGCACGACAGCGTGCCGTTTGGCGATTCTGAAGACGACAACGAAGAAATCCGCACATGGGGCGAACATCCGGCGTTCAGCTTTGATGTCAAGCCACATTGGGACATCGCGACCGATTTGAACATCGTCGATTTTGAACGTGCCGCCAAAGTGACCGGCAGCCGTTTTGTCTTCTACCGCGGGCTTGGCGCACGCCTCGAACGCGCACTCATCAACTTCATGATGGACCTTCATCAGGAACAGCATGGCTACGAGGAGATGTTGCCGCCTTATATGGTTAACCGCGAGAGCTTGACGGGCACGGGGCAATTGCCGAAATTTGAAGAAGATGCTTTCTTGATCGAGAAGGAAGATTATTTCCTCATTCCGACGTCGGAAGTGCCGGTGACGAATTTCTACCGCGACGATATTTTGACTGCTGACATGCTGCCGCAAGCCTTTGCTTCTTATAGCATGAATTTCCGCTCTGAAGCAGGTTCTGCTGGACGAGACACGCGCGGGTTAATCCGACAGCACCAATTCAATAAAGTCGAGCTAGTGCGCTTTGTGAAGCCCGAAGATTCTTATGATGAACTTGAGAAGCTGACGGGGCATGCCGAGAAAGTCTTGCAATTATTGGGGCTGCCATACCGCGTCTTGAAGATGTGCACAGCGGACCTTGGCTTTACCGCAGCGAAGAAATACGATATCGAAGTATGGATCCCGAGCCAGGAAACGTACCGCGAGATTTCTTCTTGCTCGAACTTTGAAGATTTCCAAGCGCGCCGCGCGAACATCAAGTTCCGTCGCGAAGCGAAAGGCAAGCCGGAATTCGTTCACACACTGAACGGCAGCGGGCTCGCTGTCGGACGCACCGTGGCGGCGATTCTGGAAAACTTCCAGCAGGAAGACGGCACTGTTGCCATTCCTGAAGTGTTGCAGCCGTATATGGGTGGAAAAACGATGATCCGCTAAAGAAGAGACCCGAAATCATTTCGGGTCTTTTTTTCGTGGAAAAGGGTAGATAACAAGAAACAGGGAAGGAGCGGTTCACATGCAAGACGTAGATTTTCGCTTGATCGAAACAAATGGCATCCGCCTGCACACAGCGATAGCGGGACCGGAAGATGGAGAACTCGTGGTGCTGCTACACGGCTTTCCCGAGTTTTCGTATGGCTTTCACCGCCAAATGGAATTTCTCGCGGCAAACGGCTACCGTGTAATCGCACCGGATCAGCGCGGCTACCATTTTAGCGACAAGCCAGACCGCATTGAAGACTATACGATTGATAAATTGAGCGAGGATATTGCGGGTTTGATTAAAGCGTTCGGGGAAACTTCGGCGATTGTGATCGGCCATGACTGGGGTGGGGCGATAGCATGGCAGTTGGCGGCGACCAAGCCTGATTACGTCAAAAAGCTTATCGCCGTCAATATCCCGCATCCAGCAGCGATGCCCAGTGTCTTATTGAAGAATCCGCTGCAATGGCTGAAAAGCTCGTATATGGCATTTTTCCAGCTTCCTGAAGTGCCCGAGAAGCTGATGGCAGCAAACGGTTTCGAATCGATGAAACAGGCGATAAAAGGAACCGCAAGACCGGATGCATTTACCGAACAAGAGCTTGAGCGATACAAAGAGGCATGGAGCCAGCCGGGCGCTTTGACGGGCATGCTCAATTGGTACCGGGCACTACGCAAAGGCAGCCTCATGCAGGTGCCGAAAACGCCGATCGGCATGCCTGTGCGCATCATTTGGGGACTCGGCGACCAGTTTTTGTCAACGATGCTGGCCACTGAAAGTCTGAGGTTTTGTAAGAACGCAGAACTTGTCTGGGTCGGCGAGGCGACGCATTGGGTGCATCACGAGCAACCTGCTATCGTCAACCGCTTGATCAAGGAATTTTTGGATGAAAAAAACGGAAAACCCTAGAGTCGGGTTTTCCGTTTTTCTTTGTTGCGTTTGCGCAAGTCTCGAAAAAACTGGGTCAGCAAACCGCCGCACTCGTCTGCTAAAACGTTTTCCGTCACTTCGCATTGATGATTGAAGCGCTCGTCGTTCAGCAGCCGGTAAAGCGAATCCACACTGCCTGCCTTGATGTCCCGCGCCCCATAGACGACATGCGGGATGCGTGATTGCAAAATTGCCCCGGCACACATCGGGCAAGGCTCTAACGTTACGTAAAGCTTGGTGTCCTCGAGGCGCCAATTGCCGAGTGCTTCGCACGCCTGCTGTATGGCCAGCAATTCAGCGTGGGTGACCGCATTTTGAGTCGTTTCACGCAAATTATGGGCACGCGCGATAACGCGGTCGCCTTGCACGATGATTGCACCGATCGGCACTTCGCCTTTGGCTGCCGCTTGTTGGGCTTCTTCGATGGCAAGCCCCATATAATAATGGTCCTGTTCCATTCCGTTCATGATTCATCGCTCCTCATTTTTCAGTG
The DNA here is from genome assembly GCF_042654465.1 of Planococcus dechangensis. Classification (NCBI taxonomy): domain Bacteria; kingdom Bacillati; phylum Bacillota; class Bacilli; order Caryophanales; family Caryophanaceae; genus Planococcus; species Planococcus dechangensis. Next base: position 11,313 of record NZ_JBHSGL010000003.1, on the reverse strand, counting down.
TACCATCTTTTCAGCCAGACTAAGAACCATTATCTGCACGCAATTTCAAACGCCATTTGACTCTACTTTTAGTTTGGCGGATATGGTAAAATAAATGGCATTGCAATTTACTTGAATCGAAGAGGGGGAACTTCTTGTGCCGGTGCCATTCATCACCGTAGAAGGTCCGATCGGAGTGGGGAAAACCTCGCTGACGAAAGCACTTTCTAAGCAACACCAATTTCAATTGCTAAAGGAAATCGTGGATGAAAATCCGTTTTTGAATAAATTTTACGAAGATATCGAGGAATGGAGCTTCCAGACAGAGATGTTCTTCCTGTGCAATCGCTATAAGCAATTGAGCGATATCCAAAAAAAGTTCATCTCCAACCAGGAGCCGGTTGTTGCGGATTATCATATTTTTAAAAACTTGATTTTCGCCAAGCGTACATTGCCGGAAGAAGAATACGCAAAATATGAAGCCATCTACAAAATTTTGACGGCCGATATGCCGAAACCGAACATGGTCATTTACTTGCACGCCAGCCTGGACACATTGATGAAACGTATCAAACTGCGCGGCCGTGAATTCGAGCAGATGATCACACCGGATTATATGGAGCAATTGTCCGCTGATTACCACGAATTCATCGAACGGTTCGAGCGCGAACATCCAGAAATTCCGGTGCTGCGCTTTAACGGAGACGAACTTGACTTTGTGCAAAACCGTTCCGATCTCGAAGTGATTCTCAGTCACGTCGAAGGAACGCTTGAAAAAAGGAGCTTATCGATATGAACGAGAACTTACGTGACAAGTACGGCATCCCGAAAGATGCTGTCATCACCATCGCCGGAACGGTCGGCGTCGGCAAATCGACGATGACTAAAGCACTGGCGAATGCTTTGCAATTCCGCACATCTTTTGAAAACGTGGACGGCAACCCGTACCTTGATTTGTTTTACGATGATTTCGAGAAATGGAGCTTCCACTTGCAAATCTATTTCCTGGCAGAGCGTTTCAAGGAGCAAAAGCGCATGTTCGAATATGGCGGCGGCTTTATTCAAGACCGCTCGATTTATGAAGATACCGGCATTTTTGCGAAAATGCATCAGGAAAAAGGCACGATGAACGAAGTGGATTACGAAACCTATACGAATTTGTTTGAAGCGATGGTTATGACGCCGTATTTCCCGCATCCGGACGTGCTGATTTATTTGGAAGGGTCGATTGATGACATCTTGGGCCGCATCCAAGAACGCGGACGCGCGATGGAACAGCAGACGCCTGTTGAATACTGGCTGGAAATGCACGAACGCTATGAAAAGTGGATCGATTCGTTTAATGCTTGCCCTGTGCTGCGTTTGAACATCAACGATTACGATTTGATGAACAATCCGGACTGCACTGAGGAAATCATTGAACGTGTCGGCAAATTCATGCAGCAAACCGCTGTATTGCGTAGATAACAGACCGGAGACTTGTCTCCGGTTTTTTATTTCCCAGGAAATAAGCGCAAGAAAAAACCCACAGTATGCACACTGTGGGTTTTTTATAATATTCAGACACACACTTGTTAAGAAAAATTCGCTGCTTTCACAGCGAATCAATCTCTATCTACATGCGCGTAGTATTCAAAAATGGAGGAGGAAGAGGGATTCGAACCCCCGCGGGATTTGACTCCCCTGTCGGTTTTCAAGACCGATCCCTTCAGCCAAACTTGGGTATTCCTCCGTATCAGACAAGAAATAATTTATCACGGATTTTAAAAAGCGTCAACCGTTTTGAAGAAAAAAGTGAAATGTTTTTTTAAATCTATTTGAAATCTATCTATGCATGTACGAGTCGGGCATTGAAATAGAAAAATCCGGCCGCTTGCAGGCGGCCGGATAAGGTTTAATAATTCGGTTGTCTTTCACCGGATTCAATTTCTTCGATGTAATGGCAAGCCGCTTGATGGGCTTCTTTCATCGAGCTAGTCGTCCGGAGCTCTGGTGTATCCACAGTGCATTTATCAGTCGCAAACGGGCAGCGCGTATGGAAACGGCATCCTGTCGGCGGGTCGATCGGAGAAGGAACGTCGCCTTTTAAGACGATGCGCTCTTTCTTTTTATCCGGGTCCGGTACGGGAATTGCCGATAGCAAGGCTTTCGTGTACGGATGTTTCGGATTTTCAAATAAACTCTGTTTGTCGGCGATCTCGACGATTTTGCCGAGGTACATGACGATGATGCGGTCCGAGATGTGGCGGACAACACCGAGATCGTGCGAGATAAACAAATAGGTCAAGTTAAACTCGTCCTGCAGTTCTTCCAATAAATTGAGTACCTGCGCCTGGATCGAAACGTCGAGTGCGGAAACTGCCTCGTCGCAAATGATCAATTGTGGATCGACCGACAGCGCGCGGGCAATGCCGATACGCTGTCGTTGGCCGCCTGAAAATTCATGCGGGAAGCGGTCGGCCTGATATGGCAATAACCCGACTGTTTGGAGCAGTTCTTCTACGCGTGCACGGCGCTTGTTAGGCGGCAGAACATTTTGGATTTCCATCGCTTCGTTCAAAACGGATGCGACGGTTTGACGCGGATTGATCGATGCATAAGGATCCTGGAAAATGATCTGCAGATCTTTCCGGTATTTCCGCATATTGCGCTTGGATAAACTCGCAAGATCGACACCACGGAATTCGACTTTTCCTTCTGTCGGTTCTTCAAGGCGCAAAATAGCGCGTCCAGTCGTCGATTTCCCGCAGCCGGATTCACCGACGATGCTGACGGTTTCGCCTTCATAAACTGTAAAGCTGATATCATCCACTGCTTTTACATGATTCACTGTGCGGCCGAGCAGTCCTCCTTTAATCGGGAAGTACTGTTTTAGCCCCTCGACTTTTAGCAATTCTTGTCTCTCCATAGATGTTCACCTCCGCTTCTCCATCCCATTCATCTGAATATATCCAGCAACGCACTTGGTTGCCGTTTTCATCGGTTTCAAGTTGTGGCATTTTCGCACGGCATAAATCGGTTGCCGCCGGGCAGCGCGGTGAAAAGCGGCAGCCGACCGGCATTTCGTGCGGGCTTGGTACATTGCCTTTGATCGGTTCAAGCTTGTCTTGTTCAATGTCATGGCGCGGCAAGGATTTCAGCAAACCGATTGTATACGGCAATTTCGGCTGATGGAACAATGTACGGATATCCGCATATTCGACCACTTGCCCTGCGTACATGACGGCGACGTAATCACATGTTTCAGCCACAACGCCAAGGTCATGCGTAATGAAGATAACGGACATGCCAAGACGGTCCTGCAGATCTTTGATCAGTTCTAGTATTTGGGCTTGTATGGTCACATCGAGAGCCGTCGTCGGTTCATCGGCAATCAAGATTTCCGGGTCACAAGCGAGCGACATAGCGATCATGACCCGTTGGCGCATGCCGCCTGATAATTCGAACGGGTAGTTTTTCACTCGCTTATCAGGGGAAGGGATGCCGACGAGCTTCAATAATTCAACCGAACGGACGAATGCATCTTTTTTGGACATGTTTTGGTGGAGGATGAGCGCTTCGCTGATTTGTTGGCCGACGGTATACACAGGATTGAGCGAAGTCATCGGCTCCTGGAAAATCATCGAAATTTCATTGCCGCGCAATTTGCGCATTCCGCTTTCGGATACTTTCAACAAATCTTTGCCTTTATAAAGCACTTCACCGTTCGTGATTTCACCGTTCGATGCGAGCAGGCGCAGGATGGATAGGGAAGTAATGCTTTTTCCTGAACCGGATTCGCCGACGATGCCGATCGTTTTGCCTTTTGGAAGTTTAAAGCTGACCCCATCGACCGCGCGGACATCTCCGGCATCTGTTTTAAAGGTAGTCTGCAAATCTTTGACTTCCAAAATAATATTTTCTGATTCTTGAATGCTCATTTATGGACACCTCATTTCTAATTCAAATCAATTCGTTTGTTCAAGAGTCGGTAAGAGATATCGACCAGCAAGTTGACGAGAACGAAAATTACGGAAATAACGAGCACTGTCCCTTGGACAACCGGGAAGTCGCGCGTCCGGATGGCGTCGATCGTCAACCGGCCCATGCCGTTGATGGCAAAAATCGTTTCGGTCAATACCGCACCGCCAAGGAATCCGCCAAACTCAAGGCCGACAACTGTGACAACGGGGATCAACGCATTTTTCAAGGCGTGGCGATACGTGACGATCCGTTCAGACAAACCTTTCGCACGCGCCGTGCGGATATAATCCTGTCCGATTACTTCGAGCATCGAAGAGCGGGTCATTCGTGCGATGATTGCCGCACCGCCGGTTCCGAGTGTCAGCACTGGCAAAATGACTTGCCGCCAGGAATCTCCCCAACCGGAAGGCCGCATTTTCAGGAACTCAAGTGATTCGGGCATCCAGTTGCCGATGGCGAACCATTGGATAAGCAGCAAGCCAAACCAGAAGTTCGGCATCGATAAACCGAACAAGGCGACAATCATGATGCTTGTATCGGCCAATGTGTAATGGCGCACAGCCGAGACGATCCCGGCGATCAAACCGAGGAACACGGCCACAAGGGTGGAATAAAAGGCGAGTTCGACCGTTACCCAAAACCGTGAACCGATTTCATCCATAACAGGCCGCCCGGAGCGGACCGATGAACCAAGATCGCCTTGGACGGCATTGCCGAGGAACTTGCCGTATTGAACAGGAATCGACTCGTTCAAGCCGAGACGTTCCCGAATGTTTTCGACTGTTTGTTCAGAAGCGCCTTCCCCTGCAACGATTTGGGCCGGATCACCCGGTACCAAGTGCATGAGAGAAAATACCAAGATGGTGACCCCGATAAGCACCGGAATCGTTTGGAGAAGACGGCGGATAATATATTTTGTCAACGTTAACACCTCACTTGTTTTTCATTTTTGGATCCAGTGCATCGCGGACGCCATCGCCGAAAATATTAAAGGCGAGAACGACCAGAACGATCATCAAACCAGGGAACAAGGCGACATGGCCAGCTTCATACATATACTGGCGCCCTTCGTTGAGCATAGCGCCCCATTCCGGTGCCGGAGGCTGAGCCCCGAGACCGAGGAAGGAAAGTCCTGCACCGGTCAAAATAGCAGTCGCGACTCGCAGTGAGGCTTGGACGATGATCGGCGACATGATGTTCGGCAAAATGTGCCGGAAAATGATGCGGAAATCCGACGCGCCAAGCGCCCGTACCGCATCGATGTATTCGAGTTTGCGTACCGACAAAGTAGAACCGCGGACAACACGGGCAAATGCCGGGACAGAGAAAATACCGACGGCAATGATGACGTTCGTCAAGCTGCCGCCAAGAACTGCGACGATTGCGAGTGCCAGCAAGATACCAGGGAAAGCAAGCAAGACATCCATCAAACGCATGATGATTGCGTCGATGCGCCCACCGTAGTAACCGGAGATGATTCCGAAGATGACCCCGATGACGCCTCCGATAAATACCGAAAAGAAACCAACATATAATGTGAGTTTCGCTCCGAAGATGACGCGAGTGAAAATATCGCGCCCGTAGCTATCCGTGCCGAACCAATGCGCAGCGGAAGGCCCTTGGAGCTTGTTGCCCAAATCTGTTGCATTTGGGCGGAAATCGGTGAACGTGGTGATCGCCCACGGGCCGATAAAAGCCAGCAATACAATAAAGACGATTAATAACCCACCAATAACTGCTGCTCTGTTTTTCGCCAAACGCCGCCAAAATTGCTTATAACTTTCAATGCGCGGATTGACTTTCTTCGCAGTGACGGGATTATTCACTGTTTCTTCAGCCATTCAAATACACCCCTTTTTCATAATTCGGAATTATTATATTATGTTTTTTTCAGTTTAGCCGATTCTTTTAGAAAATGATAGATAAGCTGTAATAAGTGAAATAGTTGTCATTAAAATGTAATGAATTAAATAATATATCAATATAACAAAAAGAGTTTTTGAAAGCTGAATGGTCGTTCATTAATCTATTTTCATATAGAAATATAGGAAATTATTGTAATTTATATATATTTAGATAATATTTTTGACCTTGTCTACCCATGGGACGTATGATATATTGTTGTCAGAATATTATGTTCTTTGGTGATATTCTTCTACCATCATAAAGCAAGGGGGAAAAAAAATGACAGTATCGAAAAAGTCACTCTGGGCTTTTCTCATGGTGCTAATGTTAGCCATGGTTCTAGCTGCATGTGCAGGAGGCGGCGGAGATGAAGAGACGGAAGAGACTGGTGGAACCGAAGACGGTACCGCAACTGAAGGGGAAGCGACAGAAGGCGGCGATTTGATTCTCGCAGTGTTATCTGATGCCTCTTCACTTGACCCGCATGGTTCGAATGACGTGCCATCTTCAGTAGTGCAGGAAAACATTTATGAAACATTGGTAAACCGTGACGAAAACAACGAAATCGTACCAGGCCTCGCAGAGTCTTGGGAGCAAGTGGATGAAACGACATGGTCGTTCCAATTGCGTGAAGGCGTTACTTTCCATGACGGCGAAGAATTCAATGCAGAAGTCGTAAAAGCGAACTTGGACCGCATCCGTGACGAAGCAGTAGCTTCTCCGCGTTTGTTCCTATTCGAAATGATCACGGAAGTAAATGCCGTTGATGAATACCAAGTTGAAATTACGACAGAATACCCGTTCTCTCCATTGCTTGCCCATTTGTCTCATAATGGCGGCGGCATGATTTCCCCGGCTTCCATCGAAGCGGATTACGAAGCGCTTGAAGGTGGAGCTGACCCAGGCTCTGTTATTTCAGAGGAGCCTGTCGGAACTGGTTACTTCAAGTTTGACTCTTGGAATGTCGGTTCTGAAATCAAGCTTGTGAAAAACGAAGAATATTGGGATGAGCCTGCAAACGTAGACTCTGTTACTTTCCGCGTTGTACCGGATTCCCAGGTGCGCGCAGCAGATCTTGAAACAGGCAACGTTCACATTATCGACCCGGTACAGCCGAACGAAGTGGAACGCATCAATAACTCAGGCGCAGCGTCTGTCTTGCAAACTCCATCTTCAAGCTTGGCTTACCTTGGCTTCAACACAGAAAAAGAACCTTTCAATGATCCATTAGTTCGCCAGGCAATCTCTTACGCAATCGATCGCCAAGCGATCATCAGCGGTATCTATGATGACTTCGCGATTCCTGCAAACGGACCGCTTGCACCAGGTATCTTCGGTTACACTGAAGACATCGATGCAGTCGAGTTCGACATGGACAGAGCGCGTGAATTGATTGAAGAAGCCGGCATGACCGATGGCTTCACTACATCTATCTGGACAAACGACAACCCGCAACGTCAATCAATCGCTGTTTTGGTTCAGGAAGCATTAGCTGAATTGAACATCGATGTATCGATCAACGTGATGGAATTCGGTGCTTACCTAGACCAAACTGCAGCTGGTGAGCATGATATGTTCATCCTTGGCTGGTCGAACCCGACTGGTGATGCGGATTATGGTATGTACGCATTGTTCCACTCTTCACAAAAAGGGAACCCGGGTAACCGTTCTTTCTATGAAAACGAAGAAGTGGATACTCTCCTAGACGAAGGTCGCCGCGAAGCGGATCCAGAACTTCGTGAGGAAATCTATGCAGAAGTTGCACAACTTCTGACAGACGATGCGCCAATGGCATTCCTGGTTCATACCGAGTACTTGAATGGCGTTTCGGATAACGTATCCGGATTCTCCATCGATACATCTGGTATCTACCAATTGAAAGATGTCAGCATCGAGCAATAAGAAAATAAACAAAACAAGCCCACACCAATCTGGTGTGGGCTTGTTTTAACTTTATGTTTGATTTTTCCGCTGCCACTCCGTATACTAGTAAATGCCGTGCTAGGTGGGAAGGTAGCGGTGTCCTGTAACCTGCAATCCGCTCTAGCAGGACTGAATTCCTTTCTGAGGCTGTTTGTATGCAAGGTCTGCCTCATGCACGTAGTGTTGACATCTGGGTCCTGCGCAATGAGAACCCATGAACCATGTCAGGTCCGGAAGGAAGCAGCATTAAGTGGCCATTTTTATGTGCCGCGGGGTTGCCTAGATCGAGCCAACGACATGGGTAACGCTTGTGTACAGCAGTCGAAGAAAGGTGCACGGCATTAACTTAGCGATTCAAACCTGTCCGCAATTGCGGGCAGGTTTTTTTCTGTCTTGGGCGCTCGTCCGCTTGGGAAATGATTCAGTGGAGAGCGCTCTTTATGATATAATAGAAGGACGTAATAAAGACTTTTTAAAAGGGGAGAACCAGGTGGCGTATCAAGCTTTTTACCGTGTGTATAGACCGCGGACTTTCTCGGAAATGACCGGCCAGACACATGTCAAACAAACCCTTCAGAATGCTCTCCTTTATGATAAGACGACCCATGCCTATTTGTTCTCCGGACCACGGGGAACCGGCAAGACGAGTGCGGCGAAGATTTTCGCCAAGGCGCTGAATTGCGAGCAGGCACCGGCCGCAGAACCATGCAACGAATGTTCTTCATGCCGAAGCATCGACGAGGGCTCGAATACCGATGTCATCGAATTTGATGCGGCTTCTAATTCACGGGTCGAGGAAATGCGGGAAATTATCGAGAAAGTGCGTTTTTCTCCTGCCAATTCCCGTTTCAAAGTGTATATCATAGATGAAGTGCATATGTTGTCGAACAGCGCGTTCAATGCATTGTTGAAAACATTGGAAGAGCCGCCGGAACATGTCGTCTTCATTTTGGCGACGACCGAGCCGCATAAATTGCCGCTGACGATCATCTCCCGCTGCCAGCGTTTTGATTTCAAATCGCATACGCAAGCGGACATCGTGGCGCGGATGATGACCGTCTTAGAAGATGCAAAAATCCCATATAATGAGCAAGTATTGAAAATCATAGCCCAAGCAGCTGCAGGGGGCATGCGCGATGCACTCAGTTTGCTCGACCAAGTCGTCTCATTCAGCGGCGATGAAATGACCTTAGAAGATGCTCTGCTCGTCACCGGTTCCATCAGCCAAGACATGTTTTACGGCATTGCCGAAGCCTTGCTGAAAAAAGATGTTGGCCAGGCGCTGACATTGCTTGAACAATTGGTGCGGGACGGCAAAGACCCGGTGCGCCTAGTGGAAGATTTCATCACGTTCTTCCGGGATCTGTTGTTGATCCAGACAGCGCCGGAACTGCGCGATATGCTGGAGCTTGCGGCATTCGAACCGCGTTTTGAAGAGCTTGCGGCACAATTTGAGGCATCCACGCTCTACAACTGGATCGAAATTTTGTCAAAGACCCAACAGGAAATGCGCTTCTCGAACCACACAAAGATTTATATGGAAACAGCGCTCTTGAAAATGGTGCAAGCCGATGCCCCGATACAAACGAACGGCGCCGGCGCCCCATCTCCTGAACTCGAAGCGAAAGTGGCGAGCCTCGAACAATTGGTGCGCGAACTGCAGCAGCAAATGAAAGAAGGCGGAAGCGCGGCAGCTGCCACGCCGCAGGCAGAACAGAAAAAGCGTCAACGCTCGCAGAATGCTTTTAAAATTCCAACGGGCCGTATCCAAGAAGTGTTGAAGAATGCGACAAAACCAGACATCCAGGCAATCAAAACGAACTGGGCAACGGTCATGGGGCAATTGCAGCGCTCTCACTCGGCACTGCTCAATGATGCAGAGCCCGTTGCGGCATCCCCGGATGCTTTTGTGTTAAAATTCAAGTATGATATTCATTGCCAGATGGCTTCTGAAAATCAGACCTTTGCGGCAGCGTTTAGCCAATTGCTTGAGCAGTATACGGGCAAGGCTTACACTCCGGTTTACGTACCGGACGCCAACTGGCTGAAAATCCGTGAAGAGTTTATCCGCAACAGCGGAGCGAAAAACGAAGCGGATTCACAAGATTCTGAGGGACAAGAAGAGAATCCGTTTTCCGCTGAAGGCGCAAGCCCTGAAGAAGACCCGTTCGTTTCAGAAGCGGAGCGGCTGTTCGGCAAGGATTTCGTCGAAGTACACGATGATTAACGAATACAAAATTTGAGGAGGAACCAATTATGCGTGGTGGAGGAAATATGCAAGGCATGATGAAGCAAATGCAAAAAATGCAAAAACAAATGGCGGAGGCTCAAGAAGAGCTCGGCACAATGAAGTTTGAAGGAACTGCAGGAGGCGGGATGGTCAAAGTGACTGTATCTGGCCATAAGGAAGTTCTTGATATCGCATTGGATCCAGCAGTTGTTGATCCAGAAGATATTGAAATGCTGCAAGATACATTAATCGTGGCAACAAACGAAGCGTTTAAAAAAGCGGACGAGCATGCGAATTCCACAATGGGGAAATTCACGAAAGGCTTGAATATCCCAGGCATGTTCTAGGAGGTAAGCAATAATGCATTATCCAGAACCTATTTCCAAATTGATGGAGAGTTTTATGAAGTTGCCAGGAATCGGGCCGAAAACAGCGGCCCGACTGGCATTTTTTGTGCTTGGAATGAAAGAAGACACGGTGCTAGATTTTGCAAAAGCATTGGTCGACGCTAAACGCAATTTGAGTTTTTGCTCGGTATGCGGCCATATTACGGATGTCGACCCATGCCAAATTTGCCAGGATACAAGTCGCGATCGCTCGATGATTTGCGTGGTCCAAGATCCGAAAGACGTCATCGCGATGGAAAAAATGCGTGATTACTCGGGGCTTTACCATGTGCTGCAAGGTGCGATTTCGCCGATGGATGGAATCGGGCCGGAAGACATCAACGTGCCATCACTTTTGACACGTCTTCAGAACGAAGAAGTGAAAGAGTTGATTTTGGCGACGAACCCGACAATCGAAGGGGAAGCGACTGCGATGTATATTTCGCGGCTGGTCCGGCCTTCAGGTATCCGGACGACGCGAATTGCCCACGGCCTGCCGGTTGGGGGTGACTTGGAGTATGCGGATGAAGTGACACTTTCCAAGGCGCTCGAAGGACGGCGCGAGCTTTTCTAAGTGTTTATTAAACCGGAAACATTCTGACAAATAATGATATTTGAATAGTTTTTTCCAGAAGTTAATTTTAGTCTTATATAAAAGGAAGTTGTGAATCTGTTGTTCTTGGACGGATTATCAACTTCCTTTTTATATGAAGAAAAAAACAAGAAATCAAGAAAGTTTTTTAAGAATAACTTATTTCGCAGAAAACCTTGACTTTAGAAAAGCTGTGCTTTAATATAGTAAGAGTCGTCAGGAACGACAGCAAACATGAACCTTGAAAACTGAACAGCAAAACGTCAACGAAAGACGTCACGAGCGCTTTGGCGCGCGAACGGCTTTTGCGAAGGTCGCCCCCGGGCGATCGGAGC
>NZ_JBHSGL010000002.1:0-390330 GCF_042654465.1 Planococcus dechangensis | reverse complement strand
GAGGCCACACCCGTTCCCATCCCGAACACGGAAGTTAAGCTCTTTTGCGCCGATGGTAGTTGGGGGTCTCCCCCTGTGAGAGTAGGACGTCGCTGGGCACTTTATTTTTTTTGTTATACTGAGATTTCTTTTTTTACCTTGCTTCCATAGCTCAGTAGGTAGAGTGCTTCCATGGTAAGGAAGAGGTCACCGGTTCGAATCCGGTTGGAAGCTTTTGATTTTAAAGTTTCTTTCTATCTTTAGTATGGCCCCTTGGTCAAGCGGTTAAGACACCGCCCTTTCACGGCGGTAACACGGGTTCGAATCCCGTAGGGGTCACCATTATACGGAGGATTAGCTCAGCTGGGAGAGCATCTGCCTTACAAGCAGAGGGTCGGCGGTTCGATCCCGTCATCCTCCACCATGTGTTGTTTTTTTCATAATCGAATATCGGTGGGGTAGCGAAGTGGCTAAACGCGGCGGACTGTAAATCCGCTCCTTCGGGTTCGGCAGTTCGAATCTGCCCCCCACCACCAGTTTTTTTCTTTTTTGGGGTATAGCCAAGCGGTAAGGCAACGGGTTTTGATCCCGTCATGCCCTGGTTCGAATCCAGGTACCCCAGCCATTTTTATTACGAGCCATTAGCTCAGTTGGTAGAGCATCTGACTTTTAATCAGAGGGTCGAAGGTTCGAATCCTTCATGGCTCATTTCATTTTATTTTTTGCGCATATTTAGCGCGGGGCCTTAGCTCAGCTGGGAGAGCGCGACGCTGGCAGCGTCGAGGTCAGGGGTTCGAGCCCCCTAGGCTCCATTGTTCCATGTGCAATCCATGTGTAAAAATCCCGTATCCATTCAATTGGATACGGGATTTTTTTATCGCATTAATTTTATGAAATGAGTAACAGTCGGCAAATCATAGATTAATGGACAGATTTAGCAAAGATAGCGCTCTGTGTGTATGCACTGGTATACTGCAAATAAGGAGGGGACGATTATGTATATTGAACAGCGTAAAATTCGGCTTCGCTTATTGAAACGGGAGGATTTTGACGCCTTATGGGCTCTTCATACACCTGGGATTTTCGAGCATATGCTGACAAAAGTGGCGCGTTTTGAAGATATGGAAGCGTGGTTAACATCGGCGATGAATCAATCCAATGTGCTGGTGTTTGCAGTGGAAAACCCGGAAACCGGAGAAATTGTCGGAACGACGCGCATTTATGCGATTGATGAAGCGAATAAAAGCTGCGAAATCGGCGCAACGTTCTATAGCGAGAAAGCGCAGCGAACACATGTCAACACAGCGGTCAAGCATGCCCTTCTCGGGTATTGTTTTGAAGAGCGCGATATGATCCGTGTCCAGTTTAAAACAGATGCAGAGAATATTCGTTCCCAGCAGTCGATTGAACGGATCGGCGCAGTGAAAGAAGGCTATTTGCGCAATGAGCGGATCCGTTCAACGGGCGAGCCGCGCGATGCAATCGTCTACTCCATCATTGACCGGGAATGGCCGGAAGTGAAAAAATCCCTTGAAGAGAAAATGAATAAATATTCGGAATAATGTTAGGTTGAGCCAAGAGAACCTTAGGGAGTACAATGAATGTATCTTACTTAGGGGGTATAAAATCATGAATAAATTAAACGTATCTATTATCGGTGTACCGATGGACCATGGCCAAATGCGCCGTGGCGTCGACATGGGGCCAAGCGCTATCCGCTATGCCGGTGTAGTTGAACGCATTGAAGAGCTCGGCCATTCGGTGACGGATGAAGGCGATATCCAAATCCGAAAAGCGGATGGCAAAGTGGATGTAAACACCAATTTGCGCAATATGGATGTTATTACTGAAGCGACTGAAGCGCTTGGGGAAACGGTTTCAGGCGTCGCTAAAGCAGGCAACTTCCCGTTGGTGCTCGGTGGCGACCATAGCATCGCGATCGGTACACTTGCGGGCATTTCAGAGCATTACGAGAACTTGGGCGTCATCTGGTATGATGCGCATGCAGATATGAATACTAGCGAAACTTCGCCATCAGGCAATATCCACGGCATGCCGCTTGCAGCGAGCTTCGGCCATGGCCACGAGAAGCTGACGAACATCCGCGGCTATACACCGAAAGTGAAGCCTGAGAACATTGTTATCATCGGCGCACGTTCCGTCGACCCAGGCGAGCGCGAGTTGATCAAAGAGCGTGGCATTAAAGTATTCAGCATGCACGAGATCGATAAAATGGGCATGGACCATGTCATGCAGGAGTCGATCCGCTACTTGCGTGAAGAACGCAAAACAGACGGTGTCCATTTGTCGCTTGACCTCGATGGCATCGATCCGATGTACACACCAGGCGTCGGCACACCGGTTCCAGGCGGCATCAGCTACCGGGAAAGCCATTTGGCGATGGAAATGCTATTCGATGCTGGACTCATTACGTCAGCAGAATTTGTCGAAGTAAACCCGATCCTCGATGAAAAGAATCGCACAGCAGATGTGGCGGTCGCATTGATCGGTTCATTGCTTGGCGAAAAATTGGTATAAAGATGTAGGCTGTCCGGAAATTCCGGACAGCTTTTTCTATTGGAAGGAGATGTATAAGGGATTAGGGAGAAGGGTGCAGGACTGCTGAACAATGAAGTGCATGATTTTTACCAGCGGGCTAAAAAACTGATGAATTCGGCAGAATAGCTGGAAATTGACTGGTTTTTTCTGGGTATGGTTTGATACGATAGAAGAAGAGAAAAAATGAAACCTTTACGCAATTGAACCGTATATAAATGACAGCCGCATGGCGGAGGGAAATGAGATCATGGATGCGTTAGTCAATAAACGAATAAAACGAGTCATGAAGGGCGACCAAGACGCATTTGCCGAAATCGTGGAGCTGTACCAGCATCAATTGTTCCAGATTTGTTACCGCATGCTTGGCAATCGGCACGAGGCGGAAGATATCGCACAAGAAGCATTCACGCGTGCCTACGTGAATATTCACACCTTCGACCAAAACCGGAAATTCTCCACCTGGCTTTACCGCATTGCGACCAATTTGTGCATCGACCGGATCCGTAAAAAGAAACCGGATTTCCATCTAGATGCCGAAGTGAGAGGCACGGAAGGCTTGAATATGTATTCGAAGATTGCCAATGAAGAAGAGCTTCCGGAAGAAGAATTGATGCGCATGGAAGTACAAGAGCGGGTGCAATATGAGATAAGCCGCTTGCCGGATAAGTACCGTGCAGCGATTGTGTTAAAATATATCGAGGAATTGCCGCTGGCTGAAATCAGCGAAATCCTGGATTTGCCGCTTGGTACGGTTAAAACGCGGATCCACCGCGGGCGCGAAGCACTTCGCAAGCAGTTGAGCAATTTGTAGGAGGCGAGCATGATGAATGCGTGTCCGGAAAAAGTCATTCGCATGATGGACGATTACCTGGACGGGGAAATCAGTCCATCGGAAGAAAAGGAACTGAAAGATTACTTGCAGAGCTGCAGCGACTGCAGAAAAATATATCAAGAACTCACGAAGACGATCGCCTTTGTGCAAAGCGCTTCGCATGTCCAGGCGCCGGCAGGATTTGTCGAGAAGACGATGGCAAGCTTACCGAAAGAGCCGCAGCGCGCTGGCATCAAGCGCTTTATGCGACATCACCCGGTAATGATTGCGGCGGCGTTGTTCGTCATATTGATGAGTGCAGCGATGATGTCGAGCTTCAGCGACGATCAGCAGTTTGCTTTTACCAAGCAGGAGCACCTGGTTGTAGAAGGCGAAACGGTTGTAGTCCCTGCAGGTCAAACAGTTGTCGGTGATATCACAATCCGCAATGGGGATTTGCGTGTGGATGGTGAGCTCAAAGGCAATGCGACGATCGTCAACGGGCAGTATATGGCTTCAAGCGGAGTCATCAATGGGGAAGTCGAGGAAATCGATCAAGTATTCGAGTGGTTGTGGTACACCATCAAAGGAACATTCCGTGATGCGGTCAGCTTTTTTGGCGGCAGTGACCAATCAAACGATATGTAAAGCCTATCCTTAAGTGGATAGGCTTTTTCCATGCGGGCAGATGCCTCCGGATATGGTATACTAAAAACCATATGTACATGGAGAAAAGCGAGGGTTGCAGATGCCTTTTTTGGAAAACTTCAACGACCTGACGCCGCTGGAGATGGCTGGGAATCTCATCGACATCTTATTGGTCTGGTTCGTTATTTACAAATTAATTACTGTCATCAAGGGAACGAAGGCTGTCCAATTATTGAAAGGAATCTTCTTTATCATCATTGCGCGTCTTGTGACCCAGGCGCTGAACCTGGAAACACTCGGTTGGATCATGCAGCAAGTGCTCGAATGGGGCTTTCTTGCCATCATCATCATTTTCCAGCCTGAACTGAGACGTGCACTCGAACAGCTAGGGCGCGGAAAATTGTTCTCGAGCAGTACGCTTAATGAAGAATCCGAGCGCAACCGTTTGATCGAAGCAATGAGCAAATCGGTCAGTTATATGGCGAAGCGCCGCATCGGGGCACTCATTTCGATCGAGCGGGAAACCGGGCTTAGCGAATACATAGAGACGGGGATTCCGATGAATTCGGATCTCACCTCGGAATTGATGATCAATCTGTTCATTCCGAATACACCGCTGCACGACGGCGCGGTGATCGTCCAGAAAAACCGCATTGCCGCGGCTGCTTGCTATTTGCCGCTGTCCGAAAGCCCGTTCATCTCGAAAGAGCTTGGCACGCGTCATAGGGCAGCACTCGGTATCAGTGAAGTGACCGATGCCATCACGATTGTTGTATCGGAAGAAACCGGCGCCATCAGCTTGACGGCGAACGGCGACTTGCACCGCAATTTGTCGCTCGAAGACTTTGAAGTGAAGCTGCGCCGCATTTGGTTCGGTGCAGAACAGCAGCAGACGGCAACTTCCTGGTGGAATTGGAGGGGGAAAAAGAATGGATAAGATGATGGACAATCCGTGGTTTCTACGGATTATGGCATTGTTCCTGGCCTTTCTGCTCTTCTTTTCTGTCCAGGCGGAAAACAATAGTACAACTACGACTGAAACAGGAAGAGTCTCAGAAATGATCGAGGACGTGGAGCTGCAAGTCTATTACGACGACAGCTTAATGGTCAGTGGTGTGCCGGAAACGGTCGACCTGTATTTAAGCGGTCCGGCGAGCATCATCCAAACGACGCGTCAGCTGGACGATTATACTCTATTCATTGATTTGCGCAGCCTGCCTTTAGGCGAACATCAAGTGCCAATCCAGACGGAGAACTTATCGGAGCAACTGAGCGCCCGTGTCGATCCGGCGTTTGTGAATATCGTGCTCGAGGAGCGGGTCTCGCAAGAGTTCGAGATCGATGCAGAAATGAACGAACGCTTGCTAGCTGAAGGCTTTGTCTTGGACGGTTTGGAAGTAGAGCCGGATACAGTCACTGTCACAGGCCCTCAAAGCGTCATTGGCGCCATCAGCTTTGTTAAAGCGACTGTTACAGGAGAGCCGGGCATTAACGAGTCATTCACCGCAGAGGCCCGTGTAAGGGTTCTCGCAGAAGATTTGACGAAGCTCGATAATGTGACGATCGAACCGGAGTCTGTTGAAGTGGATGTGACTGTCGAAGAATATAGCCGCGAACTGCCGGTGCGTATCGAAGCGAACGGCGAACCGCTTTCCGGCATCACCATCAATTCGTGGACGCCTTCTAGTGAGCAGGTCCGTGTATTCGGGCCGCGCAGCGTGCTCGATGCAATGGAGGAATATGTCGTTGAAGTCGAGGCGAACAGCATCACAGCAGAAGACACGACTGTAACGGTAGAGTTGCCGATTCCGTCCGGGGCTTCTGGTGTATCACCGGGAGAAATGCAGCTGGAAGCTGATATTTCAGTAGATGAATCGGCTATTGTGCCTGATGAACTGGAAAATCCGGAAATCGTGGACAATGATAGTGAATGAATAAATTAGCTAAAAATGGTAGGTTAGGTTAATATAAACAAATCAGAATACAGTGATTGAAGGAGCGAAAAGAATGGGAAAATATTTTGGGACCGATGGAGTACGAGGGGTAGCGAATACCGAGCTGACGCCGGAATTGGCGTTTAGACTTGGGCGCTTTGGCGGCTACGTCTTGACGAAAAGCTCGAAAGAAAAACCGAAAGTGCTGGTAGGGCGTGATACACGCATTTCTGGAGAAATGCTTGAGCACGCACTTGCAGCAGGGCTTTTATCAGTCGGTGCAGAAGTGATGCGCCTTGGCGTCATCAGCACACCAGGAGTATCATATTTAACGCGCGTCATGAGTGCAGAAGCAGGCGTCATGATTTCTGCTTCTCATAACCCGATGGCAGATAACGGCATTAAGTTTTTCGGATCGGACGGCTTTAAATTGTCGGATGATCAGGAAGCGGAAATCGAAGCATTGCTTGATGCAGAAACGGATGACCTTCCGCGCCCAACAGGCGGCGATCTTGGCAGCATTACGGATTATTTCGAAGGCGGCCAAAAATACTTGCAATACTTGAAGCAGACAGTGGATGAAGAATTCGATGGCATCCATGTCGCGCTGGACTGTGCCCACGGTGCCACCTCCACGCTTGCAACTCATGTATTTGCCGACCTTGATGCCGATATCAGCTCGATGGGTGCTTCGCCGAACGGCTTGAACATCAATGACGGCGTCGGTTCAACGCATCCCGAAGCGCTGGCGAAACTGGTCACGGAAAAAGGCGCCGATATCGGCTTGGCCTTCGACGGCGACGGCGACCGCTTGATCGCAGTGGATGAAAAAGGGAACATCGTCGATGGCGATCAGATCATGTACATTTGTGCGAAGCATCTGAAGTCGGAAGGGCGTTTGAAAAAAGACACGGTCGTCTCGACGATCATGAGCAATATGGGCTTTTACAAAGCGCTTGAAGCGAATGGCATGCAGAGCGTGAAAACCGCTGTCGGCGACCGCTACGTAGTAGAGGAAATGAAGAAAAACGAATATAATTTGGGCGGCGAGCAGTCTGGCCATATTATTTTCCTGGATTACAATACGACAGGCGACGGCTTATTGTCAGGACTTCAATTAGTGAACATCATGAAGATCACCGGCAA
This sequence comes from Planococcus dechangensis, assembly GCF_042654465.1. Taxonomy (NCBI): domain Bacteria; kingdom Bacillati; phylum Bacillota; class Bacilli; order Caryophanales; family Caryophanaceae; genus Planococcus; species Planococcus dechangensis. The sequence continues at coordinate 383,253 of NZ_JBHSGL010000002.1, read as the reverse complement.
GAAGTTGTCTGAGCTGGCGAATGAAATGACGGTCTTCCCGCAGAAACTGGTGAATATCCGCGTGACAGATAAACATGCAGTGACGGACAACGCGGTTGTCGCAGCGAAGATTGCGGAAGTGGAACAGGAGATGAACGGCAACGGCCGTGTCCTCGTGCGTCCTTCTGGAACAGAGCCATTGGTGCGTGTCATGGTGGAAGCTGTTTCAGTTGAAGCTTGTGAAGACTATGTAGAGCGCATTGCAGCAGTCGTGCGCGAAGAGATGGGCATGAAATAAATAAGATGGAGGCCGGAGCGGATGCTCTGGCCTTTTTTTGTGGACAATCGTATGCAAAGTTGAGAATAGATAAGCTGTGTGTGAAGGTTGCGCTTCAAGAGGACGCTTTCTGAGGGGGCCGGCTTCAGCCGCTTCCCTCGCTAACGCTCAGTCCAGGGTCTTCAGCTCGTCCTGATCCCTCCAGAGTCGCCTTTTTCCGCTCCACCTCTAGTTTAGAGAGGAAATGAAGTTCTTCCAACATTGATGCAACTGTGAAAAGCTTTAATGAGCTTGAGTTTTTTAAATTGTATTGCTGACAAAGCCCTCATAAATATCAAGTCCGGCTAAGCGTCTCAACTTGCGGATGCACCCGGTTAATAGCGATATAGCTTCGCCACGTAATGTCCAATGAAATCTCAAAGCCGAACCGCGCACACGGGCTAGCCGAAGCAATGAGACAAATGCTCTTCTTGGCTCATTGCGGGAGGCATGCCCAAAGCGGGAGGCAGCTGTTTGACGATGAGAGGGTCGATGAAAGCTTCTGCTCATTCGCTTGTCCGACTCACTCCACAATCTTTTCATTAGCGGAAACCTTTCCGGTTATTTCTCGTCATTTCAAGGGGCTGCGCCGTCAAAAGTTTATCAAGGAGTTCAAAAAGATAGGTTGCGGAACTTTTGGTGAAAACATCTTGTAAACAGGTACTGCAAAGTAGGCATGCTTGCCCTTATCGCTTTCGTTGACTGGAGAAATTTGAATGGAATTGAAAGAAGTTAGAAAACATGAGGAGCAATGAACCATCTGCTGGAAGATGACTGTGTGGATTGTCCTAAGTATAGCTATGCGTTGATTGACGGAATTGTTCGCAGCGGTTATGATTAGAGGGTCGGTTTAAACCGGTGCAAAAGGGGGATAGAGGTAAGTGCGAAGGAAACCAATTATAGCGCCTGTACTGAAGAACTCGGACGGACCAGTCAGTCTTCAGTAGACGAGGAGGAGGAGTATCGAGATTTCGGCGGATACCTCCCGGCCGCGAAGCCCGGTCGTTATGTCCAAGCTTAAAACAGTCGAGTGATCGATTGGACAACAAGCTTGGACGGGCTCATGAAAGTGTTTGCGAACGCAGCGGACACTTATTTTGACATTTATGAAATTGGAGGAATTTAAATTATGTGTGGAATTGTCGGGTATATCGGGGAGCAGGATTCAAAAGAGATTTTATTAAAAGGCTTGGAGCGTTTGGAATACCGTGGATATGATTCAGCGGGTATTGCAGTGCGCAACGGCGATGGCATCAAAGTATTCAAAGAAAAAGGCCGCATTGCCGATCTTCGCGGAGTAGTAGAAGAAAGCACGACAGGAAATACGGGAATCGGGCATACACGCTGGGCGACACACGGCAAGCCGAGCAAAGTCAATGCGCACCCGCATCAAAACACATCGGACCGTTTTACAATTGTCCACAACGGCGTCATCGAAAACTATCACCACATCCAGCGCGATTATTTGGGCGATGTGGAAATGGAGTCGGATACAGATACAGAAATCATCGTTCAATTAATCGGTAAATTTGTTGAAAATGGCCAGACGACGCAAGAAGCATTCAGCGAAGCGTTGAAATTGATGAAAGGCTCTTACGCAATCGCTTTGCTCGATGCCGATGAAGAACAGACGATTTATGTTGCGAAAAACAAGAGCCCGCTTTTGGTTGGTCTTGGCGACAGCTTTAACGTCGTGGCATCGGACGCGATGGCAATGTTGCAAGTAACGGACCAATTTGTTGAATTGATGGATAAAGAAGTCGTTATCGTCAAAAAAGATAGCGTCCAGATCTTGACGCTTGAAGGCGAAGAAGTGACGCGTGAGCCGTTCAAAGCAGAAATCGACATGAGCGATATCGATAAAGGGACTTATCCGCATTACATGCTCAAAGAAATCGACGAGCAGCCAGCAGTGATGCGTAAAATCATCCAAGCCTATCAGGACGAGAACGATCAATTGACGATCGATTCTTCAATTTTGGATGCACTTGAGTCTGCGGACCGTCTATACATCATCGCAGCGGGTACGAGCTACCATGCAGGATTGATCGGCAAGGAATACTTGGAGAAAATGGCGGGCATTCCGGTAGAAGTACATGTTGCCAGCGAATTCGGCTACAACATGCCGCTTCTTTCTGAAAAGCCGTTGTTCATCTTTATTTCCCAGTCCGGCGAAACAGCGGACAGCCGCCAAGTTTTGGTGCGCATCAAAGAATTGGGCCACTCATCACTAACGGTCACAAACGTAGCCGGCTCGACACTTTCACGTGAAGCCGACCATACGCTCTTGCTGTATGCAGGACCTGAAATTGCGGTCGCATCAACAAAAGCATACACGGCACAATTGGCTGTCTTGGCTATTTTGGCATCCGTCACAGCGGAACGCCGCGGCCGTGAGATCGGCTTCGACTTGATCCAGGAAATGGGCATTGTCGCAAACGCTATCCAAGCGCAAGTCGATATGAAAGAAGAACTGGAAAAATTGGCGGCAGACTTCCTGTCGACTACACGCAATTGCTTCTTCATCGGCCGCTTGATGGATTATTTCGTCGGTCTTGAAGGCGCATTGAAACTGAAAGAGATTTCTTACATCCAAGCAGAAGGCTTTGCCGGGGGAGAACTCAAGCACGGTACAATCGCTTTGATCGAAGAAGGCACACCGGTTATCGCGCTTGCGACGCAAGAGTCGGTCAACTTGAACATCCGCGGAAACGTCAAGGAAGTGGCGGCACGCGGTGCGCACACATGCATCATTTCGATGGAAGGCTTGAACGAAGAAGGCGACAGCCACGTCTTGCCGAAAGTCCACGAATTGTTGACGCCGATCGTTTCGGTCATCCCGCTTCAGTTGATCAGCTATTATGCTGCACTGCACCGCGATTGTGACGTCGATAAGCCGCGTAACTTGGCAAAATCCGTAACAGTTGAATAATCGATAAGCCAAACCCCGCATTCGTGCGGGGTTTTTTTATATTTTCCGGGGAATGTCCGGGCATCCGCCAAAAGCCGCATCGTTTATGTCGGATGGGGAAAGAAGCGGCCGTTTATAATGAAAGCAGGAAGGAGGCAGGGAGTATGTTAAAGCAGATGAACGAGGCGCTTGCCTATATTGAAGCGCATTTGGATGGGGAGATCGATGAAGGGGAACTGGAGCGGATTGCCGGCACATCCATTTATCATTTTCGCCGGATGTTTTCTTTCCTGTCAGGATTCACATTAGGCGAGTATATCCGAAAGCGCCGGCTGTCCAATGCGGTATCGGATTTACACGGTGGCATGGGCGTAATGGAGGCAGCGTTAACATATGGCTATGATTCCGCTGATGGATTTTCGCGCGCCTTCAAGGAATGGTCAGGGATCAGTCCTTCAGCAGTCCAAAAAAGCGGCATGCTGAAGTCGTTTCCGAAATTGTCTTTCCAATTAACTGTACAAGGAGGAGTAGAAATGGAATACCGAATCGAAGAAAAACAAGCTTTTAATATAGTCGGCAAGAAAAAACGGGTGGCGATTCAATTTGAAGGAGAAAATAAGGAAATCGCGGCGCTTGCGAACAGCATCACCGCTGAACAACGAGAAGAAATGCGCAGCTATGCAAATATGGAACCGCAGCAAATAGTTAATGCATCGTTCAATTTTGATGAAGGCCGAATGGATGAAAAAGGCGCTTTGGATCATATGCTAGGTTTTTTGACGACAAAAAATGAAGAGCCAGGAAACGGCCTCGATAAAATACAGGTGCCCGCACTCACTTGGGCGGTTTTTACAGCACAAGGGGAATTCCCTCGGGTCATGCAGGAGACTTGGGGGAAAATCGTCTCCGAATGGTTGCCATCGTCCGGCTATGAACTGGCCGAAGCACCGGAAATTTCATTTACCGGCGATTTGTCGGACCCTGCTCATGTGAAAAGCGAGATTTGGATGGCAGTGAAAAAGCCAAACCAAGGATGATGAGGAAATAAGCAATATTGAAGAATACATGAAGAAAGAATATTCAATCTTTTGTTTGTAAAAAATTATATTTTCTCCTATGATGAAAGAACATCGAGATCTGCATACATGCGGCATGGAAGATTCATCATAAGGGAGGCGGAGTTATGACGAAAATCGGCATCATTACAGGGAGCACACGGCCAGGGCGCAACAGTCCGCAAGTAGCAGAATGGGTTAAAGGGATCGCAGACAAACGAGGGGATGCCCATTATGAAATCGTAGACTTGGCGGAATTCAATTTGCCGATGTATGCAGAGCCGGTTTCAGCGGCGTACAGCCAGGATTACCAGACGCCTGAAGCGATTCCATGGGCGAAGAAAATCGCGGAGTTGGATGGCTATGTATTCATTTGCCCGGAATACAACCGCGGCGTCACATCGGCACTGAAGAATGCCATCGATTATTTGTATCTCGAGTGGAACAATAAAGCGGCGGGAATTGTCAGCTACGGTTCTGCGGGCGGCGTTCGTGCAGCGGAATCGCTGCGCATTACTCTGGCGGAACTTCAAGTCGCTTCAGTCCGCGCCCACCCGGCGATGTCCTTGTTTACGGATTTCGTAAAAATGAGCGAATTCAATCCTGCTGGCGTCCACGAAAAATCGGTCAATGCCATGCTCGAACAAGTCAATGCGTGGACGAATGCATTGGAGCCTTTACGAAAGAAAAAAAATGAATAAAACTGCAATTCCGAATCCTGAGTGGTGGACGCAAGTAACAGCGTCCGCATTCAGGATTTTATATTGAGGAAAAGTAACCCGTCGTTTTTGGGCTATTCTTTCAACCCGAATGAAAGAAAGTGTATGATTGGAAGGGGAAGTACATCGTTTAGCGGGAAAAGAGGAAGTTGAGTGGGAACGATAACAGAAAAAAGAACGAGCAGACGGGTTAATAAAATGCTTCGCGCGATTGCGGTCGTCATCGGCGGATTCATTACTGCGTATGGATTAGAGGCTGTGTTGATTCCGAATAATGTATCGGATGGCGGCGTGACAGGGCTGAGCATTGTCGGATCCCAATTGACAGGCGTACAGCTCGGAATTTTGATCGGCTTGTTGAATATTCCGTTCGTCTATTTGGGCTACAAACAAATCGGAAGAAGTTTCGCGATTTATTCGGTCATCGGCATTGCGGCACTGGCGTATGGCACAACGATCATGCACCATATTCCGCCGATTGTTGAAGGGGATTCGCTGCTCGTAACGGTAGTTGGAGGCATCATCATCGGTTTCGGCATGGGGCTTGCGTTGCGTAACGGCGGTGCATTGGATGGCATCGATATGCTGGCGGTATTGCTGTCGAGGAAATTGCCGTTCGGCACGAGCGACTTGATTTTATTCCTGAACTTATTCGTCTTTATCATCGTGTCGACTGTTTTCGGATTGCAGGGCGCGTTCTTGTCGGGGATCGCTTATTTTATTGCCTCCAAAGTGATCCATATGGTGGAGGAAGGCTTGAGCGGTTCGAAGACGTATAAAATTATCACGAGTGAACCTGAGAATATGGTCGAGACGATCCGCGACCGTTTGGGGCGCAGTGCTACATACAATTTGGTCAAAGGGGCGTATACCAATGAAGAGTATAAGGAAATCACGTGCATCATCAACCGCCTCGAAGACAGCAAGATGAAAGAAATCATTTACGAAATCGACCCGCAGGCATTTGTGGCGGTGTATGACGTCGCTGAAGTAAAAGGCGGCAATTTTAAAAAGCGCGATATCCATTAATGACACCGGGGGGATACGATATGATTATCGGATTGCATCATGTACAAATTACCATTCCAAAAGGAGCGGAAGCCGAAGGGAAGGCGTTCTATTGTGAAGTGCTCGGCTTGTCGGAGATTGATAAACCGGACGCTTTGAAAGGAAGAGGAGGCTTTTGGCTGTCAGTCGGCAATCAGGAAGTGCATGTCGGGACTGAAGACGGCTTCGACCGTTTTGCGACAAAAGCGCATTTGGCGTATCAAGTGGAAGACGTCGGTTACTGGCGCGAACGGCTGGAATCTCAGGGCGTCGAACTTCTGGAAGCGGTGCCGATTCCAGGATTTGTGCGTTTCGAATTCCGGGATCCGTTCGGCAATCGTGTGGAAATGATTTCAGTATCCACAGGTGTTGGAGACAAAAATCAAGTTTAGCAATTGTAATCTATGGAGGCCGGCCGATCTTGGCTGGCTTTTTTAATCGGAAAATATAATAGAAACGAAAAGCTTGACGGCAAAAATGAGCCATGGTATTATTATCTCGAATTAAAAATAAATTAATTCAAAGTAAATGAGGGATAAAACTTCATAGCAAAAGTAGATGTTTTTTATTTTTTTAATTATATATCTCGAATTCAAGATAATAACATTCAAAAGGAGCAGATAAAAATGAATGAATTAAAAGGCCTTCACCATGTCACTGCGATTACGAGCAGCGCAGAAAAGAATTATGAGTTTTTCACCTATGTGCTTGGCATGAGGCTCGTGAAGAAAACCGTCAACCAGGACGATATCCAAACTTACCACCTGTTTTTCGCAGATGACAAAGGGTCAGCAGGAACCGATATGACTTTCTTCGATTTCCCCGGAAGTGCAAAAGGCACGCACGGCACAAACGAAATCTACAAGACAGCGTTCCGCGTGCCGACAGACCAAGCGCTCGATTACTGGGTGAAACGTTTTGACAAATATGAAGTCAGCCATAAAGGGATTAAGGAAGTATTCGGCAAGAAGACCTTGTCGTTCAGTGATTTCGATGACCAGCAGTACATGCTCATTTCAGATGAACGAAATGAAGGAGTTGCATCTGGCACGCCATGGCAAAACGGTCCTGTACCACTCGAATATGCGATTACAGGACTCGGACCGGTCCATATCCGTGTCGCGCAGTTCGATAATTTAAAGCAAATACTTGAGACGGCATTGCTCATGCGCGAAATCGACAAGCAAGGTTCATTCCATTTGTTTGAAATGGGCGAAGGCGGGAACGGCGCACAAGTGATCGTCGAGCATAACGTATTGCTGCCGCCGGGTCGCCAAGGCTATGGAACCGTCCATCACGCGGCATTCCGTGTGTACGATACGAACGCTTTGCATGAATGGATCGACCGGATGAACGGTTTTGGCTTTAATACATCAGGCTATGTCGACCGCTTCTTCTTTGAATCACTTTACGCACGCGTCGCAGCAGGTGTGTTGTTTGAATGGGCAACAGATGGCCCTGGATTCCTAGGCGATGAACCGTACGAGACGGTCGGTGAAAAACTTTCCTTGCCGCCGTTTTTGGAAGTGAAGCGCGAGCAGATCGAATCAAAAGTGCGCCCGATTGACACTGTCCGCAGCACCAAGACATTCGACAAAGAGTATTTATAAGGAGCTGGATGGAATGGGATTTTTCAATAAACTATTTGGAGCAGAAAAAGAGGAGGAAACAACAATGACAAAACTGAACATCGGAATCATCTTAGGATCTACACGTGAAGGGCGCTTAAGCCCTCAAGTCGGCAACTGGGTCAAGCAATTGGCAGACGCGCGCGGTGACGCGAACTATACAATTATCGATATCGCGGACTATAAATTGCCGCTGCTCGGTGAAAACGGCAATGACGCATCAGGTGCTGCCGGTTGGTCGGAAGCGGTCGCCAAACAAGATGGCTTTGTTTTCATCACACAGGAATACAACCACTCGATCACCGGCTCGCTGAAAAACGCGCTCGATTATTTGCGCGAAGAGTGGAACAATAAAGCGGCTGGCATCGTCTCCTACGGTTCGGTCGGAGGAGCGCGCGCAGCGGAACATTTGCGCGGCATTCTCGGAGAGCTGATGGTCGCAGATGTCCGCGTTCATCCGGCATTGTCTTTGTTCACTGATTTCGAAAATGGTGCGGAACTGAAAGCTGCACCGGTTCAAGCCGATTCGGTCAATCAAATGCTGGACCAAGTGATTCCTTGGGCGACGGCATTGAAGACGATCCGCCAATAAGCGTAGGGTTTTACAATAATTTAATCGTTTAAAAATGGTGAAAAAGCTAATCGGAAACGATTAGCTTTTTTTTGCTGAATCAGCCGCGTGCGTCTTCACTCTGGATGTCGCCGACCAGTTCTTCCAGCAAGTCTTCCAACGTAATCATGCCGGAGGTGCCAGCGTATTCATCGAGCACGATCGCCAAATGGTTGTGGCTTTTCTGCATTTCCAGGAACACTTCATCGATTGCACGCTTTTCAAAAACGAAATGGGGCGCCCTCATGATTTTGCGTATATCGAAGGCTTGCCGCTGCGGATTTTCCCTGTAGCGGAACAAGTCTTTAATATGGAGTGTGCCGATTATATGGTCGGTATCTTTTTCATAAACCGGAAATTTGCTGAAAGGATAGTCGGTGACGAGCTGCACGACTTTCTCCAATGGGTCGTTGATGGAAATGGCGATCATGTCCGTGCGATGGACCATGACTTCTTCGACGATCTTGTCATTGAATTCAAAAGCTTGGGTGATGATGAAGCGCTCCATTTCTTCGATTGTGCCTTTTTCTTTGCCGGCATCGAGCATCAAGCGAATTTCTTCTTCGGTTTCTTCCGGCACAGGCTGATGCGGGTCGATGCCGAATAGGCGGATGACCCCGTTGGTTGACCATGACAGGATTTTGACAAAGGGGCTGGCGACAAATGCCAACAAGCGCAGCGGATGGATAAAAGCCATGGCGATCGGCTCGGGCTTTTGAAGAGCTAAGCGTTTTGGTACCAATTCGCCGAAAACGAGCGTGAAATAGGAAAGCACGAACGTGATTAAAATTAGCGAGCTGACTTGAACGATGGCTGGCGAAACGGGAAGCTCGGTCCCTTGGACATACAGCGACAGTTCGTCGGCAAAGCTGTCTGCCGCAAATGCGCTGGCCAAAAAGCCTGCCAGTGTAATGCCGATCTGGATGGTCGCGAGAAACTGGCTTGGCTGCGCCAACATGTCGTCAATCAGCTTGGCTTTTTTGTTTCCGGCAGCTGCCGATTTCTTGATTTTGTGGTCGTTCAAGGAAATCAATGCGATTTCAGACGCTGCAAACAAAGCATTAATGAAAATCAGGATAATCAAAATGCCCAGTGCCCATCCCATAAGTCCAGCTCCTTTACTAATCTATATTCACCAGTCAGAAAAAAAAGGTTGCGGCAATGTGGAAAGTTCCCAGTTTATCTACGTCTAGTTTAGCTTAAAGGAGGCCCGAGTGCTTTAGAAACTAGGCTTGGAATTTTCGATATATTATAGTAGCTTTTTAATTTTTCTGTGCTATACTTTTTTTAACAACTCAATAGACCTTGACATCACGTCAAAGGGGAGTAGCTATGGGGAAACCTATTTCACAGTCGTCATCACATGGACACGGTCCATCGGTTGTGATAGCAAAATCATTTTGCTTAGCAAGACCTTTGCCTTCTATAGGCAGAGGTCTTTTTTGTTGCCAAAAATTAGGGGGTTTTCCATATGGAAGCTATTTTATTGGAGTATTTATGGGTGTTGCTCGTACTTATTGCACTCGAAGGGTTGTTGGCTGCAGACAATGCAGTCGTCATGGCGGTCATGGTCAAACACTTACCGAAAGCACAGCAGAAAAAAGCTTTGTTCTACGGATTGTTCGGCGCATTCATTTTCCGCTTTGCAGCATTATTCATGATCACCTTGCTTGTCGACGTCTGGCAGATTCAGGCACTCGGGGCAGCGTACTTATTGTTTATCGCGTTCAAGCATATTTACGATCAACGAAAAGGCAAAGAGCATACGATCGAGCCGGAAGCGACAAAAGGTTCTGGTTTCTGGATGACGGTGTTGAAAGTGGAAATGGCGGATATCGCGTTTGCGGTCGATTCGATGCTCGCAGCAGTCGCGCTCGCGATCACCTTGCCGCATCTCGGCTCAATGGAAGTGGGCGGCATCAACGGCGGCCAGTTCGCCGTAATGCTGACCGGTGGATTGGTCGGGCTTGTCATCATGCGTTTTGCGGCGCATAAATTCGTTAAGCTGCTATCGGATTACCCGCAGCTCGAGACAACGGCGTTCGTCATTGTCGGCTGGGTCGGCGTGAAACTGACCGTATTGACTCTTGGGCACGAAGGCGTCGCCATTTTGCCGCACGATTTCGCTCATTCGACCGAATGGAAATTGATTTTCTGGGGCGTGCTGCTGACGATTGTTGCAGTGGGCGCGGTTATCAGCATCAAGAAAAAACGCGAGCAATCTGTCGCATAATCTATACGAAGAAAGAGAGCGGTTGTTGCAACGCTCTCTTTTGCATGATAAAATCAACTCAATTCTGAAATGAAACGAGCTGATGGGTGGACGATGGACAACTAACCTATTTTTAGTCATTTGAAATAACTAATTTCGAAGACCGAAACATAGGATTAGTCTGGCCATTTCACCTACTCGATGCCCCCAAGGAGCAATCGCTCTTTTGACGTATCTTTTAATGATCTGACTAATCCTTCCAAATCTTGATTTGGGAGGATTTTTCTATTCTCCCTGTCAACATAACAAGGAGTGGTTCTGTATGACGGAACTGATGAAATTAAACAAGGTGTCAGTAGAAATCGACCAACAGCCGCTGTTTGAAGAGCTGACAGCAAATATTGCGCGCGGCGACCGCATCGGCATCATCGGTAAAAACGGCGCTGGCAAAACGACTGTGCTGAAACTATTGAGCGGCGAGATCGCACCGGCAAGCGGGTACATCGAACAAAGCGCACCGGACCTTGGGATCAAAACAGGCGAGCAAGAAACGCAATGGCACGAATTTGAAGAAGTGACGACAGCTGAAGAGGCGCTGCTGCGCAAATGGCAGGTGCCGGTACGGGACTTTGCCCACTTGAGCGGGGGTGAAAAGCTGAAAGCACGTCTCGCGAAAGGCTTGGCACAGCCGGCGGATATTCTGCTATTGGACGAACCGACCAATCATCTGGACGCAAACAGCATGGAATATTTACGCGAAGAACTTCTGTCTTATATGGGAGCGGTCGTCATCGTTTCGCATGACCGCGCGTTTCTCGACCAGGTGGCGACAAAAATTTGGGCAATCGAAAACGGAACTGTGCACAGCTATCACGGTACTTACAGCGGTTATATGAAATTTCGCGAACAGCAGCGCAAGAGCCAGCAGCGGGCGTATGACAAACAGCAAAAACGCACCGAGCAAATCGAACGTCAGATGGCACAGCTGTCCGGATGGGCGGAGTCCGCGCATGCCAATTCCACAAAGCAGGAAGGCTTCAAGGAATATTACCGCGTGAAAGCCAAGCGCATGGATGCCCAAGTGAAATCAAAACAAAAGCGCCTGGAAAGGGAGCTGGAGAAGGAAAATATCGGTGCTGTCAAACCGGAATACGCAGTGGAATTCGCTTTCCGTGCCAATCCGAAAGTCGGCAAACGTTTTTTGGAAGTGAAAAATGCGGGCAAATGGTTTGACGGAGCGTCGCTGTTTCAAGGGGCATCGTTTACTGTCCAGCACGGCGAAAAGCTGGCGTTGGTAAGCCCGAACGGAAGCGGAAAGACGACGTTTTTGAAGATGCTGACAGGTGAAGAACCGGTGACGGAAGGGGAAATCTGGATGTCGCCGTCTGCTTCTATAGGTTATTTGACGCAAGATGTTTTTGACTTGCCGCTCGACAAGGCGCCTGCGGAACTGTTCGAGCAGGAAAACTTCGAACAGCGTGGCCGCGTGCAGAACCTGCTCAAGCATTTGGGTTTCCAAGCGGCTCAATGGTCCGAGCCGATCCGTGAGATGAGCATGGGCGAGCGGGTCAAATGCAAATTGATGAAATTCATTTTGGAGGACAAGGACGTTTTATTGCTCGATGAGCCGACCAATCATTTGGATTTGCCGTCGCGTGAACAATTGGAAGCGACTTTGGCGGAATACAAAGGCACATTGTTGGTCGTGTCTCACGACCGCTACCTGCTTGATAAAGCGACAGAGGGCAAGCTCCTCTTCGAAGGCCGCACGATCCGCAAGCAGCTTGGCGAAAAAGCGCCAGCCGAGCCGGCAAGCAATGCAGCGGAACTGCGGCTCAAGCTGGAGACGGAGCGTCAAGCGGTGCTCGGCAAGCTTAGTTTTATGCAGCCGAAAGATAAAGGCTACGCGGAACTTGACCGACGCTTTGTGGAATTGACCGAGCGGCTAAGGGAACTGGATTAAAAAGGATCATCCAAATGGATGCTATAGAAAAAAGAAGGCTGCGGCCTTCTTTTTTTATGCCAAGCGTCCGTCTTTCATGGAAATGATGCGGTCTGCGTAGGTGAGCATGTCTTCGTCATGGGTGACGATCAATGTGGAGATATTCAATGTTTTGGTGAGGCTTTGCAGCAATTTCATCACTTCGTGCGATTTGATTGAATCAAGGCTTGCGGTCGGTTCGTCCGCAAACAATAGTTTTGGCTGGTGGACGATGGCGCGTGCGATGGCAATGCGTTGCTTTTCACCGCCTGACATCGAGGCGGGGTAGGCGTTTTTCCGGTGGCCCATGCCGACCGAATCGAGTATTTTGGTCGCTTCTTCGCGCCGTTGTTTTTTCGAAAGCGCAGATTTGGCTGTTTCGAGCATGAGCAGCAATTGCTCTTCGGCGGTTAAAAATGGCACGAGGTGGGCAGCTTGGAACACGAATCCGAACGAACCCGCACGGATTTCGCGGATCTCTTCTTGGCTCATCGCACTCAAATCTTGTCCATTAAAATGAATTTCACCGGATGATGGCGATTGAAGCCCTGCCGCAATGGTTAGCAGCGTGCTTTTCCCGGAGCCCGATGCGCCGACGAGTGCGGTGATTTCACCTTCAGCGAGCGATAAGTCGATGCCTTTTAAAACTTCCTCTGAGACTTCACCGGTTTTGAAGGTTTTCTTGATAGCTTGTGTTGAAAAAATCATGCGGATCCCTCTCCTTGTTGAATGGCTTGAAGCGGTTTGACTTTGTGAATTTGAATGCCTGAAAGCGTAGCGCCGGCAAATCCGATGGCAAAGAACACCGCCGACAATTGAAATGTGATGCCGACCGGCAAATAAAACGGCATGCCGCCTGGTGCCAGGCTATGGAACAATTGGCTGATGGCAATCGATAAAGCGAGCGCGATTGCGGTAATGACGAACATTTGTGTCCAGATCATCCGGAACAAAGCGCTGGTCTTCACGCCGATCGCCTTTAAAATGCCGTACAAACCGAGCTTTTGGATGTTCATCATATAGAAGAAGATGGCGAACAGCATGCCGCTGATGATGACCAAAAACCAGACGATCATCGACAGCGATAATTGCTCTGCGTTATAGCTCGGCAAAGTGTTCAAGAACGCCTCATTGGAAAAGCTCTGCAAGCCGGCGATGGCAACGGGTTCTGCGGATTCTGGAACGAACAGCATTTGCATCTGTTCGGTCCGGTGCATCTCAGCGTAATTTTCGGGATGGATAAACGCGACAGGGGCGTGGCTGTATTTCGCGCCTCCCGTAAAGCCTGCCACGGTAAACTCACCGCTAAACTGGCTGTTGGTGAAGCGGTCGCCTTGCTGGATGCCTTCATCTTCGAGCGAGCTGTCGAGGATGATCTCGCCTTTTGAAACCTCAGGGAATTCGGCTGAATCGGTCGACGTAACGAATGCGACGCTTTGCTGTTCGTCCTGTTCATTCAATAAAAAGCCCATTTGGATGGAGAATGCGAAAGCGCCGTCGGTTTGCGACAGCACTTGTTCTTGTGAGTCTCCATCAATTGCCGACAAGGCATGGGTTTCTTTTGCCTCCGGTTCCATATAGATCTCACCGTCCGGCAAATTTTTGATTAAAGCGGCGTTGTCTTGTGACAAGCCATTCGCGAGTCCTGAGATGATAAAGGTCAACAAGCTGATCAAAAAGACGATTGAGCCGAGGATTATAAATTTCGTTTTGCTTTTCTTCATTTCTTTCCATGCTAAGTTCACGTGATTCGCCTCCGTTTTGGTATAGCTTTAGTGTATAGAGGCAAGATGAATGGAAGGTGAACGAGCGTTGACAATTCGGGTGAATGAAAAAAAGCCCACCAGTTGTGGAGGGCTTCGAGTCTAAATGGGTGGTGCGGCTGGAAGAATGACAGTCACGGTAGTGCCTACACCCGGTGTGCTGTCGAGTTCGATCCGGCCGCCGTGGAGTTCGATGATTTCTTTGGCGATCGATAGGCCAAGCCCAGAGCCTTTTTGGCCGCGGGTGCGGGCTTGGTCGGCTCGGTAAAAACGCTCGAAAGCATGTTTCGTCTCGTCCTCGGTCATGCCGATGCCGTGATCTCTCACCGTGACATGGACATGGCTCTCACTTTGCGTAAGGCTTATGTCGACCGAGCCGCCCTGTTTGCTGTATTTCACTGCATTGGTCAATAAGTTTTCCCAGACGGTTTGAAGCAGCACCGTGTTGCCTTTTGTATAGGCCGGGGTGAGCTGTGCGGAAAGCGCCAATTCCTTGTCGTCGAATGCATAGCGCAAATGGCTGAGCGTCGCGTGCAATTGTTCATGGAGCGCGACGGTCTCGAGCGGTTCCGGTGTTTCCTTGTCGACCGATGCCAAAGTGAGCAGCTGCGTCGTCAACAGCGATAGGCGCGCGGTCTCTTCGCGGATGATTTCGGCGTATTGCTGCTTGTCGGAATCAGGGATGTCCGGTTTTTCCAATAAGCCGAGATAGCTTTGGATCGTATGGAGCGGCGACTGGATATCGTGGGAGACGTTATGGACGAATTCCTTGCGCTTGACGGTCGACTGTTCAATGCGCGAGCGCATCAATAGGAACTGGTCGGCGAGACGGCCGATTTCATCCCGGCGGTCGATTGCGAGCGGCACATCGAACGTTTCCGTCGCCATCTTCTCGGTGGCCTCGGTCAGTTTCGTGATCGGCTGGATCAACAAACGCGCGACCAATAGCATGCCGAGAAAGCTCAGCAGCACGATTCCCACCGCCAAACCACCGAACAATAGATGCAGTTCCTGGAACAATAGTTCAATGTCGGGGCGCAGGAATAAAGCGTAAGGTTCGCCGCCGAGTGTCACCGGGACGCCGATGGAATTTTGCAGTTCATTGGCGAAAAATCCGGTGACGAACGTTTGACGCGGAAAATCTCGGATGCCGTTGAAGGTGTCTCCACCCAGCACGTGCTGAACGGTTTCTTGGGCAATCGTTTCATCGCGGAACTCACCGCCAAAGCGTGAGACATCACGGCCATCCGTCAAATACAATTGATAGCCGGCGATGCCGAGCACGTCGAGCGTATCTTCCACTTGGTTCGGCGGAAGGCTGTTCAAATGCCCGGCAAACGACTCGGCAATGGCGAGGTTTTTATCGTTATTGTCTTCTTTCAGGAACTGATGGTACAACGTGTTCATCGTGAAAAACGAAATGGCGCTGCTGATGAGCATCGTCAGGAACGTGAACCAGATGAATTTGACATACAGGCTCATGAGTCGGCCTCCAGTTTATAGCCGACGCCGCGCACCGTAATGATTTTGACATCCGGCGCAAATGGCTCGAGTCTCGTGCGCAGTCTTTTGATGTGGACATTGATGGTCTGTTCGTCCCCTTGGAAATCGAGCCCCCATACGCTTTCAATAATCGCGTCTCTCGTAAACACTTGGCGCGGCTTGGAGGCGAGCAGAGCGAGCAGTTCAAATTCCTTCAATGGAATGAGCAACAGGCCGTTCGGTGAGCGCAGTTCATAGCTTTTCAAGTCAATTGTCAAAGACCCTGCCGTAAGGGCATTGTTTTCAGGGTGATCGTATCGGCGCAAGATCGCTTTGACACGGAACAGCAATTCTTTGGACTCGAACGGTTTGACGAGGTAATCATCAGATCCGGCGAGAAATCCGCGTTCCTTGTCTTCGATATGGTGGCGTGCCGTCAGGAGAATGACCGGGATATCGTAGTCATTATGCAGGCGCTCCGTTAATTCAAAACCGTCGATTCCGGGCATCATGACATCAACAATCGCGAGGTTCACCGGTTGCTGTTCCAAGTGGGCGAGTGCCTGTTCACCGTTTTCAGCGGATATCACTTCGTAGCCGTTTTGCCGAAGCTCACCGGCGACAAACTTTAACATATGTAAATCGTCATCAACTGCGAGTATGCGGATCATCCGTAAAACCTCCTTGCTTATGACCATTATAGGACACTGCGTGAAAAGAGGTTAGATTTTCTTCCAATACACCTTGTATAATAGAAAGAAAGATCTGCAGCGCAATTAGGCATGAGGTGGATTGGGAAGGGGTCTAGAAGATGAGTGGAGTTGACCTACATAGAGAAAGCGATTGCTTAGGGTGCAAGTTGGCGAATGGTAAACTGCCGGTGCATATGGTATATGAAGATGAACGAGTGGCGTGTTTTCTGGACCACGACCCGTTTGGTGAAGGGCATGTGCTCATTTTGCCGAAAGCCCATTACCGCTTTATCGACGACATGGATGACGCGACGGCACTGGCAATGTTAAAGGCTTCGCAACTGATGAGCCGGGTCATCCGCGGGCTCTACACGCCGTTTGGCATCACGCAAGCGCAGAACGGCGGCGGGCCAGACGAGTTGACGCATTTTCATTTGCATCTCGTGCCAAGAGCGGAAGGCCAGCCTTTCGCCGCCTTCTATACAGATGATGAGTGGGATAATACGCATTTGAAAAGGAAGTTAGCGGAAACGAGAAATCAGCTAGCAGCGGGAGTTAATGGCCAACTTCCATCATTGCCCGGGAAATAATATGCGCTAAAAAACTTGAAGACAAAGGAGAACCTATGCGCAAACGAATCGACGAGCACGCACTCCATCAAAAGCATTACGCAGAAATCCGCGACACAGTATCAAATGATCCTTTTGCCCAGTCGCTCGGCATCCGTTTGACGAAGTTCGAAGAAACCTTGTCCGAGGCGGAACTCCTCGTGCAGCCCCATATGGTCAATGCATATGGCACCGTACATGGTGCCGTCATTTACGCACTTGCCGATCACGTGCTGTCGGTTGCGAGCAACGCCCACGGCAAAGCATCGGTCGGTTTGTCGACCAATGCCCAGTTTATCCAAGCGGCAAATCCAGGGGACCTGCTGACGGCGCGCGCCGTAGAGACGAAACGGAATTTCCGGGTCGGTTTTTACCGGGTTGATGTGCTGCGCGGCGAAGAGATAATGGCGACAGTCGATGCGGTGTCGTACAGGAAAGACCAATATTTCGTGGGGACAGAAGAATGAGCCCGATAACAAAAAGGAGGCGGAGGCCATGAATGAGTTTGTTGAATACTTATCGAAACTGGACGATCCGGATCACCGGGAGCGTGTAGAAGAGGTGTTGCAATGGGTGATGGAAACATACCCGCAGCTCGTTCCGCGAGTCGCTTGGAACCAACCGATGTTCACCGACCACGGCACGTTTATCATCGCGTTCAGCACCGCTAAAAAACACATGGCAGTCGCGCCGGAAACAGCTGCGATCGACCATTTTGCACAAGACATCAAAGCAGGCGGCCATTCGAGCACCAAGCAATTGATCCGCATGAGCTGGGACCGCCCTGTCGATTACGCATTGCTTGAAAAATTGATTGCATTCAATATCGAAGACAAAGCGGATATGACGAAGTTTTGGAGATGAATTGAAGGGTGATGTTAAGTGGGAGTTTGAATGTCTTCCCGTGATATTGACATAACAGGTGAGTAATAGCGGAGAAAACAACAAACCCCACCCTTTCCGTTTTGACGGAGAGGGCGGGGTTTGTTGTTAAACGGTTTTATATGCAAGCGGTGCGGCAGCCGGTTTGCCGAAATAATAGCCTTGGAACAATTCGTAACCTTGCGCTTTGAGCCACTGGAAATCTTCTTCGTTTTCAATGCCTTCAGCGAGCGGCGTGGAGCCGACGCCTTGTGCTTTTTTCAGGAAGCTTTGCGCCACGGCTTGTTTGGCCGTGTCAGTGGCGACGCCCTGGACGTATTGCATGTCCAGTTTCATGTAATGCGGTCGTAGTTCGGCGAGCACTTCTGCGGTACTATAGCCTTCACCTACGTCATCGAGTGCGTACTGGAAGCCTTTTGATTTGTAATAGCCGAGTATGCGCTTCAAATGTTCCAAATCATCGACTTTTTCGGACTCGACGACTTCAAAGACCAATTGTTTCGGGTCGACACCGGTTTCGTGCGCCAATTCAATCGTCGAGCGCAAGCAGAACTCCGGGGAGTAGATAGATGTCGGGATGAAATTGATGAATGCTTTTTCGCCGGATAATCTTGCGGCAGCACGTACGGCGGTCATGCGGCAAACCCGGTCGAGTGCATACAAGCGCCCGCGGCTTTTCGCTGCCGGGAAAATGGCGTTCGGGTAAATCATCTGTCCGTCGGCGTCATGGAAGCGCGCCAGCATTTCGTATGCATAAACAGCACCCGTGGCATCGACGATCGGCTGGTAATGGGAGACGATGCGCTCGTTTTGGATGACATCGTCAATCCATTCCATGTCGAATACTTGGTGCATCTGGCTGATCGGTTGGTAGCTTTGCTGGTTGATGCGGAACTCCGCAAGGTCGGTATCCAGCAAGTCTTGGCAAAAGCTCAAAAATTCGCGTGCGGCGAATTCGCCCATCCGCAAGCGCTTGTCTTTTTGCAAGACGTCCAAGCCTTGGCGTTCTAAATGATCTATAGCAATCGGGATAATCGAAAGGTTCAATTCACCGGTTAGGCGAATATCAAAAGTCAGTGCAGTAACAGAACAACCGTTGCAGTTCAAACATGTTCCTCCTAAAATTTGTGGTAATTAAAGTATATCGAACGTGACTAAATACACAAGAAAAATTTACAAGAATCATTTTTGGTAGTAAATACGATTGGAATTCATTATAAATTGGTTACTTATCTGATGCGAGCCGCCGGCAGGAGTGCAGAAGTTTTGCCTCGAAATGCCTATAAGCGCTATGATGGAAAGAGCAAATGATGGGGAGTGGATAGGATGAATGAAGACATAATGTTTCGGCAATGGAAAACGTGGCGCGGCATGATCATCAAACTGCTCGATAAAACGACCGAAGAACAAGCCGACCAAATGCCGGGGCCGTTTCGCAATTCGATCCGTTGGAACGCAGGCCATTTGGTGACGGGCATCGACAGTTTTGTCGCCAAGTCACTCGACACAAAACCGCTGTTGCCTGCGCGCTATGCGGAATTGTTCGCGAGCGGCACTTCGCCCGACAATTGGCAAGGGGATGTGCCGTCGCTTGAAGAACTCAAGCAAGTGCTGGCCGACCAGCCTGATCAGATCGAACACGCCACAGCCGGCAAGCTCAACAGCAAACTGCTTGAACCGTTTCTCGGGATGGAGACGCTTGGGGAAGTATTGGCGTTCATGATTGCGCATGATGCGCTTCACCTCGGGACGATGAGCGCCATCCGCAAGACGATCAAAACTCGATAAGCAGATGATAGCCCCGCCAGGAGTCATGGACGGGGCTTTATTACAGCGATATGTCATTGTCATTTCTATGGTTATATCGGCGTGCCTGATCTTATACAAAATGATATACTGAGAATAATTCATTGGAAAAGGTGGCAGGCAGAATGTCTTCATTTACGGAGTTTTGCGGTTATATCACAGCGAGCCCACGCATGCTCGCTGAACAAGTAGTAGACCGGGTGCTCGCGAAAGTGGAGCAGAGCATCCCGGCAGAAGAGAGGTTGCGTGCTGTGGAAATGTACGAGGAGCTGCTTAGCCATCTCGGCGAGACGATCGGCAATGAAACAGTTCTCGACGTGCCGGATGCATTGATCGAGTGGAGCAAGCAGAATGCTGAAATGCAAGCAAGCGGCAAAATTTCGGACATCGTCTTGCGCTATCCGCCGACACGCATCGTCATGGCGGAATTGTTCACCGAACTGAGCATCAAAGCAGGGCTCAGTCTGAAAGAAAATGCACGCGTCATCACGCATATCAACACCTTGCTCGATGTCAGCCTGAACGAAACCTTCTTTGCATTCGAGCGGCTCCAGGAAAAATACGAAGCGGAAATGCAAAGCGAACTCATTGCTTTATCGGCGCCGGTTGTCCCGGTGGCGGACGATGTCGTGGTCTTGCCGTTAATTGGCTATCTCGACAGCTACCGCGTCAACCACATTTTGACAAACGTCATCCCGCTCATAGCGGACATGCAAGTCAGCCACGTCATCACCGACTTTTCTGGCGTTTTGACAATCGACGACCAAACGGCACAAGCGATTCACCACATCGGCAGCACATTCAACTTAATGGGCATACACATCGCCATTGCAGGAATGCGCCCGGACTTGGTGCAGACCATCGTCCATTCTGGCATCGAGTTGTCATCTGCGGATGCCTATGCGACCGTCAAGCAAGCGCTGGAAAGTTTGGAGAAAATTGAATCACAATAAGTTGCGAACCGGGCCGGTGATAAGGCTCGGTTTTTTCTGTATATCAGTAAATATTTTAGAAAAACTGCCGATAATAGAAGTGGGATAGTTTAAACAAGAAGCTTAAAATAATGGATAACAAAATAAAAATGTAAATTATTTCATTTAAATACGTTTTGTCATATTGTACATTGCGTGATAATAAGCTATCGTTTTAACTAAATATTTTATCTTGTATTCGAAGTAAAAGATATGGCGGAGGCATTTATGGAAGATACCAAACAACTGGAACAGCGCATGCAAGAGCTCATGACTTTATGGGATGCGTCAAAACAACTCAACTCCCACCTGGAACTGGAGAAAGTATTCGACAATATTTTATGGCAAATGGTGCAAGTAATCGGCGCCGAAGCTGGGACACTGTGGGTAGCCGATACCGACGGAGCCAATTTACGCGCCGTCTCTGCCCACGGGCCAGCCGCATCGGAAATTTTGGATGTCGAGCTCCCGAAAGGCCAGGGTATTGTCTGGAAAGTGCTGGAGACCGGGCAGGCAGAGCGCATCGAAGACGCCGCAGAGCATCCGGACTGGAATCAACGCGTCGACCAACAGCTAGGATTTGTCACGCGTTCGCTTTTAACCGTGCCGTTGATGGTTAAGGATCAGCAGCTCGGTTCGCTGCAATTGCTCAACAAACAAGACGGCAAGTTTTTCACCGAACAGGATATGCGCCTGGCACAAGCTTTGGCACAGCAATCCGCACTCGCGCTTCACAATAGCCAAATGTACGACGAGCTGAACCGCATGCTCATCAGCATGATCCGCACCTTGGCAAGTGTGTTGGACGCACGGGATCCGTATACGGCCGGCCATTCCGAACGGGTGGCGGATTATTCCTTGTGGATCGCCCAGAAAATCGAGCTCGAGCAAAGCGAATGCGAAGAGCTGTATAAAGCGGCGCTGCTCCACGATATCGGCAAAATCGGCATTCGCGATGAACTGCTGCAAAAACCGGGACGCTTGTCGCAAGAGGAATTCGAGGCAATCCAAAAGCATACGACCATCGGCGCCGGCATATTGGCGAATATGGAACCGCGCCATGCGATGGAGCGCTCGGTCGAAACAGCGAAATCCCATCACGAGCGCATGGACGGCAGCGGTTATCCGGAAAGGCTGACAGGCGAAGCCATTCCGCTATTTGCGCGAATCGTCGGTGTGGCAGATGCGTTCGATGCGATGACCACAGCGCGTCCGTACAGCAAAGGACTAACGCAGCGTGAGGGTGCCGAAGAGCTGATGCGCTGCCGCGGCAGCTTGTTTGAAGACAGGATGGTCGATGCGATGATGTCGATTCTGGAAGAATGCGATTATGACACAAGCACGTATAAAACAGAGCGGAGATACCGGATATGAGCATGTTTGATTTTTTACTGCTGGGGCATTTGGTCGGCGACTTTTTGCTGCAGACGGCCTGGATGGCGAAACACAAAGCCACGAAATGGTTGCCGCTGTTGACGCACGTTACGGTCTATACCGCAGTGATCGCATTGTTCGGCTTGTTGGCAGGCGGCTTGTCCCTGTCAGCGATCGCTTTGATCTTCATCAGCCACGTCATCTTAGATAGACGCAGCTTTGTCCAGTTTTGGGTCAAGCGCGTTCAGATGACCACCGGGTCTGAAAGCAGGTGGCTGTCGATTGTGGCGGACCAGATTTTCCATTTATTGTTTCTGGCTTTGGCGATTGCGCTATCATAGGAGTGAATCTAGATGAAATTGAAACCAAAAAGCTATGTGCTTGAACAAGAATACCCGCTCGAGCGGGAAATGGCGTGGCAGTTGCTTGCCGATAACAATCGCATGAACGATGCAATCGGAATGTTTCCGGTGGCGTTTCAACCGGCAAAGACCGATGCGAACGGCGTGTTTTACCGGAAAGCGGCGGCCAAAGCGATGGGCTTTGTGCCGATGGAATGGCAGGAGTTTCCGTTCGAATGGCAAGAGCACGAGTTTTATACAGTCGAGCGGCGCTATTTGTCGGGCCCGCTTTTGTATTACGTGCTGAAGATTGAGCTTTTTGATGTACAAGAAGGTGCGCGAACGAAAATTCGGCTGACGGCGGAGTTCGCGCCGCGCAATGTGCTCGGCTATGCGGCGATCCAGACGACCGGGCTGCCGGCCGTCAAAAAAATCATGGGTTATTTGGACGGTTACGCAAAAGGTGGCGGTCTAACTGCCTCCGTGAAAAAGACGACCCCGAAAGTGAACTTTGGCGAGCTTGAGCGTTTGAGTGAAAAGCTCAACGTGTATCCGGTGAATCCGGAATTCACGGATTGCTTGGCCAGTTATTTGGCAGAAAGTGCCGACCAAGACGTGGCGGAAATCATGCCGAAACAACTGGCGAAACTGTGGGGAATGCCCCCAACTGAGGTGCTGAGAGGCTTATTATACGCAACGAAAACCGGCTTGCTGGACATGAGCTGGCACGTCATCTGCCCGAATTGCCGCGTATCAAAAGACGAACATCGCAGCCTGTCCGACCTCGAGCAGCAATTTCACTGTGATTTATGCGGCGTCGTGTATGATACGGAGTTCGACCAATCCGTCGAATTGCATTTTGCGGTTCATCCGACGATTCGCACAGCTTACGCAGAAGTGTATTGTGTGGGCGGCCCGGTCATCACGCCACACGTCAAAGCCCAGCAGATCATCGCATCAGGCGAGACGGCGGGCTTTGCTGCTGCGTCAGTCGAGAAGCCGCTGCGCTTGCGTGTGTTGCAGGCAAACGACCAAATAGCGGTCACACGCAGCGGCGCATTCCGTTATACACAAACCGGCTGGATTCAGGAGGCGGTCGATGCAGTAGGTTTTTCCGTCGCCAATGACAGCGATTCGGATATCGTCGTCGCACTCGAATACGCCGATTGGAGCGAAGACACGGTAACGGCGTCGAAAGTGACCGCCATGCAGGAATTCCGTGATTTGTTTTCATCGGAAGTGTTGGCACCGGGGCAGAAAATCGCCATCGGCCATGTGACGATCCTCTTTACCGATTTGAAAGGCTCAACCGCGCTGTACGAAGAAGCGGGAGACGCCAACGCTTACGGACGTGTGCGCAGTCATTTCGATTTTTTGACCGAACACATTAAGCAAAATTCCGGCAGCGTCGTCAAGACGATTGGCGACGCGGTCATGGCGGTGTTCTCAAAACCCGCAGACGGCGTCAAAGCAGCGCTCGCGATACAACAAAAACTAGACGCCTTTAACGAACAAACAAATGATACACTGCTACTAAGGCTCGGCCTGTTCAGCGGACCGGCGATCGCCGTCAACTCGAACGACCGGCTCGATTATTTCGGCCGAACGGTTAATTTGGCGGCGCGCGTGCAAGGCCAAGGCGACGCGGGCGAAGTGATCATCAGCGGAGCGCTTCTGGAGCAGCCGGACGTGGCGGCATTGCTCGCTTCTTCACAATTGTCCATCGAACCGTTCAGCGCTGAGTTAAAAGGCATCGAAGGCGAGCAAGCCTTGGTGCGTTTGCGCATGCAGGAAATCGCCCGTATAGAAGCAGGCTAAATCAAGTTTATAGAGAAAGGAAGTCAGCTATGAAAATCCATACAGACCAATTCGGCGAACTCGAACTCGCGGACGACCGTTTGCTCACATTCGAACGCGGCATCCCGGGATTTGAAGAGGAGACGAAATTCGTGCTCTTGCCGGCAGATCCATCAGGCGACTCGCCGTTCTTTTTCCTTCAATCAACGGAGCACGCGGCGATCAGTTTCTTTATGGCAGACCCATTCGTCTTTTTACCGGACTATGAAGTGAAGCTTGATGACGCTCTTACAGGGCAATTGAAGCTGGCAGATCCGTCCGATGCGATCGTGCTTGTGACCGTCACGCCGAATCAAAATATTGTGGAGGCGACAGCGAACTTGAAAGCGCCGGTCGTCATTAACAACAAGAAGCAGCTCGGCAAGCAGATTGTCCTCCAAAACCCGAACTACCAAGTGAAACATCCGCTGTTCCAACAAGCGGCAAGGCAGGTGTAAGCGATGCTCGTACTCGGACGCAAAGTCGGCGAATCGATCGTCATCGACGACAACATTGAAATCACCGTTACTTCTATCGAAGGCGACCTCATCAAACTAGGGATTTCCGCACCAAAAGAAATTCCGGTCCACCGGAAAGAGATTTACTTGGAGATCCAGGAAGAGAACAAGAGAGCTATCTCGAATGTGATTGATATTAGTGATTTCTTGAAAATGAAAAAATAAAACCTGAAGCGAGCTCGAACATGAGCTTGCTTCAGGTTTTTCAAACTATCAAGCAAAGCGTATTTTCCGAAGCTTATCGCTCGCTTTCCATGGGGCGGGAATCGAGCCTCCTCGATCGCTACGCTCACTGTGGGGTCTCTCAAACCCGCTATTCCCATAGGAGTCGAGCAAACGCTTCTCCAAATACTTAGACGTTTCTCGGTCTTTGGTGTAGTAAAAGTATCTATTTTCATAAATTAGCGTAAGTTATTAACTTATTCAACACACCGGAAGACCTGAGGGGGTATGCAGTTCGCTTCAGGTTTGTTGATTTACAGCAAGGAGCGATGAAACTTATCACGAGGCACCCGCTTCATTAATTCATCGAGGAATCGTCGTTGTTCGGCAGGAGAGATTTTGACGCTGTCCATGACAGCTTTGGGGTAAAAGATCTCGAGTGCGTCTCGTGAAGAAAGCATCCGCATTCCCGTAAGAATATCCGAAGTCGGTGAGATGAGCGAAATGTCCTCATACGCGATTTTTGTCCGCAGTGGCCCCGCCTTCACGAATATATGATCGTCACGGAATACATAGGAAATGCCGAGAATAAGCCATAACATAAAGGCGATAGTGCCGACGAAGATTGAAATGAGGATAGCGGCGGCAGAAAGTGGCATGTCATCATCGAAAAAGAATGGCCAAAAACAAGAAACAGCAATCAAGAGCGTCGCCGCGCCGTAAAGCATCAGAAATGGTCGGTCGATCTTGGAGCGGAAT
Organism: Planococcus dechangensis; assembly: GCF_042654465.1. NCBI lineage: Bacteria > Bacillati > Bacillota > Bacilli > Caryophanales > Caryophanaceae > Planococcus > Planococcus dechangensis. The sequence continues at coordinate 357,601 of NZ_JBHSGL010000002.1, read as the reverse complement.
GTCACGGATAGTTCTTCCCTCCATCAAGGGATTACTACTAATACGCAAGAGAACAGAAGCGGCTTCAAAAAGTTTTTAGAATTTTTTTCAAAAAAGCTAAACATTTTAAAACGCCTACCGATAAATAGAGTGTAAGGCAGTCCAAACGGATTTGGGCGCTTGCAAAAACAAAAACATTACACGGAGGTAATACACAATGATTATCAATCACAATATCACAGCTCTAAACACTCACCGTCAGTTGAGCAGCGCAACTAATGCTCAAGCAAACAGCATGGAGAAATTGTCTTCAGGTCTTCGTATCAACAGCGCGAAAGACGACGCAGCTGGACTTTCAATCTCTGAAAAAATGCGCGGACAGATTCGCGGATTAGAGCAAGCTTCACGCAACTCGCAAGATGCAATTTCCATGATCCAAACTGCAGAAGGTGCATTGAACGAAACGCACGATATTCTTCAGCGCATGCGTGAACTTACTGTCCAAGCAGGTAACGATACGAACACTGCAGATGACCGTGAAGTAATCCAAGTTGAAATCGATGACTTAGTTGAGGAAATTGGGCGTATTGCTACAACTACTCAATTTAACGGACAGAACTTGTTGGATGGAACTGGTGGAGCATCTGGAGTTTTCACTTTCCAAATCGGGGCTAATACAGATCAACAGCTTGATGTGACTTTTGCTACAATGGATGCTGCTGGACTTGGAGTAGACGCACTTGATGTTAGTGATGCAGCGGCAGCTACTGCAGCTCTCACAACTCTTGACGATGCAATCAAACTAGTATCAGACGAGCGCTCTCAATTGGGTGCTAAACAAAACCGACTTGACCATACGACAAATAACTTGAACACATCAGCTGAAAACCTTACAGCAGCGGAATCACGTATCCGCGACGTTGATTATGCCGAAGCCGCGTAGGCGAGCAGAGGTACAGTCGTCCTAACTGGTAACGGTTAGAGATTACGACCGGGTGAATTGCTGGAAAGCCCTGATAGCTTTTATTGCCACAACGCAGTTGGAAACGGCAGACGTGACGGCTTGAGAAAATAAAAGATTGGGCAATCAGCAGCCAAGCTCCTGTCTCGAAAGAGTGGAGAAGGTTCAACGACTAGGATAGACCATCTAAGGCGAGAGCTATGGTGATGAAATCCGTAGGTGACGCAGTGTCCATCAGCACTGACCGATCCGAAGTGCCCGGCCCCTACTAGTTTAGAGGGTGAAGATATAGTCTAGTCATTTATGAAAGTAAATGTTCGCACGATGGCGAAAGAAATGATGGAACAAACAAAGAACTCGATTCTTGCACAAGCATCACAAGCGATGTTGGCTCAATCCAATCAAATCCCTCAAGCAGTTTTACAACTGTTGAGATAATTGATTCTAGGGCGTCTAACCGGGTAACGGGTTAGAGTATAACTGGGTGAATTGCTGGAACTTCCTAAAGCCCCATCAACCACAACGTAACTGGAAACGGTCGGCGTGATGGTCTGAAAATGACGGGGATGCACCAATGGATAATCAGCAGCCAAGCTCCTGTGAGGAAACTCTGGAGAAGGTTCAACGACTAGGATAGACCGTCTAAGGCGAAAAGCTATGGCGATGAAATCCGTAGGGCGGCAAGCGCCGTTCGAAGTGCCCAGCCCCTCGAGAATGAGGGTGAAGATATAGTCTATTCTATGATCGAAAGACATAGCGGCAAAGCAAGCCAACCAACAGCCACAAGCTGTTCTTCAACTACTTCGTTAATTTTAAGTTTGAAAAGGAGCCTGATTCTAGGCTCCTTTTTTATAAGCACGTTTACGAGGAGGAATTCAGATGGATATCGCAGCGTTATCGATGGCACTCAGCCAAATGAATGTTCGGCAAGAAGCGAGCGTTTCAATTATGAAGAAAGCGATGGATCAGTCCGAGACAAACAGCGCGAATGTCGTGAAGATGCTTGAGCAATCGGTTCAGCCGCATATTGGCGGTTCGCTAGATTTAAAAGGTTAAGACAACTCAAAAAACTTTCACAATGGAAGCTTCTTTTTCTTATACAGAAACGGTAAAAAGTCACAGATTCCATTCCAATTAAAACCTTCCTATCCCACCCTTACCCCCAATCCGCCTATTCTTTTTTCCAAAAGATTCTTGTAAACTAAACGAACAAATGGAAACGGAAGGTGTGGAAGAATTATGATGGGGCCGATCAATTCAAATTGGCTGTTTCAGTCGGCGATGAGTTCGCTTCAGCAGTCGACACCGATGAACGGAAGTGGATCCGCGAACAACCAAGCGTCAGGTATGGGAGGTCCGGGTTCGTTTTTGATGTTGTTGATGGCGGCGATGATGGAGAATGTCCAGCAGCCGCAAGGGCAAATGCAACAACAAGCACCAGCTAATGGATTGTCTTTCATGACACCAGGGAATTCCTATAACCCAGCTGTTGCGAACTTGACGATGGAGCATAAAGCCGTGGCGACAAGTGCTGCGGATAAAAGCGACTTGAAATTCCGTCCGGTACAGTTTTTGAAACTAGATGAGCAGCTCGCCGGGAAACTGAGCGGAGCGGCTGTGCATTTTATCGAAGCCGGAAAGAAATACGATATCGACCCGAAACTCCTGTCTGCGATTGCCGTGCATGAAACGGGAAATGGCACGTCACGTGCTGCGAATGAGAAAAACAATATCGCCGGCATGATGGGCAAAAACGGGCTGCGCAGCTACGAGACAGTGGCGGACAGCATTTACGATATGGCACGCAATTTGCGTCAAAATTACTTGAATCAAGGCAAAGAAAGCATCGCGCAAATCGGTGCGAAATATGCTCCCGTAGGCGCAGCGAACGATCCGACAGGACTCAACAACCACTGGACCACAGGCGTTCAGCGCTTTTACAATACTTTATAATCTTCAAAAGCCGATTCCCATATGGAGTCGGTTTTTTTATTTCTATGTCAAACTGGCGAACAGTTTTAACCTATATGTTAAAAAGATTCAATTTCCTGCTAAAAAAATCGCATATCTTGCCGATAGTAAGAGTAACAGGATTATGGAAATGGAGTGGATACTATGCGCGTAGGCGGATTAGCTTCAGGGATGGATACCGACTCCATCGTCAAACAAATGATGCAAATACAGAAAATGCCTTTGGATAAATTGATGCAGCAAAAAGTCTGGACCGAATGGCAGCAAGAAGCGACACGAAAGCAGAACCTAACGTTCTCGAATTTGCGCACGAGCGCGAGCAATTTGCGCCTGCAGTCGAGTTTTAATGCTTATAGCGCTCAAACAAGCGGATCCGGCAGCGCAAGCATCACAACGACGGCACAAGCAATGAACGGAACTTACGATGTACGCGTCAATTCACTCGCCACACCAGCGAAAATGACTTCCGGTGCACAGATTCTGAAAGCGAACGACCAACCGGCAAAATCGACCGACACAATCGGCGTCGCCGGGCAAATCACAGTACAAGGCACCACGGCAATCGAAGTGAGCATTACTGAAAACATGACCTATGCTGATGTCGCTAAAAAACTGCAGGACGCAACCGCAGGCAGTGAACCGGCATTGCGCGTCAATTTCGATAACACGACGTCGCGCTTTTTCATCACTTCCAAAGAACTGGGCGCCGCGCAGAACTTCACCATGAAGTTCACCAATGACGACGGCACAGACAATGTGGATCTGGGCCGCCAAATTACCGGCACCGCTCAAAGCTCCATCGCTTCGACTGTGGCGACAAACGGTTCGGTCACGATCGACGGCGTCACGGTCGACGGCTTGAAAACCGATAAGACGACCGTCAACGGTTTGACCATCCAATTGTTGAAAGTCGACGCGCCAGGTGCTTCAACGACAGTACGCGTCCAAGCCGATCCGTCCAAGCCGACGCAGATGATCAAAGACTTTGTTGACTCGTATAACAAAGCAATCGAAGACTTGCAAAAGCAGATCGTCGAGAAGCGTTATCCGAATTTCCAGCCGCTCTCTGATGACCAGAAAAAAGACATGAGCGAAAAAGAAATCGAATTATGGGAAGAAAAAGCGCGCAGCGGTCTGCTCCGCAACGACCCCGTCATGAAATCTGCCTTGCAGGATCTGCGGCGTGCGTTTATGGACCAGGTCGGAGGCGTTGCGCCAGGCAATTTGAACATGTTGTCGCAAATCGGCATCAATACCGGTGACTACCGCGAAGGCGGCAAGCTGTTTATTGATGAAGCGAAGTTGAGCGCGGCATTGACCGAAAAGCCGGATGAAGTGATGCAGCTGTTTACGGTCCGCAATGATGCCGGCAACGGCGTCGGCGCACGCGTCTACGATAAGCTTAACGACATCGTGCGGAGTTTAAGCGCACAAGCAGGCAGCCCGACGAGTTCGGTCGACAATAGCACGATGACCAAGAAGCTGCGCCGCATGGAATCGGAAATCACGCGTTGGCAGACCCGGCTAACCGGCATTGAAGATCGCTACTGGAGCCAGTTCACCGCCATGGAAAAAGCACTTAGTAAAATGAACTCACAAAGCGCCTGGATGCAGCAGAACTTATTCGGAGGCATGTAATGAACGAGAAAACCGACCTGTTAACTGAATTTCTGTCGCTGACAACAGCGATTTACACACAAGCAAGTTCCGTCGATTCGGACATGGAAAAAAACAATGTGGAACAGCTGGAAACCTTGCAGGATTTATTCGTTCAGCGCCAACAGACGATCGAAATCTTAGCCAGTCAAGCACCAGGCGAATGGAGCGCGGAACAACAGCATGTGATCGGGCAGATTCAGGTAATCGAAGTGGAATTGCAGCCGCTCATGGGCAAACTGCACGAGCAATTCTCCATCCAAATGAACCGCATCAGCCAAACCAAGCAAGCATCCGGCAAGTACGCCGGCGCTTACCGCCAAACTGCTAGCGGCGGTTCATTCATCGATCAGCGCAAGTAAGAAAGGGGAACCGAAATGGCCACGATCAATCCGTACGAAGCGTACCAGCAAAACTCCGTCATGACCGCAGCACCCGAAGAACTGACTTTGATGCTGTATAACGGCTGCTTGAAATTCATCAAACTCGCGAAAAAAGCGATGCAAGATAAACAATTTGAAGAAAAAAACAAAAATCTCCTGAAAGCCCAAAACATCATCCAGGAACTGCGCAGCACCTTGAACCCAGGGATCGCGCTGTCAAAAGAACTCGAACAGCTTTATGAATTCCAATACAACCGGCTGGTCGAAGCGAACATGAAAAATGACGCCACACTGCTCGACGCCACAATGGAAGACATAAAAGAACTGCGCAACACATGGAAGCAAGCAATGGTATTAGCCAAACAATGATTTATGTAAGCTGAACTGATTGTTTAGTTAATTAAGGAATTTATTGGAAATAAATATATTCGTTAAAGTTTATAACAATACGTATGGAGCAAACCCCCGGAGACTCCCGCGGGAAAGCGCAGCGGTTTTGCGGAATTTTTAAATAAGGAATTTATTTCTTCAACTTATAAAGTTCGAATGATTCAAAAGCGAAATGAGGTATGGACGTGGATAAGACATCTTGGTTAGGTATCATCATCGGCATGTTTGTGCTTATCGGCGGCATGGCGCTAAAAGGCTCGAGCCCGGTCGCCTTGTACAACCCGGCAGCACTCGTCATCATCTTTCTCGGCACGGCGGCATGCATTCTCATCGCCTTCCCGGCAGAAGAAGTCAAACGCATCCCGGGACTTTTCAAAGTTTTGTTCGGCGAGCAGAAAACGATGCCGATCAAAGAAATGATCCCAATGTTTACCGGCTGGGCGATGGTGGCCCGCAAAGAAGGCTTGCTGGCGCTAGAAGAGCGCGCAGAACAAGTTGAAGATCCGTTTTTGCAGCGCGGCTTGAAAATGGTCGTCGACGGGCAATCCCATGAGCATATCCGCGGCTTGATGGAAGAAGACATCGCGGCAATGGAAGACCGCCATGAACTCGGCGCGAAAATCTTCACGCAAGCGGGCACTTACGCACCGACACTTGGGGTATTGGGAGCGGTTATCGGGCTCGTTGCGGCACTCAGCCATTTAGATGATGTGGCATTGCTCGGGAAATCGATCTCGGCGGCCTTTATTGCCACATTGTTCGGGATTTTTACAGGTTATGTCTTATGGCATCCCTTTGCCAATAAACTCAAGCGCAAATCCGAACAGGAAGCGCGCACGAAACAAATTATGCTCGAGGGCCTGCTTGCCGTACAAGAAGGTTTGCCGGCGCGGACAGTGGAAGAAAAGCTTTTGACGTATTTGCCGGCGAAGGATCGTATACTCGAAGACGAACCAGAGAGTGGTGTTGGGGTTGAAGCGTAAAAAAAAGCATGAAGAACATGTCGATGAGTCGTGGCTCATCCCATATGCCGACATTTTGACGCTGCTTTTGGCGCTGTTTATCGTGTTGTTTGCAGCGAGTGAAGTGGACGCGCAAAAATTCAAAGCCATTTCCGAGTCGTTCAATATTGAACTTCAAGGCGGCACCGGCATACTTGACCAATCTGCGCCGGTTGAACTCGACAACAGTTCGCCGTTTGCGGAAATCGCCGAAGAAGGCGTGACCGAAGAATTGCTCGAAGAAGTACGGGCAGCGCGCGACCGCAAAGAATTGATGGAGTTTCAGGAAAAATTGGAATCCTATATCGCGGACAAAGGCTTGTCGCCGCGGCTTGAAACCGAATTGACCGACAAAGGCTTAATGCTGACGATCAACGAAGGCGTATTGTACCAGTCGGGCAGTGCCGATATTGACGAACAGGCGAATTTGATTGCAAGCGAATTGTCGGAGCTATTGGTCAGCGATCCGCCACGCATGATTTATATTGAAGGCCATACCGACAATGTGCCGACTGCCGGCGGGGAATTTGATTCGAACTGGGAACTCAGTTCAGCGCGCGCCATCAATTTCATGAAGATTTTGTTGGAAAACGGCGATTTGGATCCGCAGAAATTCAGCGCCACCGGTTATAGCGAATACCAGCCGATTGCATCGAACGACACCGCACAAGGGCGCGCAGAGAACAGGCGTGTCGAAGTGCTCATTTCTCCTTATCAGGAAGAAACCGAAGAGTAAGAGGTGGACCATGAAAAAAGTATTGATTGTTTTGTTGATCGCTTCACTTGTCGGTGCCGGCGGAGCGTTTTATTTTATCCAAAAAGAAGCGAAAGCTGATACGGATGCACCCCTTAGCGCAGAAGAAATTGCTGCGCTGAGCGTTAGCACCGAAGAAATCACCACCAATCTCGCGACCCCGTCTTCCTATGCTGTCGTCCAGTTCAATATTTTATTGGGCGATAAAAAAGCTAAAGAAGAAGTGGAGATGCGCCATCCGGAAGTGCGCGCTGCAGCGATTGCAACGGTCGCCGGCATGGAAAAAGAGGACTTGGTCGGCGCGGAAGGCATCAGTTCACTAGAAGCGCAGATGACCGAGCGGCTCCAGGAACTTGTAAGCGAAGGAACTGTTGAGCGTGTGCTCGTGACGGAATTTAAAGTGCAATAATCATAAATAACGCTAAACATTTACAACAACGAGCCGATAATAAGGTTATAGAGGAAACAGGTGATTAACTTGAGCAGCCCACAACTAGAAAATTGCCCCAGCTGCGGAGCGCTGTATTTACGTGATCAAATCGATTGTTGCCTTGACTGCTATCGTGAAAATGAAGCGGCATTTAAAAAAGTTGATGCGTTTCTGAAAAATCCGGAACACCGTAATGCTTCTATTGAAGATGTAAATGCATTCACCGGTGTCTCAGTGAATAAAGTTGTCGAGTTTTTGAAGGAGGGCCGCATTTTTGCTGCAGATTACCCGCTGTTGGGCTATCCGTGTGCACATTGCGAAACGCTCATCAGCCGGCAACTATTATGCGAAGGCTGCCAGCGTACATTCAGAAATGAAGTGCAAGCAATCTTGAATGATGCGCAACAGACGGAAACAGTGGACAAACGGCAGCTCGCTAACGCACAATATTGGAAGATGAAGAAATAACAAAGAGGCGGTGAAGGAATGAATATCGACAAAACGAATGGTTCTTCCTTTATACAATCCTATCAAAAGCAAATGCAGGTGACTCCGGCTGCGAAAGTGCGCCCGCTGCAACAAGAAGACCATCTGCAGATTTCAAGTGAGGCGAAGGCGATGTTCGAGAAAAACACGGAAGCGGATATCGCCCGGCAAGAGAAGGTCCAATTGCTGAAGGCGCAGGTCGCGTCAGGAGAATACCAAGTCGACAGTGGCAAAGTAGCTGACAAGCTCCATGAGTACTGGTTCGATAAATGAGAAATAAGCAGTGGGAAAAGAGGGAAGTCCGGTGCTGAAAATGATGACCGCGACACTTGATGAGTTGATCACGATTCAGCAGCAATTAATCCGTTATGCAGAACGCAAGCAAACGGTGCTGATCGAGCATAAGGTTGACGAGCTGACAGAATTAGTGAAAGAGGAAACGCGGCTTATCCGGCGCCTCGGCCAGCTCGAAGACGAGCGTCAGCGCTTGGTAACGGACGTACTCGAAGAACATCCCGGATTGAATTTCAGCCAGTTCGCCGATCAAATGTCGGATGAATCAGCCAAGCAAGCACTCAAGCAACAGCTGAAAACCTTGCAGCACTTGCTCGAGGAACTGCAGCAAAAAAATCGCCACAATGAAAAACTGGTGCTCGATTCGATGGGCTTCGTCCAGCAGATGATCGACCAGGTCACGGCCCCGAAACAGCAGCCGTTCAATTACCAGCCGCAATCGGGTGCTCAAAAACCACAGACAGATAATCGAGGCTTTTTCGATACGAAAGCATAAGCCTCAAGGGGAAAGCAGGGGATTACGTGTCAACTTTTCATGGATTGGAAATCGGCCGCCGCGGCTTGTCTGCCGGTCAGGCAAGCATTTCGGCGACGGGTCATAATATCGCGAACGCCAACACGAAAGGCTATTCGCGCCAACAAGTGAATACGAGTTCCTCGCCTTCTCTCGAGGTATGGACGGCAAAAGGCGCAGGCACCGGCCAGTTGGGCAGTGGGGTGTCGATCGATTCGATCATGCGTGTACGCGACAGCTTTCTCGACCAGCAATACCGGACCCATTCATCGGGGCTTTCGGAATGGCAAGCCAAAAGTGAAGCGCTTGGAAATGTGGAAACGATTTTCGGGGAGCCGGGGGATGCTGGGCTCAACGCATCGATGGACCGTCTGTGGAGCGCTTGGCAGGATCTTTCGAGTGACCCGCAAAATCCAGCGGCACAAGCCGTCGTGAAAGAACGGGCACAGGCATTTGCGGATGTCGCCAAGTCGATCGACCGGTCGCTTTCGGAGTTGACAGCTGAATTGAAAGAGCGCAGCATGGCAGCGGAAAGCGAAGCGAAAATTTTGCTTTCGCGGATTGCCGACTTGAACACCAGCATCGTCCGGACCGGGCCGCAAGCGAACGATTTGCGTGACGAACGGGATGTCGCTGTCGAAGAGCTGGCTAAGCTGATGGATATCAAAGTCAGTGAAAAGGCGGACGGCAGTTATGCGATTACAATAGCATCCGACAAAAGGGCACTCGGTGACGGAGAGTCGATTGAATTCGGTGCAGCAGCCGGGGGCAAGATCGGCGGCCTCGCACAAGCACTGGAGTCAGTCGAAAGTTACCAGCAGCAAATCGCCGGAACGGTCAGTGACTTTGCCAAAGCCAACGGCAATGTGTTCAACGGAACCGCAAATGGCCAGTTGGTTGTAGCAAAAGATGCGGTTCTGCAAATGCCGGAAGGGCTCGATGGAAACATGAAAAAGATTCAAGCCGATTTCCGCTCACTCGTCAGCGGGCTGGGCGCTAAAGCGCAAACGGCCGGATACGCCGTCTCGACGCAGCAGCAATTGCTGGTCTCGACGGAGAACCGCCGCCAGTCTGTAACGGGCGTCTCACTTGATGAGGAGATGGCGAACTTGGTGAAATATCAGCATGCCTACAATGCGGCGGCCCGTCTCGTATCGACGACCGACCAAATGCTCGATACGATCATTAACCGAATGGCAGCGCGTTGAGCCAGTAAACGGGGGACAAGACAAATGAGAGTGACACAACAAATGATGCATCAAAATTCCGTGCGCCATATGCAACAGAATTTGGGACGCTTTGAAAAAACCAATATGCAGGCGGCCAGCGGAAAAATGCTGCAGAAGCCTTCGGACGATCCGCAAGGTGTAGCCAAAGCAATGAGCTTGAAAAGCGCATTGTCTGCGAGCCAGCAGTTCGAACGCAATGTCGGAGAGGCCAAGTTGTGGCTCGACGAAACGGACCGCTCAGTCCAAGCGATGATCAATGTTACACAGCGCGTCCGCGAACTTGGTGTGCAAGGGGCAAACGGTTCTTTATCACCGGAAGATCGCCAAGTGATTGCCAGTGAAGTCGAAGTATTGAGCGAGCAGTTGCGCCAATTTGCCAACTCGAAAGTCGACGGCCATTATTTGTTCAACGGCGCCAACACAAAGCAGCAGCCATTCACGGCTCCAGCAGCTGGAGAAGCAGCGTTTTTCGGACAAGCTAAAACGGTGAAGCTCGGAGAAGGTTTGCAGCTGGAAGTCGGGGTCATGCCTGATGCGCTGATCGGCAAACAAGACGACGAAGGCAATTTGTTCCGCGTCGTCGAGCAGCTTGCTCAGAACTTGAAAACCGGCAGCGAAGTCAACCTCGCTGGAATCGACAGAGCGATGGAACGCCTGCTGACCGCAGCAGCGGAAAATGGCGCCCGCCAAAATCGTGTCGAAGCGACAGAAAATCGCCTGCTTGATGCCAAACTTTCTTTAGGCTCAGCGCTATCATCTATCGAAGATGTTGATTATGCTGAAATACTAATTAAATTAAAAAGTGAAGAAAGCATTTACCAAGCGAGCCTGTCATCTTCTGCGAAGATGCTGCAGCCGAGCTTGATGGATTTTCTTCGTTAAATCCACTGAAGCAGATGGCTGCCTTCGGTGGCTTTTTATACTATAGAAGGTTTTCAAGTGTTGGCTGCTATACTGCAAGTGACTTATCCATTGCGGAGCCACCGCCTCAAATTATCAGCAACTAGAAAAGCCGCAACACCAGTTGAACGACTGGTGTTGCGGCTTTTGTATTATTTCACAAAAATTTAGATGGAAAAATCAGGATTTCATCGAATTGACGAGACCCATCATGTCGTCGGCAAAGGAAATGGCTCGGCCTTGTGATTGCAACAGGCGCTGGGTAGCGATTAATTCGGTCATTTCGTCGGTCAGCTCGACGTTGGATGTTTCCAATGAGCCTTGCGCAATTGGGAAATCCACCAATTGCAGCGTGCCGTTTGTCAGCTGTTCCGCTTCAGTGCCTGGCAGGCGATAGCGATTATCGCCTGCTTTTTCCAATAACGCTGTCCGGTTTATTTGCGCAGTGCTCAGTTGAATCGTTTCAGAAGCTTGGTTGGGATAATTGATTGTCAAAACGCCGTTTGCCCCGATGACAATATCCTGGTACCCGGCGGCAATTGTAATCGGCGCATTGCCGGCGCCGAGCACCGCGTCGCCGCTCGCCGTGACGAGTGCGAGGCGGGCGCTTCCTGGAATCGGCTCGGTTTGGAACGAACCGTCTCTAGTGTAATAAGTGTTTTCGCCATCCGCCACGCGGAAATAGCCGTCCGGCGACTGAATCGCGAAATCAAGTTCACGGCCAGTTTCCTGGAACTGCCCTTGTGTATGGCGGGTAATGCCATGGGATAAAATCGCACCGCCTCCGATGCGCAAGCCGGGTGGGGTGCTGCGTCCGGCTTCACCCGTGCCGGCTTGCTTCGTGACGGTATGAAGCAAAGCATCGGCAAAATTGGCTTGTTGTTTTTTATAGCCCGTCGTATTAACGTTTGCGACATTATTAGAGATGATGTCGATTTTTTTCTGAAGTTCACTCATCGTGCTGCTTGCTGCGTTCATTTGAATGTTCATCTGCTGCTCCTTATCAGACCCGGCCGATTTCGTTAACTGCTTTTTCCATGCTGCGGTCATATGCCTGGATCACTTTTTGGTTGGATTCAAATCCTCGGTACGCCATCATCATATCGGTCATCGTGCGGGTCAAGTCGACATTGGATTGTTCGATAAAGCCTTGCTTGATGTAATTTCCTTCATCAGCAGCAAGTGCCGGCGCGTCCGCTTCCGCTCCTGCCCAGTTCAGCAGGTTATGGCCTTCTTTAACGAGTTGTGCGGGATCCGCCGTAGCGCCGATCCAAAGCTTCCCGCCATCCGTGCCGTCTTGCCTTGTAATTTGCCCATTTTCTTGGACAGTGAATCCGCTATCTTCGACTTGCACCGGTTGAAGATTTTCGCCGAGCACGCGCTGGCCGAAGCTGGTGGCGAGGAAGCCTTGTGCATCGACCGTGAATTGCCCGTTACGTGTATAGCGCACATCGCCATCGGCATTTTCCACCGCAAATAATAAACTGCCACGCTGACCGTCGGGGTCATCCGGTAAATTATCATCGACCAATGCGAAATCAGTCGAATGGCCGGTTTCCAGCAGAGGGCCTTGAAGAAACGATGGAATGGCTTCTTGAAGATAGACGCCGGTAGATAAGGTGCCGATCGGCGCAGGTTGATTGGTATTCATTGCCTTTATCAACTGTTCCGGAAATGACCGGATAGCACTATCGTCTTTTTTAAATCCAGGGGTGTTGGCGTTGGATAAATTATTGGTCAATACTTGCTGTTGCCTGTTTTGCGACATCATTCCTGAAGTTGCTGTATATAATCCGCGGAACATATTACCTACTCACCCTTTCAAATATAGTCTTAAGGACTATTCTTGCGAAAGCATATTTCTATTTTAGCAGAAAAACGAAGAATAATTGGAAAAAATAGTAGAATTTTTTTATAAAATAAAATATACAAAATAAATAAAGCATGATACTATACCGAGGTAATACAGAACAAAAATGATTCAAAAAGACGAGTTTAAAACAAAATATACCCATATCATAACGAAAATAGCAAACTTATTCGAAAGATAAGGACGCAAAACCACGGGTCTAAATGTCAGAGACATATGATCGCCGGGTTGCCGAAAGATGGTAGATTTGACTCAAATCCACCTTTTTCAAGGCGGATTTTTATTTTGGGGATAATTTACAGTAAAAGGGGCAGATGATCATGAATTTATTTCCGTCGAGCATTACACAAATGGAACAGGCACTGTCGACATCGACGCTCAAGCAGCGTGTGCATGCCGGCAATATCGCCAATGTCGACACCGCCAATTATAAAAGCAAGCAAGTGAATTTTCAGCAAGTGATGGCGCAAGCGAGTGCGTCGCGCATGAACAGCTACCGTACCGATCCACGCCATTTGGAATTCCAAAGCGGACAAGGCGCTTCACCGGTTACAGTCAACAACCATACGAAAATGACGCCGAACGGCAATAATGTCGACATGGATTATGAAATGGCAGAGCTCGCAAAAAATCAATTATGGTATAACGCCGTGACGGAGCGTGTGAACGGTAAGTTCTCCAGTTTGCGCTCGGTTATCAATGAAGGGAGATAAGGGCAATGTCTTTGTTTAATGGTCTGAATATTAGTGCATCAGGGCTGACCGTCAACCGCTTACGGATGGATGTCGTGTCTTCGAATATCGCCAACGCCAACACAAACCGCGCCCAACTAGTCGACGGGGAATGGATGCCGTATCGCCGCAAAACGGTGGAACTTTCTACTGCCGGCACTTCGCCATTCGCCAAGCATTTAACGGCTGCGATGGACAACCGGTCGGCAGGAGCAGGCGTGAAAGTTTCTGCCATACGGGAAGATCGGGCGCCGTTTCCGGTAACTTATGACCCTGAGCATCCGGACGCAGATGCGGAAGGGTATGTCCGCACACCAAACATCGACCCGATCCGAGAAATGGTCGATTTGATGTCGGCGACTCGCTCATATGAGGCCAATGTCACCGCAATGAACGCATCTAAAAGCATGTTTATGAAGGCGCTCGAAATCGGAAAATAACGAAGTTTAGTTGAGGAGGGGCAGCATGGAGAAAATTACACAGCTGCAGACACCATTTCTGCAAAATCAATTTTTGGAAAAAGTGCAACCGCAGCCAGTGGATGCTGGCTTTGGCGATATCTTTAAAAATGCATTGAAAGAAGTCAGCGCCGCGCAAAACGTGTCGGATAAAAAGACTGAACAACTATTGACGGGAGAAGTGCAAGACGTCCATGAAGTGATGATCGCTTCACAAAAAGCGAGCTTATCCTTGCAGATGACGATGCAAGTCCGCAATAAAGTGGTTGAAGCGTATCAAGAAGTGATGAGAATGCAAGTATGAGAAAAGTTAAGGTGTGCGTTCAATGAAAGAGAAGCTCGAATTGTATAAAACGAAAACACAAGAATCTTGGGGCAGTTTATCGAAATCGACGAAATGGCTGATGGCTGCTTCATTTTTCATCACGATGCTCGTATTGGGGCTTTTTATTTTCTTCAATAGCCAATCGGATATGTCTCCTCTGTATTCTAATTTGAGTCCTGCAGAAGCGGGAGAAATCAAAGCAGCTATTGAAAGCCAAGGAATTCCGGTGGAAGTGTCGACAGATGGCACGGTCATTTCCGTGCCGGAAGAGCAAGTGGCAGGCTTGAAGGTCAGCTTGGCGGCAGAAGGATTGCCGAAAAATGGCAACGTCACTTATGGCATATTCAGTGAAAACATGGGCCTCGGCATGACCGACCGACATTTTGATGTCGTCGAACGGGACGCGATGCAAAATGAGCTGGCGTATCTGATCAAGCAAATCGCCGGCGTTGCCGAGGCGAACGTGATGATTACCTTGCCGAAAGAAAATGTGTGGATTACCGACGAAGAACAAGTGTCGACGGCATCTATCGTCATCAAAAGTGATGGCACCTTGAATTTAGACCAAAAGCAAGTGAACGGGCTTTATCATTTAGTCAGTAAATCCGTTCCGAGCTTGCCGATGGAGCAAATTGTCATTATGGACCAAAACGGCCAAGTGTTCGACTTGCAGGATACCGGAGCACCGGATACCAATTTAACGATCTACCAACAAAACCGTGAAGTCCAGCAAGGCATCGAAAAAGATATCCAGCGCGAACTGCAGCAAATGCTCGGGCTATTGCTTGGGCAAGACAAAGTTGTCGTATCCGTTATGGCGAACATCGACTTTACGAAAGAAAAGCGCGAAGAGCAATTGGTCGAGCCAGTAAACATCGAAACTGGAGAAGGTATCGATATTAGCGTTGAACGCATTGTCGAAACTTACGCAAGTGAAGGCGTCGCGCTAGCGGATGATGCTGGCACCGGGGAATCGGAAATCGCCAATTTCCCGGCAGCTGATGGCACAGGAGTTAGTGAATCTGAGCGTACAGAAGAGCGCATCAACCGGGAAGTGAACCGCATCAGCCGGCAAATCGAGATGAGCCCGTACGTCATTGATGACATCACAATCAATGTTGGTGTCGAACCGCCGGTGCCGGACAATCCGGCAACCTTGACTGAACAGAACATGACCGATATCCGCAATTTATTGGCAAACACGATCAGCGCTTCACTAAGCATGAACGAATTCCGTCCGACACCGGCTGAACTCGATGAGCGCATTTCCATTTTCGCCACCGAATTCCAAGGCCGGCCGGAGTTGGTTGAAGAAGAGCCGGTAACGACGTTCTGGACAGGTGTTCCGCTACTTTGGGGTGTAGTGGCCGCAGTGGCCGTGATCTTGTTGACGGGAATCATTCTTTTCGTGATCAGAAGACGCAAAAAGCAGCAGGAAGAATTGGAAGCAGAGCTGGAGATGGATTATTTCGAGCGGATGGCAGCGAAAATGAAGCCTGCAGGAAACGAGCAAGAAGATGACATTGATTTGTCCGAATTTAATAGCCGGGCTAATCCGAAGCGCAAAACGATTGAAAAACTAGCAAAAGGGCGTCCAGATGATTTTACGAATTTATTGCGCTCGTGGATGGCGGACGATTAGGAGAGAGCTGAATGGTGGAACGCATAAAAGAATTAACGGGGATCCAAAAAGTGGCGGTGCTGCTGGTCGGGATGGGGCCCGACGTTTCAGTCGAAGTGTTCAAGCGCTTGTCTGAAAAGGAAATTGATCAATTGACGATGGAAATCTCCAATGTACGTCAATTGAAGAATAGCCAAACCGAACAGGTAGTGGATGAGTTTTACGAAATGGTGTTGGCACAAGATTATATGAACGAAGGCGGACTTAGCTACGCGCGCGACATTTTGGAAAAAGCGCTTGGCAAGGAAAAGGCGATCGACACGATCGGCCGTTTGTCGAACCGGCTTCAAGTAAAGCCGTTCAATTTCGCGAGACGCCTCGATCCGACCCGTATCGTCAATGTCCTGCAGCACGAACAAGCTCAGACCATTGCGCTGGTCTTGTCATATCTCGATGCGAAACAATCGTCCCAAATCTTGTCTCAGCTCCCGGCATCACAACAGGCGGAAGTGGCCAAACGGATTGCGTTGATGGAAAGCACGTCGCCGGATGTCATCCAGCAAGTCGAACAGATCCTCGAACGTAAACTATCCGCAAGCGGGTCGCAGGATTATACGGCGACAGGCGGCGTGGAAGCGATTGTCCGGGTATTGAACCAAGTCGACCGCGGAACCGAAAAGGCCATTTTGTCTGAACTCGAAAGCGGCAGTCCGGAACTTGTCGCAGAAATCAAAAAGCGCATGTTCGTCTTTGAAGATCTCGTCAAATTGGACGTGCGTTCGATTCAGCGCATCATCCGTGAAGTGAACGACCAGGATATGAGCTTTGCTTTGAAAGCGGCGAGCGATGAATTGAAAGAAAGTATTTTCAGCAATATGTCTTCCCGCCGCTCGGAATTGATCCGTGAAGAGATGGACGTCATGGGGCCAGTCAAACTGAAAGATGTGGAAACTGCCCAGACCGAAATCGTGGCATTGATCCGCCAGTTGGAAGAGAGCGGTGAAATTACCGTCACTCGCGAAGAGGGGGATGAAATGATTGTCTAAAATCATCCGCAGCAGCCCCGAACAAAGCGGCACAAAAATTATCCAGTTACGGAAAGTGGAAAGCCGGCGGCCGTTCGAAGCCCAAGCGGATCCGGACATCGAACAGTATGGGGCGCGTTTGAAGATGGAAGTGAGCGAACTCGAAGACCGGCTGCAAGCACTTCAAAAGCAACTGGAAGATGAGCAGCAGCAAGCGCACACCGAGCTGGAAATGTGGCGTGAACAACAGCGGCAACGAGCTGAAGAAGAAGCGCAACAACTCGCGAAAAGTGCTGCGCAAGAAGGATTTCAGACCGGATTCGAGCAAGGCCACCAACAAGCGGAAGCTGAGTTTCTCGAAAAGCGCGAACTGATGGAAGGCTTGATCGGTGCAACGTATGAGGAGCAGCAACGTATTATCCGAGGCTCTGAGCCTTTTCTATTGTCGCTCAGTACAGAAATTGCGCGGAAAATCATCCGCAATGAGTTGAAGCAAGACGAAGGCCAGTTATTATCGATCATCCATCACGCCCTCCGGCAAGTGGATGATGCGGAAGAAGTCGTTATTCACTTGGCACTCGAGGATTATCCGGCAGTGTTGCCGTTTGAAGACGAGCTGACCAGCTATATCCGTGCAGGCGCTACGCTTAAATTGATGCCGGTAGCGGGCCAGGCGCCATCCGGCTGCATGATCCACACGAAAAGCGGCTCGTATGACGCGACGGTAGATAGCCAAGTGGCTGAAATCAAAAAGCAATTGCTCATGTATTGTGAGGAGAAATCCAATGATGAAATTGAAAGATAGCGATTATTTGAGCTTGCTTGAAGAGATCGAGCCGGTGAAAAAACATGGCAAGGTCGTGCAAGTAATCGGGCTGACGATTGAAGCGCAAGGGCCGAACGCCAAACTTGGTGAGTTGTGTTTATTATATCCGAGCCGTTTTGACCCGCCGATCGAAGCGGAAGTGGTTGGCTTTAAAGAAAACAAAATCATGCTCATGCCGCTGCGTGATTTGGCGCAAGTCGGGCCGGGCTGTTTAGTTGTCGCGACCGGTGTTCCTTTGCAGATCAAAGTAGGGCCTGCGATTCTCGGGAAAATCTTGGACGGAACCGGCAAGCCGCTCGATGACAATAAATTGCCGAAAGGCTTAAAGAAATATTCCACGAACAATACACCGCCGAACCCGCTCAAGCGGCCGCGCATCGACAAGCCTTTGGAAGTCGGGGTGCGGGCAATCGACGGCCTGTTGACGGTCGGGCAAGGCCAGCGCATAGGCGTATTCGCCGGTAGCGGCGTCGGCAAAAGCACGCTCATGGGCATGATCGCCCGCAACACCGAAGCTGACGTCAATGTCATTGCGCTGATCGGCGAGCGCGGCCGCGAAGTGCGCGATTTTATCGAACGCGATCTCGGTCCGGAAGGCTTGAAGAATTCAGTCGTCATCGCGGCGACATCTGATCAGACGCCGATGCAGCGCATCAAAGGGGCATTGACGGCAACGGCCATCGCAGAGTATTTCCGCGACCAAGGAAAAAACGTCATGCTGATGATGGATTCCGTCACCCGTTTTGCCATGGCGCAGCGGGAAGTGGGCCTAGCAGTCGGCGAACCGCCGACCAGCAAAGGCTATACACCGAGTGTCTTCGCATTATTGCCGCGTTTGCTCGAGCGCTCCGGCACATCTGCCAAAGGGTCGATTACCGCATTTTACACAGTGCTCGTCGATGGCGACGATATGAACGAACCGATCGCCGACGCCGTGCGCGGAATTTTGGACGGCCACATTGTTCTTGACCGTAAACTTGCCCAAAAAGGCCAGTTCCCGGCGATCAACATCATGCAGAGCGTGAGCCGCGTCATGCATGAAGTGACAACGCGCGATCACCAACAAGCGGCAGGCGAACTGAAACGCTTACTGGCAGCTTACGATTCGGCCGAAGACTTGATCAATATCGGCGCTTATAAGAGCGGTGCGAATCACGAAATCGATGAAGCAATCCGTGCCTATCCGTTGATACGGGAATATTTGCAGCAAGATATTTACGAAAAGGCCGTCTTGACAGAAAGCGTTGACCGGCTGGCGCAACAATTTGGAGGTGTTAACCGATGACACGATTCAATTTCCGGTTTCAAAAAATTCTTGAACTAAAAGAAAATGAAACACAATTGGCGCAAGTAGAGATGGCTGAAGCTTTGAAACAAGAGCAGGCTGTGCGCGCACAGAGTAAAGCGCTCTACAGCAAAATCGAGCAAGTGGAACAAATGAAAAAATCAAAACAACAAAACGGCATCCCGATTTCAGAATTGCGCATGCTCGAAGAATACATCCATCAGCTATATGAGCAATCGTTTGCCGCGAACCGCGAAGTCGCGACGCACGAACGAAATGTCTCGAAAAGCCAAGACGCGTTAAAGGAAAAAGCCCGTGAAGAAAAAACCTGGGGCAGCTTGAAAGAGCAAAACTACGCAGCCCACCAAAAAGAACATCAAGCAGCAGAACAAAATTTCTTTGATGATTTGGCGGGGAGCCGTTTCTACCGGCTCGGCAAAACAGGTGGCGTACAGTGAATGTTTTGCAGTCCACTTTAGCGGTGCGAGCAGCAGCTCCACCAATGCTGTCAAAACAGTCCGATCATTCCGAAGTGGCCGCGCAGTTCGGGGAGTTGCTCGGCTCGCTGATCCCCGAACAACCGGATCAGCAAGCAAGCGAACAGCTGCCGCTTGCAGACATCACTTCCGCGCTCGCGCAATTGGCTGAGCTGCCTTCAGAACAATTGACCGAAAAACAAAAGGAATTGCAGTATGCGATTTTTCAACTGCTGGGTGACACGGACGGGGAACAGTTAGCAGCTGCAGTCAAAGAACACAGCTCGGATGAAAAAACGCAACAACGGCTATTGGCTTTGTTGGAACAAGTGAAATCGGTATTGCTTGCTACTAAAGAATTCGCGCAGCCGGGCCCATTTACGGGGGTCACGGAAAAAGAATTTCCTGCGGCTGAACAAACGCCCATAAAAGCTATGCGGCCGCTCGTTGAATTGCTTGAGCAGCTGGAACAGCCACTAGCGCTAACTGAGAAAATGATATTGCTGAAAGAATCGATTCCACAAAAGCCGGAAACGCGCCTTGCCTTTGCGCAAGCACCGCAAAGTTGGCTGCACATAACAACACGCGCAATGGCTGAAGCGGCTGACAAACCACTCGCACCGCTCGAGCAAGCAGAGCCTGCTTTGCCTGAACTCAACAGCAACATACAACCGGAACAACATGCTCAACCGGCAAAAGCAGAAATATTGCCTCAAGCGGCAATAATGCCCGCAAGCGTTCATGCAACCAAACCGGTGGACACCGCGGTTCGGCAAGTGCCGGTCCAAAAACTCGCGGATACGCTTTCTGAATGGATCGCCTCGCCTGCGCGTTTGTCTACAGCAGGCAATGAGACACGCTTGCGAATCAATATTTTTCCGGAACATCTGGGCCATTTAGAGATTTTAGTCAGTGTGGCTGGCGGCAAACTCACGGCCCAAATCACTGTAAGCCAAGGGGCCGCAAAAGAAGCGGTGGAGCTTCAGCTCAATCAATTGCGGTTATCGCTTGGGCAGCAGGGAGTTGAAATTGAACGGTTGGAAGTGCGGGAAGATCGCAGCCCGCAGGAATTCCAACAACAACCGCAGCGACGCGAACCCCGTTTCTCAAATCCTTCAGGAAGCGGCGGAGCTGGTTCCGGCAGTGGAGAACAGCTTGCGGATGACGTGGAACTGGCGAAACAACACACAAATAGACCTTCTGCAGCTACTGACCAAGTGAATTACACGGTTTAACAATAGGAGTGATCAAATGAATATCTCGGCAATGGGAGCGGCGACAGCGAATTCATCGGCGCAAGGTGCAGAAAAAAAGCCGAATGACTCGCTCGGGCAGGATGCTTTTTTAAAAATCCTCATCGCCCAATTAAAATATCAAGACCCGATGGAACCGCAAAAAGATGCGGAATTCATCGGCCAGATGGCGCAGTTCAGCAGCCTCGAACAATTGACGCAATTGAACAAGACGATGACCAATTTTGCAGGGGGCGGCGACAACGGTTCTCTTGCCGGGTCTGCACATTTGCTCGGGACGGAAGTCAGCTGGTCGGCGGATGGACAATCCGGCGCAGGCATTGTCAAAGCGGTCACGATGAAGAACGGTGAAATCATGGTCGAGCTAGAAGGCGGCGGCAAGAAAATCCCGTTATCCGCCATTGAGCGAATTGAACAGCAAGGCGAAAACAAAAACGAACAGGCGGCCGAGCAAGTCTAAACTTGCAGCCAGCTAAAAAGGGGAAATGACAAATGTTGCGTTCTATGTACTCCGGAATCTCCGGCATGAAAAACTTCCAAGTGAAATTGGATGTCATCGGTAACAATATTTCCAACGTCAATACAGTCGGATTCAAAAAAAGCACGATCACATTTCAGGATTTATTGAGCCAAAACATGTCCAATGGCGGGGCTAATCCGATGCAAGTCGGGCTAGGATCTACTGGTGCTTCACTCAACGTCAACCATAACGCGGGCTCTGCGATGTCTACTGGCGTCGGCACGGATCTGACGATTATGGGCGATGGCTTCTTCGTCGTACAAGACCCTGAAGCCCAGCCTGGAGAAGGACAATATTTGACGCGTGCTGGAAACTTCACAGTGACAGCAGCTGGAGATTTAGTGACGGCACAGGGCTATAACGTCCTAGGCTCTAATGGGCAAGCAATCAATATTGCCGGATACGACTCCTATGCGATCAACCGTCTGGGTGAAGTAATCGGCAAACAAGCGAACGGCAACGAAGTCACAGTGGCGAGTATCGGTATTTCCACTCCTGAAAATCCGTCTGGCCTCCGCAAATTCGGCGGTTCTTTATACCAAATGACAGCAATGGCAAGCCCGAATGGAATCAATATGCAAACCGCTGTACAGAAAAATACAGAAATCGGTTCAGGCATGTTGGAAATGTCCAACGTTGACTTAACGGAAGAGTTCACGGAAATGATCATCGCCCAGCGTGGTTTCCAAGCCAACTCACGGACCATCACCACTTCCGACGAAATATTGCAGGAAGTCGTGAACTTGAAGCGATGATGAACTTAGCTGAGCGGGGAGTGGTTGTATGATTCGCTTATCGCGGCTCAATCGCTCGGAAATCGTTTTGAATGCAGTTTATATTGAACGGGTAGAGGCGATGCCGGATACGGTCATCACATTGACGACTGGCAGAAAAGTGCATGTACTGGAGACTGTTGGCGAAGTGATCGACGAGGTGACTGCATATTACCGGGGCATCAACATCCTTCCCGCAATACATCTAGCGCCTACGGAAGAGTAAGGGGAGTCGGCATGGAAACAAATTTTTCGCAAAAAGGCTCGGAAGCCTCGAATAGCAAAAAGGTCCACACGTATGATTTCAAAAAAGCGTTGCGATTTTCGCAAGATCAAATCCGTACGCTTTCTCGGATTCATGAAAACTTTGCGCGTCTGTTAACTTCCTATTTTTCGACGCAACTGCGAACCTATGTGCAAATCACAGCAGAAAAAGTAGAGCAAGTATCGTACACAGAGTTTCTTCAGCAAGTGGAGAAAAAATCGATTCTCGGCGTTTTCGAAGCACAGCCGCTGACCGGCACCATGGTGATGAAGTTTTCGCCGGATGTGGCCTATGTCATGTTTGACAGATTACTTGGAGGTCAAGGCGATGTTTTACAGAAAAGCAGTGATTTGACCGAAATCGAAATCAGCGTCATCGACCGGATTTTCAGCAATTCCTTGAATTGTTTTCAAGAGGCATGGGGCTCGGTCATCGAACTAACGGCAGAGTTGAAGGAAATCGAAGTGAATCCCCAATTCCTGACGATGGCTTCACCAAACGAAACCGTTATTCTGGTGACGCTGCAGACGAAGGTCGGGGAAGTCGAAGGCGAAATCCAAATATGTTTACCACATCTTGTGCTTGAACAAGTGCTGCCGAAATTGTCTGCACGCCATTGGCTCGCCAACCAAAAAAAGGCGATTGAGCATCATGAAGTGGAAGCACTCGAGAAGCGCTTGCACGCAACGACCATGGATATTGCGGCCGTTCTCGGGCAAGTGACCGTCGATATCAAAGATTTTCTAGACTTGAAAACAGGCGACATTCTCCGTCTCGACGAAGCGGTGGATGCGCCAGTCAAACTGTATGTCGATCAAAAACAAAAATTTCTGGCGCAGCCAGGGATTTCAAAAGGCCGCTTGGCGGTTCAAATTACCGGGCTTTGTGCGGAAGGGACAGTTAGCGATGAAGGATGAACGTTTATCGCCTGAAGAAATTCAAGGCTTATTGAACTCGTCGGGCAACACAGCAGAGCCGCCCGCACTGAGCGAGAGTGAGCTGGTCGTGCTGAAGGAATTGTTTTGCACGGCACTCGGGGGCAGTGCTGCACTGCGCCATCCTTTGTTTCCAGCAACAGCCGCCATTACAGGCCCAACATGGACTGTCAAAAGCAAGGAAGTGTTGTTCACAGAGAACGAAACGCCTGTCTATATTGCACTCGGGGAATTCACCGGGCCAATAAAAATGCCGCAAATCGTCACGATGGACCAAGTAGCGGCTGATCAATTAGCCGCAGAACTGGGGAGTATCGAGCACAAGCCAACAGATTTGTTCGAGGATGTGCAGAACATGCTCACCCACCTATTCCACTCAGCTGCTGATGCATTATCGATGCTGACAGGTCAAGGGGCCGGGTATTCCTTATCGGGCATGGACATACTCGGGGCCGGGCAAACATTTCCGTTCACCCATTTCACGAAGGAACAATGGTTTGCCGAAGCGCTGTTTACATTGTCGCTTGGGGGCCATCAAAATGTATCGATCCGCATGTATTTACCGGCCGGCCCCTGTCGAGAGTTGGCCGAAGAGCTGGCCGGTTGTAAACGAGCGGAAGAAGCGGAGGAGACGCAAGCAATGGCATCAAATGAAAATCACGAAACGGGAAAAACCTCACAGCCGGAACGCACGGAACAAGCACCAACCGTCCAATCCGTCCAGTTTTCGAGCTTTGATGAAGTGGCGAGAGAGCAAACGGCGCCGAACAATTTGGACATGCTGCTCGATATTCCGTTGCAAGTGACAGTAGAGCTTGGCCGCACGAAACGGATGGTCAAGGAAATTCTTGAGATGTCCCAAGGTTCGATTGTCGAACTCGATAAGCTGGCAGGAGAGCCTGTAGACATCTTGATCAACAACAAACTCATCGCAGTCGGAGAAGTGGTCGTCATCGACGAGAACTTCGGCGTGCGCGTGACAGATATTTTAAGTACGGCAGAGCGCATTTCCAAATTGCGTTAATGCAAGGCGAAGGAGTACGGCAACTGTGAAGTTCAAAAAAATGGCTTATTTACTCATAGCGCTTGCGGCCTTTTGGTTGTTTGCCCCGTTGCCGGCATTCGCCGATACCGGCAATGTCGCCGACTGGCTAAAAGAAGGCCCAGCAAGTGAAGGGGCGCCGGAAGAGGCGGAGACAGCTCCGCCGCAAATCGAAGAGAAAAGTTTTGCAGCGATCATCGGCCAGCTGGTGTTCTATACCTTGCTCATCGCCGGCTTGATTTACGGCTTGATCAAATTTTTGGCAATGCGCCAAAGGGGCATTCAATCACACCGGGCTGTTCAGCTCATGGGAGGCACGCCGCTCGGCCAAAACAAATCTTTGCAGCTGGTCAAAGTGGGCGGCAGCTTTTATTTGATCGGGGTGGGCAATGAAGTGACGCTCATCAAGGAATTTTCGGAACAAGAGGAGATTGCGGCATTAGAAAGCGATTTGGAGCAACAGCTGCCGGCCGCTGCCGCATTGTTCGGCAAAACCGATAAAGTAAGCCCACAGTTCGCCAACTTCGAACAATACTTTTCCCGCAGCTTGAACAAACAAAAACAGCGGCGCTTATCATTCGGTGAGCAACAGCCGGAAGATAAGGAGAAGCGCTGATGTTCCCAGATTTACTGTTGGCCATTCCCGGCATCTCGCTCGATAATACAGATCCCGGCGATGTGTCGACCACACTGCAATTGTTATTGATGCTGACGGTGCTGTCGCTAGCTCCTGGCATTTTGATCATGATGACCAGCTTCACACGGATCATCATCGTCCTGAGTTTCGTCCGCACCGGGCTCGGCACACAGTCGATGCCGCCGAACCAAGTGTTGATCGGCTTGGCGTTGTTTTTGACTTTTTTCATCATGTCGCCGATTGCTATAGAAATGAACGATACGGCGCTGCAACCTTATTTGGATGAAGAATTGACACAAGAAGAAGCGCTCGATGCGGCGATTTTGCCGCTCAAGGAATTTATGGCGCAGCATACACGTGAAAAAGATTTAGCGCTGTTCTTCAAATATGCAGGACTCGAAAAGCCGGACAGCATTGAAGGCATTCCGCTCACTTCGCTCATCCCCGCATTTGCGCTCAGTGAGCTGAAGACAGCGTTTCAGATCGGCTTCATCATATTCATTCCGTTTCTGATTATCGATATGGTCGTCGCCAGCACGCTCATGGCCATGGGAATGATGATGCTGCCGCCGGTCATGATTTCACTGCCTTTTAAAATCCTATTATTCGTCCTGGTGGATGGATGGTATTTAATCATCGAATCGCTGCTTGTCAGCTTTTAGCGAGAGGAAGAATTCATGTGACGCCAGATATGGTCATCAAACTAGCAGAACAATCCATCTTCACCATCATTCTCATATCCGCCCCGTTATTGCTCATCGCACTGGGAGTGGGGTTATTGGTCAGTGTGTTCCAAGCCATGACCCAAATCCAGGAGCAAACTCTGGCATTCATCCCGAAAATACTGGCCGTTTTCTTGGCGCTCGTCTTTTTCGGCCCCTGGATGTTGACGATCCTTCTGGATTATACGCGCAATTTGTTTGAGCAGCTTCCGCGGTTTATTGGATAAGCCCAGATGTTGAATGACGTACTGGTTCTGCTGCCATTTTTCCTTCTCGTGCTCATCCGTTTGAGTGCATTTTTTCTCATTGCCCCTTTGTTTGCGATGAGGGGCGTGCCCAATCAATTCAAGATCGGCATCGCCGCTTTTCTGGCGCTGACAGCGACCACTGCTTGGGCGCCGGAGAGCGCACTTGTCATAGACGGAAGCTATACACTGTTGATTTTCAAAGAACTTGCCATCGGCCTTGCGCTTGGCTTCACGGCAGCGCTTTTACTCTATGCAGTGCAAATCGCCGGAGCATTCATCGACTTCCAGATGGGCTTTGCGATTGCCAATGTCTTGGATCCACAGACAGGTGCGCAAGTGCCGATCATCGGCCAATTCAAGTACACGCTTGCGCTCTTGTTTTTATTGACCGTCAATGGCCACCACATGATGCTCGACGGCATTATGCAAAGCTTGCGCCTGTTGCCGGCAGAAGAATTCCTATCGATTCCCCCGGAAGCGATCGCGCGCTTTATGACCAACCTATTTGTAGAGATGTTCATCATCGCCTTTCAGATCGCATTGCCGATTGTCGCCTCCTTGTTTTTGATTGATGTGGCGCTTGGAATCTTGGCGAAAACCGTGCCGCAGTTGAACATTTTTGCGGTCGGCCTGCCGCTGAAGATTTTTGTCGGCTTTATTCTCCTATTTTTGACGATGTCCGTCTTCTTCTATTTGTTACAAATTCTTTTTGAAAAAATGATGGTCAGCATGGGTGAGTTGATCAGCTTATTGGGGGGCGGATAGGATGACGCGCTATCCATTGAATCTGGATCTGCAATTTTTCGCTGCGGAAAAAACCGAAAAAGCGACGCCCCAAAAACGCCAGGAATCGCGCAAGAAAGGGCAAGTGGCGAAAAGCCCTGAAGTGGCAGCCGCGCTTATCATGCTCGGTGGTATTTTGTTGCTGAGCTTTCTCGGTGAATGGATGCTCGATCAATTATTGGCCATTTATCGCGTCAATTATATCCAATACATCAGTTGGGAGATTACGCCGGCGACCATTCGGCTCATGTTCGAGCAATTGGCCTTTGATGCGTTTTTGTTAATTGTGCCTATCATGATCATTGGCGCTGTCTTCGGCTTTCTAGGGAATTATATACAAGTAGGACCGCTTTTCACGGCAGAGCCATTGAAAATAAAACTCGAACGCCTCGATCCGATCAAAGGCGCCAAACGGATTTTCTCGGTTCGTGCCTTAGTGGAACTGGCGAAATCCTTATTGAAAATCGCCATCATCGGCGGTGCAGCGTTCGGCGTGCTTTGGCTCGGGCAAGAAGAGATTTTCTCGCTGTCCCGACAAAGTTTGCGTGATTCGCTCAGTATTGTCGGCGGACTCGTCGTCCAAATGGGGATGATCGCTTCCCTGATCTTGCTGGCGTTATCGGCGCTGGATTACCTGTATCAGAAATACGAATTCGAAAAAGGCATCCGGATGTCCAAGCAAGACATCAAAGATGAATTCAAAAAGGCGGAAGGCGATCCGTTGATCAAGCAGAAAATCAAAGAAAAGCAGCGTCAAATGAGTATGAACCGCATGATCCAGGACTTGCCGAACGCCGATGTCGTTATTACCAATCCGACGCATTATGCGATCGCCATCCAATACGATGCCGAAACGATGGAAGCGCCGAAGATCATTGCGATGGGAAAAGATTTCACCGCCCTCAAGATCAAAGAAAAAGCGAAAGAGCTCGGCATCGTGACGATGGAAAACAAACCGCTCGCCCGCTCGCTCTACGCACAAGTATCAATCGGCGACTCGGTGCCGGAAGAATTATTCCTCGCCGTCGCCGAAGTGCTCGCCTATATCTACGCATTGAAAGGGAAGCTTTCATAAGTTTTTATCAATGTGAATTCGCTGGTGGCGGACACTTTTTAAAAAGCGCAATGAAAGGATATTGAGCAAAATAGCGGAGACGCCTGTGGGAAAGCGAGACAGCCGAGACCCCGCAAGGAGCGAAGCGACTGAGGAGGCTTGGCGCTCGCCCACGGCAAGCGCAGCTATCTTGCGGAATATCCAGAATTAACGACTTACATAGCAAACCGCAACACGAAAGAGGAGGAAGTAGTTTGAAATTCAGAGATTATGCGATATTGGTATCGGTGATCATGATTGTCATCATGATGGTTATTCCGCTGCCGCCGCTGTTATTGGATATTTTAATCATGATCAATATCAGTTTGGCGCTGACCATCATCTTGGTGGCCATGAACACGCGGGAACCGTTGCAGTTCTCCATCTTTCCGACGCTCCTCCTACTGACGACCTTGTTCCGTCTCGGTTTGAACGTCTCGACGACTCGCTCGATTTTGACCAATCAAACCGGCGGGCAAGTGATTGAGACATTCGGGTCATTCGTTGTCGGGGGCAGTGCCATCATCGGAATCTTGGTGTTCCTCATTTTGGTCATCATCCAATTTCTCGTCATCACCAAAGGTTCGGAGCGGGTGGCGGAAGTCGCCGCCCGATTTACGCTTGATTCCATGCCCGGCAAACAAATGAGCATCGATGCCGATCTCGGAGCCGGCATGATTTCCGACCGTGAAGCCAAGACACGCCGTGAAAAAGTCAGCCAGGAAGCCGATTTCTACGGTGCGATGGATGGTGCGAGCAAGTTCGTCAAGGGCGATGCCATCGCCGGCATCATCATCACCATCATTAACATTATCGGTGGTTTGATGATCGGCGTCATCGTTCACGGCTTGCCGATCGGCGAGGCGGCACAATTGTTCACGCTATTGTCGATTGGAGACGGGCTCGTGAGCCAAATCCCGGCGTTGTTGATTTCGACAGCGATGGGGATTGTGGTGACGCGTGCAGTGTCGGATGGCAATCTTGGCTCCGACATCACACGCCAATTGTTCGCCTATCCAAAAATGCTTTACGTCGTCGCGGGCA
This sequence comes from Planococcus dechangensis, assembly GCF_042654465.1. Classification (NCBI taxonomy): domain Bacteria; kingdom Bacillati; phylum Bacillota; class Bacilli; order Caryophanales; family Caryophanaceae; genus Planococcus; species Planococcus dechangensis. The sequence goes on along the minus strand of NZ_JBHSGL010000002.1, from coordinate 328,721 downwards.
CATTGATGATGCTGGCATTTTTCACACCGATCAACCCGATGCTCATCATGCCGGTTGCGGGCGTCATTGCCTTTGCCGGATATAGGATGCAGAGGGCGCTGACGGCACAAGAAGCCGAGGACCCCCAAAGCGATCCGAACGAAAAAGAAACGGCTGAACTGAAAAGTCCGGAAAGCGTCACCGACTTGCTTCACGTCGACGCCATCGAATTTGAATTCGGCTACGGGCTGATTCCGATTGCCGATAAAAACCAAGGCGGGGATTTGCTCGACCGTGTCATTATGATCCGCCGGCAATGCGCGATGGAACTGGGCATCGTTGTGCCGGTCATCCGCATTCGAGACAATATCCAATTGCAACCGAATGAGTATGTCATCAAGGTCAAAGGCAACCGGGTAGCGCGCGGCGACATCATGCTCGACCATTATCTAGCGATGAGCCCCGGGGTGGAGGATGAAAACGTCATCGGAATCGATACGGTCGAGCCAGCGTTCGGAATGCCTGCGCTATGGGTCGATGAAGACATGAAAGAAGAAGCGGAGATGGCAGGCTATGCCATCGTCGATCCGCCGTCCGTTGTTTCGACACATTTGACCGAGGTCATCAAACGCCATGCACACGAGCTGGTCGGGCGCCAAGAAGTGAGGTCACTCGTGGAAAATATCCGCGAAACTTCGCCGGCGGTCGTTGAAGAGCTGATCCCGAACTTGATGAGCATCGGGGAAGTCCAAAAAGTGTTGATGAAACTATTAAAGGAAAAAGTATCGATCCGCAACCTGCTGGTCGTATTGGAAACTTTGGCCGATTACGCACCGCAGACGAAAGACGTCGATTTGCTGACGGAATATGTGCGCCAGGCACTCGCGAGGCAGATCACCCGCCAGTATGCGCCGGATAATGAGGCATTGAAAGTCATCACCGCAGGAGCAAGTTTGGAGAAAAAATTCGCCGACTCGGTCCACCGCACTGAACAAGGAAATTACCTATCGATCGACCCGGAATCATCCCAGACGATTTTCCAAAAGATTACCCAACAGGCAACGCAGCTGCAGCAGAGCGGCGTCCAGCCGATCTTGTTGACCTCACCGGCGATCCGCATTTATATGCGCCAATTCGTGGAACGTTTTGCGCCTGATTTGCCGGTGTTGTCCTACAACGAATTAGAACCTGATATCGAAATTCAAAGTGTTGGAGTCGTGAACATCCCATGAGATTAAAAACATACCGAGTGAAAACGATGACTGAAGCGATGGCGCTGATCAAGCAGCAGCTTGGGGACGATGCCCTTATCTTGAATACAAAAAAAATAAAAACCGGCGGCTTGTTCGGACTTTTCCAACAAGACCGCTTGGAAGTTACGGCAGCTATTGAAACGGCCGAAGAAGTTGCCCAAGAAGTAAAGCCGTCGGCTGGGACAGCGCCCGTTGCGGCGGTGAAAACAGCGACGCCAGTTCCCCCAAAAAACAAAGATGACATTATGGAAGAATTGCAAAGCTTGAAGCGCTTGATGATGCACGAGCTGCCCGAAGACCGCTTGCCGAAAAACTTGCGTCCGGTCCGCGACCAACTGATGCGTCAAGGTGTGGAAGAGGACGTGCAGACGGAACTGCTGACTCGGCTTTTGCCGAAAGCGGGCGACACTGAAAAGTTCACGGAGGAAACCTTCCACGCGGAAGTGGTCGGCTTTATCGAAGAACGCCAATTGGCAGCTAGTGAACGGATGCCCGCCATCGCCTGCTTTATCGGGCCGACGGGTGTAGGGAAGACGACGACCATCGCCAAAGTGGCCGCGGAACAATTGCTCGAGCATAAGCGCACAGTCGGTTTAATCACGGCGGATACCTACCGCATTGCGGCAGTGACGCAATTGAAAACCTATGGCGACATTCTCGAGGTGCCGGTCGAAGTTGTCGAATCGAGAGAACAATTGGCAAGTGCGCTGCAGTCACTAAATGCGTGCGACGTCATTTTAATCGATACGGCGGGACGCAATTATCAGCAACTGCAATATATTGAGGAACTGCAACAGCTCCTGCCCGAAGGCCAGCATATCCACACGACCTTGGTATTAAGCCTGACCGCGAAATTCGAGGACATGGTGCAGATTATCAAAAACTTCGAGATGCTGCCGATCGATGAGCTATTGCTGACCAAAAAAGACGAGACGGCTTCTGCGGGTGCCATTCTCAATTTATTGAACCGCTATCCGATTCCGCTGCGGCGCATCGCAACCGGACAGAACGTCCCCGATGATCTAGTAGCGGCGACGCCGGCGCGCATTGCCGATTACATTGTAGGGATACAGCGCCATGCGTGACCAAGCGGTACAGCTCCGGGAAAAGATGAATAAGAAACAAGCCAAGCCGGCCGCTAAGAATACGCGCGTGCTGGCGGTGACCAGCGGCAAAGGCGGTGTCGGTAAGTCGAATTTCACTCTGAATTTCGCCTTAGCGCTCATCGAACGAGGCAAATCGGTATTGATCATCGATGTGGATTTGGGGTTCGCCAATATTGATATTTTGTTTGGCCATGTACCGCGAAAAACGGTGGCCAATATGCTAGAAGAACAATTGTCTGTGCAGGAGGTAATCGAGACGGGCCCGCTCGGCTTGCAGTTGATTGCAGGAGGACAAGGCTTCTCGGGACTTCTTGAACTGGACGGCGAGAAAATGGCGCGCTTTATGGAAGAACTGGGAAGCCTGCAGGGACTGGTGGATTTTGTGCTGCTGGATACCGGTGCGGGATTGTCGGAAAATAATATGCGCTTTCTACTAGCAGCGGACGAGGTATTATTGGTGACGACCCCGGAACCGACATCCATCACCGACGCTTATTCCGTCGTCAAGATGATGCATGCGAAAGATTCGGAGCTTGCCATCCGGCTCGTCGTCAATCAATGCACCGACGGCAAGGAAGGACGGCAGGCAGCTGTGAATTTTGCAGAAGTTGCAGGGCGTTTCCTAGCTAAAGACATCCGTACGCTCGGCATTTTACCGGCAGATCCACTCGTGCCGCAATCAGTAAAAAAACAGCAAGCTTTTCTTTTGGCATATCCGAACTCGCTCGCAAGCAAAGCGCTGCGCCAGTTGGCGGGAGACTATCTAGAGATTCCGTCGCCTTTCAAAATCGGGTTAAAAGGATTCGTCATGAAATTATTCTTTAAATAGAAGCACAGCGGAAATGGGGTGGACAGCTTGGTCAATCAGAAATTGTCGGATGGAGAATTGCAGCAATGGGAAAACTGGCAGCAGCAACGGGATCAAGAGGCAGGGGATTACTTGGTCGCCAAATACTTGCCTTTGGTCGATTACGTGATTCAGCGCTTTCTGATCAACTTGCCGAAAACCGTCGACAAAGATGACGTTCGAAGCTATGCCTATGAAGGCTTGTTGGATGCACTCGATAAATTCAAGCCGGAAAAAGACTGGAAGTTCGAAACCTACGCTGCATGGAGAATCAAAGGAGCGATCATCGACGGCCTCCGGAAAAGTGATTGGTTGCCGCGCTCGCTCCGGGAAAAGGTGAAAAAGATCGAAAAAGCGTACGCCGAACTGGAGCAACAGCACGAAGAAAGTGTCAGCGATCAACAAGTGAGCGAATATCTTGGCATGACGACGGCTGAATTGAACCGGGCTGTCTCAGAAGCTGCTTTGTCAGCCATGTTGTCGATGGATGATGAAAACTTGAACTTGCAGGATCAAATGCCGCAGTCGGCAGCAGGCTCTCCTGATCGCCAGCTGACAGACCGGCTAATCAAAGAAGCATTGGCCAAAGCGATTGAGTCATTGCCGGAAAAAGAGAAACTGACTGTGTCTTTATGCTATTTCGAGGAAATGAAACTGACTGAAATTGCGGAAATTCTAGGGCTCAGCGTCTCCCGAATTTCACAATTGCATTCCAAGGCGATGCTGAGGCTGCATGCGGCGATCTTATCGGTTCACGAACATTATTAAAGAACAGAAGGCAGGGACAGCGCATGGCAAGTTTGCTTATAATAGTCAGCACCTTATTGTTGTTGATGAACATCAAATTGATGATGTCGAGGAAATGGATGATTGAAGAGGAATCCGAACGGCTGGAGGCAGCGATGGGGGAATTCGTCGAAGCTGTTGAACAGGAAAATGAGGCGCTTTACGACAAGTTGATGGAGCGGCTGCAGGAGACGGAAGCGAAACTAGAGCGCTTATCGAAGCCACAGCAGGAAACAACTGAGCCGCAAACGGCGCTTCATCTCGTCAGCAAACCTGAAGTGGAGGTGAGCCGCCGTGAAAAAATCCGCCAGCTCACTAAACAAGGATTTTCCACAGCCCATATTGCCAAGTTACTGGATGTGAAGATCGGGGAAGTGGAAGTTGCTGTCCAGATCGAGAAGAAAAGGCATATTCACTAAAATAAAACGTCAAATAGACCGTTAATGCGGGCTAACTGGAGGAACTCATATGCGCATAGATGCAACAAGGCCATTGGCTTCGGAACACCCGAATGCTGCAGCGGCCAAACCGGCCAGTGGCGCCTTTGCCCAAGCTATGAAGCAATCCCGTATCGAGCTGCGCCGCGATGCATTGGCGCCATTGTTCACGCATGTCGAAATCCAAGGCAGACGGCTTGCAGAACATCGGACATTGGAAAATCTGGTTGCTTATAAACAAGCTATCAAGCAGTTTCTAAGTGAATCGCTGCGCCACGGCATCCAATTGGCCGACCAGGCGCCGTCAGGATTTGGAAACAGTGCACCACCGCAGCAAATCATTAAAGTAATCGATGAAAAAGTGATTGCGCTTCAAGATCAATTGCTGGATAATGAAGTGGAATATATTGGGATACTGGATACGGTAGGGGAAATTAAAGGCTTGCTGCTTAATTTGTATATGTAACAGTAAAGGCAGAAAGGGAGAGACAACGTGGACGATAACCGCAGGGAATTTTTTCGGGTATCCTTTATCCGTGCCATCAGCGGAAAAGTGGTGGTGCCGGAACAAGAAGAAGTGCTCGTCGATATTGGCAATATGAGTGCGGGAGGATTGGTTTTTACTGCAAGCCTCGACTTTGCGCTTTATGAACAAGTGCTATGCAATTTTGAGTTGCTGGATGAAGAGTTTCAGCTAGAAGGGCGCATCGTACGGAAGCTGGTGAAAGAACCGTATTTTGAATACGGTGTGGAATTTAAGATCGGCCAACATATTTCCTCCAGGCTGTTCCAGCAATTGAATACATATCAAATCCGCAAACGCAAAAGTGTATTGAATGATTGAAACGCTTCTTTTTCAATAAATACTATTCTTTTCGATCAATCCAATGCCAAGCAACAGCAAAAAAGACATGCCCCCTTTAACAGGAGGCATGTCTTTTTTGCTTGTTTTGTTAGTTTTTGACGGTTTCGTCCTCGTAGACCGGAACCCATCCTTCCGTGGTGACGAAGATGCGCACGGCGACGACTTTGCGGTCTTCGGCGAGCGTGAAATAATGCGTGATGTTTTCCGGTACGGAAATCAAATCACCCGGAGTCAAATGGACTTCGAAAAAGCGTTGGTCTTTGCCTTGGATGATGAAGACGCCGTGGCCACTGACGATATAGCGCACTTCGTCATCTGTATGGATATGCTTGCGCTGGAAGTTTTTCAGCAGTTCATCGAGCTTCGGGTTCGAGTCGGACAAAGAGATGACGTCTGCTGCCTTGTAGCCGCGACGCGCCGAGATGTCATCGATTTCCGAACGGAATGCTTCAAGGATCTGTTCTTTTTCCTCGTCGCTCAAATCGAATTTCTCACGCAATGGCTCCGGCAATTTATTGATATCCCAATGCTCGTAGACGACTTCCTGGCTTTCGAGGAATACGGCAACCTCTTGTTGGGACTCAATCGTTTCGTCTGTTCCTTGGATTTTGATGATGGCCATGATAGATCTTCCTCTCTTGTTTAAGATTGCAATTGGCGGAGCGCCAACTGGTATTGGAATAGAAATTCACTTGCTTCTAGCAGTTTTTTTGCTTCAAAAGCATCTGTCCCCCACACGGTGATGCCGTGGTTGCGGATGAGGACAGCGCCTTTATCGGCGTTGACGAAGTTTCTGAACTCATCTGCAAGCTTTGGGATGTCGGCGTGGTTCGGGATGATCGGAATCGACAGTGTGGCATCTTGTTCCCATAAGCCGAACGCTTTGATGAGCTCCTGGCCTTGGAATTGGATGACTCCCTCATCACCATATAGTTCCGAGATGACGTTGTTGGCAACGGTATGGACGTGCAGGCTGCAGCCCGCTGATGTTTTTGAATAAATGGCTTGGTGCAGCAAAGTTTCGGCGGAAGGCTTGAGCGCGCTAGCTTGTGCGGGCTGTCCGTGTGCATCGACGAGCAGGAAATCTTCGTTTGTTTCCTTGTATTTGTCTTTGCCGCTGGCGGTGACGAGAAATTCAAGCGGCTCATCCGACACTTTAATCGCCAAATTGCCGCTCGTGCCCATGAACCAGTCGCGCGCGGCGAGTGCCCGTTTCACTTCGGCGAGCTCTTGCCAGCGGGTGTCGTAAGCGCTCATGAAATCACCCCTAGCTTGGCGTCGAGAATATCCGTCACGTCGTGGAAGCTTTCGAATGCTTCGTAGGCAATGCCGAGCTCCTCGCATTTGTCGACGAGGAAATCCCTGGCGATGACGAGATCCGCTTGCTTGGCGGCTTGCAGGTCGGTGATGGAGTCACCGATAACGATGCTCGTCGATGGCTCCGACATGATACGGCGCATGACGGACGGCTTGCAGCATCCGCAGCCTTGGCTGTCGCATTGGTCGTCGCATCCGTGCGGGAAATTAATGTGAATTGTATCGCCCGAGAAATCCGCTTCGTTGCAATAAATGCCAGCGAATGGACCGTATGGCTCGAGCAATGGGTAGATGAAAAAATCGATGCCGCCGCTAACGATATAGAGCGGAATATCATGGCGTTTCGTATAGGCGACGAAATCGGCGAAGCCTTCGCGGATTTCCGCTTGTTCGAGCGCATAGTTGATGATTTGTTGCTTGGTGGAAGACGGCAGCAAGGAAAACATTTGCTGGACGCCTTCGCGTATGGAAATTCGCTGATCTAAAATCTGATCTTTTATCGGCGCCCAACCCGGCGGATCGAACTCTTTCATAATGGCGATCAAATTATCGCGGGAAGTCACCGTTCCATCGAAGTCGCAAAATATTACTGGCTTGTTCATACGGTCTCACCCCATAGTACTAAAGCTTTTTGTAATTCTTCCTGTTGTTTGGCGGCTTCTGTTAAAGCCTGTCCTTGCAGTGCGGCGTCGATCGCTTGGCGGAACGCTTTGCCGCCGGCAGCAGCACCGTCCGGATGGCCGTGGACGCCGCCTCCAGCATTGATGATGCTATCGATGCCGTAATCTTCCAACAGCAGCGGCACAAGTGCCGGGTGGATGCCGGCGGATGGCACCGGGAAGCTGCGCTTTAATGGGCCGTCGCTGACCAGTTCACGCCCGAGCTGCAACGCTGTTTCTTTCTCGAGTGCCACACTGCCGTAAGGGGAGGGAAACAAGCTAAAGTCGGCCCCGGCCAAGCGTGTCAATTTGCCGAGTGCGAGCGCAGTGGAAACGCCGTAAAAATCGGATGAAGTATACGCTCCGCTGAACGCTGGATGCGCCATTAGCGGCAATGCTACTTCCGTATCTTCAGCCAGCTCCTGCAAGACGTCGAATCCGTAGGCATGGACATTAAACAGTAAAGCGTCCGCACCGAGTTCACGCGCCCGCCGCGCCTTATCTCGCAGGCTCGATGTCCGTCCGGATAAATTGACGGCATAGAGCGTGCGGTGGCCGGTTTCTGCGTATACTTCGTCTAATACATGACGCGCTGCGGCGATGCGCTGGTCAAACGGTGTCAGTGGATTGTCGAATAAAATTTCATCGTCTTTCACCAAATCGACGCCGCCGAGTGCCTGTTGGCGAAGCTGTGCCGATAAATAATCGAGATCGCGGCCGATGACGCCTTTGAAGATGCTCATGGCGAGCGGGCGCTCGCTGACGCCGAGCAATTCACGAATGCCGTCGATGCCAAAGCGTGGGCCCGGGAACTGGCGGAGCAAGGAATCTTCAAATTCCAAGTCGATCAATTTGATTTCGCCGTCGAGCGACAATTTACCGAAGACGGTTGTCAGAATAGCCGGCAGATCCGCTGAGAAATTGGCCGCCGGGTAATGGATTTTCAAATGGGCTTGAATGACGCCTGGACGTACGGGGTGGGTGATGTGCGAAAATTCTTCGACCGACACGACGCGCCCTTTATGTTGTTGCAATTGCTGTTGCTCGAGCAATGGCAGATCGGTCCACGATCCGACCGTCAGACCGAGTGCAATGGCTTCTGCTTTTTTTTCGAATGAACCGGCTTTGCCGAATAATTGATATGTCGCGATAACACCGCTCATGAATAACCCTCCTGCTTAGTGGACATAAAAAAACCTCTTCATAAACAAGAAGAGGTTAATGATTAACGCCTTCTTATTTCCCAGCCAATCAATTGCGTTGGCTGCAAGAATTAGCACCGTGTCCATCATTGGACCGGTTGCCGGGCTTCGTAGGGCTTGTCCCTCCACCTGCTCTGAATAAGAATAGAATATGGAATTGTGGGTGTTGCAAAGTAATTCTGATTATTTCATGATAGGCAGCATCTGTCAACGGACAATATCAAAAATATCTGAAAAATATCCTGACGTCATTTCGGGAAGTTTGTTCGTCCACTAATCGACGATCCAAGCAGTACGGCATATCAACGGAAGACCAAGTGGTGGGTTGGTTACATTGACAACCCGAGTAGCGGACTCGCCTTTAGCGGAAAGATTTTCATTTTTTCGAAATATTTTATTGACAATGAATTCAGAATCATGCTAGCATTCGTTTCAGAACTTCATAATGTTGCATAGTAGTACTCTTATCAAGAGCAGGCAGAGGGGAATGGCCCGATGACGCCCAGCAACCGACCGTAATACCGTTGTGAGACGGGGCGCTTTGGCGCCGGGATTTGATCCCCTTAAGGCACGGTGCTAATTCCATCAGAAATGTACATTTCTGAGAGATAAGAGGCATGGGATCTCTTATTCTGCGCCTCTTTCTTTCGGGAAAGAGGCTTTTTATTATTCTACAGAAAAGAGGCAAACCATATGACCATTACAGCACCGTCTACATATAAAGCACTGACTGAACAAGAAGCAATTGCGCTGGCACAGGAGTTGGAAGTCTTTGCGACATCCGCTTCTCTGTTATGCGAAGAAATCGGCGATGGCAACTTAAATTATGTATTCCGCATTAGCGATTCTGCCACTGGGCAAGGGCTCATCATCAAACAGGCCTTGCCTTATGCGAAAGTCGTCGGCGAAAGCTGGCCGCTGACGCTTCACCGCGCGACCATTGAAGCGAATGCCTTGAAGTTGCACGGCAAACTGGCGAAAGGCCGTGTGCCGGAAGTTTATGCGACGGATGCTGCGCTTGCTGTCACCGTCATGGAAGACTTATCGCAATTGACGATTTTACGCAACGGGTTGATCGACGCCAAGCATTACCCGAAGCTTGCGGAACATATCGGCGGTTATTTGGCGCACACCTTGTTCTACACGTCGGATTTCGGTTTGCATCCGTTTGAGAAAAAGCGGCTTGCGGCTGAGTTCTCCAATCCGGAGCTGTGCAAAATTACGGAAGACCTCATTTTCACCGACCCGTTTTTCGACCATGACACCAATGATTTCGAAGAGCCGCTGCGCGAAGCGGCACAGGAAATTTGGGACAACCAGCCGCTGAAATTCGAAGTGGCCAAACTGAAGCGCAGCTTTTTGACGGAAGCGGAAGCACTTTTACATGGCGATCTGCATACCGGCAGCATTTTCGTCGACGAACACGATACGAAGGTCATCGATCCGGAGTTCGCCTTCTACGGGCCGATTGGCTTTGATATCGGTTTGTTTCTCGCCAATTTGATCGTCCAGGCGATTACCCGCAGCGGCGAAGAACGTGAACTGATTGTGCAAGACATCACCCAAACGTGGCAAGTGTTCGAAGAGCAGTTTTCAAGCTTATGGGAAAGCGACGGAATCGAAACGTATAAAACGACGGCCGGCTACCGCGAATACGCCATCGAAAAAATCTTCCACGATGCGATTGGCTTTGCCGGATGTGAATTGATCCGCCGGACGATCGGCTTGGCGCATGTCCGCGACTTGGATGATATTGCAGATGAAGCGACACGAATCGACCGCAAGCGGCAAACCTTGAAAGCCGGTGAAACTTTGATTCAAACGCGCCGGAGCTATCAGTCCATTGCTGAGCTGGAAGCGGCGATTAAGGAGCTGAGCAAATGACCATTCCATTATCGGTCATCTGGAAAGATGAACAACTGGCCATTTTGGATCAGCGACTGCTTCCGCAGACGGTCCACTATGAAACGCTCGAGACTTTGGAACAAGTGCACGAAGCGATTTTCCAGCTGAAAGTGCGCGGAGCACCGGCGATCGGCATTGCCGCCGCTTATGGCTTGGCACTTGCGGCAAGGAGGCACCACACGATAGACATCGATTTATTCCGCCATTATGTAAAACAAGATGCAGCCTATCTTGTCGCCTCCCGCCCGACAGCGGTCAATCTGGCATGGGCGATCGGACGGTTAGTCAGTCGCATCGATCAGTCAAGAACAGTTGAGCAAGGAAAAGCGCAACTGATCGAAGAGGCGCAGCTGATCCGCGATGAAGACGAAGCGGCATGCCGCAGTATCGGCGAACATGCACTCGAGTTACTCGCAGAGAAAGAAAAAGTCATGACAATCTGCAATGCGGGATCGATCGCGACAGCCAAATACGGCACTGCACTCGCACCGTTTCATCTCGGCAAAGAGCGCGGCCGCGAGTTCGAAGTGTACGCATGCGAAACACGTCCGCTGTTCCAAGGGGCGCGCTTGACCGTTTGGGAATTGCAGCAGGCAGGAGTCGACGTCACGCTCATCACCGACAGCATGGCGGCACACACGATTGGCGCAAAAGGAATCGAAGCGATCATCGTCGGCGCGGACCGCATTACGGCAAACGGCGACACGGCTAATAAAATCGGCACACTCAATTTGGCGCTTCTCGCGCATGCATATGGCATCCCTTTTTATATAGCGGCCCCGGTGTCCACATTCGACCTCTCTCTTCAAACCGGCAGTTCTATCCCGATCGAAGAACGGGCGGCGGAAGAAGTGGCAGCGATCGGGACGCAACAAATCGCACCGGCCGGAACGAAAGTGTTCAATCCAGCTTTTGATGTCACACCGGCAAAGTATATTACGGCGATCATCACCGAACGCGGCGTCATCCGCCCGAATGATGAACAAACTATCGAGGCCCAGCTTTATGCGGTGCCATCAAAAGGAGAAACGATATGAAAAACAAATCAGCATGGTTCATTTTATTCGGATTAGTGTTCGCCATCTTGCTTTCAGGTTGTCAGCCCAAAGGGGAAGCGACCGCAGAAGAAACGGCTCCAGACGACCAGGAAGCGGCAGCGGACCATCCGCTTTCAGACAAGAAAGTCGCACTCATCATGCAGCAAAACCTCGGCACTTTTTCCGCGCAATACATTGCCGGCGTGGAAGAGCAGGTCGCCAAATTCGGCGGCAGCGTGACGGTCTTCACTTCAGACGGCGATCTCGCGAAAATGGCATCCAACTTGGATGCATCGATCAACCAAGGGTTTGATGCCATTCTGATCGACCACGGAACGAAAGAAGCCTTGAATCAAGGCGTAGAACGCGCAGTGGAACAGGGTATTCCAGTTGTCGCCTTTGATGCAGGCGTCGATGTCGACGGCGTGGTGTCGCTCGAACAGGGCGATCAGTTGATGGCGGAGTTGACGCTGGAAAAATTGGCTGCGGACCATGGTGGGGAAGCGAATATCGTCAAGATTTGGACAGCCGGTTTTGCGCCGATGGAACGCCGCCAAGTGGCATACGAACAGTTTCTCGCTGACAACCCAGGCATCCAGGAAGTGACGGCATTCGGTGCCGCGACACAAAACACGGCGCTCGATACACAAGCGCAGATGGAAGCGGTATTGAAACAATACCCTGAAGAAGGCGAGATTACAGCGGTGTGGGCAGCATGGGATGAATTTGCCAAAGGCGCAGTGCGTGCCATTGAACAAGCAGGGCGCACCGACATCAAAGTGTACAGCATCGATATGAGTGATGAAGATTTGCAGATGATCCAAAAAGACGGCAGTCCATGGGCTGCATCGGCTGCAGTTGACCCGGAGGATATCGGGCGCATCCAAGTGCGTTATGCATATCAATTGATCGGCGGGGAGACTCCGGAAGAGCAAGTGACACTCGAACCGATTTTCATCGATGCGGACAAACTGCCGGAGACAGCCGTGACGACAGAACAATTGGGCGAATACATCGAAGGCTGGGGCGCGAGTGAGCAAGGATACACACCCGCACTAGAAGAACTAGAAGGGCGCTGACGACGAGCGTTACTGATTTTCGGGGAGAGGAGGCGAGCGGATGGGCAGCCAGTTATTGGAGATGCGAGCGATCACGAAAAGTTTCGGTCCTGTCAAAGCCTTGGACGGAGCGGCATTTTCGCTGGAGCGCGGTGAAATTCATGCCTTGCTTGGCGTCAACGGCGCCGGCAAAAGTACATTGATCAAAGTGTTATCGGGCGTCTATCCGCAAGACGCCGGAAGCATCCGGCTAGATGGCACAGAACTCGGTTTCAATTCACCAAAAGCGGCGAAAAAGAACGGCATTTATTGTGTCTATCAGGAAGTCGATACAGCGCTCATTGCGGAGTTGAGCGTCGCTGAAAACATCTTGCTCGACAGCTTTGCAGCAGCCGGCCCCTTGTTTGTTTCCAAGCGGAAAATACAAGGACGAGCGCGGGAAGTGCTGTCGCGCCTCCAATCCGAACATATCGATGTGGAGCAGAAGGTATCGCAATTGAGCTTGGCGGACAAACAATTGGTGCTGATCGCCCGTGCGCTTGTCCATTCAGCGAAAGTCATTATTTTTGATGAACCGACTGCCCCGCTTTCGGTCTACGAAGCGGACAAACTGTTTTCGGTCATCCGCACGCTCAGCGCACAAGGCGTCGGCTGCATCTTCATCTCGCACCGCTTGCCGGAAGTATTCGAGCTGTGTAGCCGCATCACCATCATGCGCGACGGCCGCCATGTTGCTGCGTTCAATACAGCAGAAGCCGAACAGCAGCAAGTCGTCGAAGCGATGCTCGGGCGTGCACTGAGCCGTGAATTGCAGCACGTGGAACATGCCGTACAAGATACCTTGCTGAAAGTGGAAGCTTTGTCTGATAGAAGGAAACTGAAAGAGATTTCATTTACGGCAGCATCAGGTGAAGTCGTCGGCATCGTCGGGCTAGTGGGAGCGGGAAAAACCGAACTTGCCAAAGCGCTCTTCGGCGCCGCAGAAAACGTCTGCGGCAAAATCGCATTGGGCGGCCAATCGGTGCGCTTGAAGCATCCAGCTGACGCGATCAAATCCGGAATCGCGCTCATTCCCGAAGAACGGCGGAAAGAAGGGCTCTTCGTGCATGAATCGATTGAAACGAACGCCAGTTTTCCGAATTTGCGCAAGTTTTCTGGGCGTTTGTTCATGAAAAAAGCACAGGAACAGCAATTTGCCCAGTCGATTATTGAAAAACTGAAAGTCAAAACTTCCGATACGACAACACCGCTCATGCATTTGAGCGGCGGCAACCAGCAAAAAGTGGCGATCGGCAAATGGATGTCTTTGGATTCGCGCTTGTATTTGTTTGACGAACCAACAAAAGGCGTCGACATCGGAGCGAAGGTGGACATTTTCCATTTGATTCGCGAGCTGGCGGAAAGCGGGAAGTCCTGCTTATACTTCACGAGCGAAATACAAGAAGCGCTCGGCATCTCCGACCGCATTCTGGTCATGTGCGACGGCCGCATCGTCAAGGAATTAACAAGGGAACAAGCGACCCAGGAAAGGATTTTGTTATATGCAAGCGGTGGAGAAGAAGCTGTCTAAACAGCACACAACTCAAGAGAAAGTCATCGGATTTCTCTATAAATACGGAGCGATCGGTTTACTCGCGATCATCATTTTGTATTTCAGCTCCATTAGCAGCGCCTTTTTCAGCTATGGCAACTTCACCGACATCTTGCGTTCGATTTCCATCGTCACCTTGTTGGCGCTTGGGGTTACGTTCACTTTAGTTGTGGATGGTTTTGATCTCTCTGTCGGTTCAACGATGTCTCTGTCGACGGTGTTCACGGCTTCACTGATGGTCTGGTACGATCTGCCACTGTGGCTCGTTCTGTTGTTGCCGCTGGTGATCGGTGTGCTCGTCGGCTTGCTCAATAGTTTTCTGATCGTCATCATCGGCATTCCGGATTTACTGGCGACGCTTAGCATGATGTACATCGTCGCGGGGCTGCACCGGACGTATACGGAAGGCTATTCGATTTACAATTATATGCCGCTGACGTCTGGAGGCACAGCGCCTGGGGAGATGTCTTCTGCATTCTTGTGGATCGGGCAAGGGCATTTATTCGGTTTGCCGGTGCCGGTGTGGATCATGCTCGCTGTCGTTTTGGTCGCTTATGTGGTCCTCCAGCACACAAGATGGGGACGTGTGTTTTACATGACCGGAGGCAATCCGGAAGCGGCGACCTTATCGGGCGTCAATGTCAAGAAGGTCAAAACAATCGCTTATATCGTTTCCGGTGCACTGGCATCGATGGCGGGTATTTTGTTTACAGCACGCGTCGGCTCAGGTCAGATTGATGCAGGAGCGCCGCTGCTGATGGAAGCAGTGGCCGCGGTATTTGTCGGATACGCCGTACTTGGAGCCGGCAGGCCTAATGTGCTGGGCACGTTTTTCGGTGCAGCGGTGATCGGGATCTTGCTAAACGGGCTGACGATTCAGAACTTGCCTTATTATGCGTTCGACATCATTAAAGGCGGCGTGCTCGTCGCCGCATTGGCGGTAACCTATGTATACGCAAAAAGGCGATTCGCCAAAACTTAGCAAGGAAGGCTCTGGCCTTCCTTTTTTTCATGCAGGAATATAGATGTCTCGAATCGAAAGTAAAGGAAGATGGATGAGGAGAGGGGGTCGGGCGATGCGGGCTGGTGAAGATATCTTGGGTGTATGGCGGTGCTTTGACGGGCTGCCGATGGATAATTTAGTGAAGGCCTGGCATTACGAGCAGGCGGGTGTGAAAAAGCAGCGTAGCGTGGAAGAAATGCGCGAGCATCGCAAGGCATATGGGCTCGGTGGCAATTGCTTTGACCTCGCGTTGTGGTTGCTGACTGATTTTCGTGCGGCGGGTATCGAAGCCTATCCGATCGGGTCAAAACTTGGCACAGAACAAGGGCATGCAGCGGTGCTGGCCATTGATGAAAGCGGACGGCGTTTTTTATGTGACCTAGGGGACCAATGGATACAGCCGATTTTGGCGGAAACGCAAGATGAGGCATTTTTAGATGCGCCGCAACAAGGGTTTTTCCCCGGCGCGGCTGTTCAATTATCGGCTGAACCGGATGGATTGACCGTTATTTATCAGCGGCCGGGAGGCAAATTGTCGGTGCAGAAATATTCACTCGACCCCGTCGACTTATCAGAGTTTTGGCAGGCAGCAGAATATTCACAGCATCAGCTGGGCAAAACTCCGATGATTGAAGTGCGGGTTGCGCATGAAGGAGAATTGGCGCATTGGGAGTTCAACAGCTGGCAGAGTGAACTCAGCACAACGGCCGGCTTGATCAACGAAGAGCCTGCCCCGTCTTTGGATGCTTGGATTGAGCGCATTCACGCTCGCTCGGGTTATGACCGGGACATCGTGGAATTCGCGCTGGCATTTTACAAAAGCTTGGAATGAACAAGGCAAGGGGGAAAACGTATGAATACCAACTCGACTGCAAAAGAAATCCGGACAGAGCGGATGAAGCTCGTGCCGGTAACGGAGGAGTTATACCGTACGCTTTACGGCAGTTACGAACTGGGGCCGCATATCAGTCTGCATTTGCATGAGTTGAATCAGGATCCGCAGCTGCTTGGCTGGGGAGCGTGGATCGCTTTTGACGAAAGCGGCGCGCCGATAGGGGATATGGGGTTTAAAGGGCGATTCGATAAAGCCGGAAAAGTGGAAATCGGCTATAGCGTGAGCGACGATCGCCAAGGGTTGGGCTATGCGACAGAAGGCGTGAAAGGATTGATCGACTGGGCTTTTTCGTTTCCGGAAGTGCGCGAAGTGACGGCAGAATGTTATCAGGACAACGCCGCTTCGATCCGTGTGCTCGAGAAACTCGGCTTTGAACGGACGGCCCAAGCTGGCGATTTGGTTTTTTGGAGGTTGCGCGATGGCTATTGAAAAGATAGCGCATGTCGCAGAATCCGGTGCGCTTCTTGGCGTTGCAAGCCGTGAGGATATCCATGCCCGCGGCTTGTGGCATAATACTTTTCATTGCTGGGTGGTGACCCGTGAACTGGGTCGCCCATTAATCCATTTCCAATTGAGAAGCTCAGAGAAAACGGATTTTCCAGACCTTTTTGATATTACTGCAGCAGGCCATATCGCAGCAGATGAAGCGGTCGAAGACGGCGTCCGGGAAATCGAAGAGGAGCTTGGCTTATCGCTCAACCTTGCCGAACTCGCGCCGCTTGGAATCATCCATGACGAAATTTCGCTTCCTGGCTTCATCGACCGTGAACGTGCGCATGTCTATTTGTATCAAGCAACACAACTGGCGCTGGAGGAATACAGCCTGCAACAGCAGGAAGTGGCGGGCGTGGCGTCCGCTGAATTCCATGCATTTTTTGAACTCTGCACGAAGCGAGTCGAGCATATCCACATAAACGGTTTTTACGAAACGCCAACTGGCAGGAAAGTCTTCCGCAAGCGGATCGGCTTGTCTGATATGGTACCGCACGAAGCGGCATACTGGGAGCAAGTGGCGATTCGCATTCGAAAGGAATTGATGGCATGAACCACAAGGTAAAAGCATTGGTTTTTGATGTGTACGGCACATTGTTCGATGTCCATTCAGTTGCCGCAAAAGCACAAAGTTTATACGGAAGAAACGGCGCGGAACTCAGCCAGTTGTGGCGCAAAAAGCAATTGGAGTATTCCACCTTGCGCGAAGTCATGGGAACGTACAAGCCATTTTCCGAAGTGACGCGCGATGCCCTTGTTCATGCACTGCACGAACTGGGGCTGCCGACTGACCAAGCGCAGCAAGACGCGTTGATGGAAGAGTATAAAGCGCTGTCGTTATACGAGGAAGTGCCGGCGTTTTTAACAGAACATGGAGATAAGCGGCTCGCTGTCTTGTCCAATGGTTCTCGGGACATGCTCGAGCCATTGATTGCGGGATCTGCCATCCACGGGCAAATTACCGACATCTTCAGCGTCGACGATATCCGGAAATTTAAGCCCTCGCCTGCAGCGTATGAATATGCCCATGAGCAGCTCGGACTGGATCCGGGAGAAGTATTATTCTTGTCTTCTAACGGATGGGACATCGAAGGTGCGAAAAACATCGGATTTCAAACTGCCTGGGTCAACCGCAGCGGGCAAGCGAATGAAGAGCTCGACAATCGGCCTGATACCGTATGCGAAGATTTGAATGGTGTTTCGGAATGGTTGGAAAAACAATAACTTTACGTGAGTGTTGAGAAAAAACGCCTGCAACTGCACCGACTGGATTCGTTCCAGCCAAAGCAGTTGCAGGCGTTTTTTAGATTCAGCCAAACAAGGGGTTAGACAATTTTGTCGATGGGATGAATTTCGATGCCCGCTTCCTCCAATGAGATGGAGATGTGTCGTGCAAACTCTTTTGCTGTTTTGCCGTCTCCATGAATACAAATCGTGTCGGCTTTCAAGGCCGTCTCGCTTCCTGCCGTATTGATGACTTTTTGCTCTTTGACCATACGGATGACTTGATGGATCGCCTCTTGCGGATCGGTGATGAGTGCATTATCTTGGCTGCGCGGTGTAAGTGTTCCATCCGGTTGATAAGTTCGGTCGGAAAATACTTCGTTGGCAGTGCGCAAGCCGATCTTGCCACCGGCTTTGATGATTTCGCTACCTGATAATCCAAATAAAACAAGTTCGGGGTCAACTTTATAGACGGCTTCTGCAATGGCTTCAGAAATTTTTGCATCGGTCACGGCCATATTGTACATCGCTCCATGAGCTTTCACATGTTTCAAAGAGCCGCCTTCCGCTTTTACGAAACCATACAACGCGCCGATTTGGTAAATGATCAGGTCGTAAACTTCTTGAGGGCTTACGGCCATGTGGCGGCGCCCGAATCCGGCAAGGTCTTGAAAACCGGGATGAGCGCCGATGCCGACGTTTTTCTCAAGGGCAAGCTTGACGGTTTCGCGCATTGTTGTCGGGTCGCCTGCGTGAAAGCCACATGCGATGTTGGCGGAACTGACGTAATCGAGGATTATTTGGTCGTTGCCAAGCGTGTATGCGCCAAAGCTTTCTCCCATGTCACAATTCAAGTCTATTTTGTGGTTCATATCTATTCCTCCCGTTTTACTTGGATGGCGATTTTTAATCGTTGGATTTGCTGTTCTTGTTTGAGATAAAGCTGTTCGGCTTGATCCACGGTTATTTCGCGGAATTTCAGTGATTCGCCAGGCTTCAACTGACTGATCAGCGGCAAATCGACCGATGCGACTTGACCAATTTTCGGGTAGCCGCCGGTCGTTTGGCGGTCGGCGAGCAGGACAATCGGCTTGCCGTCTGCCGGCACTTGGACCGAACCGAACGCGACGGCTTCGGAAATCAATTCATTTGGCTTCTCGAGTTCAAGAGCAGGGCCTTCCAAACGGTAGCCCATGCGGTCTGAATCGACTGAGATGGTGAACGCTTCTTGGAAGATGTGCAGGCGGCTTTCTTCATTGAAAAGTAGGAACTGCCGGCCGGGAATCATCCGGATGACTGGCTGCGGATAGTAGCGAGCGGGGGGAATCAACCAGTCGGCTGTCTGGTCGTGCGAACGGACTAATGCGTCGAGACGCTCAGTGGACAGTGGAGTGATATGCAGTATGTCCCCATTTTTCAGTGCGCGCCCATTAAAGCCGGCAAGCCCTGCCCGTAAATACGTCGAGTAGCTGCCCATGACAGAAGGGACGTCGAAGCTGCCGGCAATGGCCAAGTAACTGCGGGCTCCTCGCTTTGGTTCACCGAAAGACAATATGCTGCCTTTTGGGACAAAGTGGCCGCGCCACATTCCAAGCGGCTGTCCATCGAGCGATGGCGACAAGTCACCGCCACAGATGGCGATAAAATGATCGGCTTCGAACTCAATGGTCGGTCCTGATAAAGCAATTTCCAAAGTCGGCGATGATTCAGCATTGCCGACCAACAAATTGGCGATGCGATGCGCAAACGGATCGGCGACACCGCTTGCAATGACACCGTAGCGCTGATAGCCGGTTCGTCCTAGGTCTTGGATGGATGTCTGCACTCCGCTTTTATGAATGTTCAGCATGTGACCTCGCCTCCTGTTCGCGGTAGTCGGCTTCAGTAATTTGCGTAAACCGGATCTTGTCGCCGGCGCGCAGCAAACTTGGAATTTCTTCGTTTGGGAGGAACAGGCGCAGCGGGGTGCGGCCGATCAATTGCCAACCGCCCGGTGTCTCTATCGGATAAACGCCTGTTTGTGTGCCGGCGATACCGACGCTGCGCTCAGGGATGCGCAGCCGCGGCGATTTTCTTCGCGGTGCGGCGATTTTTTCGGACATGCCGCCGATAAAAGGAAATCCGGGGGCAAAGCCGATCATGTGAACGCTATAAATGCCGGAGGTGTGAATGGCGATGACTTCATCTTCGGTCAAGCCGTTATGCTTCGCTACAAAGCCAAGATCCGGGCCGAACGTATCTCCGTAGCGGACCGGTATATCAATGGTGCGCGCAGCAGGCGCCTCGATCTCATCCAAATCAGCAAGCAGCAAGCGCAATTGTTGTTCAACTTGAGCGCGCCTGATTCGGCGCGGATCATAAAAAACGGTGACGGTCGTAAAAGCTGGGATAAATTCAATCATCCATTCCGGTGGATGGCTGTCCAATAATAATGTTAGTTTACGCACCGCTTGTTCGGTTTCTTTATCAATGATGGGCTTTGTTTCGATGACGATCGCGTGTTCACTCAAAGGGGAAAATGTGAATTCCAAAAGCTCACCTCATCTGCAGATTATTCTAAATAATTCTTTAGTATACTGCTTTTTTTTACTGAAATAAAGGTAAGGCGGATCAAGAGCCAATCGTTGAAATAAGGAAAAATCGCCGCAAACGAACCATTTTAACTGGCTGTCTGCGACGATAAGCATTTATTCTTCAATATCAATCGGTTCTGTTACATCGGCACCGGCGAAAAACTCGGCGGAAATGTCAGCGATGGTTCCGTCTTCGAGCATTTCCTCTATGACGCGGTTGACGTTCTCTACTAGTTCATCGTTGTCTTGGTTCATGACCATGCCGACTTCAGAAGGGCTGTACTTGATCGTCGGATGGATGACGATTTCGAGTTCAGGGAATGCTTCAATGGCAAGTGTCTGCAAATAATAATCGTTCAAAATAACATCTGTACGGCCGATTGCCACGTCGCGCAAATAAGTTTCGTTCGTAGCGTTGTCGTAGGTCACTTCTTCTGCACCGTATGAACGAGCGGTTTCCATATAGACGGAAGTCGAAGCGCCGGCGGCTTTTTTGCCTTCCAGATCTTCCAATGTCTCGATGCCTGACAGGTCGTCAGCACGGACGATAGCTGTGCCGTAAGAATATTTGAATGGGGTGGAAAACTGGAAATTTTCCTGGCGGCCTTCGTTGATCTCGATATCATTGGCGGCGATATCCACTTGGCCCGTCTGAACAGAAGTCAACATTTCGTCAAAGCCCAATTCCGTGAATTCGACTTCCAGCTCAAGGCGCTCTGCCGCTTCGCGCACGACTTCGACTTCAAAGCCGGTCAATTCGTCCGTGCCTTCCGCGCGGAATGAAGTCGGGTAAAGTGTACCGGACGTGGCAACGGTCAATATGCCTTCTTCTTGGATCTCGTCCCAGGCAGTGGTGCTGTCAGCAGTTTCTTCACTGTCGCTGCCGCAAGCGGACAAGGTCAGCGCAGCTGCAGCTCCAAGCGCGGCGACAGAAAACTTAGGTGTGAAATAATTAGTCAAAAGAAGTTCCTCCTGTCTTGTCATGTATATGTCAAAGATAGCACGGCAAGCGGTTTCAGGAAAGCACAGAAGCTGATTAATGGAAAGTTGGAATAATCAGACTTTTATATTGACCACATTGGTCGAAAGGTGTATATTTAAGTCGACCAGAGTGGTCCACCGATGCACCTGAAAGGAGCTGGAGACCATCATTACACGATTTGAAAGTTTAGAAGAAGACAAACAACGCACAATCCGTCAAGCGGCACTTGCTGAATTCGCCAGCCATGGCTACGCGAAAGCGTCGACCAACCGCATCGTTAAAGCAGCTGGCATCGGCAAAGGCATGCTGTTCTATTATTTCACCAGCAAGCAGGAGCTTTACGAGTATTTGGTGAAGTATAGCCTTGACTACATCCGCAGCCGTTTTTTGGATAAAGTGGATGCGAATGAACCCGATTTGATTGAACGGCTCACGCAACTCGCGCGTTTGAAAATGGAGGCTCAAATGAAAAATGAAGAAGTTTTCCGGTTCTCAGGCGTGTTTTTGCTCGAAACGGAAAACCGTTTGCCTGAACAGTTAGCGGGGGAGATAGAGAAAATGAAACAAGATGGCTATCGGCTGATGTATGAAGGCATCGACAAGAGCCGATTCCGGAAAGACGCCGATCCCGATAAAGTGTTTCATTTGATTCGTTGGGGAGTCGATGGGTATCAGCAGGAGTTGCTTGCGCGTCTTTCGGGACAAAAACTGGTGGACATCGATTTTGCCCCATATTGGGAGGAATTCTACGCATACTTGGCCATTTTGAAAATGAGCTTTTACGAAACGGAGGAGGATTCACGATGACAGTCGTCAAAACGCACGGGCTCAGCAAAAAATTCGGTGATTTCAAGGCACTCGATGGCGTGGATATCGAAGTGGAAGAAGGCGAAGTGTTCGGATTTATCGGACCTAACGGCGCAGGGAAATCGACGACTTTGCGTGTACTGCTCGGCATCTTGAAAGCTTCCGAAGGCAGTGCTGAAATTTTTGGGAAAGACGTCTGGAAGGATGCCGTCGATATCCATAAACGCGTTGCGTATGTGCCGGGGGATGTCAATTTATGGCCGAATCTGACAGGGGGCGAAGTGATTGATTTGTTCGGGAGGCTGCGCGGCGGATACGACAAATCTCGCCGTGATGAATTAATCCGCCGATTTGGCCTCGACCCGAGCAAGAAATGCCGCACCTATTCCAAAGGCAACCGCCAAAAAGTGGCGCTTATCGCAGCGTTTTCTGCCGATGCCGATTTGTATATTTTCGACGAACCGACATCCGGACTCGATCCGCTTATGGAGCGTGTCTTTGCCGAATATGTGCAAGAAGCGAAAATGCAGGGCAAGAGCATCTTATTGTCGAGCCATATCCTATCGGAAGTCGAAAAGTTGTGTGACCGTGTGGCGATCATCCGCAAAGGGCGCATCATTGAAACGGGAACACTCAAGGAAATGCGCCATTTGACCGGTTCCTTGATGTTTGTCGAAACCGAAAAACCGGTGCCGGAGCTGGACAAGCTGCCAGGCGTCCACCGCGTGGAAGCATTCGATGGCGGCTGGTCGTTTCAAGTGGATTCGTCTGAACTGGATGGAGTTATCCGTTATTTGAGCACATTCGGTATTAAACGGATGGAAAGCCGTCCGCCGACTTTGGAAGATTTGTTTATCCGCCATTACGAAGAGACGGAGACAGGAGCGGGAGGTGGCGTCTGATGAGCCAGCTTTTTGATCACACATGGAGTTTGATGCGTTTCATCCTGCGCCGCGACCGCGTCCGTTTACCGATTTGGATCTTGTCGTTTGTCTTTGTATCCGCAGGAATCGTTCTCGTGTTCGATAATTTATACGGAGATGATATCGAGCGGCAGGCCATTGCGGAAACGATGGAAAATCCGGCGATGGTCGCGATGGTCGGGCCCAATTACGGCGGGGCGGATTATACGACCGGCGCCATGACGGCCCATGAAATGCTGGTCATGACTGCGGCGATCGTCGCGTTGATGAACATCCTACTCGTGAGCCGCCATACGCGCGGTGACGAGGAGGAAGGACGGCTCGAGCTTGTTCGGGCACTGCCGGTCGGAAGGTTGTCCAGTTTGATGGCCTTGCTTCTTGTGCTGACGGGAGCCAATGCACTGCTTGCTGTTTTGACGGGGGTGTCGATGGCTGCGCTGCAAGTCGATAGCGTCGACCTGCACGGCTCGCTGGTATTCGGTGCCGCACTCGGTGCCACCGGAATATTTTTTGCTGCTATGACGGCCGTGTTTGCGCAGCTCACTCAAAATGCCCGCGCAACCACAGGGTTGTCGATTGCCGCTTTGCTAGTGTTTTACATGATTCGGGCGATTGGCGATGTCATGAGCGAACCGCTGGCACTCACTTCGCCACTCGGCTGGATTTTGAGGGCCAAGCCATTTGTGGAAAACCTATGGTGGCCGATTTTGCTGTCGGTCGGTTTGGCTATTACACTATCTTTTTTGGCACTGTATTTGAACAGCATCCGAGATCACGATTCCGGGTTCCTGCCGACCCGTGCTGGCCGCACTCAGGCTCCGGCAACGCTTCAAGGACCATTCGGGTTGGCTTGGCGCCTTCAGCGCACCGGCTTAATCGCATGGGCAGTCGCCTTGTTCATACTGGGTGTATCTTACGGTTCGGTGCTTGGTGAAATTGAACGCTTTTTTGAAAGCATCGACCTGTTCCAGCAATTGATTGTCGATCAGCAAGGATTCAGTTTGATCGAACTATTCATTCCAGTGCTGTCTTCAGTCATGGCAATCCTTGCCTCGATTCCGGCGATCATGGTGATGCTGAAAGTGAAAACAGAAGAAAAAAATGGCCGTCTAGAACACCTCATCGGCCGTGCCGTTTCGCGCTGGCGTATAGTGTTCAGCTATTGGCTGCTGGCTACTTTGACTGCCATGGTGATGTTGCTGTTCACGGGACTTGGGCTTGGATTGCTCGGGAATGCTGTAGTGGATGAAGCGATTCCGCTCGGCACATATATCGGTGCATCTTTCGTCTATTTGCCGGCGGTGCTGATCATGATCGGTGCGTCGCTGGTGTTCATCGGATTTATGCCGTCTTTTGCGAGCATAATCTGGATTTACCTCGGGTTCTCCTTTTTTGTCGTCTATCTCGGAGAGCTACTGCAATTGCCGGAATGGGTAGCGAAATTGACGCCGTATGGGCATATTCCAAGCATTCCGCTAGACGATGTGAACTATTGGCTGCTGGCGTTGCTAGTAGGCATTGCTATCGCGCTGGCTATTATAGGCGCGGTCGGTTTCCGCAGACGTGATTTGACCAATTGAATAACAAAGTGCCGAATCGAATGGACGGCCAATAGAAAATCCCTGGTGCTTATGCACCGGGGATTTTTTGTTGTGAGATCCTAGTAGAACGTGGCGTTTGCAGTGATCGAGCCGAATCGGTTTACATCAGCAGCCACGCTGCCAGAGGGCTGAGCAAGGCTCCGAGAACAGCGCTTAAAGTCATTGCGACAGAGCTCATCGAAGCGTCTTCCGGTCCGTATTCGAATGCTTTTGCCGTACCGAGTCCATGAGCGGAAGAACCGAGCCCAATGCCGCGCCCAATTGGGGAGTCGATGCCCAATAACTGCAATAAATAGGGTCCTAAAAGAATGCCGGTGAATCCAGCGACCATGACAAACACCGCGGCAAGTGAAGGGATGCCGCCGATCGTGGTGGCGACTTGCATCGCAACAGGGGTCGTCAGTGATTTCGGCAGCACCGTATAAATCAGCTCTTCGCTAAAGCCGAGCCAACGTGTAAACAATGTGCCGCTGACGAGACCGACGACTACACCAGCGACAATTCCGACGGCAATGGGCATTAAATTATCCTGCAGCAGTTTCCGGTGTTTATAGAGGGGAACGGCGAGAGCGACGACAGCCGGCCCGAGCAATGTAGCGATCCAGTCGCCTCCGGTCATATAAGTTTCGTAGGGAACATCAAACACGACCAGCACAAGAACGAGAGCGACAGTCGCTGTCAACACTGGATTCAAAGGTGTTTTGCGGAAGCGCAAATAAAAAAAGTTAGCGATGACGTAAACGACCACGGTCAATGCGGCAAAAAGAGCAGCAATTGGAGAAAACTCCATTGTTACATCTCCTCCTTCCGTGCAGAGCTGCGGTTTGCGATGGACTGACTAGCAAGCCCGGCCGCTGCCATCGTCAGCAGTGTACTGATGATGACGATAGGCAAAAGCAGCACGCCTTTTCCTGAAAACAATGGCCCGTACTCGACAACGCCGACGGTCGCGGGAATAAAATACAAGGACAGAAAACTTAATAAAAACGTCGCGCCTGCATCAATCCATTCGAGCGGATAAATTTTCAGCAATAAAACGGCAAATAATAGAAGAAAGCCGATGATGCTTCCAGGCATCGGCAAATTCAGTAAACTCTGAATGGCTTCGCCGATTAACAAAAAGCCATACAGCACTAGCAGCTGCAAAACAATACGTACAATCTTCATGGATACCTCCGCCTTCCGGTCATTTTGGGAAAACGATGGACGTCTTCATATATCTAGATATTGTACATCAATATTCTGGAAATGCGAGAGACAATTTCCGTCGGGACTTCCGGAAGAAATGACAGGAAAGGAAGAAAATGTTATAGCAAAAAAGCACTATAAGAAATGTTCTTTAAAGCGAAAGAGGAAATTTTCCGAAAATAACGTTTTATAGCTTGCATTTTTATTGGGATGTTGTATTATTACTTTATGCAATATATCGCACTTAATTATGCGCTTATAGTATTTGGAGATACAAAAGAATGATACTCATTAGAGTAAAGGAGATAGTAAGTATGGACAGCAAATTATCGATGAAAGCATATCTTATCATTGGGACAATGCTTTTTGCATTATTTTTTGGAGCGGGGAACTTAATCTTCCCGGCACAGCTCGGCCAATATGCAGGTGAGAACGTCTGGGTAGCAATGGCCGGATTTTTGACCACAGGTGTAGGTTTGCCGCTTCTCGGCATTCTGGCAATCGGCTTTTCGAAAAGCCGTGACCTGCAAGACTTGTCGAGCCGCGTACATCCAGTTTATGGCTTATTGTTTACAGCTGCGTTGTATTTGACGATCGGCCCGTTTTTCGCATTGCCGCGAACAGCGGCCGTTTCTTATGAAGTCGGCATTGTGCCGTTTCTCGGAGAAGGGTCGATGACAGCCGGATTGATTATCTTTTCGCTGGTCTTTTTTGCAGTGTCGTTCTTATTATCATTAAACCCGACTCAAATGGTCGAAAGCATCGGTAAATTTTTAGCGCCGGCAATTTTGCTGGTCCTCGGACTTTTGCTTGTCGCAGCATTTGTTTCTCCGATGGGAGAAGCAGGGGCGGCGCAAGAGGGATATTCGAGCGGTGCGTTTTTGACTGGTTTTACGGAAGGTTATAATACGATGGATGCGCTCGCGTCACTGGTCTTCGGCATCATTGTCATCTCCGCCGTACAGAAAATGGGCGTTACCTCATCTAGTGGGATATTGAAAGCTACACTCCGCAGCGGTGTGGTGGCTGCGGCCTTACTGGCGATTGTCTACACGGGAATCGCTTTCCTAGGCGCAACTAGCACGTCTCAGCTCGGGCTATTGGAAACAGGTGGGCCGGTACTGAGCGGCGCGTCCGCTCATTACTTCGGCACGTTCGGCGCATTGCTGCTGGCGGTGATCATCACATTGGCATGTCTTACGACTGCGGTCGGCCTGACTGTCGCCAATGCGGAATTCTTCCATAAGTTGACGCCGGGCATCAGCTACCGTACGTATGTCCTTATCTTCACGGTGTTCTCGCTTGTCGTGACCAATGCGGGACTTGCGAACATCATCACGTATTCGATTCCGGTCTTGATGTTCTTGTATCCGTTAGCGATTGTGTTGATTTTGCTGGCGTTCTTGTCTCCACTCTTCGGGCACGATCGTATTGTTTACGTATCGGCCATTGCGGTGACGTTCTTGATTGCCATTGTTGATGGACTGAAAACCTTGACTGGCTCACTCGGGGTGGCAAACCCTGCGTGGCTGCAAAGCATTATTGATGCATATGCCAATGTGTTGCCGCTTTACGGTGACGGTCTCGGATGGCTCGTTCCGGCACTCATCGCAATCGCCGTATCGGCAGCGGTGGTGCGGATTCGAAAAGGCGGAGAAGCGAAATCCCCAGCTTTCGACCGCTAACTAAAAAGCTGTTCCATGAAGTGCTTGTCGGCACTTTTGGAACAGCTTTTTTAAATGCCTTTGATTGTGGTCAGTTCTTCGATTGTCCGAACCCAGTTTGATTTCATCAAATGGGAGATCTTATCGCCATCGCCAGCTTTCAAAGTTTCGATGATTTCAATGTGCTCATCGTGGGAGCGCATCGTCAGGACAAGTGAATGGTGGAAAAATTGTCTGCGTACATGGGATTGAAGCTGTCCGAGCATCGAATCGATATATGGATTCCCTGCGGCATCGACAATGATTTGGTGGAATTCTTCGTCGATCTTCAAAGCTGAGAACGAATCGTTATTGCGTATCGCCCGTGCGAATTTCCGGTTGGTTTCTTCCAATAACCCGAAAATTTCCGGCGTTAAATTAGGAATGGCCAGTTCGCCGGCGAGTGCTTGCAGCACGGCGAGCGGAGGAAGAAGATCTTTGATGTCTTCAATATGGATATCCGTTACACGGGTGGCTTTGCCGGGGAACATTTCGATGAATCCTTGTACTTCCAAAAGTTGCAGGGCTTCACGGATTGGCGTTCGGCTCAGGTTAAGCGCTTCGGCAAGTTCCGTGTCGACCAACTTTTCCCCAGGCTGCAAAGTACCATCAATAATCCATTGCTGTAATTGATGATGGGCACTTGCTTTCGCGGACACGCGGACCGGGCGTGTGTGGTCTGTCGGGATAGGCATAGTAAATCTCCTTTCGAAATTATCTGACTCTATTATACACTAGTGAGGAAGATTAGAAAATGCAGAATGCGATATATCCAAGTTTGTGTCCAGACTAATTCAGTTTGAGGCCGTTAGAACAGGGAATAGCAAGACTAGCAGTAAATTTTAAGGAGGCGCCGCCATGCTAGAATTTGTCACAAGCAAAGATGAACAAACCCTCGCGCTAGAAGTCGAAGGAAAAGTGACCAAAGAAGACTTGGAGAAGTTCGACAATATCGTCTTCGAAAAATTTCGCAACGACCAAAAGTTCAATGTCTATGCGGTCATCGGCGATATCGATCGGCCTTCAGCAGGCGCTGTATTTCAAGAATTGGCAGTCGATGCCAAGCGCTGGAGCCAATACAATAAACTAGCAGTTGTCAGCGAACAGGATTGGCACGATAAACTGACCGGCATGATCGACAAGTTGCCAGGCGTCCAAGTGAAACATTTTCCGCTGGATCAAGCGGAGCAAGCTTGGGACTGGATAAAGGAGAGGTGAACAGAGATGTTGTCAATTGTACCGAGTAAAGATGAAGAAACGATTGCGATTGAAGTGGAAGGCCGCGCAAGCCAGGCGGATATTGAGAAACTTGATCACGTCATCCGCGATAAAGTAAACGACAAAGGGCATTTCAACATGTATGCGATCATTTACCAAGTGGAAGATTCGACTTTGTTCGAAGCGGCCGACGGTGCACAGATTGACCGTGAAAACTGGGGGCGCGCACGAAAGTTTGCCGTCATCAGCGAAAAGGATTGGACAAAGACTACCGAGAATTGGCAGAGCTTTGCAGGCGGACTGGAGACGCGCCATTTCAATCTAGACGAAATGAACGATGCATGGGACTGGATGCAAGAGTAAATGAGAGGCGTTCTGCTTTTTTGGCGGAACGCTTTTTTTGTTTTTTTATATAACGTAGACGTATGTTGGGTGAGATGTTCTTTGTCTTTTGATAAATAGGATGTAAGTAAAGTGTAGCAGACTTTTCAGTATACATTCATGCAGCTGATGCGACAGGACGTCGCGCATTTAACTGCATGAGAGGGGTATGTTTCAGACTTTTAAATTAAAATAGCTAGCGCTATTAGACTGCGCTGCAGGGGCACGCTTGCCGGGGGGCGGGCGTCGAACCCTCGCGGCAAGCCGCGTAGGTTTCGCCTGTCCCGCGCGGTCCCCCAGGCGTCGGCCCCTTGCGCTCCGTCTCTAGATTTAGAGTGGTTATAAAGTTTTTACAGCCTCTCACAATAGAGAGTAGCCATAATAGTGTTCTGTGGCAAAACGTCTTCTGTTCCATCACATGCGGTAATTTGAGGTGTGAAAATGTATTCATCACCCACTGAACAGGCAAAGTCGATATTCTGTTCAAGACGCTCCACCAAGGAAGCGATTCCCCAACCAGCGGACCAAACTACAAAGAAAGCACAATATTAACAGTCAAGTATCAAAGCAAAAGCAAAGCCGCCTAGCGCTCACGGGTGAGCCGATGCAGTGAGACAGGCGTTCTTCCTGGCTTGCTGCAAGAGGCCATCCCTAAGCAAGGCGGCGGCTTCTAACATGATGCCAGAAAAACGAGCGGCACAATTACACACATAATTTCCAGCAAGCTTCCTTCTGGCGCCAGAACAAAAAGTGTTACACTTCCACACCTAACTCCCAGCTCACTTTTCCGGTTCTGCTCGAAGGAAGCGATTTCGGTTCATTTTCTGCAAGCAGGTAAGAAAAAAGCGTCGCGAGGACGCTTTTTCTCTAGGCTTCTTCGATACGCTGCAGTTCGGCGCGGACGATGTGGAAGATGCTTAGGACGATGGTTTTTCCGTTGGCATCCTCTACAGGGAAGAAGCTGACGGCAACACCGGAGAAGTGATCTTCGAGCGCCCCTTCAACGCGGATGCCTTCAAGCATCTCCCCGTTCGTCAAGAGAATGTTATAAATGTGGAACTTCTTTTTCACGGCGGCTCCTCCTTTCTGTATCCATATCCATGAAATGGGCGGCTGAAAGTGGGCAGGCGAACAGATTTCCTTTACACTGATTATAATGCAAAATGCAGCAACATAGATAGGATGAGGAATTGTGAAAAACGAAATGACGGTCACTGTAAAAGATCAATTAAAAAATGAATTAGTGAAAGGCTCTCCGCTCATTACGAAAGAAGGCTTGAGGGGTGAGATCGATGCGCCGCAAGGGACCTTGCTACGTTTAGTGGATGAGGATGGGCAGTTTCTGGCCACCGGCTATTACGGCGAGCAAAACAAAGGTGTCGGTTGGGTGTTGACCCGCAACCAGGACGAAGCGATTGGCCAAGCCTTTATTGAACGCAAGTTTGAGACGGCCTTAAGCCGGCGCGAAGATTTTTTCAATAATCCTGAAACGACCGCTTTCCGTGTGTTCAACGGCGAGGGGGACGGTCTTGGCGGATTGACGATTGATTTTTACGCAGGATTTTACTTGCTGTCATGGTATAGCGAAGGCGTTTATTCGCTGCGAGATGAAGTGGTCGCGGCTCTGCAAAACGTAACAAACTGCATCGGAATCTATGAGAAAAAGCGTTTTGACACGAAAGGCCAATACATCGAAGATGATGATTATGTCGCGGGCGAGCGCGGAGAATTTCCGTTAATCGTCAAAGAAAACGGCATGAACTTTGCGGTGTATTTGAACGATGGTGCAATGACCGGGATTTTCCTCGATCAACGGGATGTCCGCCAAGCGATCCGCACAAAATACGCGGAAGGCAAGACGGTGCTCAATACCTTTTCTTATACAGGGGCATTCTCGGTTGCGGCAGCGCTTGGCGGTGCCGACAAGACGACCAGTGTGGATCTCGCGAAGCGCAGCTCAGCAAAAACCATTGAGCAATTCAGCATCAATGGCATTGATTTTGAGGAGCAGGACATTTTGGTGATGGACGTGTTCAATTATTTCAAATACGCCAAACGCAAAGGGCTGGCGTTTGATGTCGTCGTACTCGATCCACCGAGTTTTGCGCGCTCGAAGAAATTCATTTTCAGTGCAGCAAAAGATTATACCGGATTAATGAAGCAAGCGATCGACATCACCGCCCCGCAAGGATTGATCGTCGCGTCGACAAACAGTGCGTCGTTTAATATGAAGAAGTTCACGCACATGATTGAAAAGGCGTTTAAGGATACCGACCAGAAATATAAGATTGTGGAAACCTTTACGTTGCCGGCTGATTTTCACGTCGACCGGAGATATCAAGAAGGCGATTACTTGAAAGTGCTGTTTCTCCGCTTGCTGTAAGGCTCTTCATATAGAACGAAACGGAAGCGCGGATGGGCATTCAATTAAGAATGTGCATCTGCGTTTTTTGTCTGTTTACCGGAGTGAAAAGACTTGGTTTATAATGGTGTAATAAAGATGAAAAGTGAATCTGGAGGCGGCATGATGGCAAAAGCGATTTCTTCCGCTTCGCGCGCAGCGAATCCGGTTTATCCCGTGATGTTAGCGATCGGCGGAGTGCATTTACTAAACGACTCATTGCAGGCAGTAATTCCGGCGATGTTTCCGATTTTGGAGAAAGATCTCGGGCTGACGTTTACGCAGCTCGGCTTGATCGCATTTGCGCTCAATATGGTGGCGTCAGTTCTGCAGCCGGTCGTCGGGTTTATCAGTGATAAAAAACCGATGCCGTATGCGCTGCCGCTCGGCATGATTTTTTCGTTTATCGGCATTGCAGGATTAGCGTTCGCACCGGAATATTGGATTATTTTAGTGTCGGTCATTTTTCTCGGTTTCGGTTCGGCAATCTTCCACCCGGAAGGTTCACGGGTGTCGTATATGGCAGCCGGATCAAGGCGCGGTTTGTCGCAGTCAATCTATCAAGTCGGCGGCAATTCCGGACAAGCCTTGGCTCCGCTGATCAGTGCATTCATTCTTGTGCCGCTTGGGCAACAGGGGGCAGCGCTGTTTTTATTTGTAGCGGCTTTCGGGATTTTTGTCCTGACAAAAATCTCGGCTTGGTACAAAGCGCAATTAGAGCGAGACAAACTGGAAAAAGTGAAAAAAGTAATCTTGAATTCACTGCCGCCGTTGACGAAAAAGCAAGTCGGCACGGCCTTATCACTGTTGCTCTTGATCATTTTTGCGCGGACTTTTTACATAACAGCGATCACCAGTTTTTATATATTCCACTTAATGGATAATTATGGAGTGACAATCCAGCAAGGGCAGATGTTCATTTTCTTGTTTCTTGGCGTGGGCGCTTTCGGTACGTTTTTCGGCGGGCCGCTTGCCGATCGCATCGGGCGGAAATGGGTCATTATGGTATCGCTCATTGTGCCGATTCCACTTGCACTGGTGCTGCCTTATGTAGCGCTTCCGTTCGTAGCGGCAATTCTCGCTGTGCTCGGTTTTTTCCTCATGTTGAGTTTTTCGGTCATGGTCGTCTACGCGCAAGAACTTGTGCCGAGCAGAATCGGGACGATGTCCGGTTTAACGGTCGGTTTGGCATTTGGCATGGGCGCAATTGGTGCCGTTGTTATTGGGGTGTTGATGGACTCGATCGGTGTGCAAGAAACGATGATGGTGATTTCCGTTTTGCCGATTCTTGGGCTAGTCGGGCTCGCGTTGCCGAAAGACCGGAAAATTGCGGCTGCATAAGTAAGTGTAATTGGATAGATAGGAGATGGAGTAATGGAAGCCGTTCAGAAAAAAGAGGGAATTAAGCCGTTTTTCACGCTGCTCACCTCGATTCAAATACCGAAATGGGCGCTTGTGTTCGGTTTGGCGATGAGCCTTGTCACTACCATTGTCGGGTTGTTCGTGCCGCTTTTGACAAGGGAGTTGGTGGACGGATTTTCGGTGGAATCGTTGAGCGCGTCTTTAATTGCTGCGCTTGCGGCCGCATTTGTCGTGCAGGCGGTCATCAACGGCGTATCGATATACTTATTGAGCATGGTCGGTCAGCGCATCGTCGCAGGCTTGCGTGAGCGGATGTGGCTTCATTTGCTGCGCCTGCGCGTCAGTTATTTTGACCAGCACGCGAGCGGCCAAACCGTCAGCCGTGTCGTCAACGATACAGGCATCGTCAAAAACCTCATCACGGATCATTTCCCGAGTTTCGTCACCGGCATCATTACCATCATCGGTGCTGTCGCCATTCTCCTCATTCTCGACTGGAAAATGACCTTGATCATGATGATTGCCGTGCCGCTGACCATCGCGATCATGATTCCGTTAGGGCGGCAGATGGCGAAAATCTCACGCAACTTGCAAGACGAGACGGCTAATTTCACTGGGGACGTCCAGCAGACGCTGGGCGAAATCCGCTTGATGAAAGCATCTACTGCAGAACAAGTCGAGAAACAGCGTGGGCTTTTGGGCATCGATAAATTATATGGCCTTGGCATGAAAGAAGCGAAGGTATATGCGCTCATCGGCCCGCTTATGTATTTGGTCGTCATGGTCGTTATCGTAATGATTATCGGCTATGGCGGCATCCGTGTAGCCAATGGATCGATGACGACAGGCTCACTGGTCGCCTTTTTACTGTATTTGTTCCAAATTATCGTCCCACTCGCAACATTTGCGCGCTTTTTTACCGAGCTGCAAAAAGCAAAAGGGGCGACAGAACGCATCATCGACATTTTGGAATTGCCACAAGAAGAAGAGACGCCGGGTGCGGAAACGGATATTAGCGGCAAAACGTTGCGGTTAGAAAACGTCAGTTTCGCTTATGCAAACGGCGAGCCGGTGCTGCAAGGCGTGTCATTTGAAGCGCAGCCCGGTCAGATGATTGCATTTGCCGGGCCGAGCGGCGGCGGAAAGACGACTATATTTGGCTTGATCGAGCGGTTTTACGAGCCGACGGACGGTGCCATTACGATTGGGGGAGTGCCGATCAGCGAGGTGGCGATTGCCTCGTGGCGCGATCAAATCGGTTATGTGTCGCAGGAAAGCGCGATGATGGGCGGCACGATCCGCGCCAATCTCATCTACGGCTTGCCGATTGCACAACAGATTACAGATGAAGAGCTGTGGCAAGTAGCCCGCATGGCGTATGCCGAAGAATTTATTGCCGCATTTCCAGACGGGTTGGATACGCAAGTCGGCGAACGCGGCGTCAAGCTGTCGGGCGGACAGCGGCAACGCATTGCGATTGCTCGTGCCTTTTTGCGCGATCCAAAAATTTTAATGATGGATGAAGCGACGGCAAGTTTGGATAGCCAGTCGGAAGGAATCGTCCAGCAAGCACTTGGGCGTTTGATGCAAGGGCGCACGACATTGGTGATTGCACACCGCCTGTCGACGATCGTCGATGCCGATAAAATCGTCTTTATCGAAAACGGCCGTGTCACAGGTACCGGCAAGCATCGGGAACTGATCGATAAGCATCTATTGTACCGGGAATTCGCCGAACAGCAATTAACGTGAAGTATTGCTTGACCTTGACGCAGCGTCAAGGTTTACTGTGGAGCTATCAGGAGGTGAGGCCATGGGATACACTGTGCAGAAGTTGGCGTCGCTTGCAGGCGTCAGCGCCAGAACATTACGCTATTACGATCAGATCGGCTTATTAACTGCGCCAAAAAACGATTCCGGCTACAGGCTTTACGGGCCCGCGGAAGTGGACAGGCTGCAGCAGATTTTGTTTTACCGCGAACTCGGTTTCGGGCTCGGTGACATCGCTAAGCTATTGAATGATCCGCATTTCGATGAAGCGCAAGCCTTGTCCGAACATCGCAAGCAGCTGATTGATGAGCGCAGCCGGCTGGACCTCTTGATCCAAACTGTGGAAACGACGATTTCTGCTAAAAAAGGGGAGAGCGACATGAACGACCACGAAAAGTTCGAAGGATTCAAGCGCCAAATGGTCGACGACAACGAAACGAAATTCGGCGCAGAAGTGCGTGAAGCTTACGGCAATGAGCTGGTGGATGCATCGAACGCCAAAATGCTCAACATGACTGAACTGCAGTATCAGGCATTCCGCAAACTCGAGCAAGACATTTTAGACAAGCTCACCGCTGCTTTGCCACATGCCGACCCGGCAGGTGAAGCGGGGCAGGAGATCGCCGCTTTGCACCGGGAATGGCTGAGCTTCACTTGGGGCTCTTATAATCCCGAGGCGCACAAGGGGCTCGCAGAGATGTATGTTGCAGATGAACGGTTCACTGCGTATTACGACAAAGCGGGCGTCGGTGCTGCCCAATTTTTGCATGCGGCCATCGCAGTCTACACAGGAAAGTCATCATAGAAAACAGCTGGCCGCGGCCGGCTGTTTTTTCGTTGCGTCATGTTTCAGCCACTTTGCTCAGGGAATGCAGTAGAAAAAAGGGGGAACGGCTATGGCCTTGGAAACAATAAAAGTAATGAGTTTCAACATCGCATCCGGTCAGCGGTTTGATGGCGAGCTGGACCTTGAATTGACAGCTAAGGCGATTGAAGAAGGCGAGGTTGACGTCGTCGGCCTGCAGGAAGTGGACCGTAACTTCTCGGACCGCAGCGGCTTCGTGGACCAAGCGAAATGGCTATCGGAGCGGCTTGGGATGGAAATGGCTTACGGGCCGAATTTAATCCATCGCACGGGGAGCAAAGAGCAGTATGAACGCGAGTATGGCAACGCGACTTTAAGCCGTTATCCGATTTATTCATCGACCAACCATGATTTGAGTTCTGTCGAAGAACATCCCGAAGATTTTGAGCCGCGCGGGCTGTTGGAAACGGTGATTGACGCCGATGGTTTCCGTTTTTCGTTTTACAATACCCATTTAGCGCTGAGTGATGAGGAAGTAGAACGCAACTTAACGGAAATCTTGGCAATCACCGAAAATAATTCCTTGCCGAAAGTTTTGGTCGGCGACTTTAATGCTGCGCCAGAAAGTAAACATATCCAACGCTTTACGCAACATTTCCACACGGTGTTCGGCCACATGGGGCCTCACCCAGAAACGTATAAAAAGCAAGGCGACCACGGCAAGAAAATCGATTATATCTTCCATGAACCGCATTTTTCAGTCGAATATGCATGGACAGTGTCGAGCGAGGCTTCCGATCACGTCCCAATTGTGGCAAAACTCAAAAATTTACAAAACTCTAACAATTTTTAACCTATTTTTAACTTACAAAAGCGCCATCCTTGCTATAATTAGGAGAACAAATGCAACTGCCACTGATTCGTTTCATTATGAAAAGGAGAGGTTCGCATGCACAGCGAAGCCAACAGTAACAGACCAGTAGTTAAAGTGATGTCGTTCAATATTGCACACGGAATGGGTATGGACGGCAAAGTGGATTTGGAAAGAACCGCGCGCGTCATTGAAGAGTCGGGTGCCACGATTGTGGCATTGCAGGAAGTCGACCGTTATTTTTCAGACCGGAGTTTTTATATCGATCAGGTCGAATGGCTTGCTGAACGGCTCGGGATGTATGCTGCATACGGCGCCAATCTCAATCAGGCCTCGGATAACAATGAACGGCCGAACCGCCAATACGGCAATGCCACATTAAGCCTCTATCCGATCAAGTATGCAGAAAACCACTTTTTGACACAAGTCGTCACCGAAGTTTACAACAATGAACAACGCGGTGTGCTAGAGGCAGTTATTGAAGTGGATGGAACGTACCTCAAAGTATTAAACACTCATTTGTCGCTGAAAGATGAAGAGCTTGAAGTTAGTGTGCAGGAATTATTGGACATCTCCGGGAAAAGCCATTTTCCAAAAATCATTGCGGGCGATTTCAATGCGCCGCCGTCTCACCGGCATTTGCATTCCTTACACCGTTTGCTGACAGATGTCTTTTTGAAAGCGAAAAATGGCGATGCGAACACTTACCCATCTCCTTACGAAAACAATGAAACCGGTGAATCGTTCCGTCCGATG
Organism: Planococcus dechangensis; assembly: GCF_042654465.1. Lineage (NCBI taxonomy): Bacteria > Bacillati > Bacillota > Bacilli > Caryophanales > Caryophanaceae > Planococcus > Planococcus dechangensis. The sequence continues at coordinate 291,724 of NZ_JBHSGL010000002.1, read as the reverse complement.
ACAAGGATCGATTATATTTTTGCCGACCATGGATTCGAAGTGCATAGTGCGCAAACGATCGAAACGGCCGCATCGGATCATTTGCCGATTGCAGCGGAGCTTGCATGGACGAAGAAAAACAATCAGGCTGCTGTCTTACTGCCAGTTACACAGCCCTTTAATCAAAAAAACTAATATACGAAATGCCGCCATCCAGGAACGGATGGCGGCATTATTAGTTTTTAGGCTATTGAGCGAAGCTGTTTTGACTTGCAGTTTTCGATCGGCGTGCAAGTTTGACGAGCAAATAAACGAGCGGAGTATCGGCTGCTGCGACGGCCCACTTGAACAAATACTGCGTAAAAACCATCGCCACTAAGGCTGCGAGCGGCATCGTGCCGTAAAATGCGATGGTGATAAAAATGGCGGTGTCAACCAATTGGCTGACCATGGTCGACGCGTTATTACGCAGCCATAGCTTGGATTCGCCATTGCGTGCTTTCAACTTGTGGAATATGGTGACATCCAAGTTTTGGCTAATGAAATAAGATACCAGGCTTGCCAGCGTCACCCGAAACCCGGCGGAGAAAATCGATTCAAACGCTTCTTGGTCCGCGAAAAACGGCGCGGATGGCAAATGGATGGCGGAAAAGATGAACACCAATGCAGCGATTTGAGTGAAAAATCCAGCCATGACCGTCTGGCGCGCCGCTTCTTTGCCGTACACTTCGGCGATCGTATCGGTGATCGGGAATGTAAAGACGTAGACGATGACCGCAGCCGGCAGCACCGCCCATTCACTGATGGAGAACAACTTAACAGCAAGGATATTCGATAAAATGAGAAGACCGACAAAGGCGCCATTCAAATAAAGTAACATGAGCGGATCTCCTTAACGGTTGGTGATCGTTTCCGGGTTCATGTCGTGATTCATCATCCGGTACGTCGCCATTTCTTCGTATTTTGTGCCGGACTTGCCATAATTTGTATATGGATCGATCGACAAACCGCCGCGCGGGGTGAATTTGCCCCATACTTCGATATAGCGCGGGTCGAGCAATTCGATCAAGTCGTTCATGATGATGTTGACGACATCTTCATGGAAATCGCCGTGGTTGCGGAAGCTGAACAAATATAGCTTCAAGGCTTTGCTTTCGACGAGCTTTTTATCGGGGATGAAGCTCAAGTAAATCGTCGCGAAATCCGGCTGGCCGGTTTGCGGGCACAGCGAGGTGAACTCCGGGCAATTAAATTTAACGAAGTAGTCGCGCGTGTGGAGATTGTCGATCGCTTCTAGGATGCCTGGATCGTATTCGAATTTGTAGCGTGTGTTCTGGTTGCCGAGCAAAGACAAATGCTCGAGTGTATCTTCGTTTCTTCCTGCCATATGTGTGGCCTCCTTCAAAATGGCCGACTGGGGGAGAGCTATAAAAAATTCGGACAAACGAAAAGCCGAATCGCATGTGGATTCGGCTTGATTTCAAAATCCATAGTTTTTTATAGAGGGTGGAATGCTATGAACCTCTCCCGTTGCCGGGTTATTTAATTTCCTGCCTTATCGTATAAGATGGACGCGATTCTGTCAATTGTTGGTTTGTTGGAGCTTAGCATCTGCAAGTTGCGGATCATATAGTTAATAAGTTAAGACATGTGAAATGAAAAGAAGTGATTGAAAAAGCTTCCACTTTTCGACTGCGTTTCAGGAGGGCTGCTTGAGGCTCGCAGGATGCGAGTCATGCAACTGATGCGACAGGACGTCGCGCTTTCAGCTGCCCGGGTGTGGGGCGGGTGTTGAGCCAATGTGCGGCAAAGAGCATCGCACATTTGTCTCGCCAGCCCGCGCAGTCCCCCAGGCGTCGTCCCCTTCCACTCCGTCTCTAGTTTTAAAGTGGTGGATAATTTCTTTAATCCATTCAATGTCGAATGGAGAAAAGCATCCTACTTTGTAGCTCAAGTCATCTTGGCTATGAATAAAACCTAATTAGTTCTAATCCACTAACCAGATTTCTAGTTCAGGCACCAATTTGCTAGATACTGCGTCATAGGAAGCGATTCCCCCGCTAGCCGGCAACTCCATAAAGAAGCAGATCTAGCTACACGCACCCCAATCCATGAAATCTCTCAGCCGCCAAGCGCCACGGGTGAGCCGACGCCGGAAGACAGGCGTTCTTCCTGGCTTGCGGCAAGAGGCCAACCCAGAGCAGGGCGGCGACTACCAAAATCAAGCTCAATTAAAGAACAGGAACGATTCCACAAGCAAACCCTCGCTATCCTCACATTCGCCCGATCCGGGAAGCGATTCCCCCGCTAGCCGACAACTCCATAAAGAAGCAGATCTAGCTACGCGCACTCCAATCAATGAAATCTCCCAGCCGCCAAGCGCACACGGGTGAGCCGACGCCGGAAGACAGGCGTTCTTCCTGGCTTGCGGCAAGAGGCCAACCCAAAGCAGGGCGGCGACTACCAAAATCAAGCTCAATTAAAGAACAGGAACGATTCCACAAGCAAACCCTCGCTATCCTCACATTCGCCCGATCCGGGAAGCGATTCCCACACTAGCCGGAAACTTTATATAGAAGCAGATCTATCTACACGCACCCCAATCAATGAAATCTCCAAGCCGCCAAGCGCACACGGGTGAGCCGACGCCGTAAGACAAGCGTCCTTCTTGGCTTGCGGCAAGAGGCCAACCCGAAGCATGGCGGCGAATACTAAAATGAAGCTCAACTAATGAACAGGAACAATTTCACAAGAAAATCCTCGCTATCTTTTTTCCAGCAAATTAAAAAGGCTAGAGACAGAATCTCTAACCTTTCATTATCAATGGAACGGGCACCCTGATTGCACAGTTGTATTCTTCTGTTCATGATAGAACACATTGTCCGGGCGGGCTTTCACTTTCTTCACGTCTTTTAAAATCAAGCGGCTCTTCGGCATCGTCGGCATACGGGACATGTCGTAAGAGAGATCTTGTTCTGGAATGGTATAGTTCAAGTTTTCCGCAAAGTATTTGAAGAACGATTGCATGACCATGACAGTCATCCACTCACCTGCACAGCGGTGTCCGGTATGATGGTCGCCGCCGCCTTGCGGTACGAAGGAGAACGGGCTGCCATCCCATGTACTGAAGCGTTCCGGGATGAATTCGTCGGCGTTGTCCCAAGAATCCGGGTGGCGGTTTGTGCCAAACAAATCGAGGATGACGCGCATATCTTTTTTGAAATGAACGTCCTGCCATACGAAATCCTTTTTGACAATCGCTGCCATGACAGGCGCGAAAGGATAATAACGGCGCACTTCCTGCGCGAAGTTATGGCTGTAGTTGTCTTTATCCGCTTGTAGTTTGCCGCGTGTTTCCGGATGGTCGTTCATCGCCATGACACCGAAAACGATGAAATAGGCTGTCGCAATCATCGGGCGGTAAGCATTGTTCAAGTCGACCGCTGCGGTATTGAGGTCGAGCAATTTGCCATCAGGCGTGCGGTGATGGGCGATGATATAAGCTGCCGTGTAAGGCGGTGGATTGTATTCACCTTTGCGGATTTCTTTGATGATTTTCTTGAGCCACTCTTCATGGAGTTTGCGTGCTTTCATGCCTTCAAGATAGCGACCTTCTGTCAGCCCGAACGAATCGACCATGGTGACGAGCTCCCAAGTCCGTTGCTTGACCTCGCTTTCTTTCATTGGAAGGCCGGCCCAGTGAATCATGGAGCGGGTAAAGATTTCTTCAATCTCATCGAGCAAGACGACTTCGTCCATATGCTGCCATTGCTCCGCTTTTGCATCGAGTTCTTGAATCGCCATGCGCTTGGCGTCTTCCAAGCGCTCCGGCGTCATCATCGACAAGAACATGCGCTTTTGCTGATGATGGTCCTCGCCATCGCGTCCGTGGACTGCGCCTTTGCCGAACAAGGTCTGCTCAAGCGGCAGCGGAGCAGCTCCGCCGCGTTTAAAGAGATCGTTGTTGTAAAAGATTTCTGCGGCTTCCTCGCCGGCCATGCAGATGACTTTTTTGCCGAGCAAACGGGCTTCAAAAATATCTGAGCCGAGCTCTTTGCGGCGTCCTGGCAAGAAGTCGAACCCTTCGCCCATCAAGGACAAAGTATTATCCAGTTCTTTCGTTTTCGGTATCGGGTGCTTCACTTTCATGGATGTCAGCTCCTCTTGAATATATTCAATGCAGGAGAACTCTCCTGCTTGTCAATAAGGTCATTGTAAAAAACCATACCCTTCCACGGTTTTGATAAACGCCCTACATGCCTCTGGAATTATCAGAATAAGGCGTATCAAAAAGCTGGAGTAGGCGTTTTTTCATGGTACACTTAATGCAATAGATAGGCTGAAAGGAGCGTCAAGGATGACAGCAAACGTATTCGGCGGGTTGTCCCGCCAAGCACTCGACTGGGTTGAGTCGAACTGGCAAGGAGCAGTGCTTGAATATGCCAAGCCATTAGAAGGTGGGACTTCTTCACTGCTTTATGAAATTTTTGCGACGAAAGATGGGAAGCAGCATAGTGTCGTCTTGCGCCTTCACCATAAAGGGGAATGGCTGGACCAGGAGCCGGATTTGGCAAAGCACGAAGCGATGAGTTTGGAACTTGCAGCGGCGGCGGGAATTCCTGCGCCGCTTATAGTGGCGTTTGATGAAAGCGGTACCGCATGCGGCATGCCCGCTGTGTTGATGACTAAAGTTTCAGGCAGTGTCATCTTGCCACCCGCAAATGACCGCGCTTGGCTGGATGGACTTGCCAAAACTTTAGCTAATATTCATCGGCATGAAGCAAGCGGCTTTCCTTATGAATATTTCGCCTATAACGATGCCCGCCGGCTTGAGCGCCCGAAATGGTCACGCGTTGAAGGGGATTGGATGCGAGCTTTCTACATTGTCGCTGCAGGTGGCCCGCCGGCAGATTATCGCCTGATCCATCGCGATTACCATCCAGGCAATGTGCTGTGGGAGGATGGCCAAGTCAGCGCAGTCGTCGATTGGGCCAATGCTTGCCGTGGACCTGCAGGAGTAGATGTCGGGCATTGCCGCGTCAATTTGGCGCAATTGTATGGCACCCGAGTCGCCAATGAGTTTTTGTTGGCATATGAGTATTATGCAGGGCCTTCGTTCACCTACGATCCATATTGGGATTTATTGTCGCTCGTTGACACGCTGGACGGTTCGCCCGCCGTGTATCCGGGCTGGCAGGCGTTCGGAATGAGCGGCTTGTCTGATGAGCTGGTGCGCTTCCGCTTAGATGAATACTTGATGAGTTTGATGGAGCGCTTCGACGATTTCTAAACGGCACTGTGCAGGTTTGATTTCTCCCATTAAGGCAATATATATAGAAGCGAGTATTTAGAGGAGGAGTCATAATGACAGACCAACAAATGAAGCAATTAAAAGAGGAACTCGAATCCCAATTAAAGGCGATCGAGGGACGTTTGGAACATAAAGAAGAATTCGAGACCAGTGAATTATCCAACTACGATAATCACCCGGCCGACAATGCGACTGATTTGTATGACCAAGAACGAGGCATGGCGATGGATCATCTCAAAGAAGAAGAGCATGAGGACATCCTGGCTGCATTGAAGGCGATCGATGACGGCACTTACGGCAACTGCGCCGTATGCGGCAAGGAAATCCCCTTCGAGCGTCTGGAGGCATTGCCAACAGCCCTCACATGCATCGATCACGCGGACCATAGCTTGGACTTGGAAAGCCGCCCATCCGAGGAGGATATTCTTGGGTCATCGACGGACCGCCCGGTAAAGCCGGAAGACGACCGGATTCGTGATTATGACAATAGCTTTGAAGATGTGGAGAATTTCGGCTCTTCGGATGGCCCGCAAGACCAGCCCGGTGAAGACCAGGAAGATTTCTACAAAGACGATAAAGCAGATGATGATAACGAATTATAACAGTCCCGCCCCGGCAGTTGCTGGGGCTTTTGCATTTCTGGAAAGGGGGGAGAGCAGTGGAGAATGTGCGCGAGCAATTTCTATGTTTAGAAAAAAGCCATTTGTCGCCAGACGCTCGGCAATCAAACCAAAAAATCAGTGAAGTACTGGATGACGAGTTTTTCGAATTCGGCAGTTCCGGCGGCATAATCAAGCGTTCTGACTTTGATGAAGACGGTTCGCTGAATGATGATGAATACTATATTACAGACTTTGAGGTGCGTCCCCTTGGGCCTGAGGCGGTGTTGACTTTCTATCTATTGGAAAATCGGACAACCGCTACATGGAGCCATCGCAGCTCTGTATGGAAAAAGAGGCAGGGCGGCTGGAAACTGTATTTTCATCAAGGCACCAAAACGGATGGTTTCAACCTAAAGGAATAGGGAAAATAACATGTAAATGTGATTAAGAAGGAGTGCTATTATGGAGCATGCGATTATTTTATTCGATGGAGATTGCAACTTTTGCGATTCCAGCGTTCAATTCATCATCAATCATGACCCTGCAGGTTATTTCCAATTCGCTTCCCTGCAAAGCGAAATCGGGCAGGAACTGTCGAAAAAACACAATGTCCCGGAAGACGTCGATAGCCTTGTATTGATCCAAGACGGGCAAGCCTATGTAAAATCACAAGGAGCACTCATGATTTCCCATCATTTGACCGGACTCTGGAAGCTCGCATACCACCTGCAGCCATTCCCGCGCGTTGTTCGGGATGCCGCATATGACGTCATTGCGAAAAACCGCTATAAAGTCTTCGGCAAGCTCGACAGCTGCATGCTGCCGCCTCCACATATCCGCAAACGCTTTTTAGATCAAAATTAATTAAAGAAGAGCTGGCCCGAAATTCGGGCCAGCTCTTTTTTGCTCATATATCACGAAGAAAACTAGAGGAAATTCGAGATGCGCCAGTAGTGGGAGGCGATCGGATCGGCCATCCATGCCAAGCCTTCGGTTTCTGTCTGGTGGATTGGCTGCCAGATGCCGTCATCCCCAAGCTTCAAGTACACTTCGTGATTGGGGGCTTGGTCGTGCACACCGACAATGTCAAAAATTCCATTGCGGTAAAATTTGGCGGACATTTCGTAGTCAATGGTCGGCGATGGCGTTAGCGGGTTGCCGACGCTATGGGTGATGAGGATATTAGTCTTCTGGATAGTTTCAGCCGAAATTTCTGCATGGATGTCTTCGCTAGAGGCAACGTCGGCTTTACGGAACTTGCGCCGCCAATCATAAGCGATGCTAGTGCCGACGTCTTTATCAAAGTCGAATTCACTTTGTTCTTTGTTCAAATTGAGTATGCTGTTGGTTCGTGTGCGGTAATGTTTTGATTCAGGATCAAAGCCGCGGTTATCGCCTTGGAAATAGCGGTTAGGAGATGTCAGGTTCGGGTTGCTCAGTACATCGTCAGGCAAGAATGTCGAATAACGAACATGCCATTTCAGTTTCGGCGGTTCGCCGGCCTCTTTTTCAAGCAAATAATTCAATGGAGCGATTTTTTTCGTCATCCAGAATTTTTCCATTGCTGTTTCTTCTTTGGATGACTCTGTGTTTAAAATCCCAAAAGCTTTTGCTGCTAGCGATTTGACCGTGGTCAAACGGCCTTCGGTTTCCTCTACGGGCCGCTTGCCACGGATCCAATAGGTCAATTCACGGTCTGCGGGTGCATTGCGGTCTGTGTATTGGGTCTTGCTAGTGACAGTTTTAAGTTCGCCGTCGCAAAAGATCTCGTATTCCTCAATGCCCTCAATCACTCCCCATGCCAAGGTGACGCGATTTTCAGAGACAATGGTCGTCAAGGCGATTTGCTCGAGCTGATTGATGCTATCGGGATTGCGCTTTTCTGTTCCGGTCAATAGTTTGAGGGCTGGTACCCAAATACCATCCGGTGATTGCTGCTCGATGGAATAGCAGAACAATTCGCTAGGGCTCAGCCCTTCATCCCGAAATGCGTGTTGCGTTCCTGTATAAACCGTGTCACCGTCTTTTTTGACCCTGTACACTTCGCCTGTTGCTGTCCAAGCGAAGTGAATCATGCTATCGGATTGTTCCAGTAAGTCGATATCCAGTTTGCCACTCATTGCAGCACCTCCATTGCTCTTATTGTTACAGGTATACCCGCTTGCTGGAGGCTTCGAACATATAAGCGAGAAATGCGAAACATTTGTTACATAATTTATATATTTCAGATAATTAAGAAACGTTATAATAAACTTAGAGAAAAAAACAATCGGCTCCAGGAAGCTCAAACTGGACAAGAGGGGAGACGGCGGATGATGCAGGAAAAGCTCAGGAGTTTCGACGATTTCGATGAAGCAGCTTCATATATTCTCCAAATTCTTAGCAGGCAAGCAAATATGAACAGCCTCTACATCTCCAAGCAAGAAGCTGGCGTCAACAAAGTCTTCAAAGTGCACAATACAAAGCATCATTTAATCGACGAAGGGGACGTTTCTCCGATTTCTTGCACACTGTCGAGCTTGAGTATCGAGCACGGTGCGGAAGCATTGGTCATCGAACGTTTGGGTGCGCATGAACTGACCCGCTCGCTTGGCATTGTAGACGGATTTGAAGAAGGTTGTTTTATCGGGGTGCCAATTTTGTATAGAGACGGCACTGTGTACGGCAGCATTTGTGGACTTGACGACGGGCCATGCGACTTGCCGGAGGATTTACCGTGTGCGTTCGAGGCGCTCTCCGCGTTATCGACTTATGTATTAGAGCTCGAACGGGCAAATGGACAAATTGAAACCTTGGCTGCGCCGATGGTTCCGATCGTTGAAGATGTCGCAATTTTGCCGGTCATCGGTGAAATCAGCGCCTCACGTGCACGTGCCATTATCGATCAAGTGATGCACGCTTGTACAGAAAAAGGAGTAGAGGTATTGATAATTGATGTATCGGGAGTGTCGCAAATCAATTCGCAGGTCGGGGAGTATTTACTGAAGCTTGTCAACGTCTTGCGGCTGATTGGTGTCCAACCGGTTATTACCGGTATACAGCCTTATATGGCCATCAAAGTTCCTCATTTTGCGCAGGCACTGAAAGGAACAATGATAGAAGCGAATCTTGAAACGGCGCTCAAACGCCTCGGCTTCAGCTTTCAGAAAAAGTGAATAAAAAAGCCGCATCCTGATTTGACCAGGACGCGGCTTTTTTTCCATCATTGCTCTTTGTCGAAAAATACATGCTTGAGTTCCCAGGTGTCACCGATTTCCAATAAGCCGAAAGAATATTGGGGCGCCATGCGCTTGTCGGTCGGTGAACCTGGGTTGAATAATGTGACGCCTTCGGTTTCACGCATAAGCGGTTGATGGGAATGGCCGAAGACGATGATGTCTACCTTCTCGCCTTCAAAGCTATCGAGCGCACGTTGTTCAGTCGTTTTGCGCATGCCGTCTCCGTGGACGACGCCGATGGTCAACTCGCCGAACGAGAAAGTTTTTTTCCGCCCGAAGCGGTCGACGATATCCCACGGGTCGACATTGCCAGCCACGCCGTCCGTTTCGGCATAAGCCGATAGTTCATGGTAAACATCAAGCGTTTGCCAATCGCCTGCATGGATGATAAAGTCAGCCCCGTCACAGGCGTCAACTAGCGGCTGTGGGAGTTTTTTCGCGCGGTTTGGAATATGTGTATCAGATACGATGACTATTTTCTTCATCAAATCGCCTCCAGGAAGTTTTGTTTCACTTTACCAAACTCTTTCCCATTCGTCTAAAAGTTGTAAAGCTTAGGGCTGGGGAAAAAGGGGAAGATAGAATGAAAAGGTCAATTTGGAGGGATAAACATGGGCATCGACATGAAGAAATTTATTGCATCAGGGGCAGCACTCGGGGCAGGGCTGATCTTGTTGAAAGCTTACAACGGCAAGAAGCGCAATGTATGGGTATATGAAGACAGCGATATGCGCAATAGCCACGACATCGATCATGAAGAAAGCGTCAACGCACCATATGACCATGCAGAAGAAGGGCTCACACAATTGGATTCGATTTACCGATCTGAATGGCAAGCGAACGCATTTCCACAAACGAAAAAGCAATTGGAAGACCTGGAGTCCTGATTCGCTGATGAAAAAACAGTTGTAAGGAGGCGCGCCAAATGGATGAACGGAAAGTCGTCTGTTATATTGCGACAAGTTTAGATGGTTATATTGCAGATGTGGAAGAAACTCTGGATTGGCTGTTGCATGTGGAGATGGACGGAGACGGGGGCTATGGGGCTTTTATTGAAACGGTGGATGCGGTTGTTCTCGGAAGGCGCACATATGAATGGGTAATGGATTATGAAAATGACAACTTTCCTTATGTCGATCAGCAATCATATGTGGTCACATCCCGACCGGAAGCGTCAAAAGGCCGGCTGACTTTTACTTCTGAGGATCCAGCGAACTTAGTGAAACGGCTAAAACAACAAGCCGGCAACACCATTTGGCCAGTCGGCGGAAGCTTATTGCTAGATCGCTTGTTGCAAGAAGACCTGGTCGACGAATTTATCATTTCGGTGGCCCCCGTGACATTAGGAGACGGCATCCCGTTATTTCAAAAAACACAACGAAGGCTCGATTTCACACTAGAAAGCGTGACAAAGCATGGGCAAATGGCGCAAATGCATTATAAAAGGCACCGAACTTGATCAATAGCTTCAATCTCAGGCGAGCCATAAGCTCGTCTTTTTTGTTTTTTTAAAAATATTACAGCTGACAATTCCTTAATATTCCTTTTTTTAGGTCTAAAGAATTTTCAAAACATAGAAAGGCCTAGCGAGTTGATGGAAAAATTCGAAAACAAAGTAACTCTGTCATGTTGTTTTCAACTTTTTCCAACTATATACTTTAATAAAGAATCTATTGTCGATTCTTGCCAAAAGAAAAGGAGAGGAAGCATGAAAACATTTAAAATGCTCTTATTTAGTGTAGCAACCATTTTCTTTTTAACATTTTCTCATTCAGCTGTTTCTGCTCATTCGCCCGATCTGCATGAAGGCGTATCCGGAAACGATGTAAAGGAATTGCAAGTGAAATTGCAAAAACTAGGGTATTTCCAGGTGGCTCCAACAGGATACTATGGATCGATCACCAAAAATGCGGTAGTTCAGTTCCAACGTGATTTTGGAGTGAGCGCAACCGGCTTTACCGGTCCGCAAACCCGGGAAAAGATGAAACAAGTGGATATGATGGCGCGCACTGTATACGGGGAAGCCCGCGGTGAAAGATTTGAAGGGCAAGTCGCAGTGGCTGCAGTCATTAAAAATCGTGTGAAGTCCAACGCATTTCCAAACAGTACATACGGAGTCATTTTCCAGCGCAATGCGTTTACTGCCGTTAATGACGGCCAATACTGGTTGACGCCGAATGCTTCTGCTTACCGCGCTGTGCGGGAAGCAACAAAAGGGTCGGATCCATCAGCCGGAGCAACATATTACTACAACCCGGTTACAGCAACGAACCAATGGATCTTCACCCGCACGACAATCAAAAAAATCGGCAAGCACGTATTTGCCAAATAACATAAAAAAGCCTCCGGAATCGGAGGCTTTTTCCAGGCTGTCGAGAAACTCTTGGCAACCGTGTTTTCCGAAGCTTACCACTCGCTTTCCACGGGCGGGAATCGAGCCTCCTCATCCGCTTCGCGGCTTGCGGGGTCTCTCAAACCCGCTATTCCCGTTGGAGTCGAGCGGACGCTTCTTCAAACACTAGGATACTTCATTGATTTTTGATGTAGTAAAAGTAACTCCATCATAGAAACATAGAAGATTTTCTACTTAATTCAACACTCTGAAAAAAGCCTCCGGAATCGGAGGCTTTTTCTTTACCCTTTGACGGCACCAGCCGTAATCCCGGCGACAAAATAACGCTGTAGGAAGACGTAGGCGATGACCATCGGCGCTGAGGCAATGATGACGCCTGTAAAGAGCATCGGGTAATTGGTGGAATATTGCCCTTGGAACTCCAGCAGTGCGAGCGGCAAGGTTTTGTAAGCATTATCCGTGATGAACAGCAAGGGATACAATAAATCGTTCCAGTGCATAACGAACAGGAAGATTGCGGTAGCTGACAGTGACGGCAAGGACAAAGGAATGGCTACTTTCGCAAACATCATCCAATTGCCTGCCCCATCGATCGTCGAGGCTTCAAACAATTCTCTCGGCAAGGTTTTCATAAAGCCGGTCAAGATGAAGACGGCGATCGGCAAGGTCGTTGAAATATTGACCAGTATTAAGCCGAGCAGACTGTTGGTCAGGCCCAAATCCAGCATGAGCGAGTAGAGCGGCACCATAATGACTTGTGCGGGCACCATCATGCCGAGCGTGAACACGCCGAACAGCACATTGCCGATCCAATTGTTCATGCGGGTAATGCCGAACGCGATCATGGCCGCAAACAAAAGCGTCAGCGAGACTGAAAACAGCGTAACGATGGTACTGTTTACAAAATAGCCGGCCATCGTCTGTTCTTGGAAAATCGAGATATAGTTATCAAATTTAAAGCCGCCTTCGGGCAGGCCGAGTGGATTGCGGAATGTTTCCTGAAGCGTTTTAACAGACGTCAATAAGACGACCATTATGGGGATCAGGATCAGCAGTGCGTAGACGAGCAGTGAAAATTTCCTGAATAGCAAAGTTACCGCCCCCCTTTCTAGTAAGATACCCGATCTGAGCGTAATGCTTTAAATTGCAAATACGTAATCAAGGCGATAATGACCATGAAAATGACGGAAATCGATGAGGCATAGCCAAACTGATAGCTTCCAAAGGCCACTTGATAAATATAGGTGGCAATAATTTCTGTTGAGTTGTTCGGCCCGCCACCGGTCATCGCAAACACCAAATCGAACGCTTTGAACGATTGGATGGTCGTATAGGCAACGACGATTGTCGCAGAAGGCGCGAGGAGTGGCCATGTGACGCTTTTAAAGGTTTGCCATTTGTTGGCGCCTTCAATCTTTGCCACCTCATACAGCTCTTCAGGAATCGCCTGAAGGCCGGCTACAAAAATGATCAGCATCTGTCCTGCATGGAACCACACTTGTGTGACGGCCAACGAGTAGATGGCAATATTGGCGTTGCCGAGCCAGTTCTGGGCCAGGAAATCAAGTCCGACAAGCGACAGGATCTGGTTCAAGATCCCCATCGATGGGTCGTAGATGAATGCCCAGATAAACGCGACCGATACAGAGGAAAGAATGGTCGGGAAAAAATAAAGCGCGCGTAAAAATACGTTTGTTTTGGTGTTCTTGATGACGATCAGCGCGAAAGCGAGGGCCACCAATGTCTGGAATACGACGACCGTCAGCATGAATTTCAAGTTATTGCCGATCGCTTTGCGGAATATGGAGTCGCCGGTAAACGCGCGGCTGTAATTGTCGATGCCGACGAACTGGAACGCCGCACTTAAGCCATCCCAGTCCGTAAATGAATAGAACAAGGCGCTAACGGTTGGATAAAGAAAAAACAAGCTATAAAGAACAAGCCCCGGAAGAAAAAATAAATAAATGGATTTGGACGTTTTCATAAATCAGCTATTCCCTGTTTTCCTCTACAATTTGCTGTGCTGCTTCAGCCGCCGCCATTGGGTCTTCGCCGCCAAGAACGTTTTCGATCGAGCTGAGGACGGCACTTTCAATTTGGGCATTTGTAATTAGGAAGCGAGGCTGGAAGCGTGTCGTGCGTTCGTCGATCCAATAAGCGGTATTCTGCAACTCTTTGGATTCGTACTCGACGCCACTAACGGTCAAATGCTGTCCGGTTTCATTGGCGTATTTGGAAGCCACTTCCGGCTGGCTCAAATAGTCGATGAACGCTTTCGCTTGATCTTTCTTCTCTGAGTTGCTATTGACCGCAAGCATGAACGTTGCCGTATTGATGCCTTCATACGTCGCTTCGCTTTCTTCTACAGTAATCGGGGCGAGCAGGTCCAATTCAAGGTCCGGGTTCAAGGCCAAGAGGGAAGTCATATGATACGAGCCGGTTGCGATCATCGCGGCTTCTTCATTGGCTACCATCGCCATGGCGGAATCTTGATTGGTGCCGAGCGCATTGTCTTGGATATAGCCTTTATCTGCAAGAAGTTTAAAGTCTTCGAGCGTTTTGACCCACCATTCGTTCGTCAAAGATTCTTCACCGTTTTGAAGTTTTTCGAAAATGTCTTCATCAGGTGCGTTGTTCATCATCATGCTGTTCATAAATTGGTTCGGCCCGATGTCGGCGCCTGGGAAAGCAATCGGTGTAATATCGTTTTCCAACAATGTATCGGCCATTTCCTGGAACTCTGTCCAGCTTTTCGGCACTTCAAGTCCTAATTCATCGAACATGCCTTTGTTATAAACCGGCATATTAAAGACCAATTGGTATGGCAATGCATATTGCATGCCGTCACTTTGGCCGACAGTGATTAAGCTTTCATCAAAATTCGAGACAAATTCTTCTCCGCTCAAGTCTTCAAAAAAGCCTGCACGTGCAATTGACTCAAATTGCGCCCCTGGGAATGAAGTGAAGACATCGCCAGTCGATCCTTCTTGGAGCATGCGCTGTGCTGTCGCTTGATATTGGTCGGACGGATAAATATTTTGTTCTACGCGAATATCAGGATTAGCTTCCTCGAAATCGGCAATAATTTCATCAAGCACCGCTTTATCTTCTCCGCGCCAATGCATAAAGCTAATTTGTGTCGTGTCGCCATCCTCGGAAGAGCCTCCGCCGCTTTCGCCTGCACATGCGCCGAGTATGAGCCCGGCTCCCACTGCGCCTGCAGCTAGCCAAAGTTTCTGTTTCATCAATTCTGATACCCCCTTTGTATTTTTTACCATCCCTACATTATTATTTATAACCCAAAACAGCGCATAAATACAGAATAATCTAATTAAAGATTCTCTTTCAGTTGACAGAATGCCCTGAATTCCATAAGATGGTCACAAGCTTTAGATTGCGCGATGCCTGTAAATTCACGAGGCCGCGAACAATTAGCCCCCATTAATCCAAATCGTTGAGTAAGAAAAGTAACGCACAGATCGCTTCTGACAGAGAGCCGGTGGCAGCTGGAAACCGGTGTAGCATGTGCGCGAATGGACTTATGAGTGATTCTTCGAAAGAGGATCCGTCCGCCCCGCGTTACTGGGGTGCAAGTGGAAGCGTAGAGCTTCAAGATGAGGTGGCACCGCGGTCGATCCGTCCTCTGTACGAAATGATTTTATTTCGTGCAGGGGACTTTTTGTATTCCGTTTTAAAGGCACGAGCGGATCGGCAGCAGATGCCCACAAGAAAGAGGAGTTGAGCAGAGATGAGAAGAGACATGCAAATCCGCAAAGTAGAAGGAGATTCGTTGACGCCGATTATGGTGTTTAATAATTTGGAAGGTCCTTTTAAATGCTTGCTGGAAAGTTCGCTGAAAACGAGTGCCAGCGGCCGCTATTCATTTATCGGCGCAAATCCGTCAAAAGCGTTTATCGGCAAACAACAAAAACTCGAAGTGGTCGATTACCGCAGCGGCGAACGCTCGATGCAAACCGGGCGTCCGCTTGAGCTCATCAAAGAGCTCATGCCACAAGACGACAGAGATGTCGAAGGGCTGCCCTTTACAGGCGGTGCCATCGGTTATATCGGCTATGACGCCATTCAAGTCTATGAACCGGTCGAAAGTGCGCGCAAAGACAGCTTGAATATGCCGGACATTCACTTGCAGCTATACGAGACGATTGTCGTTTTCGACCATGTCCGCCACGATGTAACGGTCATCTCATTCGAAGGCCGGGCAGATGAAGTCGTCGCGCAGCTCGAGCAAACTAGTGAAAAAGAGCAGACCGACCAGCCGGAAACCTTGGCATTTCAGTCCGCAACAACAGCTGAGCGGTTCCGTGAGCAAGTCGAGCTTGCGAAAAAGGAAATCCGCAAAGGCGAGGTCTTCCAATTGGTGTTATCGCAGCGCTTGTCTGCCGATTACAAAGGCGATGCCTTTACGCTGTATCGGAAGCTGCGCAAGCAAAATCCATCTCCATACCAATTTTTCATCGATTTCGGCGACTATGCCGTAGTCGGGGCCTCGCCTGAAAGTTTGCTGACGATTCGTGGCGGTGAAATGGTTACCAATCCGATTGCCGGCACAAGAAAGCGCGGTAAAACGGAAGCCGAAGACACGGCGCTTGAAAAAGAGCTGCTGGCGGATGAAAAAGAGCGTGCTGAGCATCAGATGCTCGTCGACCTCAGCCGCAACGATGTCGGCCGCGTCGCCAAAATCGGTACGGTCGCAATTCCGAAATACATGGTCATCGAGAAATATCAGCACGTCATGCACATCGTCTCGGAAGTGACCGGAGAATTGGGTGTGGCGATGCATCCGCTTGATGCGCTCGTCTCCTGCCTCCCGGCGGGAACAGTGTCCGGTGCACCGAAAGTACGAGCTTTGCAGCTTATCCAGCAGTTCGAGGAAGAGCGTCGCGGCGTATACGGCGGGGCTGTCGGTTACCTTGCCTTCAATGGCAATCTAGACGTCGCTCTGGCTATCCGGACCTTTGTAGTGAAAGACGGTACGGTGCACGTCCAAGCGGGCGCAGGCATCGTCTATGATTCCGAGCCGCAAGCTGAATACGAAGAAACGCTCCACAAAGCACGTTCTTTGACGGAGGTGTTCGGATGATTCTCTTGATCGATCATTTTGATTCATTTACCTATAATATATATCAGTCAATCGCAGCACTCGGAGAACAAGTCGAAGTCGTCCGCTACGGTCAATTGAGCATCGAGGAAATCCGGGCGAAAAATCCAGAAGCCATCATTTTGTCGCCCGGCCCGGGACATCCGCGCGACGTGCCGGAATCGCTTGAGCTGATCCGCACAGGCTATCGCGATGTGCCGATTCTAGGCATTTGCCTAGGGCAGCAATTGCTCGGCGAAGCTTTTGGCGGAAACGTAACGGAAGCACCGGTCATTCGCCACGGAAAAGTGTCCGACCTCACTCATTGCGGGACGGATATATTTGCCGGCATGGCAAAAACCGTACCCGTGATGCGTTATCATTCGCTTGCACTGGAAAAGCCGTCTTTGCCGGAGTGCTTCGAGATTCAGGCCGAAGCGCTTGATGACGGTTCGATCATGGCGATCAAACATAAAGAATATCCGGTGTACGGACTGCAGTTTCATCCGGAGTCAATCGGCACGCCGGAAGGAGATCACATGATGGCGAGATTTATCGAGCTGGTCCGTGAAAACCGGCCGGCTAAACAATCCGCTGGAAACAAATAAACGACAGAAAAAGGCTGCCCACTCATGTGGGCAGCCTTTTTCTATTCAATCCCGTACTACCGGCATCGTACAGCAACGGAACGCGCCTCCGGATTTGATGATTTCCGAAAAGTCCACTTCGATGACAGCGAAACCATGATCCCGCAGTTGCGCATTGACTTTTTTGTTTTGCGGCTGGCTAAACAGGCGCCGGTTGCCGATCGATAATACGTTGGTACCGAGCTTGAACTGTTCGTCCGCATCGACGTGTATGAGTGTATAGCGCTTTTCGAGCATGGCGATGGTCTCGTCTTCAAGTGCTTCCGGGAAAATGAGCGCTTCTGTCGGAGACAGTACATTGAAAACGCAATCGAGGTGCAAGTATTTTTCTTTGAGATGAATAGGCATCACTTGGTAGTCCGGCACATGTCGTTGAAGCTCATGAATGGCTTCTTGGGATGTGCGGCTGCTGATACCGATATAAACGGTATCGCGATCGACTATGACATCGCCGCCTTCAATGCGGTGACCCGGCACGTGCTGAAACTGGATACGATGGTCGGTTAACCAGTTTTGCAAAACCTTCTCTTCTCCTTGCCGTACGCTTTCAGCCATTTCACTAATAAAGACGGTGTCTCCGATTGTAAAGCCGATATCTCGCGTGAATACTTGCTCCGGATACTGTTCAGCTGCTTCTAGGAAGGTCGTATTGACACCTGCTGCTGTCAGCGCGTCGACAAATACCGTATGTTGGCGGAGGGCTTCCGTTACGTCAATGTTTTCTTCTTTATAGCGTTTTTGCACATCATTGATCACATCAGTAATTTTCATAAAGCGTGGCGGGCACAGTAATACATGGCGCAAGGCATCATATTCACTGCGGCAATGGGCCGCTGGCAGTTGTTGGGCATCAGTCGACATAATGGGTTCCTCCAAAGAACATTATTTTACAGTTCTATTCCTTTTTCGCAACGACTCAAAACCTGAAAAAGCAAGAGTGGGCATATTTGTTTCACGGATAGCCGATTAAAGTCTTAGCTAGTCACTCTTCCGAAAAGCGGCGGACGGAAGGATCGGGGTGTGCAGCGACCCATTTGGACAATGGATAAATGAGCAGGCTCTGCAGCACAATTGACAAAATCACCGTACCAAATGCGATCGATAAAATATGTTCAAGCCCTTGTGCTTCCTGTGCTGCAAGGCCAAGTAGCAAGGATACAGCAACAGTTCCTTTGATGCCGGAAATGGTGATCAATAGCAGTTCGCTCCATTGAAAACGGCGTCGCCAGGTTGGGACTGTTTTTGCTGCTGCGGCGAGCAAGAGGAACCGTACCAGCAAGGTCAACAGGAATACCGTGATGATGATGGGCCACTGCTGCCATTGGATAAATGTTAAAAATTCCAAACCAATCAACAAGAAGATAAGGGCAATCAGCGCCGGTTCAACAACTTCCCAAAAACCGTCCAGGTGGTTTCTGTAAGCTTGTTCAAGCGACTCAGCACTTTTTTCAAGCTCATAGGACAAGGTTAAGCCGGCGGTTATAACCGCTAGTAGGCTAGCGAGATGAAGGTGTTCGGCGAAATAAAAGCTCGCATAGGCGAGCACGATGCTAAGCATCACTTGATAATGGCGGTCGTGGAGAAGGTGGATTGCTTTGGAAAACAGCCAGCCCAAAACGAGTCCGATTGCAGCGCCCCCCAGCACTTGCAGGAAAAAGTCACTCATGAAAACAAAGGGGTGGATGGCTTGCCCTGAAAAGAATAAAGCCGATGCGGCGGTGAACAAGGCGATGCTTGTCCCGTCACTGGCGAGCGATTCCCCTTCGACGAGCTCTTCAATTTGTTTATCTTGCCCACTTTTTTGCTGAACGGAAATCACCGTTACTGAATCGATCGGCATCAATAGCGCCGCCATCAATAAGGCACCGCCAAAAGAAAGCGAAACGAGTCCGATTGCGTGAATCGAGGAAGCCAATAAAAAGACACCGGCAATCAAGCCAACCGTACTGAGTACAACAATGAACCATTTATTCTTTTTCAAATGCTTCACGTCAAACTGATAAGCAGCCGTAAACAGCACCGCCGGCAAAAACCAGTCATGGATCAGTTCTTTAGAAGCCATGGTGCCTGAGAAAAAAGGCAGCAGCGATAAACAAATCCCGATAATCACCAGAACCATCGGAACCGGAAAGCGCTTTTTCTTTTTGTCGAGGGCAAACACTAAAAACCCAGTGAACAATAAAATGATGACGTGCAATAACTCCATAGAAAACCCTCCTCGGCAATAAAGCCATTAGTTGGGATTTTCCCGTTTTTCCTTGGGCTAAACGACAGCTGCAAACCAGGCGTGATAAATACGGTGCAATTTTTCCAATAATTTATGCGATAAAAAACGGACGCCCTGTTGGGGGCGTCCGTTTGATATTAGTCGCGATAAAAAACTTTATCGACATTGTATTTCGCTTGTCCGGTATTAATGAGGTAAGTCTCATAAATTTCCCGTTCCATCGGATCTTCTACGATGGAAACCGCAATGCGATGTACTTCATCGCGGTGGTTTTTCAAAGGCGATACATTGTCTTCAAAATGCTTTTTCACTCGTTGGCGCAGCTTGCGTGCTTTGCCGACGAACAATAATTCACCGCTATGGTTGAAAAATTGGATGATGCCGCCTTTGTCGCGAGGAATCTCATGCAAATCGATAAAACCGTACATCGGTTTAATAATCGCTTCGTCGCCTTTAACCTCTTGTTTGCGCTGAACGATGGTAATATCAGCTTTTGGTGGTTGAATATTAATCATGTTATCACGTCCTCTATTATCGTAAAGCTAGTCTACCATAGAAACGCCGTGAACGCCATCCGCCTCAGGGTTACAGGCGGTCGAGTTCTTGTGCAATTTCGGCTTCGCCTTGCAGGATTTCAAAGACTTTTCCGTAAGTGTTTTTGCGGTCGACGACTTCGGCGAGTGTTTTCGCGACGTCGGCACGCGGAATGGAACGGCCTTCGAAAGAGGTGAAATGTGCGTTTGCTTCTATATGGCCGGTTTTTTCTTCATCCGATAACGGACCTGGGCGCACGATTGTATAGTCGAGACCGCTTTGTTCGAGAAGGTCGTCCGCTGTGCGCTTTGCCACCAAATAAGGCTTCATGGCTTCTCCGCCAGCATCGGGATCGTCTGAACCGACCGATCCGAGTTGGACAAAACGTTTAACGCCTTTTTCCTTCGCGTACTCAGCCGCTTTAACAGAACCCCATAAATCGATGGTCAATGTTTTATCTGCGCCTGTTTTCGGACCGGAGCCTGCAGCGAAAATGACCGCATCCACATCTTCGAATGCATGGCTGAAATCCTTTTCCAAGTCGCCAAGGACTATTTTCTTCGCGCCGCGTTTTTCCATTTCTTCGCGCTGCTCTTCTTTGCGGATCATGGCTACCGCATCATGGCCTTTTTCCGTTAATTCTTTTACAATATTGCGGCCCACTTGGCCGTTTGCTCCGAGAACTAATACGTTCATTAAAATCCACTCCTAATATTATGTCTGTTCGTTGTTTTCCCGTATTTGTGCTGGCTAAACGCCAGTGAGTTGAGGCTGTGCTATCCAAATGGCCTTCGACAAGCTAAAATGGAACTATGGAGGTGTAATAATGGAAATCATAAATCATGAAGTTAGAAAATTGAATGACCCGACCGGAATCCTAGAAGGTGACCGCTACGAATACACCTTGGCAATCGAAGTCGAAGAAGACGATGAGCTATACCGTTCCGGCGGTTTGGAACTGCGTTTGATTCTGGCTGTAAATGAAGGGGAGGCGCGCATCGCTTCTTATCATTTCAACGATAAAGAAACCGAGCAGCCTTTGGATTTTGCTTTGGATGAAGAGGAAGAACAGGAAATCCTGGCGTTCTGCAAAGAGCGCACCGAAGCATAAACCGCAGGATTTCGGCATGGACGAATGAATATGAAAAAAACCCGCCGAAATCGGCGGGTTTTTGTATTAGATATTCACTTCAACTTCAGCGGCTTCGCGCAATTCTTCGACACGTGCAAAAGTCGCTTCTTGTGATTTCTGTTCTTCTAGCGATTGGCGGATGGTCGGTTCCATTTCTTCATAAGGCGGCGCTTCTTCTTCAGAGCTTTCAACGAAGCCATCATATGCGGTTTGAACTTCTTCGTCGGTTACTTCTGGAGTATCGATTTCTTCTGCCAAATAAGTTTCATAGACCAACTGCTCGCGTAATTGCTCTTCCATCTCTTCCATAGTAAATCCAGTTTCAGCCAAAGCTTCGTTCATCGCTTCTTCGTCTTCGAAATTGGCTTTCAACTCTTCCATACGCTCTTCAACAACCGCGTCATCTGCTTCATGTCCTTTTTCTTTTGCATCCTGCAACAGCACAGCATTGCCGATTACGACAGACATCGCTTCATCTTGGATCAATTGAAGATTCTCTTCTGTGGAAGGGTCTTGTCCTTGTGCGGCCAATGTAGATTCGAACTGGCGGGCAACGCTATTGTAGACTTTTCCTTGGATTTCTTCGCCGTTGACGACAGCAACTACCTCATCTTCAGCAGGCAAGTCGAGCGCCGATTCGGCTGGGGCAGCTTCTTCAGTTTCAGGTGCCTGTTCGGTCTCTGGCGCTTGCGTTTCTTCTCCTGCTGCGGGCTCTTCATTATCAGAACATGCGCCGAGCACTAGGGCGAGGGCGAATGGGGCAAATACAAACTTCATTTTTTTAATCATATGAAAAACTCCTCTTTCGTCAGTCTCGTTAAAGTAAACCACATTTACGGGAGGGTTTCAAATTGTAGGCCGTGGCCTTTTGCGCGAACTACATTTTCTGTAATAATGGAAGTTATTATTTTTTCTGATAAAAATGCTCGCGCATACAGAAAAATTGTACTTTAATGTTATGATTATTTTTGGCAACTACTATTCATTCAATAGAAAACAGATTAACGGAGGGCTTACATATGGCAAACTTGGAGAACATCAAAGCACGGAAAACCTTGGATCAAATCCAGCCTTATTCACCGGGGAAGCCGATTTGGGAAGTGCAGGAAGAGCTGGGCTTGGAGCGCGTCATCAAACTTGCTTCGAATGAAAACCCACTCGGCCCGTCCAAAAAGGCAGTAGAAGCGATCAAACAAGGTGTCCTTGGTCTGAACCGCTACCCGGATGCGGATGCAAGTGAATTGAAAAAAGCCATTGCAACGGAACATGGCGTTTCACCAACACAAGTCATCCCGACTAACGGGGCAGATGAATTGATTACGCTTATTTCGGAAGCGTTTCTCGAACAAGGCGATGAAATCGTTGTGCCGTACCCGTCATTCAGTGAATATGATTTCGGAGCGCACATCATGGGGGCGGAAGTAGTAAAAGTTCCATTTACAGATGATTTCGCGTTCGATGTGGATGCGATGATTTCAGCAGTCACTGACAAAACAAAAATCATCTACATCTGCTCTCCGAACAATCCGACAGGTACCTATATGAAAAAACAAGACGTTCAAAAATTATTGGACGCAGTCGGCGACACCCTGGTCGTTTTTGATGCGGCCTACAGCCACTATGCTGATGCTGAAGATTACACGGACGGTCTCGAATTTGTCCAAGCGGGATATCCGCTGCTGACCTTGAAAACTTTCTCGAAAATCTATGGCATCGCCGGCGTACGCGTCGGTTTCGGCATCGCTGCGGATTCGATCATCAAATCCATACTGAAAGTAAAAGAGCCGTTCAACGTTAATTCCTTGGCGCAGCTTGCTGCAACAGCGGCTGTTGGAGACCGGGAACACGTCACAGAGTCGCACGATGCGAATAGCCGTGGGCGCGAGTATTTGTACAATGCATTTGAAGAACTTGGCCTCAGCTATACAGAAAGCATGGCAAACTTCGTGCTGGTCAAATTAGGGGACGAAGGCGAAGCTTTGTACCATGATTTGATGAAAAAAGGCGTTATTGTCCGTTACGGAAAAGGATGGGGCCTTCCGGAATATGTGCGTGTATCGGTCGGTACAGAAGAAGAAAATGAGTTTTTCGTTCAAGCATTGCGTGAATTGATCCAAAAATAAAGTTCGCACTGTGAGGATTTGTGCGTGTAAGCCGTCTGGCTGGGTTATTCCCCGGCCAGGCGGCTTTTCTTTTTGCCTGCTGCTCTGTTTAACCCAGGAAAGCAGCGGGAAAGGGGAGGGAAAAGCAATTTGAAAAGGATGAATTCTATGATTTATGATTGTGCGATTATTGGAGGGGGACCGGCGGGCTTAAATGCTGCGCTGGTCCTTGGCCGCTCGAGAAGAAATACCGTCTTGTTCGATGACGACCATGGACGTAACCTGGTGACGCGGGAAGCCCATGGGTTTATTACGAGGGACGGCATTTGCCCGGAAGAGTTCAAGCAGCTGGCATTTGAGGATATTAGTAAATATCCGACGGTAAAGACAGAAAACGAGCGCATCGTCAAGGTCGACCAAATTTCCAAAACCCATTACGCATTGCAAACTGCCAGCGGCAAAACATTCCATAGCATCAAAATCATCATCGCCGTAGGCTTAAAAGAACAGTTGCCGAATGTGCCGGATATCGAGAAGTTCTATGGCACTAGTTTGTTCAGCTGCCCGTATTGCGATGGGTGGGAAATGCGCGATCAGCCGCTTGCGGTCATTGCGGACAAACAAGTATTTGCGATGGCGAAAAAAATTTACACGTGGAGTCGTGATTTAGCGATATTTACGAACGGCGAAGGACGCCTTGAAGATGAGGACAAGCAGAAGCTGCTCGCAAAAGGCATCCGGGTTTACGAGGATCCGATCGATGGGTTAGAAGGCGAGAACGGGGAGTTGCACGGCGTTCGGCTGGAGGACGGGACCTTAATCGACCGAAGCGGCGGGTTTGTTACGCCACTTTGGAGCCATGCCACTAACTTTGCTACGCAGCTCGGGTGCAAACAAAACTCACATGGCGGGATAATGACGGATGATTATGGGCGTACGAATGTCTGGAATGTCTACGCGGCCGGAGACGCTTCGCTCATCGTGCCTTCTCAGTTGATCATTGCAGCCGGAGAAGGCAGTGCGGCAGCGATCGGGGTATGCGGAGACTTGACGAATGAATATTTTGAGGACATGTAAGTTTCGTTTCAGT
The DNA here is from genome assembly GCF_042654465.1 of Planococcus dechangensis. Lineage (NCBI taxonomy): Bacteria > Bacillati > Bacillota > Bacilli > Caryophanales > Caryophanaceae > Planococcus > Planococcus dechangensis. The sequence goes on along the minus strand of NZ_JBHSGL010000002.1, from coordinate 267,431 downwards.
TGCACCGCATGCCTAAGATGCATTAGACTTTAGGAAAACAAGCCGGGAGGCGAACCGAATGGACTCGCAAAATCTATTGTCCTCGATCACTTATGTCGACACGGAACGTTCGATAGTAGCCGGCCAAATGAAAATCATCCACACCGAATATGAAATTTGCCTATATGCAGACAAATTGACCGCACAGACAACACAATTCAATTTGACGCACGTTTGGGATATCTCCTATAAAACCTTTTCGGATGATGCCAATCTCCTGTATCTCCATACGCATCGCGGCGTGTTGACGTACAAAGTTCCAAAAGATCCGGACCGTTTCGTCAAGACTTTCAAAAAACTGAAAAATGCCCATTACTGAGAAGCGAAAATTCCGCCTTCTCTTTTTTTTTCGAGTAAAATGGGAAGAAAGGGGGAATACAAATGGATAACGGATATGTAGTCGGATGGGGAACACTCGCATTGATCAATGCCGGATTGGCGCAAGGAAAAAATCGGAGCGGGCTCATGTGGTTTTTACTATCGCTCCTGCTAGGCCCCATTGCGACATTTATTTTGGTAGTGCTAGATAAGTTGGCAGAAGAAGGGAGCGGGCGTGATGATTGAACCGATCAAGCTAGCAGAACGCTTTACCGATTGCGTCAACAAGCAGGATGTTGAGGGCGTGTTATCGGTGACGGATCACAATGTCGAATTGATCAGTCCTGGAAAATCAGCTGCAGGTCACGAAACCCTTGCCGAATGGGTGAGAGAATCAGGGATTCAATTGACGACAGTCAGGCAATTCGCCAAAGGCAATCAAGTGATTTTTGAACAGCTCGCCAAAAAACAAGGACAGCACGGTGAAACCCACATTTTTAACTATTTTGAAATGGACGATAAGAAAATCCACCGCATCGGTCGCTTTGACGAACTCGATGAAGCGTTCGGAGAAAGTGGATTGAGCGACAGTGATCAAGTAGACTAAACAAATGCTCTCCTGGAAGTTCCCGCGTGGAATTTGTTGGAGAGCTTTTTGATGGCTCAAGTTCTTATTAATGATAATAATTATCGTTTAAAAAAGCTGTGAAAACGCATTAATTGATATGTATTCTCAATTATAATTAATTATTCTCAATTACTTGGTTCGGCATTAAAGTTGTGCTATGATATCCACATTATAATAATTATAAATAAGAAACTTGAGAATTTAGGAGGTGTGGGCATGAGCACCCAGTACAAACCTGCAATCCACTTTCAGCACGTGGACTTTCACATTGGAGATATAGAAATTTTAAAAGATATTACCGGTTCATTTCCACAAGGCCGAATCACCACTTTGGTAGGGCCTTCAGGCGCCGGGAAGTCGACACTGCTGAAATTATGCAATGGTCTTATTTCACCGGCAAGTGGGGAGATTTTCGTAAAGGATAAAGCGATCGGCGAATACGATCCGGTGGAACTGCGCCGCATGGTCGGAATGGCGTTACAGAGTGCGCCAATGATCAGCGGCACTGTATACGAAAACCTGAATTTGCCTTTGGAGCTGCAAGGGCAGCAATTGGCGAAAGAAGATGCGCTTGAATTGCTTGAAGATGTCGGCTTGAAAAGCGATCTTCTTGAGCGCAAAGTAAAAGACCTGTCAGGCGGGCAGCGGCAAAAGGTTTCCATCGCAAGAACACTCGTCAACAAGCCGGAGATTCTTTTGATGGATGAAATCACTTCTTCGCTCGACCGCGCTTCAAAGCTCGAGGTCGAGGAATTGATTAGCAAGATCAACCGGAAGTATAAGACAACAATTATCTGGATTACCCATAACCTGCAACAGGCGCTCGAAATCGGCGACTATACGTGGGTCATGATGGACGGCCAAGTGGTGGAGACAGGCGAAAGTTCGCTGCTTGAAGATCCAAAAGAACCGCGTGCCAAGGAATTCGTGAAAGGGGTGGTGTCATGAGTTATTGGGCTTTATCATTGACTCTCATCTTTGTCCTCATCCCGCTATTATTGTCGAAAACATTGAATTTAGGGCTCGGCCGCGATATGACGGTGGCAACAATCCGTTCAATTATCCAGCTGCTTGCGGTGGGATATGTGCTGAAATTCGTCTTCGACTCGGAGAGCTTGATTTACATCTTCTTGATGGTCGCGCTGATGATTGGCGCTGCAACCCAAAATGCGCAGAAAAAAGGAGCGGCCATCCAAGGCATTGCTTGGAAGATTGCCTCCACTTTGATTTTTGTAGAAGTGTTGACGCAAGGGATCTTGATCGGCTTTAACATCACGCCGGCCACCGCCCAATACATCATCCCGATCAGTGGCATGGTTATCGGCAACTCGATGGTGCTGTCGATCCTGTTCTTGAACCGTTTTACGGCAGAAGTCGAAGACCATCAAGACCAGACCGAATTGATCTTGTCGCTCGGCGGTACGCCGAAACAGGCCATTCACCGCCAATTGATCAATTCGATCAAGGCGAGCATGATTCCGACAATCGAGAGCCAGAAGACGGTCGGCCTCGTGCAGCTGCCGGGGATGATGAGCGGGCAGATCATCGCCGGTGCTGACCCGATACAAGCGGTGCAATTCCAGTTGCTCATCATGTTCCTATTATTGACCACAGCTGCTGTGACGAGCGTTTTCCTCGGGTATTTGTCGTATCCGACTTTGTTCAATAAACGCATGCAATTGTTAAAAGGCTGACGCAATGTCAGCCTTTTTGTTTTGGGCCCAATTTAATTAGTGAGTGGGTAATGGATAATAGCTGTCGATTTCAAAGCGACCGGAACCGGGCAGACTTTCAAGCAATTCAGGGCCAAAGAGCGCAGCGGGTGTCCAACTGCCGCCGGAAAAATCGCTTGTGAGTAGGCGTCCTGTCACTTCGAGTGCACCATAGACGGTCAAATCGTAAACGTTCGCGGTATCAATGCGGCAAGTTTTGACGACCCCGTCCGCATTTTTCGCTTCACCCCAAATATGGGCTGCGGTTGCGGCGCGCTCTTCCTTGTCGGGGCCTGCTACGCGCTGGTCAATGAGATTTAGCATGAGTTGTTTCACTTTTTCGGTAGATAATAAAGGCCCAGCTGCGTTCAGGAGTCGCGCGGCTTTGGCGGCCAATTTCGGCGTAGGAATCCATGTCGTGATGTTCGGTATTGCGGTCGTGTAATAAGCTGTAGCAACGTCGCCCCATGGAATTGCCATGGCTGATTTCTTTCCGCGCCCGAAGTCTATCATCCGCTGATGTTTGCCGATCGGCACCGGCGTCAAGCGACCGTTCTGGCGGATAACATTGCCACCGCCAAGTCCTTGCACCATCGTTTTGAATGTGCCGGGGGAGATGCCTGAATCCGAATCGAATCCAAGTGATAGTTCTGTAGCATCCGGCAAGGCTTGTTTCAGCTTCAATGCTGTGCAATCCGTCGGGATGATGTCAAAACCGACGCCCGAACAAAGAATGACATTTTTGCGCTGTGCTTCTTCGTGCATGGAATGGGTATAGTTGAATACGCTGATTTCTCCGGTGATATCCAAATAATGCGCTTCGGCTTCTAGGCAAGCCTGGATCATTGGCTTGCTCGTTTGTTCGAACGGGCCGGCACAGTGCAGCACGAGTCCGATTCCTTTCAAATGCTGTGCGGTGTCTTTACCGAGTTCAAATATGCGATAGTCGAGTTCCAATGATTCAGCCAGTGCTTGAACTTTTTCTTTGTTCCGCCCTGCTAACACGGGACTCATGCCGCGCCTTACTGCTTCTTGTGCAATCAATTTTCCGGTATAGCCAGTTGCTCCGTATAGCAGCCATGTTGTCATATGCTGAGCCTCCTCGATTTTTGGCATCTTTAACTTGTGTTCTTCAAGAAGCAGGAAATTCCTGTCTCTTTATTGAAAGTAATAAGAACAACTTTCCAGAAAAAAGCGAACAAACGTTTGATTTTGGTGCTACTATCACGTAAACTGAGTGAAACGATCTGAAGGAGGAATTCTTTTATGAAGAATATTCATTTGATCCCGTTTCGGGTAGAGCAAGTGACGGCTACACCTCCACACATTCCAGAAGGTGTGCGGATGATTCAGGCCCCAGAATTATGGGCCGGTGGCGAAAAAGGCAAGGGCAATGTTATCGCTGTATTGGACACAGGCTGCCAGACAGACCATCCGGATCTTGTGGAGCGGGTGATCGATGGACGCAATTTCACGCACGATGATGAGGGAAACCCGGAGCAGTTTAAAGATTACAATGGACATGGCACTCATGTAGCAGGAACGATTGCAGCTTCCTTGAGGGAAAATGAAGGGGTTGTGGGCGTGGCGCCTGAAGCAGACATGCTCATCGTAAAGGTATTGGACAAACAAGGCAGCGGAACTTACGAAGGAATCATTGCAGGGATTCATTACGCAATCGATTGGCGCGGCCCACAAGGTGAGAAAACGACCATCATGTCGATGTCACTCGGCGGTCCGGAAGACCATCCTGAGCTGTATGAAGCAATCAAACGGGCCGTGGATGCGGGCATCCCAGTCGTTTGTGCAGCAGGCAATGAAGGGGATGACATTCACGACACTGACGAGTTTGCTTACCCAGGCGCTTACGGGGAAGTCATCCAGGTCGGAGCTGTCGATTTCGATCGGCGCATTGCGCCATTCAGCAATACCAATAATGAAATTGATCTTGTAGCGCCAGGCATCGATATTTACTCGACCTATTTGGACAGCCAGTATGCAAGCTTATCCGGCACTTCGATGGCAACGCCTCACGTGTCTGGAGCTTTGGCACTGATCCGCAACATCTCAGAGCGCGACTTTGACCGCAAGCTGACAGAAGCGGAACTGTATGCACAGCTTGTGCGGCGCACCATTCCGCTCGGCTATCCGAAGACAGCGGAAGGCAACGGGCTTCTGGCGCTCGATATTTTGAATAAGTTCGAGCAATTGTTCAGGATTCTCGGCAATTCCTATGCAAACCGGTTGGACAGATAAGTCACAGCGATTCAAAAAACCCCCGGACGGGAAGTCCGGGGGTTTTCGTTGCATTTTAATCCATCACTAGTTCATCCGTTTTCCGCTGTTCTGCAATCCACCAATCAATGTAGGATTCATCGAACAGGATCATATCGCCATAAGGCCGGGCATGCGGAATCGTTCGTTCTGACAGGAGCTTTATTATCTGATCTTCTGTCATGGGGTAACTTTTATGCTCCAGATATTCGAGCAATTTCGGTATTCCCTGGATTTTCCCCATTTAATCACCTCCCACAAAAGCCTCCTTGCGATGCAAAGAAAATTCAGTACGAGTTATTAAACAGGCTCATAAAAAATCTTATTCCCAAAATGCTCATTGGTCAAACCTAAAATCAACTTTTTTTTTAGAAAGCATATTATCGGATTGCGGCAAACTCCTCCCGCTGAATGCGCTTATATGTTAGAATTTGCCCATATGAATAAAAAACCAATTCGTCATTAAATGTGTTTTTTAGAAGAGAAGGTGCAAATAGATGAAAGTCGGAATAGATGCGGGTGGGACACTGATCAAAGTGGCCTATGCCGATGGGGGAGCCACTCATTTTGCAAAATACCCGATTGCCGAAATCGGCCAAGTAGCGGAATGGATCAACGGGCTGCAAAATTGCGAAGTATGTTTAACGGGAGGCAAGTCGGGTGTATTGGTTTCCATGCTTGAAAAATCCGTCCAGGAAATGGTGGAATTCGAAGCAACTCATTTGGGGGTTCAAGTATTGCTAGAACGCATGGGGAGAACCGATGAAGCTTATTTGGTCACCAATGTCGGCACTGGCACATCGATCCATTGCGTGCAAGACAATGCGCAAGAACGGCTCGGCGGCACGGGCATCGGCGGCGGCACGTTGATCGGCTTGAGCCACCTGCTGACGGGGATCACAAGTTTTGACGAAATCGTTGAACACGCCAAGCGCGGCTCGCGTGAACGCATCGATTTGAAAGTAAAGCATATTTACGAAGGCAAAGAACCGCCGATTTCAGGAGAATTGACAGCGAGCAATTTTGGCCAGGACTTGTTTTCCATCTCCCACGAGCTGTCAAAAGAAGAGCTTCTTGCAACCGTTATCGGCTTGGTCGGGGAAACGGTGAGCACGGTCAGTGTTCATGCAGCACGCCAATGCCGCAGCTCGACAATCGTCTATATCGGTTCGTCGTTCATCGACAATGTTTTATTGAAAGAAGTGGTGACGAGCTATACCATCTTGCGCGGCTCGACGCCTTTGTTCCCGGATAACGGGGAATATTCAGGAGCGGTCGGTGCACTATCGGTCTTGAAATAGAAAAAGAGCATCGTCTTGATGCTCTTTTTCTTCGTGGTTATTGATCAATGATTTCCAGCTTTTCACGGATGTCTGTGCGTGCTTGTTTTTCGGGGACGTGAGCAGGGTATCCCATCATCATCGTGGCGACGATTTTTTCACCTGGGCCGACGCCGATCGCTTCGCGGAAGACCGGATCATAAATCCAGTCGTTCGAACGCCAAATCATGCCGATTCCGCGCTGCCAAGCAGCCAATTGGAAATTTTGCAGCATGGAACTAAGCGCGCCGTAATCTTCGTCCAAGCGTCGTTGGCGCGGGTCGACCGGCATGATCGCCACAAGGTGTAGCGGGATATCCCGGAAATATTGGGCTTTGTTCAATGCTTTTGGCGGAATCTCGCCATCTGAAGTTTTCATCGAATCGAGAAACGCCTGGACGAACTTTTCTTTGCCGGCGCCTGCATACAGCTGGAAACGCCAAGGTTCGTTCACTTTATGATTAGGCGCCCATTTCGCGATATTGAGCAGCTCGATGATTTCTTCAACATCGACAGTGTCAGTTTTGAATTTTTTGATCGATCTTCTTTCCATGATCAACTGATCAATCGGATTCATCAATTTGAACCTCTCCTATCTTTTAAATGCTTTCGGTTAAATCCTACCACGAATGGCAAAAATCGTGTTGAAAATGACATATTGTGGCCTTTGGAACGCGGGATTTCTTGATAAAATATATAGCAAGGAGTGATTCGGAATGAAAAAAGCTGTGGTTATTGGCGGAGGCATTACAGGCCTTTCGGCGATGCATTATTTAGAGCGCATGAAAAAGCAGCACAGGCTTGAGTTGGAATTGGAGCTCGTTGAAAAAGATGAACAATTGGGCGGCAAAATCCGCACGGTTCAAAAAGGCGGATTCACAATGGAAGTTGGTGCAGATTCCATCGTTGCACGCCATGCCAGCGTATTGCCGCTAGTGGAAGAACTTGGGCTTAATGAGCAGATGGTCTATAACGGAACAGGCATCTCCTATTTGTATACCGATAATCAATTGCATGCCATCCCTAAAGATACGGTGTTTGGCATTCCGATGGATCGGGAAGCGCTGTTCAGTTCGACGCTTGTGTCAGACGAAGGGAAACAAAGGGCTTTGAAAGACTTTGATACGGTGAATGACCGCTTTACAAAAGACAGCTCCATCGGCGAATTTCTCGAAGCATTTCTCGGCAAAGAACTTGTCGACCGCCAGATAGCGCCTGTGTTGTCAGGGGTTTATTCAGGATCGCTGCGTGAATTGACACTGGCATCGACATTGCCTTATTTGATCGATTATAAAAATGATCACGGCAGCATCATCAAAGGCTTCGAGGCAAACAAGAAGACTTTCCAAGGAGCGGCCAATAAAAAATTCATCTCGTTTGATAAAGGGATGACCGTATTGATTGACACTATGGAAGCGCAGCTCGAAACAGCGCGGATCCGCAAAGGCATAGAGACGACTGCCTTGGAGGAGCGGGAGGGGCGTTACACATTGAGCTATTCCGACGGGACGGCAAGCGAAGCAGATTATGTCGTGCTGGCGGTTCCGCATCAAGCAGCTCAAGCGCTGGTGAGTGATGAAACCTTGAACGGGGAATTCGATCAATTGCTGAATTCTTCGCTGATCAGCGTATACCTCGGATATGAACTTCCGGATGAGCAATTGCCGGAAGACGGGACAGGCTTTATCGTATCGGAAGGAAGCGACCTCGCCTGCAACGCTTGCACATGGACGAGCCGCAAGTGGCCGCATACTTCTGCGCAGCACAACTTATTAGTGCGATTGTTTTACAAGAGCTCGAACCCGGTATACAGCGAATTGCAAAATAGCCCGGACGCTGCAATCGCCAGTAAAGCAAAAGAAGACATTAAAAAAAGCCTAGGCATTGAAGCAGAGCCCTCGGTGATCGAAGTGACGCCATGGCACGAACTTATGCCGAACTATCACATGGGCCATAAAGCCGCCATCACATCGCTCGAAGCCCGTTTGGCGGGAGCTTATCCAGGCATTTACTTGGCCGGGTCTTCCTATTACGGTGTAGGAATCGGCGCCTGCATCCAAAACGGCAAAGACTTGGCGGAAAAAATTTCACAGGCAGTAGCCGCAGCACAATAAAAGCTTGCACGGATTTTCCGTGCAAGCTTTTTTATAGCCGAATATTTCTTTGCGCGAAATCTTCGGCTGTCATCAAATATCCGATGAAAGGCAAAAAGCCCCGGAGTGTCCCGGAGCTTTCTTTTTATCTCATAGCATTGAGGCGTTTAAAGCTGTCGAAATGCTTGCCCCAATAGCTATCGTTCAAATTGGTGATTTGGACGCGGTCTCCGCCGGCGTGGATGAAGCTATTGTTGCCGATGAAAATACCGACATGCGAGATGCCTGGGCGATATGTGTTCTTGAAGAACACAAGATCGCCCGGCTGCGGCGAGCTGACAGTGAATGAGCTTGCATAATAGCCGGTTGTGTTCGTGCGGGGGATCGTGATCCCAGCGCGGTTATAAACGTAGAACAGGTAACCGCTGCAGTCGAATCCGCTCGCTGTTGTTCCGCCCCAAGCATAAGGGACGCCAAGTTGTGACCTGGCGATGGAAATCACTTGGCCGGCTTTGGAGGCAACTGGTGCCGGATTGGAAACTTGCACAGGAGACGATGGTGAAACTTGCACAGGAGACGACGGTGAAACTGTCGCTCCGCCTTGCATTCTCAAGGTTTGTCCAACATGGATGGTGCTTGAATTCAAGTTGTTCCAGCTCATCAATTGAGCCACGGAAACATTATAGCTTCTGGAAATTTTGCTGAGCGTATCGCCGCCGACAACGCGGTATGTACTAGTCGCAGGAGCCGGTGCCGGTGCAGTTACGGTTGGAGCCGGTGTGGGTGCAGAGACGACGACTTGCGCAGTACCAGCTACTTTAAGCTTCTGGCCGGGGTGGATAGTGGATCCGCTAATATTATTCAACTGCTGGATTTTGGCTACAGTTGTTGAGTGGCTGCGTGCGATGCTGGATAAAGTATCTCCAGCTTTAATGGTATAGGTGCCTGTTTGTGCTGGGGCTGAAGCGGCTGGAGCAGAAGGTGTAGGTGCACTGGCGGCTGTAGATGAAGTCAAACGCAATACTTGGTTCGGATAGATGGCATCTGAATTTAATTTGTTCCAACTTTTCAAGCTTGCAACGGATACTTGGTTGGTAGACGCGACTTTCCATAATGTGTCGCCCGGTTTGATTGTATACGAACTGGCTTCTGTATCTGTAGCTCCAATAGCTAAAGACAATACCCCAGCCGTGATTGCCATCCCTATCAATTTCTTCATGCTCATTCCCCTTTTGTGGTCAGCGCCTGTAATATTCGTGCGCGGTTTTATCTAAGTGTATTCAGTTTCATAAATATAGGCAATAAGTTTTATATTACATTTGTGTTACAAAAACAAAAGTCTTAACAAAAAGTTTTATATTGGTTATAAAAACCTCAATGGAAATTATTTCTTTTCTATATTCACCAATGTGGTGAAATCGCTGCTCTATTAAAAGAATTGTTGAAATATTTGTTCTAATCTGACATCATTGAATCAGCAGTCTGGTGAACGCCCGTTCATTAAAGAGGAGGAAAAAACAATGTATGCAACACTTGGGAAGATATTCGACCATACCGTTTCCTTGCACCCTAACCGCGAAGCTTTAGTGGATTTACGTAGAAACAAGCGCTGGACGTACGCCGAGTGGCGGGAAGATGTACATCGCTTAGCAAATGCGTTGACGCAAGCAGGCATCACGAAAGGCGATCGTGTGTCTACTTATCTCTTTAATAATCATGAACTAGCGACGGCATTATTTGCCTGCGCTAAAATCGGCGCTATCTTCAATCCGATCAACTTCCGGCTGAAAGCGGAAGAACTAGCGTTTATATTGGAAGATGCCAAGCCGGAAGTGGTATTGTTCGAAGCCGTGCTAGATGGCGTGGTCGCAAATATAGCGCCGCAATTCCCAGCTATTCAGTTTTGGACTATCGATGAGAAAACGCCGGATTTCGCGAAAAATTATCATGAGCAAATCGAAGCAGCCCCTAGCGATGATCCTGGGGTCGAAGTGGATGAAATGGATACGTATGCGATTATGTATACAAGTGGAACGACAGGGCGACCGAAAGGGGTCATTCATAGGCACCGAAGTATGGCAGAACAGAGCATGATGTGCATCGCGATGCTTAATACGACGAAAAATGATATCGGTTTGGTGGCAGCGCCGATGTTCCACTGTGCGGAGCTGCACTGCAATATTATTCCACGCGTACAAGCAGGGGCATCGAGCATCATCATGCACCAATTCGATCCGTTTTTGGCAATTGATACGATTGAAAAAGAACGAGTGACGGTCATGTTTGCAGTACCGACGATGTGGAGCATGATCGCTGAAATCGACGGTGCTCAGCAAAAAGTCAGAAGCTTGACGCGCGGTCTTTACGGCGCAGCGCCAATGGCTCCAGTGCTTGTCAAACGTGTTAAAGAAGTATTAGGAATTGACCTGATCCAAGCGTACGGCCAGACAGAAATGGGCCCGGCAATTACATTTTTGCCGGAAGAAGATCAATTGACGAAAGCTGGATCTGCCGGACAGCCTGCTTATAACCATGAAATCCGCATCGTGCGGCCGAATGAAGATGGGCCATCGGAGCCGGAGGACATATTGGCGCCATTTGAAGTTGGTGAGATCATCGTCCGCGGCCCGAGCATGATGGCGGGGTACTTCCAGCGACAGGATGCCACAGAAAAAGCGCTTTATAAAGGCTGGTACCATTCCAGTGATTTAGGCTATATGGATGAGGATGGTTATTTATATGTCGCAGACCGAGTCGATGATATGATCATCAGCGGCGGTGAGAATATTTATCCGCGCGAAGTGGAAGACGTGCTCCACGGGCATGATAAGGTGCAGGATGTGGCGGTGCTCGGCATACCTGATGAAAAATGGGGCGAGTCGGTGTTGGCGTTTGTCGTGGCGAAAGATTCGTCGCTGACTGAACAGGACTTGGAAGAGTTTTGTATCAATAACGAAAATCTTGCCCGCTACAAGCGGCCGCGGACTTATCTTTTTGTGGAAGTACTGCCGCGCAATGCGAGCGGCAAAATACAAAAATTCCTGTTGCGTGAGCACTATAAAGAGTTGTCGTCTTGAACAGGCGCTGAGAAAAGAGGGAACACAATGGTTAATATGAAGCCACTGGAAGAAACCATCATGGGAGTGCTCGGGATTGAATTGACCGAGCAGTCGGACGAACGAATTGTCGCGACGATGCCTGTCCATGCAGCAACGCATCAACCCTTCGGACTATTGCACGGTGGTGCATCCGTCGTGCTCGCTGAGACGGTGGCAAGTTTCGGGACATGGCACGCGATCGACAAGGATAAGGAAATTGCGGTCGGACTGGAAATTAACGCCAATCATATTCGCGGAAAAAAAGAAGGCATTGTGACAGCTATCGGGACGCCACTTCACAAAGGGCGCACAACAATGATTTGGGACATCAAAATTGTCGATGAAGAAGAACGGCTTGTTTGCGTATCGCGCTGTACAGTCGCCATCGTTAAAAATCCAGCTGAGTGAATGAAAGGCCGTGCCTGAAATGAAGGCGCGGCCTTTTGTTCGTCTCCGTTTCAGGCCTGTCCGGAGCTGCTGTCATGCTATAATAGCCGTACATAATAGAAAGCCGGTTTTCAGAAAGGCAGTGACAGGGTTTGAAAAGGGAGATTATGCGGAAAAGTATCGCGTTATTTGTCGACAAAGGATATAGTGCGACATCCATACAAGATATTGTCGACGCTCTTAGCGTGACGAAGGGCTCTTTTTACTATCATTACAAAAGTAAAGAAGCGCTATTGATGGACATCCACCAGCAATATATTGATGAATTACTGACGCATCAGAAAGCAATCTTGCAAACCGATGCCGCAGCAACAGATAAATTGGCCGAGATCGTCCATTTACTGATCGGCGATATGGAAAAACAGGGACCGATTGCCAATGTCTATTTTCGCGAATTGCGGCATTTAAAAGAAGAGAACGCCCAAGTGATCCGTAAAAAAAGGGCCGAGTTTCGTGAACAGATCGAAGCGGTGCTGGCAGAAGGCATAGGCTGCGGAGAATTCCGCCGGGAGCTCAATCCGAAAATGATTGCTTTTGCGGTTCTTGGCGTAACCAATTGGAGCTATCAATGGTTCCAGCCGGGAGGAGATCTGTCGACTACTGAACTCGCCGAGTTGTATACCGATTTTATCCTTCACGGCATCCTGCCCCCTCAGAATTGAAAAAGCCCTCATCCGCCTGCGAGCGGATGAGGGCTTTTAGCTGTTCAGCGCTGTTCCATTTCCAATAGATGACGTTTTAATGGCATGCCGCCCCGAAAACCACTGACATCGCCGCTTTTACGGATTACGCGATGGCACGGGATGAAAATGAGCAGCGGATTGGCGCCGACAGCAGAACCTGCTGCGCGGACAGCTTGTGGCTTGCCGACGCTTGCAGCAAGCTCAGAATAGGAAATGGTTTGGCCGTGAGGGATTTGCTGCAAGGCTTGCCAAATCGCCTGCTGAAAATCGGTGCCTACTGTATCGAATGGCAAGGAAAAACTTGGTGGCGATCCCATTAGCAAATTTTCAAGAGACGCTGTGTAGTCTTTGAGTGCTTGCGGGTCATGGGAGAATTGGGCGCCCGGGAAGCGCTTTGTGCAATGGCGCTTGAGTTCGTCGAGCCCTTCTCCCGGAGAGCCGACATAACAAAGCCCGCGGCCGGTGCGGGCGAGCGCCAGCTGAAAGTCGTCTTGTCCGCCAAAAGCCCAGTGGATGGTTTCTGTCATCACAATCATCCTTCCGTATCTTTTGCCTTTATTATACGCGCGTTTCGACCGGATTTCAGCTGGCAGATTTCCTGTTTGAGCTTCTGGCGAACGGGAATACGAGGGATAAGACATAAGGAGGGATCTACATGGCAAGAGACAAAAACAAAGAAAGACTGGAAGAAGAGCGTCGCGAGCAAGAATTGCGTGAAGAACAACAGGCTTTTAAAGAAGATGCCGGAAACCTCGACGATCAGAATCGCATGACAGACACACAAAACCAGCAGAAATAAACCGTTCAGTACAACGAGCCTGCGCACTAGAGCAATCTGGTGGGCGGGCTTTTTTCACTATCCGTGCAGTCATGGTAGTATGATACATAATACTTTTAAAGAAAGAGTGGTTTTCATGTTTGACACCCTTGAACAATTGATGCAAGAAAAAAGTATAAGCAGCAAACGTTCGGTCGCGTGGAAAAAGATCAGCGAAGAAGAGCGTTTGTCGGAACGCTTCCTGACCGATAATGCCCGTCATGTATACTGGCAGCTTGTGTCGAAACATCAAGCTTTGTCGGAAGCGTTCATTCGACACAATAGCCAATTGCTGTACTGGGATGAGATTCTTCGCCATCAATCCGTGTCGGAACAGTTCTTGGAAGAATTTGCAGATTCCGCTAAATGGCAACCGGCACAAGAACAGCTATCTCCTAAGCAACTAAAAGCGGTCGAAACACATGAGCCGTTTGATGAAGGTGAATACTGGCGTATAGTTTCGGGGAAGAAATTATCGCCTCGTTTTATTGAACGCCATCAGGAGCAGTTGGACTGGGAAGTGCTCAGCAACAGCCAGGAATTGCCGATGTCGTTAATCAACCGTCATGCCGACAAAGTCGACTGGCTCGCTGTCACACGCGGCCAAACTTTGACCGAGCGCTTTATCGAGAAATTTAAGGGGCAAGTGGAATGGGGAACGATTTCATTTCATCAAGAGTTGTCGGAGCGCTTTATCAACCGCCACGGCGACAAGATGGCTGCCATTTCAGCAGAGCAGCCGCGCTCTCAGGCTTTTCTTTATATGCACTTGGAAAAAATGGATCCCGAAACGATTCTCGCATGCCAAAATATCGGCGAGGCAAAGCAATACGAAGCGTTTAAAGTGTACAGTATTTCCCGCAATAGCCGAAAAAAATACATCGTGGAATTCAATCAATACGACGGCCTGGACTTTCCTCGTTTTCTAAAGCTCGACGATGAAGGTTTATATGATTTATTGGAAGAGTATGGCCTAGAGGGGAATGTCGAAGAAGACTTCCCGGAACTCCTATTCATTGAAGAAATGCGCTTTTGATGGCGACGCACCTGAGAAATCAGGTGCGTTTTTGATTTGTCGGATGGATTGTGGCAACGTCAACCGGTTTGTGTTTTTTTGCAGCGGGGTTATAATGGGAAGAAAAATTGAAAGTTGGGGAAAATGCATGGCGATGACGGACTTGACGATTGCAAAACAGGCGGTTATCCGGCCGATTCAGGAAATTGCGCAGCAAGCAGGGATTGCGGATGATGCTTTAGAATTATACGGGAAAAATAAAGCGAAAATCGATATAACAAAATTGCCGAAAACGACTGCAAACGGCAAAGTCGTGCTCGTAACGGCGATTAGCCCGACACCGGCAGGCGAAGGTAAATCAACGGTCACAGTCGGCCTGGCCGATGCGCTAAAAAGAAGCGGAGAGTCGGTCATGGTGGCGCTGCGCGAACCTTCACTCGGACCGGTCATGGGCGTCAAAGGCGGCGCAACAGGCGGCGGCTTTGCCCAAGTGCTGCCGATGGAAGACATTAACCTCCATTTTACGGGTGATATCCACGCTATCACTTCGGCGAACAATGCACTCGCTGCATTGATCGACAATCATTTGCACCAAGGCAATCTATTGCGTATCGACCCGCGGCGCATCACGTGGAAGCGGGCTCTCGATATGAACGACCGGGCGCTGCGCCATGTGACGATCGGGCTTGGTGGCCCTGCTCAAGGCGTGCCGCGTGAAGACGGCTTCGATATCACAGTGGCTTCGGAAATCATGGCGGTGCTATGCCTCGCCACGTCGCGTTCGGATTTGAAAGAGCGCCTTGCGCGCATGGTCATCGGCTATACGTACGACCGCGAGCCGGTGACGGTCAGAGACCTAGAAGCCCAGGGGGCGCTTGCCCTACTCTTGAAAGAAGCATTCAAGCCGAATTTGGTGCAGACGATCGAAGGTACGCCGGCGATCATTCACGGAGGCCCGTTTGCCAACATCGCGCATGGCTGCAATTCCTTGATGGCGACCAATACGGCGAGAAGCTTGGCGGATGTCGTCGTCACGGAAGCGGGATTCGGCGCGGACCTTGGCGCCGAGAAATTCATGCACATCAAATCACGAAAAGGCGGCTTCCATCCGGATGCGGTCGTCATCGTTGCGACAGTGCGTGCGCTGAAAATGCACGGTGGTGTCGACAAGAAAGAACTTGGCGCAGAAGATGCAGATGCTGTGCGCCGAGGCATTGTCAATTTGGCGAAGCATGTAGAAACGATACGCCAGTTCGGCATTGAACCGGTCGTCGCATTGAACCGCTTCACGGCCGACAGCGATACAGAACTCGCCGAAGTGATAGAATGGGCAAAAGCGGAAGCGGTGGCCATTGCGCTGACGGAAGTATGGGCCAATGGCGGTGCCGGCGGGATGGAACTTGCAGAACTCGTCAAACGCCAACTCGACAAAGGGGCAGATTTCACTTATCTCTACGCTGAGGAAGATGCCGTTGAAGAAAAGCTGCGGACCATTGTCCAGAAAGTATACGGCGGTGCGGATGTCCAATTGTCGGACAAAGCACAGAAGCAATTGGCCGAGTTGAAGAAATACGGCTGGGACGCGCTGCCGATCTGCATGGCGAAGACTCAGTATTCTTTATCCGACCAGCCGAAACTGCTCGGGCGTCCGGAAGGGTTCACGGTGACGATCCGCGAATTGATTCCAAAACTCGGTGCAGGGTTCATTGTGTGCTTGACGGGTGACATCATGACAATGCCTGGGCTTCCGAAAGCTCCAGCTGCACTCAATATGGATGTGTCAGAAGACGGGCAAGCGCTCGGTTTGTTCTAATGAAAACGATGGTTCAAATTGTGGATTATGCAGAGCGGGGCCAATCGCTGTATATTCAGCTTGCTGTCACAGACGGTGAAACTGAAAAGCGCATTTCCGGCGAAGTACGCTTTCTCGGCGAATTGTTGTACGGCGAACTGGTTCATGACAAAAAGTCGCCGCTATCGGAGCAGGCACGCATGGATACGATTGCTTATTTAAAAGCCCATTTCGGAAGATGAATTCCGGAGGGGGCTTCTTTTATCTTTGGTGACTGAATATTCCATCTATATAGAGCGCATTTGCATTCGATGTGCTACTGTAAAAGAAATAATACAGGGTGGATAGCGATCCCAAAAAGGAGCGGTGGTCATGAAACTGCAGTCTACGCGGCGCCAGCAAAAAAACTTATCCGTGGCAGCTTATAACGGAGGATTTGCGCTAGTCCGGGAAATGAGGTATTTGAAATCGGAAGAAGCGATAGAAGAAGTGCAATTTTTGGACGTTGCCGAAAGAGTAGAGACAGATTCGATTGTCGTGAAGGGCCTGGAAATTCTGGAGCAGAATTACGATTATGACTTGGTCAGCAAAGGAAAGCTGTTGGAGCGTTACATTAACCAGAATGTCCGTGTACGCAATAGCGAAACGGGTGAGGAAATGGAGATGCGCTTGCTTAGTGTGGCGGAATGCATCATCGGCGAACGGGCCGATACAAAAGAAATCGTCATCGATCCTGCGGGAGAGCTGATCCTTCCGGCGTTACCGGAAGGACTGTTATTGAAACCTGCTCTTGTCTGGAAAATTGAGCCGGCCCTGCTGGATCAGGAAATTATTGTTTCATATTTAACGAAAAGCTTGGAATGGCACGCCCATTACACCTTGGAGCTTCGGGATAACGAGCTTCAGCTGTTCGGTTGGGTGAAAATCCTCAACCATAGCGGTGCGCATTATGAAAACGCGCAACTTGCGTTAGTCGCAGGGGATGTCCACCGTGAAGAGCTCATGCATAACGACGATTCACCGATTTTGTATTCGCGCATGCAATCGGCTCCGGTCGAAACGGAAGCATTGACGGACCGTTTTGTCTATCGGATCAATCGGCCGGTGACGGTAATGAACGAACAACTCAAGCAATTGTCGTTTTTATCGGTGACTGGAAGGGCGTTCAAACGGACTTATCATGTGCGCGCTGGTGATACCCATGCATCCGTCGAATTGGCGTTTCCGAATACGAAAGAAAACGGTTTGGGCATGCCGTTGCCGGAGGGGATCGTCAAAGTGTATGAATATGGGGATTCCGGTGAAGTGTTTTTCACAGGGGAGGATCAAATCGTCCATACAGCGACAGGTAAAACCGTACGAATCGAGATCGGCAAAACACTCGATATTCAAAGCGAAAGCTATGAAAAACTGCGCGAGAAGCATGGCGTCCACGAATACATTACTTATGTGTATAAGCTTGAAAACAGGAAACCGGACAATATCCGGATTTTCGTCAACCACTTTCTGTATGGCCAAGTGTGGGAGATGGAATCATCCAGCCACGACTACGAACGCAAAAACAATGCAGAACTGGAATTCATTGTGAATGTCCATTCCGATGCATCAGAGGAATTGGAGTTTACGTATAAAGTCGACAAGCGTGCTGAAACACGAGGCTATTAAAAAGGGGGAGGAAGCGTAATGGAAATTGCATCGGTTAACGGGCGGATCCACGCTAAAAATTTGGCTACGAGCATACTCATTCCAGTCGTCGGCGGTTCGATTGTTGGAGCGCTCGCAAACAGCAACACCCGGGAACAGTACAGGCGCTTAAAAAGCCCGTCGTTTGCGCCGCCCGGGTGGGTCTTCCCGGTCGTCTGGACGGGTCTTTATAAAATGATGGGCGTTGCGAAATACCGTGCACAAGAAAAAGCCAAAATCAGGGGGAACGAACAGGCCGTACTCGCTCCATATGAATTCCAACTCGGCTTGAACTTTTTATGGTCGTTCCTATTTTTTAAATGGGGTCTCCGCGGAACAGCGTTGTTGGAAATGGGAGCGCTTCTCGGAGCGATCATTTGGACGGCCTATCGATTTTATCAGGTGGATCATCTAGCCGCCGGGTTAATGGTACCGTATATCGTGTGGGTGGCGTTTGCGCTTGGGTTGAATTATTCATTCTGGCAGTTGAATAAATGATCGCCCGAAGTGTCGGAATCCCCAGTGATTTCGGCACTTTTGTCCATTTTTTGACCTGGTTTTAAAAAAGTATTTCAAACACTGCAAACTGTTAAAAAATTATGATGCATAGTGTTAGGAAAACGACTACAATGAAGGAAGTTGACAACGTTCGAGGCATGGCCTTTTTGGGACTGTTGAAATCAACGCAGTTGAATGGTAGCAGGAGGGAAATCAATGTTAAAAGATGTGTTTATCGGCTTGTCTCAAAACCGTCTCCTTACGGCTGCGGCCAAAAAGTACGGCTTGAAATTGGGTGCCCAAACCGTAGTGGCGGGGACCAATATTGAAGAGACCATTAAAAGTATCCGCAGCTTGAATGCGCAGGGAATCAGCGCGACTGTAGACAATTTGGGTGAATTCGTGTTCGAAAGGGAAGCGGCCCTCGAAGCGAAAACGAATATTATGGATATGATCGAAGCGATCCACAAAAACGGTGTCGATGCCCACATTTCCTTGAAACCGACGCAGCTCGGATTGGATATCGATTACGGATTCTGTCTGGAAAATTTGAAGGAAATTGTTGCACTCGCCCATAATTATCATATGCACATCAATATTGATATGGAAGATTATGGACATGTCCAGCCTTCATATGATCTTCTGAATGAACTTTCGAAGGACTACGATAATATCGGGACCGTCATTCAGGCATATTTCTTCCGTGCCATGGACGATTTGCAGGAACATAAAGACCTACGCTTGCGCATCGTCAAAGGCGCTTATAAAGAGCCGGCAGATGTGGCTTACCAGACGCGCGAAGAAATCGACGAAAACTTCATCAAACTGATTGAGTACCATTTGCTGAACGGCAAATTCACGTCGATCGCAACACATGACCACAACATCATCAATCATGTCGAAGCTTTCATCAAAGAGCATGACATTTCCTATGATAAATTTGAATTCCAGATGCTTTACGGCTTCCGCAAAGAATTGCAGCGCGAGCTTGCAGATAAAGGCTATAATTTCTGCACATACGTGCCGTTCGGCGATGACTGGTATGCATATTTCATGCGCCGTCTCGCAGAACGCCCACAAAACTTGAACCTTGTATTCAAGCAAGTGTTCACGAAAAAGAACAACATCGCCATCGGAGCGCTAGCCGGAGCATTTGTCCTCGGCCGTGCCACCAAAAAACGCAAGTAAGTAAAAGGCGTCTCTACTCGAGGCGCCTTTTTCTAATTCAGTACAAAGTAAGGAGTGGAAGCATGTACAAAACGATCATCACGCCGCGCGTATCCGAAACGGATGCGGTCGGGCATATCAATAACACGACGTTGCCGGTCTGGTTCGAAGCCGGGCGCAACCCACTTTTTGAATTGTTTACACCGGATCATGATTTTGCCAACTGGAAAATGGTCATCGTCAAAACGACGCTGGAATTTACCAAGCAAGTGTATTTCGGGAAAGATGCAGAAGTCCATACATGGATCGAACGTCTCGGGAACAGCAGCCTCGAGTTGTACGAGGAGTTATACCAAGAAGGCCGTCTATGCGCAAAAAACCGGGCCGTTTATGTCAATTTCAATATAGAAAAACAGCACAGCGAGCCGATTCCAGACGAGATCCGCGCTGAACTGAACAAGCATTTGCGTGACATAGACGAAAAACAATTGACAGATTCTGAATAGTTTTTTAATTAACGGGCCTCTTGAAAGGCCGTTTGGGCATGCTATAATAGGTCCATTCAAAAGAATATTCACTCATATAATAGCGGGGATATGGCCCGCAAGTTTCTACCGGTCCGCCGTAAACGGACTGACTATGAGAAGCAATGGAACGAAAAGAAACTGCCTATTTTTAGGGCGGCTTCCTTTTGCGTTTCCTTTCGGCGAAGCCCGGAGGACCTTGCTCCACTCATGGTTATGAATGGATGCGCGTCCTTCGGGCTTTTTTTCCGGGGGATGCGGGAAAAGGAGCGGAAAACATGAAGCAGTTGGAAGAGAAGATTATAGCGGATGGACGGGTTTTGTCCGAAGCCGTACTGAAAGTCGATTCGTTTTTAAACCACCAGATCGATCCGGTCTTGATGCAGGCGATTGGGGAAGAGTTCGCCTCCCGTTTTAAAGCAGCAGGAATCACCAAGATTTTGACGATTGAATCCTCAGGCATCGCGCCGGCGGTCATGACCGGCCTATCGCTTGGCGTTCCGATCGTATTCGCCAGAAAGCGCAAATCGCTGACTTTGAAGGATGGTTTATATACTGCGGATGTCCATTCATTTACCAAGAACGAAACGAATGAAATTTCCGTCTCCCGCGATTTTCTCGGGAAAAATGATGTCGTCATGATTCTCGACGATTTTCTCGCCAACGGACAGGCGGCGCTCGGATTGCTCGATATCGTCGAACAGGCCGGAGCCGAATGTGCAGGCATCGGCATCGTCATTGAAAAAGGATTTCAGCCCGGCGGGAAATTGCTGCGCGACAAAGGTGTCCGCGTGGAAACATTGGCGAATATTAAACGCATGGAACCAGGGCATGTCGAGTTTTATGGAGAGGTGCCGAACCGATGAAAAAAGCATTCGAAGAAGGCGCACTCGGGCTTCAACATGTACTGGCGATGTATGCGGGAGCGATTCTTGTTCCCCTGATCGTCGGGGCGGCGCTTGGATTGACATCGGAACAATTGACTTATCTCGTCTCAATCGATATTTTATTGTGCGGCGTAGCGACATTGCTGCAAATTTTCAATTCACGCTTTTTCGGAATCGGCTTGCCGGTTGTGCTCGGCTGTACATTTACTGCAGTCGGTCCGATGATCGCCATTGGCGGCCAGTACGGCATTTCCGCCATTTACGGATCGATTCTCGTCTCCGGGCTGTTCGTCATCCTTATTTCAGGATTTTTCGGAAGCCTCGTAAGGTTTTTCCCGCCGGTCGTGACCGGTTCTGTCGTCACTATCATCGGGATTACGCTCATACCGGTCGCCATCAATAATATGGGCGGCGGCCAAGGAGCGGCAGATTTCGGTTCGTTGTCCAATATCGCATTAGCGTTCGGGACCTTAGCATTCATTATTTTTCTTTATAAATTTACCCGCGGCTTTATGCGTGCGATATCCATTTTAGCTGGCTTGATTGCCGGAACGGTGGCAGCTGGATTCATGGGGAAGGTCGATTTTTCGCCCATTGGAGAAGCGTCGTATTTTCATATGGTGCAGCCTTTTTATTTCGGGATGCCAACATTCGAGTGGTCTGCGATTTTGACGATGATTCTGGTGGCGCTCGTATCGCTTGTTGAATCTACAGGTGTGTATTTCGCACTCGGCGACATCACGAAAAAAGAAATCAAAGAAAAAGATTTGGCAAAAGGCTACCGTTCGGAAGGACTTGCCATTTTCCTTGGGGGTATTTTCAATGCCTTCCCGTATACAGCCTATTCGCAAAACGTCGGCTTGATCCAAATGTCGGGCGTGAAATCGCGTAAAATCATCTTCATTGCGGCGATCATGCTAATCGTTCTCGGATTCGTTCCGAAAATCGGCGCCATGACGACGATCATCCCGACGCCGGTCCTTGGTGGGGCGATGATCGCAATGTTCGGCATGGTCATCGCACAAGGCATTAAAATGCTGAGCGGCGTCATTTCAGAATCGCAGGAAAACTCCATGATCGTCGCTTGCTCAGTGGGCATCGGTCTTGGCGTAACGGTCGTTCCGGAATTGTTCGCATTGCTTCCTGCAGGCGTCCAGATCTTGACGAGCAACGGCATCGTTGCCGGGAGCTTGACGGCGATCGGCTTGAACATCGTCTTTCATATGCTGCCTTCCCGCAACAAAAAGCGTGAGACGCAGGCCGTCCAACCACATCAGGCAGTCGCTTCTCATCTCATTAAACAATAATAGAAAAGCTGTCCCGTACGCCTAAACGGCTTACAGGACAGCTTTTTAGTTTTGCGGCTGGCTTTTTTCGCTCAGAAAATCAAGTGTTTTGCTGAGCGTTTCTTGTCCGTCGTTCGTATCTAGGGCATATTGATATTCGTGCTTTAAGTTTTTTCCCGTATCGCGGAAGAATACATCCGTGACATCAACGCCTTTTGAGCGCAAGCTATCAGAGAGTGCGACCGATTGCGGTTCGAGCGGGTCGGCATCGCCGGCTGAAATGAAGACATCAGGGTAATCCGCTGTCACGTGCTGGATGGTCGACATTTCGTGGATATTGCCGAATGCTTCAAAGCTTTCTGCACCGGTATAGGCGTTCAAGAAGAAATCAATGTTCGGAAATCCCGATTCGCGTACAGTTTGCATATCATACAAACCGCAAAACAAGATGGCGCCGCGCAATTGTTCCGAAGCAATTGCAGGGGCCAAATCCATCGTTTCAGCAAGGACGGGGTTGGATTGGATGGCGGCAAGCTGGCTGGCGATTTGGGCGCCGGCGGAATCACCACCGACGAAAATCCGCTCCATGTCACCGCCATATTGGGCTGAGACTTGCTGCAAAAACTTCAATGCCTCGTTCGCTTGAATAACAGGGCCTGGATATAATTGTCCAGGTGCTAGCGCATAGTCGATATTGGCGACCAAATAGCCGC
Source organism: Planococcus dechangensis (assembly GCF_042654465.1). Classification (NCBI taxonomy): domain Bacteria; kingdom Bacillati; phylum Bacillota; class Bacilli; order Caryophanales; family Caryophanaceae; genus Planococcus; species Planococcus dechangensis. The sequence goes on along the minus strand of NZ_JBHSGL010000002.1, from coordinate 244,438 downwards.
CGTTCGCCAGCACCATGCCATAGTTTTGGCGGCTATCTTTGGAGCCTCCGATAAATCCGCCACCATGGATCCATAACACGACCGGCAACGGGCCGGTTGCATCTTTTGGATAGTAAAAGTCCATGAACGCATTGTCGGATTCGTGATAACGGACATCTTTCACCACTTCCACGTGGGAACTGACTTCCGCAATATTCGGAGGCGGGCTGTAAATGGCTGATCCAATGATTGGGGCGGCTGTTGGTGTTTCTACTATGACACGGTCTGCAATGACAAATCCTGCACAAACAAGCAATCCTGCTCCAAGCATACCGAGTATTTTTTTATTGAGCATTTTTTTCCGTTTCATGTTCCCCCACCCCTTTGTGCGGCAAATACGCCGGAGTTTCTAATAAGGTAAGTGCTATCTTATCACGTAGCCCATTGCGCCTCAAAACATAGCCTGTCATGAGACTGCAATGCAACTGTAAGGTGTAAAGGGTTCGCATAATGTTAAAGCGGGTATTTATACGAGAGGCCTGTTGGCTAGCAAAGCTTCTGAGGAGGGTTTCGATGTTTGGATTAAGTGATTTGGTAGCCTTAGTCATTTCTGCATTTATTATTTTACCTGTCGTTGTATTTATTCGAGAACTAGGCTATTTAATCGTCAGTTTCTTGCTAGGCGCTAAAAATCCGCGCTTGACGATCGGTTCAGGTCCGCGAATTTTTAAAGTCGGCATGTTTGATGTGAGAAAATACTATCATTTATATAGTTGGTTTGCCTATGATGATTTAAAAAGGCAAAGCAAATTCGCATATGTGTTGTTGTACGCAGGACCGATTTTAGCAAATATCATCGTGGCGCTCGTAGTCAACGCCATGCTCGCAAATGGATTATTGGACGATTACCGCACGTTTTGGGACCGTTTTGTATTTTATGGATTCTATTTTGTGTTATTCGATGCGATTCCGATGAAGACTGCGAATGGCATGCCGAATAATGGCATGATTATCTATGACATGCTGCGCTACGGCAGACGCACCGACCACAACGAAGAGCCGTTTTTGCCTTCGACCACACAAGTGGAAGAGCAGTATGAAGAGGAGATGGAAAAGGTAGAAGAACTAAAAGAGCAACAAAAAGAAGCGGTCGAAGATGATTCGGATTTTTCAGCGGCGCAGCAGGAGAAAGAGCTTCGAGAAAAAGCTAATATTGAAAGAAGTAAACGTAAAGACCAAAAAGAGTTGGAAGAAGCGGAAAAGTTGACGAAAAAACAGCGGAATGAGTGGAAGGACCAACGTCCGGACTGATTTGAGTCATTCAGGAAATGATTTCCATGATAAAATGGAGATATTAAAACATGAGGGAGAGAACAGCTATGGGCGAAAAATCAAAAGGCATACATCACATCACCGCTATAGTGGGAGAAGCTCAGGAAAACGCAGATTTCTACGCGGGTGTGCTCGGTATGCGGTTAGTCAAAAAAACGGTGAACTTTGACGATCCCGGCACTTATCACCTATATTTCGGCAACGACCAAGGCGCTCCCGGCACGATTATGACTTTCTTCCCTTGGGGCAAAGCTTATCAAGGAAAGATTGGCGACGGGCAAGTAGGGGTCACGGCTTTTGCGGTGCCGAAGGGCGCATTGGGGTTTTGGCGCCACCGCTTGGAAGCCCACAACGTTCCAGTGGATGAACAAGAGCGTTTCGGAGAGCGCTATCTGCGCTTTCCCGATCCTCACGGTCTCCAACTGGAGCTTGTTGAGCGCAGTGACGGAGACACAAGCGGCTGGACGGGTGATGGCATTACCGCTGAAACGGCGATAAAAGGCTTTGCCGGTGCTGTTCTCTTTACGGCAAATGCGCTGAAAACAGCTGAGCTGTTAGAAGAGGTTATCGGTTTCGCGCGGACAGAAGAGCACGGGGATTATATCCGCTTTATCTCTGATGGTGCAATCGGCAATGTACTGGACATCAAACAGAGCCGTGTTGGTGCCGGGCAGATGGGGGTTGGCACGGTCCACCACATCGCATTCCGTGCAGACGACGATGTGGACCAACTGGAGTGGAAAAACCGGGTGGAAGCTTACGGTTTGGGGGTCACGCCAGTGCAGGATCGGAATTATTTCCGTTCGATTTATTTCCGGGAATATGGCGATCTACTGTTTGAGATTGCGACCGATCCCCCTGGATTTGCCATTGACGAACACCATTCAGCGCTCGGGGAAGAACTGAAATTGCCGCAGCAATATGAGCAATACCGCAAGCGGCTATTGGCGGAGCTGCCGCCTGTATTTGCAAAGCCACTCAAATGACGAAAACAAAAAGCGGCTCAGGCGAAGATTGCCTGGGCTGCTTTATTTTGCATCATGAGGATTTTGAAACAGCGCCTTTTATGACCAGCTGTAAGTTTTGCGGGCGCTCGGCAAGCCTTCTCATGAAATAGCCATACCAATCTTCACCAAACGGGACGTACGATGTGACTTGATAATCGGCGGACAGTTTTTTCAACAGATCGGTACGGAACCCATAAAGCATTTGGAATTCGAAGCGGTCGGATGGGATGCCTTGTTCATCGGCATAAGCGATCGCCGCATCGATGATGTGGTGGTCATGTGTGGCGATGGAAGTGAACGCCGGCTGGTCAAGGCGCAGCTTGATCAGTTTCAGGAAGTTAGCGTCAATGTCTTCGATTGACTGCATCGCCACTTCTTCATGTTCTTGGTAGGCCCCTTTAACAAGGCGCAGCCTGACATCCTTCAATGCTTCCAAATCTTTTTCCGAACGGTATAAATAAGCTTGGATAACAGTCCCGACGCCGTCGAATTCTTTTCGTAAGGCGTGTAAGATGTCGAGCGTTGGCTGCAGCCGGTCGTAATTTTCCATATCCAGATTGACGAAAATATTATGTTCATCCGCTTCTTTGACAATGCGATGGATGTTTTCAAAACAGAACTGCTGATCAATATCCAGCCCGATCTGCGTTAACTTCACGGAAAGATGCGCATCGGTACCGGCAGTTGAGATGGTTTGAAGCGTTTCGATGATTTCAGTTGCTGCTTGCTGCGCTTCTTTGCGGCTTGTGACGAATTCACCGAGCCGGTCAATCGTCGCGGAAATGCCATTGTCGTTCAATTCCTGAACAGATGCCATCATATTTGGAATATCGGTTCCGGCGACGACTTTGGCAGCCCCAAGTTGAAAGCCCCATTTTTTTGCGCCGCTATTCAGTAGCCGATTATTGGATAATGCGATAAAAAAACTTCGTGTGATCCCCATTACAAGCCCTCCTGTTGAATAAAAAATCGATGATAATCCACCGAGTCGCAATGGTGGATCTATGCAGGAACTGCACACCCGAAATCGGCAATTGCCAAAATCTTATAGCAGGATCATTCTTCGCGTGGCTAGAGCAAATCGAATTCGTAAATGGAAATTATGTAGCTATTGAAATAGCTAGCTTCCTTATATACTCAACTTCCTCTTATTCGATGTCCGCAAACAAAATATCGAAAAAAAGTTTTTCTAAAAAATGAAAAAAAGACATATATATTAGAAATTGAAGCACATAAGCCGCAAGGGCAGCACAAAAGGTGTAAAATAGTGCGTATGTGAAAATGACAATTTGTCCATATTTGGAAGGAGGGCATGCAGATGAAGGCAATAGTCGCAAAAGGATTCACCTTGTCTGTGCTGATTTATGCCGTTCTTCATTTTATTCATTTCTTTGCTGCCAGCCCGCTGTCTGAAGCATTGCTGCCGATAGCTGGTTTTTTGAGTTTGGCGTTTGCTTTTGGGGTGTTGCCGCTGCGCAAACTGCAGTTGCAAATCTTTCTGGCTGTTACCGCAATCGGCGTCTTGGCAGCGACGAGTGAAAGCTTTGTGCAGGACCTGGCACTGGCGTTCGTGCAGATGAAAAGCTTGATCGCGCTGTTATTAATTGTGCCGATGATCAGCTGGGTGCTCAGGGAAGAGCCCTATATAGAAGAAATTATGAGCTTTGGCCATAAATGGCTGAATAAAAGCCAGACCTTTTACGTTGGCTTGATGGGGATGACCCAAATCATTTCCCATTTCTTGTTGTTCGGTGTCGTGCCGATGATGTACCGATTTATTGATTCGTTTCTGAAAGACTATAAAGACGAAGCCTGGGAAAATTACAAAGGCACCGCAATATTACGCGGCTTTGCATTGTCGACGATGTGGGTCATCAGCATTCCAAGTTTTATCTTTGCGGTCGTAGCACTCGACGCGACGCTTTGGAAATCGATGTTGCTTGGTCTCGCTGCAGCGATAGCCGGAACAATTCTATCCGTGGCGTTCGCCAAAGCTGAAGAAAAACGTTACGGCACTGATTTTTCAGCGGTACTCGCGAATGAGATTGATAAGGCGGTGGCGAATTCACGCAACCCTGGCCGTTGGAACAAAGATGTTGCCGAGTTTTCCTTTTTGTTCATTTCGCTGTTCGGGACGATTTTTGTTATACATGAATGGAGCGGCGTCGACTTCCTGGTCGTCATCCCGCTCGTCATTCTCGTCTGGACATTTTTGTATTTCCTAGTGAAAAAGAGAACGGGAAGCTACGCCATTCAAGCGGCGGCATATTATAAAGAAGGCGTCTCCAAACAAGCGCAGCAATTTAGCATTTTACTGTCCGCTGGTTTGCTTATTTATGCCCTGAACCAATCGGCTATGGGCAGCTATGTGATCGAATCGATGAATTACTTGACCGCTCACGTGCCATTTTTGAATTTGCTGTTTTTGATTCCGTTCATCGTCATCATTCTCGGCTTTATCGGACTTGGGCCGCTGCCGGTCATCGTTCTCGTCACTGGCGTTTTGGAGTCGGCGGTTCTGCCGTTTCCTCCGGAGCTTGTCGTGCTCGCAGTGACTTCAGGCAGTGTCATCTCGATCATCTTGTCGCCGTTTGTCATGCCGGTCATTATTTTAAGCAGCATCAACGGGCTTAACGGCATCCGCAACGGTTTGCGATTTAATTGGAAGTTCGCAGTCGCTTTCTATGTCATGACCCAAGTGTTTGTCCAAACTTTATTTATCTTCTCCAGTTAAAAACGCCCACAGAGCCTTACAGGTTCTGGGGCTTTTTTTGGCTCTTCATTGAAAGCATAGTATTTTTATCATATAATTTAGAAAATACAGAAAAAGAGGAGAATGCTGAATGCCTGAGAAAGCAGTCGATACCTTATTGGTCAACCGCTATGTCAATGGAGTGCTTGATCCTGAAAAGGAAATGCTCGGCCCTGTCAAAGATGGCGGGCATATAATCGCGCACACGGCACCAGGCTGTTGGGGACCGATGATCACTCCGTGCATCCGGGGAGGCCATGAAGTCACACAGCCTGTCTATGTCGAAGGTGCAGAGCCGGGTGATGCCATCGTCATCCGCATAAAGTCGGTGGAAGTGACCTCGCTTGCGACCGCATCCGGCAATGATAAGCCGATCGAAGGGCGCTTTCTCGGAGATCCGTTTGTCGCAGTGAAATGTCCAGGATGCGGCACCATGTATCCCGATACCGTCATCAAAGGCGTTGGAAGCGGCGCTATCCGCTGTGCAAATTGCGGCGAAGACGTCAGTCCATTCGAATTCACCAATGGCTATACGATGGCTTTCAGCGACCAAGGCAATGTCGGAATCACCGTATCGAAACAAGCGGCTGAACGGATTGCACAAAATGGCAAAGCATATATGAAAACGCCGGAGCATTCCGTACAAAATCCGATCGTCACTTTTGCGCCGCATGATTTGGTCGGCACCATCGCCCGCATGCGCCCGTTTCTCGGGCAACTCGGCACGACGCCTTCGCGTCCAACGCCGGACTCGCACAATGCGGGTGACTTTGGTTCGTTTTTGGTCGGGGCGCCTCACGAGTATACGAGTACGCAGGAAGAACTCGAAACGCATCGGACAGATGGCCATATGGATATTAGCCGCGTGCGCGCGGGAGCGGTGTTGCTATGCCCTGTCAAAGTAGGAGGCGGCGGCGTTTATTTAGGCGATATGCATGCGATGCAAGGTGACGGAGAAATCGCCGGGCATACTTCGGATGTTTCCGGTATCAGCCATTTGCAAGTGCATGTATTGAAGGGCCTCGGAAATGCCGGGCCAATCCTGTTCCCGAATGTTGAAGATTTACCGTATACGGCAAAACCGTTTACAGAAGCGGAGAAAGCGTCTGCCAAACAACTTGCGGAACGTTTTGGGATGGACAGCTTGGAAGAATCACTGCCGGTTTCTTTCATCGGTTCTGGGCCGACCTTGAATGATGCTACGGAAAACGGTTTGCAGCGTGCTGCCGATTTGTTCGGTGTTACAGTGCCTGAAATCATGAACCGCGCGACTGTCACGGGGTCGATCGAGATCGGCCGTCATCCTGGAGTTATCACGGTTACGTTTTTGGCGCCGGAAAGTTATTTGAAAAAAGCTGGCTTGTATGAATTGGCGAAAGCACAATACGGGTAAATGGAAAACCCCGCCATTCATCGGCTGAATGGCGGGGTTTTCACAAATAAAATCATTATTGCGGCGCGTGGATGTCCCATGACAGCTTTAGCGAGTCTGCTAAATATTCAGCTGCTTCTGGCGCTTCATAGTCGTCTACTTGAAACTGTGAGTGATTGGCTGAATAGATGATTTGGCGCTCGCGGAATAGCTGTTCCATCTCCTCGAGGGTCTTGTCTTTAAGGAGCGGGCGGTTCTCAGTAAGGATGTGGACGCGTTGTTTCCAAGAATCCCAAGAAATATCGAAGTGCAGCACGATGCCATTGGACAAGCAGATTTTGCGGTTTTCCTCTTGGAGAAAAGCTCCGCCGCCCAAAGAAATGACCAATAAGGGCTGTTGGGTGAATGCTCGAATCAATTCCCGCTCTTTTTCACGGAACGCTTTCTCTCCGTAAATACTGAAGATTTGGGGAATCGGCAAGCCGAATGCTTTTTCAATCTCTTCATCGATGTCGACAAAGTCTCGGCAAAGCCGGCGAGCCAATAATTTCCCGACTGTCGTTTTTCCAGCTCCCATAAAGCCGATGCACACGATACTTTTTTCACGGATGGACAAAGGAAATCTCAACACGACCACTCTCTTTCTGCTGTAAATTAAATCTCTTTCCACTTCACCACTGTAACGCACTGCATCGCTAAATTAAAGGGCTTGACCAAATTAAACAAATTGTCTCATGCGTGGCGCATGAAGCATAAAAGGGGGAATTGCATGACTAGTGCATACATATTGAGCGGCTCTTATGCAGCTGCCGAACAAGCAGGCATCACATTATGGGAACTGGAACTATCTTCAGGTGCTTTAACGAAAAAGGCTGCCATTGCCGGTGTTGAACGCCCGTCGTTTCTGGCTGTGCACCCCACAGGAAGAACTTTTGCTGCTGTCAGCGAAACCGGCAATGGCGAAGTGATCGCTTATTGGATCAACCCGCAATCGGGAGCCATTCAAGAGTTGAACCGTCAATCGGCCAACGGCGACCATCCGGCGCATGTGACAATCGACGAGGACGGACAATGGGCGCTGACGGTCACTTATTCCGGCGCGACTGTATCCGCCTATCCACTGCTCGCTGACGGGTCGCTCGGAGAGATGGCGGATTCCAAACGGCATGAAGGCACAGGAGCGGACACGGATCGCCAAGATGCCGCCCATCCGCATTCCATTTTCCAAATGCCTGGAACCAACCGCTTTTTCGTTTCTGATCTCGGCATGGATGCGATCATCCGCTACCGCCTCGATATGCATACAGGCAAGCTTGAACAGGAAGCGCTGGTGAAAACAGAGCCAGGGGCCGGGCCGAGGCATATGGCGTTCCACCCGAGCGCTTCTTTTGCCTACGGGGTGAATGAACTGAACTCGACAGTGTCTGTCTATAAGCTGGACGGCAATCAGCTTGAAGAAGTTCAAACACTGTCTACTGTGCCGGAAACCTTTAGCGGAAACAACACAGCAGCTGAAATCGTGGTGTCGGATGATGGGCAATTTGTTTACGTTTCAAATCGCGGGCATAACAGTCTAGCGGTTTTCGGGGTTGCTGAAGGTTTACTCAATGCGCTGGGGCATAGGGATGCAGGTGGAGCGGGGCCGCGGCATTTCACTTTGGTCAATAATAGCACTTGGATGATCATAGCGAATGAGCAATCCGGGACCATCTCTTCCAAAAAAATCGATGACAATGGAATGCCGGGTGAAACCGCCTATAGCGTACAAACGATCGAACCGGTGTGTGTGCGGCCGCTGAAATACTAATGGCAGAGCCGAAGCCCTGCCTATGTCACCAATCAGTTTGCGTTTTTGCCATCAGCCCGAGCTCTTTCATCAAACGGACGGCAGGGCTATCGTCATTGCTCTGGAATGCTTGTTCTGTACATTCGGAATGCGGCGGGTAGTTTAATTCCTGTGCGTGGCCAAGCGTCGACTCTTCCAAGAAATTGGTTGGCTCCGAATTCTCGAAACACGAAGGAGCAATATAGGTCCGGTGTGTATGTTCGAGCACAATGCGGGCTTCAGAAGACGGTTCGTTTTCCTGCGGCATAAAAAACCACACCACCGCAGCGCCAAGGACAAGGAGTAGAACGGCGATAAAAAGCCGGTTGCGTTTCATCCTTCCGCCTCCTCGAGCAGAATGGCGGCATCGCGCACAATATCATCGACCGGCGGGTTGAGGCCGTCATAATCTTTCATGATGACACCTTCATGGTTGACCAAGTAAAACGATGTGCCATGGATGACCTGTGATTCGTTCTCCGGCTTTTGTGCGATGGCTTTGAAGTTCTCCAGCGCAAAGTCAGCGATTTGCTGCTGCGAATAGCCAGTCAGCAAGTGCCAGCGGGATAGATCAACGTCGAAACTTTGTGCGTATGATTTCAAGGCTTCGGGGGTGTCAACGGTTGGATCCACGCTGAATGAAACGATTTCCACATCCAAGCCTTGTGACTGAAGCTCTTCTTGTACGCCTTTCATATTCGCCATCATCGGCAAACAGACGGTCGTGCAATTGGTGAAGACGAAATCAGCGAGCCAGACCTTTCCTTCCAGATCGCTCGATCCGAATTCCTCATTGTTATGGTCAGTAAATGAAAACTCTTCTGTCTCCCAATTTAATGGATTGTCAACACCTTGCCCGCAAGCGGATAAAAACACAGCGCCAATCAGCAAGAAGCTCAGTAATAAATAAGTTTGGGCTCGCAAAAAAACTCGCGTCCTTTCTTTAGTGAAACTAGTCTTACTTTAGCCTATTCCAAACAGCAGGCAGGAACAAGCGGTTTGTTTGGGGAAAATATGAAGACATTGCGACATTCGCTGGCGGTGTGGAATTTTTTAGGAGTTCCATAAGCTTAACAAGGATTTTACATTCTAAATGTAGAATAGAAACTAGACTTACGCTTTGGAAAAAGAGGAGGCGCTACATGGAATTTTTGTTAAGCACGTGGACTGATGAACGATTACAAGCTTTTCATGAAGGGCGACTGGTCGATGGTTATTTGTATTTCGGCGCACATGCCTCTGAATTAGAGACCAGCTTTTCCGTCTGGGCCCCTGATATCGCAGGCATTGATGTCGTCTGTGTGCATCCGGAAACCAAAGAAGTTTCCACATATCCACTCGAACAGCATCCAAACGACAACAGCATATGGGGAGTAAGCATCCCTAAAGACTTAACGGCTTGGCTCTATGAATATGCGCTCCGGACGGCAAAAGGCGAAGTGCTGTGGAAATCAGACCCGTATGCACGGCAAAGCGAGAAACGGCCGTTCACCAAATCGATCGTATCAGGGCTTGAGAAATACAATTGGCCGCTGGAGGTGCTGAAGCGCAAGCAAACGATAAACGACAATCATCTGGAACGCGCAATGGCTATCTATGAAGTGCATATCGGCACTTGGAGGCGCAAGGAAAACGGTGAATTTTATACGTACCGCGAGATTGCGGATGAATTGATTCCTTATGTCATCGACATGGGCTTCACGCATATCCAGATTTTGCCGATTACGGAGCATCCGCTCGATGAATCGTGGGGCTATCAGACGACGGGTTATTTTTCGCCGACAGGCCGCTATGGCTCTGCCGATGACTTGAAATATTTCGTCGAGGCTTGTACGCAACACGGGCTTGGCTTGTTCTTGGACTGGGTTCCGGGCCATTTTTGTGTTGACCAGCACGGCTTGGCGAATTTCAATGGCCAGCTGCTTTACGAGGAGCAACGGGAAGAACGCCGCATGAATCCGGATTGGGGCACTTTGAACTTTGATATCAACAAAGGCGAAGTGGTGAGTTTCATCTTGTCGAGCGCCCATTATTGGCTGGAGGAATTCAAGTTCGACGGCTACCGCATGGACGCACTGGTCAATTTATTGTTCATCCCGAACATCAAAGAGCGTCCGCATAACACGGAAGGGGCTGAGTTTCTTAAGAAGTTGACGTCCAGTTTGAAGATTCATTTTCCGGAGAAATTGCTCATTGCCGAAGATGCCTGGCATTATCCGAAAGTGACACACACCGTCGAAGATGGCGGCGTCGGCTTTGATTACAAATGGAATTTCGGTTGGATGCATGACACGCTCGAGTACATGAAAACGCCACCGGCAGAGCGATCGGAAGCCCATAGCAAAATGAATTTTTCAATGGTCTACCAATACGAAGAGCGCTATCAAGTGATTTTTTCACACGATACCGTAGCGGACGGCCGGAAATCCTTATTGAATAAACTACCGGGAACATTGCAAGAACAATTTCTTCAATTACGTTTGCTGCTTGGGTTTTGGATTGCGCATCCAGGCAAGAAATTATTGTTTATGGGCCAGGAGTTTGGCCATTTCGAAGAGTGGGAATTCCAGCCCGAACTGGATTGGGCATCCCTTGAAGATCCGGAACATAAACGGATATCCGATTTCATGAAGGAGTTGCTGGCATTTTATCGGAACGAAAAAGCGTTTTTCGAGCTTGATGATGAGCGCGACGGCTTTATGTGGCTCGATGCCGATAACCACGAACAGAGCGTGGCGACATTTGTCCGCAGAGGCTTTTTGCCGGAAGACGAATGCATCGTGCTGTGCAATTTTTCGGAGCGGCATTATGAAGACTTTCATGTCGGAGCGCCGCGAAAAGGCTGCTATGAAGAGATATTTTCCACCAATTCAGCACAGTTCGGCGGTACAGCTGCAGATTTGCAAGCAGTTGCAGAAACACTCGACGTTCCGTGCGACGGCCAGCATTTCTCATTGAAGCTTGATTTGCCGCCGTTCACGATGAGCATCTGGAAAAAAAGAAAAGATGGGAGTGACTTGTTGTGAATGAAAAAGTTGTCGCTATGCTACTCGCCGGTGGCCAAGGAAGCCGCCTCAAATCGTTGACTTATGATATCGCCAAACCCGCCATTCCGTATGGCGGAAAATACCGCATCATCGATTTCCCACTATCGAATTGCACCAACTCGGGAATCAGCACGGTCGGTGTGTTGACACAGTATCAGCCGCATGCGCTTCACCGCTATATCGGGCTCGGCACGCCTTGGGATTTGGACCGTCATCAAGGCGGCGTCACGATGCTGCCGCCTTACGCTGAAATCGACGGCATCAAATGGTATGCGGGAACGGCGAGTGCCATTTACCAAAACATCAATTTTTTGCAAAGTTGCGAGCCGGACTACGTACTCATTTTATCAGGAGACCATATCTATAAAATGGATTATGAAAAGCTCATAGAATACCATAAAGAAAAACAAGCCGATGTCACCATTTCCGTCTTGGAAGTGCCGTGGGAAGATGCGAGTCGTTTCGGACTTGTCGAGACTGATGAAGACATGAATGTGACAGAGTTTATCGAAAAGCCTGAAAACCCGACAAGCAATCTTGCGTCGATGGGCGTCTATGTATTTGATTGGAAAAAACTGGAGCGCTATTTGGAGGAAGACAACGAAATTGTCGAATCGTCACATGACTTCGGCAAAGATATATTGCCAAAAATGTTGTCGGACCATCAAAAGATGGTGGCATATCCATTCAAAGGCTACTGGAAAGATGTCGGGACGGTCGATAGTTTGTGGGAAGCCAATATGGATTTGCTCGATCCGTCAGCTGGACTCGTATTGCACGATTCAGCTTGGCGCATCTTCTCATCGAATCCCCAGCTGCCGCCTCAAGTCATTACAGAAACCGGCAAAGTGCAAGGGTCGATGGTCAATGAAGGCTGTGTCATCAGTGGAACGGTCAAACACTCGGTCATTTTCCAAAAGGTGAAGGTGGATAAAGATGCGCTTGTCGAAGACAGTGTGGTGATGAGCGGTGTCGAGGTCGGAGAAGGCGCTCATCTCACGCGTGTCATTGTTCCGCCGGACATTCACATACCAGCGGGCTACCGGTTAAACGATCCAGCTGAAGGCATCACGCTGTTGACGCAGGATCTCGTTGATTCTTGGAAGGAGAGTGGACAATAATGAGTTTGATGGCTGCAGTAGATGCTTCAGTGAAAGTTGCCGGGCTCCAAGATTTAACGCTTCATCGGTCGGTCTCGTCGATTCCATTTGCAGGGCGGTATCGGCTAATTGATTTTCCGCTATCCAATATCGTCAACGCGGACATTAATTCAGTCGGTATTTTCGCCTCAGCCCCTTTTGCTTCGTTGATCGATCATATCGGCGTCGGGAAAAGCTGGGACTTGGATCGCCGCAAGGAAGGCTTGTTCTTTTTGCCGACTAGCCACCAAAATGGCGGGATCGCCACGGTCGGTTCATTCCGTGATTTTGAAGAACATCTTCAGTTTTTTGAGAAAAGCCGTCAGACTCATGTAGTCGTCACGAGCAGCTTTGTTGTCGGCCAGTTGGATTACAAGGAAATGCTCGCCCATCATTTGGCTTCCGGGAAAGATATTACGGAAGCAGTCGGCGCAACCGGATCTTTGAAATCGTATATCCTTTCGCGCAAGCTGATGCTGGAGTTGATCCGCTCATACAGGGAAAAACGCATTCTTAGTGTAGAAGACTTGGTGAACTTGAAAAAAGCGCCATATACATATGGTGTGTATGAATATAAAGGGTATTTTGCCATTATCGACTCGGTTCAGCAATATTTTAAAGAATCACTTGGCCTGTTGGATGAAAATAACCGGCGCTTATTGTTTTTGCCCCAAGCTCCGATCTACACAAAAGTGAAAGATGAGCCACCGACCCGCTATCTTGACGGATCGAGCGTCTCGATGACGATGATCGCCAATGGTAGCACGATTTTGGGCAGTGTCAAAAATAGTGTCATCAGCCGGGCGGTCACGGTCGGGATCAACGCTAAGTTAGATAAATGCGTCATCATGCAGAAGTGCAATATAGAAGAAAACTGCGAACTCGCCTATGTCATTGCCGATAAAGATGTCCATATCGAAAAGGGTGTGCGATTGACCGGTACGCAGGAGCAGCCGATCGTGCTCCGGAAAGGCGAGCGGGTAACGAAGGAGGATTCCCGATGAAAATTGTGATGGCAGCTGCAGAATGCGCTCCTTTTGCCAAAGCGGGAGGTTTGGCTGATGTGATCGGGGCGCTGCCGAGGGAGTTGACGCGTCTTGGCCATGAGGTTCAAGTCATTCTCCCGAAATATAGTTTGATCCATGAGCGCTATCAGAAGCAGTTCGCATGGCAAGAGCAGTATCTGTTCGAGTTTAAAGGCGAACAGCAATACGGCGTATATGAATACGAAGCTCATGGAGTCCAGTTCTTATTCTTGGAAAATGATGCCTACTTCGAGCGCGACAGCATTTACGGGCCGGACGATGCCGAGCGCTATGCTTTCTTTAGCCGTGCGGTGCTCGATTTCTTGCTGCGTTCGAAAAAGCAGCCCGACGTGCTTCATGTCCACGATTGGCATACGGCCGTGATGCCGTTCCTATTAAAAGAAGATCCGCAGTATAGTGGACTCGCCACTCATGTGAAAACAGTGCTGACAATCCACAATCTCCAGTTCCAAGGCAATTTTTCAAAAGAGGTATTTTTGGAGCAATACGGCATGGATCCAGGTTATTTTGAAGAAGGGCACGTCGAATGGCGCGGCCAATTCAACTCTTTAAAGACGGGCATCGTATATGCCGACAAACTGACAACGGTCAGCCCGAATTACCGCAATGAAATTTTGACGGAAAACTACGGCGAAAACTTGGAAGGATTGCTGGCCGAGCGGGAATCCGATTTGCTCGGCATTCTGAACGGCATCGACATCGATGCGTACAACCCCGAAACCGATGAACTCATCGCCCAAACTTTCAGTGCCGACAATTTGTCGGGCAAACGGGCGAACAAGAGCGCTGTCCAAAAGCGTTGCGGGCTTCCTGAACAACCAGATGTCCCGTTATTGGTAATGGTGTCGCGCTTGTCTGGGCAAAAAGGAATTGATGTGCTGGAGCAAGTGTTGCCGGAGTTTTTGGAAGGCGATATGCAATTTGTGCTGCTCGGCTCAGGTGAAGCGCAATACGAAGAGTTTTTCCAGCGCTTGGAAGTGGATTACGCCGGGAAAGTGTCTGTCCATCTTGGATTTGATGAAGCATTTGCCCATCAACTGTACGCCGGAGCGGATATTTTCCTGATGCCCTCTCATTTTGAACCATGCGGCTTGAGCCAGTTGATTTCTATGCGCTACGGCACGATCCCCATTGCCAATCGGACGGGCGGGTTACGCGATACGGTTGACGAATACGATGAAGCGGCGCACAGCGGCACTGGCTTTTTGAGTGACTTCAAGCAAGGCGTCCCATTCGAGCGGGCGCTTTCAAAAGGACTATCATTCTATTATCAGCCGGAGCATTGGAACGCACTGGTCCAAAATGGCATGGCAAAAGATTGGTCTTGGTTCCGTTCGGCACGTGAGTACGAAAAATTATATACAAGCTTATGAAAAGGGTGTGTTGGGAATGTTTTACTCCAAAGAACAATTCAAAGAAGAATTTAACAGTCAACTAGTGAAAGAAAATGGGGATAAAACTGAGAGCACAGCCTATAAAATAATTGGTGATATGCTTCGTAAACAAGTAATGCATGACTGGGAAATCCAGCAAACGGTGCATCAGCAAAGCGGCGACAAACAATTGTATTATATTTCGATCGAGTTTTTGCTCGGACGTTTGCTCGGCCAGAATCTGCTCAACCTCGGCTTCTACGAAATGGCAGAGGAAGCACTTGGGGAGCTTGGCTATAAATTGTCCGAACTCGAAGAACTGGAACAAGAGCCGGGTCTTGGCAACGGCGGCCTGGGCCGGCTTGCGGCATGTTTCCTGGATTCCTTGGCTTCCACCGGTCTGCCGGGCCACGGATGCGGCATCCGCTACCGGGGTGGGCTTTTTACCCAGCATTTCATCAAAGGCTTCCAAGTGGAATTGCCGACCGACTGGATCAAGGAAGGCCAAGGAATTGAAGTGAGGCGTGAAGAACTCGCGCTTGAAATTCCTTTTTATGGAGAAGTGAGCATGAATGTGGAACAAGAAGGCGTCCGAACTGTTCATGAAAACGCAGTCTGGGTTAAAGCAGTGCCATATGATATGCCGATTGTCGGAGCTAAGGGCGGTACCATCAACACGCTGCGCCTATGGCAAGCGGAAACATCAGAACGCCCGCTGCCATACGGGCTCGGTTATTTGGTGCATGAACTGGAGACCGCCAAAATTTCCGATCGGCTATACCCTGATGACGCGCTCGATTCCGGGAAATTGCTGCGCTTGAAACAGCAGTATTTCCTATGCAGTGCTTCTATCCGGACGATACTTGCAACACGTAATTTTGAGATTGAGGAATTGCCGGAGAAAGTGGCGATTCAAATCAACGATACCCATCCGGCCTTAGCGGTCCCCGAATTAATGCGGGCATTATTGGACGATTATGGACTCGATTGGGATCAGGCTTGGGATTTGACGACGCGAACCATTTCCTACACGAACCATACGATTTTGGAAGAAGCAATGGAAAAATGGGAGAGCCGCCTTCTCAGCCAACTGCTTCCGAGGGTGTACTTGATTATTGAAGAAATCGACCGGCGTTTTAAAGCGGAATGGGCTTCGAAGAATTTCGATGAACATACCGCGCACAAACTGTCGATCATTGAGGGCGGCGTTGTAAAAATGGCCGTGCTGGCGGTCGTCGGCAGCCATAAAGTAAACGGAGTAGCGAAATTGCATACAGAGATTTTGAAAAAACGGGAAATGAAAGAACTGAACGAATATTTCCCGGGGAAATTCCATAATAAAACGAACGGCATCACGCATCGCCGTTGGCTGCTTGGCGCCAACCCTGAACTGTCATCGCTCATTACCGAAAACATTGGTTCCGAATGGATCCAGGAGCCCGACCACTTAAAGGAACTGGCGTATTTGGCGGACAGCCGGCCATTTTTGGAGTCATTCCAGGCAATCAAAAGACTGAAAAAAGATCAATTGATCCATCACCTCGAACGGGAACATAATGTCATCGTGGACACTGCATCGATTTTTGACATCCATATCAAACGAATCCATGGCTATAAGCGCCAGCTGATGAATATTTTGCACGTCCAGCAATTATACAAACGCATTAAAAATGATGCCAATTACCGGCCGTATCCGCGGACATTTTTGTTTGGCGGCAAAGCGGCGCCTAGCTATCATTTTGCCAAACAAGTCATCAAGCTGATCAATACCGTTGCCACGCGCGTCAACAATGACCCGGTCGCAAGGCGCCACCTGCATGTTGTTTTTGTCGAAGATTATAATGTCAGCCACGCAGAATACATGATTCCTGCAGCGGATATCAGTGAACAGATTTCCACTGCGTCCAAAGAAGCATCCGGAACGGGCAATATGAAGTTCATGATGAACGGGGCATTGACGCTCGGCACTTATGACGGCGCAAATGTTGAGATCTTCGATGCGGTCGGTGAAGAAAACGCCTTTGTTTTCGGTATGAGCTCGGAGGAAGTCATGCGCTTTGAACATGACGGCACCTATAATCCAATGGCGATTATCGAACAAGATGCAGGTATCCGGGAAACGCTTGAAGAACTCGCGCGCGGAGAATGGTCGGATGGGCCGCATAATTCCGATTTTATCGTCCGTCAGTTGACGAGTGAGCGTGATCCATACTTCATTTTGAAAGATTTGCCGGATTATGCCGCAGCCCATGAGCGTGTGCTCGATGCTTACAGCCGTCCGGTGGAATGGGCCGGCATGTGCGTGAAAAACATGGCCGCTTCAGGTGTATTCTCAAGTGACCGCACAATCCGTCAATATTCCGAAGATGTATGGGGATTGTCGAAAGTTCCAGCTAACTGAAACCGGCAGGAGGAATCGAAATGGTGCAAGAAAACTTCGATAACACTGACTTGCCAGAATACAAGGCAAGCGGCGCGTTAAAAGGCAAGGTAGCAATTGTGACGGGAGCGAGCAGCGGTATTGGTCAAGCGGTGGCCATCGCTTATGCGAAAGAAGGGGCGCGAGTGGTCATCGGCTATTTAGGTGATGATGAAGGCGCCGAAAAAACATTGCGTTTGATCAGTGAATACGGCGGCGAAGGGCGTGCGTTGAGTGGAGATCTCGGGGAATCAGCGAACTGCGACAAGCTCGTGCGCTTTGCACTCGACGAATTCGGCGCTTTGGATATCGTCGTCAACAATGCGGGTTATCAATACCCGCAAACTTCACCGCTGGATATAAGCGACGAACAATTGCTGAAAACTTTCGAGATTAAAGCGTTCGCGATGTTTTACTTGGTACGTGCCGCCTTGCCGCATTTAAAAAAAGGCTCACGCATCATCAATACCGCGTCTATCAACGCCTACAGGGGCCATTCGGATTTGATCGACTACTCTGGAGCGAACGGGGCGATGGTTGCAATGACCCGCTCGCTGGCCCGCCGCTTGGTGCGGGAAGAAATTGCGGTCAACGGCATTGCGCCCGGCCCGATTTGGACGCCGCTCATTACGAAAACTTTCGGGGAGCTGAATCCGAATGTCGGCGATGATTTTGGGGAAGACGTGCCGGCAGGGCGCCCCGGCCAGCCTTATGAGCTAGTGAAGGCTTATGTATTCTTGGCCGATCCCCAAAACTCCTATATGACCGGCCAGTTTTTGCATATAAACGGCGGCGACTATATGTCGACCTAAAAGCACGGGGAAACCCGTGCTTTTTTATATGAAATTTCCGCGTTGTTCATCGCTGTGGTAGAATTCCGGTAAGAGGTGGAAAGCATGAAAAGAATAATGTGGTTTGCTGTGTTGCTCGTACTGCTGCTGTCCGCTTGTGTGCCGCTTGGGGACAACGCGGAACCGCCGGCAAGCGAATCGACACAGCCCAAAACCGAACAGCCGTCAGCAGTCCAAGAGGACAAGGGCGCTGGGCTCGCCGTCCATTACATCGACGTCGGGCAAGGCTCTGCAGCTTATTTGGAATGGGATGGGTATTCGATGCTTATCGATGCGGGCGATTGGAATGCCAGTGATGTACTTGTCTATTTGGATAAACTGGAAGTCGAGAACATTGATATTGCTGTCGGCACCCATCCGGATGCAGACCATATCGGCCAATTGGGCCGCGTCATCGAAAATTATGATGTAGGGGAAGTATGGATGTCGGGAAATAGCAGTTCTTCGAATACCTTCATCCGTACCTTAGAAGCAATCGATGAAGCGGAAACCCCTTATGAGGAACCGCGCCGCGGCGACGTTTATGATATAGGGTCATTGGAAATCGAAGCGCTCCATCCCGGGCAGTTGAGCGGCGATTCTAACCGGGATTCTTTATCCTTCCGCATCAGCTACGGAGAGACGTCGTTTATCTTTACGGGCGATGCCGATATTCAGGCTGAGCAGGAGATGATCGATAGCGGATTAGAACTTGAAGCGGACGTTTTATTGATGGGGCATCACGGTTCAAATACGTCGACAGGGCAAGCGTTTTTGCAAGCCGTCCAGCCTGCTGTGGCGATTTACAGCGCCGGCGAAGGAAATTCCTATGGCCACCCGTATGCCGAGGTGCTCGCAGCCGCTGAAAATGCTGGGGCAGATGTTTACGGTACCGACGTCAACGGTACCATCATCGTCGAAACCGACGGCCAGGAATTTAGCGTAGAAACGACAAGGGAAGGCGTAGCTAAAGAAGGAAGCAACCGCTGCATCGATATCAATAAAGCGTCTTCTGCCGAACTTGCCGAACTCACAGGCATCGGTGCGGCATTGGCTGAAGCGATCATCGAGGAGCGGCCTTTTGAAAAGCTCGACGACTTGACGCGCGTCGATGGCATCGGTGAAGGAAAGCTCAAGGGGCTAAAAGATCAAGGACTAGCTTGTGTGGGGGAGTGAGCAGATGAAAGGTGTATTGGATCGTTTTGAAGATGGCGGCGTGGCCGTCATCATTGCAGAAGAAGCCGGGCGCGAATTCCATGTGCCGCTCCGCTACTTGCCGGAAGGCAGCAGGCGCGGCATGTGGTTCAGGCTGAGTCTAGACGAAGGGCGAGTCGTGGATATCGAAGCGGACGTCCCACAGACAAAAGAGCGCAATGAAAAAGCTGAAGAACTGATGATGCGGCTGCGCAGCAAAAACACAGGCAGCCGCTTTAAGCGGAATTGAAAAAGCGTATGGAAATTTTTCTCCATACGCTTTTCTTGTGCTTATTTTAAGTTGGAGGCGCGTTCGGTCAGCTCCAGGTGATATTCCGCTACTTCATTGCCTTTGTAGAGATTGGTCGTATCGGTGAAGTAATTGGAGATGGAAGCATCGAATTCGAGTTCTTTCTCCGGCAAGCCGACGCGGAAATTCATCTCATATAATAGAACAGCGATATCATGGTAGGCTTCGCTTGTCACTTTGAAATCGCAGGAAAGATGCCTGCGGCCATCTTCTAATTGATGCAGTTCGAGCTGGTCCGTTTCGATTTGGCGTCCGTTCAATTGAATGGTTTCAGTCATGTTCAATCCCCCGTTTCGTTTACTGGAAAGCCGGCTATTTGTAAAAGCCATCTTCTAAAAGCAATACATTCACGTTACCACGAAAAAAACACCAAAGCACAATCATGTGCTTTGGTGTCTGATTTTCTCTGCGCGTGTGGCTTCGCGCTTCGGTTTCTTGATATCGGCATAGATCAATGCCGCAACAAGGAACAGGCCTAAATAGCCGACGATCGGGTAGAACAGGCTGACGAGTTTCGTGAACCCGACAAAGCTTAGTACGTAAGCGACAACGCCGACGATGATGACGAAAATACGGAACTTCGCTGTCCCCATTTCGACAAAGCGTGCGGAGAACGAGAACAGCATGCTGACACCTGTATTGTAGATCATGCCGAACAATATGACCGACATGAAGATGCCGAGTGCGGGCGACAAGTCATTGGCGATTTGGAGCATTGGCATTTCTGCCGAGCCGACGACATCGACTTTAGAGAAAATCGCCAAATGGCTTAAGATGATCAAAATACCCAGACCAAGACCACCGAAAAAGCCGCCGCGTGCTGCAATCTTTTCATCTTTTTCCGTTCCGCCCATGACAATCGCCATCGAAGCGCCGACTGCAATGTTGAACGATACGTAGTTGATGGCAGAAAGCCACCAATTTCCGACAGCTGAAGCTTGTGCGTTAGCAGCTGATTCAAGTGCTGCAAATGAACCGTCCATTGTTACTAAGCTATAAGCTGCGAGGCCGACAACTGACAGAATCAAAAATGGCGTGATGCTGCCGATGATATTGATGACTTTTTGGACATTCAACATAATCGTCAAGATGATCAAAATGGCCATGACGGTGCTGCCAAGAGTAGCCGACCAACCGAATTGTTGCGAGAAAATCGAACCGGCTCCGGCGATCATGACGACACCTACGCCGAATAAAGTCAAAATGATGATGTAGTCGACAATCGTGCCAATTACACGGCCGCTGATACCGAAAATGGCTTCTTTATGGGACGTGGTGCGCATGCGGCTGCCGAGGCGCGTCAAGCTCATGCCGAGATAGGCAAAAAGTGCGGTGGCGATAACTGCTGCCACAGTCCCCATAATTCCAAAGCTAGTGAAATACTGCAGGATTTCCTGCCCGGAAGCAAAGCCGGCACCGACGATGATTCCGATGAAGGCGCTTCCCATTTTGATACTTTTAAACATCTTGCTCCCCCTCGTTTAGCGTGCAAATTTACTTATTTGAAAATTAACCTTTTTCAAATATAGCAAAAATGAAACGTTTTCACAAACGCATTATGAAAAACAAGAGTATTTTACTAGATAAATAGAAATGTCTCTATTCAGAATAGTGTTTTTAATATAACAATTCGTGTCTACTATTTAATAAAACTCCATAAAAAAACTCTGCGGGGTGTGACCCGCAGAGGTTTTCGTTTATTTGGAGTGGTCTTTGTTTGCGACAATGACCAATTTGCCTGTGTCGAGCACTTCTTCGTACTCTTCGGCTTCTTGTGTCGTTAGTCCTGCAGCAGCGAGTTTCGCTCGCAATTCATCGCCGCGTGAAGATGTCATGTTCTTCATGCTGTTCAGGAAGCCTTGTTCTTTCACTCCGACAGATTCCGTGTCGAGTGCTTTCGTGATGTCTTTCGTGCGTTTCGGGTCATGAGCGAAAATGTAGATGTCGTCATGTGTAAATCCTTGCGTTTCAAGCTTTTCAATTTCTGCTTTTGCTTGTACTGCGTTTTCAACTGATAGTTTAATTACCAAAACGAATCCCTCCAATATTTTCTACTTACTTCTGTATATACCACGTGTAGATACTCTTAAACTAACAGTGTTCATTTGAAATGATATACTGGGGAAAAACTAGAGGAGTGAATCCGTGTGAATATTACACCCATCGGCATTTGGGGCGGCTATCCGAATAAAAATGAAGCGACGTGTGCGTATTTGATCGAACAGGACGGATATCGCTGTCTTGTCGACTGTGGCAGCGGGGTCGTTGCTGCGGTTCAGAATTATACTGAACTGAAAGACATTGACGCAGTCATCATCAGCCATTACCATCCCGATCATGTGGCCGACATCGGTGTCTTGCAGCATGCCGCGATGGTCGGGATGCAGTTGAAAGAATGGGAAGTGCCGTTGCCGATTTATGCGCACGACCGCGACGCACAAGGATTTTCGGCGCTTTCTTATAAAGGCGTCACAGAAGGACGGGTGGTCCAAGCCAGTGACACACTCGAGCTAGGCCCGTTTCACGTGACATTTTGCGAAACCGACCATCCTGTTTATTGCCTGGCAATGCGCTTTACGAATGGACATAAAACTGCGGTGTTTACAGCAGATACCGCATGGAAAGACGAACTGGTCGATTTTTCGCAAAATGCCGATTTACTGGTAGCAGAATCCAATTTGTACGAAAAATACCTCGGCATCATCCAAGGCCATATGAGTGGGAGCCAAGCTGGGCAATTGGCGACGCAAGCTTCCGCCAAACAGCTGCTGCTGACCCATTTGCCCCAATACGGTGAACTGTCCGAAATCCTTACAGAAGCGAAGAAAACTTACAGTGGCGATGTGTCATTCGCTGAAATCGGCAAAAGCTATCAATTGTAGGTAAAGCAGATAGTTTGAATTTGAAGGAATTTCCTCCTATCCTTAAAGCATCCGAATGGATGAAAGGAAGTTGACCCATGACACAACAACACACGCTTTCGGTTTCCGTGCTGGACCTCGTTCCGGTGCGCCAAGGCCATACAGTACAACAAGCATTTGAAGATATGAAAGAGCTCGCGCAACATGCAGAACAGCTCGGCTATCAGCGGTTCTGGCTGTCTGAGCATCATAACACGCCGACGCTGGCGAGTTCTGCGACGTCGATTCTCATTTCGAAAGTGCTCGAAGCCACTGATACGATCGAAGTCGGCTCTGGCGGCATTATGTTGCCGAACCATACGCCGCTCGTCGTCGCCGAACAATTCGGTACGCTCGAGACGATGCATCCAGGGCGCGTTAATCTCGGTCTCGGCCGCGCGCCGGGCACCGATATGCAAACCGCCCGCGCGCTGCGACGGACGACACAGGAAACGGCATTCCAGTTTCCGGAAGACATCGAAGAACTGCAGCGTTATTTAGGGCCGGCAGAAGAACAGCATGCCGTCAAAGCACATCCGGGTGTCGGAACGGAAGTGCCGCTATTTATCCTCGGTTCGAGTACCTCGAGTGCTGTACTTGCCGCGAAGCTCGGCTTGCCGTATGCTTTCGCCGCCCATTTCGCCCCACAGCAGCTCGAATCGGCAATCGCCATTTACCGCAGCCGTTTTGAGCCTTCGGAAAAATGGCCCGAACCGTATGTTATCGCTTGCGTCAACGTCGTTGCGGCAGAAACCGCACAAGAGGCGGAACGATTGGCAACATCGGCGGAACAGTTTTATTTGAATGTTGTCCGCGGCACAAAAAATCCATTGATGCCGCCGGTCGACACAATGGATGGCCGCTGGAGCCACGCCGAAGAAGCGATGGTCAAATCGATGTCGCGTTATACATTCAAAGGCAATGCACAGCAGGTGGGCGAGGAAATCAGCCGTTTTGCAGGCCGCTTGCAGATCGATGAATTGATGGCTGTTTCCTATGTATACGATCAGGACAAGCGCAAACGCTCTTATGAAATCCTTAAGGATGCTGTATCGAACACCGTCCAATTGCCATGAAATGTTCACCGGAGAGACCGTAACTACTGATGAGGTTCATGTATAATACTATTGAAACTTGAAGTCTAAAGGTGGTAACAATTTTATGGAATTTCTCTATTTTCCTGAAGATAAATCAGAATATATTCCGGGGATCATCTCGATCATCATCATTTTCATCTTGTCGATCCTCATCGTTTGGCTGTTGATGAAAGCTTCGCGCAAGCAAGTGGACAGCTTGAATGACCAAGGCTACCCGATGGTTTACGACCGCGGCGAGACGCGTAAGAAACCCGGACAACAAGATGCAGCGGAAAATCCGAATACACCCCAGGAGCCGAATGAACCAAACGGCTCGCCAACGAAAAAGCCCTGATGCTTCAGGGCTTTTTCTCGTGCTGGCCGTGTATACTGGAAAAATACTTTAAATGAAAAGAGATGCACTTATGACTAAAAATTTAGCGGGCGGCGTACAGTGGGCGATCTTTTTGATCGCTTCTTCCATTGCTGCCCCAATCGCCATTGCAAATATTTTCGGCATGGATACAGCCGACACGGCGCTGTTTTTGCAGCGTACAATCTTTGTCCTCGGCATCGCTTGTTTGATTCAAGCGTTTATCGGCCACCGTTTGCCGATCAATGAAGGCCCGGCCGGATTGTGGTGGGGCGTATTCATCGTTTATGCCGGACTTGTCGGCGTGTTGTATTCGACGGCCGAAGAATCTTTGCAAGTGCTGCAAAGCGGCTTGCTCTATAGCGGGATTTTGTTCATCGTCTTCGCGGTGACGGGGCTTGTCGATAAGCTCAAACAGTTTTTCACTCCGACCATCACTTTCGTATACTTGCTGCTGCTTGTTTTGCAGATCAGTGAGTCAATCATGAAAGGGTTGTTCGGCATCGCTTCAGAAGGGGATTTGCTTGATGTGCGGGTGCTGTTGGCAGCGATTGCCGTCATATTGGCCACTTTTTACTTCATGTTTCACCGCTCAGCGTTCATCAGCCGGTATTCGGTCTTATTTTCGATCGCTTTCGGTTGGCTGTTGTTTTGGGCAATCGGCAAAGCGCCGAGCATTCCACAAACCGGTGGAGCCTGGATGACGTTTCCCGATATGCTTGTGTTTGGCCCGCTCGTGTTCGATGGAGGCATGTTCATCACCACGCTATTCTTGACGGTGCTGCTCATCGCTAATATGATGGCTTCGGTACGGGTCATGGAAAGCTTATTGAAAAACTCATTTTCCATTCAGGCAGAAGACCGCATGAAACAGGCATCGGTCGCATCCGGATTGAACCATTTGCTCGCCGGTTTGTTTTCGGCTGTCGGCCCGGTGCCGATTTCCGGTGCGGCTGGATTTGTCAGCGCGACGCGGACCCCGGGACTACGCCCGTTTATCGTAGGCGGTGTCATCGTCGCGTTCGTCAGTTTGTTTCCACAGTTGATGGCGGTACTCGCCGCTTTGCCGGCGCCGGTCGCATACGCTGTCATTTTTGCGATTTTCTCGAAGATGGTGGAGATGGCGTTCAATGAATTGGAGATGGAAGGCAACCGCAAACGTTCGTATAAGGTAGCGGCGTTCGGTTTAATGACAGGCGTCGGCTTGATGTTCATCCCGACCGACAGCATGGCTGAATTGCCATCAGCGGTTGCGGCGATTTTATCCAACGGATTGATCTCGGGCACGGTCATCGCGATCATCATCGAACAAGTGCTGATGCGCGTAAAGCGGTTGGCATAAAAAAATAGGCAGCAAAAGGAGTTTCCTTTTGCTGCCTGTTTGTTATTTTTGGCTGTCGATTTCTTCAGTCAAGCGCTCGAGTTCATTGATCAACTCGCCGATATAGGCGATGGTATCGCGTAGCGGTTGTTCTGTCGTAATGTCCACGCCGGCCATTTTAGCTAATTCCACAGGCGTTTTCGTGCCGCCTGCATTCAACACATCAATCCACTCGTCGACCGCCGGCTGGCCTTCTGCGAGGATGCGTTTGGACACTTGTGTGGAGATCGTCAAACCGGCGCTATACGTATATGGATAAAGCCCCATATAATAATGCGGCTGGCGCATCCACGTCAGTTCAGCGCCTTCGGTGATTTCCACATCGTCTCCCCAGAACTCTTCAAGCACGCCACGCTTCAGCGCATTAAGAGTGCCGGCATTGACGTTTTCGCCAGCATCGATCTTTTTGTACACTTCGCGCTGGTAAGCCGCTTCAAGCAAATGAGTGACGAAGTTATGGTAATACGTTCTCGCTACAATGGAAGAAATGACCCAGCGCTTGAATTTCGGATCTTCCGAACTCTTCAAGAGATGATTGGCCACGAGCATTTCGTTCATCGTCGAAGGTGCTTCGATAAAGTACAGTGAAGGGCGTGCATTGAACAAATTCTGTTCACGGTTCGCATGGTAGAAATGTCCGGCATGGCCCAGTTCATGGGCGAGGACAAACACTTCGTTCATGCGGCCGGTCCAAGAAATGAGGATATACGGGTGGTCGCCGTATGGGCTCGAACAGAAAGCACCAGTTGATTTTCCCTTGTTCTGGGCAAAATCGATCCAGCGTTCTTGATAAGAGCGTTCGACCATATCCAAATAATCCGGCCCCATGATTTTCAGCGATTCATTGATATACTGTTTTGATTCCTCGACCGTAATTTCCGGATCGTAGGACGGATCCAAGGAAATTTTCAAATCGGCAAAAGTCATTTTCTCCAAGCCGTGCGCTTTTTGCAGCAAGCGTGCATATTTGCGCATATGCGGCGCAAGTTCGGTTTTGATCAAATCGATTTGACGGTCATACAATGTACGATCGACTTCCTGATTGAATAGCAGGTAGTCGAAGATGTCTTCGTACCCACGCAAATCGGCTGTCGTTTTTTCGGTTTGCAATTGCATATCGTATGTTTTAGCCGTCGTATGTTGGTAGTCGCGCAGTTTGTCGGAAAACGCCTGGAAGGCGGCGCGACGAAGCTCGGTGTCGGTTTCCGCTTCCCAATCACCTTCAAATGATACGTAGCTGAGCGGATGAGACTTTCCGCCCGCTTCGAAATCAGGGAAGTTCATATCGACCATTTTCGTCGTATTGTAAAGTCCATAAGGCGCCTGGAAAACGGAAGAATAAGCAGCCAAGCTTTTTTCAGCAGCGGGATGCAGTTGATGCGGTTTTTTCTTCAGCAGTTTTTCCAAATAGCCTTTAAACTCTGTTGACTCGCCCATCGCTTGTTTCAAGGTTTCTTCGGGCAACTCCAATAGCTCGCTCGTCACAAATGCGAGGCGACTGCCGATTTTTGCGGCGAACGCGCTGTATTTCCCGGCACGCATTTGTGCTTCCGGATCGGTTTGGTCGGTGCTGTAGGACAAGCTCGCATAAGTACCGGGAGCAACCATTTTCTCGGCAAGTGCCAAATAGGCAGTCAACGCCTCGAGCGCAGTAGGGGCGTCGGTGATGTTGCCTTGGAATCGCTCTGCAAACGCAGCGGTTTCTTGGTCCAGTTGTTCCAAGGCGCTATCGAACGCTTGCGGGCTTTCCATCAAGCTATCGAGATTCCATGTTTCTTCTATTGATACTTCTGAACGCAACGGTAAGCTTTTAACCAATGTATTTTTCTCTCCTTTGTATTACGGATGTCGAACTAATTTTAAGTATAGAGCTCAAACAGCTAAAAGTAAAAAAAGTTTTAAAATAAATAAGAAAATTTTAAAAATTAGGTTTATTAAATTTGAAGCCGGGTATAGAATGATACAAGGCGGAATGACCGTCAGAAGATACGAACGGTTTTTACCGGAATCGCCTTCTGACGAGAAAATGCACAGCCTTGGCGGAAAATTTGCTTTACTGGCGATACAGCTCTTGTCAGGAACCAGATGAAAATGGTTCCACTCAAAACAAGTTTTCACAGTAACGGTTAGGTTTTTTGTGTAAGTGCAACTGAACGCCTGGCTGCAAAGTCTATTGATCACTGAGAAGTATATGTGAGAAATCCAAAGCCGGCCAGCGCCACTAAACTGCATAGGCGGGAGTATGATTCGCCAACATGTAAGTTTGTAGAAGAATTGAATAGAATTTTCCGCGTGCGAAAATCCTCCAAGGAATAAGCGGAGGACAGCAAAGAGAGAGCATGATCCGAGTAGTTGGGATCATGCTTTTTCTGTTGTCTCTTAATTTAAGCTAAAAGAAATTCGTGAAGCAGGCAGGCTTCCGGCAGGCAATGTGGAATGTAAAAAAAGACGACTGATAAGGGAGTGAGATCAATTGACCGAAACGATTGAACACGCAATCCAAGATGAGTATGCAGAAGATTTTGCCTGGTGCTATGGGTGCGGGAGGTTAAACGAAGACGGGCTTCAACTGCGCACCGGTTGGAAGGGAAATGACACCATCACATTGTACGAACCGAGAAAAGAACATACGGCCATCCCTGGTTTTGTCTACGGCGGCTTGTTGGCATCGCTTATTGATTGCCACGGGACGGGTTCAGCCTCATTGTTCCTGCACCGAAAAAATGGCCATGAACCTGGCAGCGGCGAAGAAACGCCGCGCTTTGTGACGGGTTCCTTGCATGTTGATTTCCTGAAGCCGACACCTCACGGAAAAACTTTAAAAGCGATCGGCAAAGTCGAGGAAATTCATCCGAAAAAATATAAAGTGATCGTCGAAGTGTTTGCTGAAGACATCAAAGTGGCTAACGGCGAAGTGGTTGCCGTACTTATGCCATCCACTTTCACCTCATGAAGAAAGCGCCGGTCATTCCGGTGTTTTTTTAATGGCTATTACTTTCAAAGTCTATAAGGCTTGTAGGGATTAAATGCATAAGGTATGCTCTATGTATTCAATGCTTAGGTGGAGGAGGAATTTCGATGACAGAAAAAGTATACGTCATTCATGAAAACGAAGAGTGGACTGTGCATTTATTCCGGCGTTTAGAAGAGCTGGAGGTACCTTATGAAGACTGGTTTACGGATAGAGGATCGATCGATTTGACAAGCGTCCCGCCGCAAGGGGTTTTCTATAATCGCATGAGTGCTTCTTCGCATACGCGAGGTCACCGCTTTGCGCCGGAAATGGCGGAAGCGAAGATTGCTTGGCTCGAACGCCACGGTCGGCGCGTCGTCAACGGCAGCCGCGCATTGCGCCTCGAAGTCAGCAAAGTGAATCAATACATGGCGCTGGATGCAGCTGGCATCCGGACGCCGAAAACGGTCGCCGTCAGCGGTAAAGAGCAGCTGCTTGGTGCAGCGGAAGCGTTCCGCTGCGAGTCGTTCATCACGAAACATAACCGCGCAGGAAAAGGGCTCGGCGTCCGCTTGTTCCATTCGATCGAAGCGCTGGAAGAATACGTCGGCGGCGATGAGTTCGACGCTTCTGTCGACGGCATCACATTGCTGCAGCAATATATTCAAGCGCCGGAACCGTTCATCACACGCTGTGAATTTGTCGGCGGCAAGTTTGTGTACGCGGTGCGCGTCGATACATCGGAAGGATTTGAATTATGCCCGGCGGATGCATGCCGCCTAGAAGACATCTCTTGCCCAGCCGACGGTGTATCCGAAACGCGGCCGAAGTTCCAAGTGGTTGAAGGCTTCAATGACCCGATTATCGCCAAATATGAACGCTTTCTCGCAGAAAACGGCATTGAAGTGGCCGGCATCGAATTTATCCAAAATGCTGGTGGTGAGCTCTTCACGTATGACGTCAATACCAATACCAATTATAATGCAGATGCGGAAGCAGCGAATGGAACATACGGCATGCTTGAACTGGCGAAGTATTTGAACAAACTGCGCCAACAAGATCGCGCGTTCGTTTAATGCGCAATGAATTCAATAAAAGGACGGAACGGCCGAGTGGGCTGTTCCGTCCTTTTTGTTTCCGCTATTTTCAAGCAGCACTAGCGCTGCCACGTTTACCTGCCGCTATTCAAGGGAACGGTTGGAAAAAGAGACTATTTGCTGAAGGGAGTGAAATGTGATGGAAAAGGAGACAAAAGAAACACCGGAAGCACAAGAGCGGACACCTTCTGAACCGGAAAGCGTAGTAGATGAGGAAAGCAAAGAGTTAAAAAAGGCTTCTAAATTTGATGGCATTTACAGCCGCGTTGCTTCGAACCGAATGGAGAATTTACGGACGACGCATATCGAGAACAAAGCGAAAGAGTTGGCGCGCAAAGGGAGACGTTAAGTCATGACTCTGCGTCGGGTTTAGGCAGCTTTTCCATTTCTTTGGCCACTTCAAACGCCAAATCATCATTGCCGAATGATTGGAGCACTTCGAGCAGGATGTCGCCGCCGATGTCGTATTCGAAAGCTTCGGTTTCTTCCATTGCGGTTTTCAGCAGCTGATTTTCAGCTTGTGACGGATATGCCGCCGTATAAAGTGCCAGCGGGTCGATTTTATGGTTGACGCACCATTGCACAAAGACGCGGACCATCGTTTCTTCATCTTGCTGGTATTTCTTGATGATGAAATCTTCACGGCTTTCGTATTCCATTCGGGTCACTCCTTTTACAGAATCTTGGGATGTTTTCACAATAGCAGATAAATCGTTCGGTTGCATGGACTTCCTGCATTGTTTGCTCTAAAATGGTCCATAGCACTGATAGTATCGGAGGGGAAAGAATGAAATTACTTCAAGTTCGAAAAGGCCAATTCGTCTATTATCAAAACGAATTGCACAAAGTTTATTCCGTCAAACCGCTCGCCAAAAAATCGGTCTTGATGTTCCGCGTCAAAGACATGGAGCAAGTGGCAAGCCGCGCGGAGGAAGTGACGTTTTACAAGCCGAAGCAAATGGATTCGTTCCTGTTCTTCGGGGAGCGTTACACATTGCGGGAGGATGTTCCGGCTGAAGAAGGCGGATATATCCTGATCGCCAAACCGGATCCGGATTATATGGATCATTATTCTTTGAACGAGTTCGAGAAAGTCGAGACGGTCGAAGGCAAGAACGTCATTACGTCGAGACAAAACACCGTGAAATCTAGAGAATTCTTTGTCATGACGCCGGGTGAAGAACAGGGCAGCAATGACATCGCATATTTCGACAAATCCAAAGTTTCGGAAGATCAAAAGCAGCGGGACGCGCAGCTTGCGGAAGACCTTCGCGACAAGAGTGCCATCCGTCCTTCCATCGGTGATGTCTATCTAAATCTAGATAATGCGGGGACAGCGATGATCGTCGCCATCATGGGCGAAGAAGTGACGCTTGGAACAGGCGATAAACTCACATTCCACGACCTTCATAAAGCGGATAACTGGAGCTATCTTTATAATGTAGCAGACGGGGATTTCCGATAAGAAAAATGGCAGCCATCCGGCTGCCATTTTTTGATTCCAACAAAACGCGTTTCTATTTGACCAGGACGTCTTGGTATTCTTCCGTCCGTTCGATTACTTTTTTGGCGTACGGACATTGCGGATCTACTGATTTGCCATCGTTACGGGCATGTTCGACCAATTGGCCGACGAGCTTCTTGCCCATACCTTTGCCGCTGAGTTCCGGTGCGACTTCGGTGTGGTCAATGGTCAATACATCCCCATTTTCTTGATAGCTGACAAAGCCGAGTTCATCAGAGCCATCCAGCAAGGTGATGCGGTTGTCTTGGTGTTGAAAATCCATTCCAGTTTCCTCCTTTATGGTAATTACTCTACAATTAAGTATTCCCGTTCTTTTCGATTGTATGCATAAAGGGTATGAAACAAACAGGAGGGATGATATGGAATCGAAAAAACTGGAACACCAGGCCGTCGATCGCATTGAAGACGTTTTCGGGGAACATACAGGATATCGTCGGGCCCATGCAAGAGGGGCAGGATGCAAAGGAGTTTTTCAAGGCAGTGGACAGGCGGCAAGGCTGACAGACGCAGCCCATTTTCAACAAGGGACAGTGCCTGTACTCGTGCGCTTTTCGCATTTTTCACCGGAACCGTCATGGACGGATGCAATGTCTCCGGTCAAAGGCATGGCGGTGCAGTTCGAACTCGGCCCGAAACAAGTGACGAATATCGTCTCGGTCACATCAC
Source organism: Planococcus dechangensis (assembly GCF_042654465.1). Taxonomy (NCBI): domain Bacteria; kingdom Bacillati; phylum Bacillota; class Bacilli; order Caryophanales; family Caryophanaceae; genus Planococcus; species Planococcus dechangensis. Next base: position 212,842 of record NZ_JBHSGL010000002.1, on the reverse strand, counting down.
CCGTGTTTTTCACCCGTTCACCGGAGCGGTTTCTGGAAATGCTCGAAGTGTCCAGATCGTTTCAGAAAGGCCTGCCGAAATTGGCCGAGCTGGCAGAGCTGATGACGGATTTTCCGGAAGTGCGTGCCATGTTGGCGAGCGTGCAGAAGATGACGGTCCCGGAAAGCTTTGCGACCGGCGTTTATCATTCCATCCATGCATTTTATTTTGAAAAAGGCAACGAGAGGCAAGCGGTCAAATACGTATTTGAACCAGAAAACGGAGCTGAAAAAATGTCATTGAAAGACATGAAAGATGTGCCATTCGGTTATTACGAAAACGAATTAGCTGAACGCATCGCGGGTGGATCAGTGTATTTCAAACTCTATGCCATTATCGGCGAACCGGATGATCCGACAGACGACCCGACGCGGGAATGGCCGAAAGAGCGTGAACGCGTGTATCTTGGGCGATTGCAAATTGAAACAGAAGACGATGAGGCGCAACAAGCGCTTTACGATCCGACTGTTATGACGGAGGGAATCGCCTGTTCGGACGATCCAATTTTGCAGTTCCGGCGCTCCGCGTACCGCTATTCACATGAAAAGCGCACGGCCGAAAACACAAAAGACAGCCCGCAGGATTGAGCGGGCTGTCTTTTGTTAATAGAGCATGCCTTGTTTATGAAGCACGGTCGATAAGCGGCGCACGGCATGGATAAAGCAATTCTCGCGAAGTGGATACGGATCTCCGAAATATTGCGGAAGAATCGTGTCCATTGTGTCTTTCATTTTTTCCAAAAGCAAACGGAACACTTCCGATTCTTCATGGTATTGCGTCTCGCGGCCTTGCAGCCATTCGAGGTAAGAGACGATGACACCGCCCGCATTCGCCAAAATGTCCGGAATGATGATGACGCCTTTATCGCTCAAGTAGGCGTCCGCATCGCGCGTGGTCGGTGCGTTGGCGCCTTCGACGATGATTTTCGCTTGGATATCCTGCATATTGTCTTTGTGAATTTGGTCTTCAAGTGCTGCCAAAATGAGCACATCGACAGGCAATGTCAATAATTCATCGCGTCCGCGAATTTCAGCCGTTACGCCAGCTTGCCCGAGCTGCTCTTGGTCAGTCGGCAAATCGCCCCGGTTGGTCGCGGTAAAGGCGATGAGAGTCGGGATATCGAGTCCTTCTTCATTATAAAGCGTGACATTGCGGTCGCTGACAGCAATGACCCGATTGTTCAAGGAATGGCATTGACTGGCTTCGAGAGCAGCTACAGAGCCGACATTCCCGAATCCTTGAACCGCCATTTTAAGTGGGCGTTCGGCGTGCGCTAATGCCGTTTGGGCAAACGGGTTGCCGGTCTCTTGAAGCGTTTGTTTATGTGCCAGCACATAATCGTGGATTAAATAGCGGAATGTGAAATAGACGCCTTTGCCGGTCGCTTCGCGACGCCCGAGCGAACCGCCATTGTCTACGCTTTTTCCTGTGAAACTGCCAAGATACGGTTTGCCATGGTGGATTTTCTTGTATTCGGCCATCATCCAATCCATCTCGCGTTCACCGGAGCCCATATCAGGGGCTGGAATGTCTTTGTCCGGGCCGATGACGTCCGCGAAATAGCGCACATACTTACGGGAGACGACATTCAGTTCTTTTTCACTGTAATTGCGCGGATTGATGACAATTCCGCCTTTGCCCCCGCCAAACGGCACTTGGTGCAAAGCGTTTTTCAAAGTCATCAAAAACGCCAAATTGACCACTTCTTCTTCGTTGACGCCTTCGTAAAAACGAATGCCGCCTTTATAAGGCCCTAAACTATCATTATGTTGGACGCGGTAGGCAGGAATGCGTTCAATCGTTCCATCTTCCCGTGGAACCCGTAAGAACGATTTGTGGATATTATTCGGCGTGGAGATAATGGCGCTTAACGAGGTGAACGCCTGCTCGCGCACCCCATCTGTCAAATCGGGCAGGAATTTTTTGTTTTCGTATAAGGCATCCAGCGAATCCTGGATGATTTGTTTTGTTTCTTCTTCCAATTCAAGCACCTCCAAAAGTCATTACTTCCCCTATACCCTTTCAGGACGTCAATATGCCCATAGAAAAAGCCCGCCATAAAATTATGGCGGGCGAGAAATTATTTTTTGCGTTGCATCAATTGATGTTCGGTGTTCAAAGCCTTGAACAATGCGATGACCATCAATATCATGACGAATGAAAACGGCAGCGCCGCGATGATGATGGTGTTCTGCACAGCCGTTAAGCCGCCGACCGACAATAGGATGGCGGCGACCATTGACTGGGCGATTCCCCATAAAATCTTAATTTGATTGCTCGGGAGCAACGAGCCTTTTGTCGACTGCATGCCGAGCACGAATGTCGCGGAGTCTGCAGACGTGATGAAGAATGTGCTGACAAGCAAAATGGCGATAATCGACATGATCATGCCGAGCGGCAAATTGCTAAATGTCGCAAACAAAGTTTGCTCCGTTGGGTAAGCAGTCAAATCAATGCCGCTTTTTTGCATATTGATGGCGGTCGTACCGAACGCGCCGAACCACAGTGAACCGAAAATGGTCGGGGCCAAGACGACACCGATCAAGAACTCACGGATGGTCCGCCCTTTGGAAACCCGAGCGATAAACATACTGACGAATGGCGCCCAGGAAATCCACCATGCCCAATAGAATATCGTCCAGCCGTCGAGCCAGCTGCGGTTTTCCGCATCAAGCGGGGCCGACTGAAAACTCAAGCCGATCAAGTTTTGGATATAAGCCCCGAACGTTTCCGTGAAGAGGTTCAAAATCAGGATTGTCGGCCCGAGAATGAGCACGAGGACCAGCAAAGTAATGGCGAGCACCATATTGGTGTTCGACAAATACTTGATGCCTTTATTCAATCCCGACCAAGCCGAGATGATGAACAGCAAGGTAACAACACCGATGATGACCATTTGTACCCAATATTCTTGAGGCGCACCGAACAGATAGGCAATCCCGCCGTTGATCTGCGCGGCCCCGAATCCGAGTGAAGTGGCAACACCGAATACTGTTGCGAAAACTGCCAAGACGTCCACCAATGTGCCGAGCGGGCCGTCCATGCGATCGCCGAACAACGGTCTGAGCGTCGTCGAGATCAGTGCCGGCTGCCCTTTGCGGAATTGGAAAAACGCTAGCGATAATGCGACCATACCGTACATGGCCCAAACGTGGATGCCCCAATGGTAATAGGTGCGCTGCAACGCTTCCTTGAATGCTTCATTGCTGCCTACTTCTGCTGTCGCGGGTTGAATGGCGAAATGCGATAGCGGTTCAGAAGCGCCGTAGAAGACCAGCCCGATTCCCATGCCTGCAGAGAACAGCATGGCAATCCATGTAAAGGTGGAGAATTCCGGGCGATCCGAGTCGCGGCCGAGGCGGATCTTACCGTAGGGGCTGACAATGATAACAATAACGAGAATCAACAGAAGTGCCATGATCGTTAAATAATACCAGCCGAATGCAGTGTTGATGTATGTGCGAATCGAGCTGGTAGCTTGTTCAAAGATTTGCGGGGCGATGACGCCGAAGCCCACAGTCAAAATGACGAGTGCGAATGCGATATAAAAAACCTTAGTTGCTTTGTTCATGGTTCCTCCTATGATGTTTTTTTAACATAGCTATTAAGGTTATAGGATGACGTATGAATAGTCAAATACATAGCTGAGGTGAAGGAGAGTTTTATATTCCTATATTGATCGCTAGAATCTGGATATTGGATAAAAAGCGTAGATAAAGTGAACAGAGCTAAAAAGTCTTTACCTCAATTCTAACCTCGTCCAGCGAAGTGATTTCCCAATCAGCGGACGAAACTTATCAAGTAAGCTCGATTTTAACCAGATAGAGCCAAAGGAAATGAAAAGCCCCCTAGCGTATACGGGTGAGCTAATGCAGTGAGGCAAGTGCTTTTCTTGCCTCACTGCAAGAAGCCAATCCAAAGCAAGGCGGCGAATCCAATCATGACGCTAAATCAATGAACCCCATTTTTCCGCACGCCGACGCCAGCTCACCTCCAATTCAACTAGACAAACCAAAACTGCCCTGAACAATTGTGTCAGGGCGGCTCCAGTTCACCAGTCATTCCACTCACTTTGCTGTTCTTCTTCCGCCACTATGCGAAGGTCGTCGCCGGAAATGATGAGGATCTCGTATTCGTTTTTCTCTGCATAACGCTCCGCTTCCTGTTTGATAAACTTCGGGGAGCCTTCCGTTTCTTCATCATAGACGAGCAGGATGCCGTCGGAATTGCGCAGGAAGAACTTGTTCTTCTCGACAAATTGCCAAGGCGCTTCATAAGGCTTGTTCGTCAAGCTGCGGTGAAAGTCAGCTTGGGATAACAGGAATTCGTATTTCTCCTGTTTTGTTTCGTTCCAGTTTTTCTCTTGATCCTCGAACGGCGTCAAGATGGCGAAATGCAATTGCGGAAACTCATCCTGTAACTCGATCACCACTTCCGCAGCCCAAGTCTCGACGCCGAGCTGTCCGCTCAAAATGACCCATTCGAGCCCTTCGTCTATGAGCACGCGGATTCGCGTTTCCAGCGCTTTTTTAATAAAGCGTACGCCGTCATGCTTATCATCGAAAATGCCCAGTTCATGTGGTTTATAGCCGGTGACGACTAAGCGTTTGAGCATAACGTCTCCTCCTTTATATAGAATCGATGTTCCCAGTTTACCGCATTTTGCCCGAAGATGGAGACTAGGCAGTTTGCTTTGAAATTATGATAGGATTTACAAAAAGGAGTGAGGCTATGGTCAAGCTGGAAAAGATTGAGCAGGCGCGGACGGTGATTCAAGAGGTGATTCATGAGACTCCGATTCTTCGAGTGCGTTCGCTAGAGGAATCGTGGAAACGCAAGGTTTGTTTTAAGGCGGAGCATTTGCAAAAAACCGGTTCATTCAAAATTCGGGGCGCGACCAATGCCGTGACTCATGCAGTAACACAAGGGGCGGAGTTGGTGACGGCCGCATCTTCCGGCAATCACGGTCAAGCCGTCGCTTACATCGCGTCCAAGCTCGGTATTTCATCGGTCATTGTGGTTCCGACAGATGCGAGCCCGGCGAAGGTGGCAGCAATTGAAGCATACGGCGGGCATGTGGAATACTGCGGGACGACCTCGGCGGAACGAATTCCAAGAGCGCAGCTTCTGGCAGAAGAACAAGGCGGCGTTTACATTCCACCTTACGACCATGAGGATGTCATCGCCGGACAAGGAACCATCGGGCTGGAAATTCTCGAGCAAGTGCCGGATGTGGAGATAATTGCTGTCCCGATTGGCGGCGGCGGATTAATTTCAGGAATCGTGACGGCGGTCAAGGCGAAGCGTCCGGACGTGTTGGTCGTTGGGGTGGAGCCGTCGCTCGCCAATGACACCGAGCTGTCTTTAAAAAACGGGGAAATCACGGCAATCGACCCGACGAAAACGATTGCGGATGGCTTGCGGACTTCGCAACCGGGCGATCTGACTTTCCCAATCGTGGCTAAGCTATTGGATGATTTGGTGACGGTGGAAGAACATGAAATCATCCAGGCGATGCGCGACCTAGCCGTGCGAGCCAAGCAATTGGTGGAACCGTCTGGCGCAGTGGCAGCAGCGGCTGTCATGGCCGGAAAAATAGGCGCTCCGGAACAGAAAATTGTGGCGGTGATTTCCGGCGGCAATATTGATTTAGCGCGATTAGCGTCGTTGCTTGCTGGAGATAAGTAGTCTTAAATGAGGAAAGATAGCTGGGCTCTCTTAAGAGGGTCCGGCTATTTATGGAGCGCTGTATTGCATATTTGCAATGAAAACGGTACCATAAAGTTTAAGTATTCTGAACATACCGACTGGTCAGTATAACAATCGAGGGGGAAAAATAATGCATGTAATGGAATTGTTCGATTTAACAGGCAAAACCGCGATTATCACTGGAGGCGGCAGAGGGCTTGGTGCACAAATTGCGGAAGGCTTCGCAGAAGCGGGTGCCAATGTCGTATTGTGTTCGCGGAAAGTGGAAGCGTGCCAAGAAGTCGCCCAACAGCTTGAAGGAAAAGGCGTCAAGACTTTAGCGCTTGCATGTGATGTGACCAATCCACAAGACGTTAAAAATGTAGTGGAGAAAACAGTTGCAACGTTCGGCACAATCGATATCCTCGTCAATAATTCCGGCGCATCATGGGGAGCGTCGGTATCGGACATGCCGCTCGAAGCATGGGAGAAAGTCATGGCGGTCAATGTCACTGGAACATTCCTTATGAGCCAAGCTGTCGGTGATGTGATGATTCCACAAAACAGCGGCAAGATCATCAATATCGCTTCAGTCGCCGGGCTTGGGGGCATCGATCCGCAGCTGATGGATGCGATCGGCTATAACACGAGCAAAGGAGCGGTCATTACATTTACAAAAGACTTGGCAGCAAAATGGGGCCGCCATAATATCAACGTCAACGCCATCGCTCCAGGATTCTTCCCGACGAAAATGTCGAAAGACGTGATGAAGCATGGCGAGCAAGGCTTGCTTGCGAGAACGCCGCTGAACCGCTTCGGAACAGACGAAGACTTAAAAGGCGCGGCGTTGTTCCTGGCGGCAAAGGCTTCGGATTATGTGACGGGTGACGTGGTAATGGTCGACGGCGGCATGCACGCCATGTAAAGAACAGATATGCAGATTCTAACAATAAAGGAGCTGGATAGCATGAAGGCGGAGGCGAATGTATACAAAGGTGCAGACTTTCTTGTCAAAAGCGCAGGACCGATCTTTGCACCCGAGCAGTTTAGCGATGAACATAAAATGATCGCGAAAACGGCGAGGCAGTTTTTACAGAAGGAAGTACACCCGCATAACGAGCGTCTGGAAAGCCAGGATTTTGAATTTGTCCAAGAACTCTTCCATAAAGCAGGGGAGCTAGGACTGCTCGCACATAGTATTCCTGAAGCGTACGGCGGGCTCGGGCTCGACAAAATTAGCAAAGGGCTGGTCGGGGAAGCGCTTGGTCCGGCGGGCGGCTACGGTGTGGCGCATTCGAACCATACATGCATCGCGACTTTGCCGATCACTTATTTCGGCACGCCCGAACAAAAAGAATACTACTTGCCGAAACTTGCAAGCGGAGAGTTTGTCGGCGCGTATTGCCTGACAGAACCGGGCGCAGGATCAGATGCACTGTCTGCCCAAACGACAGCCGTGTTGAACGAAGAAGGCACGCATTATGTATTAAACGGCACAAAAATGTACATTACCAACGCGGCCTTTTCGGATACATTCATCACTTACGCCAAAGTGGACGGCAAAGCGTTTACGGCGTTTATCGTCGAAAAAAAGCATCCGGGCTTGTCACTCGGGCCAGAAGAAAAGAAAATGGGCATCAAAGGATCGTCGACGCGCCCGGTCATTTTCGAAGACTGCGAAGTGCCAGTGGAAAACTTGCTGGGCGAGGTCGGGAAAGGCCATCTTGTGGCACTGAATGTGTTGAATCTCGGGCGCTTTAATTTGGGTTCAGCCTGCATGGGGGCAGCGAAATTCAGCTTATCGCTGGCGCTCGGCTACACGCAAGAGCGCCAGCAGTTTGGCCGTGCCATTGCAGAGTTTGCGGCGACGAAAGAAAAAGTGGCGTCCATGGCGCTGCGCATTTTCGCCTTGGAATCGCTGCAATACAGGACAGCCGGTTATTTGGAAGACGCGCTCGGCGGCTTGTACGAGTCACAAGACCACGCATTGATCGCAAAGCGGATGATGGAATACGCCACAGAATGCGCCATCTGCAAAGTGTACGGCTCGGAGACTTTGGATTTTGTGGCCGATGAGAGCTTGCAATTGTTCGGCGGCTACGGTTATATCCAGGAATACAAAATCGAGCAAGTGTACCGGGATTCGCGGATCAACCGCATATTCGAAGGGACAAACGAAGTGAACCGTTTGCTCATACCGGGTAATTTATTGAAGGCAGCAGCTAAAGGGACATTCGATTTGGAGGAAGCGTCAAAGCAGGCGTTTGCGGAAATGCAGTCGCCGCAAATTCCGTATATCGGGACGCTTGCCCGTGAGACAGAAGCGGTGCAGGCCATCCGGCGTGTTTTCCTCAGCTGTATGGGGCTCGCGGCTAAAGCCCATGGTGCCAAAATAGGCGAGGAGCAGGAGACGTTGATGAAGCTCGCAGACATTGCGATTACTTTGTATGCGGCCGAATCGGCAGTCGTGCGGGCACAGCAAGCGCAAGAAAACGGACAAGCAGCACTTAAAGTAGAGATGGCGCAAATGCTCATCGATGATTCCTTATTAGAAGTTGAAATGAAAGCGCGCCAGATCATTCAAGGAACTGCTGGCGGCGAGCAACTTGCATACTTCACGTCGGCAGTGACGGCTGAACTCGAACGCTTGCAGCGCGGCGGCACGATTGAGGCAAAACGCCGTTTGGCGGAAACGGTCTACGGGGCCGGACATTATATCAGTTGAGGGGGAAAAGAAATGAAAATCGTGAAATTCGAACAATACGGCGGCCCGGAAGTGCTTCATTACACCGATGCAGAACGTCCACAACCGAAGGACGGTGAAGTTCTCGTTGAAGTAAAGGCGGTCGGTGTCAATTATGCGGATACGGCGAGGCGTGAAGGGAAATACGTCGTGCCGACCAAATTGCCCTATGTGCCGGGATCGGAAGTGGCGGGTGTGGTCGTCGAGACAGGGTCTGGCGTGACCCGTTTTGAAAAAGGCGCGCGTGTCGTGGCATTGATTGAATCCTCGGGCTATGCGGAATACGTGGCTATTCCTGAGCAGATTTTAACGCCGGTACCGGAAGGCGTTAGTTTTGAAGAAGCTGTCGCCTTGCCTTTGCAAGGCTTGAGCGCTTATCACATTCTCAAAACGATGGGGCGCCTTGAGCCTGGCGAAACGGTGCTGATCCACGCGGCTGCAGGCGGCGTCGGCACCATTGCTGTCCAGCTCGCGAAAATATTCGGCGCCGGCAAAATTATCGCCACGGCAAGTACAGAAGAAAAGCTGTTCCATGCCGAGAAGATGGGGGCGACCCACTTGGTGAACTATAGCGAAGATGGATGGGTAGAGCGGATTAAAGAAATCACAGAAGGCAAAGGCGTCGATGTCGCACTCGAAATGGTCGGAGGCACAGTATTCAATGATACGCTGAAAACCTTAGCGCCATTTGGCCGTCTGGTCATTTTCGGAGCGGCAAGCGGGGAGCAGGCAACTTTTGCGCCCGGACAATTGATGAAGCGCAACCAATCGGTCATCGGCTTTTTCCTGCCGCAAATCATGCGCCATCCAGATTTATTCCAAAGGAGTTTTCAGGAGTTGCTCGAATACATGAATAGCGGTCAGTTGAAATTGACGATCGGCGGCACCTATCCGCTTGAGCAAGCGGCCGATGTACACAAACTGTTGCAAGGTAGGAAAACCATCGGCAAGCTGGTGCTGAAGCCATGACCAACGCACTCGAAAAAGCACAAGCGCAATCGGTGCTCGACGAGTTGGGGGTAAGGCTCGTCAGGCATAAATTGCCGTTTCGCTTGAACCATGTCAATTGCTTTCTGGCTGAAGGGGATGCTGGCTGGACAATCATCGACACCGGATTGAACAATGACGCTACAAGAGAGTTGTGGGATCATGAAATCGGCGATAACAGAGTAACGCATATATTGCTGACGCATTACCATCCGGATCATTTCGGCTATGCCGGCAGTTTGCAACAGAAGACTGGAGCGCGTGTTTCCATGAGTAAAACCGATGCAACAGCAGGCGTGAAGTCGTGGGACAATGAATTTTTACAACAATTGCCGGGCTATTATAGAGCGGCTGGCATTCCGCAAGCAGCTGCACAGGAAATGGCCGACAATACGAGAGATTTTCAACCGCTCATTTTTCCACTTCCGGAAGTAAATCATTATTTTGAAGAAGGGGAAACGGTCCGGATCGGGCACTTTGACTATGAAGTTTTATTCGTTCCTGGCCACTCGGATGGGATGGTATGTTTTTACCAGCGGGAGAAAAATGTGCTGTTGTCAGCGGACCATATTTTACCGCGCATTACCCCGAACATCTCGTATTGGTTCCACGGAGACCCGAATCCATTATTGACCTATATGACATCATTGAAAAAAGTACGGAAATTGGATGCAAGGTGGGTCATTCCGTCGCATGGTTCTCCGTTTCAAGGGGCTAACCGCCGCATCGATGAATTGCTCGCTCACCATGAAGAGCGCTTAGAGGCGACTTGGCAAATGCTCGAGCAGCCGTTAACGATTTTTGAAGTGCGCGAGCGCCTGTTCGACCGTCCGCTGACTGTTCATGAAATGCGTTTTGCCGTAGGCGAGACCTTGGCGCACCTTGAATACTTACGTGCCGATGGGCGCTGCACGAGAACGCAAGATAAAGGGCGCTGGATTTACAAAAAAGCAGAAAAGGACGTGACAGAATGAAAATGCTAATGGTAGGAGCAGGGGCAATCGGAGGCTATTTCGGTGCCCGTCTGCTTGAAAAAGGCGAGGATGTTACATTTTTGGTTAGAGAAGGACGCAAAGAAAAGATCGAGCGGCAAGGATTGAGCGTCAATAGCCGGCACGGAGACCTTCATCTCCAGCCGGCTCTTTTAACGAAAACGATGCATGCAGAGCCGTTTGAAGTCATCATTTTGACGACAAAAGCTTATCAGCTGGAGCAAGCGATTGAAGACATCCGTCCGTTTGTCGGCGAAGAAACGATGATCCTGCCGCTGCTGAACGGCATCGCGCATATTGATCAACTCGTTGCGGCTTTCGGCGAAGAAGCGGTCATCGGCGGCCTATGCTTTATCGAGTCTACAGTGGATGAGGATGGGGAGATTGTCCAGACAAGCCCGATCCATCAACTTGTCTATGGGGAACGCAGTGGGGAGCAGACAAAACGCATAGAAAAATTGAAATCACATTTCGATGGAACGATAGCTGATTTTGTTTTAAGCGGGAACATCAACCAGGATATGTGGCATAAATACATGTTTATCACGGCGATGTCGGGCATCACATCGCTCATGGAATCTCCGCTTGGCCCGATTCGCGAATTGCCTTCCGGCCAAACCGCCATCAAGACATTGCTTGAAGAACTCGAAGCGGCGATGACCGCGATGGAAGCACCGATTAAAAAAGGCATTGCGAGCATACAGCTCGACAAAATGAATAGCATGGACGCCAGCATGAAATCATCGATGCAGCGTGATATGGAGAAAGGGCAGGGAATCGAAGCGGATCATCTGCAAGGCTACCTGATCGAGAAAGCGCACGAAGCAAATGTCTCTGTACCGGTGTTGGAGACGGTTTACACCAAATTGAAGCTATATGAAGCAAACAGAAATGTAGCGAAATAAAAAACAGAACATTTACATTATTATATTCCTACTCTATGATTAAACAAGGAATGCAGAAATTTCTAAAAAAAGAAAAAGGGAGTTGGGAAATGTGAATGCAATTGCTTTAGCTGCTATGGGACTATTTATATTCGTTCTCGGATACCGGTTTTATTCCAAGTTTGTAGCAGAAAAAATATTCAAGCTCGATCCGAACTATGTCACACCAGCACACCGTTTTAAGGACGGCGTCGACTTTGTGCCGACCAATAAATTCGTCCTATGGGGGCATCACTTTACGTCAGTTGCAGGGGCTGCACCGATTCTCGGGCCAGCTATCGCCGTTTATTGGGGCTGGCTGCCGGCTGTATTGTGGGTTGTTTTCGGTACCGTTTTTGCAGCAGGGGTCCATGACTTCGGAACGCTCGCACTGTCGGTCCGCAACAAAGGCCAATCTGTCGGAACGCTTGCGCATCGCCTCATCGGCCAGCGCGGAAAGATTTTGTTCCTATTCATCATCTTGATTTTGGTTTTGATGGTCAATGCGGTATTCGCATGGGTTATCGCCAACTTGTTCATTTCCTACCCGGCAAGTGTCATTCCGGTCTTTATCCAGATTCCGCTCGCTATTTGGATCGGTTATGCTGCTTACAAGCGCAATATGAAAATGCTTATCCCTTCTTTGATAGCGCTTGCAGTCATGTACGGTGTAGCCGTTCTTTCCAGCCAAGTGGAATTTCTGCAAATTGACCTTGTCCGCTATATGGGCGGAGCAGAAGGAGCCGGGATATTTGGGCTCGGGGCCATTTCCAGCGCATTCTTTATCTGGATTGTCGTATTGATGGTTTACGTTTACATCGCATCTACATTGCCGGTTTGGAAACTTCTCCAGCCGCGTGATTTCATCAACTCCCACCAATTGATCGTTGGTCTTGCGATTTTGTATCTGGGGCTATTGTTCACAAACCCGGAAATTACAGCACCGGCCACAAACCCGGGGGCAGACGTTTCCTGGTTCCCATTGCTCTTTATCACCATCGCCTGTGGCGCGATTTCAGGTTTCCACGGGCTCGTTTCATCCGGAACATCTTCAAAGCAGCTTGATAAAGAAACCGATGCCCGTTTTGTCGGTTACTTGGGAGCTGTTGGTGAAGGGGTGCTTGCACTCATTTCGATCATCGCAGTCATTACGCTGTTCCCGAACCGCGAAGAGTTCAGCGCTTCATACAGCAGCTTTGCGGATGCAAGCGGCGGCGGTCTCGGAAACTTTATCGAAGGCGCAACAGTGCTTGCTTCTGGATTGTTGATTCCGGGATCTGTCGCATCGACAATCGTGTCGATCATCGTTGTTTCCTTTGCAGCAACAACTTTGGATACATCCGTACGCCTCATGCGTTATATCATTTCAGAGTTGGGCGTCGAATACAAAGTGCCTCAGCTGGAGAAAAAACACGTGGCGACGAGCATCGCTGTCCTTTCGAGCACAGCGCTTGTCATCTTGCCTGAAGGGCCGAACGGATTCGGTTCAGGCGGTTACTTATTATGGCCGCTATTCGGTACTGCCAACCAATTGCTTGCCGGAATCAGTTTGCTATTGATTTCGATCTGGCTCCGCAAGCTTGGGCGGAATTACATGATTACGATCATCCCGATGGTATTCTTGATGTTCATGACGCTATGGGCGATGTTCCAGCAAGTATTCCTGCAATGGGCTTGGTATAACGACCAGCCGAATACATTGCTCTTCGTCTTCGGTGCCATTATCTTCGTCTTTACGCTGTGGATCATCTTGACTGCTGCACAAGCGCTCATGAGCAAATCAAATCCTGGATTTTCAGACGAAGATTTGAAATAATAGCAGTAACGATAGACACCATTATTGCGCGTTCATCCACCGGACCGCTTATTATTATAGGAAGAAATGCCAAGGGATCATATTCATGTGATCCCTTGTACTTTTTTCAGAAAGAGGTGCTGTTATGCCGATCAGCGACAAACTGAAAAAACTAATCGACTGGTATGAGGCTGTGCTTGAACACCCGCACCGAACGGAAATTGCCCGGGAGCTCCGGAGCGAAGATGATTTATTTCTCTTGATGCTGTATTCGGAAATGCTTGGCATCCCGAACCCGGTCTATTACTACACGCTTGAGCTTTACCCATACATGATCGAAGAATTCCACGACTGGCATTTGCGTATGGGTATGGAAAAATCCCCGCTGTCAGGAATTCGCTGCTGTTAATCTTTAAGGAAACGAGGGAATCGGATGGACGTGTTATCGAAGAGCATTATTTTTGTCGGCGGCAAAGGCGGTGTTGGCAAATCAACATCCGCAGCTGCTATTGCGTGGCAGTCCGCAAAAGCTGGACACAGGACTTTGCTGGTCTCCACAGACCCTGCGCATAATGTCGGGGACATCTTCAACGAACAGATCGGCGGACGCACAAAAGAAATCGCCGAAAATTTATACGCGCTTGAAATCGATCCCGAAATCGAAACCGAAAATTATATCAAAGGCGTCAAAGAAAATATACGCGGTACGGTCCATACGAGCATGATGGAAGAAGTGAACCGCCAGCTCGATACGGCGAAAGCCTCTCCTGGTGCAGACGAGGCGGCGCTTTTTGACAAACTGATCCACATCATTCTCGAAGAACGCCAGCATTTCGATAAGCTCGTATTCGATACGGCGCCGACTGGGCATACGATTCGCCTATTGTCGCTGCCGGAACTGATGGGTGTGTGGATTGAAGGCTTGCTCGATAAGCGCCGCAAGACCAATGAGAACTATACCGCGCTGCTGAACGACGGCGAGCCTCGGGAAGACCCGATCTACGACGTCTTGCATGAACGCCAAGAACGCTTTTCGAAAGCGCGCGATATTTTATTGGACGCCAAGCAAACCGGTTTTGTCTTCGTGTTGAATCCGGAGCGCCTGCCAATTTTGGAGACCAAAAAAGCACTAGAACTGCTAGACAAATACCATCTTCACGTCAAGACTTTGATCGTCAACAAAGTGTTACCGGAAAAAGTGGAAGGCGCATTTTTCCAGGAACGCAAAAAGCATGAAACGAAATATATGGACATGATCAAGGAAACATTCCCGAAACAGCAGCTATTGTATATTCCGCTGTTTTCGCAAGACATCATCAGCAAAAAGCAATTGGAACAATTCAGCCAACATTTTCAGGAAGGGTGACGCAGTTTGAAAGCATTTGTTATGGAAGCAGGCCATTTTAAATCCAAGGATATGCCAGAACCGCAAGCGCAAAAAGGAGAAGTTGTGGTGAAGATCCGCGATGCCGGAATCAATCGCCGCGACCTCGGGCTTTTGAAGCGTTACGGCGATAACCCTGAAGCATTGATCATCGGCTCGGATGCGGCGGGTGTCGTCGAGTCGCTCGGTGAAGAAGTCACGGGCTTTGCGGTCGGCGATGAAGTGATCATCAACCCGGCGCTCCGTTGGGAAACAAACAGCGATGCACCGCCGGCCGGATTCGATATTTTAGGCATGCCAGACCACGGGACGTTTGCAGAGAAAATCGCCATTTCCGCAGAGCAACTGGAGAAAAAACCAGCACATCTTACTTGGGAAGAAGCGGGCGGCCTTGTACTGCCGGCCTTGACCGGTTACCGTGCATTGTTCACGAAGGGACAGTTGAAACAAGGCGATACCTTGTTCATTCCGGGTGCCGGAAGCGGGGTGGCGACATTCCTGATCCAGTTCGCGAAAAATGTCGGCGCGACCGTCATCGTCACATCGAGAAGCGAAGAAAAGCGCAAGCGTGCACTGGAAATCGGTGCCGACATGGCCATTCCGACCGATAGCGATTGGGAGAAAGAGCTAGAAGGCCAGACGATTGACCTGGTTATCGACAGCGTCGGCGGTGCAACGTTCAACCGCTCTTTGGAAGTATTGAAAAAAGGCGGACGCATCGTCATTTTCGGCGCCACGACTGCCGATAACGTCGATTTCAATTTGCGCAGCTTTTTCTATGGACAATATCAGCTGTTCGGCTCGACCATGGGCAGCCGCGAAGAATTGCGCGATATGATCAAGCATATTGAACAATACAAAACGCACCCCATCGTTGACCGTGCCTTTGATTTAGAGCAAGCCCATGAAGCGTTCGACTATTTGGCGGACGG
This sequence comes from Planococcus dechangensis, assembly GCF_042654465.1. Taxonomy (NCBI): domain Bacteria; kingdom Bacillati; phylum Bacillota; class Bacilli; order Caryophanales; family Caryophanaceae; genus Planococcus; species Planococcus dechangensis. The sequence goes on along the minus strand of NZ_JBHSGL010000002.1, from coordinate 197,359 downwards.
CAAGCAGTTCGGTAAAGTTGTTTTGCGCGTTTCCGAATAAAGATTGAAACTTTTTTGATGGCCAGCCGTATATAAGGATATGAAAGTAATTTGACTGGAGGTTAACCTAATGGAGAATACAGGAATGAAAGTACTTGTCCACGCCAGTGCGTTTTTTGCTCCGTTTCTAGTGCCGGTGATTGTCTTTATCCTTGCGGCTGATCAGGAAGTGAAGAAGCTGTCGATTCAAGCTTTGCTGTTCCAATTGGTCATGGGCGCACTGATTTTCGTCTCGAGCCTGCTGACTGTCGTATTGATCGGGATTCCGATGTTGCTTGTGTTTGGCGCTATCGGCATCATCGTGCCGATCATGGCAATCATCAAAGCTTTGAACAACGAACCGTACGATTACCCAGTAGTCGGTTCTTGGTACCAATAATGGAATAAAAGCAGCATCACAAAACCCGCCGAGATTTTTCTCGGCGGGTTTTGTGTGGAATGGAGCATGTGAAGTGTGGAGGAATGATCAATTTCTGTTGAAGTAGAGTAGAGTCTCTAAATGTTTGTGCTATTAGACTATGCTTCAAGGAGCAAGCGTCGTCCCCGGTTTTAGAGTGGGAGATTGATCATACAGCTCCAACTAATGAAGAGTGAAGTTTATAGAAGTGAGTAGAAAAGCTTTCGCTTTTCGACTGCGTTGCAGGGGGCTGCTTGCCGTGGGGCGGGTGTTGAGCCAACGTGCCACAAAAGACGTGGCACGTTTGTCTCGCCAGCCCGCGCGGTCCCACAGACGTCAGCCCCCTTCCACTCCGTCTTTTAATTTTAGAGTGGAAGGTCGTTTCTTCGTTCTATTCAGCGAGAAGTGCAGAAATGTGTTATGCTTTGCAGCCTACTTCATGCAGATAAAAAATAGAGTGTCATTAGTTCTCGTCCGCTAAATAGAACAACAAGCTTTTGCTTCAACCACAGGCTTGTCAGATGCCTATCTCGGGAAGCGATTCCTCCACCAGCCGGCAACGGAATATAGAAGCAGATTTGCTTAAACAAGCTGTACACAATGAAATCTCCAAGCCGCCGAGCGTTAAGGGTGAGCCGACGCAATAAGACAGGTGCTCTTCCTGGCTTATTGCGGGAGGCCAACCCAAAGCCGGGCGGCGAATAGTAAGACGAAGCCCAAACCAAGGAACGAGAACATTTCCGCGCGATAACCCTCACTATCCCATCTACGCCGAACTTGGGAAGCGATTCCCCACCAGCCGGCAACGGAATATAGAAGCAGATTTGCTTAAACAAGCTGTACATAACGAAATCTCCAAGCCGCCTAGCGCCACGGGTGAGCCGACGCAATAAGACAGGTGCTCTTCCTGGCTTATTGCGGGAGGCCAACCCAAAGCCAGGCGGCGACTATCAAGACGAAGCCCAAACCAAGGAACGAGAACATTTCCGCGCGATAACCCTCACTATCTCGTCATTTAAATTCATGAACAATAAAAGTGCCACGGCCTAAGCCGCTGCACTTTTTGTTATTCAAAAATATAAGCCAAAGCTTTGATCGCCTGATCGCAGGTTTCGACGGTAGCATTCGCTTTTTGCGATAGCTCTTTTAGCGGATGGTGCAGTTTCTCCGGGCGGATGATGATGAGCGGCTTGCCGCTCGCTAAAGCAGCGCTTGCGTCCATTGCCGTGTTCCATTGCTTGTACTGTTCGCCGAATAAGGCGATGGTCAAGTCCGATTTTTCCATCAACACGCTCGTACGCAAATTATTGAAGCTCGAGGCAGCGGCGTCTTTGAAGATGGCGTTCGGCTGTTCGCCAAGGATTTCTTCACCGATATTGTCGGAGCGATCATGGTCTTCCATTGGGCCGACAAAATCGATCGGCAAATTGAGCGCCAAGGATTTCTTTTTGATTTCTTCACGCCATGTGCTGTGAATTTCGCCTGCAAGGTAAACGGTTAATCTCATTATACTCATCCTCCATTTTCCATTTCCTCTTAGTCTATCATAAAGAGAAAATTCAAACAGGGAGAGCGGCTTTAGACGATTTGGCGTTGTTTCGTCTGGAGGGGCATGAATGAAAGCACATGGCTGATTTTAAAATGGCGCTTTTCACGGCGCAAAAAGCAATACGCTTGAAACGAGTCTCCGCTGACTTTCAAGATTTTCACACGGCGTTTACTGATGGTACCGTCGTTTGCAATATACATCATTTCAATCATTTGCTGGTATTTGAATGCTTTCAATAGCTGTGCTTTCATTATAACCCTCCTCGAATAAGAACGTTTGTTCTCATTGTATACCGAACAGAGTAATGAAACAAGTGAAATGAATCGTGTATAATGGAACGAACGTATATTCTTTTGTGCAGGAAGAAAGGGGTTCTTTTCATGAAATTCATCCATACCGCCGACTGGCATCTGGGCAAACTAGTGCAGGGCGTACATATGACAGAAGACCAGCGATTTGTGCTGGATCAATTAATTAAAACAATCGAACAGGAGCGCCCGGATGCGCTCGTCATTGCAGGTGATTTATACGACCGCGCGGTGCCGCCGACAGAAGCGGTCCGTTTGCTGGACGATCTGCTCGCGAAAATCGTACTGGATTTGAATGTGCCGGTCATCGCCGTAGCAGGCAACCACGACAGTCCGGGGAGGCTTGATTTCGGAAGCCGGGCACTGAAGAATAATGGCCTCCATATCACCGGCCCGATCCGTGCAGAGTCCGAACCGGTTGTGCTAGTAGATGCAACAGGCGAAGTGCATTTTCATTTGGTGCCTTATACGGATCCGTCGATGGTGCGCCACGTGTTCGAAGATCCTGAAATCAGGACCCACGACGATGCGATGAAAGCAGTGACTGCACGCATTTCAGCTGATATGGATCCATCGGCGCGCCACGTATTCGTCGGTCATGCGTTCGTGACGCCCCGCGGTGAAGAAGAAGACAATACAAGTGATTCGGAACGGCCGCTCGCGATCGGCGGTGCAGAACACGTCAGCGCGCAGCATTTCCAACCGTTCCACTACACAGCGCTCGGCCATTTGCATAAAGCGCATTATGTATTGAATGAAACGATCCGTTATTCGGGGTCTCCGTTGAAATATTCGATTTCAGAAGAGCATCATCAAAAAGGATTCCATATCGTCGACTTGGCAGCAGATGGTTCAGTCGCTGTAGAAAAGCGCTTGTTCAGAGCAAAGCGCGATATGCGTTCGGTTGAAGGGACGATGGCAGAAATCCTGCAGCACGAAAGAAGTGAGGATTATGTGTTTGTCACTTTGCTCGATGAGAGGCCTGTGCTGTTCCCGATGGAAAAGGTGAGGTCGGTCTATCCAAATGCGATGCACGTACAACGTAAGACTTTTGCAAAAGAAGCAGGTGAATCTACACTCGGCTCGCGCCGGAAAATGGACCCGATGCAATTATTCCACGCATTTTACGAAGAAGTAAAAGGCGGTCAGCCAACGCAGGAAACGGCTGAACTGTTCGGCGAAGTGTTGCAGGAATTCCTGCAGGCGGACTCTGAGCGGGAAGAGGTGAAGTCATGAAGCCAATTAAACTAATATTGACCGCATTCGGGCCTTACCGCGACAGAGAAGAAATCAATTTCGAAGACCTAGAAGGCAACCGCCTGTTTGTCATTTCCGGCAGCACCGGTTCTGGCAAAACAAGCATTTTCGACGGTATTTGCTTCGCGCTCTATGGTTCAGCGAGCGGTTCGGACCGCAGCGAACCGAAAAACCTGCGCAGCGATTTCGCCAAGGATTCGCTCCACACTTCGGCAGAATTGATTTTTGAAGTGCACGGCACGACTTACCGCATCCTGCGGCAGATGAGCCATGTGAAAAAAGGCAATAAAAGCGCGACCGGTGAACGCTATGAATTTTTCGAAGTGACGGAGACGGGCGAAAAGCCTTGTGTCGAGCGGCAAATCGTCTCGGAGCTCAATCGCCGCATCGAGGAAATCCTCGGGCTGACCTTTTCCCAATTCAACCAAATCGTCATGCTGCCGCAAGGGGAATTCCGCAAGCTGTTGACATCTGAAACGGATAATAAGGAAGCGATTTTGCGGAAGATTTTCCGCACGGAGCCTTATCGTCTAGTTGCCGAGCGGCTCAAGCAGAAAAAAGACGAGGCGCAGGAACGCTTTAAAGCGCAACAGATGCTCTATAAAGAACAGGTGCAGGCGATTGCGGGCTCTTTGCCGCAGCGTGAATCGGCCCTTTCTGCCGTGTTTGCACAAGGTGATTTCCAGCGCAGCCAATTGCTCGAAGGGCTTAAAGAGGAAATCAGCCATTATAAAATGGAAAGTGAGAGATTGCAGGAGCGCTATCAGCAATCATACGATTTCCATCATAAAAAAATGGCCGAGTTCCACGAAGCAAAAGGCTGGAATGAGCGCTTTGACGAATTAGAAGCGAAAAAGTGCCATTTGCTGGAACTCGAACAACTACTTCCGACGGTCAAAGAATGGGAACAACAAGTCACAGCAGCCGATCAAGCAGGCATGATCACCGGTTTGGAGGAACAGCTGCTGGAACTTTCGGCCAACGAACGCAAAAAACGCGACGAGTTGGCTCAAGCCGAGACAGCTGAACGGCATGCGCTAGAACTGAAACAACAAGCCCGTCAAGCGATGAACGATGAAGAAAGCCGCCATGAACAGCGGCAGACTGCACAGCAAGCGCTACTCCGTTTGCATGATATGGAAGTAAGCGTAAAGGAACTCGAGCAGCAGCGTACAGCTGTCCAGCAATTGGAGAAAGCCGCCATTCACGCCAGAACGGCATTCCAAAGAATGGATGAACAAACAGCAAGCGCCGAGCAACAGCTGGCACAAACAAAATCATTGATTCAACAACTGGAAGAAAGCCTAGAGCATTTCGACGATAAGCGGGACCGCCAGAACCAGTTGGCCGAACAACAGCGCGTCTTGACGGAATATCTCCGAATGAAGCACAAGCTAGAAGGCTTGGCTGATCAGTCAGCAGTGGATAAGGACAGGTTTGAACAAGCGCTAAAAACCTATCAATCGATAGAACATGATTGGTTCGCCAACCAGGCGGCACTGCTCGCTTCGAAGCTGCACGACGGGGACGCGTGCCCGGTTTGCGGGAGCTTCGACCATCCAGCCAAACATACAGGCAATTCTGTAGCAGTGAACCAGGACGCATTGGAACAGGCCAAGCAAGTGTTGGCGCAAAGCGAACAGAAATTCCGCAAAACGGAAGCGGAAGTAGCCGCCCTTCAGGAGCAGGCGGCAGTGAAGCGCGAGGAACTGGACGGCATGTCGATAGCTGCTGTGCAAGCAGGCGCGCAATTGGAGAATATCCGCAATGAACGGGAATCATTGGATGGTGAACTTGAGCAATTGCAGTCCGATAAAGAGCGCCTACGAAAGCATAAGGTGAATTTCAGTGAACTGGAAGAACGACTATCCATTCTGAAGAAACAGCAGTCAGAAGCCCAGCACAGCGCCAATGAAAAACGCTCTGCTTACGAATCAGGGAAAGCAGTGCTGCAAAGCAAGCTCACAGCGATTCCCGAATCGCTCCGCGAACTGGGGGCTCTTCGAACAGAAATCACAACAGCGCAGCGTAAAAAAGAGCGTTTGGAAGCGGCTTGGCAACAAGCACAGGATGCCTTGCAAAAAGCCGAGCGGCAAGCATCAGAGTTGGCGGTGTCGCTTCGGTATGCGCAGCAGTCCGTGCAAGAATTGCAGGAAAAGCGCGGCCATGCAGAAAGCCGTTTCGAGGAAGCGCTCGTGAAATCCGCTTTCGCTTCGAAGGAAGCTTATCAACAAGCAAAACTCGAAGCGCCGCGTTACGAAGAACTAAAAGCGCACATCGAGCAGTACAAGCAAGACCGCCACACGACAGAACGGCAACTCGCAGAACTTGAAAGCTTGCTCGGCGATCGTGCGCGCATCGATGTGTCGGATGCGGAACAAGCGCTTGCCGAATTGAAAGCCGATTATGAAAAGGCACTCTCGGAACTGAATACATCCAAGGAATATAAGAAAAAAGTTCAGTCGTATTTTGATGCCGTTTCCGAGGCGTCTGTAAAAGAAGCAGCGGCGGAAGCGGAGTTCGCGCGCATCGTCGACCTTCACGATACGATCCGCGGTCAGAACGATTTAAAGCTATCGTTTGAACGCTATTTGCAGATTGAGTATTTGGAGCAGATTTTAGAAGCGGCCAATGAGCGGCTTAAGCATTTGTCGAATGGGCAGTTTTATTTGATGAGAAGCGACCGTCAGGAAGCACGCGGCAAACAAAGTGGCCTCGGCCTTGATGTATACGATGCTTATACAGGGCAAGCGCGTGATGTCAAAACGATGTCGGGGGGCGAGAAATTCAATGCGTCGCTGTGCCTCGCACTCGGCATGGCCGACGTCATCCAAAGCTTTGAAGGCAATGTTTCCATTGAAACGATGTTCATTGACGAAGGGTTCGGTTCACTCGATGAGGAATCCCTCAATAAAGCGATCGAAACTTTGATTGATTTGCAGCGCTCGGGCCGGATGATCGGGGTCATTTCGCATGTTCAGGAATTGAAAGCGGCGATTCCGGCAATTTTGGAAGTAGAAAAGACAAAAGAAGGCATTAGCCATACGCGCTTCCTATTGAAATGACGGGAAAAGTTTACAATTGCGCTAGAACGTGAATGATACAAGCAAAGCTTATTTTCAGCCGGTCTTGTAATCAAGGCAGATGAACGCCAAAAGGGGTTTTGACAGATGAAGAATTTCAGTTTCAAAGCCAGAATGATTTATTTCAGCATCATTACGCTGTTCAGCATCGGGTTTTTCGCGCTGCAATGGACCTCGGCTACGGAAGAAGGAGCAGGTTTCGGGTCGATGATGTTGCTCATGCTCTGGGGAATCATGACCTTGTTTGGCATTGGGGGATTGGTTTTCAGCTTGTGGGCACGTAAGAGCAATCAATGAAAAAAGCACCGCTGCAGTGGAGTCTTGGACTTTTCTGCAGCGGTGCTTTTGACTGAAAAAACAGAATAGCAATGGAAGTTTGCAAACTTAAGGATAGCGAAATCGTGTGATAGAGTGGAAAGAACAATAGAAAATCAGGAGTGAAGCGAGATGTCCAAACAACTGAGCCCGAAACAATTCATCGATTTGATCAAACCGAATGCAGATCTCATCATCCCGATCGCAAACGGCGAACCGATCCGCCTGCTCGATCTGTTAGAAGAACACGCGGCGCAATTGAACAATGTTAAAATCCACCAAATGCTGGCGCTTCGCGACCGCGCCTATATCCGAGGTGAACTCGAACAGCTGCGCCACGTCTCGTATTTTTTGAGCGGTGCTACTCGCCATGTCTATCAGCAAGCGAAGATGGACCTGGTGCCGAATAATTTCCATGAAATGCCGCGCTTACTGCAGAAGACGACGAATTTGTCGATGATCATGACGGTCGCATCCCCGATGGATGAACACGGCTATTTCACATTCGGCACACAAGCTGATTATGTTGCGGAATTTGTCGGCAAGGTACCGTTCGTTCTCGAAGTCAACGAACACATGCCAAGAACATTCGGCCGCAACCAAATCCACATCAGCCAAATCGCCGGCTATGTGGAACATCATGCGCCGCTCGCAGAAGAAAAAGCCAGCACCATCAGCGACAAGGACATAAAAATCGCTTCATCGATCATCGCGGATATTCAAGATGGCGACACGCTGCAGATTGGCATCGGCTCTGTGCCGAATGCGGTCATCAGCATGCTGAAAGATCATCGCCATTTAGGCATCCATACCGAAATGCTGCCGGACGGGGTGGCAAATTTGGTTAATTCAGGCGCCATCGACGGCACACGGAAATTTACCAATCCCGGGAAAATCGTCGCGACTTTTGCCTTCGGTTCGAAAAACTTATACGATTTCATCGACGGCAACCCGGCTGTTGAAATGCTGCCTGTCAGTCTGGTTAACGATCCGCGGGAAATCGCCAAGGAGAAAAATATCGTCTCCATCAACGCGACGACGGAAGTCGACTTATACGGCCAATGCGCATCGGAAACGGTTGGAGGAAAATATTATTCCTCAAGCGGCGGTCAAGTCGATTTTGCGCGTGGTGTGCGTTTTGCAGAAAATGGCAAAGGCTATATTTGCATGGCATCGACTGCAAAAAACGACAGCTTGTCGCGCATCAAACTTAATTTGTCCCCTCTGTCAGTCGTCACAACCGGTAAAAACGATGTCGACAACATTGTTACGGAATACGGTATGGCACGTTTGCACGGCGTCTCGATTGCGGAACGCGCCAAGCGACTGATCAACATCGCCCATCCGAAGTTCCGCGACGAATTGATGTTCGACGCCAAAAAGAATGGCTTTTTGCTATAATCAATGACTGGCTATAAAACAACCCCCAGCTGCAAATGCTGGGGGTTGTCTTATTGCACGGTAAGCTCGGCGCTGCCGATGCCTTCGTAACGGACTTTGTAGCGCCCTTTTTCCAATTTTTTCGGCAAGATGAACGTGCCGGAAGAGACTGCCATTCCCTTTTCAAGCATAAAGCCATGGCTATCGAGTTCTTCAGCAAGCCATTTGATAGCATGGAGCGGGTGTTCAAGCACTTCGGAAGAGCTTCCCGAAGCGATTGGTTCGCCGTTTAAGAACAACTCGCCGTGTATGTCATCCAATTGATCAAACGAGGCATCATTAATCGCCTCCCCGATGACAATTCGCCCGGCAACAGCGCTATCGGCAACGACTTGGCCGAGTGTGATGTTCGGAAACCAGTCGGTGAAACGACAATCCGGCACCTCGATTCCCGGTGCCACATTGGTTTTGCATAAAATATCGGCGAGTGAATCTGATGCGTGGATATCTTCTTGAATCAGAAAAATCAGTTCGATTTCGATGAGCGGGGACAGCATGGAAGCAAGCTCGATCGTGCCGTCTGACAAGGCGGGTGCAGTCAATGCCCCGTAAAGCGGTTTGTCGGAGTTGAATAATTTTTGTGTTTCCGGACTCGTCAAACTGATTTTATAGCCTTTCAACGGTTCTCCGTCCTGTGTTTTTCTGGAAGTGAGCGCATGTTGAATCGAATAAGCAGCAGACAATTCGAGCGTTGATGGAATCTGGTCTTTTTCGAGTGCGCGATTTGTTTTATAAGCTGTGTACAGGCGATCTGCCAGCTGTTCAGTGTGAAGTGGCCCCATTATTCAGTCTCCTTTCCTTTTTCTGTATCATACCATCTGGACCTTGTGTGCTGCACAGCAAGAAGGCAAATTTGCATTTGGGCTGGAGTATCTTATAAGATAAAGAAGACTCGTAAGAAAAGGGGCGGCAAATGATATGGCAGAGATTAGTAGACAGCTACATGATTTCATCCTAAAAAATGAACAACAAATGATTGAAGAATGGGTAGCCATGAGAAGCAATAAAACCAACTCGATCTATTCCACGAACGTATCTGCTGAAATGGCCGATCAACTGAAGGAAGAGACGGGTGGCTTTATTGAAGCGGTGACTGCAATTTTTGTCCATAATGAGGAAGAATCACTAGCTTATGTAGAAGACTGGGCTTCCACAGTGGCAAAGGAACGGGCGCAGCAATCGGTTCCGCTTTTTGAAGTGATGGAGCAACTCGGGCAGATCCGCAGGATATACTGGAGCCATGTCCGGAAATTCTTCGATGAAGTCGGACAAGCGACCAGCCAGGACGCACTGCGCTGGAGCGAAATGCTCAATGACATCTTCGACTTTATCATCGAAAGTTTTGCACGTCATCATCACGAAGCCCACCAGCGGATGTTGGCGAGCCAGCAGGAAGTGATCGATGAATTGAGCAGTCCGGTCATCCCGATACGCAAAGGCGTCGGCATTTTACCGCTAGTTGGCGGCATCGATACATACCGAGCCAAAGTGATACTGGAAACTGCGCTTGAAGAAAGTTCTAAACAGCAATTGTCGACACTGTATATCGATTTATCTGCAGTGCCGATCGTCGATACGATGGTTGCCCAGCAATTGTTCCAGTTGATGGACTCGCTGCGTATCATCGGTGTGGACTCAGTACTTTCCGGTATTCGCCCGGAAATTGCACAGACCGCGGTAACACTGGGGATCGATTTTAAAAATATCAAAGTATATGCCAATTTGATGCAGGCGCTTGACGCGCTCGAACATTAAGAAAAGAGCAGCTCTCTAAACTTTAGAGAACTGCTCTTTTTTCTGTTACAGCACATACATATAGACAGCAAGGAAGTGGCAAGTGCTGCCAAGCAAGATGAAGATGTGGAAAATTTCATGAAATCCTAGATACCGCGAGGACAGGAAGTCCGGCTTGAGCCAATAAATGACGCCCCCGACGGTGTACAGGATGCCGCCTGAAATGAGCAGCCACAACCCGGTAACCGAAAGACTGCCCGCAAGCGGCCCCGCTGCAAACACGATGATCCAGCCCATCAGAATATAGATGCCTGTCGACAACCAGCGCGGGGCGTGAAACCAAATCATTTTAAAGAAAATGCCGCTAATGCCGAGCGCCGCCACAATGCCGAACACTGTCCAGCCGAGTGCGCCTTCTAAGGCAATCAAGCAAAACGGGGCATAGGAGCCGGCAATCAATAGGAAAATCATCGAATGGTCGAGTTTGCGGAAAAAGGCGATGACGCCAGGGCGTGCGAGTACGGTATGATACACCGTAGAAGCCGTATAAAGCAACATCAAGCTGATGCCGAAGATCAGTACCGCTGTTATATGTAAAGCAGGCGCTTGCGAATAGGCTGCTTTAATGACCATTGCGAGCAATGCGATAAACGATAGAATCGCTCCTGTTAAATGGGATAAGGCATTAAATGGTTCGCGGATATAAGCCGTCATGAATCTAGACCTCCTAAGACGTAGTTATTGAAACTACTTATAATGATATATGTATCATTAATGCCAGTCAAGTTTGTCGACTTTTCACTCGTCGTGTAAGATAAGGACAGAGAAACAGAGGTGAAGTGAATGGAAAACATTGATAAACTCATTAGCCAATTGGCGCTCGATAGCCAAATTCATACGAACGATATCCCCAAAATTGATTTGTATGTGGACCAAGTCATCCAGTTGTTTGAAACGAGCTTTCAAGACACGAAGCGCTTTTCGGATGACAAGATCCTGACGAAAACGATGATTAATAATTATGCCAAAGGAAAGCTCTTCTACCCAGTGCAACAGAAAAAATATACACCTGAACACATCATGCTCATCAGCTTGATTTATCAGATGAAAAGCACACTCTCCATCAACGACGTCAAAAAAGTGTTGGAGCAAGTAAACGACAAAGCTCAATCACGAGAACTCGATCTATCCGCTTTTTATGAAACATATTTGACGCTGCAGCAAGACAATCACGCGGCGTTCCGGGAAGAACTTGAGCGTCAAGCAATTGCTGTCGAAGGGGCGCATGGCGAGTGGGACGGGGAACTTTCGAGAGTGCTGTTTATCGCATCACTCGTCCATAAAAGTAATTTATACCGCCGAACCGCAGAAAAGCTGGCCGATGAACTAGTGAGGGAGCAAGCCGATGGCAAAAATACTCATTGATGCAGATGGTTGCCCTGTCGTTGATTTGACGATCGGGCTAGCAAAGCGTTTCGGCTGGCCAGTGCTACTTGTGTGCGACACTTCCCATGAAATGCACCGGGAAGGCGCAGAAACACTGACGGTATCTAAGGGAGCGGACGCCGTCGATTTCGTCTTGGTGAATCGTGTCGATCCGGGTGATATTGTCGTGACACAGGATTACGGTCTCGCCGCCATGGTGCTTGCCAAGAGGGGCGTACCAATCGACCAGAACGGCCGCGTCTACCACGAAGGCAATATCGAGCAATTACTGCACGGCCGCCACGTCGCCAAAAAGATCCGCCAAGGCGGCGGGCGAATGAAAGGCCCAAAAAAGCGCCAGCAAGCAGATAACGATAAGTTTGAAGAAAGTTTGTCCCAAGTATTGAAAAGCTAAAGACCCGCATATATGTGGGTCTTTTTTGATGTCTAAAGAGAATGAACGGATAATTCGATTGGGTGTGCGAATAATTTTCCATCAATAGGGAATAACAGAACATACAAATGAACGCATGAGGAGGGTACGGGAGATGAAAAAACTATTGATCGTCGTAACAAACCACCAAGATCTGGGCGAGAACGGGAAAAAGACAGGGTTATGGCTGCGTGAACTGACGGATTTCTATCATGAAGTAAAAAATGATTTTCATGTGGACATCATGAGCACGCAAGCGAACAAAGTGCCGATCGATCCGAGGAGCTTGCCAGCCGCCGTCATCAACGGCAGGACTCGCCATTATTACTTGGATGAGTCGATACAGCGGCAACTGGACAATCCGCTGACACCAGAGCAAATCAATGCTGACGATTATGCCGGCATCTATTTCACCGGCGGGCACGGCACGATGTGGGATTTCCCTGATAACGAAGGGCTGCAACGGATAACTGCCCGCATCTATGAGAGGGGCGGCATCGTAGCCGCGGTGTGCCATGGCCCGAGTGGATTGTTGAATGTGCAGTTATCGGACGGAAGCCCCTTATTGGCAGGTCATTTAGCAACAGGATTTTCGGATTTCGAGGAAAAACTTCTCGGACTATACAAAGACATTCCATTTTCTTTGCAGCATGAAATGAAGGAGCGGGGCGCGCTTGTCCAAATTGCGCGTTTGCCGCTCGAAGCATGCGTCATCGAATCAGGACGATTGATTACCGGCCAAAATCCGGCTTCCGCTTCTGGGGTCGCCCAAAAAATGCGTGAGCAATTGAAATTTGCTGAACGCTATGCCCAGTAAAGCAAGCGGCCATCCTCACGGGTGGTTTTTTTTTGATTGAAAATAAATTATGGCAAGCGCGCGCATTCCTTTTTGCGCATTGTTTTCGAACGCCTTGTATAAAAAAATGCGCACGAGATGTTTGAAGGGCTGAAAAAAGTTTTTTATTTTCTAGTTAAAATCGCACATACAGGGTATACAGAAGAGTAGTGGCAGAAGCATGTATATAATTTGGAGGGATTTAGATGAAAAATTCAACGATGAATACTTTAATTGGCAGCGCACTCGCGGCAGCTGCAGGGATTTTTGTCTACAAAGCATATCAAGAAAAAACTACCGTCCGTGTAGAAGAAGACCATGATATGCGCAACAGCAGCGCCATCGATGAGCGCGAAAGTGTCTACGCCATCGAAGATTCCAGCGAACAAGGATTGTCGCAATTGGATTCCGCTTACCGCGAAGAATGGCAAGCGAATGCTTTCCCGCAAACACAAAAAGAACTGCGCGAACTCGAAGAAGACAAGTAATACCAGTTGTATAAGCGAAGGCAGAAGCAATTCTGTCTTCGCTTTTTTGGGTGCACTATTTTAAATCGAAATTAAAACAGTAAAGGACTGATCAATTTGTGGATCCGCAAGCCATTTTTTGAATACACGGCGGGCATACTGCTGCTCGCAATCACATTATACGTACTTAGTAAGTTGGACTTTATTTGGGAACCGATCCGCATCATTGTTGCCACACTTTTCGCGCCGATTGTTATTGCCGGCGTGTTGTATTACTTGTTGCGGCCACTGGTTGCGATTCTCGCCCGTCGTATGCCGAAAGTGGCGGGAATCGCAGTTCTCTTCGCAGGAATCGCATTGGTGATTGGCGGGCTTGTTTACTTATTTGGTCCGACTGTCATTGAACAAGGCAAAAGCTTAGCCGACCTAGCCCCGGAGAAAGTGGAAGAGATGAGTTCCGAATCCACGAACCTGATGGAAGGGTTTGAGTTTGGGGGAGTGTCAGGCCAAGAGATCAGCGACCGGATTTTTGGTTATGCCGAGAGTTTATCCAATCGGCTATTCGCAAATGTGCTCGATATTTTAACGATGCTCGTCAACGCGGCGGTTGTTTTAATTGTCGTGCCTTTCGTCTTGTTCTTTCTTTTGAAAGACGATTATAAATTTATGCCGCATCTCGTTAAACGCTTGCCAGAAGATCATAAAGCGGAAGGCCGTAAATTATTGAAGGACTTGAATGCGACTTTGTCGACCTTTGTTGTCGGTCAGGCGATGGTCGCTGCCATCACCGGATTTTTGATGTATATCGGTTATTTAATTATTGGTCTTGAATATGCTTTAACGCTCGCTATTTTTGCGATGTTTCTAGTCGTCGTCCCATTTCTCGGACCAATCCTCGGAATCATTCCGGCGATATTCATCGCCTTGCTGAACGATGGGCTGTTCATGGCGATGAAAGTCGTGCTCGTCTTGCTCGTCGTGCAACAGCTTGAAGGCAATTTAATCACCCCGAACGTTATGGGCAACCGCCTGAAAGTGCACCCATTGACCATTATCCTTTTATTGATGGTGTCAGGAGCACTTTATGGTTTTATCGGCATTTTAATTGCGATCCCGTTATACGCCGTATTGAAAACACTGATTCATGACTTCCGGTTATTTTATCGCCTGCATAAAAAGCGTGCTGTGAGTCAATAACTAGTTATTTAGGCATACGAAACTCTTCTGTTACCAACTTTATTTCAATCGAAAGGTTCAGAATTTGCAAATATTGTGATATATTAATCATTAGATTGACCAATAAAGATAGAGGGGGATGTTTATTAATGAAGAAATGGACATTATTGGCATTATTACTAGCCGTTCTTACAGTGCTTGCAGCTTGTGGCGGTTCTGAAGAAGAAACCGGCGGTGAAGAAGGCGGCGGCGAAGCGGCAGGGGAAACGTATCGCGTCGGTATTGATACGACTTATCCGCCATTCGAATTTGAAGAAGGCGGCGAATACAAAGGAATCGATATTGATTTGATCAATGCTATTGCAGAAAACCAAGGTTTTGAAATCGAATTTAACCCAATGGACTTCGGTGGCATCATTCCGGCGCTTCAGGCTGGACAGTTGGATATTGCAATTGCTGGTATGAGTATTACGGACGAGCGTAAAGAAGTCGTGGATTTTTCGGATCCATACTTTGATGCGGGCCTTTCGCTTGTAGTAGCTGAAGACAATAACGACATCACATCGCTTGAAGACCTAGAAGGCGCGACAGTGGCAGTGAAGAGCGGAACGACAGGAGCTCAATTCGCGCGCGATAACCAGGATGAGTATGGTTATGAAGTCGCTCAATTCGAAGACAGCCCATCCATGTTCCAGGAAGTTTCAAACGGCAATGCCGATGTTCTTCTTGAAGACTATCCGGTCATCGCTTATGCTATTGCAGAAAGCGGACTTTCTTTGAAAACTGTTGGTGATCGCTTAACGGGTGACCAATACGGCATCGCAGTCCTAAAAGGCGAAAATGCAGAAGTACTTGAGCAAATCAATGCAGGTTTGCAGGAATTGCGTGATAGCGGCGAGTACGATGAAATCTTGAACGAATACATCGGAGAGTAAAACTATGTAGCGCGCCAAAGCGCGCTGCATTTTTTTATGCAAGGGGGACCCAAGGGTGCAAACAATCATCAATGCTTTTCCGTATTTAATGGAAGGCTTGCAAGTTACACTGTATATTTTCGCTATTGCCATCGTCATCGGTTTCTTCATCGGGCTAATTGTCGCGTTGCTGCGCTTGGCGCCGCTCAAAATTTTGAATTGGATCGCTAAAATATTCGTCGATGCAATTCGCGGGACGCCGTTTATCGTCCAACTATTCTTCATTTATTTTGGATTGAACTCACTCGGGTTTATTTCTCTGGATAATACGACAGCAGGGATTGTCACTGTAGCGATCAACGCAGGCGCTTATTTCTCGGAAATCATCCGAGCAGGCATCCAGTCGATCGACAAAGGCCAGACAGAAGCGGCGCGCTCGCTAGGGCTCAATTCCACCCAGACGATGCGCTATATCATTTTGCCGCAGGCGTTCCGCCGCATGCTGCCGACCATCACCAACCAAGCGATCATTTCCTTGAAGGATACATCGCTCTTGTCGGTCATCGGGGTAGCGGATTTGACGCAGGAAGGGCGCATTCAGGCAAGTGCCACATTTGATGCGTTCAACGTATACTTGATCCTCGGCATCATTTACTTTGTCGTCATTTACTTGCTCTCTAGTCTGGCGAGCTTTGTAGAAAGGAAGTTTGTATTGCGATGAGTATGATCAGAGTAGAAAACCTTAAGAAATCATTCGGAAATTTAGAAGTTATCAAAGACATGAGCACGGTGGTCGAGGAAAAGGAAGTCATTTGCGTCATCGGGCCCTCTGGTTCCGGTAAAAGTACGTTCCTGCGCTGTTTGAACCGCCTTGAAGAAATCAGCGGCGGGCATGTTTATATTGAAGGAACGGATATTACCGACCCGAAAGTGGACATCAACAAAGTGCGCCAGGATGTCGGCATGGTGTTTCAGCAATTTAACTTATTCCCGCACAAAACGGTGCTGCAAAATGTTACCCTCGCGCCGATCAAGTTGAAAAAAGGCGACCAAAAAGCAGCCGAAAAGAAAGCTTATGAGCTGCTTGATAAAGTCGGCCTGCGTGAAAAAGCGAAGGCTTACCCGGGTGAATTGTCCGGTGGGCAGAAGCAGCGCGTCGCGATTGCGCGCGCGCTTGCGATGGATCCGAAAATCATGCTGTTCGATGAGCCGACTTCAGCGCTCGACCCGGAAATGGTCGGCGATGTGCTGGATGTTATGAAGCAATTGGCGCGAGAAGGCATGACGATGGTCGTCGTGACCCATGAAATGGGCTTTGCCGCAGAGATGGGCGACCGCGTTTTGTTCATCGACGGCGGTTATATCGTCGAAGAAAACGTACCGAAAGAACTGTTCGGCAACCCGCAGCATGAGCGGACGAAAGCGTTCTTGAGTAAAGTGTTGTAAAGAAGAGTAGAAAAGCGTGCCTTTTGGGTGCGCTTTTTTTATTTGGGACGGAGGGCTAGGCTTAGAAAGCGAGGGCTTGTTTGCGGAATTGTTCCGGGCTTCTATGTGTGCTTCGCTTTAGTAGTCGCCGCCCCGCTTAGGGATGGCCTCTTGCCATAAGCCACGATGAGCGCCTGTCTTACAGCATTGGCTCAACACCCGCCCCCCGGGAAGCGTGCCCCTGAAACGCAGTAGAAAAGCAGTCGCTTTTCTACTCTCTTTATTATTTGGCAATTGATCTTTTGTTAGTTTTTTATTACTGCACTGACTAAATTCCGTAAAAACAAAAAAGCGTGCCGCAGGGGCACGCTTTTTCATGGATTATTCAGCGTCAAAGACGTGGACTTTCTCCATTTTGTCGCCGTTTTTCATAGCTTTTGCAGTTTCGAGGCCTTTTGTTACTTGGCCGAATACTGTGTGCACGCCGTCAAGGTGCGGCTGTGAATCGTGAACGATAAAGAATTGGCTTGAACCAGTGTCTTTACCGGCATGTGCCATAGAAAGGCTGCCTGGCTGGTGCTTGTGCGGGTTGCCTTCTGTTTCACATTTGATCGTTTTGCCGCTGCCGCCTGCGCCAGTTCCAGTCGGGTCTCCACCTTGGGAAACGAAACCTGGGATGACACGGTGGAAAACTACGCCGTTATAGAAGCCGGAGTTTGCTAGCTCCTCAAAGTTTGCAACTGTGTTTGGTGCTTCATTCGGGAAAAGGTCGAATTCGATTACTTCGCCGTTTTCCATGTGGATGTGGCCTTTTTTCGCCATGTACAACATCTCCTTTTCGATTGGTTCATTCCTCAGTATATCTACTTTTTTCGAATCTGCCTACTAATAAGGGGCTTATAAAGCTTTCAAGAATCCGCCGTCGACAACGATGGATTGGCCGGTCACGTATGAGTTGGCAGAAGAAGCCAAAAAGACAACAGTACGGGCAAATTCTGCAGGTTCGCCTAGGCGTCCGCGGGGAATTTGGGCTTCGGTGTTCTTCAGCACTTCATCCGGAGTAATGCCTTGGCGATCAGCTGCTGCTTGATTCAGCTCGGCAATACGATCGGTGGAAATCTTGCCAGGGCCGACGGTATTGACCATGATATTGTCCCCTGCGACTTCGCGTGCAAGTGTTTTCGCGAACCCAACCATTCCAGCGCGCATCGTATTCGACAGGATCAAACCGTCGATCACTTCTTTTGTCGAAGAGGATGAGATATTGACAATGCGCCCGAATTGCTGTTCTTTCATATAAGGAAGAACTTCACGGCATGTACGGATATAGCTTAATAGGTTTTGATCAAATGCTGCATACCAATCGTCATCGCTCATTTTATCGAATCCGCCTGCTTTTGGCCCGCCGGTATTGTTGACGAGCACGTCGATGCGCCCGAACTGCTCAGAGACTTTTTGGAACATCGCTTTGATGTCTTCTGCTTTTGACATATCGCAAGCAAAAGCATGGACTTGATCGTTGCCGCTCTCGCTGCGCAACTCAGCAGCGGTTGCATCAACCGACTCCTGCCGGCGGCTGGAAATGATGACGACGGCTCCTTCTTTGGCAAACTCTAAAGCTGAAGCTTTGCCTAGCCCTTTGCTGGAGGCCGTGACGACGACTACTTTTTCTTTTAATCCAAGATCCATTTAAATCATCCTTTCCATTTGGTTCCTTGTTTCAGTTTACGATAGAATAGATTGAATGGATATGCTTGTTTCAAAATTCCGCCATAAGTCCAATGGCGGAAAACCTGTATAGATATGATAGGATATAGATATTGATTAGATTAGGAGTGTTAGAGATGGAAGAACGTGAAATTTTCGATATTACAATCATCGGCGGCGGCCCAACCGGCTTGTTCGCTTCATTTTATGGCGGTATGCGTAAAATGAAAGTAAAAATCCTCGATAGCTTGCCTCAGCTCGGCGGACAATTGATGGAATTGTATCCGGATAAATTCATTTACGATATCGGTGGTTTCCCGAAAGTATTGGCTAAAGACCTGGTGGACAACCTTGTTGAACAAGCCAAATACGGCGACCCCGAAATTTGCCTGGAAGAAACGGTAGCGTCTGTCGAGCGCGAAGAAGAATACTTCGTCATCGGCACCGACAAAGGCCTGCATTATTCGAAGGCGATTCTTTTGACGGCAGGCGTCGGCGCATTTCAGCCACGCAAACTGGCAGTCGACGGTACTGATGCGTACGAAGGCAAATCTTTGCATTACGGCGTCAAAGACCTGACATTGTTCAGTGATAAAAAAGTGGTCGTGCTCGGCGGCGGCGATTCTGCGGTCGACTGGGCGATGATGCTGGAGAATGTAGCATCACAAGTTACGCTTAGCCATCGTCGTGAGAAAATGACGGCGCACGAAGCAAACATCGACACGATGCTGCAATCGTCCGTCGAAGTGAAGAAGCCTTATAACGTTAAGGAACTTGTCGGCGAAAACGGCCAAGTTCGTGAGCTCGTGCTTGAAGACAAAGAAGGCAACGAAGAGCGTTTGGAAGTTGATCACGTCATCGTTAACTACGGCAATATCACTTCTCTCGGCCCGATTAAAGAATGGGGTCTTGAGATGGAGAAGAATTCAGTCGTCGTTAATTCCAAAATGGAAACGAATGTGCCAGGAATTTATGCAGCCGGTGATATCGCCACTTACGAGGGCAAAGTGAAATTGATTGCGGTCGGATTCGGCGAAGCGCCGACGGCCATCAACAATGCCAAATCCTATTTGGACCCGAAATCAAGAGTCCAACCTTTGCACAGCACCAGCGTATTCAAATAAATGAACGAAAAAATGCCCCGGAAGCTGATTCAGCTTCCGGGGCATTTTTTTGTGCCACATTATAGGCTTGTTTTTTTCTTTTTGATGACCAGTGGATCTTGGTTGGCGGCTTTCAAAAAAGCTGCACCCATGAGCAAGACGACGACCGAAAACGGCAAGGCTGCGATTATCAAAGAGTTCTGCAAACCTTGCGTACCGCCGCTGTAAACGACGATGGCGGCAACGGCTGACTGGATGAGTCCCCAAGTGATCTTCACCAAGTTCGGCGGGTTCAGTAAACCGCCGGTCGTTTGCATGCCGAGCACGAATGTCGCGGAGTCGGCAGAAGTGATAAAGAAGATGGCAACGACCAACAAAGTCAAAATGGACATGAGCGTACCCAGTGGGTAATGCTGGAGAACGCCGAATGTTGCTGTTTCTAAACTGTATTCGGAAATATTGGCGATGCCGTTCTGTTCGAGGTTGAGGGCAGATACTCCGAATACCGAGAAGAAAATAAAGCATACAAGGGAAGGGACGACAAGTACGCCGAGCATAAACTCACGCACTGTGCGGCCCCGCGATATGCGGGCAATGAAAATACCGACGAATGGAGCCCACGATATCCACCACGCCCAATAGAAAACGGTCCAGCCGTCGACCCAAGCACGGCGGTCTGCATTGAGCGGCTCCAAATGAAAGCTCATCGACAGGAAGTTGGCGAAATAGCCGCCGATGGAATCAGTGAACATATTCATGATGTAAAGCGTCGGACCCACAACGAGCAAAATCGCAAGCAAGATGAACGCGATGACCATGTTGATATTGCTCAGATATTTGATGCCCCGGCCAATGCCGGACCAAGCTGAAATGATGAACAGCAGCGTCGCGATAGCGAGAATCAATAATTGAAACGAAAATGTATTCGGGGTACCGAACAGGAAAGACATACCTTCATTCAATTGTGCCGAGCCGAACCCGAGCGTGGATGCTACGCCGATGACAGTTGCAAACACCGCGAGCGTATCAATCAATTTGCCAGGCCAGCCAGCCATGTGTTTTTTACCGAATAGCGGGATAAGCGTAGCGCTGATCAAACCGGGTGCGCCGTTATGGAATTTTGCATAGGCAAGCGATAATGCCACAAGGCCGTAAATAGCCCAGGCATGGATGCCCCAATGGAAAAAGGAAAATTGCATGGCTTCCTTAATGGCTTCATCAGAGCCTAGCTCCGAAAGCGGAGCACTGATGAAGGCGTGGGAGATGGGTTCAGCTGTTGTCCAAAAAACCAATCCCATGCCCATGCCCGCAGAAAAAAGCATCGCAAACCACGATACTAGGCTGAATTCCGGCTCGTCTCCCGCTTTTCCGAGTTTGATGTCGGCAAAGCGGGAGAAGATCAGATACAAGCAAAAGATGAGAATGAGGAAAACAGAAGCTAGATAATACCAGCCGAATGTGGCAGAAATCCACGAGGTAAGTGCGCCTGTTTGTAACTGAAATGTCTCAGGTGCGAAAAATCCCCAAGTGACAAGAGCCAAACAAATAGTAATAGAAATCCAAAAAACAATAGTGACATTTTTCAAATGAGTTCCTCCTAAACAAAAACAATGGACGAGATTGCGACACCGATGATGCTGCATTATTTTCTTATTCCCCAACTGGATAAGGCTAATCCTATACGGACTGATTAAAAATAGAAAAAAGCGGATAATTTCAAAATGAATCTACAAAAAAACTCTTTCTAAACAGAATGTTCTGAATTATTACAGTCTGTCATATTTAGAAGTCTCCCGTAATGTAATTGTTAAGTTTAAACCGGTGTCCTGTCATGTTCTTGAAATACGAAGGTGTTATGCTGTGTCTTGTGTTAGTGAAAAGGAGGAATTTCAATTTATGAAAAAGCAAATCGTTACACTAACTGCAATCGCAGCATTAAGTGTAGGCGCGGCAACTACAGCAAGCGCTAATTCATCGTATACAGTCCAATCAGGGGACACGCTCTGGGGAATTTCACAAGAAAAGAACGTTTCGGTACAAAACTTAAAGAGCTGGAATGATCTATCAACTGATTTGATCTTCCCAAGCGACGAGCTTTCTATTGAAGGCAAAGAACAAGCACCTAAGAAGTCATCTAACTCATCATCTACTTATACAGTTAAAAGCGGCGACACGTTATTCAAAATCGCCTCTGCACACGGCATCACGTTGGATCAATTGATGAACTGGAACAATGTTTCCGGCCACACAATCTTCCCTGGCCAAGAATTTGCAGTGAAGGCTGATGCAGCAAAAGCGGCAGCACCAAAAGCGGAAACTAAAGCCGCACAACCGGCAGCTAAAGCTCCAGCTAAAGAAGCACCAAAATCAACTCCAGCAGCTCCAACACCAGCAAGTGCACCAGCAGCAGCTGCACCGGCAGCGGCATCTACTCAGTCTGGTAAAGAAATGACTGTGTCTGCTACAGCTTATACAGCGTATTGTGCAGGATGCTCAGGAATCACTCGCACAGGAATCGACTTGCGTTCAAACCCGAACCAAAAAGTCATCGCAGTTGACCCGACCGTTATCCCACTTGGTTCAACAGTATGGGTTGAAGGTTACGGAACAGCAATCGCTGGCGATACTGGCGGAGCTATCAAAGGAAACAAAATCGATGTCTTTATCCCGACTCAAGGCGAAGCTTTGAACTGGGGCCGCAAAAACGTAAAAATCAAAGTTCTAGACTAATATCTTTAAAGCTACAAAGCCGAGGTGACCATTCCCTTGGCCTTTTTTATTGAAGCCGATGCATATATGCGTCGGCTTTTTGTTTGCTTATTTTTAGAAAATCATTGAAATCACAGTTAAGAGGCATATAATGAAGGGTATAGTTACTGAGTATTCATAATATTTACACAAATAAGGAGGCGCATGACATGGCAGAGAAGAAAAATGTTTCCAGGCGTGACTTTCTTAAGACTTCCGGTATTGCAGCAGGCGCTCTCGTCGGTGGAGGAATTATCGGTGGATTGATCGGAGCGAATACTCGCCAGGATACAATAGCACCGAGCGGCGGCGAAGCGGGCCATGGAGGAAACGGAGAAGCAGCAGCTGGGCCGCGCGGTTTACAGTTTTTCAAAAATCCAGTGGAGTTTGCTGTTCTTGAGCAAGCAACCGAGCGCATCTTCCCTGAAGACGAGCTTGGACCAGGAGCAATCGGTCTGGGCGTTCCTTTCTTTATCGATCATCAGCTTGCGGGAAGTTACGGTGAAAACTCCCGGGAATACATGCAGCCGCCTTTTGAAGTGGGCGAAGCTACTCAAGGCTACCAAAGCCGCTTGAAGCGCAACGAACTTTTCCGCCAAGGACTGCAGCGGATGCAGCAAGAAGCGCAAAGTCGCTTTGATGCCAACTTCGTTGATTTGGAAGGCGAGCAGATGGATGAAATTCTGACGGCTTTTCAAGATGATGAAATCGATATGCAAGGAACTAATTCGCAGTTCTTTTTCCGGCTGCTCCGGCAAGCGACGATAAACGGCGCCTATGCCGACCCGATCTATGGAGGCAACCAAAACATGGAAGGCTGGCGCATGAAAGGCTTTCCGGGACATCGGCCAGCTTACATCAATGAAATTGAAAGTGAAGACTTTGTCGAGATGGATCCGCATTCGGTGGGAGATATGTTGAACTAATTGAGGGGGAATAAGTATGGTCACTACACTGGATAAAGTGGATGTAGTAACAGTGGGAGTGGGTTGGACCGGCGGCATCATTGCGGTCGAATGCGCGAAGGAAGGCTTGAGTGTTATCGGTCTAGAACGTGGGCAAAGCCGGTCGACTGCGGATTTTTCAATGGTTCATGACGAATACCGCTACGCTATCCGCTATGAATTGATGCAGGATCTTTCAAAAGAGACGATTACCTTCCGCAATGGCCGAGGCCAGCGTGCATTGCCGATGCGTCAAATGGGTTCCTTCTTGTTGGGCGAAGGACTCGGAGGATCGGGTACGCATTGGAATGGCCAAAACTGGCGCTTCTTGCCTTATGATTTTGAAATCAAATCGATGACGGAAGCGAAATACGGCGCCAATAAATTGCCTCCGGAGTATACGATGCAGGACTGGGGCATCACATACGATGAGCTGGAACCTTATTTTGATAAATTCGAGAAGACTGCAGGTATATCGGGCGAAGACAAAAATCCGTTCTGGGGCCAGCGTTCAGCTGAATATCCGACCCCGCCGATGAAAAAGACGCCTTTGCTGGCAAAGTTTGAAACTGCTGCAAGTAATTTGGGTTATTCTCCGTTCATGATGCCCTCGGCGAATCTTTCAGAAGCATACGAAAATCCAGACGGGCAGCAAATCGCCGCTTGCCAATATTGTGGATTTTGTGAGCGCTTCGGCTGCGAATACGGCGCAAAGACCTCGCCTGAAATCACTGTTGTTCCGGCTGCGATGGAAACGGGCAACTACGATATCCGCTTTAATGCCAATGTCGTAGAAGTGATGAAAGAAGGCGACCGGGTGACCGGCGTGCGTTATTTTGATACGGTGACATTCGAAGAGTTTATCCAACCGGCAGAAGTTGTCGTCTTGACAAGCTATGTATTGAACAACGCCAAATTATTGATGGTGTCGGAAATCGGAGAGTTGTACGATCCGGAAACCGGCCAGGGTACACTCGGCAAAAACTATGCTTATCAAATTCTTCCGGGTGCATCTGGTTTCTTTGATGAACAGATGAATGTCTTTATGGGGGCGGGGGCCCTCGGCATGACCATAGACGATTTCAACGGGGATGCTTTTGACCACGGAGATCTTGACTTTATCCACGGTGCCAGCCTTTCCATGACTCAAACCGGGAACCGTCCGATCGCATCTAACCCGCTGCCCCCGGATACGCCGGCATGGGGTGCACAATTCAAAAAAGCTTCCATAGAAAACTATTCGCGGACACTTTCAATTGGCGGGCAAGGTGCATCAATCCCGCATCGCGATAATTACATGACTTTGGACGGAACGTATAAAGATGCTTATGGAATCCCGCTCTTGCAGTTAACTTATAATTTCACAGACCAAGATCGTGCATTACACTCTTATATTACCGAAAGAGCCGCCGAAATCATGCAGGAAATGGGTGCGAATACAGTGGTAGGCAGTAGCCCGATATCCGATTACGATATTGTGCCGTATCAGACGACGCACAATACCGGCGGAACTATTATGGGGGCAGACTCTGAGACGAGTGTCGTCAATAATTATTTGCAACATTGGGATATGGAAAATTTGTTTGTCGTCGGGGCCGGGAATTTTGCGCATAACGGCGGCTATAATCCGACCGGCACAGTAGGGGCGTTAGCATATCGTTGTGCAGAAGGAGTCATTAGATATAGCCGCGAAGGTGGCTCGTTAGTGTAAATAGTGAGGAGGAATTGATATGGGTGGAATAGCTTCTATTGGCGTACCGGGATTGATCATTATTTTGGTCATTGTGCTGATTATTTTCGGGCCGAAAAAGCTTCCGGAAATCGGCGGGGCAGTCGGCAAGACTTTCTCGGAGTTTAAGCGGTCAACAAAAGGGTTGATGGATGACGACGAAGACGAAAAAGAAACAAAAGAAGCGAAAGAAACGAAGAAAACCGATAGTTTGTGAAGGTGGTTAAATGGATCCGTATGGAGAACGCAAACTGATCAGTCCCTTGCATAAGAAAAAAGCGGACGAAAATTCAGCGGCATTAAACAAACCCGAGGAGAATACCAAAGCGGGGCCGGAATCAGGTGGCCCGAAAGATTCGGGAGGGGAACAAAAGCCACCTGCGGAAACGCAGGAAAGAGTGGAAACATTGATTGATCATTTAGGCGATTTGCGTAAACAATTGATCAAAAGCATTTTTGTGTTTGCTTTCTTCCTCGTGCTGGTCTTCTCAACCTTGAATTTTTGGTTTCCCTACATTGTAAAAGGCAACGAACTCGTGATCTTGGGACCGCTTGAAGTCATTAAATTTTATACGTCGATTTCTGCCACGATGGCGCTCGGTTTGTCCTTGCCTTTTCTGATCCACTTTCTCTGGCAGTTCGTCAAACCGGGACTTGAGGAGACCGAAGCACGGTTTCTCGGTTTGTATTCGCCGGCGATGCTCGTACTGTTCTTACTCGGCATCTCATTCGGTTATTTTATCGTCAACCCATTAAGCTATCAGTTTTTGATCGGTTTAGGGGCTGCGAATTTCGATGTGATGATCTCAGCAAATGAATACATTCACTTTTTGATCATGACGACGATTCCATTAGGCTTGTTGTTTGAAATGCCGATTTTGGCGCTGTTCTTGTCGTCGATCGGCGTATTGACCTCAGTCTCGATGAAAAAAGTGCGGAAATGGTCGTATCTTGGTTTGGCTATCGTTTCTGCACTCATCACCCCGCCTGATTTTTTAAGCCAATTATTAGTATTGGTGCCGATGGCGGGTTTGTATGAAGCAAGCATCTTTATCGTCAAGAAAATGGAAGCACGAAATGAACGTCTGGAAGATACAGCTGCGTGATGGCAAGAATAGGGGGTATCCAGCTATCAATGGATCGTTGGAAAGCCTTTGCTATTTCTGCCAATTCAAAGGGGGATTTGACTATGCCAATGGAAATTAAAACAATCGAGAATTTACATGATGTGAAAGTGGACGAGTTGGTCGAAGAAAGCGAAGCGGAAGGGTATCGTTTTTTAAGAAGACTGGTGGATCAGTATGAAGACGGAAGCAACCGCTTCGACAAAAAAGGTGAAGTGTTGTTCGGAGTTTTTGACCCGCGCGGAAAACTCCTTGCAATAGGCGGGCTGAACCGTGATCCGTATTCAACAAAAGAAGGGATCGGCAGGCTGCGCCGCTTTTATATTGCCAAAGCTGCAAGAAGAGAAGGAATCGGTACGAAGCTGCTTCAAAAGATCGTCGATTTTGCAAAAGATTATTTTGGGGAATTGGTTGTAAGGACAGACTCTTCTACAGCCGATGCTTTTTACCGTGCCAACGGGTTTACTGGGGATGTTAATTTACCCGATGTGACCCACCGGATTGTTTTGGAGAAACAAAAAGTTTAATAGTCGTTCAAAGCGACGCCAGATGAATCGATGAAAACAGCCGCCGATAAATCGCCTTTTCTTGTAAAATGGGAGTCAGAGGGCTACCATTTCAAGAAAGGTGATTTTTTGTTTGGGCTTCAAATATAGAAGGGGGAAAGGCATGCGAAAAGTGGAAGTCGTGGCATATGATGAAACGTGGCCGAAGTTATTCGATACGGAAGCTGATGAAATCCGGCATTTGTTAGGCAACCATTGCGTGTCGATTCATCATATCGGCAGTACGGCTGTTCAAGGCCTGGCAGCAAAACCGGTCATCGATATGCTTGCAGTAGTAGATGAAATCGAGACCGCAGAGCGTTTTGCAGAAGAACTTCAACAGCTCGGCTATAAGGCGAAAGGCAAGAACGGGCTGCCTGGAAGGCGTTATTTTGAAAAAGGCGGAAACGAACGGACTCACCATTTGCATTGCTATGAAAACGGCAGCCCGGAAATTTTCCGGCATCTTGCATTCCGGGATTTTCTCCGGGAACATCCGCAGCAAGCAGCAGCTTACGGCGACTTGAAGCTATCTTTAGCCAAACAGTATCCACTGGATATCGGACGCTATATTGATGGGAAACAGGCGATGATTCAAAGAATCGAGAAACAGGCGACAGGAGAGATTTGATGGAAATGGCAAATTGGCGTGGCGCTGCAGGCGTCTGCGTAAACGAACAAAATGAAATTTTGATGGTGCTTCAAAAAGCGCCGGAAGAAGATAGTAAATGGACCATACCGGCAAGTGGCATCGAAGCAGGTGAAACGCTGGAGCAATGTTGCGAGCGTGAGTTTCAGGAAGTCACCGGATTGACGGTGAAAGCACTCGATGAATTAAAAGTCAGGAGCGGCACGTATGAAAATTCGGCGGTGTCATTTGAATTGCATTATTTTCAAGTCGCGGCGACGGGGGGAGAACTTGTTGTTCCGGAAGAAGACTTCCTGATAGAAGATGTAGCGTGGAAATCAGTCAAGCAACTGGAGCAGCTTGAACTTGCTTATCCGGATGAT
This sequence comes from Planococcus dechangensis, assembly GCF_042654465.1. Lineage (NCBI taxonomy): Bacteria > Bacillati > Bacillota > Bacilli > Caryophanales > Caryophanaceae > Planococcus > Planococcus dechangensis. Next base: position 169,651 of record NZ_JBHSGL010000002.1, on the reverse strand, counting down.
TTGGAGCTCTTCAGGTCACTGATCAACCGCTAGGGATTCAAAAGTGCGAAACAGGGTAAAGAAATAAAAATGTACTATCAGGAGGGCTCAAAAAATGGATAAGGAACGGAAAAGCCAGGAAGGTGAAAAACTATTGCCGGAAGTGGAGCCGAGACGCCATCAGCCACCGAACAAAGAAATAGATCCGATGCCGAATAGAGAATTGGAATATAAAGAAAACTCCAATGAGAAATACAGGGACCAAACTGGTAACAAACAGCAGGAATGAGCAAAGTATGCAGCCGCTTGCAATCAAGCGGCGTTTTTTATATTGTTCAGGCGAATCCCACTGAATGGATGCACTTTTAGTCGGAAAGAAAAGGGGGGGCGGTTATGCCGCGACATCAATTCGCACGCACGGTGTGGCAAGAGGAAAATGTAATGGCGGCGGCAGACTTCAGTCCATTGTTGCAGGAGAATCCGAAGCTTCAACAATGGATCGACCGATCAGAAGGATTAATTGTCAATATTCTTCACACCGATACGTCAAAAGCCGGACATGAAGTGTTGTGGGGCTCGCTTATTTATAAACAAAGCAGAGAAGCCCGGAATGTCCGGGATGTGTTTCATTTTTACTTATCTCCAGAACTTTTGGTGACGAGCACCTTGGACTTCGAAGAAGATATGGACATGCCTAAACACTTGATGATCAAACAGATGGAACATGCTGAATCGTCGATTGAAGTGATGATGATTTTGCTGGGGGGCATGGTGGGTGCGGTGTTGCATAAAATCGATGGTTTTGAAGAACGGCTCCATCATTTGCTGTGGAATATTAAAGAGCAAAATAACCGCAAAACCTTGGAGCAGGTCGAGGAAGTGCGGCACGAAATACTTTTGTGGAAACATTTGATCATGGGATTTCGGGAAATCACCATGGCCATTGAAGAAACCTTCGGCAAAGCGGTGCGTGAACACCGGGAATATGAGCGAACGACTACGCGCATCGATCGCTGCGTCATGCTGGTGGAGTCTTATGAAGACGAAATTAACAACATGGTCGATATGGAAAATGTCGTGGCCAATTACCGGGGGAATGAAATCGTCAAGACTTTGACGGTGTTGACGACGCTCTTTACGCCTGCCATGGCTTGGGGAGCGCTTTGGGGAATGAATTTCAGGTTTATGCCGGAACTCGATTGGCGGTTTGGCTATGGCATATCCATTGCTATAATCGTCACGTCCACATTTCTATTGTATTTATACTTCAGGCAAAAAGGATGGACAGGCGATATCCTCCGATCATTTGATGACAGGAAAACGCCAAATAAAAAACAGGACTGATTGCAGTCCTGTTTTTTATTTTGGTTTGTCTTTTTTCAGTTCTTCTAGAAGCTCTGTATAGCGGTGCAAGTCTCGATCATCGTATTTACCGATGTAATTGATCAGCATTTCCTCGACGTCACGGCGATGCCTTTCTGCTGCAATGAGTTTTTCCTTCATTGATTTTTGCTTGTAGAGGATTGTATCTTCCACATCGTCCATTTTGTTCAACATATCAATTTCCGCGAGCAATACAAGTGCGGCGTTTTTCTTTTCCTCGTATTTTTTTAGCGCTTTGTCAATTTTTCGTGTGTCATTGTCATAGGTCAAATTTGAATACATGGACATAGTTCTACCCCCTCCTCGGTCGATTGTTAAGTTAACTTTAACAGATATTAGAATATTCTGTCTATAAAGAAAGGAAAAAAGTCACGGAAAACACCCTGTTTTTTAGGCAATCAGGAGTTTTCCGCTGGTTCTAGGGCGTCTATCCAATTTTTTGACCATTGTTCGATTTCAGTCATTACCGGCTTTAATGAAGCGCCTTTTTGGGTCAATGAGTATTCGATGCGTACAGGAGTTTCCGGGTGCACCGTGCGCGCTACTAATCCGTCGGCTTCCAAAGCTTTTAACCGTTCGGACAGGAGACGGCCGCTGATGCCGATTTCCTCGGTCAATTGACCGAAGCGCTTTGGTTCGTCCATCAATTGATGGATGATCAACCCTGTCCAGCGCTGACCCAGCAAGGAGATGGCCGCTTCAAAACGCGGACAGATTTCGGTATTTTTCATATGTTCACCGCTCCTTTTTCTTCATAATAGCATAATCTGTATCAGAATAAAAAACAGATGACTTGACGTAATTAAGTTATTAAAATAAAATAAGTTACAAATAGTAAGTTAGAAAGGGGAACAATAATGAATTTTCATGAAAAGCCGGTACATTACGTTGAAAGCTTAACCTTAAAAGTGTTGGATTTACCTAAAATGAGCCATTTCTACACGAAAGTATTAGGATTCGAAACCATCGAGGAACAATCCAATAAAACGATTCTCGGAGTCGGCGGGAAGGAAATCTTGATATTGGAACACACTCCTGAATTGGAGCCGAAAACTGGCCGCTATGCAGGGCTTTATCATTTCGCCGTTTTGCTGCCAAACCGTAAAGAGTTAGGGAAAATGCTCATTCATCTTCACCAGCAGCGCATTCCCGTTGGCTCTTCCGACCATCAGGTAAGCGAAGCTTTGTATTTGTCTGACCCGGAAGGAAACGGCATTGAAATTTACCGCGACCGCGAAGCGAGTGAATGGGAATGGCGTGGTGAGCATGTCCATATGACAGTCGATCCGCTTGATGTAGAAGCTGTCGCACAGGCTGCACAAGGGGAGAAATGGGGAGGTATGCCAAACGGCACGGTGCTCGGGCATATTCATCTCCACGTCTCGGATCTTCAAGCGGCTCGTGAGTTCTATACAGAAGTTCTGGGCTTCGGCCTTGTGGCAAATCTCGGAAACCAGGCGCTGTTCGTATCCGATGGCGATTACCATCACCATATCGGGTTGAACATTTGGAATGGGACAGGAATACCCGCCTTGCCGGATAATACGGCAGGTTTGTCCAATTACGTAATCCGCGTGCCGGATCAACAAGCGCAACGGCTGCTGCAGGAGCGCCTGCAAGCTTACGGAGCTGATCTTCATGAAGAAGGATTGGCAGTGATAACAGCAGATCCGTCCGGCAACAAAATCAAAATCATCTATGCTTAAAAAAATCCCCTCAGTGCAAATGCACTGAGGGGATTTTTAAGGTCCTGGACACGAACGGACAGATGCCGTATAAGCGATCGCTGGCTGTGGCGCTTCTGTCGTTTGCACATGTTGGATTTCGCCGAGGCGCGCAGGGACCGTGTTTTCTCTAGTTTCTGTATAGGCTTGAAGCCGTTCTTGGTTTTGCCAATTATCGAATGGTTCGCTATAAAAAGCCATAATGATCAGTCCGCAAAAAACGGTGATCAGTGTGACAGTGACTAATGAAAGAAAGCCTTTCATACTGGAATCCCGCCTTCTCCTAGATGCTGATATTAAGAACGCAGACGGCACGGAAAAGGTTCCCGGTTGAAGAAATCCGAAAGACTGGGATACTAATAAGTAACAAGATGAAAGGGAGGACAAGTCATGATTTCATTGAACACGGATATTTGCCGCTTGCTCCAGATCGAATTTCCAATCATCCAAGCCGGGATGGCGGGCGGGCCGACTACCCCGCAACTTGTAGCGCAAGTGTCGGAAGCAGGCGGCTTAGGGACGCTGGGCGCCGCTTATTTGACACCGGAAAAATTGCGGGCAGAAATTTTAAGCATTCAGCAACAAACAGACAAGCCTTTTGCAGTCAATTTATTCGCGGGTCATCCGCAAGATGATTTTTCTCGTCTAGAAGAAGTGCAACAAGCGCTGCGTCCTGCGTATACAGAACTGGGCATAGATCATCCAGCTGCATCGTTCGACTCTCCGGATTTTGGCGAAGAACAGTTTCGGATTTGTCTGGAACTGGCTGTGCCAGTCATCAGCACGGCGTTCGGCTGCTTATCGCCGGAACAAACAAAAGCTGCGAAAGCTCAAGGGGTATTGGTCATCACGATGGCAACGACGGTAGCTGAAGCGATAGAAGCGCAAGCAGCCGGGGTTGATGCCATCGTCGCACAAGGCAGTGAAGCAGGGGGGCATCGTGGCAGCTTTTCATATGAGCGGCATCCAATGGGTGCACAAGTCGGATTGATGGCACTCGTTCCGCAAATAGTGGACGCCGTGAGCGTGCCCGTCATTGCAGCAGGCGGTATTGTAGATGGCCGTGGCCTAGTCGCCTCACTGGCACTTGGCGCCCAAGCAGTGCAAGTCGGCACGCGCTTTGTCGGTGCGCAAGAGTCCGGTGCGCACGCTGCGTACAAGCAAGCGATTTTCAACAGCGATGAAGAAAGCACCGTCATTACAAAAAGTTTCTCAGGACGCCCGGCGCGCGGCATCAAAAACCGTTTCATCGAACAGTTTGAATCTACGGGAACCAATGCCTTGCCGTTTCCGTCCCATAATACAGTAACGAAAGAAATCCGCGGCGCTGCCGCAAAAAAGGGCAATCCAGAATTCATGTCATTATGGGCAGGACAGTCGACAAGGCCGTTGATACGCGAAGAACAGGCGGCTGACATCGTTCAGTCAATGATGACACAAGCGCAAGCACTCGTGTGACGCCGCTCGAGTTTCCGGTGAGCGCGTGCTATACTGGTACAAGTGATTTTGAGACGAGGAGATTATACGCATGGAATGGAAAAACATATACCGCGGTATTTTAATGGGCATCAGTGATTTGATTCCAGGAGTTAGTGGAGGGACAATCGCTTTTATTCTTGGCATATACGACCGTCTGCTTGAGTCGATCAGTGGCTTTTTCAGCAGACAGTGGAAAAAGCAGCTCGGCTTTCTCGTGCCGCTTGGCATGGGGATTGTCATTACCTTATTATTGTTCAGCCGCTTTATAGAATACTTGCTGTCGAATCATTACGAGTCGACGCAATTCTTCTTTATGGGCTTAATATTGGGCGTCCTGCCATACATCATGAAGCAGGCGGAAGTGAAAAAGAATTTCACTGCACGCCATTTGATCATTCTATTGGTCATTGGTGCAGCGCTCGCTTCTATGGCCTTTATCCAAACGAATGACAATGTAACACCTATCACCGAATTGAGCGTACCGACGTTCTTCTTGCTGTTTTTCTCTGGCTGGCTTGCCAGTATGGCGATGTTGCTGCCGGGCATCAGCGGTTCGTTCATTCTGCTGTTGATTGGCGTGTATTCGACGGCGATTAATGCGTTGTCGACCTTGAATTTGCCGATTGTCATGGCAATCGGTTCGGGCGTCATGGTCGGATTCATCATCAGCAGTAAAGCGATCAGCTATTTGCTTGAGCATTTCACTTATGTGACATATGCAGCGATTATCGGCTTGATTCTCGGCTCGCTATTTGTCGTGTTCCCGGGATTCTCGGCTGATCCAGTCGTGCTGTTCACTAGCCTGGCCACGTTTACGGTAGGTCTTGTGTTCACTCTATGGTTCAGCTCGCCGAAAAAAACAGACATTACCAGTGAACATAATGCACAAGTGTAAGAGCTAAGAGAATTTAAAAGCGGACAGTGAAAAGAATTTCTTTTCCTGTCCGCTTTTACTATTTATCTGTGGGGAATGGTCAAAAAAATGCTTTTTGCTTTTCGTATTTCCTTTTTGGCATTACACTGAAATGAAGAGAAAGAGGTGATGCGTGTGCGGAAATTGTTTGGTATTTTGCTGCTATTGGTCTTATTGTTTTTTACCCGTCCCATGTGGGAAGAGGCGGCAGGGAATTATATTGACCTGAGTTTTTTGGATACCGTCGATGAAGCCGTTGGAAAAGTTGCAGATGACACGGATGTTTCCAAAGCGTTCAATGAAGCCAGACATTTCACGACGCGCATCAGCCATCAGCTGCAAGCGATCGTGACAGAAAGTTCGGCAGTACTGCCGGAAGCGGTCGCAAAGCCCGATCTTGCCCAGACAGATTCTTTAGTGGCGGTCCATAATGTCACGCTCGGCATGAGCAAAGACGAAGCCCAGCAAAAGCTAGGGCTGCCGCTGCGCTTGATGGAAAATGAATATGGAACTGATTGGCATAGCTACCACCAGGATTACCAGAATTACGTGCTGCTGTCTTATGACGAGCAAGGCGAGGTCAATGGCATGTTCACCAACCAAGACCTCATTTCTTCTACAGAAGGCTTTTCGATGGATTCTTCGAAAGAGGAAGTGCGCGGTTTGTTCGGTACTCCGCTCAGCAGTTTGCAAAAAGGGCGCGTGCAATACATTCTCGATTCCCGTGACGAATACGACCTTTTCGAAACGGCGGATTCCTACACGACCGTTTTCTATGATGTCCACGAAGAGGATACGGTAACGGCTGTTCAAGTCATCAGCAAAGAGCTCGAAGACAACCGCGGCGAGATCTATGCGGAACCTTCCGCTGAAATAAAACAAGGCTACGAATTTTTGTTGTTTGAATTGACCAACTCCGCAAGGATACAGCGACAGCTGCCATTGCTGAAATGGGATGAGGCAACAATGGGAACGGCACGCAAGCATAGCCAGGACATGGCTGATCAACGTTATTTCAGCCATACCAACCAGCAAGGCCAGTCGCCTTTTGATCGGATGAAACAAGACGGCATCAGCTTTTTTGTCGCCGGTGAGAATTTGGCTTATGGGCAGTACAGTGCGGTGTTCGCGCATGAAGGGCTGATGAACTCGATGGGCCATCGCGAAAACATCGTCAAACCCGATTTCGGTTTTCTCGGGGTCGGAGTCGCCTTCAACTCAGACAAGCAACCTTATTTCACGGCGAAGTTCTTTAATCGCTGAAGATAAAAAATCCCTCTATTGCTATTGAGCAATAGAGGGATTTTCATTAGTTTAATAAGAACCAAGCAAGGACCACGAGCGGCCCGACGATAAAGCAATAAATCGCAAAATATTTCAGCTGGCCTTTTGCCATGACGTTCATGAACCATTTCAGCGAGAAATACGAAGCGACGAGTGAGCCGATAAATGCCATGATATACGGCACAGCCATTGTCGCTAGATTATCGTCGCGGAGAATATCGCTGAAGCTAAGAACAGCGCCGCCGAGACTGATCGGGATGAACAACAGGAAAGAAAAGCGCAGCGCCGTTTCCTGGTTGATGCCGCGTGTCATCGCGGCCACGATTGTGGCGCCGCTACGGCTGATGCCCGGGATCAAGGCAACCGATTGGGCTAAGCCGATGATTATCGCATCTTTCATCGTCATATTGCCGTCTTTTCGCTGACCGCGCATATTGCGGATTAACCACAAAGCGATACCGGTGATGACCAAAGTCACGCCGACCGTGACGACTGTTGAAAGATGCATATCAATAATATCTTGGAACAGCAAGCCGATGATGGCTGCTGGTATCGTTGCAACGACCAAATAAACGACAAACATGAAATCCCGGCGCGTTTCCGGGGTTTTCTCTTTGAAAAACTTCAGTCCGTTGATGACGAGTCGCTTGATGTCATCACGGTAAATGATCAGTACCGCGAGGAGTGATGCTGTATTGACAAGGAGTGCAAAAGTCGAAGTGCTGCCTTCTATCTCCACACCGAGAAAGTATTGCGCGATAAGCAAATGCCCGCTCGACGAAATCGGAATGGGTTCAGTGAGCCCTTGGAACAGCCCGAGTAATAAAAATTTAATCGTTAACCATAATGCTTCCATATGTATAAATCCTCCAAATTCTAGTCATTCACTTGCTACCAACATGGACGTTTCTAAAGTGAAAAAGTTCGCGCTATATAAAAACATATAATACCATATAAACATGATAAACTGGGTATACATGTGAAAGAAAGGAAGTGAACTCATTGACAAATAAATTATGGTTCCAAGCGGGCGTCGGAATTATCCTGACATTAGTCATCATTCGTCTATTTATTGAAGTCCAGGGGATATTCGATCCGCTCTTCATTATCGCAGGAACCATTTTCGTTCCATTGCTTCTTGGGGGAGTCTTGTTTTATTTGACGCGCCCGTTGCTGTATTTCTTGGAAAAGCGAAAATTTCCGAAATGGTCCGGGATCTTAATCATCGTCCTGCTGATTGTTCTTGTCTTTTATCTGCTGTCTGTAATGGTCGGCCCGATGGTGACGGACCAGGTTAATTCACTCGTTGACAATGCACCTGAAATTATTGAAGATGTGGAAGGCTATACGCAATACGTACTTGACCAGCGGGAACGTTTGCCGGCATCTCTAGAAGAGCAAATTAATGATATGAGTGGACAAATTGGCGAACGCATCGGGGATGTCGGCGGTTGGGTCTTGTCGTTTTTGACAAGCTTCATCTCCGGAGTCATCAGCCTCGTGCTTGTTCCGTTCTTCCTGATTTATCTATTGATCGACCATCGGAAATTCGTGCCGTTCGTGTCGGGATTCTTCAGCGGCCAGCGGAAACTATGGATCATCAAAACGCTGAAAGACATTGACCATACATTGCGCTCATACATACAAGGGCAGTTGTTTGTCAGTTTCTTGGTGGGCATCATGCTATTGATCGGATATTGGATCATCGGCTTGGAGTATGCTTTGCTATTGGCATTAATCGGCATGGCGACAAACGTCATCCCGTTTCTCGGGCCGTACATCGCAGTCATTCCAGCGATGATCATCGCATTGGTGCAAGATCCTATTATGGCTGTGTACGTCGCAATCATCATGCTCGTCGCCCAACAAATCGAAAGCAATTTCATCACGCCGAACGTTATGGGCAATGCATTGGATGTTCATCCATTGACTGTTATCACCTTGCTTCTTGCTGCAGGGAACATCGCCGGATTATGGGGAATCATTTTAGCGATTCCGTTCTATGCAGTAGTGAAGACGGTGGTGAAAAATGTTTATGCGCGAAGACGGGAAATCCGTTCCACCGCCACAAAAGAAGTATAAAGAAATCCCGCAGCCCAGGCTGCGGGATTTTTTAATGGCTATTGCTTGACGCTGGAAAGTTTACCCCCTAAACTATTAATGTTAGTTGAGGGGGTAAACCATTTATGGATAAACGCATTACAGAAGCAGTAGAATTATTTCAAGAAGTGTTATTTTACGGAACAGAACGAGTGATCCGTTCTGTCGACAACCCGATTTGGGAGGAGTTTTCCCCTGAGCAAATGCAGTCTTTGAAACTCATCAGCAAAGAAGGGCAGATTACATCTGCAAGGCTTGCCATTTTGCAAGGTGTACATAAAAGCGCGGTATCGAACCGTATAAAAAAGCTGTTGCAAAAAGAGCTGATCCAAGTCGTCCAAACAGCCGACAAGAGAGAAAAGCTGCTTGAACTGACCGATTTGGGGCGACAAATGCTCGAAGAATCGGACCGTATTTTAGCGGAGTATTTGGAAAAGCTTATGTCGGAGCAAGTCAATGATCAGGAAATCGATCAATTCCTTTCGATCTTCAGGAAGCTTCGCACAATCATGAAAACGGATGGAGTGTAAGGCATGCAAACGATATTGAAACTGAAATGGCCAATCATGATCGGCTTGATCATCTTAACAGCAGCGCTGTTTTTGTTGGCGCCGAATTTAACGGAACAGGCAGAAGAAGCAGGGTCATTCCAATTGTCTGAAGAAGCCGATTCACAGCGTGCGGCGACCATTTTAGAAGCAGAAGGCGTATCAGGACAGACAATTTCTTTGGTCATTGAGCTTGACTCACAGTTAGACGATGCAACAGAGCAACAAATCGAAGGCCTGATAACGGAAATTGAAGCACTGGATGATTCAGTGAGTTCGGTGTTAAATCCGTTCGAAAGCGCAGAGCTTGAAGAGCAATTGGTTGCGGAAGACCGGCGGACCTTGTTGCTTCCGGTATCTATTGAAGGCACCGATGAAGAAACTATCGCCATCGCCGATGAGATTCGGGAAACGATTGTTCCTGACGATTTAACGGTTTATTTGACGGGCGAGGCGATCATTAACCAAGACGTCAATGCCAGTGCGCAGGAAGGTTTGAAGCGGACTGAGATCATCACCGTTATCTTGATTTTCGGCTTGCTGCTGGGCGTATTCCGGTCGTTTGTAACACCGGTCATTCCGCTTGTTGCGGTCGGGCTCAGCTACTTGCTCAGCCAATCACTTGTGGCATTCTTTATTGAGTGGTTCGGATTTCCGGTATCGAACTATACGCAAATTTTCCTTGTGGCAATTTTGTTCGGCCTCGGAACGGATTATTGCATCCTATTGTTAAGCCGCTATAAGGAAGAGTTGACGGAAGGAAAAGAAGTGCAAGAAGCGATATTGAATACGTACCGGACAGCTGGGAAAACGCTGTTCATCAGCGGCTTTTCAGGATTCATCGCATTTGCGGCCATCGGCTTTGCCGAGTTCCCGATTTTCAAATCAGCCGTCGCGGTCGCAGTCGGCATCGCCGTGCTGCTTGTCGTGTTGTTTACGGTCATGCCGTTTTTCATGGCGGTATTAAAGGACAAACTGTTCTGGCCAAGCAAGCAATCAGCTTCGCATAAAGACAGCAAGCTATGGATATGGATCGGCAAATTATCGGTCAACCGCCCAATTTGGTCAATGCTGTTGGTGGCGTTGATTACCGTACCATTGCTGTTTTCATACAATAACGACTTATCCTTCGATACGGTAGACGAAATCAGTTCTGACTATGAATCGGTCAAAGGACTCGACGCGATCGAAGCCGCATTCGGAGCCGGCAATACGATGCCGGTGCAAGTGGTCATGAAAGCAGATGAAAGCTTGACGGCGGAAGAGACGATTCCGTATCTGGATGCGTTGGCACAGGATATGGTCAAAGTAGAAGGCGTCGAGATGGTTCGTGCAATTACGCGGCCGACAGGTTCAGTCATCGATGAATTTTTCGTCGATCACCAGCTCGGCCTCATTGCCGAAGGCCTTGAAGAGGCAAACGAAGGGCTAGGAGAAGTCCAGTCCGGGCTTTCGGAAATTGAAACGAATTTGACCGTCATCAGTGAACAAGCAGGCGGCGCAGGACTTCGCGAAACAGCAGAAGGGCTTGCGCAAGTGAATGGCCAGCTCGGACAAATTTCAGGTGGGCTGCAACAGACCGGCAATATTGAACAAACGGTCGGTGCTCTGGCTCAAGTGAATGCCGGACTTTCGGAAATTGAAGCGGGCCTTGCCGGCGGAGCTGCCCAATACGATGAACTCGCAGGGGGACTCGGTGAGCTGTCCCAAGGTGTCGGGGCATCGGCTGAAGGTTTAGCGGAGATCAGTGACGGCTTAACTGAAATTGCCGAAACGCTGATGGGCATCAGCGACAGCGAAGCGGTGCGTGGAACAGGTGTGTATCTTCCAGAAGGCATACTTGAGGAGGAAGAATTCGAACCATTGCTTGATCAGTTCACTTTTGCAGACGGGGAAGGCATGCTAATGGAAGTCGTGCTTGAAGAAAACCCGTATTCTCCGGAAGCGATTGATATTGTCACGGATTTGAAAGAAGCGGCGGCAAGAAGTACCAACGGCACACCTCTTGAAAATGTCGACATCGCATTTGGCGGCGTTCCGAGCATCAACAGCGATTTGAACGATATTTCCGCAAGTGACTTCACGCGAACGGTCAGCATTATGCTCGCCAGCTTGTTTGTAGTGCTCGCGGTGATGCTGCGTTCGTTCATTATGCCGCTCTATATGATCGGGTCGCTATTACTGACCTATTACAGTTCGATCGCCATTACGGAATTGATTTTTGTCGAAGCGCTCGGATATGACGGCATCACTTGGGCAGTTCCATTCTTTGGCTTTGTCATGCTCGTCTCGCTCGGTATCGACTACTCGATCTTCCTGCTTGACCGCTACCGTGAGGAAGCATGGACCGCTGCGGACTTCTCGCAGGCGATGCATCGCTCGATGGCGAAAATGGGCACAGTCATCATCACTGCGGCTATTCTGCTCGCAGGTACATTTGGGGCGATGTTGCCGTCCGGGGTATTGAGTTTAATGCAGATCGCCGCGATTGTCATCACGGGGCTCCTGCTTTATGGCTTGATCGTCTTGCCGCTTCTGGTGCCAGCTGTCACGGTATCATTTGCTGCCGGAGCTTGGTGGCCGTTCGGATTGAAAAAGAAGAAATAAATTAAGGGCTGCCTTTAAGGCGGCCCTTTTTCTATTATTTCGCAAACGAGGAAGCACTCGTGAAGCATGCTATAATGGAGATAGAAAATCAAAAGAAGAAATGGGGATGTCCAGTAGTGCTGACATTTGAACAAAAACTTGAAGTGATTGAAAAATTCCCGGAGCTGACACGTAAAGAAGTCTCGATGAAACGCGTCAATTTCCATTTTGAAGAAAGCCTTTATGATAAGAAAATCGTGGTCTATCACCTCCACCCGAACGGCAACGGCTTTGTATTCGTCGGCGATTTGCCGCATTACGAAGCGGACAACCGCGGCTTGGTCAACATCCGCGACTATTCCGCGAGCCAATTGCGCAGCATCGTCGCTGACTCGATCGACTATTTGTCGCAAGAAGCTGAACCGCCTTACGATAAACGCTGGACCAATGAAGATGGCGAAAAGCTGGATCTCGTCTTTGAAGAGCCGTTCTGGAACGTCTATACGGGCAAGAACCTGGAAGAAAGCTTCGGCACATTTGATGACGCTGAAGACTATTTGCTCGACCAAGGGTTCACCGAGCGCAAATAATGAAGATCCGCAAGCTGAAGGCAGGAGAGAGTTTGCCGCTCGAACTGTTGTTGGAAGCGGACCCATCTGAACGGCTCGTCTTAGCGTATTGCCGGGACGGCCATTGCTTTATTGCCGAACAGCAACAAGTCATCATTGGCGTATTCGTCTTGCTCGCACTTGATGACGAGACGGTGGAAATCAAAAACATCGCCCTTGCAGAAAAACAGCGCGGCAAAGGATTGGGGAAAGCTTTAGTGCTTGCCGCACTTGATGAAGCGCGGAAACTGGACTTTCAAAGCGTCGAGATCGGCACCGGCAATTCGAGTTTTTCGCAATTGACCTTGTACCAAAAATGTGGATTCCGCATGAAATCGATCGAGCGTGATTTTTTTGTGCGTCATTATGATGGACCGATTTTTGAAAATGGCCTGCCATGCCGAGATATGGTCAGGCTGGACTATGAGTTGTAAAAGCGAATGAGCTTACTGCATTCGCTTTTTTCTTTTGTTATAGAAATTTTTTTATTCGGGCTTTCGCAGAAGAGATGCAAAAAGAGGAAAAATTTGTTCATTTTCGGTATGCTGAAGAAAGAGGTGAGGACATGTTCAAGAAAGTGACATTGCATACGAACCGTTTGAATGAACTGAAAGGTTTTTACGAATACCAGCTGGGCTTCCGGATTGTGGAGGAAGATGAAACGAGTTTTGCGTTGGCCATCGGAAATTCCGTTTTGGAGTTCCAGGAATCGGACAAGCCGGCCTTTTATCATTACGCCATCAATATTCCCGGCAATCAGTTTACGCTTGCGAAATTTTGGGCGCGCGCACGAGTCGAGTTGAATCGTCAAGAAGGCATGGATGAAATGTATTATGCGAATTTCAATTCCGATGCTTTTTATTTCCAAGACCCTGCAGGCAATATCGTCGAGTTTATCGGTCGCCGCCACGTCGACATCATGGATGATTTCACCATCGACTCGCTGCTCGACATCAGTGAGGTGGGCATCGCCACTCCACACGTCAAAGAAGTCGGCGAACGGTTGGAAGCGATGGATATCCCAGTCCGCGGCAATAAAGGAATCGATCCGAAGGAATTGAATTTCCTCGGAAAAGATCCGCATTTCATCGTCCTGGTTCCGCCAAAACGCACATGGTTTTTTTCGAAATTAAAAAGTGAAGCGCATCCGCTGGCGATTGAGCTGACGGATGGCCGAACGATTGAAATTGATGAAGAGGGCTTGGTGAAGCAAAAAAAAGCAGTAAACCCAATCTCTGACCAGCTGGACAAACTGGCATTTTCAGGTGCTGCCCATATGAGTGGAAAAGAAAACTGGACGCTCGCCAAGGGCTACGCCAATCGTGCAGACGAACGGCCCAATGCGGTAGACAGCCGGTTCGGGATTGCTTCGGGCAGTAAAATCTTTACAGCGGTGGCGATTTTGCAGTTAGTCGAACAAGGCAAGCTTGAATTATCATCGACACTGTCAGAGTTGTTGCCGAAAACTTTCCCGAACTTCGATGTCACAATCCATCAATTGCTCAGTCACACGTCCGGCATGCCCGATTATTTCGATGAAGAAACGATGGAGGATTTCGAGCAGTTATGGCAAAGCGTCCCGATGTACCGGATGCAGACGCCGGCCGATTTTGTGCCGTTGTTCCGTGACCTGCCACTAGTGGAGGAACCGGGTACGCGTTTTCGTTATAACAACGCCGGCTATATTGCGCTGGGCCTTGTAGTGGAGCATATCAGCGGCCAGGAGTTTGCTGATTATGTAGAAACGGAAGTATTGGCGAAAGCAGACATGAAAGAATCCGGCTATTTCCGATTGGATCAATTGCCGAGAAACAGTGCATACGGCTATATTGATGAAGGCCCTTCTTGGCGCACCAATCAATATTCGATTCCAGTGCGCGGCGGCGCTGATGGAGGTGCGTTTACCACGGCGGGCGATATGGCGAAGTTCTGGGGACGTCTAGTGGAGGGCAGCTTGTTGTCGGAGCCGATGCGCGACCGCCTATTGACGGTGCATGCAACGGGCGACGATCAGGCATATGGCTACGGTGTATGGATTGACCGGAAGGATGAACAGCCGGTTAAGTATCACGTGATGGGCTATGACCCGGGCGTCAGTTTCCACTCAGGCTATTATCCGGAAGACAAAACCGTGTTGTCGGTCTTGTCTAATGCAAGTGAAGGCGCGTATGATATAGTAAAAGTCATCGAACGCGAGAAAAAACTGAGAGGGTGAGAGGATGGACGGAAAAAAACTGGCCATGAGCGTATTGGTCGGCACGCTCCTTTTGGTCGCGATCATTTTCCTGGTCTTCCAGCTATATTTTATCCTGAATTGAAAAAAGCTGCCCTTGGGCAGCTTTTTTCAGGCTGTCGAGAAACTCCAGAAAGTCGCATTTTCCGAAGCTTACCGCTCGCTTTCCGTGGGGCGGGAATCGAGCCTCCTCGTCACTTCGTTCCTGCGGGGTCTCTCAAACCCGCTATTCCCACAGGAGTCGAGCGAACGCTTCTCCAAATACTTAGACAGACCATTGATTTTTGAATGCAGAATAGCGACTACTATTTTTTGATGTGCAGCGGATTATAAACTTCTTCAATACTCTGGAAAAAGCTGCCCTTGGGCAGCTTTTTTCAGGCTGTCGAGAAACTCCAGAAAGTCGTATTTTCCGAAGCTTACCGCTCGCTTTCCGTGGGGCGGGAATCGAGCCTCCTCGTCACTTTGTTCCTGCGGGGTCTCTCAAACCCGCTAGTCCCACAGGAGTCGAGCGAACGCTTCTCCAAATACTTAGACAGACCATTAATTTTTGAATGCAGAATAGCGACTACTATTTTTTGATGTGCAGCGGATTATAAACTTCTTCAACACTCTGGAAAAAGCTGCCCTTGGGCAGCTTTTTTACGTTCTGTTACAGCCGAACGCTTTCGGGCCAACAGGATGTGGGTCGTACAGCTGGAGCGGCAGGACGTCGCGTTTTCAACTACCCGGCAAATGAGCTGCGAGTAACACAGCCCATTTGCCTTGTCAGCCCGCGCGGCCCCTTTCACTCCGTCTCAAGTTTTAGAATGGCGAATAATTTCTTTAATCATTCAATGTAAAATGTGAAAGAGCTTCTGAATGGATAGCTAGTATCTCTTTGAACATTGAAGATAAAGTTTTTAAATCTAATCTGCGAACAAAAATTCTTTGTTCAAGCACTTCACGATCAGATGCCTCATCCCAGGAAGTGATTCCCAGGCTAGCCGGTAAGTCATTAAAGAAGCAGATCCCTTTAAACTTGAAGTTATCAGCGGAATTTCTCAGCTGCCCAAAGCCAGGCAGCGAATACCAAAGCGACACTTAAATCAATACGCGGGAACATTTCCGCAAGCAAACCCTCGCTATCTCCACCTAAAGAACGCGCTCCATTGCATACACATATTTTTAGGCAATAAAAAATGGACTCTTCAGAAGAAGAGTCCATTGAAAGTTTAAAGGTTGATTAAGCTTTTGATACGTTAGTAGCTTGAAGACCGCGTTGGCCTTGCTCGATATCAAAAGTAACTTCTTGACCTTCGTCAAGAGTTTTGAAGCCTTCGCTTTGGATAGCTGAGAAGTGAACGAAAACGTCGTCGCCGCCTTCGCGCTCGATGAAGCCGAATCCTTTTTCTGAGTTAAACCATTTTACTTTACCTTGTTCCATGTGTGTATCCTCCTCGTATGCTATTGCATACATTGTATTACTATCCTTGCTCAAATCCTTCAGAATAAATCTGATACTTAGTGAAAAGCCATCGAACAAAAATAATTCTTCCTTAGAATAGCACGGTCTTATTCGGAATGCAAGCGCTAAGTTGAGATGGCATATTTTACGGCTATTCGATATGGTTAAAGAAACAGTAGAAACGGAGGGGTATCATGGATCGTATTATGGTGGTCGGTGTATCGGCAGGGGCTGGAAAGTCAAGGTTTGCAAGGGAATTAGGAAAGCTGTTAGAGTTGCCGGTGCATCATCTGGATGCGTATTTTTGGAAGCCGGGCTGGATTGAGCGCGACACAAAAGAATTTCGGGAGGCACAGGTGTACTTGGCGGCAGAGCCGCGCTGGATCATCGAGGGCAATTATGGCAGCACGATGGATATTCGTTTGCCGGCCTGTGATACCTTGATCCAGTTGGAGCTTCCACTGTGGCGCTGCTTATGGCGCGTCGTGAAAAGGCGGATTCAGTACCATAAAAAGATGCGGCCGGATATGGCGCCTGGATGTCCTGAAAAATTAGATCTCACGTTTTTGCATTATATAGTAACAACTTATCACCAACGCAAAAAATCACAGCGTGAAATAATGAAAGATTTTTGTGCGCAATATCCTGAAAAACAGGTCTACTGCCTCCGTTCGCCACGTGAAATCAGTCAGTTTTTAAGGGGTATCGATAAATAGTTTCAATTTTACAGTCAATTGAAAAAATTTAAAGACGATGGAAATGGAACATGGTATTCTGTAACTATGCAAGAGATGGGGGGAATGGGCTTTGAGAGACCGTCTATACGAAGGGACGCTGACCAACGTGCGCTTGCACAAACAGGTGCCCATGTACATGAAGCGCCTTTACCTGAAAGATTTAGAAGAGATTGAACGGGTTCAACAAACAGTGCTCGAGTCGCTGCCAGAAAAAAATACGTTGCAGCCATTATCGACTGAAGAATTTTTGTTTATTTTAAATGATCACGGTCTTATCGCCGGCGCATTTGTCGAAGGGGAATTGGTCGCTTTTCGCGCCTTGCTCGTTCCGGAGGTCGATGATGAGCACCTGGGTTTGGATATCGGCCTCCCGCAAGATGAACTCGGCAATATGGTGTATCAGGAAATTTCAGCAGTAATTCCAGATTATCGCGGGAACCGGCTTCAGCAGAAATTGGCCGAAGTGGTTATGAAAGAACTGGCTAAATTGGAGAAGAAGTTCCGCTATGTAGCATGTACGGTAGCACCGATGAACATTCCGAGTTTGAAGGACAAGTTCACCCAGCACATGCACATTGCTGCGTTAAAGACGAAATATGACGGGCTTGAACGTTATATTCTCGTAAAAGATTTGGAACAGCACCATGCAGATTACGGCAATCATGTGACAGCCGGCATCGATGATTTGAAAAGGCAAAAAGAGTTATTAGGTGAAGGATATGTAGGAATTGGTTTTCAGATGGTCAAAGGCTTTCATGCACTTCAATTCGCCAAACCTCTTAGTTGATGATAATTTCCGGAAAAGCGTACATGATGGTGGAACAATAAAGCGCTTTCCTGTAAAATTATCAAGAATTCACATAAATTTATCTTCAAGAGGAGTTACAATATGAAATTGCAATTTGCACAAATCCCTGGAGTGAGCGTGCTAAAATCTTTTGGCCCGGAGCCGACAGAGGTCGGGTCACTTGTATACAATTCCTCGGCAGCACGGAACGGTTCTGCTTTCTTCTGTGTTGTCGGAGAAAATACAGACGGCCATTTATACATAGAGCAAGCGATTGAAAACGGTGCGCAGGCGATCATTGGCTCCGATGCGGAAATTCTTTCAACGAAAGCGGAACTTTACCCGAATATCCGCTTTGTGTTGGTGGCAGACGTGCGCAATGCACTGGCACACATTGCGGATTTCTTTCATGGATCTCCGCAGCACGAACTATTCAAGATCGGGGTGACCGGCACGAACGGCAAGACGACAACGGCTACCTACGTACGGAACCTATTCAATTTGCTCGGTACGCCGTGCGGCTTTATCGGCACCACTGGCGTTGAGACAGCGGCCGGGAAAGTGCCTTTTGAAAAAAGCACGCCCACTACACCGATTGCTTCAGATATCCATCAAATTTTCGCCATGTTGCGCGATGCCGAAACAAAAGCGGTCGCGATGGAAGTGTCTTCTACAGCGCTCGATCAGCAGCGTGTGGGAGGCATTAAGTTTGATGTGGCGATCCACACGAATTTATCCGAAGAGCATTTGGAATACCATAAAACCTTCAAGCATTACCGCGAATCCAAGTTGAAGTTATTCGAGCGGGCAAAGTCGGCCGTCGTCAATTTGGATGACCCGGGGTTGAGCGGCAGCATTTTGGAAATCGCCGATTATCCGGTATTGACCTATAGCCACGAACCGGAGAGCGGTGCTGATCTAATTTGGCAAAACTACAGCACCTCTGCACAAGGCATGCGTTTTGAGCTTATCTATAAAGGGGCTGCGCATATCGTAGAAGCGCCGCTGTTCGGCGATTACAATGCCGCGAATTTAACGGCAGCAATTGGGTCCGCCCTTCATGCGGGCTATCCATTAGCGAAAATCATTGCTGTATTGACTGAAATGCCCCAAGTGGAAGGGCGCTTTCAAGTGATCAGGGCACCGCAAGAGCGGACAATCATTCTGGATTATGCCCATACCCCTGTCGCAATCGATGCGGTATTGACCGAAGCCCGAAAACTGCCTCATCGCCGTTTGATTGCTCTCATTGCGGGGATTGGCATTCGGGATTTTGCGAAAATGCCGAAAATGGCCAAGGCATCTGAAGGCAAAGCCGATGTGTTAGTAGTCACAGTTGACCATCCAGGCTTCCACGATCCCGATGATGTCGTCTCGGAAGTCATTAAAGGATTCAGCTTGCCGTATCAACAAAAGGTGTTGAGAGCGCCGACACGCAAAGAGGCAGTGGAAAAAGCGCTCGCAGAAAGCGAGCCGGAAGACATTATTCTACTGTCAAGCGGCTGTATCAATGGTGCTCAAATTATCAAAGGCGAATACATCCCCCATTCGGACGAAGACATTATCGAAGCATTCTTCTCCAGCAAAACCGGTGAGTTTTAACTGACGAATCGCTTTTTTCGAATGGAATGTGGTTATAATAGAAGAGAAGCTACTAAAAAGACTAAGAATTGGAGTGAATGGAATGCAGTATCGTACAGAAAAAGACACGATCGGTGAAATTCAAGTCGAAGCGGACAAAATGTGGGGTGCGCAAACACAGCGCAGCGTCCAGAATTTTGCCATCGGCACAGAACGCATGCCGCATGAAGTGGTCATGGCATTTGCCCAACTCAAAAAAGCAACAGCGAAAGCGAACCACAAGCTAGGCAAAATGTCTGACGCGAAAATGCGCGCTATCGAATCGGCTGCAGACGAAGTGATCGCAGGCAAATGGAACGATCATTTTCCGCTTGTCGTTTGGCAAACAGGAAGCGGCACTCAGTCCAATATGAACATGAACGAAGTATTGGCACGCCGCGGAAATGAAATTTTGGCTGAACAAGGATCGGACGAGAAACTTCACCCGAACGATGACGTCAATATGTCCCAAAGCTCGAATGATACATACCCGACGGCGATGCACGTTGCCGGAGTTCTTGCCGTCAACGAACAATTGGTCCCAGCGGTTCAGAAATTGAAAGCGACGCTTGATGAGAAAGCGAAGAAATTCGACGATGTCATCAAGATCGGCCGTACGCATTTGCAAGATGCTACACCACTTACTTTGGGCCAGGAAATCAGCGGCTGGCGCCATATGCTTGAGAAAAGCGAGCGCATGATCAAAGAAAGCGTCGAGCATATGCGTGAACTTGCAATCGGCGGAACAGCCGTCGGTACAGGCATCAACGCAGATCCGAAATTCGGCGGCTATGTCGCGGAATTCATCGCGGAAGCGGTGGGCACGGAATTCACTTCGGCTGAAAACAAATTCCACGCACTGACAAGCCACGATGAAATGGTTTATGTGCACGGAGCGGTTAAAGCACTCGCGGCGGATGCGATGAAGATCGCCAACGACGTGCGCTGGCTTGCAAGCGGCCCGCGCAGCGGCATCGGCGAAATCACAATCCCGGCAAATGAGCCAGGCAGCTCTATCATGCCAGGGAAAGTCAACCCGACACAAAGCGAAGCCTTGACGATGGTTTCGGCTCAAGTCATGGGCAATGACGCAGCGATCGGATTTGCGGCAAGCCAAGGGAACTTTGAACTCAACGTCTTCAAGCCGGTCATTGCGTATAACTTCCTGCAATCGGTCCGCCTGTTGACGGATTCACTGGTTTCCTTCAACGACAACTGCGCGATTGGCATTGAAGCGAACTTGGATGTCATCGAGAATCACGTGAAAAATTCATTGATGCTCGTCACTTCGCTGAACCCGCATATCGGCTACGAAAAAGCGGCCGCCATTGCGAAGCAAGCACATAACGAAGGCACGACTTTAAAAGAATCTGCGGTCAAGAGCGGCCATTTAACAGCCGATCAATTCGACGAATGGGTCCGCCCGGAAAACATGGTAGGAAAATAACACAAACAGCCGGGAAATATCCCGGCTGTTTTTTTATGCAACAAGGAGTTTGGTGGCAGGAAATAGAAGTAGAGGGAACAAGGAAACTTTATAAGTTGAACTGTAAAATTGGCAAGAGTAAATGAGAGTGATGAAATCGCTCCAGGCGGACGCTTTCGGGCCCACAGGATGTGGGTCATGCAGCTGGCGCGACAGGACGTCGCGTTGCCAGCTGCCAGGGCAAGGCTCATGTCGCTCCGTCGCGGTGCTCCGTCACTGCTCCCGCAGGAAGCGAATCGTGCCAAGCACGATTCGTTTGCGACGCAGTAGCGCAGCGATGCGGGAGCACATCTTTGCTCTTCGCCGCCTTCTACTCTTTCATCAGGATTTGTTCAGGATTATTGCTAAGAAGAGAATAGGTAGATAAAAGAAATTACAGAAGAGGTGCAGCATGCAGAAACCATTTATTACATCCTGGAGCGGAGGCAAAGATTCCGCTTTGGCCTTTTACCGGGCAGTGAAACAAGGACATGTGCCGATCGCTTTGTTCACCATGTTTGAAGAGGGCGGAGAGCGCTCGAAATCCCATGGGCTGAAAAAACAAATACTCGAAGCCCAAGCAGAACGGATGGGCTTGCCTTTGGTCATCGGAGAAGCAGATTGGGCAGGCTATGAGGAAGAATTCATCCATCACTTGAAAAATTTTAAAGCCCAGGGCATCGAACTGGGCGTATACGGCGATATCGATTTGGAGGACCACCGCTTATGGGTGGAAAAAGTCAGTAAACAAGCGGAGCTCGACGTGTTGCATCCGCTATGGCAGGAAATGCGCCGGTCATTGCTTACAGAACTAGTTGATGAAGAGTTCAAGGCAGTGATCACTGTAGTGGACACAAGCCGTGTCGGAGAAGAGTTTCTCGGGCGCGTCTTCACCCACGAGTTGATCGTGGAGTTAGAGGCGCTAGGCATCGATGCTTGCGGCGAAGAAGGGGAATTTCATACAACTTTGGTGGATGGCCCAATTTTTGTCGAGCCGCTGCCTGTGGAATTCGGAAATATTGAACGAAATGGCCAGTACGCGATGCTTGAAGTGAAACTTCAACCAGGGGAGTGATGGAAAATGATCCAGTTCACCAGTGTAGAAGAAAAGCATATCCGGCAAATGTCCGTGTTGTTGTCGAAGCGCCAAGAGCGTGAGCGGAAGATTTTCCCTTATTTGCCGGGTGAATTTGAGGAAATCGATGAAGCGGAAACGGTTATCAGGAAATTATTGGAGCGTCCGTATGTTGGAGGTATCGTCGCTGTCCGTGGCATCGACGTTATCGGCTATTTGGTTTATGAGTTCAAGGAAGAAGCTCACCGCGGCCGTTATGTATGGATGGATTATGAATCGATTGCCATCAGCGAACATGAGCATCCGCGCCTTTTGCGGTTATTGTATGCCGACGCAGGGGCTGAATGGATCAAGCATGGTTATTTTCATCACGTCTTGATGGCGCCGCTCGGAGATGAGATGGTATTTGAGCAATGGCAAGACCAAGGCTTTGCGTTCGAGCAGAAATATGGCATCTTGTCGCTCGATGATTTCGAAACGAAGAACGGCACTTTGCCGAAGCTTGAGTTTCGCCGCGGCACGAAGCAAGACGCCCCCTTGTTGAAAAAGATGGCCGTATGGAACAGCATCCACCAGGCGGCTGCTCCGTCATGGCATCCGATTACGCGGGAAACGATGCAGAATGTCCAGAAAAGCTATGAAGCGCTGACGGAAGATCAGGAAGCGTATTTATGGCTGGCCGACCAAGGCGAGCAAATCGCAGGGTTCCACGTCTATTTCCGTAAAGAAGAAGGTTTCAGTTTGGTGACGCCAGACAATTGTGTCGAACTGACTGCCGCTTCGACCAATCCGGATTTGCGTGGTCGAGGCGTCGGGCGCGCGTTGGCGAACCATTGCTTTAGCGAATTGAAGAAAGAAGGCTTTGATTATATTTTCGCCGACTGGCATACACCGAATCAGTTGGCATCGTATTTTTGGCCGCGCATGGGTTTTCAGCCGATAATGGTGCGCATGTCGCGCCAAATCGACCCGCGCATTTCGTGGGCGCACGGGCACGACTAAGAGCTGTATGGCTGAAAAACCTGCGCATGCTGTTGCGCAGGTTTTTCGTCCATATCGAACTGGAATGACATAGCAGCCATTATCGTATAGGCATGGCGGTGTGTAAAAAGAAAGATGGAGGGGATGGTGAACGGCAGCCGGTGCATTTAGTGGGCTTGTTGCCGAGTATGATTCTCCTTTGTTGTTATAGATGATTTCTGGACAAAACCGGTTGCAGCTGGAAGAATAAAGGTATTGTCATCGATTTTACTACCGCCTATATGTGCACAGGTTTTATGATGGGTGTTAGGGAGAAGCGCCGATTCAATGGAGGGGAGTGTTGAGATATGTACAAGAAAATTTTACTGGCTGGAGATGGTTCCGACCATTCACTCCGTGCGGCGAAAGAAGCTGTGAAAATAGCGAAAGCATCGGTCGATTCACAGATTACGCTTGTCTTTGTGGCGGACCATGACAGTGCAAAAAATGAAGTGCTCCATAGCGGCAGTTCAGCTGAGCTCGACCTTCAGCGCCGCAAAAAATTGCAGCCTGCAGAAGAAGCAATCGCTTCAGCCGGAATTAATTACCGTGTAGAAATCCTCCGTGGTACTCCAGGGCCAGCGATTGTCGATTATGCTAATAAGGAATCATTCGACATATTAGTCATTGGCAGCAGAGGGTTGAACTCTTTGCAAGAAATGGTGCTCGGCAGCGTCAGCCACAAAGTAGTCAAACGCGCGAACTGTCCGGTCTTGATTGTGAAATGAAAAAGGGCTCCCAAGCGGAGCCCTTTTTGCTGTATATGAAGATATGGGAGTAGGGGTAGAAAGTGAAGAAAGCTGCACCAATACATACGCCATTTTATTATGGATGGGTCATCGTCGGAATATCAGCGTTATCGTATTTCTTTTCGGGACCTGGCCAAACGTTTTCAAATGCCATTTTTATCGATTATTACATTGAGGAGTTCGGATGGAGCCGCTCTACGGTGTCGGGGATTTACTCGGCTGCGACCTTGCTCGCCGGTTTTTTGATTTTTATGGTCGGGCGTCTGTTCGATAGCCAGGGAGCACGCAAGATGGCGGTCATCATTTCCATCTTGCTGGGGCTTGCCTGTTTGTTCAACGGCTTGATCGTCAATACATTCATGCTCTTCATCGGTTTCTTTTTGATCCGCTTGCTTGGTCAAGGATCCATGTCGCTCATCCCCAAATCGCTAGTCCCTCAGTGGTTCATTGCGAAAAGGGGCCGGGCATTGAGTGTGGCGGCTCTTGGCGCTATGATCGGATCGGCTGTGTTCCCACTGTTGAATGTCTGGTTGATCGAGACGTTCAGTTGGCGCATCGCATGGGTGTTACTCGGCACGTTCGTACTGGTCGTTTTCACGCCGCTCGCTTTTGTATTGATCCGTAACAAACCGGAAGATATCGGGCAGCGTCCTGATGGGGAAGTGATACCTGAGGGGGAAACCGAGCACAAGAGCTTGTCGGCGGACATTAGTTGGACCGTAAAAGAAGCGCAAAAAACCCGCGCTTTTTGGCTGCTGCTATTTTGTGTTGCGACACCTGCTTTGGTGAATACAGGCATCACGTTTCATCTCGTGTCCATTTTCTCGCAGCAATCACTGACACCGGAAGCGGCCGCGACCGTGCTCAGTTTGATGGCGGTCATCGGATTTCCCGTCACATTCTTGGCCGGGTTTTTGTTGGATAAGATTGAAGTGCGCTGGATGCTCGTTGCATTGTTTGCAGGAGAAATCATTTTCATTTTACTGCTCCAGCAAGCGTCCGTGCTATCTTTAGCGATTCTGTTCGGCATAGTTTGGGGAATCGTCTCAGGAATCGAGCGAGTCACATTAAGCATCGTCTGGCCTAATTACTACGGGCGACAATACATCGGCAGCATCAGCGGCATCGCAATGGCGGTCATGGTCATCGGGTCGGCGCTTGGGCCGTTGCCTTTCGGGTTGTTTTATGACTTTCTCGGCGGCTATGACGAGGCATTGAGTTTTCTGCTGATCATCCCGGCTTTAGCAATCATCGCATCAGTTCTTGCAAAGCCTCCTGTAAAAGAAGAGTTGAAGGCTAGCCAATAAAAAAAGAGCGCTCAGGCGCTCTTTTTTGGTATCAATTTTCAAGGTAACGATACAATGTAGATTTGCTGATGCCGGTTTGCTCTTTGATCTCTGCTAAGCTATACGTTTTGCTTTTATACATCTCAATTGCTTTCTTGACATTGGCATCAGGCTTTCGTGGCCGTCCGGCATGCATGCCTTTTCGCTTGGCTTCCGACAACCCTGCTTTTGTGTTGGCACTGATTGCATCACTTTGGAAGTCAGCCAGAAATTTTAAGATTTCCTGAAAAGAATAGAAGTTTCCTTCCGCGGTATCGATTTGTTCTTGTGCAGATTGGAAGGAAGCTTTTTTTTCTTCCAACAGTTCCATCAGCTCGACCAATTGCCTTGTGGAATCTGCAAGCACATGCAACTTCCAGACAACGAGACGGTCGCCTCGTTCTAGGGTTTCGAGCATCTTATTCAATTCGGTCCGCTGTTTCGGGGAATTGTGGGATTCCACATATACAGCCTCACAGCCTGTCTCTTTAAATAAGGCATGTTGCTTCTGGCAGTCCAAGTCTTCTTCAATCGCTCTTGCATAACCGATGTGCACATGAAAAACTCCTCGCTGGCAAATTAATTTTATTATACCATATTTTTTTAGAATAAAAGGACCAAAAAGGTTCCATTAATGGAGCTTCGGTGCTAAACTGTTTTCATTGTGAAAAAAGGTTTCGGGGATACCGAAATTTTCAAATTGCTGAAAGAGGAGTACAACAACATGAAGCAAAGTCTTAAAACCCAATGGTTCGGAAATATCCGTGGAGATATATTATCAGGCATCCTAGTCGCGATTGCGCTTATTCCAGAAGCCATCGCCTTCTCGATCATCGCAGGCGTCGATCCAATGGTCGGATTATATGCCTCCTTCAGCATTGCAGTCATTATCGCATTTGTCGGTGGGCGTCCCGGCATGATCTCGGCTGCGACCGGTGCCATGGCGCTGCTTATGGTGCCACTTGTCCGTGACCACGGGCTGGAGTATTTGCTTGCGGCGACGATTTTAACGGGTGTCATCCAGATTTTGTTCGGCGTCTTCAAAGTCGCAAAAGTGATGAAATTCATTCCACGCGCTGTCATGATCGGCTTTGTCAACGCATTGGCAATCTTGATTTTCATGGCGCAAGTGCCTCATTTTCTCGGCATCAACACGATGACTTATGTATTCGTCGGCATTACCTTAGCGATCGTTTACATCTTGCCGCGCTTTTTCAAAGCAATTCCGGCTCCATTGATTGCGCTCGTTCTTTTGACGGCGGTGGCCATCTATTCAGGATTTGAATTGCGTACGGTAGGTGATCTTGGAACCATCAGCCAAACTTTGCCGACTTTCCTATTGCCGGACGTTCCGTTCAATTTGGAAACTTTGGCGATCATCTTCCCGTATTCTTTGGCGCTGGCGATTGTCGGTTTGCTTGAGTCCATGTTGACGGCGAATATCGTCGATGATATGACCGATACGACAAGCGACAAAAATAAAGAGGCAAGAGGCCAGGGCATTGCCAACTTCGTCACCGGTTTCTTCGGCGGCATGGCGGGCTGTGCGATGATCGGGCAATCGATCATCAATGTCAAATCAGGCGGCCGTGGCCGTCTGTCGGCACTCGTCGCGGGGACTTTCCTAATGTTCTTGATTATCGTGCTCGGCAACGTTGTCGTCCAGATCCCGATGCCGGTGCTTGTCGGCATCATGATCATGGTCTCGATCGGCACGTTTGATTGGTCTTCTTTCAATTATTTGAAGAAAGCGCCGAAAACCGATTCGATCGTCATGGTCGCAACTGTTGCAATCGTTGTTTACACACACGATTTGTCGATCGGTGTACTTGCCGGCGTCTTGCTCAGTGCAATTTTCTTCGTCTCGAAGATATCGAAAATCAAAGTGGAAAAGCGTTTGCTGGATGCGACGCAATACCGAGTGGAAGGACAATTATTCTTCGCGTCGGTGGAAGACTTCCTTGAGAAATTTGACTTTGATGTTGAAGGAGAAAAAATCGTCATCGACTTTACGGACGCCCATATTTGGGATGATTCCGGCGTCGGTGCGGTGGACAGGGTCGTGTTGAAATTCAGGGAAAATGCCAATGAAGTGGAAGTGACCGGGCTCGATGCCGGAAGCCGGAAGCTCATCGACCAATTGGCGATTTTTAAAAGCTCAAACGCAAAATTGCCGACCCATTAATAGGAATGAATAAAAAGCCAGCCCTTCGATTAATGAAGGGCTGGCTTTTTTATGGATTATTGCTTAGTCCGGATAACTAACAACAATTGTGTCAATAAAGCCAGCATAGGGAGTTCCAATAGCAGACCGACGATGAGTGCGAGTCTTGAAAAACGGCCAAGTACACGGATAGCAAAATTAGCTTTTTGTCATATCACAACCCTAAGCGTTGTTCGTTTTAGCGTATACGGAAACAGGAGACACGAACTTTCTCTTCAATATAGTGAGAGAGAGTTATAACACAGGCGTTTCCTGCTCTTTCGCTGAAGTTTTCACTACGCCTGAAAGGTTGACCAAGATTCCGGCAGCGGCCATAAGCAGGATGAGCGAAGAGCCGCCATAGCTGATGAAAGGCAAAGTGATGCCGGTGATCGGCAATAATCCGGTAATGGCGCCGAGATTGAAAATCGCCTGGATCATAATCATGAACGTCAGTCCGACTGCGAGCAGCTTCAAGAAGGGATCATTTCCTTTGATGGAGATGCGCACGCCTCGATACATAATGAACAGGTAGGACAAGACGACAACAAAAAAGCCGATCGTCCCGAGTTCTTCCAAAATGACAGCCATGATGAAATCGGTGTGGGCTTCCGGCAAGTAGCCGAACTTCTGGAAACTATTGCCGAGCCCATTGCCGGTAATGCCGCCTGAGGCGATCGCGTAATACGAATTGACCAATTGATAACCATCCCCGAGCGCATCTTCGAACGGATCGCGGAAAGACAGGATGCGTTTGAGCCGGTACGATTCACTGACGGCCAAATAAATGACGCCGGTTAATCCGACAATGCCAAGCCCGAGCAAATGCTTCAAACGAACGTTCGAACAAAGCAGGATGCAGCCGCATGCCAAAGCAAGGGATGTGGCTGTACCCAAGTCTGGCTGGATGAGAATCAATACAAAGACCAGGCCTAAAATGATGAGTGGGGGCAGCACCTCGGTTTTGAAATTGTGCAGACGGTGCTGTTTGCTGGCATAGACTTGAGCGAAATACACGACGATCGCGAGCTTGACCGCTTCTGACGGCTGGAACATGAGCGGTCCAAGCTGAAGCCAGCGCTGGGAATAATTGCGCTCCACGCCAATTCCCGGCACCAACACAAGCACCAAAAGGAACAGCGACACCAATACGAGCAACGGCGACAGCTTGCCGATTTTACGATAAGGAAAAATGATGGCCGTCAACAACAGCAGCAAGCCGAGGCCGAACGAAATCAATTGTTGCGAAAAAAAGAATTTGTCATCCCCGTAACGCAGCATGCCGAGCGGGTAGCTGGCACTATACACCATCAAAAGGCCGAATGCGCAAAGAAATAAAATGGCGCCAAGCAGCGGATAATCGATGTTTCTTAAATGATTTTTCATATTAAGCCCTCCTTGCGCTGTGCCATGCGGTGTCAGAAGCGAGGACAGAGTTGCTGCGCTGCTGGATGCTCAATACGAGCCCGAGCGCCATCATGTTCGTCAACAGCGCGCTGCCGCCGTAGCTGATGAACGGCAGTGCAAGGCCGGTGACCGGCATCAAGCCGATCGTCATGCCGATGTTCTGGAATACTTGGAAAGCGATGAGCACCGCTATGCCGCCGGCAACATATGTACCGAACAAATCATCCGAACGTATGGCGACCAGGACGATGCGGTAAATGAGCAGAAGAAACAACAGGATGAGCACAGCGCTTCCAGCAAAACCGAATTCTTCTCCGATAACGGAAAAGATAAAATCGGTATGTGCTTCCGGAATGCGACCGCTCTGCACTTGAGTTCCTTGTGCAAAGCCCGACCCGAACATCTGCCCCGATCCGATGCCTTGCTTGGCGCCGATCAATTGATAGCCGAGGCTTGAAGCGTGCTGCTCCGGCGCAAGCCAGCCGTAGATGCGATCGAGTTGATGCGGCTTGATGAACAAGCTGAACACATTAAAAAAGTATTGATGAAGCAAAACCAACACACCGATAAAAGCTGTTGCAAGCGCCAACAAGGCGGAAATCAGCTTTAAAGAAACGCCTGAAATCATCAGCACCGCGAAAAACGCGCTTACGACAACGAGTGCCGAGCCTAAATCCGGCTGCGCCAAAATGAAATAAAACGGGAGGGCGGTCGCTGCCGCAAGTTTCAGCGTCAGCATCAGCTGGATGCGCCGAGAATTGTTGCTTTTGTCGTGGCGGACAAGCACATGAGCCAAAAAGAGGATCAATCCGATTTTGACAAACTCGGAAGGCTGGAATTCAAAAAGGCGCAGGTCAAGCCAGCGCTGTGAACCGTTTCGGGACACACCGAAGAAATGGACGAGCATCAACAAAACGATGCCGGATATGTATATCGGCCAAACGAACTTCTGTAGCAAACGATAGTCCATTTTGGCAATGGCGAATAGCAGGCCGATGCCAATGGCGTACCAAATGACTTGTCGTTTGGCGAAATAAAACGGGTCGGATGCAGCGTATTGCCCCGAGCCGCTGTAAACAGTGAGCACGCTGAATAAAAACAGCGCAAGCAGAATATATAGAAAAGAATAATCAAGTGGGTAAGTTTGTTGGCGTAGTCTTCTCATGTTGCCCCCTTTAAGAAATTTCATGAAGTTGCTTCTATAGTTTGGACTGCAATAAAGACAAGACAAGTTGAACGGCCATCACGTCATCGACATAACCAAGAGGGAAAATATAATCTGGAATAACGTCGATCGGCGCAATGAAATAAAGCAGTGCCGCTCCGATCAAGGCGAGTTCTTTCGGGCTGCCGCTTTGGTTGCGAAACTTGTGATAGAAGTTTTTCAATTGGTCGATATGGGGGCCTGAGCTTTCGAGTTTCTCCACTTTCGCTTCGAATGATTCAGCAACTTGTTTTTTTCCGTCATCGGTTTTCGCGTGCTGCTCAAAATAATAGAGCTTGCGTCTCACTTGTTCCGGAGACGGAGGAGTTGTTAGCAAGACGTCGCTGAAAACCTCGGAATCGTTAGTGTTTTGATGGTCAGGAGTAGCAGGATATCCTGCTGCTTCTAAGAAATAGGCAAGGGGCACGCCGAAGCTTTGCGAAAACTTCTGCAGATGGTCGAGTGTCGGCTTGCGTTTGCCGTTGATGATTCTTGAAATGCTCGCTTTGTCAATCTGTGTCAAAACACTGAGGTGCCCCATCGACCAAGACCGTTCGGTGAGAAGATCGTTGATGAAACTGCCAATGGCAGGAAGAGAATTGTTCATAATTAAAGCCTCCGCAGCGAATCAATTTTATTTTTACTTTACTAAAATCGTTGACAAAGTGTCAACGACTTGCGAAGAAGAAGCCGCTAATGTTTACATTTCGTGAACAAATTCGCCACAAACCGCGAATAAATGTGAGACGCCTCTTGAACATATAAGCGCATGGTGATATGTTTATCGTGCTGTGCTTAAAATGATGAAAAAACCAGTCGGGGTGATGACTAGATGGCTGTAGAAATACAATCGATGGATATCGAAAAAGCGAGCCTTTTATTGAAACTATTAGGCGACAAAACACGTTTGAAAATGGTCAAACTTTTAGAAACAGATGATTTTTGCGTGTGTGAATTTGTGGAGATCTTCGGCATTAGCCAACCTGCCATCAGCCAACATATCCGCAAGCTGAAAGATGCAGGCATGGTGACAGAAAGCCGGAAAGGCCAATGGATATTTTATTCATTGAACCAAAGCGGGGAATGCGCGGAATTGATGATGGCGCTATTGAAATTTTTGCCGGACCAACAGGGGATAGCAGCCGAGTTGGAAAAGAAGGGCAAACGCATACACTGCGGAAAGTGAATAATGGACGAATAGACCGACAAGACAGTGCAAGTTCAGTTCATTAATACATAAGTCGATATGATTCAGGAGGAAATGGAATGGATGTTCAGCAGTTAGTGTTTTTATTCATAGGTGGACTTGGGATTTTCCTGTTCGGTATTAAGACCTTGGGAGATAACCTTCAAAAAATTGCAGGCGACGGGCTCCGCAATCTATTGGACCGCTTTACCACAAACCCGATCAAAGGGATGCTCGCGGGTATCTTCGTCACGATCCTGCTCCAGACAAGTACCGGGACGACGGTGTTGACAATCGGTCTGGTCAATGCTGGATTCATGACGCTGCGCCAAGCGATCGGTGTCATCATCGGTGCGAACATCGGGACGACGGCGACTGCATTCATCATCGGAATCAAAATTTCGGAATACGCGTTTCCGATTATTTTCTTGGGAACTGTATTGTTGTTTTTCTTCCATAATGAAAGAGTCAAAAACTATGGCCGTGCAATTTTCGGCTTCGGTGCGTTATTCCTTGGTTTGAACTTGATGGGCGACGGGCTGTATCCATTGCGCGATGCACCGTTGTTCCAGGAACTGACGATCAGCATGAGTAATAACCCACTGCTCGGCGTGTTGATCGGAACGGTCTTCACTGTAGCGGTCCAAAGCTCATCTGCAGCAATCGGTTTGCTGCAAACTTTGTTTGCACAAGGATCGATGACTTTAGATGCGGCTTTGCCGGTGTTGTTCGGGGATAATATCGGCACGACCATCACCGCTGTACTCGCAGCGATCGGTGCATCGGTAACGGCAAAACGGGCTGCCCTGGTCCACGTCATTTTCAATGTCGTCGGGGCTGTTGTGGTATTGCTTTTGCTCGTGCCGTTTACAGCGCTCGTTGAATGGATTCAAGCCACACTCAATTTGAATCCGGAAATGACGATCGCTTTTGCCCACGGCATATTCAATATCTCCAACGCGGCTCTTCAACTGCCATTCGTTGCAGTGCTTGCATGGATCGTCATCAAGGCCATCCCTGGCGATGACAAAGCCATCGCCCACACACCGGAACACTTGGACAACCGCTTTATCGAACAATCGCCTTCGATTGCCATCGGCCAAGCGAAAAAAGAAGTGCTGCGCATGGCGGATCTTGCCGGTGAAGGTTTGGAAGAAGTCATCATGTACTTCAACACAAAAAAAGACAAACATCGCGATATGGTTATCCAATACGAAAGTGCCATCAATAGTTTGGATGAAAGCATTTCAGAATACATGACCAAAATCTCGACTCATTCTCTGACACCGAATGATTCCAAGACGCATAGCGTGCTGCTAAACACGGTACGTGACTTGGAACGTGTCGGAGACCATATGGAAAACATTATGGAGCTGGTCGATTACCAGCGTGAAAACAAAGTAGTGTTCTCGGAAGATGCGATTTCCGATATAGAAGAGATGTTCACGCTGACACTGTCGACATTGCGCCAAGCGATTCACGCCCTTGATACGGATAATATCGAAGAGGCCAAAGAAGTAGCGAAAAAGGAAGACGATATCGACCGCATGGAACGCGTCTTGCGCAAAAAGCATATTTTGCGCGTCAATAACCGCGAATGTACAGGTACGGCTGGAATTGTCTTTACTGACATGGTCAGCAACCTTGAGCGTGTCGGCGATCACGCCGTCAATATCGCTGAAACAGTACTCGAAGTCGATTAATAAAGAGTGGCCACATGAGATGGCCCGACCAATAAAAGAAAACTGCCGGTACTCGTTCGAATGAGTGCCGGCAGTTTTTTGTGACGATATTATTGAAAAGTTATGGACAAATTTGGATTAAAGGAAAAAATTTCTATAGTATTAAGTATTTTCTATTATATAATAGCGGTAAATTAAATCTCCGGATATAAAGGTGGAGCTCCCATGAAAAAATTAATCACTGGCGTCGTTACTGCTGTTGTGCTGTTATCGTTACCGTTCATTGTGTGGTTGACACAACAGCAAAAACCGTTGGAAGTCGCCATCATCGATAAGACCGTGCCGTCTGAAAGTTACCGCGAACATAAAGGTCTAACATGGATATTGAACCATAACCGCTATGTAACGGGCAGTCAAACGAATTATGAGAAGGATTCGGGCTATTACGGTTTTATGCCAAATGAAGCCGAAGAAAGCTACGAAATAAAGGAAATCACGGAACTCGGGGAAAGCTATGACTTAATTTATTTGGCCGATACGTACGGCGTCTACAAAGAAGACTTGCCGTGGCAACCAGCTGATTCCGAACGCTCCGAGCTGATATACGGTGGCTTGCAGATGGCCGAGTGGCAGACAATCAAGCAACAAGTGATGGACAGCGGCACTGATTTGGTCGTCGAGTTCAATACATTCGCTTCTCCTACAGAACAAGCAGTAAGCGCCGATATGGAAGCTTTCTTGGGAGTCGAGTGGAGCGGTTGGACTGGCCGTTATTTTGCAGATCTGGAAAAAGGAACAGCGGTGCCGGAATGGATCGTCGAAAACTACGAAGGGGACGGCCAAGACTGGCAATTTGAAAAAGGTGGATTTGTCCTTGTGGAAGACGCAAGCGGAAAAATTGTCGTACTGTCTGAACAACAGGGCGATATTGAAGAAGGCGGACTTCATGTCAACTTTACGGATGGTGGGAAATCAGCCTTCGATTTAGGAAACAGTCCTTCATTCGACTATTGGTTTGATATTAACGAAGTCCAGCAAGCCGATGTGCTGGCTGAATACGAGTGGCAGCTTGCGGACAAAGGGCAGGCTTTGTTATCTGAGTATGGCATTCCGTCCAGTTTTCCAGCAGTTGTCCATAGAACCGTCAACGATGCGCAAGTGTATTATTTTGCTGGTGATTTTGTCGACGTAGAAGATGTGCCGGCAGTTTATCAATACAGCGGGCTGGCGAAATTGCGGTCGCTATTGTCATTGGATGCTTTTTCAGGCACCGACCATTTTTACTGGAAAACTTACGTGCCGATGATGCAGTCCATACTCGCCGGTACGGAAGAAAAAGAATTAGCGCCGGTTGAGCAGGCGTCCACTGCCGCCGAAAAGGAGGGCCTTACTTACCCTGCGCGCATAGCCGGTGAGCAATACGAAGTATTCGAGGACGGCGAATGGAGAGAATTCACCATCAAAGGTGTCAATATGGGCATGGCAAAACCGGGTACATTCCCAGGTGAAGCGGCGATCACACGCGAAGAATATGACCGCTGGTTTGAAGCAATCGGCGAGATGAACGCCAATGCAATCCGTGTCTATACGCTTCATCCGCCAGCTTTTTATGAAGCATTTGCCCAGTACAATAAAAACGCGGACACACCGCTTTATTTGTTTCATGGCGTGTGGATCGATGAAGGGCCTCTCGAAGAAACTTTGGACGCGTTCACCCCGGAAATTACGGAGCGCTTCCAACAGGAAATGAAAACAGTGGTCGATGCTGTCCATGGCGATGCGCAAGTCGAGCAAGAGCCTGGGCACGCGTTCGGCAATTACAAAGCGGATATTTCCGATTATGTCATTGGCTGGATGATTGGCATCGAGTGGTATCCACTTACCGTTGCCGAGATGGACAAAAAATATCCGGATCTCGGTGACTATAGCGGCCGTTTTATCGAAACGGAAGATGCCAATCCGATGGAGCACTGGCTTGCGGAGCAATTCGACGTCTTGGCAGAATACGAAGTCGATGCGTATGAAAGCATGCGTCCTTTGAGTTTTACAAATTGGGTAACGACCGATAACCTCGACCAACCCGCGGAGCCGAGTAACCAGGAAGATATGGCGACGGTCGACCCGAATCATATCCATACCAAAGGCGAATTTGAAGAAGTCGGCATGTTTGCTTCGTATCACGTCTATCCGTATTATCCGGATTTTCTCAACTTGGAGGAAAACTACACGGAGTTTATCGATCACCGGGGCAAACCGAATAATTACGCCGGCTATTTAAGGGATTTGAATGAGTCGCATGACATGCCGTTGCTCATTGCGGAGTTCGGTATTCCAGGTTCGCGCGGCATGACCCACAAAAATCCGTTCGGCTGGAATCAAGGCTTTATTTCTGAAAGTGAACAGGGAGAAATCGTCAGCCATTTGTATGAAGATATCCTCGAAGAAGAGTTGCTTGGCGGTTTGGTCTTCACGTGGCAAGACGAGTGGTTCAAGAGAACATGGAACACGATGGATTACGACAACCCCGATGAGCGCCCGTTCTGGTCCAATGCCCAGACCAATGAACAGCAATTCGGTTTGCTGAGCTTTGATCGCCACAAAGTAAAAGTCGATGGCGAAGACGATTGGCAAGAAGAATCCATCCTTTATGAAAAAACAGATGGTGCCTTGCGTACATTGTCGATGGATTCAGATGAACGCTATGTGTACGTAAAAGCCGATTTCGACCCAACAAAAGAATGGTGGGGGCAAGACGAGTTGCGCCTCTACTTTAGTATCCGCAACGACGCTGGCATTGAAATTGAGGATGAGTTCCTGGCCGATTTCGAGTTGTCGATTGACGGGGAACAAGCCGCATTGCGGGTTGCGGGTGATTACGATACTTTCTATTATGATTATCATGAACGGTTGAAGATGATTCCGGAAGAAAAGGATATTGAAGACACCTTCCATCCGATGCGCTTGGCGCTGAACAAAGAATTCACGCGGCCGGATACGGGGGAAGTATATCCGTTTGAGTATTACGAAACAGGGGAGATGCGCTTTGGGATGGCCAATCCGGAGCATGCTGAATACGATTCATTGAATGACTATTATTATTCAGAGGACACCGGCATACTGGAAATCCGCATACCGTGGATGCTGTTGAATTCCAAAGACCCGGCGAAAAAAGAGTTCACCGGTGATTTGCAAAAAGACGGCATCGAAGCAAGCGTAACGGTCGATGGCATCAAGGCAGCGGCGGTGCTAGGTGAAGGGCAAGAATTGGAGTCCCTTGGCTTGTCTGACAGCAAAATGTATTCATGGGAACCATGGGGAATGCCGCTATCAGAAGAACGACTCAAAGAATCGTATTATATTTTGCAGGAAACATTCGGAAAAGTTGAATAGAAAAAGATCTATAAGGGAATGATCCCTTAAAGTTAGAATGTTGGTTTATGCAGCTGATTGGCTGGTATGCGTCCGGTATTACACCGGGCACATGCCAGCCAATTTTTGTATGCTGCGTTCCTCGTAGTAAGAGATTAGAAAATAACTCTCTGAACTCGCTAATTAAATCGGATGCCTATATACCGCAATCTCCACTAGGGAAGCGATTTCCCCTCCAGCGGACGAAACCAACAGAAGCATTAAAAAATGTTCATCACACCAAACAATGAAATCCAACAGCTGCCTAGCGTATACGGGTGAGCCGAAGCAAGAAGACAAGTGGTTTTCTCGGCTTATTGCGTAAGGCCATAACCAAGCAAGGCGGCGAACCCGGTGGCGATGCCATGGACAAACAGCTGCAAATGTCCGCAAAAAAATTCTACTCACTGCTTTCTGATTCTCCACTAGGAAAGCGATTCCCATTATGGAAAATAAAACAACACACGAGCACCGAAAAACAATTGAAAATAATTCTCAATTAGAGCTTGAAAGCGAATTTTATTCTGCTATACTAATAAATGCAGGCAAGTGATAATGATTATCAGTATCATTAAGGTTTTCGAGAGGAGCGATTTATTGGAATTGGGTAAGGCAGGCGCGGAAAACACATATAGCTACTACATAAGCACATTCAAATAATTTCTTTACCAGAAAAGGAGACGGAAAAAATGAAGAAATGGATATTCGCAAGCGTACTTCTCATAATATTGGCGGTATTGGCGGCGTGTGGCTCAGCTGAAGAATCAACAGATAGCCAAACGGCAGAAGCGCAAACAACAGAAGCAGAAACGATGACGGTAACACATGAACTTGGTGAAACAGAAGTCCCGAAAAACCCTCAGAAGGTAGTTGTCTTTGACTTCGGTATTTTGGATACACTGGATAAATTGGGCGTCGAATCAATTGTTGGCGTACCTCAAGGAAACGTTCCGTCTTACTTGGAAAAATTCGAAGACGCTGACAAGTACGAGAATGTCGGCACATTAAAAGAAGCAGACTTTGAAACCATTCATGCGATGGACCCTGACTTGATCATCATTTCCGGACGCCAGGCAGAAATGTATAACGAATTCAACGATATCGCACCGACTATACATTTGGGTGTAGACACAAGCGACTACATGAATTCATTCACTACTAACATGACAACGGTCGGAGAAATCTTCGGCGAAGAAGCGCAAGTGGAAGAAGCGCTCGCAGCCATCAACGAACAAATCGAAGGCGTCCAAGCGAAAACTAAAACGACTGAAGGCAAAGGCTTGATCGTCTTGGCGAATGAAGGAAAAGTAAGTGCATACGGAGCAGCTTCACGCTTCGGCATCATTCATGATGTGTTCGGCGTAAAACAAGCTGATGAAGGCATTGAATTGTCGACTCATGGACAAAGCATTTCGTATGAATACATCCTCGACACAAACCCGGATATGATGTTTGTGGTGGACCGCAACGCAGCTGTCGGAAATGATGCAAGCGCGAGCGATACATTAGAAAATGAATTGGTGCAAAAAACCAATGCTTACAAAAACGAAAAAATCATCTATTTGGATCCAGACTATTGGTACCTATCAGGCGGTGGATTGCAATCTGTCAGCGAAATGGTGACGGCCATCGAATCTGCACTTTAATCGATCAACTTCCGGCATCGCCGGAGGTTTTTCATTAAACGTAGGAGGGAAATCGGAATGAAGGAAATCAATGCGTATATCGACAGCTTATTTGCAGGACAGGACGAATTGCTGATGGATGTACTCAAAACGATTGACGAAAAAGGGATGCAGCCAATTTCTGTGTCTCCGTCTTCGGGGAAGTTGCTGACCATGCTGGTTGCGATATCTGAAGCGGAGGAGGTATTGGAAATTGGTGCTCTTGGCGGCTATAGCGGCATTTGTTTAGCGCGGGGATTTGGTAAGAACGGTCATTTGACGTCCTTGGAGTTGGAGCAGGATTATGCTGAACTGGCCAAAGCACACCTTACACAAGCTGGATTTGGCGAAAGGGTGGATTATATGACAGGCCCTGCACTGGAAAGTCTCGAAAGGCTGAAACAAGACGGCCGGACGTTCGACTTCTTTTTCATTGACGCCGATAAAGAAAACTATGAAAACTATTTAAACGCCTGCCTGGAATTGGCTCAAAGTGGTGCGCTCATTGTGGCGGACAATGTACTGGCTCGGGGCACTGTCGCGGATCAGGGTAGTGGCAACCAGCATACGGAAACCATGAAGAAGTTCAATCAAGCAGCAGCAAACCATCCGCAAATGGAATCGATTTTATTGCCGATCGGCGATGGGCTCCTTGTGGCAACAGTGAAATAAAGAACAAAAGGACGAACCGCCAATGTGCAGTTCGTCCTTTTGCAGTTCTTGTACAGTTTTATACAACTATATAGCTCATTCGAATTTATGGAAAAATGCCAGTGTTTCGTCGATGATCCGTTGCTGATCATGGTCAAGTGTCGCTACGTGGTAGCTGTCTGGCAATTCGATAATGTTTTTTTCGTCGGACGAAATGTGATCAAAAATAATTTGTGAATTATTGGGCGGGACGACATGATCTTCAGGCGAGAACAAAATGAGCGCAGGGCAATGAATGGCATTTAAACTTTTATGGGTTAATTCCATAAAGTTCAAAATTTCCTTCACTGAAGCGACCGGAGTTTTCTCATAAGCCAGTTCGACGATGCCGGGTTTTTTAATATCGGAACCGATGGCATCCAAAAAGCGCACGTCCTGCAAGTCTTTCACGCCTTCCATTGCCGGGACTTCGACTGCGGCATTGATCAAGGAAATCGCACGGATTTCAGGATGGTTCGCAGCCATATAAAGCGCAAGTGTTCCGCCCATCGACAAGCCGGCCATGAAAATCTTGTCGCAGCGCTCACTTAGCCAGGCATATGCTTCTTCGACAGAAGCGATCCAGTCTTGATAACGGGTCTGTTCCATATCTTCGTAATGCGTGCCATGTCCCTTCAGGCGCGGAGCATAGACGCTATAGCCTTCTTTCGCAAAAGCTTCTGCCAAGGGCCGCATGCTTTGTGTCGTGCCGGTAAACCCATGGGAGACCAGAACGCCGACCTTTCCGCCCTCTTGGATAAATGGTTCAGCGCCTGGCAGTACATCGAAATTGGACATCATCAAAAAACCTCCTTTAAGGTAGTTCTGTAGTATTTCGCTATCGATAAGGAAAACCCTGCCAATGCACTTGGTTGAAAAAGAGAATGATATAATAGTGGAAAGCAAACAACTGGAGGGAATCACATGCAGCAAGTTCAAGAGTTCACACAACTGATCGAGCAGTTTGAAAGCGGCCAATATTTTCAGCTGCTTGGGTTTGAAATCGATAAAGTCGAGTATGGAGAAGCCATCATGCGTCTGAAGAGAAAACCGGATAACGACAATATGCAAAACATGCTGCATGGGGGTGCCATCATGTCGGGGCTGGACATTGCCATGGGACTGGCTTCACGTTCGTTAGGAAGTGATGCGGTATCGACCATCCAAATGGAAGTTCGTTTTGTTAAGAGCCTGGCAGAAGGAAACGCCACCTTCCACGCGCAAGTGCTGCATCAGACGAATAGCACTGTCATCCTGACTGGGCGTGTGCTTAGCGACGAAAACGAACTGCTGGCATACAGCACCGGCACGTTCAAATTATGAGTAAAAGATGCTTTTTTCTGCAAATTGCGGGAAGAGGCATTTTTGTTTGGATGTATATGGAATTCGAATTCTTGACCCGGGGATATAGGATTGATATAATTACTTTTAATTAAAGATATTTTAATTCGAAGTAAAGGGGTGAACGATATGATATTCCAAAATCAAAATTTAAAAGCTGTCACTGTATTGATCCGGGCAGCCGATGCGGTGCACGACGCCATCAAGCGCGACGTTGCTGGCTACGGTTTGAATGCCACCGAATTTTCGGTGCTCGAGTTGCTGTATCATCAAGGGCGCCAGCCAATCCAAGCTATCGGTAAGAAAGTACTCATTGCAAGCAGCAGCATCACCTATGTGGTCGATAAACTTGAACATAAAGGCTATGTCGAGCGCGAAGCGTGCAAAGAAGACCGCCGTGTTACATATGCGCTTTTAACAAAAGAAGGTCATAGCTTGATGGACCGGATTTTTCCCGAGCATGAGCTGCAAATGAATAAAGTGTTTGCCAGTCTTGCTGAAGATGAAGTGGCAGAATTGATCCAGAAACTGAAAAAAGTAGGCTACGAAGCACAAGAAAGCGACGGTGCGGAAAGCAGGAAAAATGAAGAAAAGGAGCGTTATGCATGAATGAGTTGAAAGGAATCCACCATGTAACGGCGATCACTAGCAGCGCCGAAAAGAATTATGAATTTTTCACGTATGTTTTGGGTATGCGTTTGGTGAAAAAGACGGTGAACCAGGATGATATCCAAACCTATCACCTGTTTTTCGCCGATGATAAAGGAACAGCCGGAACGGATATGACGTTTTTCGATTTTCCAGGAATTCCAAAAGGAACTCACGGCACGAATGAAATCTATAAAACAGCTTTTCGAGTGCCATCAGACGAAGCGCTCAGCTACTGGGAAAAGCGTTTCGATAAATACGAAGTCCAGCATAATGCCATTCGCGAGCAGTTCGGGGTCAAGACATTGTCGTTCTCGGATTTTGACGAACAGCAGTACATGCTTGTTTCGGATGAAAACAATAAAGGAGTCGCAGCAGGGACGCCGTGGCAAGATGGACCGGTTCCGCTCGAGTTCGCCATTACAGGTCTTGGGCCGATCCATATCCGCATCGGCCAGTTCGATTATTTGAAACAGGTGCTAGAACAGGCGATGCATATGCGTGAAGTCGCGAGTGAGGGCGATACTCACCTATTCGAAATGGGTGAAGGCGGAAACGGCGCGCAAGTCATCGTGGAGCACAATACAGCTTTGCCATCTGGTGTACAAGGGTTCGGCACGGTTCACCACGCGGCATTCCGCGTCGCTGACCGAGAAGCTTTGAATGAATGGATCAGCCATATGGAACAAACCGGATTTTCAACTTCCGGATATGTCGACCGTTTCTTTTTCGAGTCCTTATATGCGCGCGTCGCTCCTGGATTGTTATTTGAATGGGCCACAGATGGGCCCGGATTTTTAGGGGATGAGCCGTATGAAACACTTGGCGAAAAATTATCCTTGCCGCCGTTTTTGGAGCCGAAGCGAGAGCAGATCGAAAGCATGGTGCGGCCGATCGATACAATGCGCAGCACGCGAACTATCGAAAAAGAATATTTATAAACAGTGTGCGCGGCTCCCAAGTGAGCCGCGTATTTTTATTGTCAATGCGGAAGATAGTAAGAAATTTCACATTATGGATCTATTTTGGGAACTATAGCCCATGTTCTGCGTATGTATATATAGCTAATCGATTGGGGAGAAGTGCAATGCCGAAATGCCAAAACTGCGGAAAAAAGTGGACATGGGGACAAACTGCCTGCCGTTTGATTACACTCGGAG
This sequence comes from Planococcus dechangensis, assembly GCF_042654465.1. Taxonomy (NCBI): domain Bacteria; kingdom Bacillati; phylum Bacillota; class Bacilli; order Caryophanales; family Caryophanaceae; genus Planococcus; species Planococcus dechangensis. Next base: position 127,996 of record NZ_JBHSGL010000002.1, on the reverse strand, counting down.
ATAGTTTGCGATGCCCCCATTGCCGGAAAGAGCAATTTTTGACTGCTGCAGCCCGCAAAAAAACCGGGACATCCGTCTTTGCGGCGCCGCTTATCATGTTTATTTCAGTCGCCTTCGGCATTGATCCATTTGCATCTCTTGCATTGTTTGCAATATCTTTTTTGTTCATTCTTGGCATATCCCCTTTCTTTATCGAGCTGACAGATGAACGTGGCCCGATGTGGTAAACCGCAAACAATGGATCTAAGAAAACTGATTATGAGATTCTTTTCTGGACAGCCCCCTAGACCTTGCGCTAAACTTACAGGTAATCATTCATAGCGTTCTTCGGGGTCGGGTGAAATTCCCAATCGACGGTAACGGAGCAATCCGAAGCCCGTGAGCCTTTCGGGGCAGGATTTGGTGCAAGTCCAAAGCCGACAGTTAAAGTCTGGATGGGAGAAGAACCGTCAAGCAGCCTAATAGCATTCGCTAAGGCTTATTTGATATGCACTTTCAAGGCCCCTTTCTAAAATGGAAGGGGCCTTTTTTGCATATTATGGATGATCAATTGAATAGTATTCCTTCGGGGTCGGGTGAAATTCCCAATCGACGGTAACGGAGCAATCCGAAGCCCGTGAGCCTTTCGGGGCAGGATTTGGTGCAAGTCCAAAGCCGACAGTTAAAGTCTGGATGGGAGAAGGAAGAACACGGGAATTATAGTATCAACTATAGTTTTATTTCCAATTGTCTTCTAACCCATTGATCCATCAATGGGTTTTTATTTTTGTGAAAGGTGTGGTTGGGTGGACGAACAGCAGTATATGAAACAAGCATTAGGGTTAGCGCGAACAGCAGCTGGGCAAACATCCCCCAATCCGCTTGTTGGTTCAGTGATTGTTAAAGATGGCCGCATCGTTGGCATGGGTGCCCATTTGAAAGCCGGCGAAGCCCATGCAGAAGTCCATGCGCTCCGTATGGCGGGCAGTGCGGCGCAAGGCGCCGATGTATACGTGACATTAGAACCGTGCAGCCATCATGGGCGCACTGGCCCTTGCGCGGACGCAATCATCCGTGCAGGAGTTCGCCGCGTCGTCATTGCGGTGCTCGATCCGAATCCGCTCGTATCGGGCAACGGCGTCAGAAAGCTGGAATCTGCCGGGATTACTGTTGAAATCGGCGTCTGCGAAGCTGAAGCGCTCGAACTGAATCGGATGTTTTTTACCTTTATCCAAAAAAATCGACCTTTTGTCACATTGAAACATGCCATTACATTGGACGGAAAAATTGCGACTCATGGCGGCCGTTCCGAAAAGATTACAGGCGACGCCGTTCGTCAAGATGTCCACGAACTGCGCTTTTTGCACGACGCCATTTTAGTTGGCGCTCAAACTGTAGCGCTCGACAACCCACGCTTAACCAATCGGTTCGGCGACTCCAAAAAGCAACCGATTCGCGTGGTGCTGGATCACGATTTGCGGATTCCGCAAGAAAGCCACATCATCCAAGTGCCTGATGCCCCTACTTGGATCATCACCGGCTCGAATCCTGATATCCCAAATCGTGCAGCGCAATTCCCCGAGCATGTGAGGGTTTTGCAAGTGGAAGGCCCGCGCGTTGAAATCGTGTCGGCTTTGGAATTGCTTGCGCAACACCAGGTTTTGTCTGTCTTGGTGGAAGGCGGACAAAAAATCAATACGGCATTTTTAAAAAGCGGGCAAGTGGACGAAATTGCTACTTATATTGCCCCCATCATTCTCGGCGACGCCGGAACCGTTTCAGTATTTGGCAATCTGCAGACCAGTGCTGCAGAAAACGGCATCCGGCTGGAAACAAAGAGTGTGGACCGGATCGGACATGATTTGAAAATCACTTCCACTTTGAAGGAGTGACACAGATGTTTACAGGGATTATCGAAGAAAAAGGACAACTCGCAGGCACAAAGCGCAGCACATCCAGTATGGCAATGACCATCCGTGCAAAAGTGGTGCTAGAAGATACAAAAATTGGTGATAGCATTTCCGTTGAAGGGGTGTGCTTGACGGTGACATCTTTAGCAAGCGACCGCTTTACGGTGGATGTCATGCCTGAAACTTATCATGGAACTACACTTTCTTCTTTAGGCACTTCGAGTCCGGTCAATTTAGAACGTGCGATGGCAGCAAATGGGCGATTCGGCGGCCATCTCGTGGCGGGCCATGTCGATGGTGTCGGAAAGATTCTGCGGAAAAGGCCTCAAGAGAATGCGCTGTATATCGACATTGCAGCGCCGGCCGAACTCATTGCGCAGTCTATCGTCAAAGGTTCGGTGGCAGTCGATGGCATTAGCTTGACCATTTTTGAACTGAGTGAAAACCATTTGACGGTATCGCTCATTCCTCACACGGCTGGAGAAACGACCTTAGGCGGAAAAAAGGTTGGCGATTCGGTCAATCTGGAAACCGATATGTTCGGAAAATACGTGCAGCGCTTTATGGAACACGCGCCAAAACAACCGATGAATGCCGATTATCTGCGGCGTCACGGATTTTAAAGGAGCAAACAACCGATGGTACACTCAATCGAAGAAGCAGTAAAAGACTTGCAGTCAGGAAAAATCATTATTTTGGTTGATGATGAATCGCGGGAAAACGAAGGAGATTTCGTTTGTCTCGCGGAACATGCAACACCGGAAAACATCAATTTCATGGCGACTCACGGCAAGGGCCTCATTTGCACACCGGTCTCGCCAGATATTGCGTTGCGCTTGAAACTCGACCAAATGGTCAGCCATAATACCGACCATCACGAAACGGCTTTTACCGTCAGCATCGACCATAAAGATGCAAAGACCGGCATCAGTGCGTTCGAACGTTCCGATACGATTTTGCATATGCTTGATACAAAAGCCGTGCCGCAAGATTTCAAGCGCCCGGGCCATATCTTCCCGCTCGTCGCAAAAGCAGGAGGTGTCTTTCAGCGCCAAGGACATACGGAGGCGTCGGTCGATTTAGCCAGAATCAGCGGCAGCGATCCGGCGGCGGTCATCTGCGAAATCATGAATCCAGACGGTTCGATGTCGCGTATGCCCGATTTGGAAAAATTGGCGCTTGAGTTCGATCTGAAGCTCATCACGATCGAAGACTTGTATGCATATCGCGCGGAGAAAGATCCGCTCATCACACGGGAATCGAGTGTCCATATGCCGACTGATTTCGGCGAGTTCAGGATGGTCGGCTATTCCAATCGACTGGACAAGGAAGAGCACGTCGCTATCGTCAAAGGCAATCCGGAGTTGGAGCAAGCGCCGATTGTCCGCATTCATTCGGAATGTTTGACAGGCGACATTTTCCATTCCCGCCGCTGCGATTGCGGAGCGCAGCTGAGTAAATCACTCGAGCTGATCGAACAAGCAGGTGCAGGCATTGTCTTGTATATGCGTCAGGAAGGACGCGGCATCGGCTTATTGAACAAGCTGAAAGCGTACGAACTTCAGGAGCAAGGATTCGATACGGTCGAAGCGAACGAACAGCTCGGCTTTCCGGCAGAAATGCGTGATTATACGTTATGCGCGCTTATGCTGAAAGACTTAGGCGTCATGCGCGTCAGGCTGCTGACGAACAACCCGGCAAAAACCGACGCATTGGTCGAATACGGCATTGAAATAGAAGAGCGGCTTGCGTTGGTCATTCCGCCGACAGAAGACAACACGCAATACATGGCAACAAAAAAACATCGGATGCAACATATCATTGACTAGGGAGTGTTCATAAATGGAAACAGTATACGAAGCAAACTTAATCGGTTCGGATTTAAAAATAGCGATCGTCACGGGGCGGTTCAACGATTTCATCACATCCCGCTTGTTGGACGGAGCGGTCGATGGCTTAGTCCGCCATGGCGTCAGCAAAGAAAATATCGACACGGCGTGGGTGCCTGGAGCATTTGAATTGCCGCTCGTGGCGAAAAAGATGGCAGAAACGAAAAAATACGATGCGGTCATCGCGCTCGGTACCGTCATCCGCGGGGCGACAACTCATTATGACTACGTCTGCAGCGAAGCGGCTAAAGGCATTGCACAAGCGGGCATGTCTACAGGAGTTCCGGTCATATTCGGAGTGTTGACAACGGAAACGATTGAACAGGCCATTGAACGCGCAGGCACAAAAGCCGGAAACAAAGGCTATGAAGCGGCTGTTTCAGCAGTGGAAATGGGCAATCTAATGAAAGCATTCGACTGATCATTAAGTAGTTCCATGGGAAATCCTGCACAGGTTTCGTCACTGAGTTTCTAAGGAGGAAATAGTAGGATTTCTTCATTTAAATGGTTGTTCCACGAAACAATAAAAATAATAAAATATTAATGAGCGTGCATTCTTTTATGAATGTACGCTCATTTTTTGTCTGTTTTGCGCGTTAAGCCTATGTAAAAGTGAACTGTATCCAGAAAAAGTTTTGGCTTCAAGAGAAACTTTACTTGAAAGGTGTTATAAAAATACATTGACAATTAACAGAAGTTTTAGAATAATGAAAAAAGAAAAGCTACTATTATCCTAAAAATGGAAAGGAAGGAGGAGAGCTGTCGCAGGGCTGGAAATAGGCCAGCCGTATGATGTTTTGTTAACGTTTCCAAAAAAGGAGTGAGTCGATGATCTGGGTTCTTACATTGAGCCTTATTACCATCCTGTCTGTAGTCGCAGGGCTGAGAAAGCGGAAGGTCGTATATTTCTTTGTTCCTTTTGCTTCGATTTTTGCATTTATGCTCGTCAAAGTCATTATGGTGCCATTGCCTTTCCTGGATACGGTCCGTTTCATTTTCCAGTTGAGGGGGTGAACTTTGTACTAGGGTAACTCGAGTTCTAAACCGACAAAGGGGTGAGAAATTTGAGGAAAATCGATAAAAAGCAAGCGGATGCGTATTTTCGGACCCGGACGACATTGGTTGTCATTTACTTGCTAATCGGGTTTACGGCATCATTTGGCGTAGTTATGTTCGCGGAGCAATTGTCCGGATTCAGCGTTAATGGGATGCCATTCCATTATTTCATGGGAGCGCAAGGGGCGGTATTGACTTTCATTATTTTGCTTTTCGTGAATGCCATCGTCAATGACCGAATCGATAAAAAATTCGGCTTGGACCAGGATATAAACGATAAGAAATAGTGCAAGAGTTTGATCTGAGAATAGTTGACTATACAAATTGCGTAATTGACAAGGGGGAGAAGCAGTGGATTCACAATTTCTCGTATCACTTGTATTAATCTTAGCGACATTCGGATTGTATATCGGCATCGCTGTCTACAATATGGCCAGGCAAACATCTGATTTCTACGTAGCCGGGCGCAACGTTCCGGCAATATTCAACGGGATGGCGATCGGCGCCGACTGGATGAGTGCCGCGTCATTCATCGGTATGGCCGGGACGGTCATGCTGCTCGGGTATGACGGCTTAGCGTACATTATGGGCTGGACAGGCGGATACTTGCTTTTGACTTTCCTGTTAGCGCCTCAGCTCCGGAAATCCGGCCGCTATACGGTGCCTGAGTTTATCGGTGACCGTTACCGAAGCGACACAGCGCGATTGATTGCTGCAGTTGCCACTATCATCATCAGCTTTACATATTCCATCGGACAGCTTTCGGGTTCTGGCGTCGTCATCGGGCGACTGCTCGAAGTGCCTACAGCTGTCGGGACGATCATCGGTGTGGTATTGATTGCTTTTTATTCTGCACTCGGCGGGATGAAGGGGATTACCTGGACACAGGTAGCCCAATACCTCGTACTCATTACAGCGTATTTGATTCCTGTCATTTTCATGTCACTCCAACTGACGAGCAATCCGATTCCATGGCTGTCTTACGGACAGATTATCGGCGAGCTTCAGCTACTCGATCAACAACTCGGTGTTTCCGAGTATATTGTTCCGTTTACGGAAGCAACAAAATGGCAATTCCTTGCACTTATGTTTACGTTAATGGCCGGAACAGCCGGCTTGCCTCACGTAATTGTTCGTTTTTATACGGTTTCTACCATGAAAGCGGCTCGTTGGAGCGGTGCATGGGCACTTTTGTTCATCGGCTTGCTTTACTTGTCTGCTCCAGCTTATGCTGCATTTTCCCGTTTTATCTTGATGACGCAAGTGGCAGGATCTTCAATTGCAGACCTTCCCGCTTGGACGGCATCGTGGGTAAACACCGGCTCGCTATCGGTCGCTGATGCGAACGGCGATGGAATTCTCCAATGGGAAGAAATCGTCATCAGCAACGATATCGTCGTTATGGCGACTCCAGAAATCGCCAACCTTGGCGTTTTTGTCATCGGTTTGATGGCTGCCGGCGCGATGGCCGCGGCACTTTCCACGGCGGGCGGTCTGATGATCGCGATTTCCGCTGCCTTGTCACAGGATATTTACTACCGTTCAATCAACCCGCAAGCGACTGAGCGCAAGCGTCTGTTCGTTGGACGTGTATCGATCATCGTCGCTACCGTTGCCGCTGGTATTGTTGCCTTGAACCCGCCAGGCGCGATTACGCAAATCGTTGCATGGGCGTTCGCCCTTGCCTCAGGTACATTCTTCCCGGCGCTTATTCTCGGCGTGTGGTGGAGACGGGCTAACGGGCCGGGTGTTATTGCCGGGATGTTGGTCGGTTTGACTGTCACACTCGGCTATATCTTCGCCGCTAAATTTGGAGGCTTCACGATCCTTGGCATTATCGACACAGGTGCTGGTGTCTTCGGGGCGACTGCCGCGATCATTACCATCATTGTCGTGTCATTAGCGACGAAACCACCGACGAAAGAAGCACAAGAAGAAGTGCTGGACTTGCGCTATCCAGAAGGCATGACCTATAAAGATGGTGAAGTATGGCGCACCGATCCGGTTAAAACGAAGCGTCCGGAACATTAAGAAATCCGGAAAACAACGAGTTTCAAGGTTTCTCGATAAGATGAAAAGAGCGATAGCATTCGGCTATCGCTCTTTTTCTATGCATTTGCAATTGTGGTGCTATTCTTTACGGAACACCCAAGCGCGCTGGGCAACGAAGCCAAAGATGAAGAGTATGGTATCGACGATGACTTTCAAAATGACTTCGCCGCGGCCGAGCCACTCTGCGTATAGAAAATGAACTGAAGCGGCCGAGACGGCCATGATAAAGGCAGCCAAAATATAATAGCGCAGCAACGATTGTTTAGATCCTTGCTTAAACACTTTGTTGCGGTTGATGTAATAATTAAATAGCGATGACAAGATGCGTGCCACGACAGTGGCAATGATGATGAACATCTCGGGCGATTCATCGCGCAGCAGCTGCACGAACAGCCAGAACAATCCGATGTCGAGTAAGAACGAAGCCGCTCCCGAAAAACCATACAATAAAAATACTTTGTATATGTGGAATGAATCGCGGAGCGGATGGAAATGAGATGATTTATTATCATCCAAGTAGACCGTTTCGATGGTCACTTCCGACACCGGAATGTAATTTTTCTTCAGTGCGGCGAGCATATTCATTTCGTATTCAAAGCGTTCGCCGAGGACATCGAGCAGGCGCGGTAAGTACTTAACTGGAATTCCCCGAAGCCCAGTTTGGGTATCGGTCAATACCGCACCGGTCGACAGGCGGAACAGCAAACGTGTAAACCGGTTGCCGAAGCGGCTGCGAAAAGGGATATCGGCCTTGGAAAAATCCCGTGCCCCAAGCACAACGTGATTTGGTGAAGCTTCCAGTTCTTTGGTGATTTTCACCATATCCGTGACCAAATGCTGGCCGTCTGCATCAGCTGTCACGATAGCGTCAATCGGCAGTTTATGGTTCAGAATGTGATGGAAGACGGTTTTCAGCGCGCGTCCTTTTCCTTGATTGATGGCGTGGTGCAATAAGGTCACTTCCGGAAATTCGCTGATTTCGTCAAAAAAACCTTCAAATGCCGGTCCGCTGCCGTCGTTAACGACGATGACTCGGGAAAATCCGGCTTTAATTGCTTCTTCAATTGTAAGTTTGCAAGTCTCTTCCGGTTTATAAGCCGGAATGACCAAGGCGAATTGTTCCACAGGCAACCTCTTTCCATTTCTGGATTCAGAAATCGTTTTAATGCAAAAAAGACTCTATAAGCACATTACCCCAATTCCGGTCCTGTAGTCGCGCTGTTTTGGAATTCCAGGTCAATCGGTGCAAAGAACTGATGGGTTTCCGGGAAGACATGCGTTCAATCTGCTATGACATCTTCCGGCCGGTAGCCTTCCTGAAGTTGCCGGATGGATAAGCCGAAATCCATTTGGAAATGTGGATAATCTTTAAAGCGTACCCAATCGCCGCCCCATTCAAAGCCAAGCTCTTTTCCGATATCGGCGACTTCGAACCAATCAGGCCGGCCGCTACCGTTGCCGTCGCGTTCAATGTCCCAAATAACAGCGCCATCAGGCAAGCGCAATGCAAAATCGATCGCTAAGCCGTAATTGTGATACGATTCGCCGCCTTCTGCATAAGTGACGATGCTGCCGTCAGCGGAACGGCCTTGCTGGTGAAGCTGGTCCTGTTCATCGATTGAGCGGAATCCGTCGGTGATGACAATGTCGATGCCGATGTCGGCAGACCGTGAAATCAGTTCATCGCGTTTAGTTTCGACAATGGGGTGGAGGCCGGTTGGAAGCGGGCGCTCCGCTCGTTCTTTACGGAATTCAAGTTCCCGGTCGATCCAAATAAATAAAAAAGCACCTAGTATGAAAAGGAACAGCAGGGAAAAAACGGTGCGGAATGTTTTCAATGATTTCACCTCATAAAATAAGTGTAACAAAAAACCTTAAGCAAGTATCCAGCAGGAGTTTTTGGTACGATAGGAGAAACAGATTCTTTGGAGGGATACATAATGGTTATTGAGTTGATGAAATCACATGCATCGGTCCGCGATTATAAAGAACAGCAATTAACGAAGCAGCAAGTCAGCGAATTGGTGGAAGCCGCCCAATATGCGGCAACTTCCCATTTCGTGCAAGCGTATTCAATTGTCTGGGTGACTGATAAAGACAAGCGCAAGAGGCTTGGGGAATTATCCAAAAACCCGAAACAAATGGAAGGGGCGGGTGCTGTCTTCCTCATGTGTGCGGATTATAACCGCCTCTCTCATGCCGCTAAACTGCAAGGGCAAGACATCGTATTCGATCAGGCGGAAAACTTATTGGTCGCTGTAACGGATGTGGGCTTGCTTGCGCAGAATTTGGCATTGGCGGCTGAATCCAAAGGCTATGGAATCTGCTATATCGGCGGAGTTCGCAACAACATGGAAGAAATTAGCAAACTGGCCGGGCTGCCAAAAGGCGTCTTTCCTGTCTACGGATTGACTGTCGGTGTGCCGAATGAATCGAATGAAGTCAAACCGCGCCTTCCTGTAGAAGCCATTCTCCATGAAAATGAATACGACGAGGCAAAATACGCAGAATTGTTGCCGGCTTATGACGACACGATCACCCAGTACTACGCGGGACGTACAAGCAATCAAAAAGTTGCGACTTGGAGCGAGCAGATGGCGACGTTCCTGAAAAAGCCGCACCGTCCGGATTTGAAAGAAGTATTGGCCAAGCGCGGTTATTTATTCAAATAAAAATAAAAGCATATGAAGTTGTGACTATATTGGAGGCTGATCATTGATGAAACTCGCGTTATTCGGAGCAACAGGCAGAGTCGGTAGATATATTGTGAAAATGGCACTTCGGGATGGCCATGATGTCAAGGCGCTGGTAAGAACACCTGATTTCGATTCTCACCCCCATCTTGAAGTCATCGTCGGGAACGTGCGCAATGCAGAAGACATCCAGCGCACGATACAAGGTGCAGATGCTGTAATTAGCGCTATCGGGACAGATCGCACGACCACTTTGTCAGATGCCACTCCGCTCATTGCCAAAGCGATGGAAGCGGAAGGCGTCAAGCGCATTATCACTATCGGGACAGCCGGCATACTCAATAGCCGCTTGAGTCCTGGTCTGCTCCGCTATCAGGGCGGCGATTCCAAACGCCAATTGACATTTGCCGCAGAAGAACATGAAAAAGCCTATAAAACATTGGAGCAGAGCGGATTGGACTGGACCATCGTATGCCCCACTTACTTGCCTGACGGCGAGCCGAAAGGCTATTTCCGCTTTGAAGAAAATTACTTGCCGGAAGACGGCAAAGAAATAACTGCAGGAGATACCGCGCTGTTCGCGTACGAGCAACTGGAATCCGATGACTTTGTGAAAAGCCGCGTAGGTATAGCATATTAAATGAGAAAACGGCCCTTGAACATAAGTTCAAGGGCCGTTTTCTGTTAAGCGGTCACATCGCGTTTCGAGAATGTCCAATAGCTGATCACCATAAAGGTCAGGAAATAAGCTGCCAAAACAATGAGCGACATCGCCATCGTAATATCCGGTACCGGCATGAAGCCCGTATAGAATTGCGTCAAATCCGTATGCGTGAACAAATAGTATTTGACGATTTCAAAGCGCTGCAACAGGAAGACGACTTGCACGCCGACGAACATGAGGAAAATCGAGACGCCGATCGCCAGCGAACTCGAACGGAACACGGTCCCTAGCATGAATGCGAACGTGCCGATCATCCAAGTGCTTGCAAAGCTGAGTGCGAATAGCTTCAATGCCTCTATCCAGTAAGAGCCTTCAACGACTTGAGACCCGTTCCAAACGAGGAAGGTGCCGTCTCCGATCCCAAAGAAAATTAAGCCTGCCAAAGCAGTCGAGGCGAGTGTGATGATTGCAAATAATAGCGCAAACAACATCGTTGTGATGTATTTGGAGGTAAGTATTTTCCATCTCTTGACAGGCCGGGTCAACAGCATTTTAATCGTCCCTTGCGAGAATTCGGAAGCGACGATGCCTGCCCCGACGATGACGGTGAAAAGAGTCACCAGCGACAACATCATGTGGCCATCCAGCACTTGCTGCTGCATGCTTGCATATTCAAATGGCGCTGCATCGTTTGCCAGCCGGTATTCGTCAATCGCAACTTGCCGTTCATAATAATCGGTCTGCGCTGTACCAAGATCTGGATTTTGCAGTTGTTCCTGGTTCATCATCAGGTTCATTCCTGTGATTTCCTGCCAGTTTTCTTCCTCAGGCGCCGGTGTAGTGGAGTCCACCCATTTCGTGATTCCTGCTGACGCGAATAAAATAACGATGAGCAATACAGCCATCACCCAGGTCGCTTTTTTACTCCATAATTTCATCCATTCATTTTGTATGAGCTTGAGCAATTTCGCCGCCTCCAGTCATTTCCAGGAATTGATCTTCTAATGTCGTGCGATGCGGTTGAATCACGTACAAGTCGATACCGGCGGCGATAAGCAATTTGATGGCGCCTGGGATATGTTCTGCTTCGGTATCGATCAAATAGCCGTGCTCGTGGGGGTGCACAGTAAAACCGATTTCTTCAAGCACTTGCTTCGCCTGTTCGGCAGGCTTTGCCTCTATGTAGTAGCGTGATTTCTGGTGCTCGTTGACATTTTTGATGTCGATCAGCTCGCCATTTTGAATGATGGCAATCCGATCGCACAATAATTCGATTTCCGACAGCAAATGGCTAGAGACAAAGATGGCGACATCGTTTTCACGTGCAACTTTGCGCAAATACATCCGGAATTCGCGGATGCCTGCAGGATCCAGCCCATTTGTCGGCTCATCCAAAATCAAAAACTCCGGATTGTTAAGAAGCGCTTGCGCAAGACCAAGCCGCTGGCGCATGCCGAGCGAATAGGAACCGACTTTCTCCTTGATGCGGTTTTTCATGCCGACTTGCTCGATCACTTCATCGATGCGTTCTTTCGTTACACCCTTGTGCATGCGGGCGAAGTGCATCAGGTTTTTATAGCCGGACATGTATTTGTACATTTCCGGGTTTTCGACGATGACGCCGACTTTTTCGATGCTTGCTTCAAAATCATGGCGAACCGATTTGCCGCCGATGAGAACATCTCCTTCTGTGGGGCGCATCAAGCCGACCATCATCCGGATCGTCGTCGTTTTTCCGGCACCATTCGGCCCGAGAAACCCAGTGATCTCACCTTTATGAAGATCTAAATTCAAATTTTTGATGATTTGCTTGTTGCCGATTGTCTTCGAGAGCTTGCGAATCTCGACAATTTTTTCATTGCTCATGAGAGCCACCTCTTTCCGTTATATATCCTTCAGTACTAACGATTCACTGAGCAGAAAGTTTCGTTTTTCGAAAAATCCTCAATGCTTAACAGCTGTATAACGGGGAATGGAAAGAGTAACAAAAAATAATGGAGGGGTTAGCCTTATGAAGAATTTGCAGGAAAAAGAACAAGTGCTCATGGCATATTATGCGCAATATTATAAAGGAGCGACATTTCAGGAAGTGAAGCAGCTCGATTCGACCTTGTCCGAGGGAATCGGAGAAGAGCAGTACGGCAAGCTGATGGAAGAGTTGAAAGCAGAAGGCTTGGTGCGCGGATTGCAGGCTGTCGAACAGCAAGAGCAAGAAGGAGTCGACACGCCCATGGCGACTAACGAAGGCATGCTGTATATCAACAATGTATTGAATCTACAGTCGGATGCGGTAGAGGACCATCAATTGGATTATTTGCAAAAGCATTTGGAGACGAGCCATCTGGAGCTGACGCTTAGTCCGGTGAAAACTTATATCGAGTCGGTGGTCGAAGAGCAGGCACAAGAAAAGCCCAACGACAACACGCCTTAATCGATTCCCTGATAGAGAAAAAGCTGCCTTCTTTTAGAAGAGGCAGCTTTTTGAATGTGGAATAGTAGAGGATTTCACACCCAGCGGAAACTTTTACACAAGCAGATCTCCTTAAATCGAATGCACGTCCCAGGAAGCGATTCCCCATCCGGCGGAAAAACTTTCAGAAGCAGATCTTATTACACTACCAAGTTTTAATGGAAACGAACAGCCGCAAAGCGCCAAGGGTGAGCCGATGCCGGGAGACAGCGGGTTTTGCTGGCTCCTGGCAAAAGGCCATCCCCAAGCAGGGCGGCGAGTGCTATAGTGACGATTCACACAAAGACGTCGCATTCCCACACGTCAAATCCAACTCAACACACCTAAGGTTCTGCAATAAAAAAAGGAATCAATGCAATCATTGATTCCTTTTACGCATGGCATTTAAAGTTCCAGAACAAAGAATGCCAAAAATATGGTGATAATCACTAAAGTATTGGTGATATAGGACACCTTTTTGCTGACGGGTTCATCCAAAGCCGGAAAACGTTCGACGACCCGTATGCCTGCGTAGATCATAGCCATCAGCAACACCAGCGTCAAAATGAGCGGCATATCATAAACGCGGACATCGATAAAGCGGACAAGAATGACAGAAAAGGCGAGTATCATGCCGTTTACAAGATTTTTACGTTTCATAGTAGCTCCTTTAATTCGTTTTCAAGAAATGGTTTGGCGCTTAACAGCTTGGTGAATTCCCGGTAGCGCTCCAGCTGTCTATCCGCCGGTTTTTTATTCGTGCGGTATGCGCGGATCAAAATATTTTTCGGTGTATGTTCCATATCGATGAATTCCATCAATTGTGTTTCGTAGCCGACCATCGACAGGAGTTCTGCACGGATTGAATCGGTCGCAAGTGCACTGAAGCGTTCTTTGATCAAGCCGTGCTGGAGCATGATATCGAGCGGCGATGACTGAATCTGGCTGTTCAGCTCATGCTGGCAGCACGGGACACTCAAGATGACGCCGGCGTTCCATTTGACGGCGCGGGCAAGCGCCATATCCGTTGCCACGTCACAAGCGTGGAGTGTGACGACCATATCGACAGCGGTAGCTTTATCGTAATCGTTGATATCGCCGACGAGGAATTCGAGTTGCCCATAATCCAGATCACGGGCGATTTGCTGGCATTCTTCGATGACGCTTTTTTTCAAATCAAGCCCGGTGACGCGCAAATCGAGTCCTTTTTCGATGCGCAAATAATGATACAGCGCAAAGGTCAAATAGGATTTTCCCGAGCCGAAATCGAGTATGCGAATCGTCCGATCTTGTGGCAAATGCTCAAGCGCGTCGTCGATAAACTCGATAAAGCGGTTGATCTGGCGGAATTTATCGTATTTCTGTTTCTTGACTTTGCCGTCTTCTGATTGAACGCCAAGCCGCACGAGAAAGGGATAAGGAACGCCGTCTTGGAGCAAATAATCTTTTTTCCGGTTATGGGACAAATCGGCAACTTGTTGTTCGCTGGCTTCGGATTTATAGCTTATTTTAAATTTCTTGGTCAATTGAATCTGGACTTTTTCATCGGTGAACTGGAACAAGCCTTGCCGAAATTCAGTGAATAGCCGTTCGAGTTCAGCGAGGGCTTGGTCGATTGACAAGTTTTGGTGCTTCAAAATCTGTTCATATTGATATTCGAACTGGATGCGGTAGCCTTCTTTCAGTTCGACCGGTTTTAGTTTGATTCGTTTCAAGTCGCTCGACTTTTGCCGCGGCTGGCTGATGGTGGCAGTGACGAGTGAGTGGCTTTGCAGTTTTTCTGCAAGTTGGACGTGCATAGTTTGGAGTTCCATGGAAAATCCCTTCCGTTCTTTATGATAGCTCCATTTTATCATGCCTCGCCTTCAGGGGCGAATCCATCAGTTGAAGAAGCCGCTTTCCTTTTATTTGGAATTTTGAGATAATAAAATAGGTGAAACCGTTTTCAACAAGGGGGACAAAGAAATGGCAATTCTCGATCAAACAGTAGGGGAAATCGTACGCGAGCAGGCGAAAAATTTTCCGCAGACAGAAGCATATGTCTATCCTGAAAAAGGCATCCGCAAAACCTATGCCGAATTCGACCAGGAGACCGATGCACTGGCGAAAGCGTTTATGGGGCTTGGTATTGAAAAAGGCGAACATATCGCCATTTGGTCCGATAATAAACGGGAGTGGCTGCTGAGCCAATATGCCACAGGCAAGATGGGCGGCGTCTTGGTCACCGTCAACACAAGTTATCAGGCGAATGAGCTGGAGTATCTGTTGAAGCAATCGGATTCCACGACTTTGATTCTGGGGGAAGAATTCAAGGGGACGGATTATATCGAAGTGTTGAATCAAGTATGTCCTGAACTGGAACATGCAGAAAAAGGGCAGCTCCATTCGCCCAAACTGCCGCAGCTGAAGCGTATCATTGCGATGAGCGAAAATAGCTATCCGGGCATCTATACATGGAGCGAATTTAAAGCATTTGCTGAAAAAGTAGCGGATGAGCAGCTGGAACAGCGCTTCTGTTCGATGAATCCGGATGACGTCATCAACATCCAATACACGTCCGGGACGACGGGCTTTCCGAAAGGTGTCATGCTGACGCATCGCAACGTCGTCAATAATGGGCGGCTGGTCGGCGATATGATGAATTTGGATGAAACCGACCGCTTGTGCATCCCAGTGCCGTTTTTCCATTGCTTTGGCTGTGTGCTCGGTACGCTTGCAGCAGTGACGCACGCGACGACGATGGTCATCGCGGAACAATTCGAGCCAAAGCGCGTGTTGCAGATGGTGCAAGATGAGAAATGCACCGCACTTCACGGTGTGCCGACGATGTTCATCGCCGAACTCAACCATCCGGAATTCGACTCTTTCGATACGTCGACATTGCGCACCGGCATCATGGCGGGATCGACTTGCCCGATCGAAGTGATGAAAAAAGTTATCAGCGATATGGGGGCAAGTGAAATTACGATTGCATATGGGCAGACGGAGTCATCGCCGGTCATCACCCAGACCGGCAAAGATGACGCCATTGAAAAGCGCGTGGCGACGGTGGGCAAGCCGCACGATGACGTCGAAGTGAAAATCATCGACCCTGCGACCGGCGAACGAGTGGTGAAAGGCATGCCTGGCGAATTGTGCACGCGCGGCTATTTGATCATGAAAGGCTATTACAAAAACGAAGAGGCTACAAAACAAGCGATCGATACGGAAGGCTGGCTGCACACCGGCGATATCGCGGTAGAAGACAAAGACGGCTATATTTCCATCACCGGCCGCATCAAGGATATGGTCATCCGCGGAGGCGAAAACATCTACCCTCGTGAAATCGAGGAGTTTCTATACCAGCATCCGTCTGTCCAAGATGTCCAAGTGGTCGGCGTACCTGATTCGAAATACGGGGAAGAGCTGATGGCATGGGTCATTTTGAAAGACAGCGAGTCTTTAACCGCAGATGAATTGCGCGCTTATTGCAAAGGGAAGATCGCTCATCACAAAATTCCGCGTTATATCGAGTTCATCAAAGAATATCCGATGACCGCTTCCGGGAAAATCCAGAAGTTCAAGCTGCGTGAATTGTCGGAAGAGATCGCAGAGCAAGTCCAATAAGTAATAAACAGCCAGATGAAGAGATTGTTCATCTGGTTTTTTATTGCGCTGAATCAAGGATATTCAGAAAAGAACGTTTAACGTCTTTCCTAATAGGGCAGACAAGTAACAGAACTTATCTTGAATGTAGGATATTTTGCATAAGCCACGGAGCAAATTGATAAAGGAGAGGTTATGACATGAGCAACGTAAACTTGGCGATTATTTATTACAGCTCGACAGGAACCAATTATCAGATGGCGCAATGGGCAGAATCGGCGGCAAAAGAAGCAGGGGTACAAGTGAAAGTGGCAAAAGTGAAAGAAAATGCACCACAGGCGGCAATTGAGTCGAATCCTGCATGGAAAAAGCATTTCGAAGCGACCCAGCATGTGCCGGAAGCGGATAATGATCTGCTCGAGTGGGCAGACGCCATCATCTTCAGCGTGCCGACGCGTTTTGGCCATGTATCTTCACAAGTACAGCAATTCTTTGATACAACAGGCGGCTTATGGGCACAAGGCAAGCTGGCGAACAAAGTGGTCAGCGCCATGTCTTCTGCGCAAAACCCTCATGGCGGACAAGAAGCGACGGTATTATCGGTTTATACGACGATGCATCATTGGGGTGCAATCATCGCGGCTCCGGGTTATACCGATCAAGCGCTATTTAAGGCAGGCGGGAACCCTTATGGAACAAGCGTTACTGTCGACCAAGACAATAATATGGTAGAGGACGTGCAAGATGCAGTCGTGCATCAAGCGAAACGCACTGTCCAAGTAGCTGGTTGGGTAAAAAATGGCTTAAACGGCTAACTGAACACTGAGTTGAAACACAGAAACGATTAAAACAGCCAGGCAAATTTGTCTGGCTGTTTTTAATGTGGTAACTGAAAAACTCATTTACTATGCGGTTTTTTGTTCATTTAAACAAAAAAATAATAGGAAATGTAGAAAAATGAGTAAGTTGTGCCAGAATGGGGTATAGCATTGGGGACTAAAGCATATTTGGTTCTGCATATGCTGAAGGTGAAAGGTGATGTGATTAATATGATCACAAGAGAAGAAAAGTTGATTTTTGAGTACGAAATCAAGAAATTGACGGATGAGTACCAGAATTGTGCGGAAAGTCGGTTAAAGAAACGAATTAAGGAAGACGCGTTATGGTTAAAGTCGATTATATTATAATTTTCGGCTGACAATAGTGTAGTCGCCTATCATTTGAAATTACAGCCTTGCAGGCAAACTGCCAGGCTTTTTTTTATGCGAAATGTGAACCGATTTGTAACAATTGCGCCGGAAAACTTACGTCGGATGGGCATCCCGAAAGGAATCTGCAAGCCCCTCCTTTATAATGGAATTAAGTGAAAGAAAGGGCGATGGGAATGGAGAATTTAAAGCAATTGGCCTACCGGCAAAACACCCGCATCCGCTTGTTGTTCCTTGCGTCATTCGCGAAGGGGCTTGCGATAATAGGCCAGGCTTTGTTTTTTGTTTGGGTGGCAGATGCGGTCTTCCTGAAGGCGGCATCTTTTGATGAAGTGCTGCCGTTGCTCGGCGCCTTGCTATTGGTGATTTTGCTGAGGGCAGGTGCGAGCTATTGGATCGGGCGACTAGGCATTACACTGTCGACACAAGCGAGGCGCAATCTGCGCAGTGATATCATCCAATCATACAAAGAAAATCCGCTGCAAGCATCGATTGCCGGGCAGTCGGGCAGACGGATTGGCTTGTTGCTCGAAGCGATTGATGATACGGACGGTTTTTTCAGTAAATACATTCCGCAAATGATTCAAAGTTATACGATTCCTCTTATGTTGCTGGGAGTCATTTTCTACTTGAATTGGACAACGGGTCTTATCATTTTAATTACGGCACCGTTCATTCCATTATTCATGGCAATCGTCGGGAAGCGCACTAAACAAAAGGCAGATGAGAAAGTCGAACAGCTGGCAAACTTTTCCGGTACTTTCCTCGATGTTTTGCAAGGTTTGACAACATTGCGATTGTTCGGGCAAACAAAGCGCCAAAGCCAGTTGATCCGAGACAATAGCTTGAAGTTCCGCGATTCGACGATGGACGTCTTAAAGTCGGCGTTCTTATCTTCGTTGACACTCGAGTACATCTCGATGCTCAGCATCGGCATCGTGGCGCTTGAAATCGGGATACGGCTTGTCGTATTCGACAGCATCACTTTTTTCCCGGCTTTCCTCGTGCTCTTGCTCGTGCCAGACTTCTTTAATTTATTGAAGGATTTCGGCAGCGCCTTCCACACTGCAAGAGGAAGTATCGCTTCTTCAGAGTTGATCCAATCAGAACTCGCAGAGCAGCATGAACCGGTGAAATGGGGCAGTGCTCCTGTACAAGCGCCTGTCCATTTGGCGCTTGATGGAGTCGGCTTTCAATACGGCAACGGTTTTCAACTGTCGCCAATCACTTTTGATATCCGAGCGGGCGAAACAACGGCACTGATCGGTGCCAGTGGTTCTGGGAAAAGCACTTTGATGAATCTCATGTCTGGCTTGCTGCCGGCAAGCGAAGGGCGTTTATTGATCAATGGCATGCCTCAACTACAAGTGAGTGAAATCGAGTGGTATCAAAATTTGAGCTATATCACCCAAGATCCGTACGTGTTTTCGGGGACCATCAAAGAAAATATCATGATAGGGGCAGCCGGAAAAGTGCCCGAAGAGGAACTGGAGAGGGCCGCACACAAAGCGGGAATTCTGGAACTCGTGGAGTCGCTTCCGGAAGGTTTCAATACCTTGGTGGGAGAAGCCGGGCGCGGTTTGTCGGGCGGCGAAAAGCAGCGGCTTGTTCTGGCGCGTGCTTTTTTGAAAAAGCCGTCGCTCGTGTTTTTCGATGAGCCGACTGCCGGACTCGACCTTCAGACAGAAAAAGTGCTGCAGCGGGCGATTGCAGAGCTTTCGCAAAAAGCAACGGTCATTACGATCGCTCACCGTCTTCACACAATCCAACAAGCAGACCGGATCATTGTTATGGATAGCGGAAAGGTTTCTGCATCTGGTACGCATGAAGAACTGCTGACGAATTTCGAACCTTATCGCCTCATGATCGAGGCTCAGCAAGGAGGTAAAATCCATGAGTGATTTAAAGGATGTTTTTTGGCTGACGCTAAAAGAAAAACGCGACATCGCCCTTGCTGTGTTGTTCGGCTTCCTAGCAGGGCTCGCCGGAGTGGCATTACTCGGAGCGAGTGGATATTTGATTTCGAAAGCCGCATTGACCGCACAAATGACGACTTTGGTTGTCATGGCGGCGACACTGAAACTGTTCGGTTTTGCCGCAGCCATCGCCCGCTACGGCGAGCGGTTATTTTCGCACCGGGCGACGTTCACGATGCTTGGCCATTTACGCGGTAACTTTTTTGAACGCTTGGCGCCGTTAGCGCCCGGCATTTTCCAGCGCCATAAAAGCGGAGACTTGTTGTCCCGGATCGTCGGCGATGTCGAGAGTTTGCAGAACTTTCTTCTGCGCGTTCTCTACCCTCCGATTGTGGCGGGGCTGGTCTTGCTGGCGACAGTGTTCTTTACATCTTTCTACTCGCTGCCGGTCGCTTTCGTTATTTTAGGAGGGGCGATTTTCTCGGTCGTCATCCTGCCGATTTTCTTCGCTTACCGGAGACGCAACAAAGCCCATACAACACGGGTAAGCCGCGGGGAGTTTGCGTCAGCGTCCACCGAGTTTCTTTACGGTTTCCGGGATTTGAAAATCCATTTGGCACTTGACCAGAAAAGTGAGGATTTGCGAGCGCAGGCAAGGCGCTATGAACAAGCGCAGCAACGCGAGGGGCTCGAAGAAAACCGGGTCCAATCGATTAATGCATTATTTGCTTTTTTGACTTCCTTTTTGGTCTTGGCGCTTGGCGCGTATTTTGTTTCCATAGGAGAACTCTCCGGCTTGTTTCTAGCGATGCTTGTCATGGTGTCGCTCGGGGCATTTGAAAATACAGGGCCGCTTGCTGCGCTGCCGGCTTATTTTGAGGAAAGCCGCATTGCCGCACGTCGCTTGGAAGAAGTCGTCGATCGGTCTCCGGACGATAGCACCGGGGTGATGCCTGAAGGCTTGCCCGACATTGTGGCCGATGATTTATGCTACCACTACCCGAGTGATGGACGCTTGGCGCTTGAAAACATCAGCTTCCATTTGCCGGCAGGTTCTAAAACGGCGATTGTCGGGCCGAGCGGTTCAGGGAAATCGACTTTATTGTTGCTGTTATTGAAAGTCATCGAGCCGGATACAGGCAGTGTGCATATTGGCGGTTCGGAGCTTGCAACGATGAAGCCTGAAAGCTTGTGGCAACGCATGAATGTCGTATTGCAAGACAACCATTTCTTTGCCGGAACGATCGAAAGCAATTTGCGCATCGCAAACGAACAAGCAGGGCCCGATCAAATGTTACAAGCACTTGAATTGGTCCATCTCGGACATGTTGAATTGTCCGCTCCCGTTCTCGAAAAAGGACGCAATCTGTCGGGCGGTGAAAAGCAGCGTTTGGCGATGGCGCGCGCGTTTTTGAAAAGTGAGCGGCTATGGTTGCTTGATGAGCCATTTTCATCGGTTGATGGATTGACGGCACAGGCCATCTACCGGGAATTGTTCACGGGTCGTCCGGAGGATAGCTTTGTCATCATCAGCCATGACTTAGCGGGGCTCGAGGCGATAGATCAAATTCTCGTGCTCGAAAACGGGCGGTTAATCGAAAACGGTACCTATAAAGAGTTGATGAAGCGTCGAGGCTATTTCTATGGATTGAAAAAAATAGAAGAAGAAATATTCGTTTAGGCCGTTTCAATTTGCTTATGAGGCAATAGAAAAAGGCGCATCTAACCTGATGCGCCTTTTTGTCATTCTATGAGCCGTTTGTGCTGCTTTTTGGCGTCTTCAAGCTTCATTTGTTCCAGTTCGAGACGCATTTTCTGTGTTTCGATTACATAATTATCATGTTTTAATTTCTCGAGCTCCAACTCTGTCTCCAGTGCTTTTTGCTTCATTTTCTTCTGCTTCAGTGCGAAATCCGTCAAGATGGCGACGATGGGGATTGAAAAGATCATTACGACAGCAATCAGTCCCGTCATGAGTTACACCCCTGTTCTGAATGTTCTGTGTATAAACAAGTATACACAAAGCGCTTGCTTTTAGAAAGTAGCGAGAAAATCAAATCCATGACAACTGTCATGCCGAGAAACAGACGTTTGTGTCTTATGAAGAGAGCCATCCGGGCGTAAGATGTATTTAACAAGTACATTTCGTTTAGGAGGAAGGCAACGCATGACTAGAGAGAAAACAGCGCAATTACGTAAATTTGTCGCCCCTTTTGAGAAAGCTGACGTTAAAGCCAGCATTCAACAAATGGCTAATACAATTCCACCATTTTTAATTTTATGGTTTTTAGCTTATCAAGCACTGAGCGTGTCGGTCTGGCTAACGGTCGGAATTTCGATCATCGCTGCAGGATTTGTCGTTCGCATGTTCATCATATTCCATGATTGCACACACGGTTCATTCTTTAAAAACAAAAAAGCGAATGCGATCGTCGGGACCATTACCGGCATCTTGACACTTTTCGCTTATGAAAAATGGAAACGCGAGCACGCAATCCACCATGCATCAAGCGGCAATTTGGACAAGCGCGGTGTCGGCGACATTTGGGTCATGACAATCGACGAGTATGTAGAAGCTTCCAAATGGGAACGTTTCAAATACCGCATGTACCGCAACCCTCTTGTCATGTTTGGATTAGGGCCGTTATTCCTAGTCTTGATCTCAAGCCGTTTCAACCGTAAAGATGCACGCAAGAAAGAACGCAACAATACGTATTTGATCAATATTTCATTGGTCGTCCTTTACACAATCATGATCATGGCGATTGGCTGGCAGGCATTCCTGCTTATCCAGGGAACGATCATGTTCACAGCGGGTGCACTCGGCATCTGGTTGTTCTACATCCAGCACACGTTTGAAGATGCTTATTTTGAAGACGAAAGCGACTGGGATTATGTGAAAGCGGCAGTAGAAGGCAGCTCGTATTATGAATTGCCAAAAATGCTGCAATGGGTTACTGGGAACATTGGCTTCCACCATGTGCACCATTTGAGCCCGCGTGTTCCAAACTATAACTTGGAAAAAGCGCATGTCTCTACACCGCCTCTTCAGCAAGCAACGAAGATCAACTTGAAGACGAGCTTGAAATCCTTGAAATATAAAGTATATGACGAAGAAAATAAAACATTCGTCACGTTCGGTGCCATCAAGCATTTGCTTGGCAACTCACGCGCCGTGCAACAATAAGAAATGCTTCCCCTCGAGGAGAATCGGGCGGGAGCTTTTTTTTATTCCAATATTTCGAGTGATAGCCCCAACGACAGCCACGAAACAGAATGGCCATGTGTTTTCTTTTTCTGTATCAGCTTTGGTATGATGAAAGCAAAGAAACTCTAGGAGGCAGTTATGCAAAACTGGTATCAAATTTTCCCTCGCAATACATGGCTCAGCATTTATGCATGGACGATATTTTGCGTGTTACCGTTCTTTTTCATTTTTCGTTCTTCGTCTTCAACCGAGATCATTGCCGGCATCTTCTTGCTCGGAGCCTTTTTTGTCGCATACCGGTTCTCCTTTAGCTCGAAATCTTTCCTTGTCTACCTGTGGGTAAGCGTGGAAATGGCCATCAATATGGCGATGATTTTCTTGTTCGGTTACGTGTATCTGGCGATTTTCCTGGCCTTTTTTGTCGGTAATATCCGCAGCAAAGTCGGATTTTTTATTATCTACGGCTTGCATATCGGAACGACCATCGCCGCAATCATCTATGGGATGTTGATTGATTTTGAGCTATACATCACGCAATTGCCGTTTATCATCTTAAGTGTGCTCGGCGTCATCCTATTGCCGTTCAATACGTATAACCGGCATAAACGGGAGAAGCTTGAAGGAGCGCTTGAAGACGCCAACAAACGCATTTCCCAGCTCGTCTTGATCGAGGAGCGTGAGCGGATTGCGCGTGACCTTCACGACACACTCGGCCAGAAATTGTCATTGATCGGCTTAAAAAGTGATTTAGCGGGAAAACTATTAAATAAAGACCCAAAACGGGCAGCGGCAGAAATTCAAGACGTTCGCCAGACGGCCAGGACCGCCCTGAAAGAAGTGAGGGAATTGGTGACGGATATGCGCGGCACAAAACTCGAGGATGAGATTTTACGCATCCAGCAAATTTTAAAAGCGGCCGATATCGATTTTGTTTTTTATGGCAGTGCCAAACTTGATAATACGCCTTTATTAATGGAACACGTGCTGAGCATGTGCTTGAAAGAAGCGGTGACAAATGTGGTCAAGCATAGCGGGGCATCGCGCTGTACGGTACTGATCAAGCAGTCGCCAAGTGAAATTCTCGTGCAAGTGCAAGACGACGGCATCGGATTTCCGGATGGCAACCCGCTCATTCAAGGGCATGGGCTTGCCGGCATGAGGGAACGGCTCGAATTCGTCAATGGCCAAGTGGACATTGACGTCATGGATGGTACGACATTGAATATTCGGGTGCCGAATGTCATTCTTTATCAAAAAGCGGAGGGGAGAACATGATTCGAATTGTACTAGCGGAAGACCAACGCATGATGCTTGGTGCGCTCGGTTCACTATTGGACTTGGAAGACGATTTGGAAGTAGTCGGCATGGCACAGAACGGGGAAGAAGCGATTAGGCTTGTGCAGGAGCTTAACCCGGACGTCTGCGTGATGGACATTGAGATGCCGGTAAAAAGTGGATTGGACGCTGCGGAAGCGTTAAAAGACCATCCGTGCAAAACGATCATTTTGACGACTTTCGCCCGGTCCGGTTATTTTGAGCGGGCGAGAAAAGCGGGCGTCAGCGGTTATTTGCTGAAAGACAGTCCGAGCGAGGAGCTGGGAACGTCGATCCGCACCATTATGGACGGACGCCGTATTTATGCCCCAGAACTTGTAGATCTTGCTTACGCAGACATCAACCCGTTGACGGAGCGCGAGAGGCAAGTGATGGAGCTGATTACGGAAGGACGCAGTACGAAAGAGATCGCAAAAGAATTATTCATCACAACCGGCACTGTGCGGAATTATATTTCCACGATACTCGACAAGCTAGAAGCGAGCAATCGCATCGAAGCCATCGCCCGCTATCGTGAAAAAGGATGATACATGCAAAACGGCAGGACGGAAAAGCGCATGCTTTTCCGTCCTGCCGTTTTGCCTCAATCATAAAGCTTTTCCTGAAGCGAACCATCTTCAGCGTAAATATGCAGTTCACCGTTATGGCGATTGACGTAGCGTTTCGCTTCATTCATCAATTCATCTTTCGTTTCTTCGATGAGGATGGCTTTTTTGCTGTCTTTTTTCTTTAGCTGCCACCCCTCTGAATGCTTGCGGATTTCATAAATCGGCGACTCGTCGTCACTGCCCACAGTTTCCCGTGCCTGTTCGAGTGCAATCGGAATCGCCCGGCCTTCTTCGTAACCGTCCCGTAAAAGTGCGTTGGCGATTTCAATCGCTTTATTGCGGACTTTGTCATCCAAATTTTTGAAAGAATCCGGGTAATCATTCTTATTCCACGGCATAGTTATCGCCTCCTTGCCTCTCTATGCCCATTTAAATAGGAAATAAAACGTAAAGCCCCCTTTTCATATCTACTCAATATGTTACAGTGTTTTATAAGGAGGAGATGTCATGACAGATACAACTTATCAAATCATAGCTTTACTCGTTTACCTTGCAGCTATGTTATTCATTGGCTGGTATGCGTATAAGAAGACAGATGACTTATCCGATTACATGCTTGGAGGAAGAGGGCTGGGGCCGTCTGTAGCTGCGCTCAGCGCCGGTGCCTCGGATATGTCCGGATGGCTATTGCTCGGATTGCCGGGAGCCATTTATCTTGGGGGCCTAGTAGAAGTCTGGATCGCTATCGGGCTTACAATCGGTGCTTTCTTAAACTGGTTCTTCGTAGCACCACGCCTGCGAATCTACTCATTTGTCACCAGTGATTCCATCACTATTCCAAGCTTTTTAGAAAATCGCCTGAAAGACAGTTCACGTCTTTTGCGAATCGTTGCCGGTATTATTATTTTGATTTTCTTCACTTTTTACGTATCATCCGGTATGGTCGCTTCTGGCCTATTCTTCCAGAGCTCATTTGGAATGGATTATCATCTCGGCCTCGTTATCGGTTCGGTGGTAGTTGTTGCTTATACTTTATTTGGTGGATTCCTCGCCGTTAGTTATACGGACTTTGTGCAAGGGATTATGATGTTCCTGGCGCTTATCGCAGTTCCGGTCGTCGGGATTTTCGCTACCGGCGGATTGGGCGAAACTGCAGCGAGCATTCGTGAAGTCGACCCGAACATGCTGAGCTTGGTTTCAGGAGCTTCCACTATCGGTGTCATTTCTGCCGCAGCGTGGGGTCTTGGTTACTTCGGGCAGCCACATATCATCGTCCGTTTTATGGCCATCAAGACTTTGGGGGAAGTTCGTTCTGCCCGCCGCATCGGCATGGGCTGGATGATTCTTAGCCTTCTTGGAGCGACCGGTACGGCGTTGGTTGGTATTGCTTATTTCCAGCAAAATCCTCAAGCGACACTAGTCGACCCGGAAGCAGTATTCTTGGACATGAGCCAAATATTGTTCCATCCGCTAATCGCAGGTTTCGTTTTAGCAGCGGTTCTAGCGGCGATTATGAGTACGATTTCGTCTCAATTGCTCGTCAGCTCGTCTGCTTTGATCGAAGACTTATACAAAATCGCATTTAAGAAAGAATCAAGCCAAAAAGGCTATGTCATGCTCGGGCGTATTGCGGTAGCAGTCATTGCCGTTATTGCAGCCTCACTTGCATGGGAGCAAAACAATACGATCCTCGGATTGGTTGCTTATGCATGGGCAGGGTTTGGTGCGGCATTCGGACCGATCATCTTATTGTCCTTGTTCTGGCGCAAACTGACATCTAAAGGTGCACTAGCCGGGATGATTATTGGTGCCGTTACGGTGATCATCTGGGATTTGATTGGCACGGCGTCTGACGAAGTAGGAGCCACTGAGTTCACGACTTTCGTCGGCAGTGTCTACGAAATCATCCCTGGATTTATCCTCTGCTGGTTGGCCGCTTGGCTTGTCAGCTTGATCACCTACAAGCCAAATGCTGAAATCGAAGCAGAATTCGATGAAACAGTCCGCTTGATTCAAGAAGATAAAGAGTAACACTAAAAAGCAGGCTGCCCTGAAACTCAGGGCAGCCTGCTTTTTGTTTTGACCGTTTTTCGCATGGGCTAGGCTCTTAAATCGTGTCCGTCGTCATGGCTGAACATCCATTCAATTCCGAATTTGTCCTGAACTATGCCGTAACCTGAACTCCAAAATGTTTCTTGCATGTCCATGCGAACCTTGCCATCCCGCGCAAGCTGATTAAATTCTTTCGTCATCTTTTCGAGGTCGTCGGATAGGACGGTCACGTTAATATTGCTGCCGGCAGTGACTGGGGAATCCATCATGCCGTCCGAGAACATCACTGTACTGCCATGGATGTCGAGGCTCGTGTGCATGATGCGGTTTTTCATCTCCTCCGGCATTTCGTAGCCGGGCTCAGGAGGCATGTCCCCGAAGCGGGAGATTTCAGCTGGCTCTGCACCGAATACTTGTGCATAGTACTCCACGGCTTCTTGGCAATTTCCGTTAAAGATCATATAGACGTTAATTGACACATGAAAAACTCCTTTCCACTTGTTTATGTAAATCATATGATAATACGAACAAACATTCCCTTCCTTACATTATAATCATTGATGATTAAAAGTAAAGTCAGTAGAGTCAATTTTCAGATTTCTTTTTGCTTTTACTAGTTTAACCATCAAACTGAGGAGAAACGGAAGTTCGGGTGAAATTAGTCCCCTGTCCAAATAAAAAAGCTGATCCAAAAGCTAGGAGCTTTTGGATCAGCTGATTTCTAAGCTTATTTATTTTGCTGTTTTTTCGCTTCCCGCTCAAGGCGCTTAAAGCGGCGCAATTCCGATTTGCGGATTGGCGGCGCTTCGTCCCGGATAAGCTTAGTGAATGACCAAACCATCAGCAGCAGCAAGACGGTAAATGGCAAGGCTGATATGAGTGAGGCAGTCTGCAAAGCTTCAAGTCCGCCTGCATACAGAAGGACGGCTGCGATAGCAGACATCAAAACACCCCAGATGACTTTGAACAAAGTCGGAGGGTTCAAGCTGCCGAAACTCGTCATCGTCGCTAGAATATACGTAGCGGAGTCAGCTGAAGTCACTAGGAATGTGAATATCAGCAAAATCGCCAGAATGGACATGATCGAAGAAAGCGGCAATACATCAAAAGTTTGGAACAAAGCAGAAGTCAAATCGTTGTTGACGGCTTCTGCAATTCCTGTTCCTTGGTTCAAGTCGTACCAAAGGGCAGTTCCGCCAAAGACGGCGATCCATACACAAGCGATTGCCGGGGGAATGACCAATACACCGAAAACAAATTCACGTATGGTGCGCCCGCGGGAAACCCGTGCAACAAACGCGCCGACAAATGGCGACCAGGCAATAGCCCATGCCCAGTAGAAAATCGTCCATCCCAGAACCCAATCACCGCCTGTATATGGCTCCATGCGCAAGCTATACTGAACGAAATTGGTGATGTAATCGCCAAGTGCAAGGACAAATGTCTCCATAATAAAGACGGTTGGGCCGGCGAAAAAGACAAAAATCATTAAAAGAAGTGCTAACCCTAAGTTCAAATTACTCAAATAGGCGATTCCCTTGTGAAGGCCTGTAGAAGATGACAAGGTATATGCGGCGAACATGACGCCAATGATTGCCAATTGAATAGGGAACGCGTTATCGATGCCGAACACCGAATTCAATCCGCCGTTCATCTGAAGCACGCCGAGTCCGAGTGAAGTGGCAATCCCCATGACAGTTGCAATAACAGCTAATGAATCAACTGCATGCTTGACGATCGGTCTTGACCCCATGACAGGCTCAAGTGCAGTGGAGACAAGTCCTGGCTTTTTCTTGCGAAATTGCAAAAAGCCGATAACCAAACCAACGATTGCGAACACTGACCATTGGCTGACGCCCCAGTGGAAGAACGAGTAGCCCATTGCAATGCGTGCCGATTCAGCTGTTTGCGCTTCGTTGCCGAATGGCGTCGTAAAGAAATGGCTCATCGGTTCTGCCACACCCCAAAAAACGAGGCCAGCCCCAAATCCGGCGGAAAACAGCATGCCGATCCAAGTAAAGAACGGGAACTCCGGACGGTCGGAATCTGCTCCGAGCCGGATGCTTCCGTATTTGCTAATCGCTATAACAAAGAGGAAAATAACGATAATGAAGACGGCTAATAAGTAGAACCAACCGAAGTTAAATGTAGTGAAGTTGAATAAGGTGCCGGCCACTTCACCGAAACGAACCGGCATAAATGCCCCAGCAATAACCAACAGCAGGATCACGGCTGTCGATACGATGAACACGGGGTTTTTCAGTAATTTTCTGTCCATGATGCCCTCCTTTAGGTAATGAGATTTAGTTTTCCTATACCTTAGCCTATCGAAAATAAGACCTAAAAACCACCCATTTCCCAGAAAAACATCATGAATAAGGAAAAAGTGACCATTTGCACAGCAAATAATACAAAGCGGGAAAGCTTATCAAATTAAGGCAAACCACCAAATAGCAAAAGAGGAGTGTGTTGAAGATGAAATTAGATCATATTGTCCACTTTACGAAACAGAGCCCTTTAAAAAGCAGTGAATACTGGAATGCTGCCGGGTTCCATGCAGTCGTCGGAGGCAGCCATAAAAACTGGGGCACCCATAATGCCTTGATGTATGGGCCCGATTATTATATCGAATGGCTGACATCCGAGGATGAAGAGCTTGCAGCTCGGTCCAGCCATCCCTTGGTTGAACATTTGCGCTATGACCAACAAGGGTTTGGAACAATCTGTCTGAGGTCGGACAATCTGGAACTGCTGTCGAAACAGCTCGAATCTCGCGGGTTTCGGACGATCGGGCCTACAGATGCTGAGCGGCAGACCGAAACAGGCGAACTGATCCGCTGGAAAATGCTTTTTATTGATCAGGAGATTTCAATGGCATTGCCGCTGCCTTTTTTTATCGAATGGGAACAAGAGGATAAGGGACGTTTTGCTGCTTTGAAAAGCAATGGAACAATTCAAGCCGTAAACGAGCAGTTGCAATTGGACACTTTGTTTTTTTCAGTAAACGATAAAGAACAAAGTGAAACCCAGTGGAAGAAACTGCTTGGCGGTTCGCTGGAACTCGGAAACTGCCGGCTTTCTTTCGAGGAGGGCGAGGGGAAAGAACGGCTGTCCAAAGTCTGTTTTGCGTCAGCTGAACGAGAGCTTTTATTTGAGCACGGTCTCTACCAGGTCCCGCGTTTTGAATAGGTTTAGGTGTGGTATTGTGATAGGATAAAGGGATCAGGTGGAACGGCAGTTCTGCTGAAGGGGGCAACAGAATTATGGAACCATTAAATGAACGAGCAATTATCGTAGGTGTCCAATTACAAAAAGACACTCATTTCGAATACAGCATGGAAGAGCTAGAGAATTTAGCGGGAGCGCTCGGAGTTGAAGTAGTCGGCGAGCTGAACCAAAACTTGGACCGCATCAATCCAGCCCATTATATCGGCAGCGGAAAAGTCGATGAACTCAAGGCACTCTACGAAGAAGTGGACGCCAATTTGATCATTTTCAATGATGAATTATCGCCTTCGCAGATCCGCAATCTTGAAGAAGATTTAGAGTGCAAAGTGATCGACCGGACCATGCTCATCTTGGATATTTTCTCAAGACGTGCCCATACACGGGAAGCGCAAGTGCAAGTGGAATTGGCGCAATTGCAATACATGCTTCCGCGCCTTGTCGGTCTACGTGCATCGCTCGGGCGCCAAGGCGGCGGCAGCAGTGGCGGTCTTGCCAACCGTGGTGCGGGTGAGACGAAGCTCGAACTCGACCGTCGGAAAATTGAAGACCAAATCACCAAGCTCAGACGTGAGCTCGAACAAATAAAAGAACAGCGCACCACACAGCGTAAGCAACGCTTGAAAAAAGGCATGGCGAATGTATCGCTCGTCGGCTACACGAATGCCGGCAAGTCGACGATCATGAACGGCCTACTGAACAAAACAGGGCAAGATGACGACAAGCAAGTGTTTGAAAAAGATATGCTGTTTGCGACACTCGATACGTCCATCCGCCAAATCCGACTCGAAGACAACAAAACATTCTTGCTGTCCGATACGGTGGGATTTGTTAGCCGCTTGCCGCATCACCTCGTCAAGGCATTCCGCTCCACTCTAGAAGAAGCGCGCAACGCGGACTTGCTGCTTCACGTCGTGGATGTATCGAACGACGAGCATAATTACATGATGCAAGTGACCGATGCCACGCTTCAGGAAGTGGGTGTCGAAAATGTGCCGACTTTATACGTCTATAATAAATCGGACCTTGCTGGTGTAGCCTATCCGAAAGCCAGCAAAGACAGTGTTTGGATCTCTGCGAAAGAAGGCGTAGGTCTGGATGAACTGTTGGAAAGCATACGTGAACGATTGTTTTCAGACCATGTAACATGCCGGATGGAAATTCCGTTCGATCGCGGAGATGTGGTTGCGTATTTAAACGACCATACCACTATTAAAGAAACCGAATACGGGGAAGCCGGCACGTTGATGACGGTAGAACTGAGCCGGGCAGATTACGACCGCTACGAACAATTCGTGGTCGGCAAATAACAACAAGCTGGAGGATCGTTCTCCAGCTTTTTATTATGGCTGTTTGAACAATGGATACCGTTTCATAATTAAACGCTGGCAAATTGGGTAAACTGTGAGTATGGTGCATATACTGTATAATGAATCCCAAGTCTTGAAAAGGAGTGTGAACGCCATGACCAAATGGATGGCAGTCATAGGTTCTGGAGTTGTCGCGGTCGGCCTCAGCGCTTGCAGTGAAACCCAGGCTCCTACGACACAAGAAGACATCGAAACCTCTCCAGAGGAAACTCCGGAAGAAACGCAAAGTGCTTCTGAAATATACGTGGAAGCGGTGGGTGCGGCGCAGCAAACAGAAAGTGTGCGGGCACAATCGATCACTGAACAAAATATGAAAATGCTGCCGGACGGTATGGAGATCGACATGACCATTGATTCCGATATGGAGATGACATACGCGCCATTGGCATTTCACCAAACAGGGGAAACGAGCATCGTTTCAGAAGACATCGAAAATACCAATCCCATGCTTTCGGAAATGTATTTGACGGAAGATGGCCTATTCATGCATGAGACGTCTGTCGATATGTGGTTGAAGATGCCGGAAGAAGTGCACGAAGACATGGCGGCGCTGGCCGGACAGAAATCAGCCGATCCCGCTCGCCAGTTGGAAGAGCTCGAAGGCTTTGAAGAAGAATTCGTGCTGGAAGAAACGGAAGAGGCATACGTATTGACCTTGGATGCTTCGGGAGAGCAGTTCCAAAGTTTGATGGATGAGCATTTGCAGAAAACCTTGGGCCAGATGGAAATTGAAGCACCGTTGTCTCCGGAAGATCTGGAAGTTCATTCGGTGAATTATGTGATTACGCTCGATAAAGAAAGTTATTTAGCGGATCGGATTGAAGTCGACTTGGCATTGGATGTGGACGTGCGAGGCGACATGATGGCAATCGAATCGCAGATGCAAGTAGACTATAGCGATTATGATGCCATCGAGCCGATTGAAATCCCGCCTGAAGTCTTCGAACAAGCGCAGGAAATCGAGTTTTAATAGCATGAAACAACAAGCAGAGGGGTTCTTCCCTCTGCTTTTTTTGTATTGGGATAAATGTTGTGTCGGTATTTAACTAGCTTGTGCTATAAGACTCCGCTCCAAAGGCTGCTTTGGGCTTGCAGCTGATACGAAAGGACGTCGTATCCAATGTGGAGCAAAAGGAGAGATGAGTCAGGAAGGGTGTTTTAGGCTTTTTATGTATAAATAGCTAGTGTGATGAGACTGCGCTCCAGTGGCTGCTTTGGGCCTGCAGGATGCAGGTCATGCAGCTGATGCGACAGGACGTCGCGCTTTCAGCTGCCCGGGGATGGGGCGGGTGTTGAGCCAATGTGCCAAAGTGCGCGGCACATTTGTCTCGCCAGCCCGCTCGGTCCCCCAGGAGTCAGCCATTTCCGCTAGGTCTCTAGGTTTCGAGTGGTTTCGAATTTCTGTCCGTTTCATTAGCTAGCAAACTGTTGAAGACATCTCTCTGTTGCCAAGATACGTGTCGCACATTTCTTCTCAAAAATTGGAGAGGTAAAAACCGTTCTCAACTTCAACTGAACGAGTCAAGCTAGTTTTCTGTTCAAGACAGCCCACTGAGGAAGTGATTCCCCATCCAGCGGATGAAAGCTTCAGAAGCGCATAACGATTTAACAATCTACACCAATGAAATCTCCTAGCCGCCTAGCGCAAAGGGGTGAGCCGAAGCAATGAGACAGGTGCTCTTCCTGGCTCATTGCAAGAGGCCATCCCAAAGCAAGGCGGCGAATTTATGCGTGACGTCAGAACAAAAAGTGTCACACTTTCGCACCTAACGTCCAGCTCACTTTCCCGACACTATTCCAAGGAAGCGATTTCCCCACCAGTGGACGAAAATTACGGAAGTACATAAAAAACTAACATTCTCCATCAATGAAATCTACCAGCCGCCTAGCGCAAAGGGTGAGCCGGTGTAGTGAGTGAAAAGTTGCATTCAAGCATCTTACCAAAAACCTTGCTCCCACATCTGCCAGCAGATGCGTCGCAAATGAATCGGCTCAACTTCCTTTCACCAATTCATTGGCTCATTGCGAAAGGCCAACCTAAAGCAAGGCGGCGACTCCAACCGTGATGCCCGGAAAATCTGCGATACATTTCCGCACCTAACTTCCAGCTCACTTTGCCACGCCAAATCATAACAAAACAACAATTGCTATATTTCAAAACAGCCACGTGAAGTTTCATGCCCCCACATTTGCAACGGCTGAATAGTATCAAGCCCCACAAATCCGAATAAAACGTGAACATTTTGGGTGAACAAAAATCCAATTGAAAGTAATTCTCAATTATCCCTTGACGCTAATTTTTATACTGCTATACTAAAAATCAGTGAACAACTGATAATCATTATCATTCTCAATTAGAATGAACAGCAAATAGGGAGCGTCATGTATGAAAAAACGCATTTTAATACCCATATTGATCGTCCTATCATTTGTCTCCCTGTTCGTCGGAGTCAGCAGCATCAGTCCGGTCGATCTCCTGGATTTTAATTCAGAAGAAACACAGATTTTTCTCGTCAGCCGCTTTCCGAGGCTAGTCGCCATTTTGTTGGCGGGGGCCGGCATGAGCATGGCGGGTCTTATCATGCAGCAATTGAGCCGCAATAAATTCGTTTCGCCGACGACTGCCGGAACACTCGATGCGACGCGGCTCGGCATTCTCGTATCGATGCTATTGTTTGCCAACGCCTCGATGATCGAAAAGATGGCGGTGGCATTTCTCTTTGCTTTAGCCGGGACGTTTTTGTTCATGCAAATCCTTAACCGCATCAAATTCAAAGATGCCATCTTTATCCCGCTCATCGGTTTGATGTTCGGCAATATTTTGTCTTCGATCACAACGTTTTTCGCATACCGTGCCGACGTCATCCAGAATATGTCCGCTTGGCTGCAAGGGGATTTTTCGATGGTCATGAAAGGCAGCTACGAACTTCTGTACATAAGTGTACCGGTCTTCATTATCGCTTATATGTATGCCAACCGCTTTACAGTGGCGGGAATGGGTGAGGATTTCTCGAAAAACTTGGGGCTGAAATACCGCAGTGTCGTCAATATCGGTTTGGTGCTGGTTGCGCTCATTACGGCTACAGTGGTCTTGACGGTCGGCATGATTCCGTTCCTCGGTTTGATTATCCCGAATATCGTCTCCATCTTCAAAGGAGATCACCTTCAAAAAACTTTGCCGCATACGGCGATGCTCGGGGCGATTTTCCTATTGATCTGCGACATTCTCGGGCGCGTATTGATCTACCCGTATGAGATCACGATCAGCCTGATGGTGGGCGTCATTGGAAGCTTTATCTTCCTGATCCTGTTGTTTAGGAGGAAAGCGTATGCGTGATGTACATAAATTATGGCTGCTTGTCGGCTTGGCAGCGGCAGCTTGTGGATTGTATTTGTTCCACGGTTTAAATGGCAGCTTTGATTACGCGCTTCCGAGAAGGGGCGTCAAAGTGTTTGCGATGGTGATGACTGGTATCGCAATCGCTTATGCAACGGTCGTGTTCCAGACCATCACCCATAACCGCATTTTGACGCCTAGCATTATGGGCTTGGATTCGCTGTATTTGTTATTGCAGACGGTGCTCATTTTCTTTTTAGGCTCAGGGCATTTTACGATCATCAATAAACAAGTGAACTTCCTATTGTCGATTGCTGTCATGGTCGTCTTTGCATTGTTGTTCTACAAATTGCTCTTTAAGAAAGGCAATCAGCCGATTTACTTCCTTCTATTGATAGGCATCATTCTCGGGACGTTTTTCGGCAGTGTGTCGACCTTCCTGCAAGTGCTGATCGACCCGAATGAATTCCAGATTATCCAAGACCGCATGTTCGCCAGCTTCAATAACGTCAATGCGGAGCTTGTATGGATCTCGCTATTGTTTATTGTCGGATTGATTGGTTTGGCGTGGCGCGATAATGCGAAGCTGGATGTGTTGTCGCTTGGGCGCGATACGGCGGTCAATTTAGGTGTCGAATATGATGCGCTCGTCAAGAAAATGCTTGTGCTTGCGGCGGTGCTCATTGCGATTGCGACAGCGCTCGTCGGGCCGATTACATTTTTCGGTTTGATCGTCGCGAATTTGTCTTACCAGTTTTTCAAATCGTATAAGCATTCCGTGTTGATCACGGGAGCGAGCATCATCAGTATTTTCGCGTTAGTCGGCGGTCAATGGGTCGTGGAGCGCGTCTTCACCTTCAATACAACGCTCAGCGTCATCATCAATTTCATCGGCGGGGTGTATTTCATCTATCTGCTATTAAAGGAGAGTCGATCTAAATGATCCAAGTTCGGGAATTGACAAAATTATATGGCAAGAAGCAAGTCGTGGAAAACGTCTCGGTCGATATTCGGCAAGGGCAGATTACTTCGTTTATCGGGCCGAACGGGGCTGGGAAGTCGACTTTGCTGTCGATGGTCAGCCGGCTGTTGGATGCCGATACCGGTGAAGTGGTAATCGATAAAACCAATACGAAAAAAATGAAGTCAAACGAGTTCTCGAAGCGCGTCTCCATTTTAAAGCAGTCGAATTATATGAATGTACGGCTGACGATTCGGGAGTTGGTGTCGTTCGGGCGTTTTCCATATTCAAAGGGGCGCTTGAATGCAGAAGATGAACAAATGGTCGACCAAGCGATCGATTATATGGACCTTGTCGACATGCAGGATTCTTATTTGGATGAACTGTCAGGAGGCCAGCGCCAACGCGCCTTTATCGCGATGGTCATCGCTCAAGATACTGATTACGTATTGCTTGATGAGCCCTTGAACAATTTGGATATGAAGCATTCGGTGCAGATCATGAAAATTTTGCGCCGTCTGGTGGATGAACTCGGTAAGACAGTGGTCATCGTGTTGCACGATATCAATTTTGCCTCCGTGTATTCGGACCGGATTGTCGCATTGAAAGAAGGGCGCGTCGTCAAAGATGGGCCGACTGAAGAAATCATTCAATCGGCTGCATTAAAGGAGATTTATGATATGGACATCCCAATTCAGCAAATGAATGATTGCCGGATTTGTGTGTACTTTAATTCCTGAAGCCCTATTGGCGATTTCGACAAGGATATATACAATCTGTGTGGAAGATTACTTCTATGCAGGTTTTTTAATTTTCTGAAGGGTATGGATATAGAAAGACTTTCCAATAAGCGCAACGCGATATCGCGCTAAGGAAGAAGGTGCAAGTGATGAAACGTGTTTTTTATCCGTTGGCAATGGCTACGCTGCTCGGGTTTTTCGGCATTTTGTTCTATTATCAACAGGAGCCGGTACGTGAACTCGACGAGCGGGGGGGTTCTTTACTTGGCGGAATTGGGTGGCTCGATGCGATGTCCATTATCGGCGAACAATGGATGATTTTCAGCATCAGCTTTCTGTTGCTGGTCTTCTTGTGGATCTTCCGGAAAAACTATAGGGGAATGCTGTTTGTGTTTCTCGCGGTTGGAGCTGGGAATGTGCTCAATCATTTGATGAAAGAATGGTTCGAGCGTCCAAGGCCGAATTTCCCCCAAGAGCTCGCAACTTATAGTTTTCCGTCCAACCACGCCATGGTCGGGCTTTTGTACTTGTTCACCTTGGCTTATTTTATCGGGCAATCTGCCACGAAGTCTATGCGTCTATTGGTTTGGTGCGTTGCTATCGCGCTCACGATACTGGTGGCTTTGTCGCGTGTGGCGGGTGGCGAGCATTATATCTCGGACATCTTGGCGGGAATGTTCCTCGGCTATACATGGTTTGTGCTGGTTGCCATTTGGTACGAAATGCGGGAGCGGCAATTTCGCAAGCGCAGGCCGGTGCAAAGCGAATAGGCGAGTGCAGCAGAATAATAAAAAACCGAACGGAGAAGGACGCTTCTCCGTTCGGTTTTTATTTGTATGAAGACCCCTAAGTTTTTCTCTCTCTAGCTAAACTATACTTTGCCGGAGACCGGCCGTTCGTCTCCCAGTTGATTGAGCCGGTCGGCGAAATTGTCTGCACGTCCCGATGAACCGCGCAGCACATCTTGCATCGAGTAAGCTTGCGAACCGTGCTCTGAAAAATCCAATCCGATCTCTTCTTCTTCAGCTGTCACGCGCAGCGGCGTTACAACATTGATGAGCAAGAGCACAGCGCCTGTGGTGACGGATGCCCAAGCAACTACAGCCAGTACGCCGACTGCTTGGATTCCTAGGATTTCAGCACCACCTCCATAGAGGAGGCCGCCATTGACATCGAAAAAGCCGATTGCGAGCGTTCCCCAAATCCCGGCAATACCGTGAACAGAGACAGCCCCCACTGGATCGTCCACGCGAATTTTAGTATCCAATATATGGACAGCTTCAGTCATAATGATCCCGGCTAGCAATCCGATAATGATCGCACCGAGGAAGGAAACATTGGCAGCTCCTGCAGTGATTCCGACAAGGCCGGCAAGCGCGCCGTTCATTGTCAAGGTACCGTCAATGCGTCCATAGCGGAAGCGGGTATACAAGGCAGTTGCCAAAACACCGGCAGATGCAGCGAGTAAGGTGTTAGCGATGACTGGCGGCACGAGCGCAGGGTCGGCAGCGAGCGTGCTGCCTCCGTTAAAGCCGAACCAGCCAAGCCATAGGATGAAGACGCCGAGTGCTCCGAGTGGCAAGCTGTGGCCAGGGATCGAATTGACGGTCTTCCCGGAATATTTGCCAAGGCGCGGACCGATTTTCCATGCGGCGACAAATGCTGCGACAGCGCCTGTCAAGTGGACGACAGTAGATCCGGCAAAGTCAATAAAGCCGATTTGTG
Organism: Planococcus dechangensis; assembly: GCF_042654465.1. NCBI lineage: Bacteria > Bacillati > Bacillota > Bacilli > Caryophanales > Caryophanaceae > Planococcus > Planococcus dechangensis. The sequence goes on along the minus strand of NZ_JBHSGL010000002.1, from coordinate 90,094 downwards.
ACAACCAGCCGCCGCCCCATACCCAGTGGCCAACAATGGGATAAATGATGGCTGTCATTGCGATAGTCAATAAGATGTAAGCGGTCAGGTGCATGCGCTCTGCCACGGCACCAGAGATGATTGTTGCGCATGTTGCAGCGAAGACGGCTTGGAAAACGAAGAATCCGATATCCGTAACGCCCGATAAAGCGAATCCTTCTGTTCCGATCAACCCGAATGATGATGGACCGAACATGATGGCATATCCGACAATGAAATAAAGAATCGATCCAAGTGAAATGGTGATCATGTTTTTCATTAATATATTCAGGGTATTTTTAGAACGGGTAAATCCGGTTTCCACCATGGCGAATCCGGCATGCATGAAGAACACGAGCATTGCGCCGAGCATGACCCACAACATATCAACTGAACTTTGTACAGCTTCCATAATAATCTCCCCTTATCCAATCGCGACAGCGCCGCGTTCTTTTGTTCGGATGCGAATGGCTTCTTCGACGGGCAAAATAAAAATCTTTCCATCTCCAACTTCGCCGGTGGAGGCGTAATCGAGCAAGGCTTGAATGATGTCTTCGACTTTTTCATCTTCGACCACCATCTCTAATTTTAGTTTCGGTGAGAATTCCATGCGATAAGCATTCCCCCGGAACAAGCCGACGCGCCCTTCCTGCTTGCCGATTCCGGCGATTTCCGTTACGGTCAAGCCATCGATTCCTTCTAACGCTAAAGCTTGCCGAACATCCGCAAAAACCGAAGGACGGATTATAGTCTCAATCTTTTTCATACGCTTTCCTCCTTATGTCAGGTTTTCTAACATCTACTTCTTGTTAGGTTTGTTAACATATTAATCAATATTTTCTGACAATGCAAGTATTATTTTAACTTGTGTTAGGTTTCCTTACGTGTAAACGCTTGCAAATGGCGTGGGTTCTAGCGAACTAGAAATTTAGACTTTTAAAAGAAAAAGGTGATAACGATGTATCGAATTCCAGAAGAGTTGGCGGAGTGGGGCAAGCAGCGCATAGCCGAATATCCTTGCGAAGGGTTCGTTTGGGGCAGCGGCCCTGAAAAGCCTGCTTTAATGTTGGTCGGAGAAGCGCCGGGTGAAAACGAAGTGGAGACGGGTATTCCGTTCACTGGACGAGCTGGGAAAGAATTAATGGATTCGCTTGCGGGCGTCGGTTTGACGAGAGAAGATGTCTATATTACGAGTGCGGTTAGGAGCCGTCCATATAAATGGGGAGAAAAACGCAAACGCGATGGCGAAGTGGTAGAAAGGAAATACAACCGTACGCCGAATAAAAAAGAAATCATAGCCCATGCGCCGATATTGGATGAAGAAATTCGGGCGGTGAAGCCGCCATTAATTGTGACGCTAGGCAATATCGGCTTGCAGAGGCTCATCGGCCCACAGGCGAAAATTACACAATTGCACGGCACCTTAATTGAGACGCCCGTTCTCTATTGGGATGAAGAAAAGCTTTGTTTTGAAGAAACGGCTGAGAGCTATCATATTTTTCCGACCTTTCATCCAGCAAGTGTCTTTTATAATCCTGCTGTCCGCGAACACCGGGATGCAGATTGGCAGAAACTCGGGAGATTGATCCGTCCGTAATATGCTTGAATAATGGAAAACCTTTCCTCGTTAAAAAAAGTTGCGCTAAGGAAACTTTTAACGTAGAATAACCTTATTCATTAGAAACGGAAGGAAGTTTGGTTTATGGACAGTACGGTATTATTCGCGCTAGGCTTAACTGTTTTCGCGGGTCTTGCGACAGGGGTCGGCAGTTTTATCGCCTTTTTTGCTTCGCGCACAAATACGAAATTCCTGTCTGTGTCGCTCGGTTTCTCGGCAGGTGTCATGATTTATGTATCAATGATCGAGATTTTCTTTAAATCCAAAGATTCGTTGACGGCAGCGCACGGCGAAACCAATGGCTATTGGCTGACGCTCCTCGGCTTTTTCGGCGGTATGATTTTCATGGCGGCATTAGACCGTGTGTTGCCTCAGTTGGGAAATCCGCATGAAGTGAAAACGGTGGAAGACATGGATGAAGGCCCAACGAACGATGAGTATGCCCGGTTGCGCAAAATGGGGATTTTCACGGCGCTGGCGATTGCCATCCATAACTTTCCCGAAGGAATCGCAACGTTCATGTCGGCAATGCAAGATCCAGCGCTCGGCATTGCGATTGCGATTGCCGTAGCAATCCACAATATTCCGGAAGGTATCGCAGTTTCTGTACCAATTTATTACGCGACAGGGAGTAAGAAAAAAGCATTCAAGTACAGTTTTCTTTCGGGCTTGGCCGAGCCGGTCGGTGCAATTGCGGCATGGTTATTCTTGATGCCGTTCCTCAGCGATACTTTGTTCGGCATTGTCTTTGCGGGTGTAGCAGGCATCATGGTCTTCATCTCGCTGGATGAATTATTGCCTGCAGCGAAGCGTTATGATGAAGCGCATCTGTCGATCTACGGATTAATTGCCGGAATGATTGTGATGGCTATGAGCTTGGTTCTTCTTGCGTAACTTGAAACTTTGCGCCTCCTTGACCGTACAAACGGTCAAGGAGGCGTTTTTCTATGGAAACTAAAAAAATCGAAGAAACGTTTGAGCAGGTGTCCAAAACACTTGGTTGGGCAACGGACAAACAAGTCTCGCTCGCTGTGACAATGATTTACTTGAGCCGCGGCCGCGCATTCGATGCGGCTATACATACGGAAGCTTCTCGTATTGTCAAAAGTTCAGAAAGCTTTGCTTCGCCGCTTCGCGCACATCTTCATCACATCGCCGTTGCATATCTTGTATTGGGAGATGAGCCGGTAGTTGAAGGGCTAGCGCGCCTAAACGTCCACCAGCAAGCCTTGACTGCAGAGAAGTTTTGGAAAAGCGGATATACGTATCTTGGCGGCTTGATCATGGAGGCGCCTGAAGAAGCGGCTCGTGCGAGAGAGTTGTATGATGCGATGAAAGCCCACCATCCGTTTTTGACATCAAGCGAGGACATTCCGTATGTCGTGCTATTGGGGAGGCGTGAAGGGGATTTGAAAGAACGGGCCGAGACGATGAACCGCTACTATAGTGAATTGAGGCCGCAAGGATTTTCCCCGGGCAATCACTTGCAATGGCTTTCTCAAGCGATGACATTCGACTCGCCTCAGTTTCAGCCGGAAGTCGCTGGACGCGTATTGGCCATCCGGGATTTTTTCAAGGCGGAAAACATAAAAATTCGTTCAGCGCATTATCCGGTACTTGGCTTTTTGGCGATTGCCAAAGCGGATGGGGCTGCGTTGAAGTCCATTGCGGAATTGATGCGCACGCTGGAAAGTTCGAAGCTATTCCGTTGGTACAAGCAATGGGCATTGCCTTCAGCGGCACAACTAGTGATGGCGGAATCGGCGGAACTGCGCGGCAGCAAAGCGGCAATGTTTGCATCATCTGTTGAAATGCTGATGCAAGCGCAGCAAGCGGCAATGATGGTCAGTGTGAGCGCTGCGGTAGCAGCATCGAACAATTCAGGAACTTGAAACGATTGCTTGTCACCTCTTGCTCATAGGCGTATAGTGAAAACTGTAAATAATTCGTGACAACTGTCAAGACAAGGGGAAAGCATATGGCTACAGCAACTGAAAAAACACCAAAAACAATCTCGCAACGCAAATTACTAGGAGTAGCAGGTCTCGGCTGGTTGTTCGACGCCATGGATGTCGGGATATTGGCCTTTATTATTGCGGCGCTTCATGCGGATTGGGGCCTCACTTCTGAAGAGATGGGCTGGATCGGCGCCGTCAACTCGATCGGTATGGCAGTCGGGGCTTTTGTCTTCGGCATTTATGCTGACCGTGTCGGCCGCAAAAGAATTTTCATCATCACCTTACTGTTATTTTCGATCGCTAGCGGAATTTCCGCTTTTACTACAACGCTTGCCGCTTTCTTGATTTTGCGTTTCTTTGTCGGCATGGGGCTTGGCGGGGAACTGCCGGTTGCAGCGACTTTGGTATCTGAAAGCGTACCGGCCAAAGACCGCGGACGGGTCGTGGTGTTGTTGGAAAGCTTTTGGGCAGCCGGCTGGTTGGTCGCTGCTATCATTTCGTACTTCGTCATTCCGGCGTATGGATGGCGTGTCGCGCTATTATTGACGGCATTACCGGCATTTTATGCGCTTTATCTGCGCATCAATTTACCAGACTCGCCGCAATTCACCGCGAAAAAGAACGTATTGCGATCGGTTTCGACGAATATCCGTGAAGTTTGGTCGAAAACATATCGGCGTCCGACTTCAATGCTATGGATCGTTTGGTTTACCGTCGTCTTTTCCTATTACGGCATGTTCTTGTGGTTGCCGAGTGTCATGGTGATGAAAGGATTTCCGTTGATTCAAAGTTTCCAATACGTTTTGATCATGACGTTGGCGCAGCTGCCGGGTTATTTCTCAGCGGCTTGGCTGATTGAGCGTGCGGGGCGGAAGTTCGTCTTGGTGACGTATTTAATCGGAACTGCGGGATCTGCTTTGGCATTCGGCAATGTCGAAACTGTCACGGGACTTCTCATTTCAGGCGGATTATTATCGTTCTTTAATCTGGGCGCATGGGGAGCGCTTTACGCTTATTCCCCTGAGCAATATCCGACTGTCATACGGGCGACAGGAACAGGTATGGCGGCGTCATTCGGGCGTATCGGCGGTATTTTAGGGCCGCTCTTGGTCGGCTCGATGCTGACAGCTGGATTTGGCATCAACGTTATATTCGCCATTTTTTGCATATCGATTTTAATTGGTGCGGCTGCGGTTGCTTTTCTTGGAACCGAAACAAAACAAATGGAGCTCGACTAACAAAACGCAGGCCGAATAGGTCTGCGTTTTTGTTTTCTCACAAGCTAAAAGAGGAAATGTCCGGAATTTAGCCAATTATTTATAGTAGCAAATGAATTTAATGGAAACGAGTGAGGAATTATGGAGTGGGAATGGTATCAAGATAGCGGAGAGTTCGCACAAGCAGCGTGGCCACTATTATCGAAGCAAGAAGATCGTTATAGCTTATTTCTCGGCGTTCTGGCACAGATAAAAGAAGGGCGTTATGAAAAATTTGTGATCGGGATTGCGCGAGATGCTCAAGGTTTTGCGGCGTTCGCTTTAATGACGCCTCCCCATCCGCTGCAATTGATCGTCTTGCGGGAATCGGCTGGATTGGAAGCGCTGGTCGCACAGAAATTCCTTGAGACCGGACTTGCTGTTCCCGGTGTCATCGGGGACAAAGTGGCGGCGCAACAATTTGCGCAAGCCTGGAATGGACTTACAGGCGAGCAAGTCTATGTCGCGATGGATCAAGGTTTGTACCGCATCGATGCGGTGCGGAAAAAACTTGCGAAAAGCCCCGGCAGCTGGCGTGTGGCCAATCGCTTCGATACTGAGCTGCTGATCGGCTGGTATGTGCTGTTCAGTGAAGAAACAGGTATCGGCACGCCTTCGCCGGCAGAAGCCAAAGAGCGAATCGCGGATTTCATTAACCGGAAAGAAGTGTTTCTGTGGGAGCATGACGGACGCGCGGTAGCATGCATGAAAAAAGCCCGCCCTTCAAAACACGGCGTTACCGTTTCTTTCGTATTTACGCCAAAAGCATGGCGGAAAAAAGGTTATGCACGGTCATTGGTCGCCGAAGTGACCGAAGAGCTGTTAGAAGAATATGATTTTGCCATGTTGTATACTGATTTGAGTAATGGCACATCGAATAAAATATACCAGGAAATTGGCTACGAACAAATCGCCAATCCGATTCACTTGAAATTTGAAGCAAACATGCGGGAGTAAAGCCCTGTGTAAAAGGGTATAGAAAAACGATTAATATAAAGGGGGAGAGGCGAATGATTCGCTTTGATAAGGTCACGAAAAAATTTCCGGACGGCACCGAAGCGTTGAAAGATATTTCGCTCATCTTGCCAGCGCGGCAGCTGACCGCCATCATCGGCCCGAGCGGCTGCGGCAAAACAACTTTGATGAAAATGGTCAACAAGCTAGAGAACCCAACCTCTGGAGCTGTATACATAGACGAAGAGCCGATCACGGGGATGGATGAAGTAAAGCTGAGGCGGTCGATCGGCTATGTGATTCAACGGATCGGTTTGTTTCCGCATATGACCATTAAGGAAAATGTCTCACTCGTTCCCAAGCTATTGGATTGGCCGGCAGACAAGACGGAGCGGCGTGCAGAAGAACTATTGAAGTTGGTCGGGTTGGACCCAGCCACTTTCATGGAGCGCTATCCATTGGAGCTGAGCGGCGGCCAGCAACAGCGTGTGGGCGTGGTCCGTGCGCTTGCGGGCGATCCGAACATCGTCTTGATGGATGAGCCTTTTTCGGCGCTTGATCCAATCAGTCGCGAACAATTGCAAGACGAGCTGCGCCATTTGCAGCAGGAAATCCATAAAACGATTGTTTTTGTTACGCACGATATGGATGAGGCATTGAAAATTGCTGACACCATCGTAGTGATGCGGGATGGACGGATTGAACAAATCGGTTCTCCTCAGCAATTGATCGATGAACCCGCGAATGAATTTGTCCACAATTTTATCGGCGCCGAGCGCATCAATCAAAAACGTTCGTTCGGGGATCGCCGCTTGAAAGAATTTTCGTTCTTGCTGGATCTTTCAGGGACCGGAGAAGCGCATCAAGTGGAGTCAGAAACGACCATCAGCGAAGCCCATCAATTACTGGAGAGTAGCGGGAAACCGCGTCTTGCAGTCGTCGAAAACGGTCAAGTGATCGGTTTTGCCGGGGAGCGGGAATTATTAAAAGCAGCGCTTCATGAGGAAAAGGAGACGATTGTATGAGGGCATTCATCGATACGCTCATCAGCCGCCAAGATATGATCCAAAATGCATTTCTTGAACATATTTATTTGTCGTTTGTGGCGGTGGCGATCGGCATTGCAATCGCCTTGCCGACGGGCATTTTAATTGCCCGCTATCGCCGTTTTGCCGAGCCGATCATTGGAGTTACCGCCATCTTTCAAACAATTCCAAGTTTGGCGTTGTTCGGTTTTCTCGTGCCGATTCTTGGTATCGGGTCGCCGACTGCTTTAATCGCTCTCATCATCTATGCGCTCCTGCCGATTTTACGCAATACGTATGCCGGCATCGTCGGGGTAGACGGCTCGACAATTGAAGCCGGACGCGGGATGGGCATGACCCGAACGCAAATTCTGAGACAAATCGAATTGCCGCTGGCGCTGCCGTTCATTATGGCCGGCATCCGGACGGCGACGGTATTGACGGTGGGGATCGCTACACTCGCAACCTTTGTCGGGGCTGGCGGATTAGGCGATATTATCTACCGCGGGCTGCAATCGTATAATAACTCGCTAGTGCTTGCCGGTGCCTTGCCGGTTGCCTTGCTGGCCATCGGTTTTGATTTTATTTTGAAAATGATCGAAAAACGCGCAACGCCAAAAGGCTTGAAAACCTAAAGCTGGAATGGAGCCTTGGCTGGACCCGGCTGTATGATGAACAAGCGGCTTTAAAGAATCGCCAATTATTGAGGGGGAATTATTGATGAAAAAAACAGCAGTTGGAATATTATTCGGCACGTCTGCATTGCTTGCCGCTTGCGGCGGGAGTGGAGATTCGGATCCGATCGTCATCGGAGGAAAACCGTGGACAGAGCAGTATATACTACCGCATATTATCGGCCAGTATATCGAGTCGAATTCGGATTATAGCGTATCGTATGAAGAAGGATTAGGGGAAGTGTCGATTTTGACGCCGGCACTCGAGAATGGCGATATCGATTTATACGTCGAATATACCGGTACAGGACTGAAAGACGTTTTGAAGCGCGAGACGACTCCTGGCCAGTCGTCTGAAGAAGTATTGCAGGAAGTGCGGGAAGGCTATGAAGAGGAACTGAATGCGACATGGCTCGAGCCGCTCGGTTTTGAAAATGGCTACACGCTAGCATATACAAAAGATTACGATGCAGAAACGTACTCAGACCTTGCGGAAATTTCGCAATCGGAAAACATGAGCTTCGGTGCGCCGCATCCATTTTACGAACGCCAAGGGGATGGCTTTGATGACTTAGTGGCGACCTATCCGTTCGAGTTTTCCGCAATGGAAAGCTTTGACCCAGCCATTATGTACGAGGCGGTCAATAGCGGTGATGTCGACGTCATTCCTGCCTTCACGACAGACAGCCGAATTCAATTGTTTGATTTGAAGACGACAGAAGACGATCTGTCCTTCTTCCCGAAATACGATGCCGTACCGGTCGTTCGAATGGAAGCGCTAGAGGAGTATCCAGAACTTGAGGAACTGCTAAACAATTTGGCTGGTCAGATTACAGAAGAAGAAATGCTTGCGATGAACGCGCGTGTGGATGTGGATCAGGACGTTCCGAACGATGTAGCACGCGAATTCTTATTGGAAAAAGGGTTAATCGAAGAATAACAAAGAAACCTCTGCCGCAATTGCCGCAGAGGTTTTTTCATGTGAAAATCATGTGCTGCCAGACACTTTTTTCAAGTAGTATTCCATGGCAAGTTCTTGTACAATAAATAAAGGTGAATGAATAGTCATTCAATTCAGTTTAATGAAAGCGATTTCAGGAGGAGTGGGAATTTATGAGAGAAGTAGTCATTGTAGAGGGTGTGCGTTCGCCTGTTGGTAGAAGAAAAGGGCAATTTCGAAATATGCGTCCCGACGAGCTGGCGGGTGTAGTGCTTGCCGAGTTGGTGAAGCGCGCCGGCGTTGAAAAAGCGGATGTGGAAGACGTCATTCTCGGTTGCGTATCGCAATCCGGCGAACAAGGGGGGAATATTGCGCGGACCGCAGCGTTGATTGCGGGGTTTCCGGATTATGTGCCGGGCGTAACCATTGACCGCCAGTGCGGGTCGAGCCAGCAGGCCGTCCATTTCGGTGCGCAGGCGATTCTTTCCGGCGACATGGATATTGTCATTGCCGGAGGTGTAGAAAGCATGACGCGCGTTCCGATGTTCTCCAATATGCAAGGAGCGCAACCGAGCGAAAAACTGACTGAACAGTACGAAATCATCAATCAAGGTTTATCGGCAGAACGCATTTCCGCCAAATGGGGCTTTAGCCGCGAGCAGTTGGATGCATATGCAGTACAGAGCCATAAACGGGCGCAGCAGGCAATAGATGACGGACATTATGACAGGGAGATCGTGCCGGTCGAAACGGTGGATGAAGAGGGGCATGAACAGACTGTGCAAAAAGATGAAGGGCCAAGACCCGGAACGACAGAGGAAGTGCTCGCAGGATTGAAGCCTGCTTTTGATGAAGCCGGTGTCATTACGGCAGGCAATGCCAGCCAAATGAGCGACGGAGCGTCCGCCGTTTTATTGATGTCGAAAGAAAAAGCGGAGGTGCTGGGATTAAAGCCGAAAGTTCGCATTCTTGCACGCACCGTTGTCGGATCGGATCCGACTTTGATGCTGACGGGGCCGATTGCCGCCACGCAAAAAGTGTTGGAGAAAGCGGGTCTTTCTATTGAAGATATGGACCGCTACGAAGTGAACGAAGCATTTGCGCCGGTGCCGCTAGCGTGGCTTGCGGATATCGGAGGAGACCCGGAAAAGCTCAATGTCAACGGCGGTGCAATTGCACTCGGGCATCCTTTAGGTGCGACCGGCACAAAATTATTGGTATCGCTTATGCATGAACTGGAGCGTTCAAATAGCCGCTATGGGTTGTTGGCGATTTGTGAAGGTATGGGCATGGCCAATGCGACCATTATCGAACGGCTCACGTAAAAAAGCGTTACGCAAAGGGGGGGACGGGATGGATTTTTCTGAGGTGAAAGCAATTGTTACAGGCGGCGCATCTGGACTCGGTGAAGCGACGGTGCGGCATATCGCAAGCCGCGGAGGCCGGGCTGTGATTTTCGATTTGAACGAACAGCGTGCCCAAGAGGTGATCGGCGATTTTGCAGACGGGCAAGTCCGTTATTTCGAAACGGACGTGACAGACGCTTCCCAAGTGGAGCGAAATGTCGCGCGAGTGGTGGAAAGTTTTGGCGGCATCAATCTGGTCGTCAATTGCGCCGGCATCGGAACGCCTGGAAAAGTCGTTTCAAAAGGTCAGCCGCTTGCGCTCGACCGATTTGAAAAAGTCATTCAAGTGAATTTGATCGGCAGCTTCAACGTCTTGCGGGTTGCCGCAGCGGCAATGCAAGAAAACGCGCCGAACGAAGATGGCGAGCGCGGTGTCGTCATTTCGACTGCCTCTGTGGCGGCTTTTGAAGGCCAGATCGGGCAAGCGGCCTATAGCGCGTCAAAAGGCGGCATCGTCTCGATGACTTTGCCGATAGCGCGCGAATTGGCACGTGACGGCATCCGCGTCATGGTCATTGCGCCTGGCCTCATGAAAACGCCGATGTTCGACGGCTTGCCGGAATCCGCGATTGAGTCGCTTTCTGCGACAGTGCCGTTTCCGGCGCGTCTTGGAAAACCTAGTGAATACGCCAAACTAGTCGAAAGCATTGTGGAAAATCCGCTATTGAACGGCGAAGTGATTCGCCTCGATGGCGCAATCCGCATGCAGCCGAAATAATATAGGGAAAAGGGGAGTGGGAGAAATGGCAAGATACCGTTTTGAAGAAGAAGAACATACGATGTTCCGCAAATCTTTGCGCAAGTTTTTGGAAAAAGAAGCAGTGCCGCATTACGATCAATGGGAAAAAGACCGCCTCATCCCAAAATCATTTTGGAGGCAACTCGGCGATATGGGCTTTTTATGTCCGCAAGTGGAAGAGCAATACGGCGGCCTTGGCCTGGATTTTCGCTACGGCGTCATTATCGGGGAAGAGATGGAACGCGTCGGAGCAAGCCTAACCGGCGTCGGATTGCACAATGACATTACGGTTCCTTATGTGGAGGCATACGGCACAGAACAGCAGAAACAGGATTGGCTGCCGGGCTGCATCAGTGGCGAGTATATTACCGCGATTGCGATGACAGAACCAGGGGCTGGGTCCGACCTCGCCAATATTTCCACGACAGCCGTAAAAGACGGTGACCATTATATCGTCAACGGACAGAAAACTTTTATCACCAACGGCATCAACTCGACCCATGTACTGGTTGTCGTGAAAACAGACCCGAAAGCAGAACCGAAACATAAAGGAATTTCGCTATTGATGGTTGAAGAAAACACGCCTGGCTTCACGAAAGGGCGCAAGCTCGATAAAGTCGGGCTCCATGCACAGGACACGTCCGAACTGTATTTCGAAGATTGCAAAGTGCCGGTGGCAAATCTCGTCGGTGAAGAAAACAAAGGTTTTACATACTTAATGGAAAAATTGCAGCAGGAGCGACTCGTCGTGGCACTTGCTGCGCAAATCGCCTCGGAAGATATGCTGGAGATGACGATCGATTATGTAAAATCCCGCAAAGCATTCGGTAAGCCGATCAGCGCCTTTCAGAACACCCAGTTCAAACTGGTGGAAATGGCGACCGAAATCGAACTTGGTAAAGCATTTCTCGAATCCTTGGTCGAAGAGCACATGGCAGGAAAAGACATTGTTTCGAAAGTATCAATGGCAAAATACTGGCTGACGGATACGGCGAAGAAAATCTCAGGGGAGTGTATGCAACTGCATGGCGGCTACGGGTATATGGAAGAATACAAGATTGCCCGGCGTTACCGCGACATTCCGGTGGCGGCGATTTATGCCGGCTCGAATGAAATCATGAAAACCATCATCGCCAAGCGAATGGGGCTTTAAATGAAAGCGGCATTGACAGGCATTCGCGTGTTGGATGTGACCTATTACGTGCCGGGGCCATTTACCGGAAAGCGCCTCGCCGAACTCGGTGCGGAAGTCATTAAGGTTGAACCGCCAAGCGGTGATCCGTCGCGCGGTATGGGCGGCGGCATTGTCCACCGCGCGCATAATGCCGGTAAACACATTATCCAACTTGATCTAAAGTCGAAAGAAGGCAAGCGGGAAATGCTCGAATGGGTCGGCTCTGCCGATGTAGTGGTTGAAACCTTCCGCCCGGGAGTGATGAAAAAGCTTGGTTTGGACTATGAAACCGCAAAACAACTAAAGCCGGATATCGTCTATTGTTCTTTGTCGGGGTACGGACAAAGTGGGAGACTTGCAAATCTTGGCAGCCATGACCTCAATTATTTGGCGCTGTCAGGTGCACTTGATCAGCTGCGGGATGATAAGGGGCGGCCGGTCCACCCGACCAACACGCTTGCTGACTATACTGGCGGTTTGCTCGCCTGTGAACAAATTCTGGCCGCGTTGATCCGCAAGTTCCGCACCGGCCAAGGAGTTTATTTAGATATCGCACTGGCAGAAGTGATGGCGGAATTTTTGCCGAATCATGATGCCTACCATGCGGCGGGCTTATCGGACCATGGCGTTCCGGAAATTGGCGGCGGGCGCATCAGCTATGCGATCTACGAAACAAAAGACGGCAGGTATGTGACGCTCGGTGCGCTTGAAGAAAAGTTTTGGCGGAATTTCTGCGCGCTCGCGGGACGCCCGGATTGGGAATCGTGGGCAGGCCTTATGCCGGGTACTCCGCAACATGCGGAAGTATCTGCATTTTTCAAAACGAAAAGCTGGCGACGATGGTACGAGCTATCGCTCGATCATGATTGCTGCCTAGCGCCGGTATTAAGTGCGGATGAACGCCACGCTCATCCGTTTTTTCAGGACCGGGTGGCGCAATTACACAGAAGCGCAGCTAACTTGAGTTGTTTCGAGTAAGCTGGCCGATAACAAAGATCATGTGTAACACTTGACAGAATATACAAAACCTTTTAGTATGAAGGACAACTTGTTGAACGAGCGGCAAGTCTATTCGAGAGCAGAGCAAGATGAGATGAGAACAGAACAGTGCAAATCGAGGAATGAGACGAGTAGGCAGTGGCATCCATTTAGAGAGTCAGCGGTTGGTGGAAGCTGATTGGGTGCGCTGTGCGAATGGACTTATGAGAGCCAGCCGGAAAGCGAAAGTGAGTATGGCGGACGTATCCCCTGCGTTAAAGGGAAAGGCGAAAGCCTTTTGAGTGAGTGCAAAATTGCATTAATGCGTGGTGGTACCGCGGTTTAAAACCGTCCCCGCAACCGGAATAGATTTCCGGTTGCGGGGATTTTTGCATTCAAAAACGAGACGAGGAGAGATTGAGATGAGCAGAGTAGACAATATGAACGAACAAACAATGAAAAGACAGGCACTGGAATTGCTTGAAGGGCGTATGAACCCGGAGCAGATGAAGCAGTTTTTAAGTGCATTGCATACAAAAGGCGAGACGGCTGATGAACTGGTCGGTATGGTTCTCGCCATGCGGGAAAAGGCAGTGAAGCTTCCTGAAATTCATGGTGAGCTGGTCGATGTTTGTGGCACGGGCGGCGATAAATCGAATAGTTTTAATATCAGCACATTGACGGCGTTTGTGTTGGCAGGCTGCGGCATGAATGTCGCTAAGCATGGCAACCGCAGTGTGTCGAGCAAAACCGGCAGCTCGGATGTACTTGAAGAGCTTGGGATTTCGACAGAACTGTCGGTGATGGAACTTCCGGCACTCGTCGAACAGACCGGCATCGCCTTTTTGTTTGCGCCGGCCATTCATCCGGCACTTGGGGGGTTGCGTCAAGTGCGCAAGGACATCGGCACGCCAACCATCTTTAATCTAGTCGGCCCACTCGCCAATCCATTGCCGATCGCCATTCAAATCAGCGGTGTTTACCGTCCGGATATGATGGAGCCGATGGCTGATGCACTAATGCGGCTCGGCAGAAAAAGAGGGGCGATTGTTCATGGTGCAGGTGGATTGGATGAGTTGTCGCTTGTCGGCACAAACCAGTTGATCGTTTTTGACGAAAATGGCAAACGCAGCATGACGGTTCATCCGCATGAAGTCGGATTGGATACGGCTCCAGTCGAAGCCATTCTCGGAGGGGATTCAAAGCGCAATGCGGAGATTTTTGAACAAGTTATCAGCGGCATACCGAGTGCATACTTGGATACAGTGGCACTCAATGCCGGAGCCGGCCTTTATGTGAGCGGCCGTGCAGAAAGCATCGCGCAAGGCGTGCAACAGGCGAAACAATCGATTCACTCCGGGGAAACGGCGCGCGTGTTCGAGTTGCACCGCCTGGCATCGGGGGTGCTCGTATGACGATATTGGATAAAATCATGGAAACAAAAAGACAGGAAATCACCACTTTCGATCAAGCGTATCCGGCGACCGAACAGTATCCGGAAAAGCCGAAACTAATCGATAACTTACGCGCAAGCCGTGGGGTCATTTCAGAAATTAAACGTGCATCCCCGTCAAAAGGGGCGATCCGCATGGAAGTGGATGTCGAAGAACAGGCACGAAAATACGAAAGCGCCGGAGCTGCCGCCATTTCAGTTTTGACGGATGAACAATATTTTAAAGGCTCAATCGAGGATTTGCGGAAAGTGGCGCGCATAGTGTCGGTGCCGGTGTTATGCAAAGATTTCATGGTCAGTGAAATTCAGATCGAACGGGCGAAAGCGGCTGGAGCGACGATCATTCTGTTGATCGTCGCAGCGCTTAAAGACGAGGAGCTCGAGCGGCTATTCCGTTATGCAGATTCGCTTGGCTTGGAAGTTCTGGTGGAAGTGCATGATGCAGCAGAGCTGGAAAAAGCCATCTCGCTCGGTGCACAATTGATCGGCGTCAACAACCGCAATTTGAAAACATTTGAAGTATCGCTCGAGCGCACTGCGGAACTGGCGGCGCAATTTCCGTTTGGTGGCAGCGCGGTGTTGATCAGCGAAAGCGGCATGAACAGCACGAAAGATGCGCATTATGCTTATAAACGAGGGGCACAAGGTGTCTTGGTCGGCGAAGCACTCATGCGCACGGAAGATCCGGCAAACTGGATCCGCCAGGCAAGAGGGCAGGGGGCAGCACAATGACGCGTGTGAAAATTTGTGGATTGATGGAAGAACAGCACGTAAAGGCAGCATCTCCGGCGGATGCCATCGGGTTTGTTTTTGCGCCGAGCAGACGCCGCGTGTCGGTGGAGCGTGCAGCGGAATTGTCCCGATTTGCTCCAGAGACGACAGAGCGGATCGGCGTGTTCGTCAACGCTTCTTTCGAGGAAATCGCAAAAGCTGTGGAGATGGTGCCGTTGACGATGGTGCAATTGCATGGTGACGAACCTGATGACTTGATCAAACGGATCGATGTACCGGTCATTCAAGCCTTTTCGATCCGGACGCAGGACGATGTCAAAAAACTTGAAAACTCGGTTGCTGATTATGTATTGGTCGATGCGCCAGGCACCGAATACCGAGGAGGCAGCGGGCATGTGTTTGACTGGAGCCTTCTCGAAAATGCCAAATTGGATAAAAGCCGCTTGATTTTAGCAGGCGGATTAAATAAAGAGAATGTACAAGCGGCCATCCGCCAAACCGATCCGTTTATGGTCGATGTATCGAGCGGCGTAGAAACGGACGGCAGAAAAGATGAAGAGAAAATCCAGCAGTTCATATTACAAGCAAAGGGTGATTCGATGGAGAGAACAAAAGAAAAAACAATAGACCCGGTAGGATTTTTCGGGCGTTACGGCGGCCAATTTGTACCGGAAACTTTGATGAAAGCGGTCAAAGAGCTAGAGGCAGCATACGAGGAAGCAAAGAACGATCCAGCATTCCAGGAAGAATATCATGAGTATTTGCGTGAATATGTCGGCCGTGAGCAGCCGTTGACCTTTGCGGCGCGCATGACAGAAGCGTGGGGCGGGCCGAAGATTTACTTGAAGCGCGAAGACTTAAACCATACCGGCGCGCACAAAGTGAACAATGCTATCGGCCAAGCCTTGCTTGCACAGCGCATGGGTAAGCGTAAAATTGTCGCAGAAACCGGAGCCGGCCAGCATGGTGTAGCGACAGCGACGATCTGCGCGTTGTTTGACCTGGATTGTGTCGTCTTCATGGGTGAGGAAGACATTAAACGCCAATCACTTAATGTGTTCCGCATGAAACTATTGGGTGCGCGTGTGGAAAGTGTCTCAAAAGGCAGTGGCACGCTGAAGGATGCGGTGAACGAAGCGCTGCGCTACTGGGTCACCAATGTCGAAGACACGCACTATTTGATTGGCTCAGCACTCGGGCCGCATCCATTCCCAACGATGGTGCGTGATTTCCAGAGCGTCATCGGGCTCGAAACGAAGCGCCAGATCCTTGATAAGGAGGGACGTTTGCCGGATGCCATCGTAGCATGTGTCGGCGGCGGTTCCAATGCGATCGGCATGTTCCATCCGTTCGTCGGCGATGAAGGCGTGCGTCTGATCGGCGCTGAAGCGGCAGGGGAAGGCGTCGATACCGACCGCCACGCTGCGACCTTGACGAAAGGTTCAGAAGGCGTGCTTCACGGAGCGATGATGAAGCTGTTGCAAGACGATGCTGGCCAGGTGCAGGAAGCGCATTCGATTTCCGCAGGACTTGATTATCCGGGCATCGGGCCGGAACATGCGCATCTCGCTGATACCGGGCGCGTTGTTTATAAGGCGATCACCGATGACGAAGCGCTCGCTTCCGTTGTTGAAATGTCCCGTCTAGAAGGCATCATCCCGGCGCTCGAATCAGCTCACGCTGTAGCGGAAGCGAAAAACCAAGCGCAGTCCATGGGCGAGGAAGACATTCTAGTCATTTGTGTCTCCGGCCGCGGCGATAAGGATATGGCGACATATGCCGAGAAATTGGAGGGATTGTCATGAAGCGGTTAGCGCAATTAAAAGAATCAGGACATAAAGCGTTTGTGGCATACATCATGGCAGGTGACGGCGGGCTCGATAAATTAGGCGAGCAGATCCAATATTTGCAAGAGCGCGGGGTGACCGCCATTGAAGTCGGCATCCCGTTTTCCGACCCTGTGGCGGATGGGCCGACAATTGAAGCGGCCGGAAACCGTGCACTTGCACAAGGCGTGACATTGGAGAAAGTGATCGCGACGATGAAGGCATTCGACTTTGAAGTGAAAGTGCCGCTCATCATCATGACTTATTTAAACCCGGTTCTGCGCTTCGGAGCAGAGCGTTTCGCAGAAGAAGCCAAAAAAGCAGGCGCAACGGGTGTCATCATTCCGGATTTACCGTTTGAACACCGTCAAATCATCGAGCCGTTCGCTAAGCAGCAAGAACTTGTGCTTGTACAGCTCGTGACTTTGACAACCATCGACAGCCGTTTGGAAGAAATTTTGAAAGAAGCTCAAGGATTTGTTTATGCTGTGACGGTCACGGGCATTACCGGAAGTCGTGACGATCTGGCAGAAGAAGTCGGTGCGTTCACGCGCAAAGTTAGAAACTTGAGCCCTGTGCCGGTCTATGCCGGATTTGGGATCTCAAAAGAAAGCCATGTCGACATGTTGCGTGAAGATGTAGATGGATTTATTGTCGGCAGCGCCATTGTCCAGGCTTTTCATGAAGACCGCATTGCAGACATTGAACCCTTGATTGATGCAGTGACCGCTCCTCATTCGGTATAATGCCGTATAGGAGGGATTGTCATGTTTAAGCCTTTAGGTGCTAATTTTTTTGAAGCGCCGACACTTGATTTGTCGCGCGATTTATTAGGGAAAATATTGGTTCATGAACTGCACGGCGGCATCGTCGCAGGCCGTATTGTCGAAACCGAAGCCTATATGGGTGCGGAAGACCGTGCGGCCCACAGCTTCGGCAATCGCCGTACGAAAAGGACGGAAATCATGTTCGGAAAAGCCGGACTTGTTTATACGTACCAAATGCACACCCATACACTGCTGAACGTTGTCAGCGGCCCGGAAGATACGCCGCGCGCCATCCTCATCCGTGCCGTCGAGCCGGTTGAGGGGATTGATTTCATGGCGGAGCAGAGAGGGCAGCACATGCCGATGAAGCAATGGACAAGCGGTCCCGGCAAACTGACGAAAGCGATGGGCATCACGATGGATTATAATGGCCATCATTTCACTGAACGTCCGCTTTATATCGCGGATGGCGATGCCGTGCATGCGGTGTCTACAGGGCCGCGCGTCGGCATCGGAAACTCGCAGGAGGCGGTCCATTACCCGTACCGCTTTTGGGAATCGGAAAACCCGTTCGTCTCCAAATTCCGTCCTTGATCCAGATGTTTAAGCTTTCCAATTCGTGGAATATAGATAGGGAGCATTTAAACAAAAGGAGTGAAGGAAAGTGGCAAAAATTGCAACGTTAATTACAGACATGTTTGAAGATGTGGAGTATACAGAACCGGCGAAAGCCTTTAATGAAGCAGGCCATGAACTGATCAATATCGAAAAGGAAGCCGGCAAGAAAGTGACCGGCAAACAAGGCGAAGCAGTGGTCACTATCGACAAAGGCATTGACGAAGTCAGCCCGGAAGAGTTTGACGCATTGCTATTGCCTGGTGGATTCTCGCCGGACCAATTGCGTGCAGACGACCGTTTCGTGAAATTCACGAAAGCGTTCATGGATGCGGACAAACCGGTCTTCGCAATCTGCCACGGGCCGCAGCTATTGATTTCTGCAAAAGCTTTGGAAGGGCGCGATGCAACAGGGTACAAATCGATTCAAGTTGATATGGAGTATGCTGGCGCCAAAGTCGTCGACAAAGAAGTGGTTGTGTGCCAAAACCAATTGGTCACAAGCCGCCAGCCGGATGACATCCCAGCATTCAACCGCGAGTCGCTGAAATTGCTCGAAAAGAAATAAAGGCAGATTAAAACCGCTCCTATATAAGGAGCGGTTTTTGTATGGAAAAATTTAAGAAACATTTACAAATGACCCCTTGCATACATAAGCGATCGCTTATATAATAAATCCATTGCCGAAAAGAGGTGTCTTGCATGGACTATAAACAAATGGAACAAAGCTTGAAAGCGTTAAGCGATGAAACCCGTATGCTGATTTTGAAATATTTATCGAAAGAGGCATTGTGCATTTGTGAATTCACGGAATTGCTCGAGATGACACAGCCGGCCATCAGCCAGCATATGCGCAAACTCAAGCAAGCTGGGCTGATTTGTGAAGAAAAGCGTGGGCGTTGGACAATTTGGTCGCTAAATAAAGACCATGCGCTGTTCAGCGTGCTGACAGCATTGCTGGACATGTTGCCGGAGCCGGAGCGCACGGTGGAATCACTCATTGCCGAAGGGAAGAAAGTGAACTGCAGCTAAGGAGATGGAATGTAAATGGATGTTTGGTTAGCAATTATTATTTTTCTTATTACACTGCTTTTTGTCATTTGGCAGCCACGCGGATTGTCGATCGGCTGGTCGGCCATTGCCGGTGCCATTGTGGCATTGTTGTTCGGAGTCGTTGATTTTGGCGACGTCTGGGACGTAACGGGGATTGTGTGGAATGCGACATTGACCTTTGTTGCGTTGATTATCATCTCGTTGATATTGGATGAAATCGGCTTTTTCGAATGGGCTGCGCTGCATATGGCGCGGTTCTCGAAAGGCAGCGGGTTGCGCATGTTTTTGCTTGTCACATTGCTTGGTGCAGTCGTGGCGGCGCTTTTCGCCAATGACGGGGCGGCGCTGATTTTGACGCCGATCGTTCTCGCCATGGTGAGGGCGTTGAAGTTTAGGGATACGATGATTTTGCCGTTTATCATGGCTTCTGGATTTATTGCGGATACCGCGTCACTTCCGTTTATCATCAGCAACTTGGTCAATATTGTCTCGGCTGACTTTTTCGGCATCGGCTTTACGGAATACGCGCTGCATATGTTCGTGCCGAACTTGTTCAGTATACTTGCCAGTATGATCGTATTGTTTTTGTTCTTCAGAAAAGACATTCCGGGGCGCTTTGATCCGAGTGTGTTGAAGAATCCCGCATCGGCCATCAAAGACATCCGTATGTTCCGCTTGTCCTGGGTCGTGCTCGCGGTGTTGTTGATCGGTTATTTCATGAGCGAGTCACTCGAAATCCCGGTCTCCTTCATCGCCGGCTCGATCGCCATCATCTTCTTGGCCATTGCGCGTAGCAGCAAACACGTCGAGACGATGACGGTCCTGCGTGGTGCACCATGGGCGATTGTCTTCTTCTCGATCGGCATGTACGTCGTCGTCTACGGCTTGCGCAATGTCGGCCTGACTTCTGTACTCGCGCAAGCGATTGAGTGGACGGCGGGACATGGCTTGTATGCCGCGACGATCGGCATGGGCTTTATCGCAGCGATCTTATCTTCAGGCATGAACAATATGCCGACTGTTATGATCAATGCACTCGCGATCGCCGAAACCAATACCGATGGCGTCATGCGAGATGCTTTGATCTATGCCAATGTCATCGGTTCTGACCTTGGCCCGAAAATCACGCCGATCGGCTCACTGGCGACACTTCTGTGGCTACATGTATTGAAAACCAAAGGTGTGGAAATCAGCTGGGGCTATTATTTCAAAGTCGGCATTATCCTCACCGTCCCTACTTTGTTCATCACACTGACCGGCTTGTATTTCTGGCTGACGGTGCTGAATTAATTCCATGACAAAAAGCGTCCGTCATTCAACTAGGAATGGCGGACGCTTTTATTTTAATTTAAAAACTTGGCTAAGTAGATCTCGTTATGCTCTTTTCCGTTGATGACCAAGGAGCGGCGGCGCGTTCCTTCCGCTTCAAATCCGGCTTTTTCATACAGCTTGCGGCCTCGTTCGTTGCCTTCAGCGACAGTCACTTCCAGGCGGGTGATGCCTTTTTGTTTTGCCCAGTCCTCTGCTTTTTCGAGCAATGACTTGGCAATGCCTTTGCCCTGTGCTTCTTTTAATAAGCCTAGAACTAATTCTGCCCGGTGGGAAGCACGCTGTGCGTCACTGCCGATGACCATCAAATAACCGACATGCTGCCCATTTAAAATGGCAATGATGATTGCTGAATGGCCATTTTGCTTCCATTCGATGATTTGTTTTCGGACGCGTTGTGTAGATAGGGAGCGCTCATCTTTGCCGTATAGCATAAAATCGGATTCGGCTTCCACGGTTTTTTGCAGCATCGCCAGCGATCGCGCATCTCCGTGTTCAGCGGTTCGAATCAATAAGATATCTTTGTCTTCTGCGTCTTTATCCGCGGCTTTATTATCGGCATCCACTTTTTCGAACACCACGAAACGGTCAGGTTCAACTTCTGAAACGCGATAGCCTGCGTCCATCCATGCATGAAAATGTTTGGCGGGGGGTTTTGACTTTTTCCACCAGCTTTTGTTCAAGTAAGCCGCGTTGGGTAAGTTCTGACCCATGATCTGCTCAATTTCTGAGAAAGTCAGGCGGATGCTGGAATTTGTAGCAGATTGAAAGTAATGGGACAAGGGAATGTATTTCTTTTCCAGTAATATAGTCACAAGCATCTCTTCCTTCCGAAAACATAGAATTAGTTAGTCATATAATACCATTCCTATGTGCTAAAGTACATAGTTATTTATAAAATTACTGATAATTCTAAAATCATTTCTATATATTGTTGTTGTTATGCTGTTTTTGTGTAGGTTTTCAGTCGCAGGTTTTTTCTAGTCAGGCAACTTGTGATAGAATAATCACAGAAACTACCACAAGCCAGGAGGCTATTATCCATGTCAAAAGTTTTTGTATTAGGCCATAAAAATCCAGATACTGATTCGATCTGTTCGGCAATTGTCTACGCCCATTTAAAGAGAGAACTCGGTATGGATGCTGAAGCGATCCGCCTCGGTGAGCTGAATAATGAAACGCTGTATGCACTCGAGCAGTTCAAAGCATCGACACCGCGTCTTGTAGAGCGCGCAGCAAGTGAAGTCGAGCAAGTCATTCTCGTCGATCATAATGAACGCCAGCAAAGCATCAATGATATTGACGAAGTGCAAGTGATTGAAGTCATTGACCATCACCGTATTGCCAATTTCGAGACAGCAGACCCGGTTTACTTCCGTGCAGAACCTGTCGGCTGCACAACGACAATTCTTCTGAAACTTTACAAAGAGCATGCGGTGACTGTGCCAGCAGAAATGGCTGGCTTGATGTTATCTGCCATTATTTCTGATTCCTTGCTTTTCAAGTCGCCGACGTGCACAGAGCAAGACGTTCAAGCAGCGAAAGAACTGGCGGAAATCGCCGGCGTCGACGCACAAGAATACGGACTCGCCATGCTGAAAGCAGGGGCGGACCTCAGCAATAAAACATTGGAAGATTTAGTATCACTCGATTCGAAAGAATTCGAAGCGGGCGGCCACCGGTTTGAAGTGGCACAAGTGAACGCTATCGATGTATCTGAAGTAATGAATCGCCAAAAAGATCTGGAAGTTCTGATCGGTGATATCGTAGCGACAAAAGGGTTGGACTTGTTCGTGTTTACGGTTACCGATATTTTAAACAATAATTCTGAAGCCATCGTCCTCGGACGCCGCACGGATATTATCGAAGGAGCTTTTGGCTCCGAAGTGACGGACAACCGTGTGCTCATGCCCGGCGTCGTCTCCAGAAAAAAACAAATCGTTCCGGTTATTACCGAGGCTTTAAGCTGATTCCCATTTGGGGAATCAGTTTTTTTGGATCCAATTGGCAATTCTTTTCAAGCATAAAAATTGTGGCGTTCACCCGTTCATTGCTATAGTAAGTGGCGAGGTGAATAGATATGAAAATTGAAGTTTGGTCAGATTATGTTTGCCCATTCTGTTATATAGGGAAACGCACGCTGGAACAAGCACTCGAGCGCTCCGGCTATGCGAGTCAAGCGCAAGTTACTTTTAAAGCATATGAGCTGGATGCTCAAGCTCCAGTAGATTCCGATAAACTAGCGTATGAACATTTAGCGGAAAAAATGGGGCAAAGCCTCGAACAAGCGAAACAAATGACGGCAGGTGTTGCAGAGCACGCCAAAGCTTTCGACTTGCACTATGATGTGGAAAATATGCCCCACGCCAATACGTTTTCGGCGCACAGGCTGGTCAAGTGGGCCGAAACCCAAGGCGGGGACCGTCAGATGACAGAGCTGTTGATGCATCATTATTTTGAAAAAGCCCACAATATCAGCAATACAGAAACATTGCTCGTGATTGTAGAAAAAGCAGGGCTTGACCGTGAGCAAGCCGCAGCCGTGTTGACGTCAGATCAGTTCCAAGACGAAGTTGAAAAAGATATCCAAGAAGCGCAACAAATCGGTGTGCAAGGCGTTCCGTTTTTCGTTGTCAACCGCAAATACGCTATTTCTGGTGCCCAGCCGCTTGAAGCGTTCATCGAAGCGCTGGAGCAAATCGGGGAAGAAGAAGGTGTCCGGCCGGCCCTCAAGCCAGTCGGCAAAAAACAAACGAGTTTCTGTTCAGGAGACTCTTGCGATGGGGGTTAAGCCAAGCAAGCCCGTTGACTTTAATAAGTTAATTACTTATAATTGAAAAGTCTTGAATTAAAGAATAATAATAATAGCGCAAAAGGAGTTTTACAGTTGAAAAATATTTTAGTCGTAAAAGCTAATAACCGTCCAGCTTCTGAGGGCGTTTCAAGTAAAATGCACGAAGTCTTCATGAAAAACCTAGAAACAGATGCAGTGGTCAATACATTCGATGTATTCCAAGAAGACATGCCGTATTTCGGTCAAGATTTCTTCGATGCTATGCAAAAATCCGCACAAGCTGAAGAGTTAACGGATTTGGAGCAGCGCATTTTGACAGCTGCCAATAAAGCAATGGACGCATTCATGGATGCAGACGTTATTGTGTTTGCTTTCCCGCTATGGAATATGACGATCCCTGCACCGTTGCAGACATTTATCGATTATATCTACCGGGCAGGCATGACGTTCAAATACACAGCTGAAGGCCCGGTCGGCTTAGTTCCTGAGAAAAAAGTCATCATCTTGAATGCACGTGGCGGCGTCTACTCGACTCCAGAAATGGCACCAAGAGAAATGAGCGTCAACTATGTTCGCGCCATCATGAACTTCTTCGGCATCATGGACATCGAAGAAGTAATCATCGAAGGACACAATATGTACCCGGACCGCGCTGAGCAAATCATCGCAGACGGTATGGATCGCGTAAAAGATTCTGCAGAGTCACTTTCTAAAGTAAGCGTAAACGCATAAGATTGAATTGGAAAGACGGAAACGCCACGGCGTTTTCGTCTTTTTTGTTTTGGGGAGAAATATGGATGATTGATTAACGAGCGGATGATAGATGAGAGAAAAAATATGAATCCGTTATAGATTAAGAAAAACAGTATTTTTTGCTATGAAATATCCAATCCATAGCACGAAACCACTCTTTAATCAAACTAGGTTAACTCCTGAGCTACATGTAATGATCCAAACCACCCGCCCCCTAGGATGCAAGCATCAGCGAACAAAAAAGCAGCCCCGCGTAAACGGGTGAAGCGAAGCAATGAGACAAGCGGTATTCCTAGCTCATTGCGGAAGCTCAACCTAAAGCGGGGCTGCGACTTCGTTGCAGATGAAAAAGTGAATGGGCTTTCTTGTGGCTGACAACTCCAATAATCTTCATCTTCATTTATTTGCCCGACTCTCACTATGTTCAAGCCTCGCAAGGCAAAGCCTCGTGCATTCGTTTGCTCCCACATCTGCTATGCAGATGCGTCGCAAATAAATGAACTCAGCTGCCCTTCGTTCATTTATTGATTACCATTTTCCCTATAAGGGTAGACAAACAATAAGCAAAACATTCCATAAAGGAGGGGCAGCATGCCGCATAATGAACAGCAAAGCCGTATACCTGAGTCGAAGGAATCTTTTTGGAGAGCGTACAAGGAGTTGCCGGACTACCCGGCTTTTACAGGCAATAAAACCACAGAAGTCGGAGTGATCGGGGCAGGTATTGCCGGAATCATCACCGCTTATTTGTTGGCGAAAGAAGGCAAAAAAGTGACCTTGCTGGATGCCGGAAAATTAATCGATGGCGTCACGGGCTACACGACCGCAAAAATATCGGCACAGCATGGGTTGTACTATGCGCAGTTGATAAAAACAGCCGGTGAACAGCAAGCGAAACTTTACTATGAAGCCAATATGGAAGGTTTGAAGTTTATTGAGGAGACCTCAAAAGAACTGGGCATCGACTGTGATTTCTCACACCAAGACGCATTTATATATTCAACGCAAGATTCTAGTGCCAAACTCGTGAGAAAAGAAGCGGAAGCCTACCAGCAACTGGGCATAGATGGTGGATTGGCGCGTGAAGAATCAGAGCTGCCTTTTCCTGTGACAGAAGCGCTGGTTATGCGCAACCAGGCGCAATTCCACCCGGTGAAGTTTTTGACGGGATTGGTGAAAGAGCTGGAGAAAATGGGGGTCGACATTCACGAACAAAGTCGTGTCGTAAAGATTTTAAGCAAAAAAGATCCTGTCATCCAGACTGAAAACTTATCGCATTTGTCATGCGACAAAGTGGTCGTTGCCACGCATTATCCGTTCAATGATTTTGACGGTATGTATTTCTCACGCTTGTCTGTCAACCGCTCCTACGCGATTGCGGTCAAGGCGGAAGGGAAAATCCCACAAGGCATGTACATCAGTGCCGACAGCCCGTCCCGCTCGATTCGCTTTACGCCGGGCGAAAACGGCGAAAAGCTGTTGCTGCTTGGCGGCGATGGACATGCGGCTGGCCAAAGTTCAGTCGATACGATGGAACATTACGAGAACTTGGCGAAGTTCGGTGAGGATTATTTCGGTCTGACGGAAATTCCTTATCGCTGGTCATCACAGGATATGACGACTTTGGATAAAATACCATATGTCGGCACGATCACTGCCGGCTATGAGCATATTTTAGTCGCGACCGGGTTCCATAAATGGGGGATGTCAAACGGAGCTGCGGCAGCACGAATTTTGACGGACCAGATTGTCGGCCGTGAAAATCCTTATGCCGCACTGTTTGATCCGACACGCGCGAAAACGAAAACCGCCGATGCGGCAAGCTTCCTGAAAGACAATGCATCGGTGGCCAAAGAGCTCGTGACCGGAAAGCTGAAGAAACCTTCGAAGACTGTCGACGATCTGGAAAAAGGAGAAGGCGGCCTTGTGAAAGTGGATGGCAAAAAAGCGGGCGGATTCCGCGACGAGTACGGTCAAGTGCATCTCGTCAAACCGACATGTACACACATGGGCTGTGACGTAGCTTGGAACCATGCGGAAACATCCTGGGATTGCCCGTGCCACGGCTCGCGCTTTTCATATACAGGAGAAGTATTGGAAGGCCCTGCGGTGAAGCCGTTGAAGAAATTAGAGGGCGGAATGTAATCCAGTACAACGCAAAAACTGCCGAGGTTTCTCGGCAGCCTGCAAAAAAGAAGCAGCCAAGGCTGCTTCTTTTTTTACGTTTTATGCTGGGTTTGCTTGAATTTCCAAGTTTAGCTTGATGTCTTCGCCGACAAGTACGCCGCCTGTTTCAAGTGCTTGGTTCCATGTCAAACCAAAATCTTTGCGGTTGATTTTGCCGTTGACGCTGTAAGCTACAACTTCCACACCCCAAGGGTTTGTTCCTTTGCCGCCGTACTCAGCTTCGAATGTAACTGGGCGTGTAACGTCTTTAATCGTCAAGTCGCCGACCAATTCATACTCATCGTCGTCTTTTTTACGGATGTTTGTCGCGTTGAATTTGATATGTGGATGCTGTTCAGCGTCGAAGAAATCTGCCGAACGCAAGTGGTTGTCACGGTCAGTGTTGTTTGTATCGATGCTAGTCACATCAATTTGGAAATCGATCAATGCATTTTCCAGGTCACTTTCGTTTGCTTCCACCTGTGCTTCATATGAAGCGAAAGAGCCTTTTACTTTTGAGATCATCATGTGTTTGACGGAAAATCCGATTTCTGAATGCGCTTGGTCTACTGTCCATTTTTTCATGTGTAATTCCTCCAATTTCTAATGTGTTACCCTTACTATAAAGAGTTAATATCTCGAAGTCAATACTTTTTAATTAAAATAGTTTTAATTAAAGATAAAATTTATAAAGACTTTAGTCCTTAACAGCACAATATCGCTTGTCAAAACATGATGAAAAATGGATACTATTAAGAGTGAAAAGTTTAGAAGGGATTTGCTTGGAATGATGAAAGAGAATTGGTTGACGGATTTGCGCCGCTTTGTGGCAGAAGATCACGTCAAAATGGATGAGCCGCTGCACTTGCATACATTGACGAAAATGGGCGGGCCGGCCGATATATTTGTAGCACCGACAACTGAAGATGAAGTAGCTTATACTGTAAAATATGCATATGACAATGATATCCCGCTATTGATGCTTGGGAATGGCTCCAATATGGTCGTCCGCGATGGTGGCGTCCGTGGAATCGTGCTGACGTTCAAGAAGTTGAACGGTATCATGATCAATGGAACAACTGTAATTGCACAAGGTGGCGCCGACATTAAGAAAGTATCGCGCGCAGCAGCAGACCGCCAGCTGACTGGTATGGAGTTCGCGTGCGGAATCCCGGGCTCGATCGGTGGCGCAATGGCAATGAATGCCGGAGCATACGGCGGCGAGATCAAAGATGTCATCGTCCAGGCGACAGTCTTGACGAAAGAAGGGGAAAAGCTGGTCTTAACGAAAGACGAGCTGGAACTCGGCTACCGGAAAAGCATCATCACGAAAAAAGGCTTTTACGTCCTGTCTTCCGAGTTCGGTCTCGAAATCGGGGAGCAGCGGGTTATTGATGCGAAAATGTCTGATTTGACTTTCCAACGGGAAAGCAAGCAGCCGCTTGAATTCCCGTCTGCTGGAAGTGTCTTCAAACGGCCGCCTGGAAATTTTGCAGGCAAGCTGATCCAAGAAAGCGGATTGCAGGGCAGAGGATTTGGCGGAGCGGAAGTTTCCACGAAGCATGCCGGATTTATCGTCAATAAAAACAACGCGACAGCCAATGATTATATCCAAACCATCGAAATGGTGAAGAAAGCGGTGTTCGAAAAATTCGGCATCGATTTGGAGCTTGAAGTAAAAATCGTCGGCGAAGATATGGCTTGAGTTTAGCGGCAGCACTCCTTTTCGGGAGTGCTGCTTTTTTAAATAGTGCCATTATTATGGTATAATGAATTCAAAGTAATTTTCGGGGGTAGGTGGTCAATATACAAGGTTTTACTGTAGATGGCGTGATTCTCTTCGGCGGAATTTTCCTCTTAGCCGGAGTCTTGATGACGAAAGTATCGGCTCGTGCCGGTGTCCCCTCGCTTGTCTTGTTTATGTTCCTCGGTATGCTCTTAGGCAGTGATGTTTCCGGACTTATTTATTTCTCCAACGCAGAAATTGCGCAAATGGTTGGAATTGTTGCCCTCATTATCATTCTCTTCGAAGGTGGTCTCCAAACCCAGTGGAAGCATATCCGTCCGGTTCTCGGCGGTTCGCTCGTCCTGGCAACGCTTGGGGTATTGATTACGACAGGGATTGTCGCTGTAGCAGCTTATTACGTCTTCGATCTGACGTGGCTCCAAGCACTGCTGCTCGGTTCGATTGTCGGATCGACAGATGCAGCAGCGGTGTTCTCGGTTCTTGCGGGCCAGAACATCAAATCGAAGATTTCCTCAACACTCGAAGCGGAGTCAGGAACGAACGATCCGATGGCGATGTTTTTAACGATTGCTTTCGTTCAATTGATTATGATGCCGGAAACTTCGGTCTGGTCCATGTTCGGCAGCTTCCTTCTTCAAATGGGTCTTGGTGCAGTGCTTGGGCTTGCGCTTGGTCTTTTTGCATCGTGGACCATCAACCGGATACAGCTTGATGCATCCGGGCTTTATGCGGTGCTCGCTGCGGGTTTTGCAATATTTATCTATAGCTTTACAGCTGTCTTGGGCGGGAGCGGCCTGCTTGCAGTCTACTTAGCGGCACTTGTGATTGGTACGCGTGATTTGACGCATAGTTACTCGATCGTCAGCTTCCACGAAGGATTTGCTTGGTTGATGCAGATTCTCATGTTCATCATTCTCGGGCTGCTTGTTTTCCCGAGTCAGTTGGCGGATTGGGAGCTCATCTGGAAAGGGCTTGTGTTATCATTCGTGTTGATTTTTATCGCGCGGCCAGTTGCTGTATTTATCAGCACAGCATTCTTTGATTACGATCTGAAAGAAAAATTATTCATGTCATGGGCAGGACTTCGAGGAGCGGTCCCGATCGTCTTGGCGACGTTCCCGATGCTCGCCGGTGTGGAAAACAGCATCCTGTTTTTCAACATTGTTTCCTTTATCGTTTTAACCTCTGCGTTGTTGCAAGGTTCGACGATTCCGTTTATTGCCGAAAAGCTCGGATTGAACGGCCGTCCGGTTCCGAAACGCATTCATTCACTTGAATTGGTGTCGATGGACCGTGCCAACGCGGAAATGCTCGAAGTGGAGTTATCGGAAAAATCACCGTTCGCCGGCCAATTGGTCCAGACGATCGGCCTTCCGAACCAAACCTTAATTAGTGCTATTATCCGTTCCGGAAAACTGGTTATGCCGACCGGAACGACGCGTCTGAGAAAAGGGGATGTGTTGTATGTCCTTACCGAAAAGAAACAAGTGCCGAAAGTGAAACTGGTGCTCGGCGAAGAAGATTTCGTCAACTAAGCTTGCCTTATGGGCAAGCTTTTTTTGTGTAGAGGAAGGATTTTCCACCGACTCAGTCGAATGGAAAGCAAAAAGGGGGAGTCAAGATGAAACGACAGAAGTGGGTGAAATGGCTGCTCGTTGCAGTCGGTGTGTTGTTGGTGTTATCGGCGGGTGCGCTCGTTTTTGCAAACGCTTACATAGCGAAATCAAAACCGGTGATTGAAGGGGAAGTTGCAGTGCCGGTGTTGGATGAAGAAGTGACAGTGACACGGGATGAGGTGGGGGTGCCGCATATTCAGGCGGAAAATGATGCCGACCTGTATCGTGCGCAAGGTTATGTCCAAGCGCAGGACCGCTTGTTTCAAATGGATTTATCGAGGCGACAGGCAAGCGGTCGTTTAGCGGAAGTTATTGGAGAAGCAGCAGTGGATACCGATAAGTATTTCCGTACATTCAGCTTGCGGGAAGCTGGAGAGGCGTCTTGGCAAGGCTATGGCGATGAAGCCAAACGAGTGTTGGAATGGTATGCACAAGGCGTCAATGCGTATATCGAGGAAGCGAAAGAAGGCGGGCGCTTGAGTTATGAGTTTGCATTGCTTGGTTACGAGCCGGAGTCGTGGACACCTGTAGATTCATTGGCGATCGGCAAATTCATGGCGTACGACCTTGGCGGCAATTGGAATTCGTTGGCAGTGCGCCACTGGGCATTGAATGAATTCCCGGAAGCAAAAGCGCGTGAACTGTTCATCCGCTATCCGGAAGAGGCACCGACCATTTTGGAAGCCAATAAACAGCAACCGGTTAACATTGCAGGTGCCTTCGACCCGGCGCTGATCCCGCCTGAATTCAACGGCAGCAACAATTGGGTCGTCTCAGGCGACAAAACCGAGAGCGGGTTGCCGCTGCTTGCAGACGATCCGCATCTCGGGCTCAGCACACCGTCGATTTGGTATCAAATGCATCTGCAATCGCCGGAGCAAAATGTCAGCGGCGTCATTTTCGCCGGCATCCCGGGAATTATTCTCGGCCATAACGAAACCATTGCGTGGGGCGTGACAAATGTCGGACCGGACGTGCAGGATCTCTACATCGAAACGCCAAATCCGGATAATCCGACAGAATTCCGGTATGACGGCAAATGGGAGCAGGCGGAAGTGCGCAAAGAGCCGATCGGAGTGAAAGATGGGGAAACAATCGATTTTGAAGTGCTCGTCACACGCCACGGTCCTGTCGTATCTCCTGTTTTATACGACGAGGAAGCACCCGGCGCTGTATTTTCCATGCAATGGACCGCGCTGGAGCCAACACTTGAACTGCAGGCGGTGTTAAACTTCAATAAAGCGCAAAACTGGGAGCAGTTTGAAAACGCATTGGAAGACTTCCAGGCGCCTGCCCAAAATTTCGTATTCGCTTCTACTGATGGAACCATAGCGTATAAAGCAAATGGCCGCATCCCGATTCGCAAACAAGGCGATGGGCAATTGCCGGTGCCGGGCGATTCAAGTGATTACGGTTGGGATGGCTATGTGCCGTTCGATGAATTGCCGCGTTCGGTCAACCCTGAATCCGGATTTATTGCGACAGCCAATAACCAAGTGGTCGACGACAGCTATCCTCATCACATTACGGACTTTTGGGCTCAGCCATACCGCTACGAGCGCATCGCGCAAGTACTAAAAAGCAGCGATAAGTTGACGGCGCAAGACATGATGGAGCTGCAGATGGACCAGCATAATCTGTACGCCGCTGAATTTCTCGAACCGATGCTGGCGGAAGTGGAGAATGTGACAGATGCGCATGCAGAGTTGTTCGGGATGCTGAGAGAGTGGGATCAGGTGGATGGTGCCGACCAAGCAGCGCCATTCGTTTTCCATAAGTGGATGAGGCAGTTGCCGCACACTTTATTCGAAGAACAATTCCCGGAAGATGTCTATGGCATGCTGTCCGGAAAAAACCATATTACCGATGAATTATTGCGCCGTGCTTTCCGAGGTGACGAAGGGGCATGGGTCAGTGAATACGGCGGCACCGGCAAATGGCTGGCGGACTCGCTTGATTTGGCTCTTGCCGATATTCAAGAAGAACAAGGGAGCGACCCAGATGATTGGGCATGGGGAGAGTATCACCAATTGACATTCCCACATCCGGTTGCCGGTGCATCGCCTATTCTCGAACGCTTTTTGAATCCGGGCAAAGTGCCGGTCGGCGGCTCGAACATCACGGTCCAAGCGGCAGCTTTCAATGATGACGGTGATGTTGACCACGGCGCATCTTGGCGTTTTGTAGCAGATCTTTCCGACCTGTCGAAAGCGTATCATATTGTCGGTCCGGGACTCAGCGGCCACATCAAATCCGACTTTTTCCATAACCAAGTCGATAAATGGGCGCAAGGCGATTTCCATGAAACGCAAATTACCGGTGATATTGATGGGGCGACATTAACGTTGAGCGCTGAGTAAGGTATACTGGGGAAAAACATTCGGGGGATCTTATGAAAAATATACTCGCTGTAGGATTTGGCGGGATGGTCGGCTCATTGCTCCGCGCGGCGGTGTTTCAAGTCGCCGGTGCCGGGCTCGGCTTATGGGTTGTAAATATTTTGGGCAGTTTGCTTATCGGCATTGCTGCGGCCCTCCTGTTGAAGCACTCTGCACCAACTCGATTATTTGTCTCGACTGGTTTGATCGGATCTTTTACGAGTTTTTCTGCATTTTCAGCACAGTGGTTCACTCTGCTGGAATCGTCTTTGCCCGCAGGCATTTTGTATGCAGTCGGTATGACAGCGGCTTCCATTTCCGCAGCTGGGCTTGGGCTGTGGATCGGCCGTAAGGAGACTGTATGATGATTGGCATCGCGATGTTTGGTTTTTTGGGCGCTGTTGCGCGTTATTTATGCTATGTGTTTGCTGAAAGCCGCGCAAGGCAGCCGAAGCTTGCCACTTGGTTTGTCAATAGCAGCGGCTCATTTGCGATTGGGCTATGCCTAGGAGCGGGGACTACAGAGCCTTCGGGAATTCTCGGCTTCCTGGGCGCTTTCACGACTTTTTCAACGATGGCGCTCGATTGCGTCAAAGACGCCGAAGATGGCAAATGGAGGCAGGCGCTTGTCTATATTGCCGCTACGCTGCTCGCCGGCTTGCTGTTGTTTACGATCGGATATTACACGGCGTCATCATTTTAAAAAAAGCCATTCCGCTAGTTTGCGGAATGGCTTTTTTGGTTTAGGCATTACAGAAATTTTCCTTTTTCCACAATGCGCCCCATGCGTCCGACTGTTGTCGCCGCACGGAAAAGTGACTGGTAGATGGCCTCTTCGGTTGCTTCGATGACGCCTTGAAACAGCTGCGCCATCAATTCGTGGTCATCACGCAAAACGCGCGTTTCAGTAAACGGCGATTGTTGTCGATGCGCAACGGTATAGGCGGTGGAAAAGGCGATGATGATATCGCCAGAGCCATTATGTATGTGGGTTCCGGTGCGGCCGATCCCGATGGCGGCGCGCTTCGACAGCCGTTTTAGCTGCCGGCTGTCGAGCGGGGCATCGGTCGCCACGATAATGATGACCGAACCGTCCGGCCGTTTTTCCGGCGACTGTTCCGCTTGCCAGTTGGCGATGGCGATTTCTTCTTTGCGTCCGAAATTCGTCAATGCGAGCACACCAGCCGTGAATTGTTGGTCTTCATATTCTGCAATGCGGGAAGAAGAACCGATGCCTCCTTTCACGCCGTAGCAAATCATTCCTTTGCCGGCACCGACAGCCCCTTGCGCAAAGTCAGCCGAAGCTGACTGTATCGCCTGTGCGGCGTGGCCAGGTTCCACCGCCATCCGGCGCATTGAATTCAAATAGCTGTCATTGCATTCACCGACCACCAGATTCAAGGAACTAGTGGAGTCGCCAATCGCTGGATTTTCAGCGAGCATATAGTCCAGCGTTCCTTGCAGCACCGCCGCTACGCTGAATGTATTCGTCAGCATGATCGGGGATTCAAGCACTCCGAGTTCATCGACTTGGACGAGCCCGGCGGTTTTGCCGAAGCCATTCAACACGAACGATGCGGCAGGCACCTTTTGTTCGAACCAGTTGCCGGCATGCGGCAAGATTGCGGTGACACCGGTGCAAACCGATTCCTCTTCATTGATCTTTTCGTTGAGTGTGACATGGCCGACTGTGACGCCCGGCACATCGGTGATGGAATTGCGTTTTCCTTTATGCATCATGATCCCCATTTCCGTTTTCCTGCATGTTAGGCTACAAATCCTGATTTTATTTATAACTGTGGAATCGAATAGCTCGGCAGAATGCAGTTTTTCTTTACTTGATAATCAAGACTGGAGCTTTGACACGTTTTGCAACCTTATGGCTAACACTGCCGAGCACGAATTCCTGAACAGGATTCAAGCCGCGGCTGCCGATAACGACCAAATCGTATGGATGTGCGTTCGCGTGAGAGACGATGGCTGGTCCCGGTGCCCCGTGTACAATGACGCTTTTCACACGGACGCCTGCATGGTGGAAAATAGTTTCGAACGGCGTCATATACTCGAGGGCCGCTTCGGCTATTTGCTCGCTTGTGAGCCCCCGATTGCTTTCCTTTTCGGATTTTCCGTAATCGACGGCGCAGACAATGGTCACTTGTGCTTCAGACGTTCCTTTAACCAGTTGAATCGCATGTTGTGCGGCACGTTTTGAATGATCAGAGCCATCCATGGCGACCAATACATTGTGGTACATAATTCGTCTCTCCTGTTCTATGGTGTCGGTGTTTTTCTTAGTATAGCATTTACTGAATTGTGAGCGAATGGCTGCACTTTTCATTCAAATGAACATTTGACTGTTGAGCGAGATAGTCTTATACTGAAGTCAATCAAATGAATGTTTGAATGAAGGGTGTGATCATAGTGAAAGATGTTTGTGAAATTACCAAAGTCCATCCCGAATCTGTCGAACGGGTGCAGCAAAATATGGTCGAGCTCGCTGGCGTGGCAGCCTTATTCAAAGCGCTAGCTGATGAAACGCGTTTGAAAATTGCCTACGCACTGACAATCGAATCCGAAATGTGCGTCTGCGATATCGCAGCGGTCATCGGTTCTTCTACGGCGACGGCTTCCCATCATTTGCGCTATTTGCGAGAGCGGTCATTAGCCAAATCCGAGCGCAAAGGCAAGCAAATCTATTATTCACTATCGGACGACCATGTCCGGCAATTGGTGACGATCGCCAATGAACACGCGAAAGAAGGTGATTCTCTTGAGCAAAACTTATCGTCTTGAAAATCTCTCGTGTACGAGCTGCGCGGCAAAGTTTGAGCAGAACATCCGCAATTTGCCGGAAGCAAAACACGTGGAATTGAATTTTGGTGCGTCTAAATTGCGCATCGACGGCAATGTGTCGATCGAAGAGCTCGAACAAGCCGGCGCGTTCGACCACATCCGTGTATATCCGGAAAAAGAGCGCGTGCCGCATGTGCCGTTTTACAAACGGCGACAGACGGTTGAAACAGCGATTTCGTTCGTCTTTCTCATAGCCGGGATCATCATCTCTTTCCAGCTTGGAGAGACGCATCCGTTGTCGATCGGATTGTTCGGCACATCGATGCTGATCGGCGGCTACCATATGTTTGCAACCGGCTTGAAAAACCTTAGCCGTCTTGAGTTCGATATGAAAACCTTGATGACCATTGCCATCATCGGCGCGGTCATTATCGGCGAATGGCGGGAAGGTGCGGTCGTCGTGTTCTTATTCGCCATCAGCGAAGCGCTGGAATCGTTCTCGATGAACAAAGCGCGGCAATCGATCCGTTCACTGATGGATCTTGCCCCGTCGCGCGCGCTCATCCAACGAGACGGCGAACTGATCGAACTGGAAACCGACGACATCCGCATCGGCGACGTGTTAATCGTCAAGCCTGGACAGAAAATCGCGATGGACGGCAATGTGCTGCGCGGGGAATCTTCCGTCAACCAGGCGGCCATTACCGGTGAATCGCTTCCGACGGCGAAACAGCCTGGCGATGAAGTATTTGCCGGCACGATGAACGAAGAAGGCGCACTCGAAGTGACTGTCACCAAACGTGTGGAGGATACGACCATTGCGAAAATCATTCATCTTGTCGAAGAAGCGCAAGCAGAAAAAGCGCCGTCCCAGCAATTCGTTGACCGCTTTGCGAAATATTACACACCGGCGATTATCGCCACCGCCTTTTTGGTCGCACTCATTCCGGGGTTTGTCACCGGCAACTGGGAGCTATGGGTGTATCAAGGGCTTGCAGTGCTCGTCGTTGGCTGTCCATGCGCACTTGTCGTGTCGACGCCAGTCGCGATCGTGACGGCGATCGGCAATGCGGCAAGGCAAGGAGTGCTCATTAAAGGCGGCATCCATTTGGAAGAAACAGGCCGCATCCAGGCAGTCGCGTTCGATAAAACCGGGACCTTGACGAAAGGTTATCCGGAACTGACAGATGTTCTTCCCGAAGAAGGTTATACGCGAAGCGAAGTCGTCAAACTCGCTGCATCAGTCGAAGCCATGTCCCAGCATCCGCTCGCACGTGCCATTGTGAAGCAAGCAGATGAGCTTTATCCGTCCGAACGTTTCCAGTCTTTGACGGGTAAAGGAGTCCATGCAGATATCGGCGGCACACGCGTGAGGGTCGGTAGTTTGAAATGGGCTGAAGAACACGGATTCCATATACCGGAAGCTGCACTGCGCTTGCAGGAAAACGGGAAATCCGCCATGGCGGTCTTTTCGGGCAAGCATTTATTCGGTGTGCTCGGCGTCGCCGATGCGATACGGGAGGAAAGCCCCGCCATCATCGAAGCATTAAAAGACATCGGTATCCATCAGACCATCATGCTGACAGGGGACCATCCGGCGACAGCGAAAGCGATTGCCGCAGAAATCGGTGTCACGGACATCCGCGCCGGCTTGATGCCAGCAGACAAACTGTCCGCTGTGAAAGAGTTGCAAGCAAAGTATGGGCGCGTTGCGATGGTTGGCGACGGCATCAATGATGCACCGGCGCTAGCAGCGTCCGACATCGGCATTGCGATGGGCGGAGCGGGCACAGATGCAGCTCTGGAAACAGCTGATATCGCCTTGATGGCCGACGATTTGGAAAAACTTCCTTATACTATTCGACTAAGCCGAAAAACTTTGCGTATAATAAAGGAAAATATTATCTTTGCACTGGCACTGAAAATCCTCGCCTTGCTATTGATCATTCCGGGCTGGCTCACTTTATGGATCGCAATCTTTGCGGATATGGGAGCGACGCTATTGGTCATCTTGAATGCATTGCGTTTGGTGAAAGTCCAGAAGTAAGGGGCGTTTGGAGGTTGTGATTTGAAGTTAACCGAGTGGACCATGGAAGAACAAGAGAAATTAATCGAGTTTATGACGACCAATTCATGGCCTTATCATGGACATGAACATCCGGTGCGGGCGTTGATCGAAAAGACGATTGTAGAAGGCGGCTATAAATCAGATCAAGTCAAGACTTTTTGGATTGAAAATGACGAAGGTGAACAAGTAGGGCTCGTGAAGATTTTTGATTTGCAGGATGACATTCCGTTATTCGATTTGCGCATCGCCGATTCCTACCGGGGCCAAGGCTACGGGCCAAAAGCGCTGCGCATCATCGCAGATTTTGTTTTTTCGTTGAAAGAAAAGAAAATCAGGCTTGAAGGCCACACACGCCACGATAATTTTGCGATGCGTAAAGCTTTTGAACGAACTGGCTTCGTCAAAGAAGCACATTTGCGCCAAGCATGGTTTTCCCCGAAACAAAACCGTTATTACGATGCAGTAACTTACGGCATGACGCGGGAAGACTGGGAAGCGGGCGTAACGACGCCGGTCGTATGGGACGATGATGTCAAGGCGCCTGCTGAACCGCCGTTCAACCCGCTGTTGCTGGAGTTTCCGGATTCATTCGAATCGGAGCGCTTATTAATCCGCTCCCCGAAAAAGGAGGATGCTTTGCTTAGCTTTGAAGCAGTGCGCCATTCGCTGGAAGCGCTGCGCCCATGGATGCCTTTTGCACAACGAGAGCCGAACCTTGCTGAGATGACGGCGAATTTGATTGAGGCAGAAGCGGATTTCAAGCTGCGCAAAGATTTGCGTCTTCATTTCTTCGATAAGAAAAGCGGACAATTTATCGGCTCAAGCGGCCTTCACCGCATCGATTGGGAAGTGCGTAAATTTGAAATCGGCTATTGGGTGGATAGCCGCTTCGAAGGCAAAGGTTATGTGACTGAAGCGGTCGAGCGCATCACGCGCTTTGCGTTTGAAGAGCTGGAGGCTAATCGCGTCGAAATCCGCTGCGATCCGGACAATGTCAGGAGCCGAGCGGTAGCCGAACGGCTCGGTTTCGACTTAGAGGGAATTTTGCGCAAAGACAGCGTGTCGAGGCATGACGGAAAAGTGCGCGACACATGCGTCTATGCAAAAATCAGGGCATAAAAAAAACCCCCGTGGGAACAGAAATTTCTGCTCCCCGGGGGTTTTGTTGAGGTGTTTAGTAGCTAAACACCCTTCCTGCCAGTCACCAAGTTCACGATCAATACGATTGCAGCGATAACCAAAAGAATGTGAATAAGTCCGCCTGCTACGTCCATTAAGAATCCGATTACCCAAATCGCAAGAATTACTACTAAAATAATCCAAAGAATACGCGCCATTTATTTCCACCTGCCTTTCATTTTTATATAACTTTTTTCGTGTTATAGCTATACAATACCCGTGCGGAAATAACTTAAACATCTCAAACGCAAATAGAAGGGATTCTTCTGTTTTAAACGTGAAATCGCTCCTTGGTGCAAACCTTTATGATGATGGGGCCTTTGCACTCAGTTGTTTGGGCGCCGCCGATATAGTAAACTGAACATAGTGACGTGAGGGAGGAACGGAATTTGCCTACTCCAAGTATGGAAGATCATATTGAAATTATTTATTCATTAATCGAGCAAAAAGGCTATGCGCGCGTCTCGGATATTGCGGAGGCGCTTTCTGTGCTGCCATCGTCCGTGACGAAGATGGTGCAAAAACTGGATAAGGATGGCTATTTGATCTATGAACGCTATCGTGGCTTGATCTTGACGCCAAAAGGGCAGAAGCTCGGAAAGCGGCTCTTGCAGCGCCACGATCTGCTGGAACAGTTTTTGCGGCTGATCGGTGTTGAGGAAAGCAAAATATATGAAGACGTTGAAGGCATTGAGCACCATTTGAGCTGGAATTCGATTGATCGCATAGCGGATCTTGTCCAGTTATTGGAAGAAGATCCGGAAGTCGCAAAAAAACTACAGCTCTTAAGCAAAGAACAAAAAAACAACGAGACGACATAAAGGAGGTTTGCAATATGGCTTTGCATCCAGGATTAAAAGCAACATTGCGCATTAAGGACCGGTCAACATCACAGTGGATTTTGACAGACGGCTCCGGTGACGAAGTAATGATGAACGCATCGGAAATCGCAGAAGGGCAAGAAATCGGCGAAGAAATTGAAGTCTTTCTATACCGCAATCGACAAGGCGGCATTTCTGCGACACCGATGATCCCGCATATTTTGCCGAGTGAATACGGCTGGGCAAAAGTATTGAAGATCTCACCGCGTGAGGGAGCTGTTGTCGATATCGGCACGACGCGTGAAGTGTTCGTGTTGCCGGCCGACTTGCCGCAAGTGCAGGAGCTATGGCCGAAGCAAGGCGACCATATTTTCATGACTTTGCGGACAGATCGCTACGGTGATTTATACGGGCGTTTAGCAACGGAAGAAACAGTATTGGAGTTGTGCACGCCAGCTCCGGCAGAAGTATATAACAAAGATTTGAAAGCACGGGCATACCGCTTGTTACCTGTCGGCACATTTATGCTCACAGTGCCGGAGGGCTACCGCGTATTTGTTCATGAAACAGAACGCGAAGCAGAGCCACGCTTGGGAGAAGAAAAGTCTGTGCGCATCATCGACGTGAAAGACGATGGCACGCTGAACGGTTCTTTGTTGCCGCGCAAGCAAGAACGCCTAGCAGACGATTCAGAAGAAATCCTCCGCTATTTGGAAAACGCAGGCGGTCAAATGCCATTTACGGACAAGTCGACGCCGGATGAAATCATGGAAATGTTCGGCATGAGCAAAGCAGCATTCAAGCGTGCTCTTGGCCGGCTTTACAAAGCACGGCGTATTGTTCAAGAAGACGGCTGGACGAAATTGATCGGCTAAGGAACCTTTCTGCTCCCAATAGCGTACTAATTTGGAGAAAGGGGCTAAACAACATGAAAAAAGCAATGACACTTGCCGCATTGGCGATGGCTTTCATACTGGCTTTTGCCGGTACGGTATCCGCTAATGTCGGGATAAATGAAAAATTCGGTGTACCGATCGTCGTATATGGCGGCAATTTATCGGCAGAGGAAAAAGCGCAAGTCGCTGAAAGCCTCGACGTGGCTAGTGAAGCCGAAGTGGAAGAAATCGAAGTGACGGGGCAAGATTTGGTCAAATACATTACCGATGGCGACTCCCGGGCGCGCATGTTTTCTTCAGCTAAGATCACCCGCACGGAAGCCGGTGAAGGGCTGGTCATCGAAATTGCCACGCCTGACAACATTACACAAGTGACGACTGATATGTATGCCAATGCCATGCTGACGGCTGGTATCGAAAATGCGACAGTGGAAGTAGCTGCACCGCGTGCTGTGACCGGCCACTCGGCATTGGTTGGTATCTATAAAGCATACGAAGTGAACGGGGAGGAACTCGACCCGGAACGGACAGATGTGGCGAATGATGAGTTGTCTGTCGCAACGGAATTATCCGAAAACGGCGTTGATGACCAGAAAGTCAGTGAGTTACTGACGGAAATCAAAAAGCAGATTGCTGAGCAAAATCCGGCATCACGCGAAGATGTTGAGCAGATTGTCGAAGAGCAATTAGATCGTCTGCAAATTGAATTGAGCCCGGAAGATCGCCAATTGCTGGTCGATTTAATGGACCGCATCCGCCAGCTTGATATCGATTTTTCGAAATGGTCGACTGAACTGGAAGACTTGAGCAAGACGATCGAAGACAGAATCGGCACAATCGTCAACGACGAAGGCTTCTGGGAAAGCGTCAAACAGTTTTTCCGCGATATCGCCAATACCGTCCGTGGCTGGTTCAATTAACACAAATCAAATCACATTAAACAAAAGACTGCCCCGATAGCCATGAATACGGCATCAGGAGCAGTCTTTTGTTTTGGCCGCTCGGGCGTGGGCGGTGGCTAAAAACAGCTGTCTTGCAGAAATAGCAGGAGAAATGCTAAACTAAGAACAACAATCTCGAATTCGAGATAAAAAGAAAGGGTGTTCTTCATGCAAGTAGCAGGCATTCATCACGTTTCTGCGATTACCGCCAATGCAGACAAAAACCATGATTTCTTTACACGCATTCTGGGCATGCGCCTCGTCAAGAAAAGCGTCAATCAAGACAATCCATCGTCTTACCATTTATTTTACGCCGATGCAGTCGGCACTCCTGGAACGGATATGACCTATTTCGATATTCCGATGGCTGGGCGCACATACCCTGGTGTGACGTCCATCAGCAATACCGGCTTCCGCATCCCATCAATTGAGGCGCTGGACTATTGGCTCGAGCGCTTCCGTGAATTCAATGTGCCTCATGGTGAAATAACCGAACGCTTTGGCCGTGAAACAGTGGAATTTCAGGATTTTGAAGGATCCCGCCTTATGCTGGTCGTCGATGACGGAACAGGCATCGGCTACGGTGTGCCATGGACGAAAGCAAGCGTGCCGGAAGAGTTTGCTATTCGCGGTCTTGGGCCGGTCCGCCTGACGGTACGAAAAGCACCACGTACAGCGCAAGTGTTGACGGAGATTCTGGGCTTTAGCCAAATCGGAACATACGCGCCGGAAGTGGAAGGCCAGCCGGAAATTTCGGTGTTCTCAACAGGAGAAGGCGGGCCAGGCGGCGAAATACACTTAGAGGAACGCGCAGACCTGCCGCCGGAACGACCAGGACGAGGCAGTGTGCACCATGTAGCTTTTCGGGTGAAGACTTTCGAAGAATATGATAAGTGGAACGAATATTTACGTTCCAATGGCTTCCAGACTTCAGGCGAAGTCGATCGCTATTATTTCAAAGCGATTTATTTCCGTGAGCCGAACGGCATCTTATTCGAGTTGTCGACAGACGGGCCTGGATTTGCGACGGACGAAGCGAGTGATGCGCTCGGCGAGAAAGTGGCTTTGCCGCCATTTCTTGAGCCAAGACGTTCCGAGATTGAAGCGTCGCTTCGGCCATTGGAAATCAATCAGTGAAACAAAGGAGGAATTAGCCCAATGGAATTGAAATTTACAGAACTCGGCCATGACGAATTCGCTTTTCGCGAGGCAAATGGAGATCAAGTGAAAGCGGAAATTACGTGGACACAAATGGCTGATTTGATGGTCATGGAGTATACATTTGTCGAAGAATCCCTTCGCCATCAAGGACTTGCGAAAAAGCTGGTGGATCATGCGGCCGCTTATGCGCGCGAACATCAATACAAAATGCAGCCGGTCTGCTCTTATGTAGCTGATGCATTTGACCGCTACGACGAATACAATGACGTCAAAGCCTGAAAATAGATGCTTTATACTGAAGTGAGCTTTAGCTGCTTCATCAAGCCCCAAGTTAAACTAACAAAAAAAGCAATCCGTTTCCGCCTTTGGGAATGGATTGCTTTTCTATTCATTGATGAATGCGTGGCTCATAGGTTTGCTCCTTCTTACAGGCTAGTCATGAAAAACACGACGGCCGTTAAGATCGATGCACCGCCTACTCCGTACATGAAATCCGCTTGGTTAAAAATTAGTTTATTTTCCATTTTTTAGAACCCCTTTTAAATTATGTATTTGACTTGCTGATACTATTAAAATACCCAGGCATCAAAAGATTAAACAATTTTTAATAAGTTTTAATAATTTTTTTACGGGAATTAGTATAAAGCGAAACTAAATCGATGGAAAAGCGTAAGATGAAAGATGCACTCATTATGAAAATCAGGAGTGTTTCGATGCACTTTCATATCTTCCGGATATGACATGGGGCATTGCAACCGGAATAGGAGGATTTATATGAACCAAACACCAGATTATCGAGGCGCCATCAGCCGGACAGGGGAAAAGGTGCTGGGCATTATCGGTACGATCTTTAATGTGATCGGCATTATCCTGGCGATTGTCCTCATCACCAGCTTGAGCGGGTTCGAAGGAAGCGAAATGCATAACCAGATGCAGGAGGAGATGCGCAATGATCCGAATTTGACGAATCCACAAGATGCTGAAATGGCTGTCGATGCATTGAATGCGTTTGTGGCAGGGTTTGATGTGGTCGGTTGGGTATTAATCGTTTTGCTGGCTATCAGCACCGTTTTCGCCATTTTGGCTATGGCTAAACTGAAGTCAGTCGACTCCGCCAGCACAGCCGGTATTTTCTTTATTCTGGCCGGTGTCTTTGCGGGGATTCTATCGTTGACCTCAATTCTCTTCTACATCGCAGCGATCATGTGCTTCGTGCGCAAACCGCCGATGGGTCAAGACGACTTGATGGGACGAAACGAACCAATGACCAGACGAGATGAAACAGTAACGCGTGAAGAAGATACACCATACCGTCCGCTATAATCCCAAAAACCCCCGCAAGCCAATTTGGCTTGCGGGGGTTTTGGTTTGTATAAAATAGCCTTAGTCCGGCTGTTAACACGCTAAGCAACTCACCCGGCAGCGTTCGCTAAATGGTATACGTATTTAGCGGTTTGAAGAGGATGGCCTTCGAACAGCTCTTCAAATTCTTCTAGCAGCTCAAAACCATTGG
This sequence comes from Planococcus dechangensis, assembly GCF_042654465.1. Lineage (NCBI taxonomy): Bacteria > Bacillati > Bacillota > Bacilli > Caryophanales > Caryophanaceae > Planococcus > Planococcus dechangensis. Next base: position 46,753 of record NZ_JBHSGL010000002.1, on the reverse strand, counting down.
CCTCATAAAAATTGCGGCCTTTACGGTTTTCGCTTTCGACGTAAACGAATAGTTGAAGACCGCCTTTCAAGCGTGACAATCCATCAACCAGCAGTTTTTTGCCGTAGCCTGAGCGCTGGTGCTCCGGTTTCATATACATGGCAATCAATTCGGCATCGCCGTCTTCGTCCACTTTCGTGAAATTGGCGAAGCCGATCGCTTGGCCATCTTGCTCGGCTAGCAGCAGAAGCGTCCGCTCCATGCGCATTTCGAGCATAGGCGTCGAATAAGATTGCTCCAAAAACTTTTGTTGTATGGGAGATGGAATGATCCCTTCGTACGTATCATTCCAGCTGATGTGAGCGATTTCCCGTACAGATTCGATATCTGCCGGTGTACCTGTGCGAATCATGCGATCACCTCTGGAATTATTTTTGCTATCATATCAAACCCTAGCCTGAATAGCCATTGATGTGGAATAATGAAATTACAGGAGGCGATAGAGTATGGCATGGAATAGTTATCGATTTGATGAATTCACAGCACAAGAATTATACAATATATTAAAGCTGCGTGTCGAAGTATTTGTTGTGGAACAAAATTGTGCGTACCCAGAACTTGATGGCCTGGATGCACAATCTACCCACATCGTCTATCAAGAACAAGGCGAGGTGTTGGCCTATGCACGTCTAGTGCCGGCTGGTGAGAAATACGAGCTGCCGTCGATTGGGCGTGTCATCGTGCGAAAAGAAGCGCGGGGCCGCGGGTTGGCAAAAGAATTGCTGGAGCGCAGCATCCGCCACATACATGAACAATGGCAAGAACCTGAAATTCAATTGCAAGGCCAGGAATATTTAAAGGGATTTTATGCCTCTTTTGGCTTCGAAGCGATTTCAGAAGTTTACGACGAAGACGGCATTCCGCATATCGATATGAAGCGCTCCGTCAAACGCACTGCGGATGAATCATGATTAGCTTTTATAAAATTAGGGTAAACTAAACCATAACGATAAATGTAAAAGGAGTGCTGCATAATGGCGAAGAAAAAAGGTGGCGGCAGAGGCCTGCTTTTGGCAGGACTGGCAGCCGGTGCATACGCATATTTCAAAAAACCGGAAAATCGCGAGAAAGCAACTGTTGCATTTAATGACGTGAAAGCGAAGGTGAATGAGTATATGGAATCACAAAACTTAGAACCGAACAAAAACAAAGAAGACCAAAAAGCTCAAGGATTGGACAAGACGGATCTGCAGGAAGAGAAAATGACTGCAGAAGGCGGTACGCAAGCGACGGTTCAATACTATAATGAAAAAGAGCAAGAAGAAAAGAATAATGAAAACGATGATGTCAAATTGTCTTCAAATGATGACAGCGAAGAAAAGGCTGAAAACACAAAATCCATTTCTTCAGAACCGCGCTTGAATACAGATAATCTTTGATATAAAAAAGGCCGTCCCGCATGCCGGGACGGCCTTTTTTATATCAGCCATAAGGTATAACGATCAGTCACCGCTTGCGGATCAATCCATTGGCCAAAGCGATAAAGCCCAGCAGCAAGCCGGTAAATAGGAACCCTTCATCCGCATTAAATGCAAGTGCACCTGTCACGCCTGACCCAGCGACGACACCGAGTGAGAAAAAGGCGTAGAAATAGCCGTAAGCGCGGCCGCGGGAAATGAGCGTTGTCGAGTCGATCAACAAAGAATTGATGGAAGGAAACAACAAGGCAAAGCCGAAGCCATATGTACACAGCGTCGCATATAGCAAAGCTTCTGTCGAAACATTCGCCAGCGCCAGCATAGAGGCGCCCATGATGGAGAAGCCGATAATCAAGGTCACAAGCGGTTGGATAGCATCAAATAGCCGGTTAATCGGCAGCAAAAATACGAGGATCGCCGATAAGCCAAAAGCGCTCAGCAACAAACCGCTCAACTGTGTGGGATAGCCCAGCGCTTCAACTTTCAGCGGTAGCATATAGGCGAGTACGCCTTGTGAAAACATTAGGAAGAACGCACCGGAAAATGACCTCACTAGCCCCATGTTCCAGTTGAACGCATCGCGCTGTTCGGCTAGTTTTTCCGCTTTTTGAAATTGGTGGCTACGCAGAAAAAAGAATGCGGAAATGGCGATAATGCCGATCAAGCTGCCGGTTAGCAACATGGTTTCCGGAACACTTCCGCGGCTCGTGTAAATGGCTCCGTAGGCTGGCCCGATGATGGCAGCAAGGCCGACGAAAGCCCCAGAGATTGCTGCGCTTTTTCCGCGGCGGCTATGGTCGGTGCGGTTTGCCAAATAGGTAAACGCTGCCGGAACTGTCAGACCGGCAGCGAAACCGTGGACAAAACGGATGGCTAGCAGGCTATACGGCCCTTCTGCAAGCCCATACATGAATAACGCCGCACTGGTGGCGGTGAGTCCAGTAAGCAAAATGGCAAACGGCCCTTTGCGATCTGAAAAGATACCGGATAAGATATTGCCAAATGTATTCGACAAAGAATACATGCCGACAGTGAGTCCTGCTAGAAACGGACCAGCACCGAGTGAGACGGCGAACGGGCTGATGATCGGCAATTGGGCGAACAAGTCAAAAAAAGCGAAGAATATAATGACATAAATAAATAAGCGCAACGGGTTCCCCACTTCCTGTGAATGAATATATTTAATTGGCCATTCAGTTTGGCATAATGGCATTTGCCGAGAGTGTGCGTGTTTCGTGATACTTTTTTCGGCTTCGTAAAAAAAACAGCCTGTTGGATTACAAATGCTATGATTTAGGGTATTGAAGCATATAAACTCATTATAGCACCGGAGGGAAAAAGATGAAAAAAGCGATGTTCATATGGAACCCTTCCTCAGGGAAGGAACAGGCTGCTGATTATAAGGATTTGGCAGAAGAAACTTTAGTGGAGATGGGATATGAGCCCGATGTGCGTGAAACGACAGGCCCGGGCGATGCCACCGATTTTGCCGATGAAGCGTGCGAGAAGCAGTATGATCTAGTCGTTGCGATGGGCGGGGACGGCACGATTAACGAAGCCTTATCTGGCCTTGCGGAAAAATCGCACGAGCCTTTGTTTGGATTGGTGCCACTCGGGACGGTCAATGATTTCGCGCGTGCGCTTGGCATTTCGCTTAAGCCGGACGAGGCGATAGAAGGCTTGAAGACAGGACGCGAAAAGCGCGTCGATATCGGCAAAGTCGGCGATCATTACTTCATGAACATTCTAGCGATCGGCGACATCGCCGAATCGACTTACGAAGTAGAACCTGAGCAAAAAACTAAATTGGGGGCTTTTGCTTATTTCGTCGAAGGCGTCAAAGCGGCAGCTTCCGATGAAGTCACCGAATTTGTTATCGAGCATGACCATGGCACTTGGCAAGGAGAAGCAAAACTTGTTCTCGTGGCATTGACCAACTCGGTCGGCGGCTTTGAAAAGCTTGCGCCTGAAGCTTTGACTGATGATGGCTTGCTGCATTTATATATTGTCGAGAACTCCGCACTTCCTGCATACGTAAGGATGGCGGCAGCACTAGTCCGTGGGAAGTTGGAGAAAGATCCGGCAGTGGAAGCTATTCAAACGACGCATGTTTCAATCCGGACAAGCGAACCTTTGTCGTGCAATATTGATGGAGATGAAGGAAGCAAGACACCGTTCGATATTGATATCCTGCCGCGCCATATTCGTGCCATTGTCCCGGGTGAGCCCGAATAAAAGCAATAGCTTGCAAGAGGCCGTCCGGGTGTGGCGGCTTTTTTGTTATTTTTTGTAAAAATATTGGAAAATGAAACTTTTCCGTCGCTGAATCGTTATGTTAGGTGTATAATTGGTTTTATATGTTACTGATGTCATATGTTTGGAAAAATAATTAGAGCAATTTGCATAAAAACTTGTAAAATTATCTGTAAAACGCTATTATTATTATTTATTCAGGAGTTATTATAAAGAATAGATTCAATAAATTTTTTGCATAGAAAGCCGGGGAGAAGATGAATATACTTGAAACACCATCCATTCAGGAAACAATTTCCAGAATCTTCATGAACGAAACCGAAAAAGTCACTCAACTCGATGGGCTTGAACGGTTTTTTGAAGTGGAAACGCAATTGATGCACGAAATCCATAACTTGGAGAAAGATCGCGCAAAAGAAACTTTGCGCGAATTGATCGACATGCTGGCTCTTCATGCAGGAAAAGACATAATCCGTACTGTACGCAATTATTACATCATCCTGTCTTCCGTCATGGCACGGAAATTGTATGAAATGCGTGTGCCGCCGAAAAAAGCGTTTGCCTTCAATGCAGCATGTGTTGAACTGGTCGACAAGCATATGAATGATTCCGAATTCATGTATGTAGCGGACGAGTTGATTGAGTTTTTCACATCCATCATTTCAGAACGCAAACAGCCGTCATTCGGCCACCAAACCGTCAACAAAGTCGTTATCTTCATCAACGACGAAGTCGAACGGGATCTGTCAGTGGAAGAAATCGCCAAACACTTCAATATTTCCACGAGCCATCTTTCGCGTATTTTCCGTGAACATGCCGGCATCACGTTAGTGGAATACTTGAATGTCCGCCGCGTCGAAGAGTCCCAGTATTATTTGCGCCATTCAAACAAAGGGATTTCGGAAATCTCCAAACAATTCCACTTCTGCAACCAAAGTTATTTCACGCGCATATTCAAGAAATATACCTCGGTGACGCCGAAGCAATTCCGTGATAGCCAGCACATTCCATATTTCCGCTACACATTGCCGAATGCAAAATAAAGGAGAAGCAATTCTCCTTTTTCTTATGCCTAATTCTTGTCACAAAAATGAAAAAAGCTGCAAGTCCTGGGACCGTGCATTGAATTTTTTCGGCCATATCGTTATACTTCTTAGTAGTCCAAAAAGGTGAAGGTGACAAACGTGAAAAAGAAAATTACATTATTGCTCATGCTTGCTGCGACAATCGCATTCTTGAGCGGCTGTGCAGCTGTTGAAAACAAAGAAGGGTTTTTCTACACCATCTTTGTAGCGCCATTTGATTTCTCGCTCGATTATTTGGGCAACCTCTTCGGCGGGAGCTACGGGATGGCGATTGTCGTCATTACCATCATTATCCGCCTCGTCTTGATGCCGTTTATGCTGCGTACATATAAACGCCAGCAAGGAATGAAAGTGAAGATGGATAAGATGCGCCCTGAGATGGAAGACATCCAGAAGCGCTTGAAAGAAACGAAAGACAAAGAAGAGCAAATGAAACTCCAACAAGAAATGATGGGGCTATATAAAAAGCACGACGTCAATCCGCTCAACATGGGCTGTTTGCCAGTTGTTATCCAAATGCCGATCATCATGGGCTTGTACTTTGCGATTCTCTATTCGCCAGACGTCCGGTCACATGAATTCCTTTGGTTCAGCCTCGGTTCGCCTGATGTGGCAATGACATTGATTGCCGGTGCGGTTTACTTCTTCCAGGCGAAAGTATCGATGTGGACAATGCCGGAACAGCAGCAAAAGCAGATGAAATTTTTCATCTACTTGTCGCCGATCATGATCATGTTTATCTCGTTCACATCCATGGCCGCTTTGCCGGTTTACTGGGCAGTCGGCGGTATCCTATTGATCATCCAAACGTTCATCGGCCGGAAATTCTACTCGGAACATCCCGAACTTGCCCTTGAAGCAGTAGAAGGCAAAGATCCAGTGGAAGAAAAAGAAACTGTCGACGAGAAAGAATCAACCGACGAAAAAAAATAACCTCGAGGGCCGGCACAACTGCCGGCCTCTTTTTTAGGAGAGATGTTGATGAGTGTGAAAATTATCCAAGGCGTGTTGATTTTATTTTTAAGCATTATCGCCATCGCCTTTTTGTTTATGGGCAGAATGGAAATCGCGGTATTGTTCATGACGCTATTATTCGTTTTGACCAATACGTTCCGCTATAAGCAAATGAAAGAGCGCGGCATGGACCGCGAGGCGAAATGGATGAAAGCAATGGCGATCATCTTTGCTATTTTATTCTTTGTCGTTCTCGGCACTATTTTCATCTAAAGAAAAAAACAGCACGGGCTAATTAGCCTGTGCTGTTTCTATATGATGGTGTTTATCTTTTTTGCGTTCTTCGAGCAGAAAGTCCAACTGACTCATGAGGGTCAGGATGTCGCGCTCTGATATTTGTTTCAAAATCCCCAGCTCCCTTTCACAGTTATACTAAGTGATTCGTCGCAGTTGGCCAGGGAATGGGGGTCGAAACATTATTTTTAAATATTATTAATAACCGAAGCGTTTGCGTGTCAATAAAACGAGCACCACAGCGGGAAAAGATGATGCAGCCATGCCGAGAAATGCATAGCCAGGATTGATTTCGTATAAATAACCGCCGACAAACGTCAACAGCGCAACGCTCAAACTCATGCCGAGCGCTGCATACATGCCTTGGGCGGCTGGAATATGCACAGGGTCGAGCTTTTTGAAAATATAACGGATAAAGGCGAAATGCGCCACGCCGAACGACAACGCATGAAGTGTCTGGGCCAATATAAATACCCAAACAGATGGAAACAGGAAAATCAAAATCCAACGCACAGTCGATCCGATTCCTGCCAGTAAAAACATCGAAGACACTGACCATTTGTCGAAAAGTGTATCGGCTTTTACGAAAAAGACAATCTCGAAAATAACGGCGACATTCAAAATAAGCCCGATATAAAAACTATTGACGCCGATATCTTGAAGGTAAATAAAGCCATAATTATAATAGGCGGCATGTGCTCCTTGGAGCAAGATGGAAACGAGGAGAATCGTCAGAAACCCTTTGGATTTCAACAGCTCCATCGTTGTACTTGGCCCATCGGATTGTCTCGGAGCGGGCTTCGACTGAAGCGGGACCGGCGAGGCAAGCGATTGGGTGACGGCCATGAACAATAGCCCTAGAAGCATAACCCACAAAATCGCGTTTTCCTGCCACACCGCAGTCGCCGCACCGACGATCAATAACGCTACTGTATAGCCGAGAGAGCCATAGGAACGGCTTTTGCCGTAGTGGATGCGGTCCGTCTGCATCAACACCGTTGCCCCGCTTTCCATGGCCGGCAGCAAGTTCGGATAAACAAAACTAAAAGCGAATGTAATGATGAATAGCAAGGTATAGGAGTTTGCCGGAATGTAAAACGCCATCATGACAAACGATAAAATCGCCAAGATCTGCATCAAGCGCCCGAGTGAAAACAGGCGGGTCAAGAGCGGGAAGAAAAATAAGGTCGACAGTGAACGAGCGATCATGCCTGCCCCCATAATGATGCTAGCAGCCGAGACGCTGAGCCCTTTTTCATTTGTCAGCCAACCGGTCCAGTAAGGCAAAAAGACGCCCCATGTAAAGAAAAACGCAAAAAAGTTCAGTGACAGCCATTTTTGATTGTTCATAAATCGGTCTCCACTCTTTTCAGAAAGTCTCATTAAAGTATACCGAAATATTTTCGTGCCAGGGGAATTTCCACAAAGAAAATGATAGAATGGAAAAGGAAATCATAGGAAAGTTGGCAAGCCAATGAAACCGCGAAAAAACAAAATCGAATTCAATCGTAAATTTTATATAAAATGGATGGTGATCGCAATGACAGCAATATGGGCAGCAATTGCCGCAGTGTGGCTTTCCATGCACAACTGGGATACAGGAGAAAGCATGAAAGCATTAGCGCGGGCATTTACCGAACAACCGGAAGAAACCGAACAAACGGCACCACAGGAACAGGAGGAACCCGCAGTGAGCGAAGAACCGGCAGAACAGCCTGAAGCAGAGCCTGAAGAAGAAGCTAAAGAAGAGGTCGAGGAAGAAGCTCCGGCACCGAAAGACGCAACGGTTTACCCGGACATCGATCGATTGCCGGCAGAACCGACGATCATCAATGGCATCTTGCTCGCAAACAAGCAGCATCCGCTGCCTGAAACCTACGCACCTGGCGAGGATGCTGATACGCGTGCGGCCTATGAACAAATGGCCGAAGCGGCAGCTGCTGAAGGCTTGCAATTGGTTGCATTCAGCACATACCGCGGCTTTGCAAGACAAAAAGAATTGTATGAAGGCTATGTGGCAAAAGACGGCCAACAAGCAGCGGACCGCTATAGTGCACGCCCTGGCTACTCGGAGCATCAAACAGGGATGGCTTTTGATATCGGCGAAGCAGGGCAGGAGCAGCACTGGGCATCCGCATCGTTCGGAGGTACGGCGGGCGGTAAATGGGTAAAAGAAAATGCCCATAACTACGGCTTTATCCTGCGCTATCCAGAAGGCAAAGAACATATTACCGGCTATATGCACGAATCCTGGCATTTCCGCTATGTCGGCAAAAAAGCCGCCACCGCGATCTACAACCAAAACATTACGCTGGAAGAATATTTGGGCGTTCAATAAAAAAAATCACACCAATAAGCTTTGTGATTACAGCCGGCCATTTCCTTTAAGGGAAGCGGCCGTTTTTTATATGGACTGGCCTTTTACTCATCGCGTCGAGCGGTTGGGGAATCGCTTTCCTAGAATAAAGTCGGATTGAAATGAGCTAGGATTGGCGTGCGGAGATGTGTTGTTTCTTTTCGGTGCATCACATATGGAGTCGCCGCCTTGCTTTGGGATGGCCTCTTGCAGCAAGCCAGAAAGTACGCCCGTCTTACTGCATCGGCTCACCCGTTGGCGCTATGCGGCTTTTTGATTTCTTTGATGGTGGCCTGTTAAGTTTGAGCTTTCTTTGTAGAGAGCGTCCGCTGGGTGGGGCATCGCATCCCTGGAATATCGTGGATGCCACGATCTAGAAATAGTGATCCGATAAATTATGCTTCTTCACATGCTAACTCCAGTGAACAGCAAAATTCTTCATCCGTCTAAAACTAGAGACGGAGTGGAAGGGGACTGACGCCAGTGGGACCGCGGGGGCTGGCGAGACAAACGTGCCGCGCTTTTGGCACGTTGGCTCAACACCCGCTCCACGGCAAGCAGACCCTGCCACGCAGTCGAAAAGCAGAAGCTTTTCCACTCACTTCTTTTCTCTCCTGCCGCATCAGCTGCATGACCCGCATCTTGCAGCGATAGCCATCCCAGGATGAAAACTCAGCCTACACATAGATTTCAATCCGTTGGCAAAAAACGCTCTTCCCCAAAAGGGAAGAGCGTTTACCTCTCAATCAAAGAATCGGTGCCAGTAGACGGGCAATGGATTCCTTCGTCTTGATCATGCGTGTTCTCGCCATGTACATCTCATAGGTCAGCTCTGTCGACAGTTCCATATCCTGTTTGAACAAATCTGCAAGCTCGATCGATACTTGTTCATCATAAATAAAAGCATTCACTTCAAAATTTAACTTGAAGCTGCGAACATCGATATTCGCTGTGCCGACTGTAGATGCTTCGTCATCGACCACAATCATCTTGGTATGTAAAAATCCGTTGTCATAGATGAAAATGCGCGCCCCGGCACGCAGCATCTGTCCGACATATGAAAACGTCGCCCAGTAAACGAACGGATGATCCGGCTTGTTCGGAATCATGATGCGCACATCGATGCCGGATAGTGCTGCGATGCGGATGGCGTCGTAAAAGCTGGCATCCGGAATGAAATAGGGCGTTTGGATATAAATATATTCGCGCGCCACATGAATCAGTTTTAAATAACCGTCTTTAATCTGTTCCCATTCTTCATCCGGCCCGCTCGAGACAATTTGCATCGACGTCGTGCCGGTTTCCGGTTGTTGCGGAAAATAGACTTCATCGTATTCAATATCGTGGCGTGTAGATGCCTGGTTCCAATCCAGGATAAAGCGCGTCTGGAGCGGATACAGCGCAGGGCCTTCCAAGCGCAGGTGCGTATCGCGCCAGTAGCCGAAGCGGCGGTTGAGGCCGAGATACTCCTCACCGACATTAAATCCTCCGATATAACCGACTTTCCCGTCGATGACGACAATTTTCCGGTGATTCCGGTAGTTCAAGCGTGGATTGATGAGCGGAAGCTTGGAAGGAAAGAAGGTTTCCACTTCGCCTCCCGCCGCTATGAACTCTTTAAAATGGCGTTTGCTTAAACTGCGAGACCCCATATCATCATATAATAGCCTCACTTTGACGCCTTCTTTTACTTTGGCCATTAAAGCGTCCATGATGCGGTTGCCGAGCTGGTCGAGCCTGAAAATATAATACTGGATGTGGATATGGTTTTGTGCCTGTTCGATGTCGAGTATCAAGGCATCGAACTTTTCGCGTCCATCGTTATAGATTTTGACATGATTGTTTTGTGTCAACAAAGCGCCATTATTGCGCAGGTGCAAATAAATCAAATTGCTGTAATCCTTTGTGCTGATGTCGCGGAAGCTGAACGTGCCATCGTGGATTTCGTTCATTTGATGGGCGATCAAGCTTTCGATACCGATACGCTTACGGCCTTCCCATTTGAACAGCTTTTTTTTGCGCAGCTTGCGTCCGAGCAACAAATAAACAAAGAACCCGGCAATCGGGATGAAAAATAGCACCAATAACCACGCCCAAGTGGAAGAAGCATCACGGCGTTCTAAAAACACCAGCGCCGCTGCAAGAAAAATATTGATGATAAAGATTGCAGCGGTCAAGACACTAAATATGGTAACGGTCATTACACTACTTCCTCTCTAGAGTGAACTCTGTTGCTTCTAGTATAGACTAGTTTAGCGTTTGAAAGAAAGTGGCAAGAGAAATGGGTGAGGTTTACTTTGAATCAAAATTATTGAAATTTTTTTCTCGTATTTTTGGCCAAACAAAAACTGCCTCCATTATTAGACATGCATCTAATAAATAGGTGGCAGTTTGGTATAGTATGCGATTGTTCTTAGCTCAATCGTTCTTCTTCTTTCAGCTGCTCGACAATGCCTTCGACTTCTTGTCGGCTCATTTTTTCCTTGCCGGATTTAAGCGCTTTTAAGGTGCTGTGGGCGAGAGCGAGTGGTACTTTGCAGAACATGAGGATGCGTTTGTTTTTAATAGATTTCACGTACAAGTCGGCTTGGGCCAAGTTTTCTTTGGCATATGTGAACATGTCATCGCGCGTCCAGCCATCCGGAACGAATGTGACGCCTCGCTCATAATCCTCATCGTAGTTGCGCAGCATATTGACAGCCTGCAAGCCGCGGCCAAAGCCGATCGCGAGTTCCGTATCGGTTTCGGTGCCGTCATGCCATCTCCATAGATCGGAAAGCATCACGCCGACAAGTCCCGCAACGTAGTACGTGTAATCATCCAAATCTTCACGCGTATGGATGACCCAGTCTCTTTCGACCCATTTTGCCATGCCGCCTGCCATGATGGCGGTCGATTCGAGCACTTTTCCTTGGATTTCTTCCGGGCACACTTCGATCCAGTCCGGAAGGCGCATCGTCACTGCCGGTAAATCTTCTGCGTATGGCGCGACAAGCGCTTGGTAAGCCTCTTTATCGACCGAAGTTTCGAGCATATGCTGAATAGAGCGGAGGAGGGATGCTTTCACTTCAGCGGGGAGCTCGGGATGGTCTTCGATTTCATCAATTGCACGCATGCATAAATAGGCAGAGCCGACAGTTTTCTTTAAGGCAGGTTCTAAAAAGCTGATCGGAATGAAAAATGTCCGGCTTGTTTGTTTAAGCATTGCGAGGGATTCTTTTTGCAGATTGGCGACTTTGCTCATCTTCAGTCCTCCTTTTCACGGATTTTGAACTGCGTTATGTATGGACCAGATCCATTTGGTTCGTAAAATGTCTTCCTTCTAAATATAAACGAAATTGCCGGAAAAACAAATGATTACCTGTTTGGGCAATAGAAAACCCTTTGGAAGAAAGTGATTCTCCAAAGGGTTCAGTCTGCGTGGAAGTAAGTCCATGCCTCATAAATCCCGCCCGCACAGTGGCGGTTGGCACGGTAAATGAGCGGGTGTTGCCCATGCTGTTGAAGCTCAGGCTGTGCATTGCCGACGATTACGGAAGGGAAACCAAGCGTCAGCATTTCCAAATCATTCCCGGAGTCACCGGCAACTAATAATTTAGCATCTGCAATGTCATATCGTTCGAGCAAGTATTGAAGCGCTTGGCCTTTTCCGCTTTGCGGAGGCAAGATATCCAAGTCTTTCCCGCCGCTAAAGATCAGCTTGTGGGGGACTTCTCGTTCTTGCAGCAAGCGGCGGAATTGTTCCACGGCTTGCGGATCGCTCACGTGATACGAACGCCGGCTGTCGACCGGCAAATCCTGTTCACGAATACCGGCAATGCCTTTTGCAATCTCTTCAACTTGCGCTGGCATCCAGTCCTGCATCAATCGTGCTTCCCAGTGTTCATCTTTTTGAAAGGCGGATCCCATGTAGATTTCGGTGCCGACATCGGTGATGAGCGCTTTTGGAATGGGCAGCTGTTCATCATGTATCAACGTCCGTGCAGAAGCAAGGTGCCGGCCGGTGATGTAAATCAAACCGACTTCATAAGGCTGTTCCGCGTAGAAATCCAACAGTTCCCGAAGTCCGGCCTTATCCCCGACTAAGGTTCCGTCTAAATCGGTTGCCAGCAAGTGTGTTGCTCCGTTCACGGATAATCACCTCATACAATGTATTTATTCTTTTCGAGATGCTGTGCCAATTGAAATCTTTGCGTGCTATGCGCACCGCTTGGCGGCTCAGGCGTTCAACCAACAACGCATTGACGGAAAGTACTTCCATCGCAATCGCCAAGTCGATTTCATTTTGGGATTCAATCAGCAATCCGCTGACGCCATCTTCGACCACATTCTTCAACCCGCCGACTTTTGAAGCGATGACGGGACTGCCGCAAGCTTGGGCTTCTGCGGCGACCATTCCGAAAGATTCATAGAAACTCGGAACGATCGTTGCTGTGGCAGAGTTGAACAAGAGCGCCAGTTGTTCCTGGTTTTGAGGTCCGACAAAGCGGACATATTGTTCGATGCCTTTGACTGCTTTGCGCAGTTCTGGATCTTTTGGCAAACCGCTTTCACGGTCAATAGCGTCCGGTTCTCCGCCAGCGATGACCAGTGCTGGAGTGTAACGGTCGCCGCTTTTTTCTGCCAGGAGCTTAAAGGCTTTTAATAAAGTGAAGATGCCTTTTGTCGCTTCCAAGCGTCCGGCAAAAACGAAGAGGGGATCCTCGTAACCGAACTTTTTGCGAATATGGTGGCGGCTGCCGCGGACGCGAAACGCCTCGTCGACTCCAATGGGGATCACTGAGATGGGAGAAGAGCCAGGAACATTTTCCTTGATCACTTGTTTTTCGGTATTGGTTGTCGCTAAAATATGGTCGCTATGCGAGAGGACCGTTTCCTCCGCTTTTTCGCGGCGTGCATCGTGCGTACCGGTCGCTTCTTCTTTCGCCCATCCAAGCGAGTGGGATGTATGGATATATGGAAGCTCAAATTCTTCTTTAAGTTTTTTCCCGATTAACCCTGAAAGCCAGTAATGGGTGTGGACAATATCATATGTGGAAAGCGGCAGCAGCTGCTTCATTTCTTCATAGAACTCAGGAAGCATGGTAAACATTTCATTTTTTGAAACGAACCCTTTAAAGCCGGCTTCGATACGAATGACACGGCAGCGCTCGCCGAAAGCTTCGATCTGTGGGGCACTTGCGTCGCACCAATGGGTGACAACATCCACTTGCCATCCTCTTGCTTCAAGAGCGAGTGCCAATTGTTTGACGTAATTGTTTTGACCGCCGGATTGTTTGCCGCCTAGCTTAGCCAATGGATCGCCATGATCCGATACAAAAAGCACTTTTTTATTCATTGTCGTTCATCTCCGTTCATATTTTACTCGCCGAAATGAGCTGGGAGCACGTTCTTTGTATACCCAATTTCAGGAAAAAAGAAACACGATTTCAGAAAATTTTTATTGCTTTATATGAAGAAAGAGAAAAGCATGAAAAAAGAGCGCTGCCGGGCGCTCTTTTCATCGTTTATTTCGTATGCACAAATTTCCCGTGTGACGGGACCGCGGCCTCAGGAAAATGCGTGGCCAAATCTACCAAGCCTTCTGCCAGCTCAGACCCTTTCATCGGCTTGCCGTGGCCAGTGGCAGCAACGGACGGTTCTAAGTCCGCCAATTTGCAGACAGACTCCCATGCTGCGCGCCAGTCGGTCGTCAAATAGACCGGAGGGCCATGGATGTGTTTTTTCTGCCGGATCACTTTGTAGAGCGAATCTTGCTTGACTGTCGTAAATGCATCTCCTGCAATCAGCACACGTCCGAGTTCCTTGAAGAACGACACATGGCCTTTCGTATGGCCCGGCGTATGGAGCCAGCGCCATTCCGGCAACCCTGGAACGCTGCCGTCTGCTGGCAGCTCCACGAGATGTTCAGAGATATTGATGGCCTGTACCGGAAAAGTTTTGGATATTTTCGCGACGATGCCGCCTTCGACGCTGGCATCCGGTTCAGGATAGTTTTCCATACCGGTCAAATAAGGGAATTCTGCTTTATGGGCATAGACTGGAACCGGATGTTTTTCCAAAATGTCGATAATCGCGCCGACATGGTCAAAATGGCCGTGCGTTAAAAATATTGATTGCAGTTGATGATTCTGGCCAAAACGCTTTTCGGCAGCTTTGAGGATTTTTTCCGCTGAGCGGGGCATGCCCGCATCGACCAACACCCAGTTCGGGCTGACGGCAGGGTTGCCGATGAGAAAAACATTGGAAATCTGTGTCGTGTAGCAGTACGTATCCGGGGCAATTTCCATCCCTGATCCGCTGCGGATGGAAGTCATCGGCATGAGTGCATCTGTTTCTGTGCTGCGTTCCATAAAATTCAATTCCTCCTTATTGGATAAACTGGATTTTCTTCTATCCTTGCTTTACCCGAAATTCCGTTTTCCAATCAAGCCCAGTTCGACTCAAACGGGATTTGAGTCTCTGGCTATGCTTCGGTAGAATAGAAACCAGATCATCAAGAAAGCCAGGTGCAGTAACATGAAATCGATTATCATCATCGGCTCCGGCATTGTCGGAGCCGCGACAGCATACAACGCCGCGAAAGCAGGGAGCCAAGTTACGTTGATCGACCGTGCTGACCAGGGGCAAGCGACAGGGGCAGCGGCCGGCATTGTCTGTCCGTGGATTTCCCAACGGCGCAATCAAGCATGGTACAAGCTCGCATCAAGCGGGGCGGCTTATTACCCAGTATTGATCAAAGAACTTGAAGCGCTCGGCGAACGGCAGAGCGGCTATAAGCAAGTCGGCATTGTCAGCATCCATGAAGAGTCGAAGCTCGACAAAATGGAACAAAAAGCACGCGAGCGGCAAGCGGGATCTCCCGAGATGGGTGATATCGAACGTCTCACGGCACAGCAAACAAAACAACGATTTCCATACGCCGGGGATCGTTATGGCTCGCTGTACGTGAGTGGCGCGGCGCGTGTTGACGGCGCATCGGTGCGCGATGCACTCATCCGCTCTGCCGAACGTTTCGGCGCCACTGTCCTCTCCGGAGATGCCCAGCTACTGATTGAAGGCGGGCAGGCAATCGGCGTGCAAGTGGGCGGCGAGCAATTATTTGCCCAAGCGATCGTTTCTGCTGGCGGGGCATGGGCAGCAGATTTGTTCAAACCGCTTGGCCTGGAATTGAAAGTCGTTCCGCAAAAAGCACAGATTTTGCATTTGCAGTCGAGCGACGCGGGAACAGGGGACTGGCCGGTGGCGATGGTGCCATTTGGGCAGTATATCGTCCCGTTTGAAGACGGCCGCATCGTCGCAGGGGCAACCCACGAAAATGATGCCGGTTTTGATGACAAGCTAACAGCTGGAGGCATTTTTCATATACTAGAAAAAACTTTGGACGTGGCACCGGGTCTGGCGGCTGCCGAATTCAAGGGCGCTGCCACCGGGTTCCGTCCGGCGACATTGAGTGCGCTGCCGTTTATCGGACAAGTGCCGGGGCAGGCGCAGCTTTTCGCCGCCAACGCACTCGGCTCATCCGGTTTGACGGCAGGGCCGTATCTTGGCATGCAGCTCGCGAAGCTTGCTATGGGGGAAGAGGCCGATATTGATATCAGCTTGTACAAAATCGAAGAGGCATTCAATGGCTTAACATAAAGAAAAGCGTCAGGAGAAATCGTTTCTCCTGACGCTTTTTTGGATTCGATTAACTTAGTTACTCAGTACTGCCGACGATTTTCCGGTACGTCTTCATAATAAACTCCTTATAAGGAAGATCGGGCATCGGTTCGATCAATTGTTTCGCTTTTTGCGCGTAAGCTTTCGCCTGTTCGTGATCGCCTAGCTGTTCGTAGATGAGCGCCATATACGCTTCTTTTTCGTAATGCATCGACAAATCATACGGGTGATGCATAAAGCGGTTCATGCGATGCTGCTTAAAGCAGTCAAGCGCTTGCTCGTAGCGCCCCATGCCGTATAAGGCTTTACCTTTTTCGAGATAGTAATACTCACTTTTCGGGGAATCTCCCCAGCATTTCTCGATTAGGTGATCTGCTTTTTCGTACTTATGGCCGAATGAATTCAAGTAGTGGATTTCTATGGTATCGGCAAACCCCTCAATCTCCTCATCTTCCGAGAACGCTGCAAACAGCCGGAGCTTGCTGATATAATAATCTTTCCGCTCCATATCGCCCGACAGTAAGGCTTCAAACCCGGCAAGCCGGTACAAGGCATTAATTTGATAGAAAATCTGCTGGTCTTTGGAATAGGCAATCGCTTCTTCCATCAAACGACGTGCGTTTTCTTTGTCGCCTGTTGCCGAGTAGAGAATCGACTCGTAATAGTCAAAGTCCAATTTCTTTAATGGATCCAAACTGCCTGATTGCTCTTCGATCGTTTTGCGGGACGCTTGCAGCATCGATAGCGCCTCGCTGTATCGGTGTTCGTTAAACTTCATCAATGCCCGGAACATATGGAGGTCGGCGATATGGTTGATCAAATGCAACTGCTCGTATATCGCCTGGGCCCGGTCAAAAGCCGCTTCCCAGTCGAAGCGCTTCGTATGATAGCTGCAGCGGCTATAAATCTCGAGCAAGCGCGCCGATTCATAACGGAACGGCAGCTTGTCGACATAAGGATGGATTTGCTCCGCGATGTTTTGATAAGCAGCGAGCATTTCTTCATCCGTGCCGGAAACATGCTTGCGCTTTTCTTCCACTGCATCCAGCAGCGAGCGAAGTTCCGCCGTCGGAATTTCCTCCAGCAATTCATTGCGTTCAATCCCGAGACGCTCCGCAATATAAGAGAGGCTCTCCATTGATGGATTCGCTTTATTGTTTTCGATCAGACTGAGCATGCCCTTCGACAGTTCATCCCCTGCCAACGCTTGCAAAGTCAACCCTTGCTGTTTACGCAATTGCTTGATGCGTTCTCCCAAAGTTGCCATAACGTCACCTGCTTTTTATGTTTATGTTGAATTTGTAAGTTTTACTGAGACGCTTCGTCGCAATAATTGCGTTGCCTATGAATGACTCTAGCATTTCGCGCCGAATCCTGGAAGTAGAGAAATCTTTAACTTAATTTAATTACTAGTAAAAAAGGCAATTGTATTGGGGCACTTCCGACTTTAAATAATAAAACGGAAAATTTGTTTAATTATATTAAACTTTCGCTTGAAATGCGAATAAAAGCGTGATATATTTTGTTTAATTAAATTAAACTTATTTCGGGAAAGGGAGCGGGAGAACATGAACGAAGCAGCTAAACTGAGACAGGCGACGTATCATTTGTACACTTTTACCGTCAGTAAATTGATTGCTACTTTCGGCAGTTCGGTGTATGCATTCGGAATCAGTCTTTATGTCTTGGCATTGACAGGGTCAGCAGCCAGTTTCGCCATCAATTTGATCTGCAGCATTTTGCCGCGCACATTGCTCGCACCGTTTGCGGGCTATGTCGCAGATAACTATCCGAAAAAAGCGGTCGTCTTGTTGTCGCAGTCGGCAAGTATTCTTTCAGTCGGCGGCTTGCTCCTCTACAGCATGTCGAACGGCTTGTCCCTGACCGCCATCTATATCGCTACTGCGCTCGTGTCAGCAAGTTCCATGTTCACCGGCATCGCCTTTTCTTCTTCCATCGCCAATTTGATCGACTCGGATCGCATTCAAAAAGCGATGAGCTACAACCAATCAGCGCTGGCGCTTGCAACGATCGGTGGGCCGGTCGTCGGGGGCATGCTGTTCGGATTCGTATCGATGAACATGTTCCTGCTCATCCAGGTGCTGGCATACGTGCTTGCCGTCTTGCTTGAAGCGACGATGAATTTCCGGCTTTATACAAAACGTACAGAAATAGCTGATTCAAAAGCGAATCAAAGCGTCTGGCAAGGCATGAAAGAAGGGGCCATGTATTTGCGGAAAAACCGCGTCATCACAGTCATCGTCACAACCGCCATCGGTTTGAATTTCTTCTTTTCGGCATTGATGATCGGCTTGCCGTTTGTCGCGATCCAGCAATTGAATGTACAAGCGGTGCATTTCGGTTTTATTGAAGCAATGATCGCAGTGGGCATGCTGTTGGCCTCTATTTACTTCTCGGTTCGCAAAGAAGTCAAATTCCCGCTCCAGTTTTCCAAACGCGCCATTCTAGTCATGTCGTTATTGCTTGCCGGTGTATCGCTGCCTTTGGTCGCTGGTTTGTCCTATTGGGGCAATGTCATCTATTTGCTCGTATTGATGCTGGCGTTCGGTGTTTCGAATGTCTTTGTCAATACACCGATCGGAGTCATGATGCAAAAAGATGTGGAGGAGGAATACCGCGGCCGCGTGTTCGGCATTTTGGAATCGATGGCGATGGCGATGATGCCGCTCGGCTATCTATTGTTCGGCTTGCTTTATGATTTGGTTCCTGCCGAGTATGTAATATGGGCGTGCAGTTTGTGCTTGCTCGCATTGACCGCCTATAATATGCGCCCGGCCATCATTCGGGAAGCCTATCCGCAACTGGCGGAAAAACCGCTCGAAAAAGTTTTATCTTAAATCAAGCCAGCCTTCTCTAGTGAATAGGGACGGCTGGCTTTTTGTATGGACAATCCATGTTTTAGGAAAAGCCGTAAGGGGAAAACGGTGGATACATGAAAAAATGGAAAAGGTGGAGATTTCGATGAAAGACAAAGTGGAGAAAGTGCCGGCGCAGCATCAAGACCGCCAGCCCGGCTTTGAAAACGAAATGGAGCCGCGTCCGGATTTCCAAGGCAATCTAGCAGGCGCGGCCCACCGCTTGCCGGGCAAAGTGGCACTCGTTACAGGAGGCGACAGTGGCATCGGGCGTGCAGTAGCTGTGGCATTCGCCAAAGAAGGGGCCGATGTGGTCATTTCCTATCTTGATGAGCATGAAGATGCCGAGGAAACGAAGCAGCTGGTGGAAAGGGAAGGCCGCAAATGCCTGCTCGCCGCAGGAGATATCGGCGATGAAGCATTTTGCAAACAGTTGATCGATCAAACGATCAATGAATTCGGCAAGCTTGATGTGTTGGTTAATAACGCGGCGGAGCAGCATGTTCAACAGTCGCTGAAAGACATCACGGCAGAACAGTTGGAGAAAACTTTCAGAACGAATGTTTTCAGTATGTTCCACTTGACCAAGGCAGCGCTCGACCACTTGAAGCGTGGGGCATCGATCATCAACACGACGTCGATCACCGCGTTCAAGGGCGAACCGAGCTTGATTGATTATTCCTCGACCAAAGGCGCGATTCTCGCATTTACCCGAGCTTTATCCGGATCGCTCGCAAAAGAAGGCATCCGTGTCAATGGCGTAGCGCCGGGACCGATTTGGACGCCGCTCATTCCGGCTTCGTTCGCGGCAGAAGATGTTGAAGGGTTCGGCACCGGCACACCGCTCGGACGTCCGGGGCAGCCTGATGAACTGGCACCGGGCTATGTATACTTAGCTTCCGACGATTCCTCATACGTAACTGGCCAAGTGCTGCACATCAACGGAGGTACACCATATTAAGCTTTTTGGACATTTAATCAGTCTTGCTGATTAAATGTTTTTTTTTGACAAAAGAAATAAAAATCGACAGAAAATTGAGGTGGGAAAGATGGCTGTTCAACCGAAAACGCCGTTAAAGAAACCGATTTGGACATTGATCGTTTTGAACTTAACCGACGGATTCTTGACTTATTGGGGATTGGTGGCAGGTGCCATCGAAGAGGCGAACCCTTTGCTCAGCTCATTTGCCCCTCTGACGATTTTCCTGATTAAACTGCTGTTATCCGCCTGCCTCGCTGGTTTTCTCTTTACGCCTCTCGTGCATTTGCAATCCCGCTTTTGGCGCTACTTTCTCTTAAGCGTCAATGTATTGTATTTCGGCATACTCGCATTGCACATCACGTGGTTGACACTTGTTTATCTATAAGAAGACAAAATCCCCCGCTAGCAAATGCTAGCGAGGGATTGTTCATGCGGGAGTCTGTTGAGCTGTTTGATCGCGCAACGATTTTTGTGAAGCTTTGAACAGGACGATTAAAATGATGCTCAACAGGGCGAGTGCGCCGGACAAATAATAGATGGCGCCCGACTGCATCGTCAGCAGCCATGTGAAGAACAGCGGCCCGATGATGCGCCCTAAGTTATCCATCGAATACGTCATACCGGCTGCGGTTCCGTATTTGCCGCCAGCTTCTTTGGACGATAGCGACACGAGCGCGGTTCTTGCCAAGGCGTTTCCGGCAGTAAAGATGCTGAGCGCTACCCCTGCAAAAATCAGGCTCGTCGTAAACGGCAATAACACCAAACCGATGGCAGTGACGATCTGGGCACCGATGATCCACTGTGTTTCGGTACCATTTTTGATGCGCCTTACAACGCCGCCTTGGATGGCCGCATCGACAAAACCTGAGGCCATGAACAAATAGCCGAGCTGCAAGGGAGTGATTTGAATCTGGTCGATTTGGAATAATTGGAATGTCGACTCAAGTCCTGCAAGCAGGAACGTCACCATGAAAGAAAACAGGAATAGGTAACGGATGCGGTATTGCCAAAGCATGCTGGCGCCTTTAGGCAACAGTTTCCGTTTGACGGCCTCGCCTTTTCGCTCGGGCTCTTTCAAGACGAGGGAAGTATAGACCATCAGCAGTACCACTAATACGGCAGACGCAGTAAACGGCAGCGATAGTGAAATGGCGCCGAGCAAGCCGCCGATCGCCGGCCCGAAAATAAAGCCGAGACCAATCGACATGCCGAGCAGTCCCATGTATTTATTGCGTTCTTCATCGGTCGTGATATCCGCAACATACCCCGTCACAGCAGTATATAGCGCTCCGGAAAACAGTCCGCCGATGATGCGGGACATATAGAGCAGCGCGAGGTTATCGAGAAACAGCGAGAATAGGAAAAAGCTCGCCGCAAATCCCGCGAGCCCCACCAAAATCAATTTTTTGCGGCCGGTGCGGTCGGATAACTTGCCCCACAGCGGAGCTGTGAAAAAAGAAGACAGGGCGTATATGGTGATCAATCCGCCAACGTGGATATTGGAGTAGCCTTGCTGGACAATTACTTCCGGAAGGATCGGGATAATAAGGCCGAAACCAAGATAAACGAAAAATTGGACGGACATGAGCAATAGAATGGTTTTTTTCATAAAGGAATTCCTGCTTTCTGGAAAGACTAATGATTTCATTTTACTCTTGTTTCGCCCGCAGAACAACGGCAGCCGAAAAAGTCGGGCAATGAAAAAAGCTCCCTGTGCCAAACGGCGGCTGGGAGCTTGTGGAATTTCCTTATTTATTCAATTTGACGCGCTGTAAACGGAGCGCATTCAAGACAACCGAAACGGAACTGAACGCCATTGCAGCACCCGCAAGCCAAGGGGCAAGAAAGCCGGCTGCGGCGATCGGGATGCCGAGTGAATTATAAGCGAGTGCCCAAAATAGGTTCTGCTTAATATTGCGGACGGTCAACCGGCTCATGCGAACCGCATCCGCGACGCGCATCAAATCGCCTTGCATCAAGGTGATATCCGCGGCTTCCATGGCAATGGCTGTGCCAGTGCCCATTGCCATGCCGATATCCGCTGTTGCCAGCGCTGGAGCATCGTTCAAGCCGTCGCCTGCCATGGCGACTTTGCGGCCTTGCTCTTGCAGTGCGCGGACATGTCCGGCTTTTTCTGCCGGCAAGACGCCCGCGACTACTTCGTCAATTCCGACTTGCCGTGCAATTGCATCAGCGGTGCGTTGTTGGTCTCCAGTCAGCATGACCACGCGGAGCCCCATGCGTTTCATTTCTTCGACCGCGGCTTTTGCGGAGCCTTTAATGGTATCCGCTACCGCGACAAGGCCGGCGTAGTTTCCATCGATGGCGATAAACATCGCCGTCTTGCCGTCGCTTTCCAATTGCTCGGCGGCCTGTTCATCGACGGTGATGCCTTCGAGCAATCGGCGGTTACCGACTAAAACGGCCTGTCCGTCGACTGTCGCTTGAATGCCGTGTCCCGGCACCGCTTTGAAATGGCTCACTGGCAATAAGGCATCGCCAAAGTCTGCAATTGCTTGGGCGACAGGGTGTTCGGATTCACGTTCGGCACTGGCGGCAAGCTGTTTGACCCGCTCAGCATCCATGCCTGCTGCGGCAACAAAATCAGTGACGACAGGCTGTCCATTGGTAATGGTGCCGGTTTTATCCAGCACGATCGTGTCGATATGTTTGGTCGTTTCCAGCGATTCTGCCGTTTTGAACAATACACCTTGTTCAGCGGCACGACCGGAACCGGCCATGATCGATGTCGGCGTAGCGAGTCCGAGAGCGCAAGGGCAGGCGATGACGAGAACGGCTATTGTGCTCGTCAAGGCAGCCGCGAAATTGCCTGTGTCGACCACGAAATACCATACGATAAATGTGATGGTCGCAATAACGACCACGATCGGGACAAAGATTCCAGAAATTTTATCCGCCAGCCGCTGGATCGGCGCTTTTGAGCCTTGCGCTTGTTCGACAACACGGATGATGTTCGATAATACTGTATCTTTGCCGATTTTGTCAGCGCGCACTTTCAAGGAACCGTTGGCGTTGACGGTCGCGGCATAAACGGCATCACCCGCTGTTTTATCGACGGGCAAGCTTTCACCGGTCAGCATCGACTCGTCGACAGCTGAACTGCCGGAGACAACAGCCGCATCGACAGGGATAGAGGCGCCGGGTTTGATTAACAGCACGTCGCCTTCTCTAACCTCTGCGATCGGCACGCTGACAAATTCCTCGCCGCGTTCGATGAGCGCATGCTGAGGCTGCAATTTCATCAATTTCTTGATGGCATCGGACGATCGGCCCTTCGCCCGCGCTTCAAACACTTTCCCGAGAACGATTAAAGTAATCAACACAGCGCTTGTCTCGAAGTACAAGCCCATATGATGGCCCATGCCCAAATTGTCGAGAACTAGATAGACGCTATAGAAATAGGCAGCCGATGTGCCGAGTGCCACAAGTAC
Organism: Planococcus dechangensis; assembly: GCF_042654465.1. NCBI lineage: Bacteria > Bacillati > Bacillota > Bacilli > Caryophanales > Caryophanaceae > Planococcus > Planococcus dechangensis. Next base: position 23,382 of record NZ_JBHSGL010000002.1, on the reverse strand, counting down.
ATCCATATTGGCGCTTTTGTTTTTCAGTGCGAAATAGGCGCCTTTATAGAACGTAGCGCCGATCCAGAATTGAACCGGTGTGGCAAGCGCCCACTGGACGAACGGGTTCATAAAAATATCCGGAACGTACATCCACGAAGTGAATGTGAAATGGCTGAACATTGTCCATAAAAGAGGGAACGACAAGGCAGCGGAAATCCAGAACTGGCGGGTCTTTTTCTTAATTTCCTGCTGTTTGTAATCGGTCGCTTCTTGCTGGTCCTGGTCGAGTATGGCGTCATAGCCGAGCGATTGGATTTTCTGGACGAAAGCTCCAGGTGTTAAAGTACCAGGTGTATAAATGACATGGCCGCTTTCGAGCGCTAAGTTGATCGTTGCATGTTCGACGCCATCCATGCGGTTCAGCGCTTTTTCAATGCGTGCAGAACAGTTCGCGCAAGTCATGCCTTGAATCGAAAAATCGATTTCTTCCTGCTGAATGCCATAGCCGAGCTGTTCGACTTTTTGATGCAGGTCGTTCAAGTCCGCTTGTTGGTCATCGAAGCTGACGGATGCTTTTTCCGTTGCAAAATTGACGGTTGCCTGAGACACGCCAGGAAGCTTCTGCAAGCCTTTTTCCACACGGGTCGCACAAGCTGCGCAAGTCATGCCGGTAATCGGCAATTCCGTTTGTTTAGTTGACATCTTTTATCCCACCTTCATACCTTATAGGGGTATATTGTATTGAAAAAAATAACTGCGTTTCCGCAGTTATTCGCTTAATGCCGCGACTTCGTATCCTTGGTCTTCGATTGCCGAGGCGATTTGTGCCACGTCGACGTTAGCGCTGTCGTATGTTACGTCAACTGCATTTTGCTCAAGTGACACATCGACTTTTTCTACTCCTGCAAGTGCACCGACGCTGTCTTCTACCGCTTTGACGCAATGTTGGCAGCTCATGCCGCTCACTTCTAAATGTACGAGTTCTTTCATGAATAATTCCTCCTCATGGATAGGAGCAAAAATGCTCCTGTATTTAAAAATTATTTCCGCATCAGCTTTTGGAAAGTGATCAGCAGTTCATCGAGCACTTCTTCGTCGCCTTCTGCAAGGCGGTCTTTCACGCAACCTTTTAAATGCCCATCGAGCAGCACTTTTGTGACGCTGTTCAGAGCAGATTGTGTAGCAGCCAATTGGGTGATGATGTCATCGCAATAAACATCCCGGTCGACCATGCCTTTAATGCCGCGGACTTGCCCTTCAATCCGGTTCAAGCGGTTGGTCAAATCCCGTTTCACCGAAAGGGGATGGTGGCTTTTTCTGCAAGCATCATCAGAGACGGGCATTTCTTCAATTAGTTCACTCATCCAAAACCCCTCCATTTTTTCGATTGGCGATAATATATATGTTGCGTTCTAAACTGGTGCTTTTCATTGATTTACACCTTCACTATACCTTAAGGGGGTATGTGTTTCAAGTAATTAACTCAAACTTTGCATTTGTCATCAAATTGATACGTTTAAAACCTTGAAATGATGGTATTATATACATAGCTAAGGAAAAGTCAACTTTTTCGAATGAACCGATGAACAAATAGCGATATCTGCATAACTCCACAAGCAATAATTCCTACCTAAAGAGGTGATCATGGATGATAAAAAATGGAGAAATCCGCAACGTGGTATCCAAATTGGCAAAACTGGGCGTGCAAGCAACCATTACGCAATCTCGTGTTGAGCTGAGCAAAACTTTGTCTTTGCCGCAGCCTCCCCAAGTGCAATCCCATTCTTCATAAAAAAACTCCGACGCGATGCGCCGGAGTTTTTTGTTTATGCTTTTATGAATTTTGGCGTGAACGGTCGAACATATAATTTTTGTGGTGGAAACGCATACTGAACACAACGCCGAGTGCAAGCATATTGCCGATCAAGGAACTGCCCCCGTAGCTGATGAACGGCAGCGGAATGCCGGTGATCGGCAACAATTGGATGGTCATGCCGATGTTTTGGAACACGTGGAATGTAATCATCGCGATAATGCCGGCACACACATAAGTGCTGAATGTATCTTTGAACTGCAGCGTGATTTTCGTCAAGTGGTAAATAAGCATGAAGAATAGAATGATGACAGCACTGGCCCCGATAAACCCGAAATCTTCCGAGATGACCGTAAAGATGAAATCGGTATGGTTTTCCGGTACATACACTTGGCGGCCTTGATAGCCTTTGCCGAATACTTCCCCGGACCCGATCGCATTCAAAGCAGCGATCAAGTTATAACCGCCTGATTCTGCATAGGAGTATGGATCGAGCCAGGTATAGATGCGTTCGAACATATATGGTTTTAATCCGAAGCGGCCCAAAAGATCCTGCATATTGAGCGTCATCCACAACAAAGTGACGCCCACGAGCGCCACGCCCCCAAAACTTGGCACAATGATTTTCCATGAAATGCCGGAGACCACAACGATGGCCAAAGTGATCGCGATAAAGACGAGCGCGGTTCCAAGGTCTGGCTGAAGGAGGATAAAGCCGAGCGGCAAGGCAAGCAAAACAGCAATTTTACCGAGCAGCAGCAAATCGCTTTTCATGGTGCTCAATAAATTCGTCTCGTGATGGGAAGAAATCATTTTCGCCAACGCTAGAATATAGAAAGTTTTCATGAATTCAGCAGGTTGGATATTGACGAATGGCGTATGGAACCACGCCTTCGCCCCGTTGATCGGCTGAGCGATCTGGCCTGGGCCGTCCGGAGCCACCATGAGCATAAGTAGCAGCAGGAGGCCGAAGCCGTATAAATAATACGCCATCTTTTTATATTGATCCGTATCAAAATACATCAATACGGCGATCATCCCTGCAGAGACGATATAAAACAGCGCCTGGCGCGGAACAAAGTTGGTCAAGTACTGCCCGGACGTCTGGGCAGACGAAATGGCGACCAAGCTGACGATGAAAAAGAGAAATATAATAAATGTGAGCGACCAATCAAAACGATCGGAAAAACCCTTGTTAGTTTGCATATCAGTTCACCTATTTTTCGTAATCTATAACGCCCATCATTATACATCATTTACACGACTCATGCGCATGATAAAAAGAATGTTCGAATGGTTGCGTAAGCAGTGCAAAAGTAATGACGAATCGGAAACAGGAATGTTTCCTAAAGGGCGCGCAAGCCGTATAATAAACAAGGAAGATTGAAATGGAGTGGGGCGCATGGACAAAAAACCGTTGAAGACGGATTTTTACATACAGCATCTTTATGTATACGTAAGTGAATCAGAGCGGATGGCCCTGTTTAGCGGCCTTAGCTTTGCGCATTTTCTAGAAGCCATTGAGAAGCCGGAGAATTTACTGCTATTAAAGCATCCTTACGAGGAGGCTTCTTTCAATATGCATACCCATCTGGACTTCGCCACGCGAGAGGAATATGGGCAATTAAAGCGCGCAAGATCCAACCGCACGGGCGAATTTTGCTGGGTCGATTTTCGCAGCGAAAAGCAGCTCAATTCGCTGACGGCACAAGAACAAGCCGAACTGCTTTACTTGGGCCATAAAAAAGAGCCGGTGAAAAGTCCTTTCTTCACATCGCTGCAAAACGAATACGCGTATTTGGCCGGGGAAGAAAAAGAGTTGACGAAAATCTATTTCCGCCGCATGGAAAAGCTCGGCGAGTTGATTGCCCATCATTTCACGCACATCATCCGCAAAGAAGCGAATGGGCAGAACTTTTTCCGCCGCCGGATGAAGGACTTGATTCCGGAACTGCCGAAAGAACAATTCCATAAGCTGCGCCGGGATATGAGTGAAGGGGTGCTGCTGTCGCTAGCCGATCCGGAAAAAACAAAAAACACGATCGAACTGCATGTGCGAACTGTCGGCGAAATCGACTTCATGGATGAGTTTTGGGACGATCTCGACGAAACGATGAGAAGGCCGTTGTCTGGCCGGATCATCTATGACCGAAAATTAAAGGGATGGAAATAATGCCTAGTCTGCTCTAGGCATTATTTTTTATTTGCCGATATGTAGGGGCTTTACTTGCGAGTCAAGTGGCGAGGATTTGCAACTGCCGTCCAGTTGGAAATGAGTTGCATTGACAAAAGATTTTTCGCACGGCGGGGTTCGTGATAAACTAATCAATATGTAAAATGAAATGAGGGTCTGGAATGAAGAAAAGAATTGGGCTTTTATACGGCGGCAAATCCGCTGAGCATGAAGTATCGCTAACGACAGCCAGCGCATTCTCCAAAGCGCTTGATTTTGATAAGTACGAAGTCTACCCCATCTACATAACGCAAGAAGGCGAATGGCGCAAAGGAACTCCGCTCGAAGGGCCGGTTTCTTCTATTGAAGAACTGCAATTGCCTGGTGAGCAAGAGCGCAAAAATGACATCTCCGGTTTTTTGGCCGAATCGGAAAACGCTGGGCTTGACGTCGTCATCCCGCTTTTGCACGGCCCGAATGGAGAAGATGGCACGGTGCAAGGCTTGCTTGAAGTCATGAATTTGCCGTATGTCGGAAACGGCGTTTTGGCGTCTTCTGCGGGCATGGACAAAGTGGTCATGAAGCAATTATTCGAACAAGCCGGGTTGACACAGACTCCGTATGTTTATTTCCTGCGGCGCGACTGGAAAGACAGCCAGGATTTCTGGGCCGATAAAGTGGAAGCGGAACTTGCGTGGCCGGTTTTCGTAAAACCTGCGAACCTTGGCTCAAGTGTCGGGATCAGCAAGGCGGAAACCCGCGAGGAACTCGTTTCGGCAGTCGAAGAAGCATTGAAATTCGATCGTAAAATCGTCATCGAACAAGGTGTTGTCGGCCGTGAAATCGAAGTCGGCGTTCTCGGAAACGATGAGCCCGAATGCTCGGTAGCGGGCGAAATCAAGCCGTTGAAGGCATTCTATGATTACCAAGCGAAATACAAAGACGGCAATACCGCGATGATCATTCCGGCTGAACTCCCGGAAAAGGTCTATGCGCAATTGGTCGATGAAGCAAAAAAAGCATTCAAGATTCTTGACTGTTCAGGACTGGTGAGAGCCGACTTTTTCGTCACAGAGGATCACCGCATCATCATCAACGAAGTCAATACATTGCCGGGCTTTACGCCATACAGCATGTTCCCGTTATTGTGGCAGCATACAGGCTTAGAGTATTCGGAACTTATTGAAAAACTGATCGCACTGGCCATTGAACGTTACGAAGAAAAACAATTATTGCAATTCAAAATGGATTGAGTGGGGAGAACCTATGAAGAAAACGATTGAACAAATAGCCGAGTGGCTGGACATCAAAACAACGGTAAAAGGGGTGGAAGTGACGGGCGTATCGATTAATACGCGCACACTCAAGCCGGGCGATTTGTTCATTCCTTTCCGCGGCGAAAACACCAATGGCCACAAATATGTGCGTTATGCAATTGAAGCGGGAGCTGCCGCTTCGCTATGGCAAAACGATGAGCCGGACCCGCCGTCCGATTTGCCGCTGCTATTTGTCGATGATTGTGAAAAGGCGCTCCAGGAAATGGCGCGTGCTTACCGCAGCGAGTTAAAAGCGACAGTCATCGGCATTACTGGATCCAATGGCAAGACCTCTACAAAAGATTTGGTGGCGAGCGTGCTGAAGCCATATTACAAAGTGCAGAAAACGCAAGGGAATTTCAACAATGAACTAGGTCTTCCGTTGACGATTTTGTCTTTGGATGAAGATACGAAATATGCGGTGCTGGAAATGGGCATGAGCGGATTTGGCCAAATTCAATTTCTATCGGAACTGGCGCGCCCGGATTATGCGATCATCACCAATATCGGCGAAGCGCATATGCAGGACCTCGGTTCGCGTGAAGGCATTGCAGAAGCGAAGTTTGAAATTGTTGCCGGCCTCGAGCCGCACGGCAAACTATTCTATGATGGCGACGAACCGCTGTTATTGCCATTTGTCGAAGATTTCCCGCAAGCTGTATCGTTCGGCTTTGGCCCCGATAACGAGCTTAGTGTGACGGACATTAAAGCGACCGAAGACGGCAGCAGTTTCTTGGTCAATGGCATTATCGACGCCGCTTTTTCGATTCCGGTGCTCGGCGAACATCAAGTGAAAAACACCTTGTCTGCGATTTTGATTGCGCTGGAAGCTGGCCTGACGGAAGAGGAAATTCGCCGTTCGCTGAAAAATGCAGCGCTTACCGATATGCGCATGCAGCTCGTGTCCGCGGCCAATGGAGCGGTTTTCATCAACGATGCGTATAACGCAGCGCCGACATCCGTCAAAGCCGCCTTGAACTTTATCCGTGAAACGACCATGAAAGAAGAAAAATGGGCCGTGCTCGGCGATATGCTGGAACTCGGCGAAGACGAGCAGCGCTTCCACGAAGAACTGAAAAGCTCGATCGGCCCTGAATTGGCAGGCGTCTGCCTGTACGGCCCGCGCATGAAGTGGCTTTACGATCAATTGATTTCTTCCTATGAAGGAAAATTATTGTGGAGTGAAGACGATTACGGCCCAATCATCGACCTGTTAAAGAAAAACATCGGCAAAGATTCGGCGGTACTCGTTAAAGGCTCGCGAGGCATGGCACTCGAAAAAATCATCGAGCCGTTCACGCCGCAATGAAGACTGGGGTCCTTTTGATCCACGGCTTTACCGGCGGGCCGTTCGAAGTGGAACCTTTTGCGGATTATTTAGCCGACCATACCGACTGGATTATCGAAATTCCGACTTTGCCCGGGCACGGCGAAAAGCTGTCTCTTGGCGAGCAAAGCGCGGAAGTTTGGATGATGGAAGCGGAACTCGCGCTCAAGAGACTAAAAACGAAAGTGGACCGCATCATCATTGTCGGGTTTTCGATGGGCGGCTTGATTGCGCTTTATTTATCGATGCGCTATAAGGTCGACCGGCTCGTTTTGTTGAGCGCAGCGGTTAAATACATCAGCCCGGCGCAGATGGGAGAAGAAGTGCGCAACGCCATGCGCGACATAGTGACTGGCCGGATCGATAAAAATGCCGGCTTCCATCTATATGAGTACAAGTTGCGCAATACCCCGTTGCGTTCGGCGGTGGAGTTTCTGCGTGTCGTGAAAACGGTGGAACCGTATTACCACCTAATCGACTTGCCGGTTTTTATCGTCCAGGGCGATAAAGACGGGGTCGTCCCTTCGACAGCTGCCGAACACATCTACGATCGGCTCGGTTCGAGCGAGAAACATTTGTATCACTCAGAGACAGGCCGCCATTTGATCTGTTATAGCGAAGATTCCGCCGCCTGGTTTTTGGAAGCATTGGAATTCATGAGAAACGGACAGTAAACTGATTATTGGGACCTTTGCATATCGATTGCATGTCCGGGTGAATCGTGTTACTCTGTTTAGAGCAATGGATACATTTTTGAGACACTCTTCCTTCGTGAAGAGGTTTTTTTTGAGCATAAACGGTTTGTTCTAATTAATGGGGCCATCAAAAACCCCGCTGTACAGACCGCTCGGCAACGACCGAGCTTTTCCTGTTCACACATCCCCTCTGCTACAACAGCAGAGTATGATTTTCGACGTGAAAGTTCCTACTAAAAAGGCTCGACCTTGTCATAAATTCATCTAAAATGTGTACCATTTGTAAATAAGATGAAGACAAAAGGAGATTGAAAAAATTTGGTTAAATTTACAGAGTTAAACATCAGCGAAACAACATTGAAATCCGTACGACGCATGGGCTTCGAGGAAGCGACACCTATTCAAGAAGGTACAATCCGTCTTGGAATGGAAGGCAAAGACATTATCGGGCAAGCACAAACAGGTACTGGTAAAACAACCGCTTTCGGTATTCCATTGATCGAGAAAATCGACAGCCGTGATGGAAATGTGCAAGGACTAGTCATTGCACCGACACGCGAATTGGCAATCCAAGTTTCTGAAGAACTTTACAACCTAGGTAAAGACAAAAACGTGCGCATCTTGTCCGTATTTGGTGGCCAAGAAATCGGCCGTCAAATCCGCGCTTTGAAAAACCGTCCGCAAATCATCGTCGGCACACCTGGTCGCTTGCTTGACCATATCAACCGCCGCACGTTGAAACTCGAAAACGTCAACACGCTCGTATTGGACGAAGCTGATGAAATGCTGAACATGGGCTTCATCGAAGACATTCAGTCCATCATGTCGAATGTCCCTGAATCCCGTCAGACGCTTCTGTTCTCTGCAACAATGCCGGATCCGATCCGCCGCATCGCAGAAAAATTCATGAAGACACCTGAGATCGTTAAAATCAAGTCGAAAGAAATGACTGTCGAAAACATCGAGCAGTTCTTCGTGAAATCCGTAGAACGCGAAAAATTCGATATCCTTTCACGCTTGATGAACGTTCAACAGCCTGAACTTGCAATCGTCTTCGGACGCACAAAGCGCCGCGTTGATGAATTGGCACACGCTTTGAACCTCCGCGGCTACCTAGCTGAAGGAATTCACGGCGACCTTAGCCAAGCGAAACGCATGTCCGTTTTGAAGCAGTTCAAATCAAACAAAATCGACGTTCTTGTAGCAACTGATGTTGCAGCGCGCGGCCTGGATATTTCGGGCGTTACGCATGTCTACAACTTCGACATTCCACAAGACCCAGAAAGCTATGTTCACCGTATCGGCCGTACTGGCCGCGCAGGTAAAAAAGGCGTCGCGGTTACACTCGTAACACCACGCGAGATGGGCTACTTGTCAATCGTGGAAAGAACTACGAAGAAGAAAATGGAAGCTCTAGTTCCTCCGACTGCTGACGAAGCGGTTATCGGACTTCAGCGTGTTGCGATGGAACAATTGGAAACAATGACCGAGAAAAACAACCTTGGCAGCTACCGTGAACTTGCAACAGAAATGTTGGGCAAGCACGATGCAGTTGATTTGGTTGCAGCAGCACTTAAAACGCTGACGAAAGATCCGGAAGATGCTCCGGTTTCAATTACTGAAGAGCGTCCATTGCCATCACGTGGCGGTGGCGGCTACAAAGGTAAAGGCGGCCGCTCTTCTGGCGGTGGCTATAAAGGCAAAGGCAGCACTGGCGGACGTCCATCCGGCGGTGGCGGCTACAAAGGCAGACGCGATTCATCGTCTACAAGCTCAAGCCGTCCTTCTTCAGGCGGAGGGCGTCCTGGCCGCACTCGTCGCCACGAATCTTAAGAAATAAAACAGCAAGGCGGAGAATTGGCAGTAATTGCCGATTCTCCGCCTTTTTTGTCTTTTGCGAATAAGGTACAATGAAATGAAACGTTCCCTTGTATAGAACGTATAGTTAACTGCAGAGATTTTGTGATTGGAGATGGCATGATGAATCATCAACCGAAAAATCGGATATCCCGGAAAGGGCTGACTGTCTGGCGTTTATACGGCATGATCGAAACGACTGTATTTGCTGTCTTATTGGCCGGCGTTGGTGTGCTTACATATTTCTTCGAATGGCCGAGCTGGATTTATGCTGCAGCGGGCGGCGTGCTTTTATTGTTTGGATTTCTATTTATCTACTTATTCCCAAAAATTCGTTGGGAGCGCTGGCGCTACGAAGTGCGCGAACAGGAAATCGAGTTGCAGCATGGACTCTTTATCGTCAAGCGTACACTCGTTCCGATGGTGCGCGTGCAGCACGTCGATACGGAACAAGGGCCAATTCTCCGCAAATACGATTTGTCTGAAATTTCCATTTCGACAGCAGCAACGACCCATACCATTCCAGCATTGATCACCGCAGAAGCAGATGAACTGCGTTCCCGCATCTCAGTGCTTGCAAGGGTGGCGGAAGACGATGTCTGAAATCCGCTATAAATTACACCCGGTTTCGGCGTTGATTAATTTTCTGAAAGGCTTGAAAGAGTTGATTTTGCCGTTTGTCATCATTTTTGGTGCCAATTTATTCAGGGAAGGCGGCATTTCAGGCATGTTCAGCCAAGGGTGGCAAGGCTTATTGCCGCTGATCATCGGCGGGGTGGTCCTATTGTTCATGCTGATTGCGGGCATTATCAAGTGGAAACGCTTTGTCTATTGGTTTGAAGATGGAGAGCTGCGGATCGAATACGGGCTGTTCGTCAAAAAGAAACGCTATATTCCGTTTGAGCGCATTCAAAGCTTGAACTATACCGAAGGAATCTTCCATCGTCCGTTCGGGCTCGTCAAAGTAAAAGTCGAGACTGCGGGTTCTGGTAAAGTCGGCCAATCCGAAGCCGAGCTCACTGCCATCTACCGCGCCGAGGCGGAACGGATCGAACAGGAGATGAAGCTTGCGAAACGGAGCTACCAGCAGCAGGCTCTTGTAGAAGATGAAGCAACACTTTACGGTCCTGTGCAAGCGGCTAAGCCGGTGGTGCAAGAAGAGGAAGAAAGCAAAACGCGCATTCTCTACCAAATGAGCCTAAAGGAATTATTGATGCTCGCCACCACTTCCGGAGGGATAGGCGTCGTGATTTCCGGCGTCGCTTTATTCCTGTCGCAGTTTGCGGAATTGATCCCGTACGATGCGATTTATGATGAAGTGATGGTCTTTATGCGCTTTGGCTATTTGGTCGTCGCGTTGACGGTGTTTGCCGGTTTGCTGCTCGCCTGGATCATTTCTGTCGCCATGACGCTGATCGCTTATTATCAATTCACCATTCATGCGGATGATGAACGGATTTATATTACGCGCGGGTTGTTGGAGAAGAAAAAAGTGTCGGTTCCGTTTAAACGCGTGCAAGGCATTAAAATGACGCAAAATCCGCTGCGCCAATTATTCGGTTATGTAGCAGTGACGGTGGAAAGTGCAGGAGGGACCTTGGCGGACAAAGATGAAAAAATCCGCCTGTTTCCTTTAGTGAAGCAAAAAGCCATGAAGCCGGTGCTAGAAGAATTATTCCCGGAATTCGATTGGTCGCCGGAACTCGAGCGGCTGCCGAAACGAAGCCGCCCATTCTTTTACCGCTTGTCGATTGCATGGCTGATTCCGGCATTTGCGGCACTCGGATATTTTTTCTATCCATACGGCCTATGGGCGCTCGCCGTCGTGCCGGTCATTATTCTGATGGGCTTGTGGCAGCATCGTTCGGCCGGCTACGCCATTGCAGAGCGCCAGCTGACCGCGCAGTTCCGCGGCGTCAGCCTTCATCGCTATTATATGATGAAAAAACGCATTCAAGTCATCGCCGTGACGCGGACGATTTTCCAGCGCCGGCGTGACGTGGCATCAGTGCACGCGACGATCAAATCCGGCATGCTCGGAGCGACCGCTTTCATACCGCATGTCGGGCGGGAAGCGGCGGAAGACATTTTGGCCTGGTACGAACCATCCGGACAACGCCAGCTTGAAACCGAGGATGGACCAACGAAAAACCCTCAGCCGACTGAAATCGGTTGAGGGTTTTTTCATGTGCGTCAATTGCGCTTCTTGGCGCGCCAGCTGACGATTCGTTTCGGGTGGAAATAGCTGAGCCCGATTAAAAATCCGGTGATCATTCCGGCGATATGTGCCGTAACGTTGATGTTCGGTGCCAAGAACGTCATGACTATACTTATCACAATAATCGGGAGTATAATTTGTTTAAGCTGCGGCAATGCACGGCCTCCGTAATAGACGAGCGCCCCGAAGGCACCGAATACACCGAAGATGGCTCCGCTTGCACCGACGTGTTGATAATCAAGCGGCTGTATGAAAAATGTCGCAACCGATGCGAAAAAGCCGGACAGCATGTAAATCGTAATAAAGCGCATCTTGCCGGTCAAGCGCTCAAGCTCAGGTCCGAATAGGAACAGCGAGAACATATTGAACAGCAAATGCATAAAACCGCCATGCAAGAAAACCGGCGTCACAAAGCGCCACCATTCGCCTTCAGCAATCCAAAAATTCCAGCCGATGCCGTAATAGTAAATATAGTCGCCGAATATTGGAATGAGCGTCAACAAGTGCACCAGGACGTTCAACGCGATCAAAGTTGACACGACCGGGTACAATTTCAAGTATTGCGAAAAACTTTCTCTTCTAATAAACAATAAGGTCACCTCAATTTCATAGCTCCATTATACCCGTTACCCATTTGCGAATGAAAGGAGAAACCTTTATGATAACAGGAATCGGCCTTGATATCGTCGAACTCGGAAGAATCCGCATGCTCGATGAAAAATCACCGAAATTCAGAAAACGCGTACTGACCGAACATGAACTTGATCAATACCTTCTATTGAAAAACAAACGCCAAACCGAATTCCTGGCAGGCCGCTTTGCGGCCAAAGAAGCATTCGCCAAAGCGAAAGGTACCGGTATCGGAGCTGCCTGTGCGTTTCAGGATATGGAAATACGCAAAGATAGCAACGGCAAGCCCAGTATGTATTTCCGTGGCTTGGAATGCGGGCTCGTGTCGATCACACACTCAAAAGAATTTGCCGCTGCGCAAGTTGTTTTGCAAACCGAATGAACAGGATGTGTCTAACCGATGGAAATGTATCGCCCGACAAAAGCAATCATCAATATGGAAGCAATTCGCAACAACCTTAAAGCATTTCAAGAAAAAGCCGGCGATGCCCAAGTGATCGCGGTCGTCAAAGCGGATGGCTATGGCCACGGAGCGCAAGAAGTCGCGCGTTTAGCGATCGAATCTGGTGTCCGCTTGCTTGCAGTGGCCACGCCGGACGAAGCATTGGCGCTGCGCCAAAGCGGCATCAAAAGCGATATTCTCGTGATGGGGGCTGTACCGGCTTCATTTGTAAGCGTTGCGCAACATGAAAATATTATCGTCACCGCCATCTCGCTCGAATGGATCGGCAAGGCACGACAAGCCGCCGCGTCAACACCGCCGCTGCGTGTCCATTTGAAAGTCGATACCGGAATGGGGCGGCTCGGCATCCAGCCGGAAGAAGCGCAAACGGCTGTTGCGGCGTTGGCTTCAGACAACTTTTCGTTCGAAGGGATCTTCACTCATTTTGCCGCAGCTGACGAACAGGACACAAGCCTTTTCGAGCAGCAGACTGAGCGCATGAACCAGGTGTTGAAGCATATACCCGATGGAGTCATGGTCCACGTATCCAATAGTGCCGCAGCATTGATGCATCCAGCTGTTGCATGCGACGCTGTGCGGATCGGCATCTCGCTGTACGGCATCGCACCATCGCCTTTTGTCGGTGCACATTCACCCATCGCGCTTGAGCCGGCGCTGAGCTTGGAGACGGAAATTGTCCATGTGAAGAAAGTGCAGCCGGGGGCGACGATCAGTTACGGCGCTACTTACCGGAGTCCTGGCGAAGAGTGGATTGCGACATTGCCAATCGGTTATGCAGACGGGATGTTGCGCGCTTTGCAAGGGCAGGAAGTGCTGGTGCGCGGCGAGCGTGTGCCGATTGTCGGCCGTATCTGTATGGATCAATGCATGATCCGCCTGAATGAAGAACTGCTGGTCGGCGAAAAAGTTCAATTGATCGGCCAGCAAGGCGAAAATAAAGTATTGATAGATGAATGGGCCGAAAAGATGGGTACAATCCCCTACGAGGTCCCTTGTATTTTGACAAAGCGGGTTCCCCGCATCTATGTGAATGGCACCAATAATGCCCGATCGCCTTTTCAGGCAACTGATTCAATGGTAAGATGAAAAGGGAAATAGACAGAGATCGGGATTTTCGGAGGTGTCGGCTGTGTACGAGAAGTCAAAGACGAAAGAAGTGGTAGTCAAGTTGCCGAAGCAATTTATGTCGGAATTGACTGCCCATTCAGAGGAACGCGTTGAGGAAAACGGAGAATTCATTTACGTTTCGACTCAGCGAGTAACAAAAAATGTCTACGATTCATATCATATTCGGGAAGCGATGATCAAGGGCTACGTGGAAATGTCGCAGATCAATCTGTCGATTGCCTGCGAATGTTCGCACGCTGAGTACGAAGCGGAGCATACGACAGTGCAACTCGTAAGCGGAGGGTGACAACTTGATTGTAAAACGCGGGGATGTTTTTTTCGCAGAACTATCACCGGTCGTCGGGTCTGAGCAAGGCGGGACCCGTCCGGTTCTGGTGATTCAAAACGATATCGGGAACCGATTTAGCCCTACAGTGATCATAGCGGCAATCACCGCCCAGATCCAGAAGGCGAAATTGCCGACGCACGTGGAAATCAATGCCAAGAAATATGGCTTTGAACGTGATTCCGTCATTTTGCTGGAGCAATTGCGGACGATCGATAAATCGCGCTTGACCGATAAAATTACACAGCTGGATGAAAGATTGATGGAAAAGGTCGACGAAGCCTTGGAAATCAGCGTCGGACTTGTAAAATTCTAGCATACATACTCCATAGAAATGCCTCGAGACTACTTTCTCGGGGCATTTTCGCATTGAAAAGCAGATGCTGTCAGAGTCGGTAGCAAAAAAGGTGTGAAATAGTCGGTTTTCCGATACAATGGTAAGACAAGTATGAAATTGTGGCTATTGATGGGGTCACTGGGAGGGTAATACGAAAACATGAACAAGCAGATGGCTACATATATTCAAGACAATATGACCGGAATCATTTCCAAATGGCAGGAGCAAATGAAACGCGAACAAGACGATCGCTCATACCAGGTAATATCGGATGAAGTGATGAATCAGACAAGCCAGGAATTTGCTGGATTGATGTTGTCGAGTTTGCTCGAAAGCCACGAGGCATATGAGAAACGGTTGCAAGATTTTTCCGAGAAAGTGGTCCGCCTCGGCTGGTCCATCACATATGTAACGAAAGCGATCGATTATTTTGCAGAGATCGTTTATGAAGGAATGAAACTACAAGGCATGATTACTCAAGAAAATATGGATGGATTTATCCATGAATTCGCTAATTGGGCAACTCCTATCCGCAACAGCACTCTCGATATTTACTCCAAAACTTGGGAGCGCACCGTGAGTCTGCAAAAAATCGCTTTGCAGGAGCTTTCCGCTTCCCTTATCCCAGTTTTTGATAAAGTTTCAGTCATGCCACTTGTCGGCACGATCGACACGGAGCGTGCAAAGCTGATTATGGAAAATTTGCTAGACGGTGTTGTCAGGCATCGTGCGGAAGTGGTCCTGCTCGACATTACAGGCGTGCCGGTCGTCGATACGATGGTCGCCCATCACATCATCCAAGCGGCAGACGCCGTACGCTTGGTCGGGGCCAAATGCATGCTCGTCGGCATCCGCCCGGAAATCGCGCAAACGATCGTAACGCTCGGCATTAATTTGAACGACTTTACGACAACGAGCACATTGCAGCGCGGCGTAGAACAAGCACTGGCTTGGACAAACCGAAAAATTGTGGAGGTTGAGGAAGCATGAATGTAAGAATCCCAATTCTAAAATTGAAAGATACATTGATCGTTTCGATCCAATGGGAACTGGATGACCAAACAGCATTGCAGTTCCAGGAAGACCTTTTGACGAAGTTGCACGAAACGAGTGCACGCGGGGTCGTTATTGATTTGACGTCCATCGACTTTATTGATTCATTCATTGCCAAGGTGCTCGGAGATGTCATCAGCATGTCCAGCCTGATGGGGGCAAGAGTGGTTATTACCGGTATCCAGCCGGCGGTTGCCATCACTTTGATCGAGCTCGGAATTCGACTTGAAGATGTTATGACGGCACTTGACTTAGAGAACGGCCTGGAGAAACTTCAACTGGAATTGGAGGCTTGAAAATGAGCGACCAGTCCTCAGTGGAAATCTTAACGGAATGGGATATTGTAGCGGCACGGCAGCTTGGGCGAAATGTCGCCAAAGAGCTGGGCTTCGGCACGGTGGACCAAGCGCGTATCACGACGGCCATCAGCGAACTTGCCCGCAATATCTACTTATACGCCGGCCAGGGCAGGATTGAAATCCAGCAGCTGACTGAAAATGGCATGAAGGGAATTCTCATCATTGCTGCAGACAGCGGACCGGGAATCCCGGATGTCCGAAAAGTTATGGAAGACGGATTCACGACGTCGGGCGGACTTGGTGCAGGCTTGCCAGGTGTCAAACGCCTAATGGACGATTTCAAGATTGAAACGATTCAAGGTGAAGGAACAGATATACGGGCTACGAAGTGGCTCCGCTAGGAGGAACGCTAAATGCCTCAACGCATCGAAGCGCAATATCAAGAAATTCTGAACGAATATGTAAAAAAGCAGACGGAACAAAATTTGTATGTCGGCCAAAATTTCAGTAGACAGCTTATTTTGGAGAACATTTCACCAGAAGAAGTCATCAGTATGCACAAAGCAGCCATCCAGGAGCTCTACGGAGAACTCCCGGATGTTGTTTGGCATTCATTTGATTTCCTAATTGAAATGATGATCAATTATGGATTGGCGCTGCAAGAACGCCAAAGTTTGCTGAAGCGACAAGAAGAGCTGAAAGTGGAAATGGATCTTGCTGCGAATGTCCAGGAAACGCTGCTCAAAACGAAACTGCCGTCACTTGAAGGGCTCGAGATAGGCTTATTGTCGATTCCAGCCAGAAAAATGAACGGAGACTATATTTATTTCGTCAGTGATTATGATGGTTACGCTGGTGTGGCCGTTGCCGATGTGATCGGCAAGGGCCTTCCAGCGGCTCTTTGCATGTCCATGATCAAGTTTGGAATGGATAGTTTAAACAGCTCGCACGCCATGCCGAAGGATGTACTCGGCGTCATCAATCGCATCGTGGAAAAAAGTGTTGACGATTCGATGTTTGTGTCGATGTTCTACGCCAATTATGATGCGGGTGAAGCCAAACTTACATACGGATCTGCTGGACATGAACCGGCTATTTTATACCGTGCTGAAACAGGCGAATTCAATGAACTTCAAGCAAAAGGCTTGCTGCTCGGCGTATCACCGGCGGCTGTTTACGAAGAACATTCCGTCACCTTGTCTAAAGGCGATATGGTCATCATGATGACGGACGGCGTGACTGAAGGCCGCAACGAGGAAGGGTTTATCGAGCGCGAAGTCATCTATAAACTGATTGAAAACAAAAAAAGCAAATCGGCACAAGAAATTGTCCAGTATGTTTACGACGAACTCGAACGCATGCAAAATGCTGAACTGCAAGACGACTTCACATTGGTTATTTACAAGAAAGCCTAACTTGATGTTTAGTGGGCGCAAGCAGCGGGTATGAAAACTTAAGAATGGCTTTTTTAGCCACATTGAATCATACAAAAACGGGGTGTCATATAGAGATGAATATTCAAGTTAAATTGACAGAAAATGACAATATATTAAAAGGCAATATTGACGGAGAGATTGACGCGCATACAGCACCGGTATTGCGTGAAAAACTTGAAGCTTACCAAAACCAGGAGGGCCTAAATGCCGAACTGGATCTATCTGGAGTCGATTATATGGATAGCACCGGCCTTGGTGTATTCGTTGCGTTTTATAAATCAGTGAATGCAAAAGGCGGTCATGTCAAGCTTACCGGTCTTTCAAGCCGTTTGAAGCGTCTTTTTGATATTACAGGCTTAGGCGATATCATGGACATTGAAGCAGCCGCCGCGAAGGGTGGGAACTAACTATGCGTCCTTTCGATTATGTAGAGATGCGTGTTCCGGCGAAATCGCAATACGTAGGCGTAGCTCGGTTGACGATCTCCGGGCTTGCAAGCCGTATCGGTTTTTCGTTTGACGATATCGAAGATTTGAAAATTGCTTCAAGTGAAGCAGTGACAAACGCTGTCCAACACGCTTATTCAGAAGGTGAAGAAGGCGAAGTCGTCATTGGCTGTGCCTTGTACGAAGACAAAATTGAGATTATGGTAGCGGACCATGGCCAAAGCTTTGACTTTGAAGAAACGAAAGCAAAAGTTGGCCCATACCATGACCAGGAAGAGGGAGCGTTCCTGCGTGAAGGAGGTCTTGGCTTGTATTTGATTGAAACCTTGATGGATGAAGTGAAAGTTCACCACCAAGAAGGCGTCACTGTCTTCATGACAAAGCATGTTGAAGGAGAGCGGGTGGAAGAGGATGTCGAAACAATCTCATCCTAATCAGCCAACGAAAGAACAGGTTCTGGAATGGATTGAAGCTTATCAGAAAACAGAGGACGAGGAGGCACAAACCAACCTTGTCCTTAATTATCGTCGTCTAGTCGAGTCGATTGCCCGCAAGTATTCCAACGGGAAATCCTATCACGAAGACATTGCGCAAGTAGGCATGCTCGGATTGCTGGGGGCGATTCGCCGCTACGACCCTTCATACGGACGTAGTTTCGAAGCCTTCGCAGTTCCGACGATCATCGGTGAAATCAAGCGATTCTTGCGCGATAAGACGTGGGCGATCCATGTGCCGCGGCGCATCAAAGAGCTTGGGCCGCGCATCAAAGCCACCGTTGAAGTACTGACGACAGAACTTCAGCGTTCTCCGCAAGTATGGGAAATCGCTGAATATTTGGATGTTGACGAAGACGACGTACTAGAAGCGATGGAGATGGGCAAAAGCTATCAAGCGCTTTCTATGGATCACTCACTTGAGGCGGATTCGGACGGTAGTACGGTGACGTTATTTGATGTAGTTGGTCAGGAAGATGACGGATATGAAAAGGCGGATCAGCGCATGCTCGTAGCGGAAGCGATGAGTGTCCTTTCCGATCGGGAAAAACAAATCATCCAATACACCTACATAGAGCAGCTGAGCCAAAAAGAAGCAGGCGATCGTCTAGGGATTTCACAAATGCACGTATCACGTCTCCAACGTAAAGCAATTAAAAAGCTTCAGGAAGCTATTTTAGCTGCTGGCGGGGTTTCGTAGTGGAAGAAATTCGCCATAAAAATGTAGAGGCCTATGTCTACAACGCAGCAAAAAAAGGGAATTATGAATCCGGCGATAGTTATTCAACAGTATTGACGGATGATTACTTTATTTGCTCCGTAGCCGATGGATTGGGGAGTGGTCCTTCAGCGCGTGAGTCGTCTCAGGTCATCCCCAAGATTCTAAAAGAATTTCATCACGAAACGATTGATCAATTGATGAACCGTTTTAATATGCTTATGTTGCAAAAACGCGGAGCGGCAGTCGCTATATTTAAAGTAGATTTTAAAAGAAGAACGCTTGAATACAGCTGTGTCGGCAATATCCGCTTCTATCTGTACCGGAAAGAAACTGATGATGTGATTTATCCGTTGCCGGTAATGGGCTATCTTTCCGGGAGGCCGCAAAAGCTCAAAACGCAGCTTTTCACCTATTTGGAAAATGATTTGTTCTTGATTCATTCGGATGGCGTGGATTTGCGCAACCCGAAAGCGATGATGAAAAGAGCAGGGACGCCCAGGCGGTTGTATGAAGACATTCTTTCATCCATCGAAACTGGCGACGACGCTACACTTATATCAGGAAGCCTTCTCCATTGAGGAGAGGCTTCTTTTTTTACATTCCATGAAAAGTGAATAGCTTATTTCTCCGAGTCCGACATGGCATGTTAAAATAGAACAGTAGAAAGGGAGTGCCCAATATGGAAACAGAGCAATTGCACGCATTAATCGCCAAAGAAGCGGGGGTCAAACCCCATCAGGCCAATCAAGTTATTGAATTACTTGAAAGCGGCAATACGGTGCCATTTATCGCCCGTTACCGAAAAGAAGCAACCGGTTCACTTGATGAAGTTCAGATAAAAGCAATTGAGGATCGATATACATATATCCAAAATTTGGAGCAACGAAAAACAGATGTTATCCGCTCAATCGACGAGCTGGAACAACTGACGCCAGAGCTTGAAAAGAGCATTCGCACAGCAACGGTTTTGCAAAGGGTGGAAGATTTATACCGGCCATACAAGCAAAAGCGCCGTACCAAAGCTACCATCGCTAAAGAAAAAGGCTTGCAGGAACTAGCTGATTGGCTTTTGAACCCAGGAAAAGAGCAGCTCGAAACTATAGCTAAACGCTATATCAGTTCTGAAAAAGGCGTGGAATCGGCTGAAGACGCCATTGCAGGGGCACAGGATATTTTAGCGGAATTATTTGCAGATGATCCGGATATTCGTGAACAAGCACGTCGTTTGACGCGTGATGCCGGCATATTGGAAACTACTGCCAAAAAAGGCCATGAAGACGAAAAGCAAGTATTTCAGATGTATTATGAATACAGCGAAGCCATCAAAAAGATCGTTCCGCACCGTATTCTTGCAATTAACCGCGGCGAAAAGGAAGGCGTCTTGAAAGTGGCGGTTATCCCTCCTGCGGATCGAATCCTTCGTTCGATGAAGAATAAATGGGTAAAAACAGGGAGTCCAGCAGTGAAAGAATTGGAATCGGCCATTGAAGATAGCTATAAGCGTTTGATCCAACCGTCGATTGAACGAGAAATTCGCACGGAACTAAGCGAAAAAGGCGAAATTCAAGCAATCCATATTTTCTCGGAAAATCTTCGCAACTTGCTGTTGCAGCCACCGATGAAAGACAAAATGGTGCTCGGTATCGATCCAGCATACCGCACGGGCTGTAAATTGGCAGTCATCGATGAAACAGGAAAGCTACTCGAAGTGGCTGTGATTTATCCTCACCCGCCTAAATCTGATCAACAAGGCGCAAAAAAGACGTTGCAGCGCATAACGGAAAAATACCCGATTGAGATTATGGCGATTGGAAATGGGACTGCATCGCGTGAAACGGAACAATTCGTAGCCGATTTCTTGTCAGATTCTGCAACCAAGGCATCATATGTCATCGTCAACGAAGCCGGCGCGAGTGTCTATTCGGCTTCGGCCATTGCCCGGGCGGAGTTTCCGAACTTGCAAGTAGAAGAACGAAGCGCTGCTTCAATTGCGCGCCGTCTGCAAGATCCACTTTCAGAACTTGTGAAAATTGATCCGAAAGCAGTGGGGGTCGGTCAGTACCAGCATGATGTGTCCCAGAAGAAACTGGCGGACCAATTGACTTTTGTTGTCGAGACTGCGGTTAACCAAGTGGGCGTGAATGTAAACTCTGCTTCGGCGTCACTACTTCAGTACGTCGCTGGCCTTAGCAAGACCGTTGCCGAAAACATCATTACAATAAGGGATGAAAATGGGCGCTTCACTTCCCGCGTTCAATTGAAAAAAATTCCGCGCCTTGGAGCAAAGACCTATGAGCAGGCAATTGGGTTCTTACGGATTCCTGAAGGCAAGAACCCGCTCGATGCGACCGGCATTCATCCTGAAAGTTATGCGGCTGCTGAAAAAATCCTGAAGACAATCGGAGCGGATAAGAAAATGATTGGCCGCCCGGAAATTGTCGGGAAGCTGGAAGAATTAGATATCGATGCCTTGAGCTTGGAATGGGAAGTCGGAAAAGTGACACTGAAAGATATTGTCGATGCACTGAAGAAACCGTTCCGTGATCCGCGGGATGAATTTCCACAGCCGCTGCTTAAAAGCGACATCTTGAAGATGGAAGACTTGATGCCTGGAATGGAAGTGCAGGGAACAGTGCGCAACGTCGTCGACTTCGGTGCATTCGTCGACATCGGTGTAAAGCAGGACGGGCTCGTCCACATCTCCAAGCTGAAAAAAGGATTCGTCAAACATCCGCTTGATGTAGTTGCAGTCGGTGACATTGTGACCGTGTGGGTCGACCAAGTCGAAAAACAAAAAGGGCGCATTGCATTAACGATGCTTCCTCCGAAACAACAACAGCCAGATCTCCAGGAGAGATGATATGAACAATGACGAACTCACTAAACTGATCTCAGAGATTTCCCGCGA
The DNA here is from genome assembly GCF_042654465.1 of Planococcus dechangensis. Lineage (NCBI taxonomy): Bacteria > Bacillati > Bacillota > Bacilli > Caryophanales > Caryophanaceae > Planococcus > Planococcus dechangensis. Next base: position 1,761 of record NZ_JBHSGL010000002.1, on the reverse strand, counting down.
CGTCTTCGGTAAGCCATTCCGTCACCAAGGAATATTCAACAAGCGATTGCGAACGACGGGCGGCAGGTATTTACTGCGCTCGCACGATATCGAAATCAATCCTGCTTCCTATAATAAATTTGGGCACGCCGAACTCATCGGGATCATCAAGCATGAACTATGCCATTATCACCTGCACCTCGAAGGAAAAGGGTATAAGCATAGGGACAAAGATTTTCGTGAGTTATTGAAACAGACCGGGTCGCCACGTTTCTGCTCACTGCTGGCTGACAAGCGCAGGAAGAGTTCGAGCTTCTATCTCTATGAGTGTATTTCCTGCAACACCGAGTTTCCACGGAAGATCCGGATGAACACAGCGAAGTATAGATGCGGGCGATGCACAGGAATGCTCCATTTAAAAACAGAAAAAGCATAAAGCAAAGAGTCGCTCTTTCAGCGGCTCTTTTTTGATTTCGTTTTTCGAGCTGAAGAGCGGGAAAGTGTTGCATTCATTATTAACAGAGCAAGTACTGTGGGGCTGAGATCGCTTCAGCTATATAGAAGAAAAAGAAAACACTATGTTCAAAACGATGGATAGGGAGGCGACAGGCAATGCATTGCAAGCTGGTGCCAAGTAACCGGCAAGGAGTTGAGTTATGGATGCTAAGTTGCTGAGAGGCTAGCCAAGTGCTGTAAGATGAAACTTTTCTACGCAAACATTTTAGAGAGAAGAAGCTGTTGTAAATTAAAATATAAAATGATGCACGAAAACTATTGACGATTGCGGTAAGGCTCTTTATAATAGAAAAAGTCGACAAGTACTTAAACATTATTCCGAAGTAGCTCAGTGGTAGAGCACCGCACTGTTAATGCGATGGTCGTAGGTTCGAGTCCTACCTTCGGAGCCATTTATTTGGCCCCTTGGTCAAGCGGTTAAGACACCGCCCTTTCACGGCGGTAACACGGGTTCGAATCCCGTAGGGGTCACCATATATAATGCAAAATACTATTTCTAGTATAATGTTTTATGTGAAACTTCATTGAAAGCTTTAATATTATCGCGGGGTGGAGCAGTTCGGTAGCTCGTTGGGCTCATAACCCAAAGGTCGCAGGTTCAAATCCTGCCCCCGCAACCAAATGGTCCCGTGGTGTAGCGGTTAACATGCCTGCCTGTCACGCAGGAGATCGCCGGTTCGATCCCGGTCGGGACCGCCATTTTCTTAATGGGGTATAGCCAAGCGGTAAGGCAACGGGTTTTGATCCCGTCATGCCCTGGTTCGAATCCAGGTACCCCAGCCATTTTAGGGTAACCGAGATTAAACCTTAAGAACATTATCGTTGACAACGAGTTCTGAATGTCATACAATAGAATTTGTCCCAAAAAATATAAAATACATGCGGTCGTGGCGGAATGGCAGACGCGCTAGGTTGAGGGCCTAGTGGGAGAAATCCCGTGGAAGTTCGACTCTTCTCGGCCGCACCATAACCTTACTTTTAAATGTTTGCGCCCGTAGCTCAATTGGATAGAGTACTTGACTACGAATCAAGCGGTTAGAGGTTCGAGTCCTCTCGGGCGCGCCATTGTTTCTATTATAAATATGCGGGTGTAGTTTAGTGGTAAAACCTCAGCCTTCCAAGCTGATGATGAGGGTTCGATTCCCTTCACCCGCTCCAACTAACTTTTGAACCTTGAAAACTGAACAGCAAAACGTCAACGAAAGACGTCACGAGCGCTTTGGCGCGCGAACGGCTTTTGCGAAGGTCGCCCCCGGGCGATCGGAG
>NZ_JBHSGL010000001.1:0-90477 GCF_042654465.1 Planococcus dechangensis | reverse complement strand
CGGTATTAGCACCGGTTTCCCGGAGTTATCCCGATCTGCAGGGCAGGTTGCCCACGTGTTACTCACCCGTCCGCCGCTAAACCAATGGAGCAAGCTCCAAAGGTTCCGCTCGACTTGCATGTATTAGGCACGCCGCCAGCGTTCGTCCTGAGCCAGGATCAAACTCTCCATTATAGAGTAGTGTTGATTGCTCAATCGTTGCTGGCGCATCGCCGTCCGTAGACGCGCGATTCGCTTTGATCTGCTTGCGCTGATCAGTAAGTTAAGTCACGAACACCGAAGTTCGGAATGGCGAGTGCTCCGATCGCCCGGGGGCGACCATCGCAAAAGCCGTTCGCGCGCCAAGGCGCTCGTGACGTCTTTCGTTGACGTTTTGCTGTTCAGTTTTCAAGGTTCAAATGTTTCGGTTGCTTCAAGAGCAACTCCTTTAATTTATCATCGCTGCACAAAAGAGTCAAGCCTTTTTTAACTTTTTTATTATTGTAAAAAACTTAATTTGTTCAAGCGACGTGTATTATCATAATATATCTCTCCAATAAAAGTCAACACAAAAAGTAAAATGATTTCTCTTGAATAATTATATTTCACAGATCACTCCGCTAATTATACACACTCGATAACATCCTATAATGAAGAAAGCTGACAGTGAATAGCTCTGCCAGCTTTCTTATCCTTTGATTTTTTATTGCTTAACCAAGTAATATCGATGGAATATGCTCTCGCTTTTTGTTTTCACTCCATTAATTGCGATTAAATCTTTTTCAATTAAGAACTCAATCAGCACTTCAAGATTGGAAGAATAGTTTTTCAATTCTTCTTGTTCATGCAATTCCTGAATGGTCCAGCTGCTTTGTCTTTCCATTACTTCACGAATATGACGAGAACCATCTTGTGTGCGTGAATGGATGAAGAATTCGCTTGCTAAAAATAGTAACTCGAGACGCTTATCTAGCGGCTCATCACTTGAAATAAGTTCTTCGTATAATTTATAAATGGCAGGCTCCATCTTTTTGACTTGCGACCAGACAGTTACTTCAGGTGGCAGGCCATTCTCCAGCACAGCCAAACGCGCCAGGTGATGAAGTGACTCCACCATATGATGATAGGCATCCAAATAATTCTTTTCTTCGAAGAACATCTTGCCTTCAAGGTAGCGACGAATCAATTTAGCAAACTCCAAACCCATTTTGATTTTTCTGCCGTAGAAAGGATATTCCTTTAGCTCGGTCTTGAGTTTTTCCATAAATTCATTACGATCGTATATAACCCGCCCATTAAAAAGCCAGTCCACGATTTTCCGGTTCGTTCCAAGCAACAACCATTTGTGCAATTGCTTTTCAGTGATTATATGCATTGCTGCCTTTTTATCAAAATAGGTATAGTGCTTAGTAAAGACCGGTGTCTCATTTTCTTTGGTAATGATAAGAAGGATAGAATCAAATGTATCCGTGATCGGACTGATATCTTCTCTCTTCTCTACAAGAATGACGCCAAGCGTTGTTTCCTGGCTCGCGCGCTCTTGATATAACGGTCTCAATATTTGTTCCATCGTCGTCACTCCCCACTGTCTATCTTCTTGAGTTTTCAGAATTTGCCGGCCGCGCTTTTGATACGCAATTGTCTATGGCGTTTTTCTTTATTTCGACATATTTCTATATATTCCTTTAACAGAATTGGCTTAACCCTTTTTCACATCGTTTATGATATAGTATGATGTACGCAAGGAGGGACCGTTCATGAAGTCTTATAAAAATAAAATCAACCGAATTCGGACCTTCGCCTTGGCCTTGATTTTCATCGGCATCGTCATCATGTATGTCGGCATTTACTTCCGCAATCAGCCCGTGATCATGCTCATCTTTATGTTATTGGGTGTCATCGCCATTATTGGAAGTACAGGTGTCTATGCATGGATCGGCCTGCTCTCGATGAAAACTGTTCCAGTCCAATGTCCGAATTGCGAACGCCATACAAAAATGCTTGGGCGTGTAGATATTTGCATGCATTGTAATGAACCGTTGACGATGGACCCTTCACTCGAAGGCAAAGAATTCGACGAAGAATACAATAAGAAAAATCCACAATTATAAAAAGAATGTCCGCCTAATAGGCGGACATTCTTTTTATTGTGCTTTAGCGGATTCGCCGATACAGTCGCGGCACGTTCCATAAATCTCTAACCTGTGGTAATCAACTTGGAATCCAGTCACATGGGATGCCAAGTGCTCTACTTCGTCCAACCCTGGGTAATGGAAGTCGACAATTTTTCCGCAATCGTTGCAGATCATATGGTAATGGTCATGTGTCACAAAATCGAAACGACTGGAAGAATCACCATAAGTTAGCTCTTTGACGAGCCCTGCCTTTTTGAAAACACGCAAATTATTATAAACAGTAGCTACACTCATATTCGGAAACGCTTTTTCAAGCGCGCGATAAATTTCGTCAGCTGTCGGATGCGAGGTAGATTGGATGATATACTCCAAAATCGCATGACGCTGTGGCGTTATTCGAACACCTGTTGACTTTAATGTATCAAGCGCGTCTTTCAACTGGACTTCAGACATCGCTGGGCACCTCACTTCATATAGATTCTTACATTGTAATCGTTATAATTAGTGTACCCAACTGAATACCTCAATGTCAAGAAATCGCTATAGACCGCATACTATTCCTCATGCAGCCCTTTTTCTTTTGAACCCAATTGGAGGTTGACGTAACGGGCAGCGACAAATAAAAAGTCGGACAGTCGATTCAAATACGCCAGCACGGATGGGGAAACGTCTTCACCGATGTTTATGGCATTGCGCTCAGCCCGTCGTACGATTGTGCGGGCAACGTGAAGCGAAGCTCCAGCGGGATGGCCGCCCGGCAAGATGAAATTAGTAAGCGGAGGCAATTTTTCATCATATTCATCTATCCACGCTTCTAGCTGTGCGATATGGTCTTCTTCTAACTTCCATTTTACTTGTTTGCCTTTTGGTGTAGCGAGTTCTGCACCCACATGGAATAAAACTGTTTGGATTTTATAAAAGGCAGCGCATATGGCTTCTTTTTCTTCAAAAAATTCGCCGTTCAAATGTCCGACCGCAAGTCCGATCATCGTATTCGCTTCGTCACATGTCCCATATGCTTCAACAAGTGGATCATTCTTTTTGACTCTATCGCCGTAAACGAGTGATGTCGTCCCTTTATCGCCTGTTTTGGTATAGATTTTCATGGTCAATAGCCCCTTTCCATATCCACTGGATTTGTCGGAGTCTTCGCGCCTGATAGCCATGCATGTAAATTGGGAATAAAAACGTCTAATGCCCGTTCAACATATTTCCCTGAGTGACTCGAAACGTGCGGTGAAATAATCACATTGTCCATCGTCCAATACGGATGATTGTCTGGTAGCGGCTCTTGTTCAAATACATCCAGCACGGCATAGGCAATTTCATTGTTTTGCATCGCATCTAGCATGATGCGGTCTTCCACCAGATCGCCACGGCCTAAGTTCATGAAAATAGCTGTTTCTTTCATCGCTTGAAAATGTTCTGCCTTCAACAAATGGCGGGTTTCTTTCGTGCTTGGCAATACCGAGATGATAATGTCTGCTTTCGGTAATACGTTAAGTGAATTGTTGAACGAAACCATTTCATCCATGGATTCGGACTCTTTTCCGGTTCGGTTGCAGCCGATTGTGTGAACTCCGAAAGCCTGCAGCAACCTGCCGATTTCCGAACCGATCGCCCCTGGTCCAAAGATGATAGCAGTCGATCCTGACAACTCGGACGATTTGGTTTTGCGGTTCCATTCCTTTTTCCGCTGATTGTCATAGATAAAAGGCAAGGCCCGCTTTAACGATAATAGATGGGCCAATGCCGATTCGGCCATCGGTGTTTTATGGATCCCTCTGACGTTCGATACTACAATTCCTTTTTCAGCGATGGCAGCGTGCGGCATTTTTTCGATGCCCGCACTCGCGACCATAATCCACTTCAAATTATTTGTGCTTTCGATATCTTGTGCGGTCAAGTCTTCTCCGTATGTCACAACTATATCTGCTTTAGGCAGATGGGTTTTGTCTTTGTAAAGAAATTGGAAATTCACTTCAGGAAATTCGGCTCTGAGCCGCTCTTGCTGGTTGTCTCTAGGCAAAAATGTAAATAGAACTTCCATTGTTTTCTTCCTCTCTTATTGGCTGCTTAGTTGTTTAACAGTCTCGAGTACTTCTTGTATATGTTCTTTAACTTTTACTTTTCGCCATTCTTTGACGACGGTTCCTGTCGGGTCGATCAAAAACGTCGAACGCTCGATTCCCCAGAATTCTTTTCCGTACATCTTCTTCAGCACCCATACCCCGTAAGCTTCCGACACTTCGTGGTCTTCATCGACCAATAGCGAAAACGGCAAGCCGTGTTTTTCGATGAATTTCTGATGGCGCTCCTTGGAATCAGCACTGACACCGAGGATTTCGGCATTGAGTTGCGAGAAATCTTCCTGTGCATCGCGGAAATCACATGCTTGAGTTGTACAGCCTGGCGTCATATCTTTCGGGTAAAAATAGAGGATGACGTATTTTTTGCCCGCATAATCCGAAAGCGAAACCGTTTCTCCCTGTTCGTTGTGCAATGTGAATTGGGGTGCTGCCATTCCTTCTAATGTAGTCAAAACCATCACTCCTTTTGTTTCTTCTATCGTACCGGACCGCTCAACTAGTTTCAATTTCTTTGGCGTTTGTTCCTATTATTGTCTACAATAAGGAATAGATTATTATAGGAGGCTGTTTCATGGATCACTCGATTTCCGAACAACTGCACGAAGAAGCTTTAAAACATATCGTCGGAGGGGTCAATAGCCCTTCCCGTTCTTATAAGGCAGTGGGCGGCGGCTCGCCCATTGCGATGGATTATGGAAAAGGCGCACATTTCTACGATGTCGACGGCAATAAATATATCGATTACCTCGCAGCGTATGGACCAATCATCACTGGCCATGGCCACCCGCATATCGCCAAGGCCATTGCCCACGCGGCCGAAACCGGCGTCCTATTCGGCACGCCTACGAAACACGAAATCACTTTCGCGAAAATGCTCAAACAAGCAATGCCTGCGATGGATAAAGTACGCTTTGTCAATAGTGGCACAGAAGCCGTCATGACGACAATTCGCGTGGCGCGCGCTTATACCGGCCGCACGAAAATCATGAAGTTCGCTGGATGTTACCACGGACACTCCGATTTAGTCCTGGTCGCTGCAGGTTCCGGTCCAGCCACGCTTGGAACGCCGGATTCTGCCGGTGTACCGAAATCAATTGCTGATGAAGTCATCACCATTCCATTTAACGACCTACAAGCATACGAAGAAGCAATGGAACGCTGGGGAGATCAACTTTCCTGCATCCTAGTCGAACCAATTGTCGGTAATTTCGGTATTGTCGAACCGCACCCTGGCTTCCTCGAAGGAGTCCACGCATTAGCGAAGGAAAAAGGGGCTTTGATTGTCTATGACGAAGTGATTACAGCTTTCCGCTTCCACTACGGCGGCGCCCAGAATCTGCTTGGGCTGGAACCTGATTTGACGGCCCTTGGCAAGATTATCGGCGGCGGCTTGCCAATCGGCGCATACGGCGGAAAACGTGAAATTATGGATACCGTCGCCCCGCTCGGACCCGCTTATCAAGCGGGGACAATGGCCGGCAACCCCGCTTCGATCCAAGCCGGGATTGCTTGTCTCGAAGTATTGCAGAAAAAAGGTGTCTATGAACGCATGGATCAGTTAGGAGAACGCCTAGAAGCAGGTATTTTAGCTGCAGCCAAGAAGCATGGCGTCACCATTACCATCAATCGCTTAAAAGGTGCATTGACCATCTACTTTACCGATCAAAAAGTGACGAATTACGAGCAGGCAGAAGCTACAGACGGTGAAATTTTCGGCCGATTCTTTAAACTGATGCTCCAACAGGGCATTAATTTAGCGCCGTCCAAATACGAAGCCTGGTTTTTGACTACTGAACATACAGATGAAGATATCGAAACGTCAATCCGAGCAGTAGAGCATGCATTTGCCCAGTTATAAGCAAAGTTTCCTTTATAAAGGAGGTGTTCGCCGGTGAAACTTGGTGCACGCATATTTAAAACGGGTATCGCAATATCACTGGCCTTGTTCTTGGCAACATTTCTTGGGTTGCCGACACCGGTTTTTGCCGGTGTCGCAGCGATTTTTGCTATCCAACCTTCTATTTATCGATCATACTTGACCTTGCTCGATCAATTGTACGGAAATTTAATTGGGGCATCGATTGCCGTCATTTTTGTGCTGACGCTTGGCCCCAATTATTTGACGATCGGCATTGCGGCTATTCTCGCAATCGTCATCATGTTGAAGTTAAAGCTTGAAAACACGGTACCACTGACATTGGTGACTATGATTATCATTATGGATTCGCAATCGGACGATTTCCTGACGTTCGCTTCCTTGCGCTTATTGACTGTTTTAGTCGGTATTTTATCAGCCTTTATCGTCAATTTAATCTTTTTGCCTCCCAAATACGAAACTCGCTTGTTCCAGTCGATACATTCTGTGAGTGAGGATGTCATTCGCTGGATCCGCATTTCGATTCGCCACGCTTCCGATCACTCTTCTGTAAAAGAAGACATCGACAAGCTGACGGAAAAACTAAGCAAAGTCGATCAATGGTATTCGTTTTATAAAGAAGAGCGCAGCTATACGAAAAAGCAGCAATATACCAAAGCACGCAAACTAGTGCTATACCGCCAAATGATTGCCACTTCGAAAAAAAGCTTGGAAGTGCTGCGGCGCTTGAATCGTTATGAAAACGAACTGAAAGACTTGCCCGAACAATTCCATATGATGGTGCAGGAACGGCTTGAGAGTTTAGCGAGCTACCATGAGCAGCTTTACATGAAATACATCGGCAAGCTGCGACCTGAACATAGCGAAAGCTCCGGTCCTGATGCCGTCTTGAAGCGCAATGAAGTGATGTCGATTTTCGTCAAAGAAATCAATTTGTCTACCGAAGTCGAGGAAGATGAATTTTCTGTCTATCATCTCATGCATGTTTTGTCTGCCCTTCTCGATTACGAAGAACACCTTGAGCACCTTGATTTATTGATCATCGCTTACCATAATTACCACGGCGAAGAAGTCGATCGCGATATCGAAAACTCCATATGAAAAAGCGTCCGGTAGTTTACCGGACGCTTTTATTATGACTTCATTCGCGGATCGAGTGCATCACGCAATCCATCCCCCATTAAGTTGAATCCTAGTACCGTCAGCATAATCGCAAGTCCCGGGAAGATCATCGTCCACGGGGCATTGGTCAAATACGAACGGGAATCTGCCAGCATTTTTCCCCATTCAGGTGAAGGCGCTTGTGCACCGAGGCCAAGGAAACCGAGTGCTGCTGCTTCGATAATCGCTGTCGCAATCGCCAATGTCCCTTGAACGATAACTGGTGCCATGGAATTCGGCAGAATATGAGAGCGCAATATCCGGCTGTCTTTCATGCCGATCGCTTTTGCAGACATGATGTATTCATCTTCTTTGATGCTCAATACTTTTGATCGAATCAAGCGCCCGAAGTTCGGAACGTTGATAATCGCGATTGCAATCAATGCATTTCGCAGTGACGGCCCTAGAACCGATACAACTGCAATCGCTAGCAAGATGCTTGGAAACGCAAGCATAATATCGAATATGCGTGAAATGATCGTATCGACCCAGCGCCCGTAATACCCGGCTAAAATTCCGAGAATACTGCCGACGATGACCGACCCGATTACCGCCAAAAACCCAACCCATAGCGAGATGCGGGCACCATATACGACACGCGATAAAATATCACGTCCGAAATCATCGGTACCCATCCAATGATCAGAAGAAGGAGGCAGAAGCCGCTGGGAAAGATTTTGTTCGTTGATGCCTTGCGGTGTGAACATCGGTCCGAAAATCGCCAATAAAATAAAGAAAATGACGATTCCCATTCCGACTACCGCAACTTTACTTTTTCGAAAGCCAAGCCATGCCTCTTTCCATGGTCCGGCGACTTTTTGCATTTCTGCTTTTTCTGTTACTGCAGTTTCAGCCAATGTGCTTCTCCCCCTTCCTAATCATATTTGATCCTCGGGTCGACTAAACCATAAAGCAAATCGACAAAGAGATTGATCATGACAAAGATAAACGCGACGACCAAGATGCCGGACTGGATAACCGGGTAATCACGGAATCCGATCGCTTCGTAAATATAGCGGCCGATGCCTGGCCATCCGAAAATCGTTTCGGTCAATATCGCACCTCCGAGAAGCAAGCCCATCTGTAAACCAATGATGGTCAACACCGGAATGATCGCATTTTTCAAAGCATGCTTGTAGACGACCCAAAACATTTTCACGCCTTTAGCGCGGGCTGTGCGGACATAATCGGAACGCATGACTTCAAGCATCGAAGAACGCGTCATCCGCGCGATGATCGCCATCGGGATGGTCGCTAGCGCCGTTCCAGGAAGCACCAAATGCTTCAATACAGTCGCTGTCTGGCTAAAATCGCCTTGTATCAATGTATCCAACACATAAAAATTAGTAATGCTGTTAATTGGATCCCGCACATTTTCGCGTCCGGTTGTTGGCAAGATGCCCAGTTCGATCGAGAAAATCCACTGGTTCATCAATCCAAGCCAGAAAATCGGCATTGAAACGCCGATCAACGCAAGGATCATTGCCGTGTAATCGAACCATGAGTTTTGAAACCAAGCTGAAATGATGCCGGCATTGATGCCGATAATGACAGCAATGATAATAGCGAACAATGACAATTCAAATGTTGCTGCCAAATATGGCCAAATTTCTTCAGATACCGGTGTACGTGTACGTAAGGAATTACCCAAATCCCCCGTAACCAAGCCTTTCAAGTAATCGAAATATTGGATGTACCAAGGATTATCAAGGCCAAGGCTGGTCCGTAACGATTTAATTGCTTCTTCGGTTGCTTGTTGTCCAAGGATGACCTGTGCTGGATCGCCTGGAATTGCCCGGATGATCATAAAAACGATAAATGTCATGCCGAGTAAAACAGGAATCAATTGCAAAAGCCGTTGTCCGATATAGTGAAGCATCTTCTTCACCTCTCCATCTCTGTTGCAATATGTATTGAAAAGGAGGAGAAATCTGCTCGACCCCTCCCCCTAAAGAAATGCCTACTCTAGATCTACAGATGCTAACTTATCAGAACCAGTTGGGTGTGCTAGGAAATCCACTACGTTTGCGCCACCCGCAAGAAGCGGTGTAGAATGCGCAAGCGGAACCCATGGTGCGTCTTCGTGAATGATTTCTTGTGCTTGCATGTATAATTCGTTGCGCGCATCTTCATCAACTTCTGTTTGTGCAGCGATCAAAAGATCGTGCAATTCTTGGTTTTCATAGTAAGTGTAGTTGTTTGAACCGATATTATCTTGGTCGAGCAATACATACAGGAAGTTGTCTGCATCGCCGTTATCGCCTGTCCAGCCAAGAAGGAATGCATCCGCTTCTCCTGCTGCAGCTTTTTCAAGATACGTTGCCCATTCATAAGAAACGATTTCTGCTGTAATACCGACATCCGCCAAATTGCTTTGGATAGCTTCCGCTACTTTTTGGCCATCCGGCATGTAAGGACGTGGAACTGGCATTGCCCAAAGTTCCATCTCAAAGCCGTCTTCGAGGCCAGCTTCTGCCAATAATTCTTTCGCTTTTTCAGGATCGAATTCATATCCTTCGATATCATCATTGTAACCGCTGATTACTGGCGGCATCGGGTTTTTCGCCACTTCGGCGCGCCCTTCGAAGAATGAATCAACAAGTGCCTGGCGGTCGATTGCATGGTTCATCGCCTGGCGCACCAATGGATCGTCAAATGGTTCACGTGTAGAAGTCAGTCCGAGGTAGCCGACATTCATCGACGGACGCTCGAACAATTGCAAGTTGTCATTGTCTTCGATTGTTTGTGAATCCGAAGGCGTAATGCCATCAGCCAAATCGATCTCGCCTGACAATAAGGCGTTTAAGCGAGCCGAGTTATCCGGAATCGCACGGAATACGACGCGATCCAGTTTCGGCTCTCCTTCAACCCAGTAATCATCGAATTTTTCGATTGTCACGGTATCGTTCCGGTTCCATTCTACAAATTGGAATGGCCCTGTTCCGACTGGGTTATCGCCGAATGTGTCGCCAGCTTCTTCAAATGCTGTTGGAGATGCGATGCCGAACGGGCTCATCGCCAAGTTTTTCAAGAATGGTGCTTGCGGGCGTTTCAATTTAATAACGACTTCGTAATCGCCTGTCGCTTCAACAGATTCGATGACGTGTTCTTCTGCATCACCAAAACCACCAAACATCGACTGGTAATATGGGAATTGATCGGAATCGCCGCCCGACCAACGCTCAAAGTTCGCGACTACGGCTTCTGCGTTGAAATCCGTGCCGTCATGGAAAGTTACCCCTTCTTGCAATTGGAACGTGTAAGTCAAACCGTCTTCAGCTGCATCCCAGTCACTCGCAAGGCCTGGTTCGATTTCTGTATCCTGCTCGCCGAAGTTGATCAGCGTGTCGAAAATGTTCTTCGTTACTTTGAACGACTCGCCATCTGTTACTGCAATCGGATCCAATGAAACTGAGTCTCCGCCGCGACCGAAGATCAAGACTTTCTCTTCGCCAGATTCTGAATCGCCGCCGCTTTCTCCGCCAGATTCCGTCTCATCGCCGCCTGAACAGCCATAAAGCGCCGTTGACAGCAAGAGCAGCATCAGAAAAGCTAATGATACGATTTTCTTTTTCCCCAAAATAACCCCTCCGTTATGTTTTTTTATTATCATTGCGGCCTGCATGCCTCATAAAGATGGCAAGCCACAGAATGACTAGGTTCAACTTCCGCAAAAAGCGGGACTTCTTGCGAGCAAATATCCATTTTAAAAGGGCACCGTGTATGGAATCGGCAGCCCGAAGGCGGATTCGCCGGGCTCGGCACGTCTCCGCTGATAACGACTTCTTCCCTCACAAAGCCGGGATCCGGTACGGGCACTGAAGAAAGCAACGCTTGTGTATAAGGATGAAGCGGCTTTTCATACAAGCTTTCTGTATCCGCGAGCTCTGCCATTTGGCCTAAATACATAACGCCGACACGGTTGCTGATGTGGCGGACGACCCCAAGATCATGGGCAATGAAAATGTATGTCAGCTTCAGGTCGCGCTGCAGGTCTTGCATCAAATTGAGCACCTGTGCTTGAATCGACACATCGAGCGCCGAAACCGGCTCATCGGCGATGATCAGTTTCGGATTGGTCATGAGTGCCCGAGCGATGCCGATGCGCTGTCGCTGCCCGCCGCTGAATTGATGCGGATAGCGTTTTGCATGATAGCTACTGAGTCCTACAATTTCGAGAAATTCGTGCACTTTGCGTTTGCGTTCTTTCGGGTCTCCGATATTATGCACATTCAAAGGCTCCATCAGAATTTTCTCGATGCTGTGGCGTGGATTGAGTGATGCATATGGATCTTGGAAGACCATTTGGATGTCGCGCCTCGCTTTGCGCATTTCCGACGGAGATAAGCTGGTCAACTCCTGCCCGTCAAAGGTTACGGTGCCTTCCGTCGGTTCGAGCAAGCGCATCAGCATGCGTCCGGTCGTCGATTTACCGCAGCCTGATTCGCCGACAATACCGAGCGTTTCCCCTTCGTTGACGAAAAAAGAAACGTCATCTACGGCTTTGACATGGCCAGTCACCCGGCTGAGCAGCCCCCCTTTGATCGGGAAGTATTTTTTCAGCCCTTCAACTTTCAATAACGGTTCTGTCATGCGACTTGGCCTCCTTCGGGTCAAATAGGAAACAACGCGTCTGGTGATCAGATGCCGTCTGGTACAATTCCGGATTTTCGACAACACAGCGATCAAACGCAAATTCACAACGCTCCGCAAACTTGCATCCTGTTTTGATCGTTCCCGGTTTCGGTACGTTTCCTGGGATGGAATATAGACGTTCCTTTTTATAGCGCATATCAGGTACGCTGGCGAGCAATCCTTGTGTATACGGATGCTGAGGATCATTAAAAATAGTATGTACTGGAGCTTCTTCGACCACTTTTCCGCCATACATGACGATGACGCGTTCACAGGTCTCGGCAACAACGCCAAGATCATGGGTGATCAACAAAACAGCTGTATTCAAGCGCTCATTTAAGTTCTTGATGAGCTTTAATATTTGTGCTTGGATTGTGACGTCGAGTGCGGTTGTCGGCTCGTCGGCGATCAGCACTTGCGGATCGCACAGCAAAGCCATCGCGATCATGACACGCTGGCGCATGCCTCCGGATAATTGATGGGGGTATTCATTGAGCAAAGCTTCCGGCCTTGGCAAGCCGACCAGCTTCATCATCTCCACAGCGCGAGCTTGAATTTGCTTTTTCGACCAATCTTTTTTATGGATTTTCAGCGCTTCTCTCAATTGATCCCCGATGGTGAACAATGGATTCAGTGAAGTCATCGGTTCCTGGAAAATCATCGCAATATCATCACCGCGTATTTGCCGCATTTGCTTATCGGATAATTTCGTCAAATCTTTATCTTGGAATAAAATTTCTCCACTTACAATTTTCCCTGGAGGACTTGGTACAAGCCCCATTATGGACAATGAGGTAACACTTTTCCCGCAGCCTGATTCTCCTACGATGCCGAGTACTTCCCCTTCTCTAATGTGGAAATCCACGTTATCGACAGCGGGTATTTCTCCATCATCAGTGAAAAAGGAAGTGCGCAAGCCTTTCACATCCAAGATGGTTTTACGTTCGTCCATAGTGATCCTCCCTTTACAAGTTAAATTATTCTGAACATTCTCCGTGTTTCCATTATACGTAATATTAGTAGTAATGCAATAGTTTTTAGGAGATTTGACTTGGCCTTCCTACCTATTAAAAAAGCTCCCCAAAATTGGGGAGCCTGAAATAATTAACCTATGTTCTGCACTTGGAATAGTTTGTAATAGACGCCGCGTCTGTTCAGCAGTTCTTCATGCGTTCCTTGTTCCGCCAATTGTCCATTGTCGATTACAAGGATTTGATCTGCGTGGGTAATGGTTGATAAGCGGTGCGCTACCATCAATGTTGTGCGGTCGTGGGCGAGGCGCTCTAGTGAATCTTGGATAAGCGCTTCACTTTCTAAATCAAGCGCGGAAGTTGCTTCATCCAAAATCAAAATCGCCGGATCTTTCAGGAATACACGTGAAATGGCGATGCGCTGTTTTTGGCCGCCGGATAATTTGACACCACGCTCTCCCACTTTCGTATCATAGCCTTCCGGCAAGTTCTCAATGAATTCATGGGCATTTGCCGCTTTCGCCGCAGCGATAACTTGTGCATCTGTTGCATCCGGTTGGCCCATCAAAATATTCTCTTTGACGGATTCACTGAACAGGATAGAATCTTGCAGCACTAGCCCGATTTGATCGCGCAATGAGTGGATGGTGACATCTTTGACGTCATGCCCGTCCATGCGGATCGTTCCTTCTGTTACATCGTAGAAACGAGGAATCAACGAAACGATTGTTGACTTGCCGCCGCCGCTCATGCCGACAAATGCGACCGTCTCACCTGGATTGACGGTAAAATTCAAATTCGTCAGTACTTCACTGCCCCCGTCGCCGTAATTGAAACCGACATTCTGGAATTCCAGCTTGCCGTCGACGCGCCCCAGTTCACGCGCATCTTTCTTGTCGGTGACGTCGTATTCTTCATCGACCATTTCGAATACACGGTCCATCGAAGCGAGTGACTGCACGAGTGTAGTCGAGGAGTTGACCAACCGACGCAACGGATTGTACAAGCGTTCGATATAGGCGATAAATGCCACCATAGTACCAAGCGTCAAATTCTCCTGGATGACCTGGTAGCCGGCATAGCCGATGACTAATAGCGGTGCGATGTCGGTAATCGTATTGACGACCGCAAATGCTTTGGCATTCCATTTTGTATGATCGATTGCTTTTGTTAAAAAATTATCGTTCGTTTTATTAAAGATTTTTTTTTCGTGATTTTCGAGTGCAAAGCTTTTGATAATGCTCATACCTTGTACACGTTCATGCAAATAACTTTGCACATCGGCTAGAGCCTGAGAACGTTCGCGCGTCAAATCACGCAAGCGCCCGAAGAAATATTTGACACTGATCGCATAGAATGGGAAAGCGAGAAGTGCGACGATCGTTAATGGAATGTCCATCGTCAGCATGATGATGATAGCAATTAAAATAGTCGCTGCATCGAGCCAAACATTCATCAAGCCGATCATGACAAAGTTTTTCGTCTGTTCGACATCATTGATGACGCGGGAAATGATTTCACCTGCACGTGTGTTTGAATAATAGCGCAAGCTGAGACGTTGCAGGTGATCGTATAAATAACCCCGGATGTCATAGAGGATTTTATTGCTGACAAGTTGCGCAAAATACTGGCGGTAATATTCAATCGGCGGCCGCAGCAGGAAAAACACAATGGCCGTTCCGCCGAGCCAGAGATAAAGCTGGCTAAGTTTTTCTGCATTCGTTAAAGCTTCGGCACCGATGATGTCATCGATTACGATTTTAATTAAAAGCGGGATAAAAAGCGGGATCGCAAACTTGAATACCCCGATAAAAATCGTCAAGGCAATCTGCCAATAGTAGGGCTTGACGAATTTCATATAGCGTTTCATACTGCCCAAACTGTTCACTCCATTCTGTTCAAAACGAAAAACCTGTTGGCAGGCAACAGGTTTTTCATGTTAATCATGAATCCGGTTATGCTTATGGAATTCATACCGGTTCGTCCATACTTCGATAAAATCCTGGGCAAAAGGGCCTCTTCTTTGTTTGATCCAACTGATCAGTTTGTCTACGTTTCGGTAGAGGATCTGGTCGATCACTTCTGGGTAGCCCATTTGCCGCTTATGATCTTCGTATTCGTCTTCATCCAACAGCGTGTAAGACATATCCGGAAACACTTTTACATCCAAGTCATAATCGATATACTTCAACGATCCATTATTGTAGACAAACGGCGAGCTAATATTGCAATAATAATAGACCCCGTCGTCACGCAGCATGCAAATGATATTGAACCAATGTTCGGCATGAAAATAACAGATGGACGGCTCTCGCGTCAACCATGTCCTGCCGTCGGATTCCCTCACCAGCGTGCGTTCATTCGCACCGATTACAATATTGTTTGTCCCTTTCAGTACAGTTGTTTCCTGCCAGACACGGTGGATGCGTCCGTTGTGCTTGTAACTGTGGATCTGGATTTTTTCACCCTCCGCAGGAACCGTCATGCACCATCCCACCTTTTCGTCTAACTATCGCTATATGTTTTCTCTCGCTCATTATATCAATCAATTCTGAAAACATACAGCAATAAGGCGAAAGTTGTGAGAATCACATGACGATAGACCGACCTCCGTCGACGATAATCGTCTGTCCGCGGATCATATCGGCATGGTCTGAGATCAAGAACATTGCTGTGTTCACCATATCCTCGATTTCAACCATGCGGCCGGCTGGCGTGTTGTCACGCGCATCCCCGAGAAGTTCCTCGCGGTTTGGGAAATGCTTTAGTGCTTCAGTGTCAAGCGCTCCGCCGGATACCGTATTGACTGCGATGTTTTTTGGTGCCAGTTCGACAGCCAAATAACGGGTAATCGACTCGACAGCCGCTTTGGAAACACCGATCGTCGTATAATTTTCCAAATAACGGATCGACCCGAGCGAGCTGATGCCGATGATTTTGCCGCCTTTGTCCATCAGTTTTGCCGCTTCTTGCGCACCGAACAACATCGCTTTGGCGTTGATGTTCATCGTCCAGTCCCAGTGTGATTCTTCCAATTCCATAACCGGGCGCAAAACGCCAGAGGCCGCATTGGATACAAACACATCAAGACGCCCGAATTCTTCACGGATTGTCTCAAACATGCCGCGCAGCTTTTCGACGTCCCCTACATTGGCACGGACGAGCAAAGCTTTCTGCCCACGCGCTTCGATTTCTTTAACCGTATCAAGCGCAGCCGTTTTGCTGCGTGCATAATTGACGACAACATCATATCCGGCATCTGCTAAGGCAATTGCCATCGCTTTGCCAAGTCCTCGGCTGCTGCCGGTCACTAATGCCACTTTTTGTTCTGTCATTTCGCTACATCTCCTCTTTGCTCTAAGGCAGTCTTCATTTTTTGGCCGGGCCCTGCAATCGGCAAGTTCTCTAATTGCTCCGGCGTCACCCATCTCATCTTTTCAGGAGCAGGAAATTCCTGCGCTTTGGCCAGATAGCCATCCACATTCCATGTTAAATGAGAAAACACATGTTTGAAAGCAGTAATTTTTTCTACGTCGACAACTTCGCCATTCAACGTTTCCGCATATAATTCGCCGGCTTCATGCGGAGCGAGGGGTGCCGTCAGCTCGAGCATCGGATATTGCCACATGCCCGCAAGCAGCCCCTTATCCGGCCGCTGCTCCATCAAAAGTTTGTCGCCGCTCCAAATCGCCATCATTGCAAAATCGGCGGTACGGCTTTTTTTCACTTTCGTCTTGACCGGCAGCTCGGTTTCTTTGCCGGCGTCGAATGCGGCGCAATGTTCACGCACTGGACATAATAAACATTTTGGCGAAGTCGGTGTGCATATGAGTGCGCCCAGTTCCATAAGCCCTTGATTGAATGAAGAAGGGTCTTCGTGGCTGATCAATTCCGTTACGGCGTGTTCGAAGGTTTTCCGGGTTTTCGGTTTGGCGATATCTTCTTCGATCAACAGAATACGGCTGAGCACGCGCATGACGTTGCCATCGACGGCATGTTCCGGTACGCCGTAAGCAATACTCAGAACAGCCCCGGCAGTATAAGGGCCAACCCCTTTTAATGAGGAGATTTCCTTGCGAGTATTCGGCACGATGCCTCCGTAGTTCTCGGCCACTTCACGCACACCCGCCTGCAAATTGCGAGCACGCGAATAATAGCCGAGCCCTTCCCAGAGCTTTAACAATGTTTCTTCTTCTGCTGCCGCTAAAGTTTCGACAGTGGGAAATTTCTCGACAAAGCGTTTATAATAAGGAATAACCGTATCGACTCGTGTTTGTTGGAGCATGACTTCGGAAATCCAAATTTGGTATGGGTCGGCAGTGCGCCGCCAAGGTAAATCGCGCTGCTCTTTTTGGAACCAGCCGATCAAATCTTGTTGAAATTGCTGCTTATTCATATTTATGCTGACTGCCTCCGTTCTTGCTGATTATTCCGCCCGAAAATTGGGTATGTAGTATTGAAGGAATATGCTTATTTTAACAAACGAAGAGCATACAAGACATTATAAACGCTCACAAAAGGGGGATGCGTCCATGGATACAGGAACTCATATTGTCATGGGCATTGCACTCGGAGGACTTGCAATGGCCGACCCGGTCGTCGCCGCCCACCCTGCAACCTTTGCTGCAGTGATGACCGGCACCATTATCGGCTCACAAATCCCCGATATCGACACCGTCCTGAAACTGCGCGACAATGCAGTTTATATACGGCACCACCGCGGCATCACCCATTCTGTTCCGGCAGTATTGACATGGCCGATTTTGCTCACCGGTGCCATTTCGCTTATATTCCCAGAAGCTAATTTGCTGCATTTATGGCTATGGACATTCCTCGCCGTATTTCTGCACGTTTTTGTGGATATATTCAACTCATACGGCACACAGGCGTTGCGGCCGTTTTCCAATCATTGGGTAGCACTCGGCGTCATTAACACATTCGATCCGATTATTTTCGGCGCGCATGTTATTGCCTTGATGATTTGGGCATTCGGCGCCGAGCCAGTATGGACGATGAGTATTTTGTATATTATACTGCTGTTTTATTACATTTCCCGTTTCGCGTTGCAATCAGCGATCAAGCAAGCGATACGCAACACGATTCCCGGCACGAAAGAAGTGTTCGTCGCCCCCACGATGCGCTATTTCCAATGGCGCATCGCCGCTGACACCGACCGTCACCATTATGTCGGACAGGCGTACGGACGTTCAATCAATATTTACGATAAATTCCTGAAAAAACCGATGCCTGAAAACGCCTTAATCCGAAGCGCGATGAAAGATAAAAACTTGTCTGCGTTCGTGTCATTTTCCCCTTTGTATCGTTGGGAAATCAACCAGTACAAGGATATTTACGAAGTACGATTGATCGATCTGCGCTACCGGAGCAATGATTATTATCCATTCGTTGCTGTCGCGCACCTTGATGAGGACCACAATATCCTGAATTCCTATACCGGCTGGATCTTCAGCGAAGACAAGCTCAGGAAAAAACTCGACTTCAGCCACAACTGAATATAATAAAAACCGGACGGGGTCATATACCGTCCGGTTTTTAATTATTTAAGAATCTTGCAGCAGGTGTGAATATTTCGGGTTGTTCCCTGCAAATTCATGGATTTTGTCTCCGTAGCTTTCAATCCATTGCCGCACGACTTTCTCAACGACAGCGGTGCCTTGGTAATCATAGCCCGCTCTGGCATAAGAAGATTCAAAATCGGAAACCAATAATTCGATCCATGTCCGCGCTTTGTCTTCCGACAGCTCAGGATTTTTCTCTCTTAATTCGATGATCAATTGTTCAATGACTTCTTTCATCGGGTCACTTCCCTTCCTTCAATGGGCGCAGCATGGAAATCGGCAAGGCTTCTGTATGCTTTTCCCCGCCCATGCGATATCCCCAAGCAAAATTCCCTTTTAAATAATCGATTTGAAAATAGACATTCGGATCGCCTTCCACACGGTATACTTCGCCTGGTTTGAAGTCTTTCGGATCCAACAGGAACGAAGCAGCCATAATGGCTTTCCGTTCAAGCACAGCGAATTCATTGATGATGCCAAGCTGTTCGGCTTTGCGCGCTTTTTCCTTTAAACGGGCGATTTCATTGCGCAGCTCCGTCTCGTCCATTTGTGAATATGGTTTATGCTCACTCATCTTCAAGCTCCTTTTCTTCGATGTACTGGCTGATCACATCGCCTGGGAAGCCTTTTTGGTAGAGGCCTTGCTTCACTTTTCGGCTAAGGTCGTTCCCTGACAATTTGCTTTCATGCTTGCGCCATAATTTATCACCTTGCTGGCGGACGCTATCGAGCCATTGATCTCCGTCGCGCTCGAGATCGAGGCTTTCGATCGCTTGTTTGATGATGGAATACGGATAGCCTTTTCTCATCAGCGAGTCGTTGATTTTCTGCTTCACTTGGCTCGGTGTTTTCGATTGCTCTTTCGCGGCGATTTTCTCCGCGAGACCCGTGGCGACTTCTAATTGTTCTTCTTCAGTATAGGTTGTTAAGACGTCTTTTTGCACAGCTTTATCAATTCCTCTCTTTTGCATGTCTTGCTGGATCGCCCGCGGCCCTTTTTTGCCTGATTTTATTTGAGTCCGCAGCAATGCTTCTGAAAATTGCTGGTCGTCGAGGAAGCTCAAAGCGTAAAGCTTTTTGACTGCCTCGTCAATGACCGCTTCACCGAATTCTTTTTCCTTCAGCTTTTTGCGGACTTCGCCTTCGCTGCGCATCCGGAAACCTAAATAATGCAGTGCTTTATTGAATGCCTTGCGGACTTCGTCTTCAAAATTCATTTCTTCAATCGTCCACTGATCGAGTTCTTTGCCCTTGGTCAATTGATATTGAATGAGCACTGTTTCATCGACACTGAACGCATACTTTTCTTCCATGTAAATATTATAGCGCTCCGGATTGTTTTTTCCGCGGGTTATCTTTGTAATGATCGGCATCAATATCCCCCTCGCTTCGCTTCTTATTATACACCTTTAGAAGCCCTCTTGGCATATGCTTCGCTCGAATTGGGTATGGGATAACATATGGAGGCGATGAAAATGAAAATAGCTATTACAGGCGGCACAGGGTTTCTCGGTTCTGCGTTAACGGAACTGCTAGTGGCTAATGGCCATGAAGTATTGATATTGACGCGGTCAAAAAAATCACACGAGCGTGGCATCACGTATGTTCAATGGATGACCGACGGAGCCAAGCCAGAATCACAGCTTGAAGGCATCGATGCCATCGTCAATTTAGCCGGAACTTCGATCAACGACGGTTTGTGGACCGACAAACAAAAAAAGAAAATCTATGACAGCCGTGTGTCGGCGACAAAAGAAGTGTTACGCGTCATTTCTGCACTTCAGAAAAAACCCGAAGTGCTTGTCAATGCGAGCGCCGTCGGAATTTATCCGGCCTCTGAACACAAAACCTATACAGAAACAGACCGGGAGTACGGTAGTGACTTCCTTGCTGAAACAGTACTCGCCTGGGAGGGCCTAGCAGAACAAGCAAAAATCGATGGCGTCCGTACAGCCTATGCGCGGCTTGGTATTTTGCTTGGGAAAGATGGAGGCGCTCTTCCACTAATGGCCTTACCTTATAAATTATTCGCCGGTGGCACAGTCGGAACAGGGCGACAGTGGCTGTCTTGGATTCATGTCCGGGATGCAGCTCGTGCAATCGTATTCGCCATCGAGCACCCAGAACTCACCGGGCCGTTCAATGTCACCGCGCCGAACCCACAGCGCATGAAAACGGTCGGGAAGGATATCGCCCGCGCACTTGGCCGACCGCATTGGGTTCCAGCTCCGTCGTTCGCCCTAAAAGCCGCTCTTGGCGATAAAAGCCGACTCGTTTTACAAGGGCAACGTGCGCTTCCGACCGTCCTCCTTGAACACGGATTCCGCTTTGACTTCCCTAATTTGCCGGAAGCACTGGCTGACATATACAAATAAGCGTATAATCAGGGGATGACCAACTGAAGGACGTGACCTGCATGACTGAAAAACCAATCATTGAAATGGGGCAGAAGTTCCCATTAACCATCAAAAAGCTCGGCATCAACGGAGAAGGCGTCGGTTTTTTCAAGCGCAATGTCGTCTTCGTGCCCGGCGCATTGCCAGGAGAAGAAGTGACGGCGCAAGTGACCATCGTCAAACATAATTTTGCACAAGCCCGTATATTGAAAATCCGAAAATCATCTCCACACCGTCAGACTCCGCCTTGTCCGATCTTTGAAACATGCGGCGGCTGCCAATTGCAGCATATGACGTATAGCCAGCAACTGATCGAAAAACGCGATGTCGTCCTGCAATCGCTCGACCGCTACTTACGCGGAACGGATATCGAAGTGCGCAAGACGATCGGCATGGATGAACCATGGCATTACCGTAACAAAAGCCAATTCCAAACGCGTAAAAAAGACGGCAAAGTAATGGCCGGCCTGTTTGCTGAAAGTTCTCAGGAGCTGCTCGATATCGAACAATGCCTCGTCCAGCATCCGGATACGGTGAAAATCACCAATGCGACGAAGCGCATTATCGAAGAATTGAACTTGTCCATCTACGACGGCAAGTCGATGAAAGGGCTCGTTCGCACCATCGCTGTCCGTACTGCCGTGAAAACAGGGGAAATTCAACTGGTGCTCATTACGACACGCCAAGACATACCGAAAGAGAAGCAATTGATCGAGCGCCTGAGCGCCATCGATCCGCGACTTGTCTCCATCGTCCAAAATGTCAACACGGAAAAAACCTCGCTGGTATTTGGTGAAACGACACGGACCTTGTTCGGCAAACCGACGATCCACGAAGAACTAGGCGAACTGTCATTCGATTTATCGGCACGCGCATTTTTCCAATTGAACCCTGAGCAGACCGTCCATCTCTATAATGAGATTAAACGCGCCGCTCAATTGACCGGTAAAGAATCTGTCGTCGATGCCTATTGCGGTGTCGGGACGATCGGGTTATGGCTTGCCGATTCCGCTCGGGAGATCCGTGGAATGGATACGATTCAAGAAAGCGTAGCCGATGCTAAAGCAAATGCGAAAAAGCTAGGTTATGAGGCCACTTATGTCACGGGCACGGCAGAAAAATGGCTCGAAACATGGCGCAAAGAAGGCTATGTGCCGGACGTCTTAACGGTCGACCCCCCGCGCACCGGCCTTGGCGAAACTTTATTGAAAACCATTGTGAAAGTAAAACCGAAACGCTTTGTCTACACTTCCTGCAATCCGTCGACATTGGCGAAAGATTTGCAGCAATTGACGAAAATCTACCGCGTCGAATACATCCAGCCGGTGGATATGTTCCCGCAAACGGCACAAGTTGAAGCTGTTTGCTTACTGACATTAAAATAATTTTGTTCAATAAAAAAACAAGCGGACAGAGCAACTCTCTGTCCGCTTGTTTTCGTTTTAAGCCAGCTGCTGGTTCGGTTTCTTGACTGCGATGATGGTGAAAAGGGTGAGCAGGATTCCGGTGATCAGCAAAAGAAAACTCAATTCGTCCGTCACTTCCAAAAACAATCCGCCTGCGGCAGGACCAATCAAACTCCCGACACTGAACGCCACACCGCATAAAAGGTTCCCGGTCGGCAATAACTCTCTCGGCATCAAATCGGTCATATAGGAGATGCCGAGTGAAAAAGTCGATCCGACAAACATACCCGCCACTACAAAGAACAAAAGCGTCAACAATGCATTCGTCTCAAAGAATGTTGCTGCAAAAAACGACACTGCTCCTCCGCTCAGTGCGAGCATGAGCACTTTTTTGCGGCCGATCCGGTCACTCAATTCCCCAAGCGGTAATTGAGTAGCAATCGCGCCGGCTGAGAATGCTGCCAGAATATATGACACCATGCTGATGTCGAACGACTGGCGCAACGCATAAACCGGGTAGATGGCGCTGAGCGATGCTTCCAAAAATCCATAGCCAAGCGGCGGCAAAAAAGCAACCCAGCCGACGACAAGCGCTGTTCTGAAACGGTTCCATGTGGCTTTGGCACCCATAGTACCGGCTGTAGCTTCAGGAAAATCGTTACGCAGGAAAAACACCAGTGACCAAGCCAGCAAACATAGCAGCCCTGAAATGATGAAAGGCAAAGCTTCAAATACTTTAACGAGCGGTACAAACAGCGGCCCTGCCCCGAAGCCGACACTGAACGACATTCCATAAATCGCAATGTTACGTCCGAGTTTGTGACGGGGAGAGGTGCTGGTAATCCATGTTTGAGTTGAAAAATGCAGCGCCTGATCCCCGATGCCGATCAAGATCCTAAGGAAAAACCAAAACAAAACGCTTTTCCATAACGGAAAAGCCAGCAGCGCCATTATGACCATGGCCCCTCCGACTAAAATCAGCGGCTTAAACCCGAATCGCCGAAGCTGCGGCTCCATAAATGGCGCTACGATGATGATCCCTATGTATAAACCGGTCGCGCTCAGCCCATTCAAGGTAGACGATACCCCGTCCTGCTCAAAGATTACTGCGATGAGCGGCAGCAGCATCCCTTGAGAAAAGCCGGAAATCGAGACAATCGCTACCAGAATCCAAAAGCGGGCACGTTCGCTTGCTAAGAAATATTTCATAATGCCTCCCCGAACGAGCACGTTCTTTTCTATTTTTCACAGTTTCCGCTACAATTTTAACATAAGGAGGAGATAACGATGAAATTTACAATGACGGAGCACGGTTTTACCGGCCACTTGCCTTATGGCGAGCTGCACGTATCGACAAATGAGGAGCATGGCTTTCGCCCTTATCAATTATTAGTATCCTCACTGGCGATTTGCAGCGCAGGCATCATTCGCAAAGTACTGGAGAAAAAGCGCATGCCGGCTGACGATATCGAAGTCGAGGTAAAAGAGATTGTGCGCATCGATGAGGAAGCTGGGCGCGTGGCGAAAGTACATTTGCATTTTCGCATCACAGGTGATGTCGACGAATCGAAAATGCCGCATGTCATGGAATTGACACGCAAAAATTGTTCGATGGTGCGCTCTGTAGAAGAATCGATCGAAGTGGTGGAAACATTCGAGGTTATTTAAACACATAAAAGGCTCAGTCGGATTCTGCGTGGCAGATTTCGGCTGAGCCTTTTACGTTTTATAATTATAGTGGGTTTCCATAATCGCATTTTTGGTGAAGCCACCTCAATGCTCGAATCGCCTCCTCTTTCCAAGTTGAGTCCTTCATCGTTTCTTCGATTTCGGTATAGCCTCCCCTCGTTAAGGATTGCACCTACTATAGCACGTATTTTCAATAATGTAAATATTCAATTAATATTTTATTGATTTTTTGTTTAGTTTATTCCGGCTTTGTTGATATTCAGGCGATTTTCGGCTACTATTAATTAGCGAAACGAGGTGGAATCAATGGGAAAATCCATTACGGATAAAGAACAACAAGTGTCTTACATGAAGCAAAGACTCAGCATGTTCCTCGATGTATTAGATGCAATCGAACCAGAAAGCACAGAACTTGAAGATATCGACCGGCTGATTGCCATGGTTGATGACCTTGAAGATAAAATGGAACAATTCAAGAACCGACCGGCTTCCGATCGCGAATAATGCCACTGCCTCCGTGTTTCTAATTGAAACACGGAGGCTTTTTTGGTTTTTAACGAGCTGGATATTAAAATGTCTGAATTGACACATAATGAGCAAAACCTGCCATTGATTCCTATAAGGCTATGGTAAAATGACTGTTATTAAGATGTCTAGATGTCTGATTGTCATGTGGAGGAATGCGTATGTGGAACAAAGTTCGCCCTCATATTGAATTGATTGCCGCTATTTTATCCGGTGTGCTGATCATTATCGCCTATATTTTGGAGTTACAGGAGATTACCGCGCTTTCGGTAGCCACTTATTTATCGGCGTTCGTCATCGGCGGTTACGCGAAGGCCAAATACGGCATAAAGAAAACCATTTCAGATAAGCAGTTGAACGTCGAGTTCTTGATGATTCTGGCCGCGGTTGGCGCATCGATAATCGGCTTTTGGACAGAAGGCGCTATTTTGATCTTCATCTTCGCCTTGAGTGGTGCACTTGAAACATACACGATGAACAAAAGCCGCAAAGAGCTTTCCGCTTTGATGGAGATGCAACCGGATGAAGCTTGGCTGTTGGAAGAATCAGGCGAAACCACACGCGTACCGGTCGAGCAGCTGAAAATCGGAGATCATGTCGCTGTCAGGCCAGGCGAGCGCATTCCGGTTGATGGTGAAGTGTATTCTGGGCAAACGGCTGTCGACGAGTCCGCAATCAGCGGTGAAGCACTGCCGGTGTCAAAATATGAACACGATAACCTGTTTGCCGGCACAGTCAATTTATCCGGCTCTATTGCAATGATCATGACTAAGCCAAGCAACGAAACGATGTTCCAAAAAATCATCGAATTGGTCCAAACAGCGGAAAGTGAGAAATCCCCCTCTCAACAATTTATCGAACGGTTTGAAGGCCGTTACGTCAAAATTGTCTTGATTGTGTTCGTGCTTATGCTCTTTGTCCCCCATTACCTTGTAGGCTGGAGCTGGAACGAAACTTTTTACCGGGCAATGGTGCTGCTAGTCGTCGCTTCCCCTTGCGCTTTGGTCGCTTCGATTATGCCTGCAACGCTCGCCGCGATTTCGAACGGCGCCAAGAGCGGCATCATCTATAAAGGCGGTGCACATCTGGAGAATCTCAGTGTCATACAAGCCATCGCATTCGACAAAACGGGCACATTGACGCGCGGCAAGCCGGAAGTGACCGATTTCATCATACGAAACGGGGCTGACAAAGAAAATGTGATGGCACTCGTGGCGGGGATCGAATCCCAATCCAACCACCCGCTCGCTAAGGCGATCACTGATTTTGTCGTCCAGCAAGGCTTTGAACCACTGCGCAATTTACCTATCGAAGATGTTCCCGGAAATGGTTTGAAAACAATGTTCAATGGCGATGAAATTAAAGTCGGAAAACCCGCTTTTGTCGGAGAGGACGAAGCCTATTCCTTTGAAGGCGGCATTCTTTCCGCCCTTGCCAATGAAGGAAAGACGGTCACCTTTGTCCGTGATGGTCATGGAATCCTTGCAGCGATGGCATTAAAAGACACCGTGCGGGATATTACCAAAACAACCATCGCCGAACTTCAGGACCGAGGCATTTATTGCATCATGCTGACAGGCGATAACCGGAAAACCGCAAAAGCCATTGCGGAAGAAACCGGTGTTGATGAATTCATCGCCGAATGTTTGCCTGGTGACAAAGTACAGCATTTAAAAACACTTTTGGAAAAATATAAATATGTCGCGATGATTGGCGACGGGATAAATGATGCACCAGCGCTCGCGACCGCCACAACAGGAATTGCAATGGGTGAAGGCACGGATATCGCACTCGAGACCGCCGACGTCATTTTAATGAAAAATGACTTGTCCCGTATTTCCTACTCGATCCGCTTAGCTAAAAAAATGCAGCGCATCGTCAAACAGAATATCTTTTTCTCTGTAGCGGTTATCCTCATCTTGATTTTATCGAATTTCTTTCAGGCGATTTCGCTGCCGCTTGGCGTTATCGGTCATGAAGGCAGCACCATTCTGGTCATCTTGAATGGTTTGCGCATGCTCAATCGCCATGTTTAAAATTTCAACAAAAAGCGTCTCTTCCCTATTTATTCGTAGGAAGAGACGCTTTTTTCTTGCGCAGGCGTTTTTTTGAATTCCGCCTGCCTTGCATGACTGCGTTGATTTGGCCGCCAATGATCAATAACATGGCAGACAAATACAACCAGAGCAACAACAAGATAATCCCCCCGATGCTGCCGTATGTGGCAGAAAAGTTTCCGAAATTATTGACGTAAATGGAGAAAAGGAAAGAGACCGCGAGCCAGCCGATCGATGCAAATGCTGCTCCCGGCAACACCGCCCAAAAACTGATGCGCACGTTCGGCGCCAACCAATAAATGACTGCACAGACGAAAAACGTAATGACTGCCGGTATTGTAAAACGGATCATCGCCCAGAGTTCCAAAAAGCCTTCCTCAAGACCGAGGAATGCAAAAAAGAATAAGCCGATCTGGCGGCCGAATATCGGCAAAGCTAAAGCTATGATAAGCATAATGATCAATAGGATCGTCATCACTATTGACATGCCTCTAGACACGAGCAGCGGCCTGCTTTCTTTCACTCCGTAAGTCGCATTTAGTGACTTGATCAATGCATCCATTCCGAGGCTAGCGGACCAAATCGTCGCCAGTATACCGAAAGACAGAAGGCCGCTGTTTTGATTCGTGAGGATCTCGTTTAATGTTTGCTCGATCAATACATAGATCTCAGCAGGAATGACTTCTTGCAAAAACAAGTACACTTCTTCTCTCGGCAAATTCAAGTATGGCAAAAGAGTAACGAGAAAAATCAACAATGGAAATATTGATAAGAGGAAAAAAAACGCCAACTGCGCTCCGAGTCCAGGCACATCGACGTCTTTGATCCGTTTCCCTAATTCTTTTATAAAGCCGCGCCCAGTCAGCACATCATATTGAGCTTTTGGAAGTTTAGACTGGCCGCTTAGTTTTGGAGAAGCCATGCGTATTGCTCAGTTGCGGTTCTGCGTGTTGGATTGTGAAGAAGAATCATCCGTCAATGAAGAACTCGGTGAAGGATTGTCTTCTTTAACTGCTGACAAAACATCGTCTTTAGACTCGACAACCGCTTCTTTTGTTTCCACCACAGCCGTTTTGGCTTCCATCGCCACTTCTTTCACTTCTGGAACCAATTGTTTTACTTGTTCTACTTTGCTGCCTACATATGAAGCATCTTCTGAGATGCGTGCATAAAGGTTTTGAGCACGCTCTGCCTGTTCTTTAAATGCTGATTTCAGCTCATCGGTATTATTTGCATAATATTTAGCGCTCTCAGTTGCTCTTTGTGATTTATGAATTACGTCCTCGCGGGTATTGCGGTCTAAAAGAGATACAATCACACCTACCGCTGCCCCTACTAGTAAACCTGTCATCAATTTGTTTTGGCTCATCATAAATTCCTCCTACTGTTAAGATATAGTTTCTATCATACTTTTGTTTTTTCCCTATTCTGTTGAATTATAAACAACTGTAAAATTATTTTTTAAAAATAACTTGACTATATCAAGAAACTTTCGGAATATTAAATTTACAAAAGGAATGTTTTCCTTTTAAACAAGCAAGTTAATAGGGGGAGAGAAGATGGAAGCATTAACAGAGTTTCTTGGCACGGTAAGCGGTTATGTATGGGGACCGCCGCTTTTGATTCTCCTGGTCGGGACAGGTATTTTCCTGACTATACGCTTAGGTGTGCTCCAATTGCGCCTATTGCCGTATGCATTAAAGCTGACATTCAGCAAAAATCCCGATAAAGATGCCCAAGGCGATATTTCCCATTTCCAGGCTTTGTCGACGGCCATGGCCGCAACTGTCGGAACAGGTAATATCGTAGGTGTTGCGACTGCAGTCATTCTCGGCGGACCAGGCGCTGTCTTCTGGATGTGGTTTTCAGCTTTCTTCGGGATGGCGACCAAATACGGAGAGGCAATCTTGGCTGTTAAATACCGCATCGTCGATTCAAGAGGCCAAATGGCCGGCGGACCGATGTATTATCTCGAACACGGTTTGAAGCAAAAATGGCTGGCAGTGTTGTTTGCGATATTCGGTTCTATTGCAGCGTTCGGTATCGGTAACGGCACACAGTCCAACTCGGTAGCATCTGTTGTGCGAGATACTTTTTCCGTTCCAACGTGGATCACAGGGATCGTCTTGACTATCTTCGCAGCAGTCGTTATCATCGGCGGAATCAAAACAATCGGTAAAGTTACCGCATTTTTCGTACCATTTATGGCCTTATTCTATATCATTGCTGGAATCATTATCATGATTCTCAACATGGATCTTATCCCTGCTGCACTCGGAACAATTTTCAGCGCTGCCTTTACTGGTGAAGCTGCAGCCGGTGGTGCCATCGGTGCGGCAATCCGCTACGGTGTTGCTCGAGGCGTGTTTTCCAACGAAGCTGGTCTCGGCTCTGCACCGATCGCTGCGGCGGCTGCCAAAACTGATATGCCTGGGCGCCAGGCACTCGTGTCAATGACGCAAGTGTTGTTTGATACGTTGATTATCTGTTCGATCACTGGTATCACCATCGTCATGTCCGGACTGTATTTGGATGAAAGTCTTGAGGGCGCGGCACTTACAACGGCGGCATTCGAGCAATTCCTTGGTGGCGCCGGCCCACTCATTGTTGCCATCGGCTTGATTTTCTTCGCATCTTCGACCATCATCGGCTGGTCGTACTACGGCGAGAAATGTTTCCAATACTTATTCAAAAATCCTAGCTTGCTCATTGTTTACCGTATTGCGTTCGTTGCAATGGTATTTATCGGAGCGACAGTTTCTCTTGACGTCATCTGGACATTCTCTGACGTAATGAACGGCTTGATGGCCTTCCCGAACTTGATCGGCCTTCTCGGCCTGTCCGGCGTTATTGTCTATGAAACAAAGAGAATCAATGCGAAGATCAAAGAAGAGAAAGAAGAAGCCCGTTCTCGCAATTGACATTCCTTTTGAATAATGAAATGATGAAGTATACCCACCCGAAAGGCAGGAATAAATCATGGATTTATCCAAACAATCACCTGAGAATGTCGACTTCATGATCGAGGAAATAAAAACGAAACTGCGCATGGTCAATGTTGATGCAATGAAAGCTGAGCATTTCAATACCTCTGAATACGAAGACTTACGTGAAATTTACGAAATGGTCAAAAACCGCAATAACTTCAGCCCGAACGAAATGCAAGCCATTGCCTCTGAACTTGGTTCATTACGCAAATAAAAAAAGCCCGGAAGCTAACGCTTCCGGGCTTTTTTTATGGCTTGAGCAGTTTGATGTTTGACGTCATGGGCTACAGACTATGAGCCAGCTAACCGTTGTGACAGGGAGTCGCGCTTTAGCATAACTGGCATTGAACTGGTCCCTCAGCTTTTCTTTTTGGCTAGCTTCGGCCATCCGGCTTACGCCTGTCGAGCCAAAACGGCCTCCTCAGCTTTTCTTTTTGGCTAGCTTCGGCGGCCTGGCTCTCGGGTCGTAAGCCGACTGCCCTGTGCGGCTAGAGAACGCCGCTTCGGCCATCCGGCTTACGCCTGTCGAGCCAAAACGGCCTCCTCAGCTTTTCTTTTCATATTGCACGATGTACCAGCCGCCTTCTTTGATGACGGTGCGCAGGCTGAGGAACTCGAGCCCGGATTCTTCTCCCCATTCAATGAGTTCTTCTCGCTTCGGCAAGCGGTATAAGTTGTCGAATGAAGAGAAAAAGCTATTGAAGACGTTGGCAAATGGTGTGCTGTCCGGTCCTCCGGCAATTGGTGTGACGATTGATAAGACGCCTTCGTTTGCGAGCCAACTGGCGAGTTCTTTAAACAGCGGTTGGCGTTTTTCGAGCGGAATGTAGTGCAGGACGTTGTTGAGCATGATCATGTCCTGTGGGGCTTTCGGGGTGTAATCCCAAAGGTCCGCCTGTTCGATCGTGACGTTCTTTTGTTCTTTGGTCAAAGCTTTTGCTGTATCCACGACTTCCTGGCTGATTTCGATGCCCGTAAATTGCGTAGAGGGGAATTTGCCTGCCAGCTTTTTTATATAGCCCCCTTCTCCGCAACCGATATCGAGAACACGACGGCAATTTTTCTCTTTGAGACGCGCAGCCATTTTCGGATAAGCTAGTATTTCGAGCAAGCGGCTCGTTTCGGCGACAGTCGCCGCATGCTCTTCCTCGTCAAAGTGGAGGCGGTTTTTGTTGCGCATCATTTTTGGGTATTCCAAAAGCGTCGGGATATGCAGCTCCATCATCTCCTTCAGCAATACGCCAGATGAATTATTGCCTTTTGATTTCGGCAGTTTCCACCTATTCTTTATTTGATAGCGATTGCGACCAACTTCTTTCAAATAGCCGATCGATACGCCGACCGCTACCCATTGTGCCAGCAATTGCTCGTCGAGCGATAATGCATCTGCCACATCATATTGAGTCATTGGACGCTCAAACGCCTTGTATAAATCCAGTTCATAGCCGACATATGCATGCCAACTATACAAGAAGGGCTCATTGCGTTTCATATACGTTCTTGCTTTCACCATTTTCATTATGTCTATCATATAAGTCCCTCCACTTTCCACGGGTAATCATCTTCCGGTTTGTAGTATTTCAGTTCTTTCGTGTCTTCCGTCAATTCTGTCGCTCGAACCGGCATGAACCCTCCTTGAATAAAGCGGTCGCGGACATTTTCTTTCCACAAACCGAGCCCCGAGACATTGAGCATCTGTTTAAAATGAAGAATTGGATCTTCTTCCATCCTTTCGAACGTGCGCTGGCGCAAATAGCTGACTGGCCGATAAGGGAATGAGTAAGCGAGGGCTGCGAGGTGGCTTAACTGAATAACATGGTCCGCACGACGATAACGCACCTTTTCGTACCACTTCAGGTTTGCCTGGTCGGCCTTTTCTTCTGATAATATGTCAGCCGCAAGTTCACCGAGCACATCGGCATCCTGTATCGCCATGTTCATGCCCTCTCCCGCCATCGGGTGCACCGCATGGGCAGCATCTCCAATAATCGCTTTGTTCCCTTTAACATATGATTCTGCATGATACATGACCGGTATCATCAACTGGATTTTTTTCCAATCTGTCAATTGCTGCACATAGCCATCCACTACTGGGGCTAAATCGGTATAAAGTTTATGAAAATGGCTGATCGGCTTTTCCTTTAATGTTTTGTAATCCCCTGGTGGAATCAAATAGACGCTGCGCACTTGGTTGTCCGGTAATGGAAACAATCCGAGGAAACGGTTATAGGTCGAAATGATTTTGCCATCTGTAAAAGGTGCAGCTCGCGGGAACGTTACGGTCAAGAAATGATGGTTGTAAGTCGTTTGCTTCACTTCAATTTCCATCGCTTTTCTCGTCACCGATGAACGGCCTTCCGCTCCAAAGAAATATTTGGCTTCCACTTCAAATTTTTCCGTGCCTTTTTGAAGAATTGCCGTAGTTTCTGTATAGCCTTTGCATGCGGTGCCTTTTAAATAATGGAAGTTGGCGTATTCATAAGCCGCTTTTCGAATGATGGTTTTCAGCTCTTCGTGATGGATCATGTAAGCGGCATTATATTTACCTGGCAAGACACTGTAATCCATAAACGATTGGTCTTTTACCTTTAACGAACTCGATAGCTCGAGCATATCAAGTACTTTGATTTCATTGGACCGGTCGCAAATCGATTCATACACGCCAAGGCCATCAAAAATCTGCATGCTTTTCGGCTGCAATAACTCTCCTTTATAGGTTGGCGAGCGAACAGCCATGCGTTCCGCCAGCACAACATCAAAGCCTCGTCGAACCAATTTCAACGCAAGCGTCAACCCGCCTATACCTCCCCCGCCGATGAACACATCCGTTTTCATGAGCTTCAACTCCTTGACCTTCCTTACCCTGATTCGGAGTTCATGAAAACCGCAGAAACAGCAATCCACAAAAAAAAAGACCCCGTAGAGTCTTTTTTCACAAATTGTTCTTAAAGAATTTGATATGCGGCAGCTAGCTGCGCTCCGACTTTAGCATTGTGCTTGACGAGTTCGATATTGGCGACCAGGCTTTTGCCTTCCGTCAATTCCTTCACTTTGCCAAGTAAAAATGGCGTCACTTCTTTTCCGCTAATGCCGTTTGCCTGCGCTTCGCTCATCGCTTGCTCGATAATTTCATCGATAAATGCTTTATCGAGAGCGTGTTCTGCCGGAATCGGGTTGGCGATGACCGCTCCGCCTTTCAAACCGAGTGTCCATTGGGCTTTTAAGATGCGTGCAAGTTCTTCAGTCGAGTCTGATCCATAGCTTAGCGGGAAATCGCTGTGGCGCGTATAGAAAGCAGGCATCTCGACTGTCTGGTAGCCGATGACCGGAACGCCTTTTGTTTCCAGGTACTCCAGTGTCAGCCCAATGTCTAAAATCGATTTCGCGCCGGCACAGACAACCGCAACACCTGTATTCGAAAGTTCTTCCAAGTCTGCTGAAATGTCCATCGTTGTTTCCGCCCCGCGATGCACGCCGCCGATGCCTCCCGTGGCAAATACACGTATACCGGCAAGTTCGGCACAGATCATCGTCGCTGCGACAGTAGTCGCACCGATTTTTTTCGTGGCCAGCAATTGGCCGATATCGCGACGGGATACTTTCGCAACGTCCGGCGAATTGCCGAGCAGTTCAAGTTCTTCTTCCGACAAACCAATTTTGATGCGCCCGTCCATCAATGCGATTGTAGCCGGCACGGCGCCGTGATCTCTTACAATTTGCTCGACTTCGCGCGCTGTTTCTACATTTTGCGGATATGGCATGCCATGGGAAATAATGGTCGATTCCAATGCGACAATCGGTTTTTTCTGGTCGATGGCTTCCTGTACTTCTGCTGAATAGCTGATCATGTTTTTCATATTAATTCCTCCATTTCATTTGTTAATACCGTTTCATTCAATTCAGGTCGCACGGTCCGGTTACTGCCAAGCGTCTTGGCTGCATTGACCATGCCCATCTGCACTGCTTTCGTGAAATCATAACCTGATAGATAGCCGTGCAATAGCCCGCCTGTGAACGCATCTCCTGCGCCTGTTACATCTTCCACATGCTGTATGTCGATGGCTTTGAAAAGATTTACACCTGCACCGTTTCCAGCCATTGCCCCGTCTTTTCCTCCGGTTACCACAACAGCCGCCGCTCCTTGTTCAAGCAGCAGCTTCACCGCATTTTCCCAGTCAACCTCATTACGAATTGGTTGGCCGGTCCTTAAAGCCGCTTCGTCTCGGTTTAAAATCAACCAGGAAATGCCGATCAAACTTTCTCCAAGACGGTCCATCTTCGGAGCTGATACTGGGATGACCGCAAGAGGTACGTTTGCGCTCGATGCTAAACTTTGCAGATAGTGCACGGTTTCTTTCGGGCAATTCAAATCAACAACCAACAGTTTTGCACGCAACAACTTCGCACGGTGAGGCTCCAGGTATGCAGGCGTCAGTTCACTATAGATGTCCATATCTGCAAGCGCCAAGGTCATCTCGCCGTCGGGTTCCAATACAGCCGTGTAGCTGCCGGTCACCCCGTGGACTAATGTCTTTGTCAACGCAGTATCCATAAAAGCAGCTGAACTTTCTTCAATAAAACGCCATTCGGGATCGTCCCCCGCAACGGTAACCAAGCGGACATGATGCCCGAGCCGCCCTAAATTTTCTGCGATATTGCGTGCGACGCCGCCGACGCTCCGGGTCACTGTCGCCGGATTCGATGTTCCTGGAACAGAGCTCGCTTTCAAGTGGAATTTGCGGTCGACATTCGCGCCGCCGATACATAAAATCGCATCTTCTTCCGGCAGCACGTAAGCTCTTCCGACAATACGACCTTGCCTGATCAATCCGGATATTAAATTGGCCAGTGACGGTCTCGAAATCCCTAAAGCATCAGCCATCTCCTGTTGTGACATATACGGATTGCGTTCTATCAGAGACAGGATTTGCTGTTCTTTTTGACTCATAGGCTCTCCACCTTTTAAACATTTGTTTATATTATAAACTTTTATAATTAATTAAGCAAATCATTTTTCTTCCTAACCTGCTCATCTATTGCGCTACCTGTTTGAATATTGCTACTATAGAAAGGATGAGAGGAGTGTTTTTGAAAATGTTCACATTTGAAGAAAAGTTATCTCGCTATGCTGAATTAGCTGTAAAAGTAGGTGTCAATATTCAGCCGGATCAAAAGTTGTATATTGCAGCTTCTATAGATGCAGCGCCGTTCGTACGGTTGATCGTCAAAAAAGCCTATGAAGAAGGCGCAAGACAAGTTTTTGTCGACTGGAGCGACGACGCTATCTCCCGTACACGTTTTGAAAAAGCACCGGAAGATTCGTTTACGGAGTTTCCCGAATGGAAAGTGCAAGAGCGCGAACAGCTGGCTGAACAGGGCGCTGCATTTATCAGCGTTGTTTCGCAAAGCCCCGACCTGTTGAAAGGGATCGATTCAAAGCGCATCGCCGCGTCTCAAAAAGCTGCCGGCCAAGCGCTCAATAAATACCGCCAATATGTACAATCCGATAAAATCAGCTGGTCGGTTTTAGCAGCCCCTTCCGCCGCATGGGCGCAGAAAGTCTTTCCGGAGCTGCCGGAAGATGAACAAATGGATGCTTTATGGGAAGCTGTGTTCAAAGCTGTCCGGGCAGATTTAGAAAATCCGATCGACGCTTGGCTCGAGCATGACCGCACGCTTCATACAAAGGTCGATTATTTGAATGCAAAAAAATATGCGAAGCTTCACTATACTGCACCAGGTACAGACCTTGAAGTGGCGCTTCCAAAAGGCCATTTATGGGCTGGCGCCGGTTCCACTAACGAAAAAGGCGATGCGTTCATGGCCAATATGCCGACAGAAGAAGTGTTTACGGTTCCTCATAAGGATGACGTCAATGGCTATGTTTCCAGCACAAAACCGCTCAGCTACGGAGGCAACATCATCGATGGCTTTAAAGTGACGTTCAAAGACGGGCGCATTACAGACGTCGTTGCAGAACAAGGCGAGGAAGTACTCAAACAATTAATCGGCACCGACGAAGGCTCGCACCGCTTAGGGGAAGTTGCACTCGTCCCGCATCAGTCGCCGATCTCGGATTCTGGCATTTTATTCTTCAACACACTGTTCGACGAGAATGCATCCAACCATTTCGCCATTGGCAGCGCGTATGCGTTCTGCTTAGAAGGCGGCAAGACGATGTCACCTGAAGAGCTTCAACAGCACGGCTTGAACCAAAGCATCACCCATGTTGATTTCATGGTCGGCTCTGCCGATATGGACATCGACGGCATCTTGGAAGACGGCACGCGCGAACCGATATTCCGCAGCGGCAACTGGGCGTTTTAAAGGTCGTTAATTCGACACTTAATTTTCTTCAGAGTTTCATGTATACTGAGTATGATAATTACAGTTTAGAGAGGAGTTATCATTATGTTCTACGGTATAACTGCTGTTCTTGGGTTTATGGTCGTAATTTTCCTATTCTTCTTTACGCTAATGCATTTTCTGGGCAAAGAGCTTCATAGCCACGATGCAGAGCACATCGATCCACTACCTAAAGAGCGCCACTAAAAAAGCTTTGCCTCCATACACGGGGCAAAGCTTTTTTTCTATTGGCCATGCCACTATCACAACTAACAGGAAAGTGATAAAATTTGAATAAGCATTGTTCATACCGATTAGGAGGAATCTATTCATGTTTTCTGCAACGGATATCGGGATCGATCTCGGTACCGCAAACATTCTTGTTTACACCAAATCCAAAGGCGTTATCTTTAATGAGCCCTCCATCGTCGCACTCGATGCGCGAACAGGAGCAGTCATCGCTATCGGCACCGAAGCTAAAGCGATGCTCGGCAAAGCACCCGATTCGATCCGCATTGTGCGGCCGATGAAAGAAGGTGTCATCGCTGATTTCGACGTTACGCGCGAACTGCTGAAGCTGGTGATGCAAAAGGCTTCGAAACAGCTTGGCGGTTCTCTCCGCAAACCGAATGTCATGGTTTGCACTCCGTCTGGTGCCACAGCAGTCGAACGCCGCGCCATCCATGATGCAGTCAAGCAAAGCGGCGCAAAATCAGTTCATTTAATTGAAGAAACCGTCGCGGCAGCCATAGGGGCGGACTTGCCGATCACTGAACCAGTCGCATCGGTTATTGTCGATATCGGCGGGGGCACGACGGAAGTGGCGATCATCTCATTTGGCGGTGTCGTGTCTTCAAGCACGATCAAAATTGCCGGTGACCGGATGGATGAAGACATTCTCCAATATGTGCGCAAGCATTATAATTTACTGATTGGCGAGAAAACGGCCGAAGCGATCAAAAAGGAAATTGGCTATGCACCGATCTCTCATGAACCGAAAATGATGAACATCCGCGGGCGGGATGTGTTGAGTGGCTTGCCAAAAACGATTGAATTGAGCTCTGTTGAAATGCAAAAAGCATTGAATGAATCCTTATCGGCGATTTTGGAATGCATCCGTGCCACGCTGGAAAATTGCCCCGCGGAACTATCAGGCGATATGGTCGACCAAGGCGTCGTCATTTCAGGCGGCGGAGCCCTACTGAAAGGATTGCAGGAATGGCTGTCAGAAGAAATTTCTGTACCGGTCCATATTGCTCCCGATCCACTTGAATCTGTCGCTATCGGCACCGGCCGTTCGCTCAGCATGATCGACCAACTTGAAAAAATGTCCCGCTAGTTACTCAAATCACTCTCAAGGAGGAAATGACATGTCTTTATTGAACGAGATTTTGAGCTATAACGAAGAATTTGTACAAGAAAAAAAATACGAGGAATACCGCACGACCAAATTCCCCGACAAGCGCATGGTCATTTTGACTTGCATGGATACCCGCTTGTTTGAACTATTGCCAAAAGCGATGAACTTCAAGAATGGTGACGTCAAAATCGTCAAAAGCGCCGGCGCTGTCATCAACCACCCATTCGGCGGCATTATGCGCAGTTTGTTCGTGGCTGTCTATGAATTGAATGCCGACGAGATCTACATCATCGGCCATCACGATTGCGGCATGGCTTCCGTTAAACCCGAAGGCATCATCGAGAAGATGAAGAGCCGCGGCATTGATCAAAGCACCATTGAACTGATGGATTATTCGGGCGTCAACTTGGATGAATGGCTGATGGGCTTTGACGATGTTACTGAAAGTGTACGCCATAGTGTCGACATGGTGCGCCACCATCCGTTGATGGATAAAAAGGTCCCGGTTCACGGTCTTGTCATCGACCCGACAACCGGAAAACTTGATGTAGTGGTAGATGGCTATGAAGAACAAAAAAACCGCTGAGATTTTTCTCAGCGGTTTTTTCTTTGGAAATGGATATAATCAAGCGGAATGCCCGATTGCCCGAATTGCCGCAGCAAAGATGTCACTTGGCCGCGGTGGTAACTCGCGTGATTGATGACTGTAAACAGCATCTCATCGCGGGTATGGGTAAACTCTAAACCTTTCATGTTATGGTACGTAAACGACTGTTCCCAACTTTCTTCACTTAACGAAGCAAAATACAGCTCCATTTCCGCATGCAGCAACATGAATGCTTCCATGGCTTTTTCCACCGTTTCGACATCGAATTGTTCGAATGCGGGATTTTCCGCTCCGTTCATCCGCTTGAGCCATAGTTTCTCCACACCGATTACATGGGCAATGGTGTCGTGAATTGACGGGAACGAACTTGTTCCTGTTTGCGTGTAATGCGTTTCACCCAGTTCCTGGACGTGTCCCAACATTCGCTGGGTTGCCCATTTATGGTAATCAAACTGTTTTAGCCGATCCATCCCAACCACTCTCCCCTCAAGTTTCGAGCCATCTCCGCACATTTTTCCACCATTTTAAATAGGTGGCCTTACCCTTTCAAAAGTCATCTTCAAGAAGTGCGTAGTAATAATGGTCTTTCCATTCTCCGTTGATAAATAAAAAGCGCTTGAGCAGTCCTTCTTTTTGAAAACCTGCCTTTTCGAGTACGCGCAGCGAACCTGCATTATCTGGAGATACGTACGCTTCAATCCGGTGCAATCGCAATTGTTCAAATCCAAAAGTGGTGACTAGTTTGACAGCTTCGCTGGCAATGCCGCGGCCGATAAACTGCTCGTCCATCGAATAGCCCACCAATGCGCTGAGGAAAGGCAACCGCTTGATGCTATAAATGGAAATATGCCCGATCAACTGATTGGATTCATGTGAAAAAATACCGAAACTGTACTCACGGTTTTCGCGCGCCTGATAAATCGATTCGCGTATCTTTTCACGCTGTACCGCTATAGTGAAATAGCTGTCCCGGTGCCGCGGTTCGTAAATCGCCCAGTAATTGCGGTTTTTCTGCAATACACGCACCATATCTTCTGCGTCCTCGACCGTAAGCGTCCTGAGATAACATGTTTTTCCTTCAAACAGCAGATTCATCTTATCCCTCTTCAGCAGTCAATTTGATAAACTCTTCGACATCTTGTGTGCACAATGCAATACCTTTTTCCCAGAAAGCCTTTTGGGTAATGTCCTCCCCGAGATGCTTCATCGCTAAGTCTTCTGTACTCATGATCGCCGTATCGCGAAGCAACGCCATGTATTTTTCTTCAAAGCCCTGTCCTTCTTCAAGCGCTTTTGCATAGACACTTAATGAGAAGACATAACCGAACGTATACGGGAAATTATAAAATGGCACATCAGTAATATAGAAATGGAGTTTCGATGCCCAAAAATGCGGGTGCGTACTCGATAAGCCGCCTGCGAACGCTTCTTGTTGCGCTTGTTCCATCAATTCATTCAAGCGGCTTGCCGGAACGACGCCATTCTTGCGCTCTTCGTAAAACCTGGTTTCAAACAGGAAACGGGCATGGATGTTCATGAAAAAAGCGACGCTGCGCTGAATTTTATCTTCCAGCAAGGAAATTTTCTCTTGTGTTGTTTCAGCATTTTTCACCGCAGCATCCGCCACGATCATTTCCGCAAATGTTGATGCTGTTTCAGCAACGTTCATCGCGTAAGAACGGTTCAAATAATGTGCAGGACGCAATGCATATGTGTGGAACGCGTGGCCAAGCTCATGTGCTAATGTGGCAACGTTTGACATCGATCCACTAAAAGTCATAAAAATACGGGATTCCTCACTTTTTGGCAGCGATGTGCAAAATCCGCCCGGCATTTTATACGGACGATCTTCCGCTTCGACCCAGCCGTTCTCCAATGCATGGCGAGAAAATTGTTCCAGTTCCGGCCCGAACTTGCTGAATTGCCGGACAATAAAGTCAGCTCCTTGCCCATAGTCGAATTGCTGAGAGTTCTCGCTGATCGGGGCATCGATATCGTGCCAAGCAATTTTGTCTTTTCCGAGAATTTGCGCTTTGCGTGTCAAATAATCGGCGAAGGGCTGTTTATGTTCGCTGATTGCCTGCCACATGACATCCAAGGTTTCCTGTTTCATGCGGTTCATGCGAAGCGGCTCTTCAAGCACATTTTCCACTCCGCGCTTGTCGTACATTTGAAGGCGGAACCCGGCCAAGGAATTCAAGGTTTTCGCGAAAAGCTCTTCTTTTTCGGTCCAAGCCTCCTCCAATTTATCGTAGGCTTGTTTGCGGACTGCCGCCTCTTTATGCGAGCTCAAGTTATTCGCTTGTCCGACCGACAATGTTTTAAGTTGCCCATCCACTTCGACATCGACATTGGTTGAAACAATCAACAGGTCATATAATTCGCTCCAAGCGTGGTAGCCATCGATGCCAAGATCGGTGATCAACCCTTCTTCTTTTTCGGACAGCAGCCGTTTCGCTTCCTGGCGCCATTCCTCCAATACGAAAGCAAATTCTGTTAAGCTATCAGACGCCAATAACTCATCCCACACTGTTTGTTCAGTCGCCATCAGCGCCTGCTTGAACTTCAGGAAGGCACTTTGGAAACGGGATCTCAAAAGTGCCTGTTCACTTTGCAGCAATGCCGCAGGCTTGTCTTCTGTGTTTTGTGCCATCAAACAGCCGATATACGCGCCAGCTTGGCGGACATCCACTGACACCGCGGCTGTCTGCTCTATAAATTCGGCAATTTGTACGGCTTGTGTCGGCACTTCAAATTGCTCAGCAGCCTGTTCGAAGCTTTTAAGTTTTTGGTCGGTATCCTCCAAATGTTTTTTCAGTTCAGCCGAGTCGCTGCCCCCTTGAAAAAGACTGTCAAGCTCCCATACTTCCGGATAAATAGTGGTCATGTTGTTTCCCCCTGGTATGACGAATTTTCAAAATACATAAACTAGTATAACATTTACACTCGCTTAACGGGAATGGTGAGCAGCTTGCACTTTTCACGATATCGCCATTTTTAGGAAACTTCCTTCACTTTCTTATTGGTCGTACCCGCTTGCGAGTTTATACTGATACATGAGGAGGGATTTCATATGATTCGCATACTGCTGATGACAATCGCCTTTATCGCCGTCATCACAATGAATGCCTTGGCTAATATACTGCCGATCAACGGTCAGGCTACCGGTGAAATCTCCAACCGGCTTCCGGTGCTGTTTACACCGGCCGGTTATGCGTTTTCCATTTGGTCTGTTATATATATTCTGTTGGCTGTCTGGATCGTCGGCTTTTGGCTGCGCTCGAAAAAAGGAGTTTATCCATCAGCGCAAGTTACATTGTTTTTCGTATTAAGCGCTCTATTCAATATTGTCTGGCTGCTTTGCTGGCATTACGAGTATTTTATATGGTCAATTGCCGCGATGCTTGCTTACTTGCTATCGCTGATCGCCTTGTATCTGCAATACAATAATTTTGAGCGCGGCTTTACTGAGCGCTTGCCCATTTCTGTCAACCTTGGTTGGATCAGCGTGGCGACCATCGCCAACATCAGCTATGTCCTGACATATTATAGCTGGAGTGGCTGGGGCCTGAGTGATCAATTATGGACAGTGATTATGTTGACAGTGGCCACTGCACTTGCGCTCCATATCCGCTTCCACTACTCGGACGTCCCGCTGACGCTGGTATTTATCTGGGCGTTCGTGGCAATCGCTGCCAAGCATGGCATGGACGAGATGTTAGTCAGCACGGCAGCGCTGTTTTTGAGCGGCGTTCTAGTTACTGGCATTTTATTGATCAAGAAAAAACCGGTCCAGCAAAACTTTACACCATAAAAAAACAACCATCCTCCGATGGTTGTTTTTTTCGCTTTATTTTATTCGTACGTTTTAGCTTTCCAGTTTTGTCAGCAAAACGGGTTCGCCTTTTGTGACGAGAACGGTATGTTCGATTTGTGCGACGAGCGACTGGTCTGGTGTGATGAATGTCCAGCCGTCACCGGATTCGATGATATGTTCTGCTTTTTGGGAAATAAACGGTTCGACGGCGAGTACCATTCCTTCTTTTAAAATCGTCGTTTCCCACGCATCGTAATAATTAAGGATGTGCTGAGGCGCTTCGTGCAATGATTTCCCTACACCGTGACCAGTCAAGTTTTTGATGACAAAAAACCCTTGGTCTTTCGCTTCCCGCTCGACAGCTTTGCCGATCTGGTTGAGCTTCGCGCCAGCTTTGACTTTCAGCATGGCGCGGTCAAATGCAGATTCTGCAGCTTTGCATAATTTCTCCTTCGCATCATGCCCCTCGCCGACAACAAATGATATGCCGGTATCGGCAAAATAATCGCCGTAAGAACCCGATACATCAATGTTGACGATATCGCCTTCTTGGATGACCCGTTTACCGGGAATGCCGTGCGCCACTTCTTCATTGACGCTGATGCATGTGTAGCCTGGGAAATCATATTCCGATTTCGGCGCGGACACGCCACCCCACTCTTCAAACAAACGGCCGCCCAGTTCATCAATTTCTTTCGTTGTAACGCCTGGTTTCACAGCTGCCTTCATGGTTTCACGGATTTCAGCCACCATGCGGCCAGCTTTTTTCAAACCTTCAATATCTTTTTCAGTAGATGCTATCATACTTACCCTTCTTTCAATCTATTCTATTTGTGCATTATAACATAAATTCGGCACAAACTGCCCTGCCATGCCAGTCTAGACCGTATACCGAAAACCGTACCTTTCTCACAATTCACTGCCATAAAAAAACCGCCTAGTATTAGGCGGTTTTCTCTTATTGCGATTCCGGCTGCGTCAAGCGCGGTGCGGTAACAAAAAGCAGCGAACAGACAATGGCTGCGACGATGGCGACAGGAATCATATAAGTTGCGTTATACAGCGCCGAGTAGATAAACACGTTACCTTCAGCAAACATGCCGAAAAACAAGATGCCGGTGATGACATGCGTCACATAACGCAAAAATGAGCCAATTAATACACCGAGCGCCACCATTAATATGATTTGGCCGGTCTGCTTCGTGCGGACGGCTTGCAAATACTGTCCGCGCACGATGCCCGCGAGCCCGACAACACTATAGGCAA
The DNA here is from genome assembly GCF_042654465.1 of Planococcus dechangensis. NCBI lineage: Bacteria > Bacillati > Bacillota > Bacilli > Caryophanales > Caryophanaceae > Planococcus > Planococcus dechangensis. Next base: position 47,596 of record NZ_JBHSGL010000001.1, on the reverse strand, counting down.
CTAGATAATCCAGGAATACTTGCATGACGACAAAGCCGAAAGATAACGGAGCCACCGAAATAAATCCGGTGACAATCTGCAGCAAGCCGACCAGAAAACCGGTGGCAATGCCCGCTAAAATCCCTCTTCGGAACGCCATTAGCACAATCGGGATCATCACCAAACTGACCGATCCGCCCTGCGGCATACGGAACGCAATAAAGTCCAGTACAAAGCCAAGCGCTCCAAATATCGCGATCTCGACCATTAATAATACGCGTAAATTTCTCATTCCAAACTGCCTCCCTATGGATTTGCACATCACCAGAAGGGCCGTTTTTGCCGAACAATACTAAAACGGCGCCAGGACAGATCCTGGCGCCGTAAGGGCCGGTTTTCCATCCACATCCCTGCGCAAGTGTTAACTTACAGGTTCGAAGGGTAAGAACAAAACGTTCACTCTCAGCTATAGCTCCCCTTGTGGTGTATACAATTAATTCGGTATTATGTGTATTGTACACAAGGGATTTCAAGCTGGCAATCGTTTCAAGCAAAAAGGATAGGGTAGGTAGTAATTAGTAGACATTGACGAAAGGTGGTGGAGGCAGCTTGTGGGCTGCCGAATAAATGATTGATTTGTTAAAAGACTTGATTAAAATCCAGAGCGATACGAAAGAAGGGGCAAATGAAGCGTTGATGTTTTGTTCTGCCTGGTTGAAAGCCAAAGGCGAAGATGTGACGATACACGACAATAAAGGTTATTTGATGTTGACCGCGACCAAAGGAACAGGCACAGAGAAAATCATCTGGAACGGCCATGTAGATGTTGTGCCAGGACACCCCGAACAATTTTCCCCTATGGTTGAAGGCGATAAACTATACGGACGCGGCTCTGCCGATATGAAAGCCGGCGTTGCTGCGATGATGCAAGCTTTCATCGAGTTGGATGAGGCATCATTGAGACGCGAAGTACAGCTTCATATCGTGACCGATGAAGAAATCGGCGGCCGCAATACGTCCAAATGGCTGGTGGACGAAGGCTATTATGGTGATTTTGTCATTTGCGGCGAGCCGACCCAGTTGAAGATTGGCCTTCAATCAAAAGGCATTCTAAGAATGGATTTGACGTTTAAAGGAAAGCCGGCTCACGGGTCACGCCCTTGGGAAGGCATCAATGCCATCGAATCCGCGATGAAATTCCATGCCGGCATGGCCGATTTGCCGTTCCGTCAAGAATCGACGAAATACTATGAGCAGCCATCGGTTAATCTGCCGATCATCAACGCTGGCGACCGCTATAATGTCGTACCGGAAATCTGCACCATGTCGTATGACATCCGTTTTATGCCTGGGCAAGACAAAGATGAAATCGTTCGCCAAATGGTCGAGCTTGCGGAAACGGTCGGTGTCGACATGGAATACAAGGCGAGCGGCTCGACGCCTGCTTTGACAACGACGGACGAGCATCCGTATATCAAAACCTTAATGACAGCAGTCGAACAGACCACCAACGAAAACCCAATACTCTTCGGCCAGCATGGTGCGGCCGATACTCGTTATTATGCTGAAAAAACCGGCGGCGAGGGCGCTATCGAATTTGGACCGAGTGGTGACGATTGGCATGGCAACGCTGAGTACGTAGTGATTTCGAGTGTCCATGCCTATAAAAACATCTTGATCACCCATGCAGCCGCTCCGACAAATGTTTAGATCATGGCGAAAACGGGAAGTTACTATTAAACCCTTAATTGAAAATGAATGGAGCGATAAATATGGCTATTGGAAGACTTCTTAGGTCAGCAATCAAATACGGACCGATTGCATACCCGATCATCCGTAAAGTGATGAACAATAGAAAAAAGAACAACGGTGAAGTGACAGATGCATCACGCACACGCACTGACTCGAATAAACGCCGCTAAAAAAAGAAAAGGACGGAGAAAATGAATCATTTTCTCCGTCCTTTTTTCTATGTTCTATACAAACGGCAATGCCTGCCGGATGACTAGATAATCATTTCTTATGTGATGAATCGGCCCTGCTGCAGCTTCATCAACTTGCTCTTCACTATCCGGTGCTACAACTTCATCGGGAGCATCTTGTTCAACACTTTGCGCTTGCTCCGGTTGTTCCGCATCAGCCTCTTCTTGCATTTGCTGGATTTCTTCAAAGCTGAGCGGTGCTGGCGGCGGCAGTTCTGCATCTTCTACCACAAAGCCTTCGGCGTATTGTTCAAAAAAAGCATTCGCCATTTCTTGATAGCCGCTTATGTTCGGATGCACATCGCCCGCATTCGGCACCAACTCCACCGCATCTTCGCCGAAGCGCTCTGAAACACCGACGAATGTCGCACCTGCTTTTTTTGCTTCCTGCTCTAAAATAGCATTCAACTGATCGAGCTGTTTCGCAGTGCCCTGCTTTTGGCTGTCACGGGCATGCGGATACGCGAAATAATAACCCATTACATAAACATCTGCAGATGGTGCGCTTTCTGCGAGTTCCCCCAAAATCTCTCCGATGTTCTCGCGGGCGGCATTCAGCGCATAATCTGCCTGGATCTGCCCGAAGCTCAAGGAGCCATCAACCGGGTTCGGCTGCACGAGGCGCAATAAATCATTGGCTCCCGCAGACACGGTAACAATATTTGCTGAACCAAGTAATTCTGCTGCTTCGTCGGATTGGATGCTGTCCAATACGTCCGCTGTAGTGAATCCCGGAAACGCAAGGTCTTTTGAAAATAAAGCGACTGGCTGATTGCGTGTCAATTCCTGGGCAATCAAATCAGTATAGCCGCTGTCGATGGCACGGTCCGGCGTCTGCCCGGCAGCCAGCGAATCGCCGATCGCGACGTAGACGGCCGGCACCTGCATTTCAGCAGATGCCGCAGCCGCCGAGCCTGTGAATAAAAGTCCTGCCAATAACACACTTACTGTTTTCTTCATTTGCTCACCTCGCTAGAATGCCCAATTGCCGCTGCGGAAAATCGCTTCGGTCTTGCCATCGGCCGTAATGCCGTCAATATCCATGCTATTCGATCCGATCATAAAGTCCTCATGGACGATCGATGTATTCAAGCCATAGTCCTTCAACTGTTCACGTTCCAAGTCTTTGCCGCCTTCAAGGCAGGTCGGATAGGAATCGCCAATCGCTAAATGATTCGACGCATTTTCATCAAACAAAGTATTGTAAAATAAAATGCCGGAAGCTGATATCGGCGACTGGTGCGGCACAAGCGCCACCTCGCCAAGGTAAGCTGCACCTTCGTCCGCTACAATCAATTCATCAAGCAGTTCTTGGCCGACCGCCGCTTGTGCTTCTACAATGCGGCCGTTTTCAAAACGCAAGCTAAAGTCATCGATGCGGTTGCCTTGGTAAATGAACGGCTTCGTGTTGCGCACGACACCGTTTACTTGTTCTTTCAACGGGACGGTATACACTTCTTCTGTCGGCATATTGGCGATAAATGGAACTCCGTCCGGCGTGCGGGATGCGCCGCTCATCCAAATATGGGCTTTCGGCAAACCGATGGTCAGATCAGTGCCAGGCGCTCGGTAATGCAGTTTTTCATAGCGCCTTTCGTTGAGCAGCGCTGCCCGTTGTTCGAGTTTTACAATATGCTGCTGCCAAAGTGCAACTGCATCCTCTTCCCCGATGCGCACCGTCTGAAAGATTGCCTGCCATAAAGCGGCCATTTGGTCTTCTTTGTCCGGAAATACTTTTTGTGCCCATTTCTCCGATGGAATCGCTACGATCGACCAAGCGATTTTATCGGATCCAACTGCTTGTCGGTATCGTTCCAGCGCTTTGCCAGATGACTTTTGCGCATCGCTCAAACGCTTTGCCGGAATCCCCGTCAATAAATCGGGATCTTCAGCGTCGATCCATAAAAATGCGCCTTTCTTATCGATAACTGCATCGCGCTGAGCGACGACCCAGTCCGGAAACTCATGGAACGCGCTATCCGGCGCGAGTTCATAATGCGTCCGCGTAATAATTGGGTCCGAAAATGCGACATGCACATGTTTTGCGCCAGCCTCATAGGCTTTTGCCACAACCAAGCGCGTAAATTCCACCGTATCGGTTGTCGTCGCAATCAACAGTTCCTGGCCCCGCTGGACATTGACGCCAACACGGACTGCCAGTTCTGCATATTGCGCTAACTTTTCTTCAAAAGTCATCGGTTTTTCCCCTTTGCCGAAATGGTTTTGCTATTGCCTTCGACTAATTCCCCGCCGTGCATGATTTTCTGCACCGCTTTATCCGGCAATTGCTTGATTAATTTCTTATAATACTTCTCATCCGCATACGCAAGAAGCGTCAGTACTTCGCCGTCGGCACCTGCGCGTCCGGTTCTGCCTGAACGGTGCAAATATTGCTCAATCGACATTGGTACATCGACGTGGACGACATGCGTCACTTGGTCGATGTCCAATCCACGCGCCGCCACTTCCGTTGCAATCAATACAGCCGTGTCGCCTTTGCGGAAATCATCGAGCGCTTTTTTGCGTTCTTCTTTTTTCATTTCGGAATGCAAAGTCGCGATTTTGGCATCGCGGAACTTCAATTTACTTTCTTTCATCAGCACTTGGTCCAAGCTATTGACAAATGCCAAGGCTTTGACGCCCTTCATATGCGACAGGCTGCGCAATAAATCGGTCTTGTCCCGCTCATCCACTTTGATGAACGAATGCGTCACTTTTCCTTGCTTCGGCAAATCTTCCGCCGACACTTGCAGGCGCGTCGGATGCTTCATAAGGCGCTCCGCCACCAGTTCGATTTCTTCAGTAATCGTCGCCGAGACCAACACTAGCTGGCGTTCCTGCTGTGTTTTTTCGATCAAATCTTTCATGACGCCGCGGTGCTCACGCGCCATCAATTGATCGCCTTCATCCAAGACCATAATGCGGACTTCATGCATTTTCAGTTTTTTGCTTTTGACCAGTTCATTTAATCGGCCTGGCGTACCGACGACAATTGTCGGCTTTTTCTTAAGCTTATCCAATTGTCGCTGGACGTTTGCGCCGCCGATCAGTGGCGTGACCGTGACATCCGTTCCCTCTGTCCATTCGCGCAAGACGTTGACGATCTGCATCGATAATTCTTGCGAAGGGGCGATAATCATCGCTTGGGTATTCGGTTTTTTCGGATCGACGCGCTGGAGAATCGGCAGAATATAAGCCAAAGTTTTTCCTGAACCTGTCGGCGATTCAGCAACGATGTCATTGCCGGCGACCATTTCAGGAATCATCTGTTGTTGAATCGGCATCAACTCGGTAAAGCCTGTTTCTTTCCATTTTTCCTGCCATACAGGGCTCAAATCTTCTATACATTTCATGTGCCATTCCACCTTCTTTTCAATGCCTTAAGTGTACCATATCCAGCGCGCATACGCCTTTTTCGGCATAGGAAAAGGCGGCTCCATCTCCGGAAAACCGCCTCCTTCTCTAATCTGCGTAACGCTGTTTATAGACCCGTTCTTTTTCTTCTTCCGTTGCATGCAAGTCCGGCTTTTTTATGAACAACGCCAATATTAATGATGCGATTGCAATAAAAGTCGACACGGTGAAGGAAAAATTGATGCCTTCAAGCATTGCCGGTATCATCGCCGCCTGTTCAGTAGCACCGGCAGCGATCAAGTTTTGTGCTGCCGATTCAGTCCGCGTATTCATAAGCGTCACAAGAAATGCCGAACCGATGGCACCGGACACCTGCTGCAAGGTATTATTGATCGCCGTGCCGTGCGGATAAGCCGTTGCCGGCAATTGATTGAGGCCGTTGGTCATGACGGGCATCATGACCATCGAAATACCGAACATGCGCAAAGTATAGATTGCCATAATTTCATAGTAGCCCGTTTCAAATGATAAATTGCTGAACAGGAATGTCGTATAGACGACAATCGTCAACCCCGATATCGCCAGCACCTTGGCGCCGTAACTGTCAAATAACCGTCCTGTCACCGGCGACATGATGCCCATGATGATCGCACCGGGCAGCATCAACAGGCCGGATTGGATCGGTGAGATGCCCATGATGGTTTGGACATAAATCGGCATCAAGATCATTGCCGAGAACATCGCCATCGACAAGGTCACCGAAATGATCGACGATAGCGCAAACATCGGATGCTTGTAAACACGCAGTTCGAGCAGCGGTTCATCAAGTTTCAGTTGCCGGAGTGTGAACATCAACAAAGCGACGAGGCCGACCGCGATCGTCGCATAGACAGCCGGGCTAGCCCAGCCGAGTGAACCGGCAGAACTGAATCCGTAAAGGATGCCGCCAAAGCCGATACTCGACAAAATGAGCGACAGTGGATCCAGCGTCAGTTCCCGGTTTTGGAACGTTAAATTTTTCAACTTAAAAATGCCGAGCAGCAGCGGAATGAGCGCCACCGGCAAAACGATGAAAAATAACACGCGCCAAGAATAATTCTGGACGATAAAGCCGGAAAGCGTCGGCCCGATTGCCGGCGCGACGATCATGACCATCCCGAACAAGCCCATCGCTTGCCCTCTCTTTTCAATCGGAAACGCAGCGAGTATGACGTTCATCAATAAGGGCATCATCAAAGCAGAGCCGGATGCCTGGACCATGCGCCCTGCAAGCAGAATGCCAAAGCTCGGTGCAAGTGCGGCAAGCAAGGTCCCGAGTGAGAACAAGGACATCGCGACGATAAAGATGGCACGGTTTGAATAGCGTTGAATCAAGTAGGCACTGGCCGGAATCAAAATGCCGTTGACGAGCATATAGCCGGTGACCAGCCACTGGACCGTGGCGGCATCGACTTGCAAATCGTTCATGATTTCCGGCAGCGCAATGTTTAATAAGGTTTGATTGAATATCGCCACAAATGCACCTGTGAACAGGATGGCGATAATTCCATATGGTGGTTTCGTTGTATCTTTCATCTTTCTTTTCCTCCGTCTCGCCGACTGCATTCGGCAAATTAAACTCTATCGACATATTTTATACTCGCAGTATAATTATTACAAGAAAGATGAATCAACAAACTGAAAACATTGATTTACCCAACCTCAGGCGTTATGCTTTTGCTATACTAACAGTCCAAAAGGGGATATTATGAATCCTAAAAAACAGCAAATCGTTCATGCCGCTCACCGCTTATTCATCCAAAAAGGCTATAACGCCTCCTCGATTCAAGACATACTCGATGAAGCCGGCATTTCCAAGGGCACATTCTATAATTATTTTACGTCCAAGTCGGAATGTTTGATCGCCTTGATGGAAGCGATCAGCGAAGATATCCGCACAGAGCGCATCGCTGCCGCATTCGGCCGGTCGCCATCCGATGCGGATCTGCTTGCCAAGCAATTGGCGATCCGCATCCGCATGAACCACGAGAAAAATTTGTTCTCGCTTTATGAAAGCATATTCTACTCGCAGGATGAAGAGCTGAAGGCGTTCGCCAAAAGCCAGTACATTAGTGAATTGAACTGGATCAAGGATCGCATCATCGACTTGTTCGGTGAACAGGCACGGCCCTATGCTCTTGAAAACGCCGCCATGGCAAACGGTGCGCTCCAGCAATTGATGCACGTCTGGCGACTCAGCACAGACCAGCAATTGCCGCTCGAAGAATTGACCGACTATATCGTGCGCCGCATGAAACAAGCAGTGGAAATTCAGTTAACCGACGGCGAACGTTTCTTGTCCGACTTATTTCTCCAGGAGCCATCTGAACAAACAACGCTGGTGGACAGCTTAAAACAACTCGAGCGCTTCGCCGTTTCAGCCGAGCTGCCCGAACAGCAAGAGCTATTAACGTTCCTCGCACAAGAACTTGCTGCCCAAAAGCCGCGCATGGCTCTTATCCACAGCGCATTGACGACTTTAGGGACGCATAAAGGCTTAGATGGTCAATTGCAAATGACACTTGAACAAATATGGCGGCAATTGAAATAAACTGAAAACAGCCTCTTCGCATACTATGCGAAAAGGCTGTTTTCTTATGGACGTTTACGCCCTTTTGTTGTTTGTTCAAAGGCATAAGCATATTCGATGAGCTTAGGTTCATCAAACGCCTGCCCGGCAAATGTGATACCGAACGGTTCGCCATTTGGCGTCTGGCAATATGGCACGGTAATCGATGGGAATCCAGCAGCCGCTCCGATATTGCAGCCAAAATCCTGCGGCAATAACAGCGCATCAACCCCCGCTTTTTGAAGGCTTGTCTTCATCCCTTGCTGCGCCGCCAAAAACCGGTTGCGCTCAAGCGCTTCGACGTATTCCCTTTCTGTCAGCATGCCGCTTAACCGATCGGCTTGTTCGAGCAGGTTGTGTCCGAACTTCAGCATCGTATCCGCATGTTCTGTATTAAAGGCGATTACATCAGTCAATGAACGGATCGGCTGTTGTGGGTTGGAAGCGGCCAAATAGGCATTCAGGTCAGCTTTGAATTCATGAAGCAATACCGCAAAACCGAGATCTTCCTGATCGGCTCCGAGGCTGATGTCCTGAATGTCCGCACCGCTTATGCGCAGCTGTTCCAGCGCTTTTTCAAACGCATCCAATTGGTCGCTGCCGATCTCTTTGAATAACTCACGATCAACACCGAAACTGACACCGGACAGCCCATGTGGATTCAAGTGCTGATGCCAATCGTAGCCTTTAAACATTTCAGCGAATGCAGTAATCACATCGTCATCGTCTGTACCAATCAATGTCTCGAACACCGTGACGGCGTCTTCTACAGTTCGGGCGAGCGGCCCTGCCGTATCTTGTGTGTGCGACAAAGGGATGATGCCGGAACGGCTGATAAGCCCAATGGTCGGCTTGATGCCTACTAAGCTATTTTGCGCAGCCGGATTGATGATCGAACCCGATGTTTCGGTGCCGACTGCAGCAGCTGCCAAATTCGCAGCGACCGCGGCTGCTGAGCCTGAACTCGAACCGCCAACATCGAATGCGCCGTAAGGGTTTTTCACTTGGCCGCCGCGCGAACTATAGCCATTGGTCATTTTATCGCTCATGAAATTAGCCCATTCGGTCATATTCGTTTTGCCAAGAATAACCGCTCCCGCTGCACGCAATTTTTCAACCACTTTGGCGTCGCGCAGCGCATAATTATTTTCCATGGCCAGCGATCCGGCACTTGTATGCATCTTATCATTCGTATCGATGTTATCTTTAATGAGCAGCGGAATGCCATGAAGTTTCGAGCGCGGACCTCGTCGTCTTCGTTCAAAATCGAGCGCTTGCGCCGTCTGCAATGCGTCTGGGTTGATTTCCAGCACAGCATTGAGGTTCTCGTTGCGCAACGAAATATTTTCTTTGTACATCAACACCAGTTCTTCCGAAGTGATATTGCCCAACTGCATTTCTTCCTGCATTTGAGCGATGCTCATTTCGTCCAAATTGCCTGTGCGATAGCTTTCCAGTTTTTGATGATGCATGCTTGTCCCTCCTGTAATATCTAGAATGGGCAGTCATTTTTCTGCAAAAACAACAAACAAACCAGCATTTGCTGCTGTGAATATTAAAAAAGCCTGAGCTCATGAGCTTAGGCTTTTATCGGTGTGTTCTTTTAGCAGTTCGTATAAGGACAGTTCGTAAAGCTGTCGGCCGTTAATCTTAAAAACATTTTTAGCAACCAGTTCTTCGATCACCAGCGACCGTTTATCCTCAAACTTGGATGTGGGTATGTGTTCCATCTTGCCTCAACTCTCCTTGCACATAATCTCACTCCTTCTATACCCGAAATGAAATACCCCTAAAACCTGCCGACCGAAAAAAATCCATTGTTTCTCATTTTTCGGGGTAGGTTTCCTGTAAATACTGCACGGCATTGCGAATCAGAACTTTTAATACTTGTGGATCAATATCGCTAAGCTTATTGATATAGACGCATGATTTCCCTGATGTGCATTTGCCGAGCCGTTCAAGTGCATCCGGTTCGCGCTCCGCACAGCCGGTAAGATACAAGCTGATTTTCGCTTTGCGCGGGGAAAATCCAGCAAGCGGTGCGTCGCCTTCATGGCCCGTCGCATAACGGTAATGGTAAGATCCGAATCCGATAATGCTATCTCCCCACATTTTCGGCGGATAACCGGTCGACTGTTCAAAAATTCCCAATAATTTATAGGCATCCTCTTTCATGTCTGGTTTTTGAACTGTTTCGATGAACTCGGCTACATCGCCGCCATGCTCTTTCGTTTTCTGTTCATACATGGTCATTCCTCCTCTATTTAGTTGTCTTACAGAATCTGCTCTCTCTTCAATAACATCTTGAACTTTGCGAGTTTTTTCCAATTAACCCCATTCGACTTGCTCTGTGGTATGGAGCTCGGCTATGTGTTTCCAGTCATTTATCTGGAGGATTCTTCAACTCGAAATCAAAGTGACACACATTTTCCCGGATACCGAGCGACTCGTAAAGTATTACAGCAGCTGTATCGATGGGATCCGCTTGGACGAAAACTACCCTGGCTCCCAATTCGGTGGCTTCTTTTTTCAAAAAAACAATAAGCTCTGTAGCGATCCTTTTTCTACGATGTTGGCTATCCACTGCTAAATCATAGATATATACTTCGCTCCGCTGCTGCTCGAACTTATCCAACACATAGGCAACAAGCCCTCCGGCAACGCGGTCATCCATGAGTGCTACACAGACGATGACATGATCTTTCGATAACAATGACAGCAAATATTCATCCGTCGGCTGGTGTCCAAGATACGTGTCGGTCTCATCAAAAGCCTCAGCAAAAAGACTGTTCAATTGCCTGAAAAAACTGAGCGAACCGGCATCATTGATGAGCCGTTTGTATCGAATACTTTGTGTCATATTCGTCGTTTCCCCTTTCCTCAAACCACTGTGCAACTCCCTAGATAGCAATTTCCTTGCGCAACACTTCTACATAAACATCGAAGTCATAATGCTTCAAGACCATCAAACCCCTCAAGGTATTCATAGCTCCAATTTTGTTCGTCTCCATTTGGAAATGCACACGCCCCGAATATTGAGATCCTCTCGTTAAATAGCCTTTTGTGAATTTTTTCTTAAGGACATCCAATCCTTCCTTTAACGCTGGATCATAAGGGTAACGGATAGCCGCAAAATAACTTAGTGATCGCAAGACGTCATATTTCCATCTCGTGGGAAAATGAAAATCGACGATGTAGGGCAAAATGAGTTCTCCGGTCGACTCTCTCTTCATCAGTTTTTTGCGCAGCAAATACGCTTGCCCCGTTTGGATTTGCTCTTTGATTACTGGAAGCGAATGAGTATAGCCATGATTTTCATAATCCGCATAAGCTTCAAGAACCGATAAGGTGGTGTGAATAGAGCTTTTTCTGCTTGGCCCGTGAACGGCAGCACAATTCCAGCCACCATCCGGCATTTGCATACTACGTAAATAATGAATCATTTCCTCAATAATGGAGGCAGGCTGCTGGCCATAGCTTAGTAAACTCACGAGCATCGCCACGACACAGACATCATCTTCCACAGACTGTTCCGGATTCCACATGTTATGGAGCAAGGTATTCAACCCATGCTGATAAACGGCATGGTGAGGGTCTATTTCCAGAGATTTTAGATCTCTCAGTGTGTAGAAGGTCGATGTCCATTTAGGCCCATAAATACCGTTCCCCCATGTTTGATGCTCGCTATCGTACCGAGAGAGAAATTTACCGATCCAACCGTCTTCTGTATAAGGACTTTGTTCACCCAATAAATAGATCTGTGCCTGCCTTTTGACGGCAGGATCGCTATTCAACAAAATATCGATAATCTTCATAGCCTACCCCTCCCACTGAAACGACTCACTTGCTATCAGCTTCCACTCAAGATTCAAGCATCAAATTGTTTTTTAAAACGGGAAACAAGCTCCTCAATTTGTTGTTCTCTTTTCTTATTGGACCAATTGATGACGCCCGCTGCGTCGACCTGACCGCCTTTTTCTTTGATCAGTTTCTTCATTTTAGAAAGAGCAAAACTGCCGCCCATCCACTTGTAGCGGAATTGCTGGGTTAGGAAACACGATACATGCTTCGCCTTAATTTCAGGCACTTGTTTCATATACTGCGAAAATCCAGGACATAAATTAAAAGCTTGCACCCATGCACCAAAAATCAAAGCATCATATCCCGCGACTTCTGGCATAAAATCCAATTCAACATGTTTCGGGTCGGCTTTCGACTCTGCATTGTCGATGTTCTGCATGCGAATCAACGTCACTTTATGGCCATCCATCCTCAATTCATCTCGTAGTTTTTCACCGACAAGTAACGTGTGTCCTGTCTGAGAGTGCACGATAATACCGATATTCATAATTTAATGCCTCCTATTCATTTAAATGAGCCGATTTGAGTAATTACTCTCAATACAGCTTTTGGCGATGGAAACAAAGAAATTCACTTTATCAACCCCGGTTCTAGCAACTCAATTCACTACTTACTTCCATATGTATTCTAAATTTCCTTTATTCCACGCCTTTTATTGCAGGATGGTTGTTCGCAGCTAGTTCCTGAGCTTTTTCTCAATATCTTTACTGTCCACTAAAAACAGAAAAAACCCGCGATGCTATGATCGCGGGCAAGCTTAGAACAGTTCATAATAATAAAGTTTTGTGTTCATTCTTCAGCAGTCAGCTTCTCGTCAGCCACGCAACACATTCGACGTGCGTGGTTTGCGGAAACATGTCGACCGGCTGAACTTCCTGCGTCCGGTAGCCGCCATCTTCCAAAATGCGCAAGTCGCGTGCAAGTGTCGCCGGATTGCAGGACACATAGACGATGCGGTCAGGCTTTTGTTCAAGCATCGTCTGCAAGAGCGCTTCGTCGCAGCCTTTTCGCGGTGGGTCGACGACGAGTACATCGGCTTCCTTGCCATCTTTATACCAGCGCGGAATGACTTCTTCTGCCGGCCCTGCCTCGAATAAGGTATTGGTGAAACCGTTCAAGTCGGCGTTGCGCTTCGCGTCTTCGATCGCTTGCGGGACGATTTCCACGCCCATGACGAATTTCGCACGCTGTGCAAGGAACAGCGAAATCGTACCGATTCCGCAATACGCATCGATCACCGTTTCGCTTCCCGTCAGCCCCGCGTAGTCAAGCGCCTTCCCGTACAGCACTTCCGTCTGTTCGGGGTTGACCTGGTAGAACGAACGCGCAGAAATTTCAAAGCGCACATCGCCGATACGGTCTTCGATGATGTCCTTGCCCCATAGCTTGATGGTTTCGTTTCCGAAAATGACATTGGTTTTTTCCGAGTTAACGTTTTGCATAATCGATGTCACCGCCGGTAATGCCGCACGGATCAATTCCACGGCGCGCTCGGCTTGAGGGAATTTCTGCTTCTTCGTCACCAATACGATCATCAACTCACCCGTCACGCGGCCTTTGCGGATGACGACGTGTCGCAGCATGCCGCGGTGCGTCTTTTCCTCGTAAGGCTCGATGCCCATATCCTGCAGATTGCGCTTGAGCGATGCCATCAAGGTGTCCGCTTCCGGTGTTTGGATCAAGCAGATGTCGGTATCGGCAATGCGGTGCGAGCGCGGTTGGTAGAAACCGGCGACGACACGGCCGTCCTCTTGGCCGAACGGAATCTGTGATTTATTGCGGTAGCGCCACGGGTTGTCCATGCCTTTGACCGGATGGACCGGCACGTCCGGCAGTTTACCGAGACGCGCCATCGCATCACGGACGACTTTTTCTTTGTATTTCAATTGGCCTTCGTAAGACAAGTGCTGTAATTGGCAACCGCCACAAATCTCAAACACAGGGCACGGCGCATCGATGCGATCAGCGGATTTTTCTTCGATCGAGATTAGTTTGGCAAAGCCGTATGATTTTAAGGTTTTCAACACATGCACCGTGACAGTTTCCCCGGGCAATGCCTCTTTGATAAACAGCGGATAGCCGTCTACTTTGGCGACGCCGGCACCGTCATGCGTCAAGTCTTCGACATAGACCGATAAGCGGTCATTTTTCGTTACTGGTTTCATTACGTTCACTCCATTTCACATTTCCTTATTGTATCATATCCGCTTTTCACACAGTAAAAAACTGCGGCGGGAAGTTCCCGCCACAGCTTTTATTTTCTGCCTTTCGTTACCGGCCCGTCTTTCAGCGATATCCAAAAGCCGACGACAATCGCCAAAATGATCACCAGAAACGGCGCATAGAAAATGAAAAAATTGGTCATTCTTGTTGGCCTCCTTTAGGCGTGGTAATCCGATTTCCCTTTGACATAATCTTTGTCGAACAGGAACAAACGGAATAGCAAGTACAAGGACGGCAAGAGAAGCCCGAGCCCTGCAATAAAGGCGATGATCAACGCAATCGCCATCGATTCATTGGTAAAGCTATCGTAAATCGTCAAATGCGGATACAGCAAATATGGATAATGCGATGCACCGTAAGCGAAAAACGCGGTAAAGAACTGGCCGACGAGCAAGATGAACGCCATGCCGTAATTGCGCCGCTTCCAAACCAAGTAGACGGTGCCGAGGAATAATAGGAACGACAGCGCGAACATCCACCAAAGATCGAGCAGATTGGCGTAATGTTCCGGGTTATGGCCGCGCAGCTCAAAGATGATGCCCGTCGCCGTGATGATGGTCGGCCCTGCCCAGATAAGCGCATATTTACGCAGCAGATCCGTCGCTTTGTCGTCGCCCGCTTTCCACGAATACCAGGTCAGGAATACAGCCGAAATATAAAGAACTGCGGCAATGCTCAAAACGACGATGCTCCACATCAAGGGGCTAGTGAACAGCGCCCAATAATCGAGCGACGGCTGTCCGCCTTCAAGCCTCATAAAGCCGCCTTCCGAAATGGCCAGTACTGGCGACAATGCCGCCGGCAACAACAAGCCGGATAAGCCGTACATGTAGATATAACCGCGGTGATTGATTTTCGCGCCGTACGTCGCAAACGCGTAGTAGGACCCGCGTATAGCAAGCAGGATAAGCGCGATGCTTGCCGGAACGAGCAAAGTCGTGCCGTAATAAAAGGCGGTTTGCGGGAAGAACCCGATAATGCCGACAAAGAAGAACACGAAAAAGACGTTCGTCACTTCCCATACCGGCGACAAATACCGCTGGATAACTCCTGTTAAAATATGCTGTTTGTCTGAAAAAGCACTGTAGGCATTAAAGAATCCAGCGCCGAAATCAATCGACGCCACAATGACGTATAGGAACAAGAACAACCACAATACCGAGATTCCGATAATTTCTAGTGTCATTCTTCTTCACCGCCTTTGTTCGATTCACGCATTGCCAATTCTTCTTCCACTGGATTGCGTTTGTACATGCGGGTCAAGACAACGACCGTCCCGATGCCGAGAATGACGTACAGCCCGGCGAACAGCACAATCATCAAGTCGACGTTTCCGCTTGTCGTCGCACCTTCGCTAGTCTTCATATAGCCGCGCAAAATCCACGGTTGGCGCCCGACTTCAGTGAACCACCAGCCGGCTTGAATTGCCAGCATCGCCAGCGGTCCGCTCATAACCGTCAGCCAGCGGAACCAAGTCTTGGTGATGATCGGCCAGCCACGCCATGCCCCGACAACAAACACGAAGGAGAAGAACGCCAGCCACATGCCGAGGGTGACCATCGTATCGAACAAGTAATGGATCCACAGCGGCGGAATTTCATCTTCCGGGAATTCATTCAAGCCGATCACTTCTGCATCCGGCACACCGTGCGCCAAAATGCTTAATGCATATGGAATGCGGATTGCGTATTTTGCTTCGTCTCCGTCCAATATGCCGAACAGGATGAGATCCGCTTCCGATTCTGTTTCAAAATGCCACTCGGCAGCCGCCAATTTTTCCGGCTGGTATTCTGCCAAGTATTTTCCGGAAAAGTCGCCGATGATCGCGGTTGCGATCGAAAAGACCAATCCAAGCTTCATCGTCAAGAACAAAGCTTTCTTATGGTAAATATGGTTCGACCCGCGCATCAACCGGTATGCAGCAATCGATGCCAGCACAAACGCGCTCGTCATGAATGCCGTCGATAATACGTGCGCCACTTTCGTCGGCACCGCCGGGCTGAACATCGCAAGCAGCGGGCTGATGTTGACCAGTTCGCCGTTCAACACTTCAAAACCTTGCGGTGCGTTCATGAATGAGTTGACGATGGTAATGAACACCGAGGAAGCTGCCGCACCCAGTGCTACCGGAATCAACAGCAGGAAATGCTTGCGCTGGTCTTCAAAGCGGTCCCACGTATAAAGATAGATTCCAAGGAAAATCGCTTCAAAGAAAAAGGCGAATACTTCCATAAACAGCGGCAAAGCGATGACATTCCCTGCCATCTGCATAAAGTTTGGCCACAATAAAGATAACTGAAGGCCGATTGCCGTACCGGTCACAACGCCGACCGCGACGGTGATGACAAATCCTCTTGCCCAGCGGCGTGCCAGGAGGATATAATGCTCGTCGTTTTTCCGAATTCCCACCCACTGGGCAATCATGATCATGAGCGGGACCCCGACACCGACCGTAGCGTAGATGATGTGGAAAGATAAGGTCATTAAGGTCAATATACGGCTCTGTAAGGCCACATCTTCAAATCCCAAAATTCTCGTCCCCTTTACTTGGGCCAAGGCCCGTTATATGTTTTATTGTACCTCAAAGGGCTATATGGAGACTTCTCAAAGGCATTAGAAACGCGGCTATGTTTGAATAAGCTGTGACAAATTCCAATACATGGGCATTGAAATTTCCCTGAATTTTTAGTATTCTATAATGAACAAAAGAAAAGGATGATTTATATGGAAAAAAAGAGAAAGGTGTTTGCCTATATCACCAAAGGCGATGAAAATAACCGTGAACTGCTTGTCTTCGAATACAAGGGAGAACCGGAAGTCGGACTTCAGGTGCCCGGCGGATCGATTGGCGAGGACGAGCTATTGATCGATGCACTTTATCGTGAAGTCAAAGAAGAAACCGGCTTGCCGCGACATGTTTTGGAGTTTGTCGGCAAAATCCATAAATACAATTACTATCCGCCGCACAAAGACAAAGCATACGAGCGCAACATCTTCCACTTTGAATACACCGGCGAAGATTTCGATGCATACGAGCATACGATCAAAAGCGAAGGACGCGATAACGGGCTGGTAGTTCAATACCGTTGGGAGCCGATCGAAAACTTGCCGAAACTGGCAGCTGACCAAGACGAAGCGATCGAGCTTTTGGAGTACTGACCCCCACAATTGTGCCACCATAAAAAGCGATCCACCGTCCAGAGTACTGGATGGTGGATCGCTTTTATCATTTCCGGTCGACTTCGCGGATGTAGTCGAGCGGTACGAACATTTCGATATGGCGCTCTAAGTTTACGAATGTCGCCGGCAAAATCCCGCCGAATTCGCCGTCTAAGTTCAACAGGACACGTTCATCGGATGTCACCGAGATTTTGCTCGCTTTTACATATACAACATGTGGGTCTGATAAATGCTCGCCTCTTAGCGCAAGTGAAGCAACTCGGATAAATTCTGCCATATTGAGTTCTTTCAAGATGAGCAATGTGAATTTACCGTCGTTGATGCTGGCGTCAGGCGCTAATTTTTCAAATCCGCCGACCGAATTCGTCAAGCCGATCAAAAACATCATCACTTTATCTTCAAACACTACGCCGTCATATTCAATCCGGACACGGGACGAACGGATGGAAGGAATCATTTCGATGCCTTTTAAATAATACGCCAATTGCCCGAGCACCGTTTTCAGTTTGCTCGGCACTTCATAGGTCAATTCCGTCAAGCGCCCCCCGCCCGCGATATTGACGAAATAGCGGTCGTCATTCATGACGCCGATATCAACAGGGATCGAGTCGCCCTGGATAATGATATCAATCGCACGGTTAATATCCCGAGGAATATGGACAGCCCGCGCAAAATCATTGGTAGTGCCCATCGGAATCAAGCCCACTTTCGGACGCTCCGGGTATTTGGCGATGCCAGAGACCACCTCGTTAAGTGTTCCGTCCCCGCCAACCGCAACGACCAAGTCGAATTTGCGCTCTACTGCGTATTCCGCTGCCTTGATCGCGTCTCCTTCACATGTCGTCGCGTGGCAAGAAGTTTCATATCCTGCGACCTCCATTCTTGCTAGAACTTCCGGCAGGTGGCGTCGGAACAACTCCCTGCCGGATGTCGGGTTGTAAATAATGCGTGCTCGCTTCATCAGATTCAGCCTTTCTGGACCATTCTATAAAACAGGACATGCAATAGCTGCAGAAAGTTCCCTTATAAGGGCTTTCTGCAGCCCGCCGTTCCATTCATGACATTCAAGCTAAACTTTCTTTCAAGGTTTTGCTCAAATCTTCGTACGTATCTTGCCACAGTTCAGGATCCGATGTGAAGCGGTCGGATATTTCGCCGATTACGGTTTTCCAGTGCAGTTTGTATTGCGGATCCGCTTCTTCCGGCAGCCTTGATTTTTTCTCCTCTACCATATCTTGCACTTTCGCTGACCTTGGCCCCCACGACCCAAGAACATCCCCATCTTGAGAGAGGAAAACATATTTCGGAATCGATTTTCCGCCATCGGTCAAATAACGCTCTATCAGTTCCGGATTGTCATCGCGGTAGACGCAGCGAACTTCGACATCCCCAGCTTCAGCTATTTTCCGGAGAATCGGGTTGACCATCATTGCATCGCCGCACCAATCTTCAGTGATCGCCAAAATTTTCGGCTGCTTTTGCTTCAGCAAATCGAATAGTTCGGGATGATCCGGCAAGTCGAACTTTTCATATATCGCGTATGTTTTTTCTTGATTGGATTCCATTTGCGCCATGTATTTTTCAAGTGTAATGGCGTGTTCAAAATATTCCAATTCAGTCATCATGCTATCACATCTCCTTACAAAACAGTTTACCTGTTCTTTTCCCTTTGCGGCAAACTTTTAAGCAAAAAGACAGGGAAATGTTCCTATTTGTTGGTTAAGTTGCGACGGTCTCGCATGTTTTGAAGGCTTTGCTGCGTTGAGTAGTGTACGTGTTGCAGTAAGCGATGCATTTGCTCGAATATATGGAATACGTTTTACACCTACTCTTCTAATGAGTCTATTAGGTGATCGCTCATAGCTGGACTTTGGAGTGAGGTATGGCCATCTTTGTTTGTCTCATCTAGGAATAGCCGCCTCCCGCTTGGGGCAGGCCTCTCGCGATGAGCCGAGAAGAATGCGCGGTTCGGCTGTTAGATTTCATTGGGTATTGTGTGCGAACTAGTATCGCTGTTGATTGTGTTTATCCGCTGATTGTCGACGCTTAGCTGGACTTGATAGCGAGCTGGATTGTTCGTTGATTATTTCATCGTGAAGCAGTCGCCTCCCGCTTGGGGCAGGCCTCCCGCAATGAACCGAGAAGAGCGCTCGTCTCATTGCTTCGGCTCGCCCTTATGCGCGGTTCGGCTTTTCGATTTCACTATATTTCGCATGCCAGGAAGTGTCGCTGTTAATTGACTTCATCCGATTGTGGGGACGCTTAGCTAGGCTTGATAGTAGTGAAGTTGCCATAGCTATCCAATTTGGACTTATGAAATGACACAAACTTATTCACACTAAGTCCAATGTCAAATGCATTTTATTTACTTTCTAAAAATAGAGATGTAGCAGAAAGGGGCGAATGGATGGCGAGGAGGAGCCGAGTCCATTCATTTGCGACGCATCTGCGTAGCAGATGTGGGAGCAACGCTTTTCATGTGATGTTCGAACGCAGTGAAATTAGGGCCTCGGCCTGACACCCGCCCCTTATCCGGGCAGCTGAACACGCGACGTCCTGTCGCATCAGCTGCATGACCTGCATCCTGCAGGCCCAAAGCGTGCCCCTTGAAGCGCAATCTCAAGCAATACTATTTCTCATTAACATTCAAACTTCCCGAATCCACTTCACTAAAACAACCCACAAAAAAAAGGATGGCTCAGTGAGCCATCCTTTTCCTGATTAACGTTTCGAGATTTCCTCGAGGAGGATTTTGTTCAAGAGCGGCGGGTTGGCCTGCCCTTTTGTTGCTTTCATGATTTGGCCAACAAGGAAGCCGACTGCGCGGTCTTTGCCGTTTTTAAAATCTTCGATCGACTGCGGGTTGGCATCCAAGGTATTGGTGACGTATTCCAACAATACGTTTTCGTCCGAAATTTGAACCAAGCCTTGCGATTTGACGATTTTATTCGGGTCGCCGCCTTTTTCGATCAATTCCTTAAAGACTTTTTTGGCAATCTTAGAAGAAATCGTGCCTTCTCCGATCAATTTGATCATGCCGGCAAGTCCTTCTGGTGTCAGTTCCGTATCTTCAAGCTCTTTATTCTGGGCATTGAGGTACGCGGACACTTCGCCCATCAGCCAGTTGGACGTCAATTTTGCATCAGCGCCGGCTTTGACGGTTGCTTCAAAGAAATCAGAGATTGGTTTCTGCAGCGTCAACACCATCGCGTCATAAGAGGACATGCCAAGCTCGGAAACATAACGGGCTTTACGGGCATCCGGCAGTTCCGGAATTTCTGCGCGAACACGCTCGAGCCATGCATCGTCGATGACGATATCGACCAAATCCGGTTCCGGGAAATAACGGTAATCATCCGAGCCTTCTTTAATGCGCATAAGCAGCGTCTTGCCTGTCGATTCATCATAGCGGCGTGTTTCCTGCTCGATAATGCCGCCCGACAACAACACTTGCTCTTGGCGAATCTGTTCGTGCTCCAAGCCTTTTTTAACAAAGTTGAACGAGTTTAAGTTTTTCAATTCGGTTTTTGTGCCGAACTGCTCCTGACCATATGGACGCAAAGAAATGTTGGCGTCGCAGCGCAGCGAGCCTTCTTCCATGCGGACATCGGAAACGCCCGTGTATTGGATGATCGACTTGATCTTCTCCAAATACGCATATGCTTCTTCCGGTGTGCGGATATCCGGTTCTGAAACGATTTCGATCAATGGCGTTCCTTGACGGTTAAAGTCGACAAGTGAATGACCGTTGCCGGTATGCGTCAATTTGCCGGCATCTTCTTCCATATGAAGGCGCGTGATGCCGATGCGTTTCTTCTCGCCGTTTACTTCGATTTCAAGCCAGCCGTGTTCGCCGATCGGCTGGTCAAACTGTGAAATCTGATACGCTTTCGGGTTATCCGGGTAAAAATAGTTTTTACGGTCGAATTTGGTGTGGCGCGTAATCTCACAGTTGAGTGCAAGTGCGGTTTTCATTGCCCAATCGACTGCCGTCTTGTTGACGACCGGCAACACGCCTGGGTAGCCAAGGTCGATGACGTTGGTATTGGTATTCGGTTCAGCACCGAAATGTGCCGGGGAAGGCGAGAACATTTTGGATTCCGTCTTCAGTTCGACGTGGACTTCAAGCCCGATAATCGTTTCGAAATTCATTGTGCTGCTCCCTCCCATGTTTGCGGTGTTTCTTTATGGAAATCGGTCGCCTGTTCGAAAACATCCGCGACGCGGTAAATCGTTTCTTCATCGAAATAATTTCCGATGATCTGCAAGCCGAGCGGCAAACCGTTATCGAATCCGCATGGGACCGAGATGGCCGGTACGCCTGCCAAGTTGACAGGAATTGTCAAAATATCATTTGCATACATCGTCAAAGGATCGTCGATGATTTCACCGATTTTAAATGCCGGTGTCGGCGTTGTCGGCCCGACGATAACATCGAAGTTTTCGAACGCTTTATCGAAATCCTGCTTGATCAAAGTACGCACTTTTTGCGCTTTTTTATAGTAAGCATCGTAATAGCCAGAGCTGAGCGCGTATGTTCCGAGCATGATGCGGCGTTTTACTTCGTCGCCGAAGCCTTCAGCACGCGTATTCATGTAGAACTCAAGCAAGCTGCCGGCTTTTTCCGTACGGTAGCCGTAGCGAATGCCATCAAAGCGGGACAAGTTGGACGATGCTTCAGATGAAGCCAAAATATAATATGTGGAAAGTGCATATTTGGAATGAGGCAAGGAAATCTCTTCCCATGTTGCGCCTTTTTCTTCCAATACTTTCAATGCATCTTTCACTGCTTGTTTCGATGCTTCGCTGACGCCTTGTGCGAAATACTCTTTCGGCACACCGATGCGAAGACCGTTGATATCCCCAGTAAGTGCTGCTGTAAAGTCCGGCACTTCAACATTGGCGGATGTCGAATCTTTTTCATCATGGCCCGAAATGGCGTTCAGAAGTAAAGCATTGTCTTTGACTGTGCGTGTAATCGGCCCGATTTGGTCGAACGATGATGCATATGCGATCAGCCCGAAACGTGACACACGGCCGTATGTCGGCTTCATCCCGACAACGCCGCAAAAAGCAGCCGGCTGGCGGATCGATCCACCAGTATCGGAGCCGAGTGAAAACGGCACTTCGCCTGCTGCAACAGCCGCAGCCGAGCCACCCGAAGAACCGCCTGGAACGGTTTCCAAGTTCCATGGGTTTTTCGTATTTTTGTAATAAGAGTTTTCGTTGGAAGAACCC
Organism: Planococcus dechangensis; assembly: GCF_042654465.1. Taxonomy (NCBI): domain Bacteria; kingdom Bacillati; phylum Bacillota; class Bacilli; order Caryophanales; family Caryophanaceae; genus Planococcus; species Planococcus dechangensis. The sequence continues at coordinate 25,171 of NZ_JBHSGL010000001.1, read as the reverse complement.
ATGGCAAATTCATCCATATTCAATTTCCCGACGATGACCATTCCGGCTTCGCGCAGCTTGTCCACGACCGTTGCATTATAAATCGGGTTAAAACCTTTCAGGATCAAGCTCGATGCTGTTGTTTCCAATCCTTCTGTGACGATATTGTCTTTCACGCCGATCGGCAGGCCGTAAAGCGGTCCGCGCCCTTGCACTTCGGTTTGATCCATTTCAGCAGCCTGTTGTAAAGCCTGCTCTTCGTTCAATGCCAAAAAAGCATCGACTTTCGGATCCAATTCCTTGATGCGGCCAAAGGTTTGTTCCGTCAGTTCCGCAATCGTTAATTTTTTGCTATGTAGTAACTCCTGCAATTCGGCTGCAGTTTTTTCAGCTAATTTCATCCTTTACCCTCCTCACATTCAGTCCAGAATTGTCGGCACCCGTACTTGTCCGCCTTCATGCTCTTTTACGTTTTTCATCACAAGTTCACGCGGCAATCCTTCGATTGCTTTGTCTTCACGCAAAACGTTGACCAGCGGCAATACATGCGTCGTCGGTTCCACATTTTCCGTATCCAATTCATTCAGTAATTCCATTGCATTGGTGATTGCTTCCAATTGCTCTGCAAAATGCTCCGCGTCTTCATCGGTAATTGCCAAACGCGCCAAGTGAGCCACTTCAATTACTTCTTCTTTTGTCATTTTCGCCATTTTCTACACCTCCGGATTCCGTAAACATACGGTCTATCATAACATTTTTCTAAAAAAATGAATAGAGACAGCCAGCCGGCTGCCCCCGTAATATGGCGGATTTATTCATAAATATGAACGATTGGTTCCGCCTCTCCAGCTTTTCGCAAAATGAGCGCTTCCGCTCCGTTAGTCGAAGTGACATTCACTTCAAGTTCAATATTGTCGGGGAAATGGTCCATCAATAGGCCTGTCACATATTGTGTGAATCCGATCACTTCGGAAGACCCGTAAAATTGGATCGGAATCTCAATCTTCAACTCGTGCAATTGATTGTCCTGATAAAATCCTTTGCCGATGACGCTGGTAAAATTAGAGAAATAAAGTTCCACGTCTTGCTTGAAATTGCGGAATGCAGTATCGATATCTCGGTATTGTTCATTCGTTCCAGATGTCGGGAACACTACGAACGCTTCATTGATGGCGTTCCAATTCGCTATTTCGCTCTCGCCTCTCGGGGCGGCACCGTAAGCGAAATAAGTACCCGGCGTCATCGCATTGCGGTTGTTTTGAGCGAACAAAGATACCAGTATCGGCACATTCGCCATTTCTTCTTTCTCTCGCAGGCGGCTGACGATTTCATCTGCCATGCGCTTGCCTTCTCTCTCGATTTCTTCTTTGGAAATGGATTCCTCGTAAGGAATGCCATCGATCGAGCTGTAGTAGACTGTATTCATCGCGAGACCGATCGATACACCACCAAGGCGAATCTTGTCTTCCTCGGTCTTGACGAGATAATTTTGCTCAAGGATATGGGCAAGCAGTTCCGGATCCGGGCGTTCGCCTTCTTCCTGTTGCGCTGAAGAGCGTCCATCTTCCGGATTTAAGCCGTTGGGATTGTCCGCGCTCGTGCGTTGCAGCCAGCTCGTCGCCTCTTCATCGGTGATCATCTGGCCTTCCTGGAAATAATAATCGTCCGGCGAGAATTGCTGCTGTGACAAACGCAACAACCCATGTTCGGCTTCTTTAATGTCATAGCGAGAATTCAGGCGGCTGACGATCTTGCCGCGTGTCGCGCTTTGCTTATAAGGCAATAGCGTCCGGTAATACTGTTCGTCGAGCTGCATGCTCGGGATGATTGCCGTTTCTACCTCTTCTTCTGTGCCAACCACTTCCGCTTCGTCGTTGCCGGAAGGGACACATCCCGTAAGCAGCAAAACACCGATCGGGATCCACCAAATGCGTTTCATGTGCTTAATCTCCTTATACGTTCAATTCCATAAGCAAGCGCTCTTCATTCCATACTTCTATGCCCAAGTCCTGCGCTTTGTCGAGTTTTGAACCCGCTTCTTCACCGGCAATGAGCAGATCGGTTTTCTTGCTGACACTGCCTGTCAATTTGCCGCCGAGCGCTTCGATGCGTTCCCCGGCTTCTTGGCGCGTCATGTTTTCCAGTTTCCCGGTAAGTACAATCTTCTTGCCCGCAAAGGCATTGGCGCCTTCCTCCACGCGGACGATTGTGCCCGTATACGATAGATTGACGCCTCGCTCGCGTAAACGTTCCACAAGCGCCACAACTTCTTGTTTTTCAAAATACGTAACGATTGCATCCGCCATCTTATCACCGATTTCGTGGACAGCCACCAGCTCTTCAAGGCTTGCTTGCATCAAACTGTCCATCGTGCCGAACTGTTCGGACAAAATGCGCGCACCGCGTTCGCCGACATGGCGTATGCCAAGGCCGAACAGCAGCCGCTCCATTGAATTGCTTCTCGACGCATCAATCGCATCGATCAAATTCGAAGCCGATTTTTCGCCCATCCGCTCCAGCTCCAGCAATTGCTCTTTCGTTAATGCATACAAATCCGAAATGTCTTGGATCAAGCCTTCGCGGTACAATTGCTCGACAACTTTCTCGCCGAGCCCGTCAATATTCATGGCGTTGCGCGACACAAAATGAACCATGCCTTCGACAATTTGTGCTGGGCATTTTGGATTGACGCAGCGCAGCGCCACTTCCCCTTCGATGCGTACAAGTTCACTTTGGCACGCAGGGCATTCGGTCGGCATTTCGAATGGCTGTTCGTCACCCGTTCGCATGTCCACCAAAGCACGCACGACTTCTGGAATGATGTCACCGGCCTTGCGGATAATGACTTTATCGCCAATGCGGATATCGCGCTCGCGGATCAAGTCTTCGTTATGGAGCGACGCCCGTTGCACGGTCGTACCCGCTACAGCGACCGCTTCTAGAATGGCGGTTGGTGTCACGACCCCGGTTCTGCCGATGCTTAGTTCGATGTCACGAACTGTTGTCATCACTTCTTCTGCAGGGAATTTATAAGCGGTCGCCCATTTCGGGCTTTTCGCTGTAAAGCCAAGATCCTGCTGGTGAAGGAAGCGGTTCACTTTAATGACGATGCCATCGATTTCATAGCTTAATTTGCTGCGCTCGGCAGTCCAAGTTTCGATGTAATCGAGCACTTGTTCAACTGTCTTGCAGACTTTGCGTTCCGTATTCGCTTTAAAGCCTAGTTTTGACAAATAGCTCAGCGATTCATCGTGATTATTCAATCCATAATTTTCACCGTCGCCACCGATTCCATAAATGAAAACATCCAAATTACGTTTGGCCGCAACCTTCGAATCGAGCTGGCGCAGAGAACCAGCAGCGGCGTTTCGCGGATTGGCAAAAAGTTCTTCGCCTTGCTTTTCGCGGTCTTCGTTCAACGCATGGAATGAGCTTTTAGGCATGAACACTTCGCCGCGCACTTCGACCGATACCGGCTCTTTCAATTTGAGCGGAATCGAACGTACCGTCCGCAAATTGACGGTAATGTCTTCTCCGACACGGCCATCACCACGCGTCAAACCGCGCACGAATTTCCCGTTTTCATAATGGAGCGAAACGGCCAGGCCGTCGATTTTCAATTCACAGACATATTCGACGGAATCCCCAGCCCCTGCACGGACACGCTTGTCGAAATCACGCAAATCGTCTTCATTGAAAACGTTGGACAAGCTGAGCATCGGGCGCTCATGCTGCACCTTTTTGAAATTCGACAAAGGCGTTCCCCCAACGCGCTGTGTAGGCGAGTCAGGGAAAATCAAGTCCGGATATAAATTCTCCAGCTCGATCAATTCGTTCAGCAATTGATCGTAAACGGCATCCGGCACGACCGGCTTGTCAAGGACATAATATGCGTGACCGTAATTGCGCAATTGATCGTTTAATTCGATGACACGTTCTTCAGCTTTGATGCGGTCCATTCAAGTTCCTCCAGATCATTCTTTTTCTATCGGCGCAAATTTCGCCAGTAGCCGTTTGATTCCAACCGGACTAGGAAAGGCAATATCAAGTTCAGTTTGTTCGCCTTCGCCTTTCACGTTGACGACAGTTCCGACGCCCCATTTTTTATGCGTTGCACGGTCGCCGGTTTTCCAGCCTAGTTTATCGCCGCCTGATTGTTGATAGCTAGGTTTGAAGACGGCTCTTCTCTTCGGCGCCTGCTTATAGCTTGTCGCTGCACCCGCACGGTGGTTGGCAAAAGTTTGTTCAATCAGCTCTTCAGAGATTTCCGAGATAAAGCGGGACGGCATGTTGAAGCTGCTCTTACCGAAAATCGTGCGTGACGAAGCATGGGTCAAATACAAACGCTGCTCTGCACGCGTGATGCCGACATAAGCCAAACGGCGCTCTTCTTCAAGTTCATCGTCATCGTTGTTCGAACGAGCATGAGGGAAAACATTTTCTTCCAAGCCAATGATGAAGACCACCGGGAATTCCAATCCTTTTGCCGCGTGCATCGTCATGAGGATAATCGGGCCATCAGTCGGCTCCTCGTCATCCAGTGAATCGATATCGGCGATCAATGCCAAATCAGTTAAGAACGCCACCAATGACTTATCATCGCTTTGCTTTTCGAACGCTTGTGTGACGGTCAAAAATTCATCCAAGTTCTCCAGGCGACTTTCACCTTCGATGGTTTTGTCGTTCTGCAGCATTTGGCGGTAGCCGGATTTTTTCAGTACTTCTTCCACCAATTCGGTGACCGATAAATACTGCTGCATCTCCGTGAATCCTGCAATCATAGAACGGAATTCCAACGCGGTCTGTGCGGTTTTCGCAGTCAGTCCCATGAAATCCGCTTCTTGGAGCGAATCCATGATGGTCCGGTCTTGTTCGATGGCAAAACGCGCCATTTTTTCGAATGAAGTCGCTCCGATGCCGCGCTTCGGTTCATTGATGACACGCGCCAAGGATAGGTCGTCGTCGTTATTGGCGATCAAACGCAAATAAGCCAGCAAATCCTTGATTTCTTTGCGGTCATAGAATTTTGTGCCGCCAACGATCGTATAGGCCATATTCGATTTGACGAACATTTCCTCCAATATCCGTGACTGTGCATTGGTCCGGTACAAAATCGCAAAATCAGAGGTTTTGTACCCTTCTTCTTGCATCAGCGTTTGGATCGTCTGCACGATGTATTGCGCTTCCTGGCGTTCATCTCCTGCTTTATGAAGCGTAATCGCCGGGCCTTCGTCGTTATCGGTGCGCAATTCTTTCGGGTAACGGCTCGTGTTTTTCTGGATGACATCGTTTGCCGCCTGCAAAATGCGCTTGGTCGAGCGATAATTCTGCTCAAGCATGATCACTTTTGCATCCGGATAATCTTTTTCAAACGACAGGATATTGGTGATGTCCGCGCCGCGCCAGCGGTAGATCGACTGATCGGAATCGCCGACGACGCAAATATTCTTGAACTTTTTCGCCAGCAGCTGGACAAGCTGATACTGTGCGTTGTTTGTATCCTGGTATTCATCCACATGGATATAGTGGAATTTGTTTTGATAAAACTCCAGCACTTCCGGTTCGCTTTCAAACAACTTTAAAGTCACCATGATCAAATCGTCGAAATCGAGCGACTGGTTTTTCTGAAGGCGCTTCTGATAGCCTGCATAGACATCCGCGACGGTTTTTTCGTAAGGATTAAACTGATTGGCGTTCGCAGTGAACGTGTCTACGTCGATGCATTCGTTCTTTGCCGATGAGATGGCATTCAACATCGTCCGCGGTTCGTATTTTTTCGGATCCAGGTTTTGCTGCTTCAAGACGTTTTTGATGACCGTCAATTGATCGGTCGTGTCGAGAATCGAGAAGCTCTTAGAATAGCCCATCCGGTCGATGTCGCGGCGCAAAATACGCACGCACATCGAGTGAAATGTCGACACCCACATGCGGTCGCCTGTTCCGTGGCCAAGCAGCCCATCGATGCGGTTGCGCATTTCCCGTGCTGCTTTATTGGTGAATGTAATCGCCAGAATATTGGACGGATATACTTGCTTCTCGAGGACCAAGTATGCGATGCGATGCGTCAACACGCGTGTTTTGCCGGATCCTGCACCGGCCATGATCAACAACGGCCCTTCTGTCGTTTTGACTGCTTCTTCTTGTTCAGGATTCATTCCCCGCAACAAATTTTTCGTAATTAATTCCATTGTGCACCACCTCGAACATTCGTTCCTATTATTATAGCGATTGCTCAGCCGTTTCCGCAACTGCCTTGACGGTCGCAAGCGCTTTTTTCAAATCTTCATATATAATATTGCCGACGACGATCGTATCGCAAACGGCTGCCATTTCTTTTGCTCGGTTCACGGAGTCGATGCCGCCACCATAAAACAAGCGGGTATCAGACAGCTTAGCCTGAACTTTTTCAACCAGTGCCGGATCGCCGTATGTGCCACTATACTCCAAATAAAATACCGGCAGTCTGAAAAAGTGCTCAGCCATGCGAGCATACGCCAAGACATCTTCCTCAGTCAGTGCGGTATCAGCTTGTGTCAACTTGGCTGCCTTACATTCCGGGTTCAGGATGCAATAGCCTTCCGGGACAATTTCTGTCCAATCCATAATATCGCCGTATTCACGTATTGCTTCATGGTGAAGCCCTTTGATCCATTGCGGATTGTCACTGTTTAAGACGCTCGGGATGAAATAATAATCAAAGCCGGGTGTCACCGATTCCACCGTCGACACTTCCAGTACGACCGGCACAGAATACCGGCGTACGCGTGCCATCAACTCCAAGACATTGTCGAGTGTGACAGCATCGCTGCCGCCAATCAAGATGGCATCGGTCCCGGATTCGCAAATTCGTTCCAAATGTTCATCTGCAAGTTCTTTTGCTGGGTCTAGTTTAAAGACATGCCGCCATGTTTGAAAGTCCACGCCTATTCTCCTTACTGTACTTTTGGTTTCATCTGTCCATTATAACAAAAGATGAGCCAACTCTCTGTTCTCATCCATTGTAATCTCGGTAAAATCCCCATAAAAAAACTGGCCAGCACGAAGCACTGGTCAGTCTTTTGTCGTTTCAATCGCTTTTTCTTCCGGATACAGCACATCGAGCATTTCTTCGTACGCATCGTTGCCGTAATTCAAACAGCGGCGCACCCGTGAAATGGTTGCGGTGCTTGCGCCCGTTTCATTCTTTATTTTTTCGTAAGTCTTTTTTAAACGCAGCATATGGGCCACTTCAAAGCGTTGCGATAATGACTGGATTTCACTGATGGTGCATAGATCATCGAAAAAGCGATATGCTTGTTCTTTATTGTCTAATGCCAGTATCGCTTCGATCAATTGATCGGTTTGCGGACCTCGGATTTTATCAATCTGCATGCATATTCAACGTCCTTTCATTTCTCTTAAGTCTAGGGGGTGTATTGAACGGCCTGGCTCAAGCCTGGCGTCTCGGGAATAATGTGGATCCATGTTTTGCCTTCCGCGAGATCAGCTGTACCGCTATCGTCAATCGGTACAAGCATGCCGTTTTCCTCACGCCAGTTGAGCTCGCGCACAACGCCTTCTTGGAACAATAACGCACTTCCGCCGCTTGTTAAATCGATTTCCTGGCGCCCTTTAGCATCGATGGTGCGGTGCTCTGCCTCGATGACCAGGACATTGGCGACTTCTATGCGCTGCAAGCTTTCTTTGTCCGCTGAAATCGTACCGCCAGAAGCGCGTGTGTAAGTTCCAGCCTCGGAGTCATACGCATACGTGCTCGTAAAGTCCGGATCTCCTCCGTATGCCACTCTAACGGAAGTTGCTGGTTCCCCTAGTCTATCATTTTCCCCCCGTGCAGAGAAAGTATAAGGTGCTTTTACACTGTAATTGGTTGAAGCGCTGGTCATATTCATTGCTAGTTTAATATTTTCATAAGTGATATAGGAATTATGCGGCGCCACCCGGTCAAGCGAACGCTTGAACAAAGTGCCGTCGTATTGCATGCCGTTCACATGGTCAACCTTTCCGGAATCGAGCAGGCGCTTCGCTTCCGGGCTATAGCCATGCGCCACAAAAAATGCATCATATGCGGATGCCAACTCCACGAAATAATCGCGTGCGCTGCGGATCGGTCCGATATTGACCGGAAACTGGCTTTGATAAAGCGCCAAGAACCGCGTAATATTGTATTCCGCAATCAATTCAAATACCATGTCCGCTTCGGCCAAGCCTGTTTGCGGCCGAGCAGCTGGATGGTTATTGATGACAGCCATTACTGCTCGTGCATCGTAAGGGCCGTCTCCTTGAAGCCCGGTGAACGGAGCAGTGGTCAGCACTTCCTCTGGCACTTGTTCAGGTGCCTCCGGCGCTTCCGGGGTTTCCGGTTGCGCAGTTTGGTCCCTATCCATCAGCCAATAAACGATCAATCCCGCGGCGACTAAAGCAGAGAGCACGAGCAGCCATTTTTTCATCTTGGTCACCTCATGAACGCTGGGAATAAGATTTTTTTATTCATTACATCATAAATTCCTTTTTGGGTAATGCGGACATACGGCAAATGCGTCGCCATCAGGAACAACAGCGTATAGACGGCATCGCCATGTTTATAGCCGCGTTGTTTCAAAGCACTCTTCAATGCGGTTTCCTGTTCCATCAACGGCTCCATCGGTAAATCCGACATGATGCCGCCGATCGGCAATGGCAAATCACATACAATCTCGCCATTTTCCATCAACACGATGCCGCCCTTTAACTCTTTCACACGTTCAAAGGCTTTCCACATATCCTTGCGGCTTTTCCCGATCAATACGATATCGCCTGTATTCGTATAAGAAGAAGCAAAGCCATCAACGCCCGGTGCGAATCCTTTGATCAAAGTGTTGACGCGCCATTTGCCGTGGCGGTCGACCAGCATGAGAAAGCTTTCCCCATGCTCTTTCGACAAGCGTTCCACATTTGTGTCGACACTTACTGAATATGGTTTAGTGATGACGTCATTGACCATCTCTACGCCAAACGGCATCGAAAACTGGAAGTCATCATCCGTCAATTCAAACTCTAGTTCGAGCTCAGGCAACACTGACCAGTCGACATCGTCGAGCGAGCGTACTTTTTGGCCGTCGCGCTTGAGCCATACGCCTTTAGAGATGACTCCGCTCGGCACTGGATTGTCGATCGAATCGAGGATGTTCAGGCTGGCGTAACGGCCCGTCGCGATCAATCCGTGCAAGCTTGTCAGGTTATAATAGCGCGCCACATTATAAGAAGCCATCATATAAGCATCGATCGCAGGAACACCCGCATCAAGCGCAATTTGAATGCAAAGATCCATAACGCCATCTTTATGGAATGCAGGTGTCGAGCCATCAGTCGTCATCATCAATTTATCGAAAACGTTCAATTCGCGTGCCACGATTCCAGACAGCAATTCTGGTAAATCCGGCCGAATTGATGAATGCCGCAGCGTGACGCCGTATCCGTGGAGCAGGCGCATCTCTACTTCATCAACGGTCATCGCCTCGTGGTCGCCATCCGCCCCGAGCAGTTTCATGCGCGCCAATGTCATTTCCGAAGCTCCTGGAAAATGGCCTTCGATTTTCTTCAAGCTGATTTTCGCTTTTTGAATCCAGTAAAGCATTTGATCGTCGCCCGCCAGCAGCTTCGGCCAGCCGGTCAATTCCCCTCCGAGTATCACGTCGGGCCGCTCCAGCCATTCGCCGACCGACTTCGAAGTGAATTTTTGATCTTCCTCAAGCAATTCCGTCTGGGAGTCAAAACGAGTCCACCAATAAAACGTGAACGGCAGCTCGGCCAGCCGGTCAAGCAATGTAAACGCTTTCTCGTTTTCTAGCGCTAAAAACAAAGGCAAGTTGTCGGAAATGAACCCTGTTGTTCCTCCCTGTGCTGCAAAATCAGCAAAACGCTGCGGATTGTAAAGCTGGTACGGATGCACATGCGGTTCGATATAGCCAGGCACGATGAATTTGTCGCTGACATCGACGACTTCTGTCGCCCCGTCCACTTTCGGCATTTCTTTACCCGCGTAAATAATCCGGTCGTCACTTATCCAAATATTTCCTGTTACCCATTTTTTGAAAATCCCGTGCAGATAAGTAGCATTCGTCAGCACAAGATCCGGGGACAATTCTTTAGAGACAATCTTCAATTGTTTCCGTATTTCTGTATTTCTCCATAAAGGGTTCACCATCCGAAGGCACCTGCTCTCTCTTCAATATCTATACATCATATCGTAGCATAATTATGCAGTATTTTACAGAGAAGCACTGCAAAAACGACTGCCTGTCGACCAATTTTGGACATAAAAAATCCACGCCCTAAAGACGTGGATTTTGCTTAGTTATTGATCGGATTGCTGAAAGGTTTCAAGATGTCTTTTTGGTCTTGTTCTTTTCTCGTCAACACATCAGAAACCGGATCGTAGGATTCGCCGTAGAAATGCTCGTCTTTGTACGTATGAATATCTTCGTACATCGTCTTCATCGCTTCGAAAATCTGTTCTTCGGTTTCGTTGTTCGGCGCCCAATAGAGAATCTCCATTGAGTTTTCTTCGCCTGTCGCAAGCGAACGGCGGCTATAGCCGATCGATGACGCATGTTCGAAACCTTCACGTGCATAAAAGCGCAAGCGTTTTTCCGAATCGGTGTCTTCATAATCAACCGGTTCAACTTCTAGGATGATCGGTTTGTTCTTGTCTTTCAAAAACTGCAGCGCTTTTTTACCGATCCCCATGCCGCGCGATTCTTTTGAGACGAATAGGTAATCGACGAATGAAAAGTTCGGGAATTCCGCATACATCAATACGTGGTAAGGACCTTCGTCCTTGTAATAGACACTGCCTTTTTCTTTCAGCAAAGAATCCATATGTTCTTTCGATTTCATTTCCTCTACAGGAAAATACTGATTCAGTTTTTCATACCAGTTCATCATTTTTGCTCCTTCCGAGTTTGAATGCCCTGCTGGTTTTGTTACTTCCGGGGTAATGCTTGGTGGAAAATGGAGTTTAGTAATAGAGGTAAAAGTGGGCTTATGAAAATCCTCCGCGGCATTTGCCGCATAAATAAAATGACACAGCTCCGTGACGAAATTGTGTCATTTTATTATAGCAATTATTCACTTAGATTGCACGCCAGCCGATGTCCTTGCGGTAAAAGAGGCCGTCCCATTCCAATGAGCCGAGCGCTTGATACACTGCTTGTTGTGCAGCCTCTAGCGTGTCCCCGCTTGCCGCAACCAAGATGACGCGGCCGCCGCTCGCGGTAAAAGCATCCCCCGAACGGCTTGTGCCGGCATGAGTCACCGTGACTCCCTGCAATTGCGCAAGCTCCGGCAAGACTGTCCCTTTTTCCACAGTTCCCGGATAGCCGTCCGCTGCAATGACCACACCGAGCACAGGGCGCACGTCCCATTCAAGCTCCATTTCTCCGCCTTCCAGAATGGCCGAAATAAACGCGCCGAGGTCGGTCTTCAGGCGCGGCAAGACCACTTGCGTTTCCGGGTCGCCGAAGCGTGCATTGAATTCGATCACTTTCGGGCCACTGGCCGTCAAAATAATACCGGCATATAAAATCCCATTGAACGGAGTGCCTTCGCTGTTCATCGCCTCCACTGTCGGACGGACAATTTTCGCGAAAGTCTCATCTATGACTGTTTGTGAAATTTGCGGCACTGGCGAGTAAGCGCCCATGCCACCTGTATTCGGCCCCTTGTCACCGTCGTATGCACGCTTATGGTCTTGAGAGATGACCATCGGGTAGATCTGGCCGTCCTGGACGAACGACATGAAGGAAAATTCTTCTCCGTCCAGAAACTCTTCGATGACGACAGTCGATCCCGATGCGCCGAATTTTTGGCCATCAAGCATGTCCTTCACCGCAACGATCGCTTCTTGTTCGTTTTGTGCGACGACGACGCCTTTTCCCGCTGCGAGCCCATCCGCCTTGATGACAATCGGCGCGCCTTGCTGCTTAATGTAATTTATAGCTTCCTCGGTATCCGAAAAGCTTTCGTAAGCTGCAGTCGGGATATTGTATTTCTTCATCAATTCCTTGGCGAACGCCTTGCTGCCTTCGATGCGCGCCGCCGCTTTGTTCGGCCCGAAAATCTTCAAGCCGTGTGCTTCGAAGAAATCAACGATGCCTTCTGAAAGCGGCTGTTCCGGCCCGACGAATGTAAAGGCGATGTCGTTGTCCTTGGCGAACGCTGCTAAAGCTTCAAAATCCGTTTCGCTAATATCGACAAGCTCTGCGTCCTGTGCCATACCAGCATTACCAGGCGCTGCGTAAACTTTTCTGACCGATGGCGAAATGGCGAATTGATGGGCAAGCGCATGTTCACGCCCCCCTCTTCCGATAACCAATACGTTCATCATCGTACACCTCCCCGATTAATGTTTGAAATGGCGGACGCCCGTGAAGACCATCGCGATGCCGTGTGAATTCGCTGCATCGATCGATTCCTGGTCTTTTTTCGAACCGCCCGGCTGGATGATCGCTGTAATGCCGGCTTTTGCTGCCGCTTCTACCGTATCGGACATCGGGAAGAATGCGTCCGATGCCATCGCTGCGCCTTGCGCTTTACCAGCTGCCTGCTCGAGTGCAATGGCGGCTGCGCCGACGCGGTTCATCTGCCCTGCCCCAACACCTAACGTCATCGACTCATCACAAACGACAATGGCGTTTGATTTGACGTGCTTGACGACGCTCCAGCCAAGTTTCAAAGCTTCGAGTTCTTGCTCTGTTGGCTGTCTTTCCGTCACGACGCGGATATCTGCATCTTCATAGCCGAACGCATCCGGCTCTTGGACGAGCAATCCGCCTTCGACTGTTACCGTGTTCCATTTGTCGCGGCGTTTCGTTTCAAACGGCACCGTCAACAAACGGATGTTTTTCTTTTTGCCGAGTTCTGCGAGTGCCTCTTCCGTAAAAGATGGCGCAATGACGATTTCAAGGAAAATCTGCGACAATTGCTGTGCCGTCTCGAGGTCGACTTCACGGTTCAAGGCGACGATACCGCCGAAGATCGATGTCGAGTCCGCTTCATAGGCTTTCTTGAAAGATTCAGAAAGAGTAGCACCAGTCCCGACGCCGCACGGGTTCATATGCTTCACTGCGACGCTTGCCGGCATTGAGAATTCCTTAATGATCTGCAGCGCAGCATTGGCGTCTTGGATATTGTTATAGGAAAGCTCTTTGCCGTGCAATTGCGTGGCATGTGCGATCGAGAAATCCGAACCGAGCGCGCTCTTATAGAACGCTGCTTTTTGGTGCGGGTTTTCCCCGTAGCGTAGCGCTTGGGACAATTCATATGTAAGGGTCAACTGCTCCGGATACTGTTCATCCGTCAGTTCCGTCAAGTAATTGGAAATATACGCATCATACGCCGCGGTATGGCGGAATACTTTCGCTGCGAGTTTCCGGCGCAGCTCGGGGCTCGTTGTTTGCTGTTCACGCAATTCCGCAAGCACCGCTTCGTAATCACCGGAATCGACGATAACTGTCACGTAAGCGTGGTTTTTTGCAGCCGAACGCAGCATCGTCGGGCCGCCGATGTCGATGTTTTCAATCGCATCATCCACTGTCACATCCGGTTTTGCAATCGTTTCGCGGAATGGGTACAAATTGACGCAGACAAACTCGATCGGTGCGATGCCGTTATCGTTCATTTGCTGCTGGTGTTCGCTATCGTCGTGTTTCGCGAGCAAACCGCCATGGATTAGCGGATGCAAAGTTTTCACGCGTCCACCTAAAATTTCAGGGAATCCGGTCACTTCGTCGACTGCCGTCGTCGGAACGCCGTTGTCTTCCAAATGCTTGCGCGTCCCGCCTGTCGACAAGATTTCCACATCCATCTTCACTAATTCACGGGCAAACTCCAAAATGCCGGATTTGTCCGATACGCTCATCAATGCTCTTCTTTTCATTCATGGACCTCCTAGACCGACTGCTGCCGGCTGAATAATTGCTGCAAACTCTCAGGGTATAATTGGTGCTCGATTTCATGGATTTTGCGTTCTACTGTCTCACGGTCCGCACCGTCAACAGGAAACGAGCGCTGTGCGATGATCGCTCCCGTGTCCATGCCTTCGTCGACAAAATGCACGGTAACTCCCGCCTCTTTCGCCCCTGCTTCTAGCGTCTGGCCGATTGCATCTTTTCCAGGAAACGCCGGCAGCACCGATGGATGGATATTGACGATGCGGTTTTCATAAGCAGCGAGCAAAACAGGTCCGATCAAACGCATAAACCCGGCCAGCACGAGCCACTCGACACCCGCTCTATCTAATTTTTCCACCAGCATCGCTTCATATGCCTGTTTGGACGCATAATCACGCGGTGTAAACGAAAATGCCGGCACTCCTGCCTGCTTCGCCCTTTCCAACACAAATGCAGACGGCTTATCCGCCACGACCAAAACGATGTCCGCATCCAGCCTTCCGTCTTGAGTTGCTTCGTAAAGCGCTTGAAAATTAGAGCCGTTTCCAGAAGCGAAAACGGCCATTTTTGTTCTATTTTTCATGTAGAGTCCCATCCTGACTGCCTTGGAACTGGACACCCTCAATCTGCGTCACTTTACCGATTACATAGGCTTTGTCACCGCTCGCTTCAGCTGCTTGAATCGCCGCCTCAGCATCCACTTCAGAAACGGCCACCGCAAATCCGATGCCCATATTGAATACGGAATACAAATCACGGTCTGCCAGTTCGCCTTTTGCTTTCAATAGGTCGAACACCGGAAGCACCGGCCAAGAGCCAAGCTCAATCTCTACACCAAGTCCCTCAGGCATCATGCGCGGCAAGTTTTCGATAAACCCGCCGCCCGTGATATGCGCCATGCCGTGGACATCCGCTTTTTTACGGATCGATTGAATGGTTGTGGCATAGATTTTCGTCGGCTCGAGCAGCAAGGATTCGAGTGTGCCGAGCTCTTCAAAGCCCGCCACTGTCACGTCCAATGAGCCTTCCTCATCGCCGAATAAAATATGGCGGACGAGCGAATAGCCATTTGAGTGAATGCCGCTCGAAGCAAGCCCGACCAAGACATCACCCGCTTGGATCCGTTCGCCCGTCACAATATCTGCTTTTTCCGCAGCACCGACCGCAAAGCCGGCGATGTCGTATTCATTCTCATCGTAAAGCCCCGGCATTTCAGCCGTTTCTCCGCCGATCAATGCCGCGCCTGCATCTACGCAGCCATCGGCGACGCCTTTGACGATTTGTTCGATCTTTTCGGGAACCGCTTTGCCGCAAGCGATATAATCGAGGAAAAACAACGGTTCCGCACCTTGTGCGACGATGTCGTTGACGCACATCGCGACGCAATCGATACCGATCGTATCGTGCTTATCCGCCATAAAGGCCAGTTTCAGCTTTGTACCGACACCGTCTGTTCCGGAGACGAGAACCGGTTGTTTCAAATTCAGCTCGGACAAATCGAACATGCCGCCGAATCCGCCAAATGCACCGAGCATTCCCGTGCGTGCGGTGCGTTCGACATGGGATTTCATCCGCTTGACGGCCTCATAGCCCGCTTCGATATTGACGCCTGCTTTTTCATACGCTTTAGACACTTCGGTTCCCCCTATTTCACTTTTTCTTTTTCATGCGGCAGGACGGTATCCGGATAGATGTTCGTTGGATATTCGCCTGTAAAGCACGCCAAACAATGGCCGCATTTCGAGCCTGGGTCGGTACGTCCGATGTTTTGGACCATGCCATCAACCGATAAAAATGTCAGCGAATCGGCACCGATGATTTCACGCATTTCTTCTACTGTATTATTCGAGGCGATCAATTCGCCGGATGTACTGATGTCAATGCCGTAAAAACAAGGATTTTTGATCGGCGGCGAGCTGATGACGACATGCACTTCTGTTGCACCCGCTTCTTTCAATAAAGCGACAATGCGACGGGAAGTCGTGCCGCGGACGATTGAATCATCGACCATGACGACTCGTTTGCCTTTGACGACTTGCCGCACTGGAGACAGCTTCATCTTGACGCCGCGCTCGCGCATTTCCTGTGACGGTTGGATAAATGTCCGGCCGACATAGCGGTTTTTGATCAGCCCAAGTTCGTAAGGAATGCCGCTTTGCTCAGAAAATCCGATCGCGGCAGAAATACTGGAATCGGGAACACCCGTGACGACGTCCGCTTCGATATGGACTTCTTTCGCCAATTGCTTGCCGAGCCGTTTTCTAGCCGAGTGGATATTGATACCGTCAATATCGGAATCCGGACGGGAAAAATAAACATATTCCATCGTGCAGATCGAACGCTCCGCTGGATAGGCAAACCGTTCCTTGCGCATGCCATCATTATTGA
This sequence comes from Planococcus dechangensis, assembly GCF_042654465.1. Lineage (NCBI taxonomy): Bacteria > Bacillati > Bacillota > Bacilli > Caryophanales > Caryophanaceae > Planococcus > Planococcus dechangensis. Next base: position 8,876 of record NZ_JBHSGL010000001.1, on the reverse strand, counting down.
TGACTAAAAATTCGCCCGGTTCGACCGAATGGACAAACTCTGCCCCCACAATATCGAATGCACAAGTTTCTGAAGCGACGACCCAAGCATCTCCCATCTTGCCAACAGACAATGGGCGTAAACCATTCGGGTCAAGCGCCACGAACATTGCTTCCTCTGTCAAGACCAAGCAAGCAAATGCGCCTTTTAAAAGTGACAGAGCATTTTTCGCTTTTTCCTCAAAGCTTTCATAGCCGCTGCGCTTGATTAAATGAGCGAGCACTTCCGTGTCGGATGTCGTTTGGAAAATACTTCCTTGACGCTCCAAATGGCCTTTTAATTGCGTGGCATTGACCAAATTGCCGTTATGGGAAATCGCCAAGCTTCCCGTTGTCGAATTAAACAGCAAAGGCTGGACATTTTCGATGCCGCTGCCGCCTGCCGTTGCATAGCGGACATGGCCGATTGCCGCCATGCCCGTTATTTTCTCCAACTTTTCCGGTGTAAAAACTTCACTGACCATGCCTTCGCCTTTTAAAGCACGAAGAGCTTCTCCATCAGTCGAAACGATTCCTGCGCCTTCTTGGCCGCGGTGCTGCAAAGCATGAAGCCCATAATACGTGAGTTGCGCTGCGTTGGTGTGGCCCCAAATGCCAAAAATCCCGCATTCTTCGTTTAAGCCTCTGATTTCAGCAAGCATGGTATAGCCCCTTTCCAGGCGGAGCGGAGCGTTTCGACCGATTCATCGATCCAGACGGTTCCGTCTTCCCCTTTGACGATCATTCGATCACCCGTGACTTCACCGATTTTCCGTGCATCTATAACTGTTTTCTCGAATGCTTCCGCGTGCTCAGGTGATACCGTCAGCAAAAAGCGTGACTGGGTTTCACTGAATAGCGCAGTCGTTTTCGAACCTGTCAATGTCACTTCGACACCCAGCCCGTTGCCGAATGTCTTCTCAGCCATCGCGACTGCGACGCCGCCTTCTGCCGTATCATGCGCCGAAGCGACCAAGCCTTGCTGGATCGCAGAAAGAATCTGCGATTGGCGCTGTGCTTCGACTTCTAAATCGATGGATGGTGCTTTACCGAAAATGCGGCCTTCCACCATTTTCTGCAATTCGCTGCCCCCGAATTCGGTCATGCTGCCGCCGACAAGATAGACGAAATCCCCTTGCTTTTTCGCATCTTGCGTCGTCACATGCTTCAAATCTTCAACCAAACCGACAAGCCCGATCGTTGGCGTCGGGTAAATCGCCGTGCCGTTCGTTTCGTTGTATAAAGAGACGTTTCCGCCGATGACGGGTGCATTCAATGTAAGGCAAGCTGCGGACATGCCATCTGCCGCTTTTTCCAACTGCCAGAAAATCTCCGGCTTTTCCGGGTTGCCGAAGTTCAGGCAATCCGTAATCGCAAGCGGGCGCCCGCCTGAAACGACAACATTTCGCGCCGCTTCTGCGACAGCAATTTTGCCGCCTGTCTCAGGATCTAAATAGATATAGCGTGAGTTGCAATCCGTTGTCATCGCGAGCCCTTTATTCGTGCCGCGCACGCGGATGACAGCTGCATCGGATCCAGGCGAGACGACCGTGCTCGTGCGCACTTGATGATCGTATTGGTTATAAACCCATTCTTTCGAAGCAATCGTTGGTTGTTGCAAGAGCGCAAGAAGTGTCGCTTGATGATCTTCAACGTTCGGCTCTTCGTTCGGCAAACTTTGATATTCGCGGTAATATTCCGGTTCGCTCGATTTCTGATGATAAACTGGTGCATCTTCAGCTAGTGCGTCCACTGGTACTTCAGCGACGATTTCACCTTTATGCTTCAAACGTAGCGTAGAATCGTCCGTCACCCGTCCAACTGTCACAGCATCCAGTCCGTATTTTTCAAACAACTCGACGATCTCCGGCTCGCGTCCTTGCTGGACAACAATCAGCATGCGTTCCTGGGATTCCGACAGCATCATTTCATAAGCAGTCATGCCCGTTTCGCGCTGCGGTACATGATCAAGGTCCATCTCGATTCCAGATCCGGCTTTTGACGCCATCTCCGCCGAAGACGAAGTGAGTCCTGCGGCGCCCATATCCTGGATACCGATAAGTGCATCGGATTTCACCAATTCAAGGCATGCTTCCAACAGTAATTTCTCCATGAATGGGTCGCCCACTTGAACGGCCGGACGTTTCTCGTCGGATGCGTCCGTCAACTCTTCTGAAGCGAAGGTCGCACCGTGAATGCCGTCGCGGCCAGTTTTTGCACCGACGTACATGACCGGATTGCCGGTTCCTTTAGCGACGCCTTTTTGGATATCTTTATGGTCGATCAAGCCGACGCACATCGCATTGACGAGCGGGTTGCCATCATACGATGCATCGAATTGCACTTCGCCGCCCACAGTCGGGATGCCGATGCAATTGCCGTAACCGGCGATGCCTGCAACCACTTCTTCGAACAGATATTTCACACGCGGTGTTTCAAGTTCACCGAAGCGCAACGAGTTCAATAATGCAACTGGACGTGCGCCCATCGAGAAAACATCGCGGATGATTCCGCCGACACCTGTTGCTGCGCCTTGGTATGGCTCGATGGCAGACGGATGGTTATGCGATTCCATTTTGAATACGGCTGCCTGGCCATCACCGATATCAACGATGCCCGCGCCTTCACCTGGCCCCTGCAAAACATGATCGCCTTTAGTCGGGAATTTAGAAAGTACCGGCTTGGAGTTTTTATACGAACAGTGCTCAGACCACATAACAGAAAACAAACCGGTCTCGGTGTAGTTCGGCGTTCTGCCAAGTATGTCTTCGACCATTTTGAATTCAGCGTCCGATAAACCCATTTGCTTATAAAGCTGTTGCTCTTTAATCTGCTGTGTGTTCGGCTCAAGCGTGACTGACATGTGATTCCCTCCACTGTTTAACGATTGATCTGAATAATGGCAAGCCGTCCGTTCCGCCGATCAAGTCGGAAACGGCACGCTCCGGATGCGGCATCATGCCGAGCACATTGCCGCGGTCGTTGATGATGCCTGCAATATTATTGCGGCTGCCGTTGAAATCCTCTGCATATGTGAAAACGATTTGGTTATTGTCCTTCAAATGCTGGTAAGTTGCATCGTCGCAATAATAATTACCTTCCCCGTGTGCGACCGGAATGCGGATTTCTTCGCCTTCTTTATATTCGTTAGTGAATAAAGTATGGGCGTTCTCCACTTTCAAGCTGACCGTTCCGCAAGTGAATTTTAAATTCTTATTGCGCATAAGCATTCCCGGTAGCAACCCTGCCTCCGTTAGAATTTGGAACCCATTGCAGATGCCGAGAACCGGTTTGCCGGCTTCCGCCGCTTTGCGCACTTCGTCCATGACACCTGAAAAACGGGCAATGGCGCCGGCGCGCAAATAATCACCGTACGAAAAGCCACCCGGAAGCAAAATGCCGTCATAGCTGCTTAAGTCGTGCGTATCATGCCAAACGTATTCCGCTTCTTCTCCAAGCTCATCTTTGATGGCGTGATACATGTCCAAGTCACAATTCGATCCTGGGAAAACAATCACTGCGAATTTCATTGCGAGACAACCTCCTCGATTTCGTACCTGTAATCTTCAATCACCGTATTCGCCAGCAGTCGGCTGCAAAGTTCATCGACCAAAGCATCCACATCACGTTCACTGTCTCCGATGACCAATTCCAAATATTTACCGATCCGGACATCCTGTACCTCGTCATAGCCCATCTTATGGAGCGATCCCATCACAGCAGATCCTTGTGGGTCAAGTACACTTTCACGCAAAGTCACATACACTTTTACTTTTTTCATCAGTTTTGTCCTCCCAGTCGAGATAAAATGAGTTCATAAGCATCGGTCAAGTTGCCGAGGTTACGGCGAAATACGTCTTTATCGAGTTTTTGTTTTGTTTCTTTGTCCCACAGCCTGCATGTGTCCGGTGAAATTTCGTCAGCCAATAGAACTTCTCCGTTTTCATCACGGCCGAATTCAATCTTAAAATCAACCAAATCAACACCAATATCTTGGAAAAAGCCGATCAAAACATCATTGATCTTTCGTGCTTTGTCTTTCAGTACAGCGACTTCCTGTTCCGTCGCTAGCTCCAACATATCTATATGGTCATCCGTAATAAGCGGATCGCCCAGCTCATCGTCTTTCAAGTAAAATTCCACGACAGGCTTTTGGATCTCTTTGCCTTCTTCGATGCCGAGGCGTTTTGCCATGCTGCCGGCCACGATATTGCGGACGACGACTTCGATCGGAATGATGCTCACTGCGCGGACCAATTGCTCGCTTTCAGACAGCTGCTTTACAAAATGGGAAGCGATGCCAGCTTCTTTTAATTTCTCAAACAGCAAAGAGGTGATTTGATTGTTCAAGCGCCCTTTGCCTGAGATCTCTTCTTTCTTCTCTCCGTTGAACGCAGTGGCGGAATCTTTATATTCCACCCAAAGAATGCCTTGCTCGTCTGTTTTATACAGACGCTTCGCTTTTCCTTCGTACAATAGCTGAGCTTTTTCCATGATTGATGCCTCCGTTTAATTTAATTCGAGACGGTTGAAGATCATATCGACTTGCTGCAAGTGGTGGTTATAATCAAAGCAATCATCCAACTCTTCTTTTGTCAGCTGGGAAGTGATTGTGTCATTCGCTTCAACTACCTTACGGAAAGAAGTCTGTGTTTCCCACGCTTCCATCGCACAAGGTTGAACTGTATCGTAGGCTGCTTCACGCGCCATCCCTTTATCGATCAACGTCAGAAGCACACGCTGTGAATAAATTAATCCTAATGTCGAATCCATATTGCGCTTCATGTTTTCCGGGAACACCGTCAAGTTTTTAACGATATTGCCGAAACGGTTAAGCATATAGTTCAATGCGATCGTTGCATCCGGCAAAATGACGCGTTCTGCAGAAGAGTGCGAAATGTCGCGCTCGTGCCACAAAGATACGTTCTCGTATGCTGTCACCATATAGCCGCGGATCAAGCGCGCAAGGCCCGTCATATTTTCAGAGCCGATTGGATTGCGTTTATGAGGCATTGCCGATGAGCCTTTTTGTCCTTTCGCGAAAAACTCTTCCACTTCGCGTGTTTCGGACTTTTGCAAACCACGGATTTCCGTTGCAAATTTCTCGATCGATGATGCGATCAAAGCGAGCGTGCTCATATACTGTGCGTGGCGGTCGCGCTGCAATGTCTGTGTGGAAATGCGTGATGCAGCGATTCCTAAGTTTTTGCATACATACTCTTCAACAAACGGATCGATATTCGCATACGTTCCAACCGCACCGGACATTTTTCCTGTTTCGATCGACTTCGCAGCCGCTTCAAAACGTTCCAAGTTGCGCTTCATTTCCTCGTGCCAAAGTGCCAATTTCAAACCGAATGTTGTCGGCTCTGCGTGTACTCCGTGCGTACGGCCCATCATGACCGTCATTTTATGCTCTTTCGCTTTTACAGCGAGAATTTCGATAAAGTTCGTTAAGTCTTTGCGCAGAATTTCATTCGCTTGCTTCAATAAATACGAAAGTGCCGTGTCGACTACATCCGTAGAAGTCAAACCGTAATGAACCCATTTTCGTTCTTCACCAAGTGTCTCAGAAACCGCCCGGGTGAAAGCCACAACATCGTGACGTGTTTCTTCTTCAATCTCTAAGATGCGGTCTACTGAAAAACCAGCGTTCTCACGAATTTTTGCTACGTCTTCTTTCGGAATATCCCCAATTTCCGCCCAAGCTTCACATGCAAGAATTTCAACTTCCAACCATGCTTGGTATTTGTTTTCTTCTGTCCAAATGGCACCCATTTCCGGGCGTGTATAACGTGCGATCATAATCTATTTCCTCCAATTATTCCGGCCAAATGCCGGATGCGTCGATTTCGTTTAATGTTTCGTTTATATCATCGGTCAAAATGGTGACATGTCCCATTTTGCGTTTATGCTTCGCTTCGTCCTTGCCGTATAGATGAATCGACCAGTCCGGGTATTGCGCGATTTTGGTCGTAAGGGGAGCGACATGCTCGCCTAGCACATTCACCATTACCGCTGAACTCCAAAGCTTCGGCTTGCGCAATGGCCATCCGCAAATTGCACGGATATGCTGGTGAAACTGTGAAATATTTGTTGCTTCAATTGAATAATGTCCTGAGTTGTGAGGGCGTGGCGCTAGTTCGTTGACCAGAATCTCGCCGTCCGGCAACACGAACATTTCAACAGCGAGCGTTCCTACCATCTGCAAGTGCTCTGCAATCGCCTGTGCAGCCTCTTGCGCTTTTCGAATCGTTTCTTCATCAACACGTGCCGGCACGATCGTTTGGTGCAATATATGATCTTTATGGACGTTTTCGCCAATCGGCAATATCGCTGTTTCGCCTAGTGTATTTCGTTGGATTACTACAGAAATTTCCATTGTAAAGTCGATAAATGCTTCTGCAACGCAGTCTCCTGAATGGAATAAAGCTTCTGTTTCTTTTAGTCGTTCAGCATTTTTTACAATCTGTTGGCCTTTTCCGTCATATCCACCTCTTGCGGTTTTGACGACAAATGGATAATCCAACTGTCCAGCTTTTTCTTGCAACTGCTCAAACGAAGAAACTTCTATATAATCAGCAATCGGCACGCCCGCAGCACGGATTGCTTTTTTCTCGATAATTCTGTTTTGCGTAATCCCAATCAGTTCAGCACCTTGAGGTACATAAGCGATTTCTGCTAAATGGCGTAGCCCGTCCACATCGATATTCTCGAATTCATACGTGATAACGTCACTCACTTCCGCAAGTTCCTCAAGTGCTTGTGCATCATCGAATGGTGCCACGATTTGAACATCTGCAACTTGTCCGGTCGGCGAGTCCATTGCTGGATCCAAAACCGCGATTTTAAAGCCGGCTTCTTTTGCTGCCAACGCCATCATGCGGCCCAACTGACCCCCGCCAATGATACCGATCGTTTGTCCAGGTAAAATCGTTCTCGTCATATCAAATCACCTGAACTTTCCAAAACGGCTTCTGCAGTGCGCTTGCGTCTGTCTTCCAAAGCTTGCGCTGCTTCATTATCGACCGTTCCGAGAATTTGGGCAGCCAAGAGCCCCGCATTGATCGCTCCCGCTTTACCGATTGCGACAGTTGCGACAGGAACACCGCCGGGCATCTGAACAATCGACAATAATGAATCCAAGCCATTCAGTGCTTTCGATTGCACTGGAACGCCGATGACCGGTAATGTTGTTTTTGCAGCGACCATTCCCGGCAAATGAGCAGCTCCGCCGGCACCTGCAATAATGACATGCAATCCTCTGTCCCGTGCTTCCTCAGCGTAGCTGAACATCAAATCCGGCGTTCGATGTGCTGATACCACTCTTTTTTCATAACCGATATGCAGTTCATCGAGTATGTCGCATGTATGTTTCATTGTTTCCCAATCACTCGAGCTTCCCATAATAATGCCGATTCGCGGATCCATTCAATAACCTCTCTTTCAAAAGTAAAAAGCCCTCAAATAAACTGCTCACATGACGTGAAAAGCAGTTTACTTAAGGACTTTGATTCAACGAAAACATACGTGATGGCATAAAAAAGCACATCCTCCGTTATAAGTACCATAAGTTGCTTTCCCGCATAGTCCGGACATTTACGGTGTCCTGGTAGAGACGCAGAAGCCAATTCTTCTGCATATATGGGGTTTCCTCATTAATCATAACAAGATGGCTCGTAGGCGTCAATGATAAAGTCGAACATTGATAAGGTTGCTTTATTTAATGTTCGTGTTTTGTAGCCATCTTCTTCTATTTTTCGATTTTATTACCTTTAAACTTGATAATCTGTCGAACCGGTACTGGCTCACCGTTGATTTCTTCAAATAATGGCTCTTCCTTTCGGCCAACAGCCATATAGCCTGCCTGCTTCATGCGCTTCAAGCAGTCTTCCATCGATTCATGTTCTTTCACTTCAAACCAGAGCGTTTTTTTATTCATTTAAACAACCTGCCCCTTTTTACTTGTTTTACCCAAAAACCGCCATGAATAGTTTTCGGTTCATAAGCGATAATAAAGGCTTTAGGATCTATCTCTTGGATGGCTTTGTACAATTTCAATTCCATCTTTCGAGGTGTCAGGATTTGCATAGCTTGCCTGCCGCCATCTCTTCCGTTCGCATCCCAATCCGTCACACCATAGCCGTGTTCGCGTAGCTTTCGAGGGAGATAATCACTTTCATCATTGCTAATAACATTAACTGTTATATATCCAAGAGCCATTTTCTCTTCAATCTTGGAACCGATAATAACCCCGGATCCATAACCGATTGCGTAAGCGATCAAATTCTGTATTTGGTCAAGATTATCTAGTACAAGTCCGAGACCTACTATATATATAACCACTTCGACCATACTAACCAGTGCCGCCAAATATCGGAAGCCTTTCAATGTCATAATCATTCGCACCGTGAAAAATGTTACGTAAACGATATTGATTGAGAAGATAATTACAACCATCAACCATGGGTTTATATCCAAAATTTGCACCCTCTCTTTCACAATTAAATTTCATATTAGGTTAATCAAAGCATGATTGCAAGGGTGAATAGGCCTTATTAAATAAAACTCAAATTAAAACCATAAAAAAAAGCCGCTACCGAATAAACGGTAACGACTTTTCTTTGTGTGCCCAGCGACGTCCTACTCTCACAGGGGGAGACCCCCAACTACCATCGGCGCAAAAGAGCTTAACTTCCGTGTTCGGGATGGGAACGGGTGTGGCCTCTTTGCCATCGTCACTAGACTCTTTGAGCTTGTTCGCTCAAAACCGGATAAATCGACATTGTGAAACGCAATCAAATTTTGGTTAAGTCCTCGATCGATTAGTATTCGTCAGCTGCACGTGTCGCCACGCTT